>NZ_JAULSC010000121.1 GCF_030518195.1 Nocardioides cremeus
CATCTTTGCTGGCAAGCAGCTCGAGGATGGCCGCACCCTTGCTGACTACAACATCCAGAAGGAGTCCACCCTCCACCTGGTGCTCAGGCTCCGTGGTGGCATGCAGATATTTGTGAAGACTCTGACTGGGAAGACTATCACACTTGAGGTTGAGAGCTCAGACACCATTGATAATGTGAAAGCAAAGATTCAGGACAAGGAAGGCATCCCCCCAGACCAGCAGAGGCTTATATTTGCTGGAAAGCAGCTGGAGGATGGCCGCACACTGGCCGACTACAATATTCAAAAGGAGTCTACCCTTCATCTGGTGCTTCGTCTGCGTGGAGGGATGCAAATCTTTGTAAAGACATTGAC
>NZ_JAULSC010000029.1 GCF_030518195.1 Nocardioides cremeus
GGCACCGCTCATCGACATCCCGCGCGAGCCGGTTGCTCGAGGTGGTCGCCGCCCTGGTGTTCGACAGCCGGCGCCAGCAGCTCGGCCTGGCCGTCCGCGGGGCGGGCGACGGGCTGGGCGGGGAAGCCGTGCACCTGATGTGGCAGTGCGAGCTCGCGGACCTGCTGCTCGAGGCTCGATCGACCGGTGCCGCGGACGTCGTCGACCTGCGCGGGCAGGTGCTGCTCTCCCACGACAGCAGCTCGCCGGTCTTCACCGCCGAGGTCGTGGGCGCGGGCCGGTCGGTGCCGTCGGTCGACGCCGACGGCCTCGGACGTTTCCGCATCGAGGCGCCACGCGGGATCACCGCGCTGCGCGTCAGCAACGGGGAGATGACCATCGTCGCCGAGCTCGACCTCACCACCGAGGAGTCCGCATGACCAGCAACCACCCCCTCCGACGCTCGACCGCGGCTGCCCTGGCTGTCGCGCTGTGGGCCACGGGCGCGGCCGTGCTGCCACCGGCCTCGACAGCCTCCGAGGCGCCTGCCGGGGCCGCCGCGGTCACCGCGCAGCAGTCGCCCTCGGCTCGCGACGACGACGACGACGATGACGACGGGCGACCGGGCACCGACATCGTCGTCAAGCTCGACCCCGCGACCGGCTACACCGCCGACGACCTGACCCGGGACTTCCCGGTCACGCTCGAGGACGACGTGCTGGCCTCGCGCCAGATCTACCTCTACCGACCGACCGACCCCGAGACGCGCGAGGACGACGACGACGCCGAGGACCTCGCCAAGGACATCGAGAAGCACCAGGGCGTGCTGTTCGCCGAGCTCGACGCACACACCCTCCTCGCCGACGACCGCTACCACAGCTGGCCCGCCGGGACGCCGACGAAGGTGAAGGCGCGGACCAGGCAGTTCGAGCGCCAGCCGATGGCCAAGCAGTTCAAGCTCAAGCGCGTGCACCGGATCTCCACCGGGGAGGGCGTGCGCGTCGCCGTGCTCGACACCGGGGTCGCCGGTCGCCACCCGGTCCTGCGGGGGCGGTTGCGCCACGGCTATGACTACGTCGAAGACGACTCCCGGCCCCGCGACCGCGAGCAGGGTCTCGACCGCAACGCCAACGGCGTGGTCGACGAGGCCTACGGCCACGGCACCTTCGTCGCCGGGCTGGTCGCTCTCGTCGCCCCGGACGCCCGCATCATTCCGATGCGGGTGCTCGACAGCGACGGCGCCGGCAGCATCTACCTGGTGGCCCAGGCGATCTGGGACGCCACCGACGCCGGGGCCGACGTGATCAACCTCAGCCTCGGGACGTCCGAGAAGGTCGGCTCGGACCTCCTGGACCTGGCCCTCGCCCACGCCCACGACGAGGGTGTCGAGGTGGTCGCGGCCGCGGGGAACTCCGCGCGGGACCAGCAGGCCTACCCGGCCGCGAACAAGGACGTGCTCGCCGTCACCTCGGTCGAGGTGGGGCGCGACTCGGTCTCCAAGTTCGCCAACTGGGGCGGGTGGGTCGACGTGGCCGCACCGGCCGGCCGCGTGCTCGGGCCGGTCCCGGCCCGTGGGTTCGCCCGCTGGGCCGGCACCTCGATGGCCGCGCCCCAGGTCAGCGGCCAGCTGGCGCTGCTCATCGCCGCCGGCGCTGGCCGCGACGAGGGCGAGAAGGCCACGGTCGAGACCGCCCGCGACTTCCCCGACGACGAGCGGAAGCGGATCAAGCACGGCACCGTCGACCTGCTCTCGAGCCTGCGCTACCACCTGGCACGCCAGGGGTAGCCAGGGGTAGCCAGGGGTGGCCAGTGGTGGCCTGCGCTCAGACCGGCTCGGTCGCCAGCGCGCGGCCGATCGTGAGCGCCTGCTCGGTCGCGCTGCCGAAGGCGAGCTCGAACCGCTTGGCCGTCGTGAAGTAGCGGTGCGCCTCCCCGTCGAGGTCGATGCCGACGCCGCCGTGCACGTGCACGGTCGTGTGCGCCAGCCGGTGCGCGGCGTCGGCCGCCCAGAGCTTGGCGACGGCGACCTCGGTGCCGGCGGGCAGCCCCTCGGCCAGCCGCCAGACCGCCGACCACAGCACCAGGCGCTGGCCGAGCACGTCGATGTAGCCGTCGGCCAGCCGCTGCGAGACGGCCTGGAAGGTGCCGATGGGGCGCCCGAACTGCTCGCGCGTCCTGGCGTAGCCGGCGGTCAGGTGCAGCGCCCCCTCCGTGACGCCCAGCAGCTCGGCAGCGGTGCACGCGGTCAGGAGCGCGCCCAGCCGGGTCGCCGTGGCGTCGCCGGGGGTGCCGACCGCCAGGGCGGGGGCGCGGTCGAGGTCGAGGCGGGAGACCTCGTCACCGTCGCTGGTGCGGCCCGGCGTGCTGCGCACCCCGGTGGCGCCGGCCTCGACCAGGAAGACGCCGACCCCGTCGGCCGTGCTCGCGCTGACGGCGTACGCCGCTGCCGCGCCGCCGGCGCGGACCATCACCTTGGTGCCGCTGAGCACCCACCCGTCGCCCTCGGGCTCGGCGGTGACGACCGGTCGTGCGGGCAGGTGGCTGCGCTCCTCGGAGACCGCAGCGCTGAGCACCGTGGTGCCGTCGGCCGCGCCGGGGAGCCAGCGTGCCTGCAGCGCGCCGTCGGCGTGCTCGGCCAGCAGCAGCGCGACGGCGCCGTGGGTGGCCAGCGGCACCGGGGCGACCCGGCGTCCGACCTCGACCAGGACACGGCACAGCTCGACGAGGCCGAGACCTGCCCCGCCGTGCTCCTCGGGCACGGCCAGCGACAGCAGGCCGGCCTCGCCCAGGGCGGCCCACAGGTCGCGGTCGAAGCGGTCGCCGGCGGCCTCGACGGCGCGCAGCCGCTCGGTGCCGGTGCGGTCGGCGAGGATGCGGGCGGCCAGCTCGGCCGCCTCGTCCTGCTCGGGGGTGAACGTGAAGTCCATGGGGTCCTACCTCTTCGCTGCCGGCAGGCCGAGGCCCACGTATCCGATGATGTCGCGCTGGATCTCGTTGGTGCCGCCACCGAACGTCATCACCAGCGCGGAGCGGTGGTAGCGCTCCAGGCGGCCCGCGAGCACCGCCCCGTCCGACCCGGCCCCCAGGCCCGCCTGGGGCCCCACGACCTCCATCAGCGAGCGGTAGACCTCGGTGGCCAGCTCGGAGCCGTAGACCTTGGTGGCCGATGCCTCGGCGGGGGACAGGTCGATGCCCTGGTCGGCGTCGGAGGCCAGCTTCCAGTTCAGCAGGGTCAGCATCTCGATGCGCGCGTGCGCCCGGCCCAGCGCGACCTGCACCCACTCGGTGTCGACGACGCGCTGGCCGTCGGGGTTCTTGGTCTCCTGCGCCCACCGGCGCACCTGCGACAGCGACTGCACCAGCGGTGCCGACGACGTCAGGGCGACCCGCTCGTGGTTGAGCTGGTTGGTCATCAGCGACCAGCCGCCGTTGAGGTCGCCCACGAGGTTGCCCACCGGCACCCGCACGTCCTCGTAGTAGGTGGCGCTGGTGCCGACGCCGGCCACCGTGTGCACCGGGGTGTAGGAGAAGCCGGGGGCGTCGGCGGGCACCAGGATCATGGACAGGCCCTTGTGCCGCGGCAGGTCGGGGTCGGTGCGGCAGGCCAGCCAGAGCCAGTCGGCGTACTGGATGAGCGAGGTCCACATCTTCTGGCCGTTGATCACGAACTCGTCGCCCTCGCGCACCGCCCTGGTGCGCAGCGAGGCGAGGTCGGTTCCCGAGCCGGGCTCGGAGTAGCCGATCGAGAAGTGCAGCTCCCCGGCCAGGATGCGGGGCAGGAAGTACTCCTTCTGCTCCTGGGTGCCGTAGCGCATGATCGTGGGCCCGACGGTGTTGAGGGTCAGGTAGGGGATCGGCACCCCGAAGTCGGCCGCGACGTCGGTGAAGATCAGCTGGTCGACCATCGAGCGCGTCTGCCCGCCGTACTCAGCGGGCCAGCCGATGCCCAGCCACCCGTCGCTGCCCAGCCGGCGGATCACGTCCTTGTAGACGCCGGCCTCGCCGAACTCGCCGGTCGCGGCCGAGAGCCCCGCCCGGACCTCGGGGGTGACCAGCGCGGAGAAGTACTCACGCAGCTCCTCGCGCAGGGCGAGCTGCTCGGGCTCGAGGGCCAGGTGCATGGTGGGTCTCCGCATCGGTGGGGACGCCCGCCGCGAGTCGGCGGGTGTGGCTGGCGCCACACAGCAGAAAACTATAACCTGTTCTCGTTTTGGTCCACCGGTACGTCTGGAGACACACATGAGCGGCACGACCAGCACCCCCCGCCATCTCGACCAGGGCACCGCCCCCGAGCGCTACGCCCGTGGGTGGCACTGCCTGGGCCTGGCGAGCACCTTCGCCGACGGCGAGCCGCACCGCGTCCGGGGCTTCGGTGGCCAGCTGGTCGTCTGGCAGGACAGCCAGGGCGGGCTGAACGTCCTCGACTCCTACTGCCGCCACATGGGCGGCGACCTGTCCCAGGGCAGCGTGAAGGGCGACGAGATCGCCTGCCCCTTCCACGACTGGCGCTGGGGCGGCGACGGGCGCTGCAAGTCCATCCCCTACGCCCGTCGGGTGCCGCTGCGGGCCCGTACCCAGAAGTACGCCACCGAGGTCCGCAACGGCCAGCTGCTGATCTGGCACGACGTCGAGGGCTCGGCGCCCGACCGCGACCTGCTGCCGCCCGAGCTGCCCGGCATCGGCACCGACGCCTACACCGACTGGGCGTGGGAGGTCGTGCCGATCGAGGGCTCGAACTGCCGCGAGCTCATCGACAACGTCGTCGACATGGCGCACTTCTACTACGTGCACCTCTCGTTCCCGACCAGCTTCCGCAACGTCTTCGAGGGCACGCAGGCCACGCAGTACATGGAGTCGAAGGGCCGGCCCGACGTCAGCGGCGGCTACGGCGACGCGGACCTCTTCCTGCGGTCCGAGGCGACCTACTACGGACCGTCGTACATGATCAACTGGCTCGACGTGGACTACAAGGGCTTCCGCACCGAGGTGGTGCTGATCAACTGCCACGTGCCCACCGGCCCCGACTCCTTCACCCTCCAGTACGGCATCTCGGTCAAGAAGCCCGAGGGGCTCGACGAGGCCACCGCGCAGTTCATCGCCGCGAAGTACGCCGACATGTTCGGCAGCGGGTTCCTCCAGGACGTGGCCATCTGGAAGAACAAGGTGCCGGTGCAGAACCCGCTGCTCTGCGAGGAGGACGGGCCGGTCTACCAGCTGCGCCGCTGGTACGAGCAGTTCTACGTCGACGTCGCCGACGTCACCCCCGAGATGACCGAGCGCTTCGAGTTCGAGGTCGACACGACGCTGGCCAACGAGTACTGGCAGCAGGAGGTGGCCGAGAACCTGGCCCGCCGCCAGGCCGAGGAGCAGGCCGGGGACCAGGCCGGGGACCAGGCTGGGGACCCCAGCGTCATGACGGGCACCTGATGGCCTCGTTCGTGCCGACCAGCCCCGAGACGCTGGAGGACCAGCGGCTCTACACCACGGCCCGGCTGACCACGGTGGCCTGCCTGGACTGCCTGGCCCGGGTGGGGGTCAAGAAGAACAGCGACCACCACACCTCCATCCAGTGGAGCGCCGGGGCGCGGGAGCAGTGCCCCGAGCTGTCGCGGCGAGCGCCCGACCCCTCGGGGCGGGGCCTGCAGCAGGGCTGCTCGCGCCTGGCCGCGAGCATCGAGGCCGCTGTGCGGGACGGAGCGGTCCCCGTCGGGGCCGAGGACGGATACTGAGCGCGTGGACATCGACAGCTTCGACCTCGAGGTCGTCGACGTGGTCGAGGAGACCGCCGACGCCCGCTCCATCTCGTTCCGGGTCCCCGAGGGCGCCGAGGAGCACTTCCGCTACAAGCCCGGGCAGTTCCTGACCCTGGCGGTGCCCTCCGAGCGCACGGGGGTGGCCGCGCGCTGCTACTCGCTGTCCTCCAGCCCGCACGACGACGGCCCGCTCACCGTGACGGTCAAGCGCACCGCCGACGGCTACGCCTCCAACTGGATCTGCGACCACCTGCGCCCCGGCTCGACGATCCGCTCGCTGCCGCCCAGCGGCATCTTCACCCCGGCCTCGCTCGACGCCGACCTGCTGCTGCTCGCCGGCGGCAGCGGCGTCACCCCGGTGATGTCGATCCTGCGCACCGCGCTGGCCAGGGGCACCGGACGCATCGTGCTGTTCTACGCCAACCGCGACGAGCGCTCGGTCATCTTCGCCGCCGAGCTGGCCCGGCTGGCCGCCGAGCACCACGAGCGGCTGCAGGTCGTCCACTGGCTCGAGTCGGTGCAGGGCCTGCCCGACCCGGCGCAGCTGCGGGCCTTCGCCGCGGCGTACGCCGACCGCGACGCCTTCGTCTGCGGCCCCGCTCCCTTCATGAAGGCGACCGTCGCCGCCCTGCGCGAGCTGGACTTCCCGCGCGCCCGCCGGCACCAGGAGAAGTTCGTCTCCCTGGGCGGCAACCCGTTCGGCGACGCGGTGACGTCGGGCCCGGCCCAGGTCGAGGTGACCGACACGGGGCCTGCGGGGCCTGCCGACGAGGAGCCGGGCCCGGTGCGCCTCGAGGTCGAGCTCGACGGCACCACCCACACCTTCGACGACTGGGCCCCCGGCACCACGATGCTCGAGCACCTGGAGGCCAAGGGCGTGCCGGCGCCGTTCTCGTGCCGCGAGGGGGAGTGCTCCGCGTGTGCCGTGCGGCTCCTGGAGGGCGAGGTGAGCATGGCGCACAACGACGTCCTCGACGACGAGGACCTGGCCGACGGCATCCGGTTGGCCTGCCAGTCGCACCCGGTCACCGACAGCGTGCGCGCCACCTACCACTGAGGTAGCGCTCCTGGCTCACCAGCCGCGCTCGCGCCACTCCGGCAGGTGCGGGCGCTCGGCGCCGAGGGTCGAGTCGCCCCCGTGTCCGGGGTAGAACCAGGTCTCGTCGGGCAGCGTGGCGAAGATCTTGTGATCGACCTCGTCGACGAGCTGGCGGAAGGCCGCCTCGTCGCCGAAGGTGTTGCCCACGCCCCCGGGGAACAGGGAGTCGCCGGTGAACAGGTGCGGGTGGCCCTCGGGGTCGTCGTACCTCAGCGCCACGGATCCGGGCGTGTGCCCGGCCACGGCCAGCACCTCGAGCCTGCACCGGCCCACGCGCACGGTGTCGCCGTGCGCGAGCCGGCGGGTGACGTCGACGCCGGTCTGCTCGGTGACCGCGTCGGCGTCGGGCTCGCCGACCAGGACCTCGGCGCCCGTGGCCTCCACGACGGCGGCCAGCGCGCGGTGGTGGTCCCAGTGCTGGTGCGTGGTGACGATCGCCGACAGCCCGGCCTCCCCGATGAGCGGCAGCAGCGTGGCGGGCTCGGCGGCGGCGTCGACGAGCACCTGCTCGTCGCTCTCGCGGCAGCGCAGCAGGTAGCAGTTGTTGGACATCTCCGGGTCGACCGCGACCTTGGTGATGCTCAGGTGCGCCAGCTCGCGCACCTGCGGGTCGCCGCCGGGCCGGACGTCTCCGGTGTAGGTCATGGGCACCAGCATGCCGCGCCGGGCGTGACCAACGGCGCACCGGGTGGGTGTGGGTTCCGGGCGTCCGCGCTGGCACGGTTGTCGGTGGTAGGTGGCACCGTGGGCGAGGACGTGCGCCGTCAGCGCCGCCGCCGTACCATCGCGAACGCGTGTTCGATCGACCAGGGAGACTTCGTGCAGGACCAGCTCATCATCCGGGGTGCCCGGGAGCACAACCTCAAGGACGTCTCGATCGACCTGCCCCGGGACTCCCTGATCGTCTTCACGGGCCTCTCCGGCTCCGGCAAGTCGTCGTTGGCCTTCGACACCATCTTCGCCGAGGGCCAGCGCCGCTACGTCGAGTCGCTGTCGGCCTACGCGCGCCAGTTCCTGGGCCAGATGGACAAGCCCGACGTCGACTTCATCGAGGGCCTCTCGCCTGCGGTCTCCATCGACCAGAAGTCGACGTCGAAGAACCCGCGCTCCACGGTGGGCACGATCACCGAGGTCTACGACTACCTGCGCCTGCTCTACGCCCGCGCGGGGCGCCCGCACTGCCCCACCTGCGGGGCGCCGATCGAGCGGCAGACGCCGCAGCAGATCGTCGACCGGGTGCTCGCGCTCGAGGAGGGACGGCGCTTCCAGGTGCTCGCGCCGGTCATCCGCGGGCGCAAGGGCGAGTACGTCGACATGTTCTCCCAGCTGCAGACCCAGGGCTTCTCGCGGGCCCGGGTCAACGGCGAGACCTACACCCTCGACGCGCCGCCGACCCTGGACAAGCAGAAGAAGCACACGATCGAGGTGGTCGTCGACCGGCTCTCGGTCAAGGAGTCCAGCAAGCGCCGCCTCACCGACTCCGTCGAGACCGCCCTCGGGCTCGCCGGCGGACTCGTGGTCTTCGACTTCGTCGACCTCCCGGCCGACGACGAGCACCGTGAGCTGCGCTTCAGCGAGAAGATGGCCTGCCCCAACGAGCACCCCATCGACGTCGACGAGCTCGAGCCGCGCTCCTTCTCCTTCAATTCGCCCTTCGGCGCCTGCCCGGCCTGCACCGGCCTGGGCACCCGGATGGAGGTCGACGGCGAGCTGGTCGTGCCGAACCCGGCGGCGACGCTGGGGGAGGGCGCCATCCAGCCGTGGAGCCACGCGCACATCTCCGACTACTTCCTGCGGCTGCTGGGCGCGCTGGGCGGCGAGCTCGGCTTCGACCTGAACACCCCGTGGGAGGAGCTGCCCGCCTCGGCGCGCAAGGCGATCCTCGACGGGCACTCGCGCAAGGTCCACGTCGTCACCCGCAACCGCTACGGCCGCGAGCGCGCCTACGACGCCGCCTTCGAGGGCGTGCGCTCCTACATCGAGCGCCGGCACCGCGAGGCGGAGTCCGACACCAGCCGGGAGCGCTTCGAGAGCTTCATGCGCGAGGTGCCCTGCCCGACCTGCGACGGCTCGCGGCTCAAGTCGGTCTCGCGCTCGGTGACGCTGACCTCGGTCGCCGAGGGCGAGCCGCGCCGCGCCGGCATCGCCGAGGTCTGTGCGCTGCCGATCAACGAGGCCTCGCAGTTCCTCAGCGAGCTCGACATGACCAACCGCGAGCGCCAGATCGGCGAGCGGGTGCTCAAGGAGATCCACGAGCGGCTGCAGTTCCTGCTCGACGTGGGCCTCGACTACCTCTCCCTCGACCGGCCCTCCGGGTCGCTGTCGGGCGGCGAGGCCCAGCGCATCCGCCTGGCCACCCAGATCGGCGCCGGTCTCGTCGGCGTCCTCTACGTGCTCGACGAGCCCTCGATCGGCCTGCACCAGCGCGACAACCAGCGCCTGATCGAGACCCTGCTGCGGCTCAAGGACCTCGGCAACACCCTGATCGTGGTCGAGCACGACGAGGACACCATCAAGGTGGCCGACTGGGTCGTCGACATCGGCCCCGGCGCCGGCGAGCACGGCGGCCAGGTGGTGCACAGCGGCACCGTGCAGGACCTCTACGACCACCCCGACTCGATGACCGGTCAGTACCTCTCGGGCCGCCGCGAGATCCCCGTGCCGGCCGTACGCCGCCCGCGCACGGTGGGCCGCGAGCTCAAGGTCCTGGGTGCGCGCGAGCACAACCTCGCCGACGTCGACGTCTCCTTCCCGCTCGGCCTCTTCGTGGCCGTGACCGGGGTCTCCGGGTCGGGCAAGTCGACGCTGGTCAACGACATCCTCTACACCTCGCTGGCCAAGCAGATCTACAACGCCCGCTCGCTGCCGGGCCGGCACCGCGCCATCACCGGCACCGAGCACGTCGACAAGGTGATCCACGTCGACCAGTCGCCGATCGGGCGCACCCCGCGCTCCAACCCCGCGACGTACACCGGCGTCTTCGACCACGTGCGCAAGCTCTTCGCGGCCACCCCCGAGGCCAAGATGCGCGGCTACCTGCAGGGCCGCTTCTCCTTCAACGTCAAGGGCGGACGCTGCGAGGCGTGCTCGGGCGACGGCACGCTGAAGATCGAGATGAACTTCCTGCCCGACGTCTACGTGCCCTGCGAGGTCTGCCACGGTGCGCGCTACAACCGCGAGACGCTCGAGGTGCACTACAAGGGCAAGACCATCGCCGAGGTCCTCGACATGCCGATCGAGGAGGCCGTCGACTTCTTCGCCGCCGTCCCCGCGATCTCGCGCCACCTGACCACGCTGGTCGAGGTCGGGCTGGGCTACGTGCGCCTCGGCCAGCCCGCCACCACGCTGTCGGGCGGGGAGGCGCAGCGCGTCAAGCTCTCCGCCGAGCTGCAGAAGCGCTCCACCGGGCGCACGGTCTACGTGCTCGACGAGCCCACGACCGGCCTGCACTTCGAGGACATCCGCAAGCTGCTGCTGGTGCTGGGACGCCTGGTCGACTCCGGCAACACGGTGCTGGTCATCGAGCACAACCTCGATGTCATCAAGACCGCCGACTGGCTGGTCGACATGGGCCCCGAGGGCGGCTCGCGCGGCGGTCTGGTGGTCGCCGAGGGCACCCCCGAGCAGGTCGCGGCGGTGCCCGAGAGCCACACCGGGCGCTACCTGGCCCCGCTGCTGGAGGGCAAGGAGGCCGAGCAGCCCGCCGGCATGCTGGGCGCCGACGAGGCGCCCGCCCCGGTGCGCGCCACGCGCCGCCAGGCCGCCGCCCGCGCGGCCAACGAGCGCGCCGCGACCACGCGGCGTACGCCTGCGAAGAAGACGGCCAAGAAGAGCACGAAGGCGGCGGCGAAGAAGCGCCCCGCATAAAGGGCCCTCAATCGTGGGGGGTGGGCAGCCGAGCAGCGCCTGCCTAGGCTGGTGCCATGGACCAGCGAGCATCCTCTAGCCCCATCAGCCGTCGCCACGCCCTTGGTGGGGCGGCGGGGGTGGGGCTGGGCCTGCCGCTGCTGGCCGCCTGCGGCGACGACGACGGCGGGTCGAGCGCTGAGGCGCCCACCCCGGAGGCGAACCCGGGCGAGCCGCTGACCACCGCCGCCGACGTGCCGGTGGGCGGCGGCGTGATCCTGGCCGAGGAGAAGGTGGTCGTCACCCAGCCCAACGAGGGCGAGTTCAAGGCCTTCTCCAACGTCTGCACCCACCAGGGCTGCGCGCTCGAGAGCATCACCGCCGAGGGCATCCGCTGCCCCTGCCACGGCTCGGTCTTCGACGTCGCGACCGGCGAGCCCGTCGCCGGGCCGGCCGACAGCCCCCTCAACGAGCTGCCGCTCACCGTCGAGGGCGACTCGATCACGCTCGCCTGACGCCGGGACCGGGGGTGTCCCCGGCGGCTCGTAGGCTGGTGCGGTGCCAGACCGAGCAGCCCGACCCGAGCGGCGCAGCACCCGCGGCCCGTTGTCCTACCGCCCCGAGCCCGGCTCGATCCCGACCGGTCCGGGCGTCTACCGCTTCCGCGACGCCAAGGGGCGCGTGGTCTACGTCGGCAAGGCCAAGAACCTGCGGGCCCGGCTGTCGTCGTACTTCCAGGACATCGCCCACCTGCACCAGCGCACCGCGACGATGGTCACCACCGCGGCCAGCGTCGAGTGGACCGTGGTCAACACCGAGGTCGAGGCGCTGCAGCTGGAGTACTCCTGGATCAAGGAGTACGACCCGCGCTTCAACGTCAAGTACCGCGACGACAAGTCCTACCCCTGGCTGGCCGTCACCGTGGGGGAGGAGTTCCCCCGGGTGATGGTCGGGCGCGGCGCCAAGCGCCGCGGCACCCGCTACTTCGGGCCCTACAGCCACGCCTGGGCGATCCGCGAGACCGTCGACATCCTGCTGCGGGTCTTCCCGATGCGCTCGTGCAGCAACGGCGTCTTCAAGCGCTCGGCCCAGATCGGGCGCCCCTGTCTGCTGGGCTACATCGAGAAGTGCTCGGCACCCTGCGTGGGCCAGGTCAGCGCCGAGGAGCACCGCGAGATCGTCGACGACTTCTGCGACTTCATGGGCGGGCAGACCCGGCCGTTCCTGCGCCGCATCGAGAAGCAGATGTACGCCGCCTCCGAGGCGATGGACTTCGAGAAGGCCGCCCGCCTGCGCGACGACCTCGGCGCGATGCAGCGCGCCCTGGAGAAGCAGGCGGTGGTGCTGGGCGACGGCGCCGACGCCGACGTGATCGCGCTGGCCGAGGACCCGCTCGAGGTGGCGGTGCAGATCTTCTACGTCCGCGGTGGGCGGATCCGTGGCCAGCGCGGCTGGGTGGCCGACCGGGTCGAGGAGGGCGGCACCGCCGAGCTGGTCGAGCACTTCCTGCTCCAGCTCTACGCCGGCGACTCCGAGTCGATCCCCCGCGAGATCCTGGTGCCGGCGCTGCCGCCCGACCACGCGACGTTCGAGGAGCTGCTCAGCGAGCTGCGCGGCGGGCGGGTGCAGATCCGGGTGCCGCAGCGCGGCGACAAGCGCACCCTGCAGGAGACGGTGGCCTCCAACGCCTCCCAGGCGCTGGCGCTGCACAAGACCAAGCGGGCCAGCGACCTGACCACCCGCAACCGGGCGCTGGAGGAGATCCAGGAGGCGCTCGAGCTCGACGACGTGCCGCTGCGCATCGAGTGCTACGACGTCTCCAACCTCCAGGGCACCGAGGTCGTGGCGTCGATGGTGGTCTTCGAGGACGGGCTGGCCCGCAAGGGCGAGTACCGCAAGTTCGTCATCAAGGGCGTCGACGGGCAGAACGACGTCGCCTCGATGCACGAGGTGATCACTCGACGCTTCCGCCGGCTGCTCGACGAGCAGGCCCGCTCGCAGACCGTCGAGGGCCAGGACGGGCCGATGCTGGTCGACCCCGAGACCGGCCGGCCCCGCAAGTTCGCCTACTCCCCGGGCCTCGTCGTGGTCGACGGCGGCCCGCCGCAGGTCGCCGCCGCCCAGCGCGCGCTCGACGAGCTCGGCATCGACGACGTGCCGGTCTGCGGGCTGGCCAAGCGCCTCGAGGAGGTCTGGGTGCCCGGCCAGGAGGACCCGGTGATCCTGGCGCGCTCCTCCGAGGGCCTCTACCTGCTGCAGCGCATCCGCGACGAGGCGCACCGCTTCGCGATCACCCACCACCGCAGCCGGCGCTCCAAGTCGATGGTCGAGAGCGTCCTCGACGACGTCCCCGGCCTCGGCGAGGTGCGCCGCAAGACGCTGCTGGTCCACTTCGGGTCGCTGAAGAAGCTGCGCGCCGCCACGGTCGAGGAGATCGCCCAGGTGCCCGGCATCGGGGCGCGCACCGCCGCCTCGATCAAGGCCGCGGTCTCGCCCGAGGGCGAGGCCGGGGAGACTGCTCCCGTGATCGTTTCGGTGAACACCGCCACGGGAGAGATCGAGGAAGCATGAGCGAGCAGCAGCAGCCCGCCACCGGACCGCTGGTGGTCGTGACCGGGATGACCGGCGCGGGGCGCAGCACGGCGGCCAAGGAGCTCGAGGACCTCGGCTACTACGTGGTCGACAACCTCCCGCCCAGCCTGCTGCGAGACGTCGTCCGTCTGGTCGACGAGAGCCAGGGCGCCGGGCAGCCGATCGCGGTCGTCGTCGACGTGCGCTCGGGCTCGTTCTTCGGCTCCCTGCAGGCGAACCTGGCCCAGAAGGCCACCGGGCGCCGCGCCACCCTGGTCTTCCTCGAGGCCACCGACGACGTGCTCGTGCGCCGCCAGGAGGCCGCGCGGCGTCCGCACCCGCTGCAGGGCAGCGGCCGCCTCCTCGACGGGCTCGAGCGCGAGCGGGTCGTGCTGGCCGACCTGCGTGGCGAGGCCGACCTGGTCATCGACACCACCGCGCTCAACGTGCACCAGCTCACCTCGCGCATCCGCGAGGCCTTCGGGTCGCCGGACTCCACCGACCTCCGGATCCGGGTGGTCAGCTTCGGCTTCAAGTACGGCATCCCCGTCGACGCCGACTACCTGGCCGACATGCGCTTCCTGCCCAACCCGCACTGGATCCCCGAGCTGCGCCCGCACACCGGCCGCGACCACGAGGTCTCCGAGTACGTGCTCTCCCAGCCCGGGGCCGAGGAGTTCCTCGACGGCTACCTGCCGGTGCTCACCGGGGTGGCCGAGGGCTACCTGCGCGAGGGCAAGCGCTTCATGCGGGTGGCGATCGGCTGCACCGGCGGCAAGCACCGCAGCGTCGCGATGACCGAGGAGGTCACCCGCCGGCTCGTCGAGCTCGGCCTGCAGGCCACGGCCACCCACCGTGACCTGGGGCGCGAGTGATGGCCGCGGGCCCGGCCGCCCACCGCGCCGCCGACCGGGCGCAGTCGGTGGTGGCGCTGGGCGGCGGGCACGGCCTGCACGCCTCGCTGCGCGCCCTGCGCCGGCTGGTCGACGAGGTGGTCGTCGACGACCTGACCGCGGTGGTCACCGTCGCCGACAACGGCGGCTCCTCGGGTCGGCTGCGCGGGGAGTTCGGGGTGCTGCCGCCGGGCGACCTGCGGATGGCGCTGGCCGCCCTCTGCGGGCTCGACGAGTGGGGCGGCACCTGGGAGCGGGTGCTGCAGCACCGCTTCGCCGGCGAGGGCGAGATGAACGGCCACGTCGTGGGCAACCTGCTGATCGTGGCGCTGTGGGAGCAGCTGGGCGACCACGTGCAGGCCCTCGACCTGGTCGGCCGGCTCCTCGGCTCGGCCGGGCGCGTGCTGCCGATGGCGCTGACCCCTCTCGACATCACCGCGCAGGTGCGCGGGCTCGACCCCGGCGACGAGGACGCGCTGACCCTGGTGCGCGGGCAGGTCGAGGTCGCCACCACCGGCGGGGTCATCACCCGCGTCGACCTCGAGCCCGCCGCGCCGCTGGCCTGCCCCGAGGCGCTGCAGGCCGTCACCGACGCCGACTGGGTGGTGCTGGGCCCGGGGTCCTGGTTCAGCTCGGTCATCCCGCACCTGCTGGTCCCCGACCTGCGCGATGCGCTGGTCGCTACCGACGCCCGGGTCGTGGTGGTGCTCAACCTCGAGGAGCAGCCGGGGGAGACCGGCGGCTTCGGCCCGGCCGACCACCTGGCGGTCCTGGTCGAGCACGCGCCCGAGCTGGCCGTGCACACCGTGCTGGCCGACACCCGGATCGGTGCCGAGGAGCACCAGCACCTGCTCGAGGTCGTCGAGGCCGCCGGGGCACGGCTGGTCGTCGCCGACGTCGCCTCCGACGACGGCAGCCCGCGCCACGACCCGGCCAAGCTGGCAGCGGCGTACGAGAGCATCGTGCTGGGTGCAGGGGCGCCCGGCGACGCCGACCTCGTGGCCCGCCCGTGACCGTGGCAGGATTCGTCGCATGGCGATGACGGCACAGGTGAAGGCGGAGCTCGCCTCCACCCAGATCACGAAGACCTGCTGCCGCAAGGCCGAGGTGGCTTCCATGCTGCGCTTCGCCGGCGGGCTGCACATCGTCAGCGGCCGGATCGTCGTGGAGGCCGAGCTCGACACCGGCGCCGCTGCGCGACGGCTGCGCCGCGACGTCTCCGAGGTCTACGGCGCGCAGTCCGACGTGGTGATGGTGCAGGGCAACGGCATCCGCAAAGGCAGCCGCTACATCGTGCGCGTGGTCAAGGACGGCGAGTCGCTGGCCCGCCAGACCGGGCTGCTCGACCAGCGCGGTCGTCCGGTGCGCGGGCTGCCGCCCGCGGTGGTGGCCGGCGGCGGCTGCGACTCGGTGGCCGCCTGGCGCGGCGCCTTCCTGGCGCACGGCTCGCTGACCGAGCCCGGCCGGTCGTCCTCGCTCGAGGTCACCTGCCCCGGCTCCGAGGCCGCGCTGGCCCTGGTCGGTGTGGCCCGTCGCCTGGGCATCCAGGCCAAGGCCCGCGAGGTGCGCGGCGTCGACCGGGTGGTCATCCGCGACGGCGACGCTATCGGCCAGCTGCTGACCCGCCTGGGGGCCCACGAGTCCCTGATGGCCTGGGAGGAGCGCCGGATGCGCCGCGAGGTGCGGGCCACCGCCAACCGCCTGGCCAACTTCGACGACGCCAACCTGCGCCGCTCGGCGCGCGCCGCCGTGGCCGCGGGCGCCCGTGTCGAGCGCGCCATGGAGATCCTCGGCGAGGAGGTGCCCGACCACCTCAAGATGGCCGGCACGCTGCGCCTGGAGCACAAGCAGGCCTCGCTCGAGGAGCTCGGCCAGCTGCACGAGCCCGTGCTCACCAAGGACGCGATCGCCGGACGGATCCGCCGGCTGCTGGCGATGGCCGACAAGCGTGCCGAGGACCTCGGCATCCCCGACACCGAGTCGTCGCTGACCCCCGACATGATGGCCGAGGACGGCTGAGACACGCTCCGCCCGCCACCGTGCGTGCGGTTACCGGCTCGTACGCCGGGAGGGGGCTGCAGCCCGGCTGCGGGTGGCGATAGGGTCGTGACGCACGCCGCCCCGGGTCCGGGAGCGGGCCGTCAGCCACAGAGCAGGAGCAGCAGTGACCGTTCGAGTAGGTATCAACGGGTTCGGCCGGATCGGCCGCAACTTCTTCCGTGCCGTCCGTGCCTCCGGTGCGGACATCGAGATCGTCGGGGTCAACGACCTGACGGACAACGCCTCGCTGGCCCACCTGCTCAAGTACGACTCGATCCTGGGTCGCCTCGACGCCGACGTCTCGGCCACCGAGGACGAGATCCGCGTCGGCGACCAGGTCGTCAAGACCTTCGCCGAGCGCGACCCGGCGAACCTGCGCTGGAGCGACCTGGGTGTCGACGTGGTCGTCGAGTCCACCGGCTTCTTCACCGACGCGACGAAGGCCCGCGCCCACGTCGACGCCGGTGGCGCCAAGAAGGTCATCATCTCCGCGCCGGCCTCCAACGAGGACATCACCGTCGTGATGGGCGTCAACCACGAGCTGTACGACCCGGCGCAGCACACGGTGATCTCCAACGCCTCCTGCACCACCAACTGCCTGGCGCCGATGGCCAAGGCGCTCAACGACGAGTTCGGCATCGTCAAGGGCCTGATGACCACGATCCACGCCTACACCGCCGACCAGAACCTGCAGGACAACATCCACAAGGACCCGCGCCGCGCCCGCGCCGCCGCGCTCAACGTGGTGCCCACCTCGACCGGTGCCGCCAAGGCGATCGGCCTGGTTCTCCCCGAGCTCAAGGGCAAGCTCGACGGCTACGCGCTGCGCGTGCCCGTGCCCACCGGCTCGGCCACCGACCTGACCGTCGAGGTCGGTCGCGAGACCACCGTCGAGGAGGTCAACGCGGTGCTGGAGAAGGCCGCCGACGGCCGCTACCTGCGCTACTCGACCGACCCGATCGTCTCCTCCGACATCGTGACCGACCCGGCGTCCTGCATCTTCGACGCGCCGCTGACCAAGGTCATCGGCACCCAGGTCAAGGTCGTCGGCTGGTACGACAACGAGTGGGGCTACTCCAACCGGCTCGTCGACCTCATCGCCCACGTCGGCGAGACGCTCTGACGGTGGCTTCGCACACCGATCTCGCACAGCTGCTGGAGCAGGGGGTCGAGGGTAAGCGGGTCCTGGTCCGCTCCGACCTCAACGTCCCCCTCGACGGCCCTGCCGACGCCCGGGTGATCACCGACGACGGACGCATCCGCGCGAGCGTGCCCACGATCCGCGCCCTGGCCGAGGCCGGGGCCCGGGTCGTGGTCGCCGCCCACCTCGGGCGTCCGCAGGGCGCCCCCGACCCGGCGTACTCGCTGACGCCGGTGGCGGCGCGCCTGGGCGAGCTGCTGGGCCGTGACGTGGCCTTCGCCCGCGACACCGTGGGCGAGTCGGCCCACGAGAGCGTCGCCGGTCTCGAGGACGGCCAGGTCGCGGTCCTCGAGAACGTCCGCTTCAACGGCGCCGAGACCAGCAAGGACGACGCCGAGCGCGAGGACTTCGCGGCCCGGATGGCCGAGCTCGCCGACGTCTTCGTCTCCGACGGCTTCGGGGTCGTGCACCGCAAGCAGGCCTCCGTGTACGACGTCGCGAAGCGGCTGCCGCACGCGATGGGCGGGCTGGTGGCCACCGAGATCGACGTGCTGCGCCGGCTGACCGAGACCCCCGAGCGGCCCTACGTGGTCGTCCTGGGCGGCTCGAAGGTCTCCGACAAGCTCGGGGTCATCGACAACCTGCTCGGCAAGGCCGACAAGCTGCTCATCGGTGGCGGGATGGTCTTCACCTTCCTCAAGGCCCAGGGCCACGAGGTGGGCCAGAGCCTGCTCGAGGAGGACCAGCTCGACACCTGCCGGGCCTACCTCGAGCGCGCCGAGGCCTCGGGCGTGCAGATCCTGCTGCCCGGTGACGTCGTCGTCGACACCGCCTTCCCCTCGGGGGAGCGCGAGCCCGAGCCGCGCGTGGTCCCCGCGACCCAGATCCCGGCCGACTGCCTCGGCCTCGACATCGGCCCCGCTGCCGGCGCCGACTTCGCGGCGGCGCTGGCCGACGCGCGGACGGTCTTCTGGAACGGCCCGATGGGCGTCTTCGAGGTCCCGGCCTTCTCCGACGGCACCCGTGCGGTCGCGCAGGCGCTGACCGGCATCGAGGGCCTCACGGTCGTCGGTGGCGGCGACTCGGCCGCGGCCGTGCGCGCGCTCGGCTTCGACGAGGCCGCGTTCGGCCACATCTCCACCGGCGGTGGGGCCTCCCTCGAGTACCTCGAGGGCAAGGACCTCCCCGGCATCGACGTCCTGGAGGACTGACCACATGGCTCGCACCACCCCCGCCCCCGGGCGCACACCGCTGATGGCCGGCAACTGGAAGATGAACCTGAACCACCAGGAGGCGGTGGTGCTGGTCCAGAAGCTCGCCTGGGTGCTGAAGGACAAGAAGCACGACCACGCCAAGGCCGAGGTCGTCGTGGTGCCGCCGTTCACCGACCTGCGCTCCGTGCAGACCCTGGTCGACGGCGACCGGCTGCCGGTGCGCTACGGCGCCCAGGACGTCTCCGTGCACGAGTCCGGCGCCTACACCGGCGAGATCTCGGCGGGGATGCTGGCCAAGCTCGGCTGCTCCTACGTCGTGGTGGGCCACTCCGAGCGCCGTGAGCACCACGGCGAGAGCGACGAGGTCGTCAACGCCAAGGCGCACCGCGCCCTGGCGGCCGGGATGACCCCGATCGTGTGCGTGGGCGAGGGCTTGGAGACCCGTCAGGCCGGCGAGCACGTGGCGTACTGCCTCGAGCAGGTCCAGGGCTCCCTGGCCGGGTTCAGCGCCGAGCAGGTCGCCGGGCTCGTGGTCGCCTACGAGCCGGTGTGGGCCATCGGCACCGGCGAGGTCGCCACGCCCGACGACGCGCAGGAGGTCTGCGCGGCCATCCGCGGGCACGTCCGCTCGACCCTGGGCGACGAGGCCGCCGACGGCGTGCGCGTGCTCTACGGCGGGTCGGTGAAGGCCGCCAACGTCGCCGGGATCATGGCCAAGGACGACGTCGACGGCGCCCTGGTGGGCGGCGCGAGCCTGCAGGCCGACGAGTTCGGCGGGATCTGCCGCTTCTACGACATGCCGGTCCTGTGACCGTCGGGATCGTGACGTAGGCTTCGCGACCGTGGAAACGTTCCTCACCATCATCCTCGTCCTCACCAGCTCCCTGATGATCCTGCTCGTGCTGCTGCACAAGGGTCGCGGCGGCGGTCTCTCCGACATGTTCGGTGGCGGCGTGTCGAGCTCGCTCGGCGGTTCCTCGATCGCGGAGCGGAACCTCGACCGGCTCACCGTCGGCATCGGCGTGATCTGGTTCGCCACCGTCATCTCGATGGGTCTCCTGCTCGCCTACTGACCTGTCCGTCCCTGTTCGACCGTCGTTGAAGGAGAGCTCGTGGCTGGTGGAGGAAGCGCTATCCGGGGCAGCCGGGTCGGCGCCGGACCGATGGGCGAGGCGGAGCGGGGCCAGGCCGCGCCCCGCCAGACCGTGACCTACTTCTGCGCCCGCGAGCACCGCTCCGTCGTGGCGTTCTCCATCGAGGCGCAGGCGCCCGAGTCGTGGGACTGCCCCAAGTGCGGCCTCCCGGCCAGCATGGACGCCGACAACCCGCCGGCGGCCCCGAAGATCGAGCCCTACAAGACCCACCTGGCCTACGTGAAGGAGCGGCGCTCCGACGAGGAGGCCGCCGAGATCCTCACCGAGGCCCTCAAGCTGCTGCGCAGCCGCCGCAAGTCCGGCGACCTGATCTTCTGACCCGGACGGGTCCCGACCCGGCTGGTCTGAACGAGCCGACTCGCGAGTCGGCTGGTTCGAACGAGCCGACTCGCGTCACCAGTGCCGCGACAGACCGGCACGCTCGCGGGCCTGGGCGTAGCCCGCACGGATCATCGTCTCGGCGGACCGGGCCTGTCCGAAGAGGTGCTCCTTGCGCAGGACCACGATGATCCACCCCAGGCGCGCGGCGGCCTCGCGGCGTCGACGGTCCCGCTCACGCTGTTCGGGCGTCGAGTGCCACTCCTCGCCGTCGTACTCGAAGGCGACCTTGAGCTCGGGGTCCGCCATGTCGAAGCGCGCGACGTGGACACCGTCGTGCCACAGCTCGTACTGCGGCACCACCGGGATGCGGCACTCGTGGCAGCGCAACCGGAGGATGGACTCCGCCGGTGACTCGGCGCGCCCGTCTGCCAGCGGCCCGACCGCCCGCAGAGTCCGGATCCAGCGCCGCCCCGCATAGCGCTCGATGCCTGCGACGAAGGCGCCGTGGTCGAACCCGGGCACCCGGTGGAGGGAGTCCACTCCCGCCAGCGCCTCGTCTGGCCAGCGACGGCGCCCGAGGTCGTGGGCCGTGCGCAAGGCGGTGGTCACCCTCAGCCCGTGGACGGACGTGATGTCACGAGGTGCGAGCTCGCGCTCGCCGCCGTCGGAGATCGTGTTGCGCAGGCGGCCCCTGCCGGGTGGCAGCACTACGCTCAGCGGTTGGAGCGCGACGTGCTCGCCGGGTGCCAACGCGCCTTCGGCGCCGTGCAACCAGGCGGCATGCCGGTCGGTCACCACCGCATCGGGTGGAGCCACCAGGCGCAGGGCGGCAGCCCGGGTTGCGACGTCGTCCGGTGCCGATGCGCCAACCAGCACGCCCTTGACGACACGGCGAAGGACTCCGTGGTCGACGAGGTCGGCCAGCTGTCGTCGGGTCAGTCCTGCTTCTGTGGCGCGAGCGACGGCGAACGGTTCCGCGCTGGGGAGTCCGAGCGCCGGGTCGACCACACGTGCCTCGAGCATGTCCTTGATGTCCATGGACCGGAGGCTGCCCGCCGTACGTCGTCACAACCCGGCGCCCCCGCTACCTGTGGACAACCGCGAGCCGGCCGGTTTGAACCAGCCGACTCGCGAGTCGTCCCGTGCAAACCAGCCGGGTCGGGGTCAGAGGCGGGAGGCGGCGGGGCGGTCGAGGAACCAGGTGGTCTCCACCCGTCCGCGCGGCACGCTGGCCGGCGTCTCGGCCGGGGTGGTGCTGGTGGGGGAGAGGGCCCGGGCGACCGCGTCGGCCTTCGCCTCTCCGCTGACCAGGAACCAGGTGCTGCGGGTCTGGGCCAGGGCGGGGAAGGTGAGGGTGACCCGGTCGGGCGGGGGCTTGGGGGAGTCGTGCACGGCCACGACCGCTCGCCCCTGCTCGTCGAGCTGGTCGAAGCCCGGGAACAGCGAGGCCACGTGGCCGTCGGGGCCCACGCCCAGCATCACCACCTCGAAGCCCTCGGGGGCGTGCTCGGCGAGCGCGGCGGCGTACCGCTCGGCAGCCTCCTCGGCCGAGTCGACGTCGTCGCTGGAGGCCACCTCGTGCACGTGTTCGGTCGGCACCCCGAGCGCGTCGATGAACGCGGCCCGGGCCTGGCCCGCGTTGCGGTCGTCGGAGCCTGCCGCGACGAACCGCTCGTCGCCCCACCAGAGCGCGACGCGGGTCCAGTCGACCTCGCCCGAGGTGCCCAGGCGCGCCACCTCGGCGTGCACCGCGTCGGCGATCGAGCCGCCGGTCAGCACGACCGCGGGCACCCGTCCGGCGCTCTGCGAGTCGGCCAGCCGGGCCAGCAGCTCGCCGGCCACCGCGGTCGCGAGCGCGGCCGCGTCGTCGTGCACCTCGATCAGCGGTTCGGTGGTCATCAGGCTCCGTCCGTCGTACGCCGGTGGGCGCGGTAGTACTCGATCAGCGAGCGGGTCGAGGCGTCCTGGTCGGCCAGCGCGTCGGGGTCGCCCGCCACGGCGGGGCCGACCTCCTGGGCGAGCTGCTTGCCGAGCTCGACACCCCACTGGTCGAAGCTGTCGATGCCCCAGACCACGCCCTGGGTGAAGGTGATGTGCTCGTAGAGCGCGACCAGCTGGCCCAGCACCGACGGGGTCAGCGCCGGGGCCATGATCGAGGTGGTCGGCCGGTTGCCCTCGAAGACGCGGGCCGGCACGACGGACTCGTCGGTTCCCTCGGCGCGGACCTCCTCGGCGGTCTTGCCGAAGGCCAGCGCCCGGGTCTGGGCGAAGAAGTTGGCCAGGAAGAGCTCGTGCACGTCCTGGTCGCCGTCGCGCAGCGGGTGCGCCGGCTCGGCCACCGCGATGAAGTCGGCCGGCACCAGCCGGGTGCCCTGGTGGATCAGCTGGTAGAACGCGTGCTGCCCGTTGGTGCCGGGCTCGCCCCAGAAGACCTCGCCGGTGCCGGTGGTCACCTCGGTGCCGTCCCAGCGCACCCCCTTGCCGTTCGACTCCATCGTCAGCTGCTGCAGGTAGGCCGGGAAGCGGTGCAGCAGCTGGGCGTAGGGGAGCACGGCATGGGTCTCGGCGCCCATGAAGCTGGTGTACCAGATGTTCAGCAGGCCCATCAGCAGCGGCACGTTGGCCGCCGGCTCGGCGGTGCGGAAGTGCTCGTCGACGGCGTGCATGCCGCCCAGCAGCTCGGCGAAGCGCTCCGGGCCGATGGCGATCACCAGCGAGGTGCCGATGGCGGAGTCGAGCGAGTAGCGGCCGCCGACCCAGTCCCAGAAGCCGAAGGCGTTGTCGGGATCGATGCCGAAGTCGGCGACCTTGTCGAGGGCGGTCGAGACCGCGACGAAGTGGCGGGCCACGGCGTCGGCGCGGTCGACGTCGGCTCCGAGCCCGTCGAGCAGCCAGGCCCGGCACAGCCGGGCGTTGGTCAGCGTCTCGAGGGTGCCGAAGGTCTTGCTGGAGACGATGAACAGGGTCGTCGCGGGGTCCAGCCCCTCGAGCGTCATCGCCGCGTCGCTCGGGTCGATGTTGCTGATGAACCGGCACTCGACCCGGTCGTGGGCGAAGGGCCGCAGCGCCTCGTAGGCCATCACCGGGCCGAGGTCGGAGCCACCGATGCCGATGTTGACGACCGTGCGCACCGGCTCGCCGGTGGCCCCGCGCCACTCGCCCGAGCGCACCTTCTCGGCGAAGGCGTAGACCCGGTCGAGGACCTCGTGCACGTCGGCGACGACGTCCTGGCCGTCGACGACCAGCTCGGCGTCACGGGGCAGGCGCAGCGCCGTGTGCAGGACGGCGCGGTCCTCGGTCACGTTGACCCGCTCGCCCGCCATCATCGCGTCGCGGCGCGCCTCGACGCCGGTCTGCTCGGCCAGCGCGAGCAGCTGGTCGAGGACCGTCTCGTCGAGCAGGTTCTTCGACAGGTCGACGTGCAGGTCGCCCACGGTGTGCGTGAGCCGACCCGCCCGGTCGGGGTCGTCGGCGAACCACGCCCTCAGGTCCGGGTCGAACCCGGTGGCGTGGGCCGCCAACCGGCCCCAGGCGTCCGTCGATCGAGGGTCGTGGGACGCCGCCGAGGTCATCGCGTGACCTTCTCCATCTGGCCCTGGACCGTCTCGACGAGCTCGGTCCACGACTTCTTGAACTTGTCGACGCCCTCGGTCTCGAGCGCCAGGATCACGTCGTTCCAGTCGACGCCCACCTCGCGGATCCGCTCGATGGTCGCGCCGGCCTCGTCGGCCGTGCCGCTCACCTTGTCGCCCTGCACGTCGGCGTGGTCGGCGACGGCCTCGAGCGTCTTCTCCGGCATCGTGTTGACGGTGTCGGCGACGACGAGCTCGGTGACGTAGAGCGTGTCGGGGTAGTCGGGGTTCTTCACCCCGGTCGAGGCCCACAGCGGGCGCTGCGGGTTGGCGCCGGCCTCGGCCAGGCGCGCCCACCGCTCGCTGGCGATGACGTCCTGGTACGCCGCGTAGGCGAGGCGGGCGTTGGCGACGGCGGCCTTGCCGCGCAGCTCGAGCGCCTCGTCGGTGCCGATGGCCTCGAGGCGCGTGTCGACCTCGGAGTCGACGCGCGAGACGAAGAACGAGGCGACCGACTCGATGGTCGAGAGGTCGATGCCGGCCTCGTGGGCCTTCTCGAGCCCGGCCAGGTAGGCCTCCATCACGTCCTGGTAGCGGGTGATGGCGAAGATCAGCGTCACGTTGACGCTGATGCCCTCGGCGATCGCGGCCGTGATGGCCGGCAGCCCCTCCTGCGTGGCGGGGATCTTGATCAGCACGTTGGACCGGTCGACGGCCTTCCACAGCGCCTGCGCCGAGGCGATGGTGGCGTCGGTGTCGTTGGCCAGGTCGGGCTCGACCTCGATCGAGACCTTGCCGTCGTGCTTGGTGGCCTGGGCGGCCGGCTCGAGCACGTCGCAGGCGTTGCGTACGTCCTCGGTCGTGAGCTCGAAGATCACCTCGTCGACGTTCTTGCCGTCGGCGACCAGGCGGCGCACCTGGTCGTCGTACCGCTCGCCGTCGGCGATGGCGCTGGCGAAGATGGTCGGGTTGGTGGTGACGCCGACGACGTGCTTGGCGGCGACGAGCTCGGCGAGGTTGCCGGTCTCGATGCGCTCGCGCGACAGGTCGTCGAGCCAGATGGAGACACCGGCGTCGGACAGGTCCTTCAGATGGTCACTCATGTGTTCCTCCTGGTGTGCGGTGCTGTCTGGTGGGCGTACGGCGTCGTGGGGCTCAGCCGGCGGCGGACAGGGAGTCCTGCGCCGCGTCGACGACGGCCTGGGCCGTGATGCCGTACTCGGTGTAGATGCGGGCGTACTCGGCGGAGGCGCCGTAGGTCTCGATGGAGACGATGCGGCCCTGGTCGCCGACGACCTCGCGCCAGCCGAGCGCGACGCCGGCCTCGACGGCCACCCGGGCCTTGACGGTCGCGGGCAGCACGCGCTGGCGGTAGGACTCCTCCTGGGCGTCGAACCACTCGCGGCACGGCATGGACACGACCCGGGCGCGCACGCCCTGCTCGGCCAGCGTGGCGCGGGCCTCGACGGCCAGCTGCAGCTCGGAGCCGGTGCCGACGAGGATCACGTCGGGCTCGCCGCCCTCGGCGTCGAGCAGCACGTAGCCGCCGCGGTGCACCTCGGAGGTGTCGGCGAAGCCGTCCTCGCCCCGCGGGAAGACCGGCAGGTTCTGGCGCGAGAGCGCGAGACCGGCCGGACGGTCGGTGGTGCGCATGATGTGCGCCCAGCAGGCCGCGACCTCGTTGGCGTCACCGGGGCGCACGACGTCGAGGCCGGGGATGGCGCGCAGCGCGGCGAGGTGCTCGATCGGCTGGTGGGTCGGGCCGTCCTCGCCGAGGCCGATGGAGTCGTGGGTCCACACGTAGGTGACCGGCAGACCCATCAGGGCCGCCAGGCGGACGGCGGGGCGCATGTAGTCGGAGAACGTCAGGAAGGTGCCGCCGAAGACACGGGTGCCGCCGTGCAGGGCGATGCCGTTCATGATCGAGCCCATCGCGTGCTCGCGGATGCCGAAGTGCAGCACGCGGCCGGCGTACGGGTCGCCCTTCCACGAGTCGGTGGAGCGCTCGGCGGGGATGAACGACGGGGCGTCCTCGATGGTGGTGTTGTTGGAGCCGGCGAGGTCGGCCGAGCCGCCCCACAGCTCGGGCACCTTCGAGGCGATGGCGTTGATGACGGCGCCGGAGGCCTTGCGGGTGGCGACGTCCTTGCCGGCCGGGAAGGACGGCAGCTCGGCGTCCCAGCCCTCGGGCAGGGTGCGGGTGCGCATCCGCTCGAAGATCGCGGCGCCCTCGGGGTTGGCCTCGGCCCAGGCCCGGAAGTCCTGCTCCCAGGCGTCCTGGGCGACCTTGCCGCGCTCGACGGCGCCGCGGGTGTGCTCGAGCACGCCGGCCTTGAGCTGGAAGGTCTGCTCGGGGTCGAAGCCGAGCAGCTCCTTGGTGGCCGCCACCTCCTCGGCGCCCAGCGCCGAGCCGTGCGCGGCGCCGGTGTTGCGGGCGTTGGGGGCGGGCCAGGCGATGATCGTCTTGAGCACGATGAAGCTGGGCTTGTCGGTGACGGTCTCGGCCGCCGCGATCGCGTCGTGCAGCTCCTGGACGTCCTCGACGTAGTCGTTGCCGCCGTTGGTCCAGTCGACGGTCTGCACGTGCCAGCCGTAGGCCTCGTAGCGTGCCGCCACGTCCTCGCTCAGCGCGATGTCGGTGTCGTCCTCGATGGAGATCTGGTTGGCGTCATAGATGACGGTGAGGTTGCCGAGGTTCTGCACGCCGGCCAGGGCCGAGGCCTCGGCGCTGACGCCCTCCTCGATGTCGCCGTCGCTGCAGATCGCGAAGACGCGGTGGTCGAAGACCGAGGCGCCGTCGCCGGCCGAGGGGTCGAGCAGGCCGCGCTCGCGGCGGGCGGCCATCGCCATGCCCACGGCGTTGGCGACGCCCTGGCCGAGGGGACCGGTGGTGGTCTCGACGCCGGGGGTGTGGCCGTGCTCGGGGTGGCCCGGGGTCTTCGAGCCCCACTGGCGCAGCGCCTGCAGGTCGTCGATCTCGAGGCCCCAGCCGCCGAGGAGGAGCTGGGTGTAGAGGGTGATCGAGCTGTGGCCGGCCGAGAGCACGAACCGGTCGCGACCGGCCCAGTCGGGGTCAGCGGGGTTGTGCCGCATCACCTTCTGGAAGAGCAGGTACGCCGCCGGCGCGAGGCTCATGGCCGTGCCGGGGTGCCCGTTGCCGGCCTTCTCGACGGCGTCCATGGCCAGCACGCGGGCGGTGTCCACGGCGAGCTGGTCGGTGTCGGTCCACTCGAGGGGGGCGGGAGAGGTCACGGGGTTCCTTCCGGTGCTGACAACAGTCTTGTGTCGGGTGCCACGGGGTGCAACAGCCCCCGGGCCAAGGCGATTCCGAGCCTACCGATGACGGGCAGTAGACTCTCATCCGCACCGACCCACCTCACCCGTCTGCACATCGAGGACCCTTCGTGACCCACGCCGGCCAGTCGGCCGCTGACGCCCTGCACGACGACGCGACGGCGAGCGGTGGCCCGGGCCCCGCCCGGTTCCGCGACGTGGTGGCGGCGTACGTCGGGCTGACCAAGCCGCGGGTCATCGAGCTGCTGCTGCTGACCACGGTCCCGGTGATGTTCTTCGCCGCCCGTGGCGTGCCGCCGCTGGGCCTGGTGCTGGCCACCGTCGTGGGCGGCACCTTCTCGGCCGGGTCGGCCTCGGTGTTCAACTGCGTCTACGACCGCGACATCGACGAGCAGATGCGGCGCACCCGACGCCGGGCGCTGCCGCGCCACATCGTCAGCGCCCGGGCGGCCATGGTCTTCGGCCTGGTGCTGGGCGTGGCCTCGGTCGTGGTGCTCTACGTGTGGGTCAACCCGCTGTCGGCTCTGCTCGCGGTCGCCGCGGAGGCGTTCTACGTCTTCGGCTACACGATGGTGCTCAAGCGGCGCACCACCCAGAACATCGTCTGGGGCGGCCTCGCCGGCTGCTTCCCGGCCCTGATCGGCTGGACGGCGGTGACCGGCGAGCTGGCCTGGACCCCCGTGGTGCTGTTCATGGTCGTCTTCTTCTGGACGCCCCCGCACACGTGGGCGCTGGCGCTGCGCTACCGCGAGGACTACGCGAACGTCGACGTGCCGATGCTGCCCGTCGTCGCCCCGGCCCGCGAGGTCGGCCGCCAGATCGTCCTCTACTCCTGGGTGATGGTCGCCACCTCGCTGCTGCTGTGGCCGGTGGCCGGCACCGGCCCGATCTACCCGGTCGTGGCTGCCGTGCTCGGAGCTGTCTTCCTGGTCGAGGCGCATCGCATGTGGGGGCGCACCAAGACCGCCGACGACCTGGCCACCATCCAGCCGATGCGGCTCTTCCACTCCTCCAACCTCTACCTCTCCCTGCTCTTCGTCGCCGTCGCGCTCGACCCGCTCCTGCTCGGCTGAGCCACCCGCGGCGCACGGCGGCCGCGTCGTTGGTCGAGCAGTGACGAGCGCCAGCGAGGAACGTCGACGAGATCCGGTGAGTGGCGTGCTCGCCGTACGCCATGGACTCACCGGGTCTCGACGACGCTCGAGCCTTCGGCCCTCGCTGCTCGACCAACGGTGCGGCCCTTCGTTGGTCGAGCAGTGACGAGCGCCAGCGAGGAACGTCGACGAGACCCGGTGACTGACGCGCTCGCCGTACGCCACGGACTCACCGGGTCTCGACGACGCTCGAGCCTTCGGCCCTCGCTGCTCGACCAACGACCGCCG
>NZ_JAULSC010000002.1 GCF_030518195.1 Nocardioides cremeus
AAAGGACCCCGCCACCACCTGACCCCCCCCCGGGAGCCAACCCCGGAACCGATGCATTGACCCGGAGGGTGGGGCCAAATCAAAGCAGCACAGTGGGGCCAAATGGGCTTGTCATTCTCACTGTTTCGACGGCCTGCATCTCGTGCGCTCCCACCGGGACAGGTCGGTGCCCTTGGGGAAGTACTGGCGCCGCAGGCCGTGTGGTTCTCGTTGGTGGCCCGCTGCCAGGGCGAGTGGGGGTCGGCGAAGTAGACCGCGATCCCGGTCTCGCTCTTGAACTGGGCGTGTTGGGACAGTTCCTTGCCGCGGTCCCAGGTCAGCGTGCGACGCAGCTGCTCTGGCAGGGTCGTCATCGTCGTGGCGAGGGCGTCCTTCATCGCGACCGCGCCGTAGCCGCCCAGCGGTGGACCGTTCTTCGTGGGCGCAACGATCCCGTAGCCCTCGGCACGGGGCAGGTGCACGAGCATCGTGTACCTGGTGGTGCGTTCGACCAGAGTGCCGATCGCGGAGCGGTTCAGCCCGATGATGAGGTCGCCTTCCCAGTGACCGGGCACCGCGCGGTCGGCAGCCTCGGCGGGCCGCTGGCTGATCACGACGTCCGCGGTGACGTGGGCGCCGGGCGTATTGCGTGATCTGGCCCGGGGCACGCGCAGCGCCCGACCGGTGCGCAGGCAGGCGACCAGCTCGCGTTTGAGCGCGCCGCGGCCCTCGATGTAGAGCTCTTGGTAGATCGCCTCGTGGCTGATCCGCATGGACTCATCATCGGGGAAGTCGATCGGGAGCCTGTTGGCGATCTGCTGCGGACTCCACGCCAACGCCCAACGGCGGTCTTGACGGTGCGGCTTGTTCCGCCCCTTCCAGGGCGCCACGTCCGGCCCGATGATCTCCACGCCATCTGGTCCACGGAGCACACCGGCGAGCTTGTCCTGGACGTAGTCGCGCAGCCGCGGGTTCTCGACGAGCCTCGCGGTCTTGGCGCGCTTGGCTGCGCTCCGGGCCTTCCACTGCGCCACCGAAGCGTGGTACTCCACTTTCCCGCTGCGGGTGGCGGCGTTGCGTCGCAACTCGCGCGAGATCGTCGAGGGATGCCGACCGACCCGCCGGGCGATCTCGCGCACCCCTTGGTCCTGCGCCCTCAGGATGGCGACCTCCTCCCGCTCAACGAACGACAGATACCTGCCTGACGGTGCGGCAAGAGTGATCGGTGGCATCCCGCCACCGTGGCGGAACCACCGCGACCCGACCGGGCCTGACACGCCAACAGCGGCCGCGGCGTCCTCGCTGCCCATCCCTTCGGCGATCCGCCGCCAGAACTCCTGCTCCACATGCCGGGGGTGGATACGGACGCCCAGGCGACCGCATCGCCGGCCGCACCGCACGATCCGCATCCTGTTGTCGACGAACCACCGAACACCTCCATGCAGTCGAGGTGTTGCGACGACCGGTTGATTTCGCCCGATACTCCACGGTCGCTGTGATGGACCAAGCCGGTGACATCCTGCCCGGCCCGTTGCCGGTTCCAAAGGCCCATGTCGAGGGCGTCCAACGCCAGGTCGGTGCGCAGGCTGGTGGACACCTGCCAGCCGACGATCATTCGGGCGAAGACATCGAGGACGAACGCGACATAGTCCAGCCAGCGTGGGTCCTGACGTAGGTCAGGGGTCGGCCACCCACAGCTGGTTCGGTGCTGTCGCGACGAACTTCCTGCTGACAAGGTCCTCGGGTCGTTCGGTCTCAGCGCCGTCGCCGAGGGTGGTCTTGCGGGTCTTCTCCCGCGGGATCCCGCGCAGCCCCTCAGCCCTCATGAGTCGCTCGACGGTGCAGCGGGCGACCTTCACGCCCTCGCGGTTGAGCTCGGCGTGGATCTTCCGCGCGCCGTAGACCCCGAGGTTGGCCTTGTGGGCGACCTTGATATCCTCGACCAGTTCGGCGTCGCGGATCGCACGTGCCGACGGCGGCCTGGTCTTCGCGGCGTAGTAGCTGCTCCGGGCGATCGTGAAGCCGGCCTTCTTCAGCACGGCACAGATCGGCTCGACCCCGACCTCGCGCCATCGACCACGTCGTGGCGATGAGCCTCGATGTAGGCAACTACCTGTTCGTGGGGCGGTCGAGCTCCGCCGCGAAGAAAGCCGAAGCCGTCCTCAGAATGGGCGGATTCAAACGGTGGGCGCAACGAGTCCTGTGAGATGAGGCCGTCACTGACCACAGGAGGATCCGGATGCAGGGCAAGCACGGGCATCTCAGCCGGGAGCAGAAGCAGCTCGCACTCCGGCTGCATGCGAAGGGCTGGCGACTGGTCGACATCGCCAAGGAGATCGGCTGCAGCGCACCGATGGTCGGCATCATGGCCCGCACCGGTCGGCATGTCGACGCTAAGCCGTACGGCTGGCAGCCTCGTGCCGGCCAGCTGACCATCGACGAGCGCGAACAGATCCTGCTCGGGGTCAACCGCGGAGACACCTTCACCGCGATCGCTGAGCAACTCGGCCGGGCAGTGTCCACCGTCAGCCGCGAGGTGAAGCGCGGCGGTGGCCGTACCCGGTACTCGGCCTGGCATGCCCACGAACGTGCCCGCGAGCAGGCCCGACGCCCCAAACCGTTCAAGCTCGCATCTGGGCGACTCCTCGACGAGGTGGCCAAGCAGCTCGAGCAGCTGTGGTCACCGCAGGAGATCGCCGCACGCCTACGGTTGGATCACGCCGACGACCCGGAGATGCGCGTGAGCCACGAGACGATTTACCAGTCGCTGTTCGTGCAGGGCCGCGGCGAACTGCGACGCGAGCTCGCCCGTTGTCTGCGGTCTGGCCGCGCCTCCCGCAAGCCCCGCGGGACCACCGACGGCCGAGGCCGAATCCCCGGCATGGTGATGCTCAGCGAGCGTCCTGCGGAAGCCGACGACCGGGCAGTGCCCGGGCACTGGGAGGGCGATTTGATCCTCGGTGAAGGCAGCCGCAGCGCGGTCGGCACGCTCGTCGAACGGACCACCCGGATGGTTCTGCTGCTGCACCTGCCGGACGGGAAGAGTGCCGAGCAGGTCGAGGCCGCGATGCGTATAGCGATCACGGCTTTGCCCTCGTCGTTGGCCAGGACGATCACCTGGGACCAGGGCGCAGAGATGTCCAAGCACGCCGCCTTCACCACTGCCACCGGCATCCCAATCTACTTCTGCGATCCCCACTCGCCGTGGCAGCGCGGCAGCAACGAGAACACCAACGGGCTCCTGCGCCAGTACCTGCCCAAGGGCAGTGACCTGAGCATCGTCACCCGCGATGGGCTCGACGCGATCCAGGACAGCCTCAACAACCGACCGCGCAAGACCCTGGGCTATCTGACACCATCAGAGAAGCTCGCAGAGTTCCTTGCGCCCACCGTTTGAATGCGCCATGTGGTTGGTCCGACGCAACTCGCGATTCTCCCGCTCGAGCTCGGCCAACCGATGCCCGTCGCTGGTCGTGGTGCCGGGCCGGACACCACCGTCGGCCTCGGCCTGCCGGACCCAGTTGCGCAACGTCTCGGGGTGCATGCCGAGTTGCTCGGCCACACGATTGATCGCACCGACCTTGGTCTCGGGATCTTGCCGGAGCTCGACGGCCATCCTCGTGGCCCGCTCACGCAGCTCGTCGGGGTCCTTCCTGGGTGCTGCCATGACTCTCATCCTCCATGGATTGAGAGAGCCTCCATCAGACCCAGGGCTATTCACCCCCGACCTTGAAGACGGGTTGTGCAGTGCAGCGGGTGCCGCTAGGCAGCTGGGTTTGACTACTCAAGACCCAGGTGATGACCGAACGCCGTCGGTCGCCAACCGAGCACCGCAAGCACGGCGCGTCACTCCGCAACTGGCCTATCCCGGGGACTGCTGTCGAAGGACCCGCAGTTCGTCGACAAGGTCAAGGACGTCGTCGGGCTCTACCTCGCCCCACCTGAACGGGCCGTGGTGCTGTGCGTCGATGAGAAGTCCCAGATCCAGGCGCTGGACCGGACCGCACCGATCTTGCCGATGTTGCCGGGGACCCCGCAGCGCGCCACCCATGACTACACCCGCCACGGCACCTCCAGCCTCTACGCCGCACTCGACATCACCACCGGCAAGGTCATCGGCCAGCTGCACGCCCGGCACCGGGCGATCGAGTTCAAGAAGTTCCTGACCACGATCGACAAGGAGGTTCCCGACGACCTCGCAGTGCACCTGGTGATGGACAACGTCTCGACCCACAAGACCCCCGTGATCCAGCGCTGGCTGGTCGCCCATCCGCGCTTCGTGGTGCACTTCACCCCGACTTCGAGCTCGTGGCTCAACCTGGTCGAGCGCTGGTTCTCCGAGCTGACCACCAAGAAGCTCCAGCGCGGCGCGCACACGAGCGTCCGCGCCCTCAACAACGACATCCGCGGCTGGATCAAGACCTGGAACGAGAACCCCAGGCCCTACGTCTGGACCAAGACGGCCGACCAGATCCTCGACTCCATAGCCCGCTACTGCACGCGAATCAACGACTCAGGACACTAGGCGATGTCACGCACCGCGTTGACGACGTGGCGTCACTCACGGTCCGCACCGCGACGACTCGGCCTGCTCGCTTCCAGCTGCGGTAGGTCCGCGGCGATCTGGCAGCCCTGCTCGCGCAGGGCCCGGCAGATCGACTCGACCGCGTGGCCCTGGCTTCTCATCGTGTCAATGAAGCCCATGATCAGCGGTTGCGGGTTCTTGATGTGAGGCACTACAGGTCCCAGTCCGCGCGGATCAGGCGCGATGCCGCCGCGCGTACACCCGAGGCGTTGTTCTACAAGATGACGAAGTCGTCGTGCTGCTCAACTGTGAAGTCGGTCCAGCGTTGCACCCCGGGCTGGTCGCCCAGGTTTGGCGGCTGCGCCGAGAGCATCTCACCGCCGCGCGCGCATGAGCTCGATGGTCCGTTCGGCGAGTTCCGCCTTCGGGTCGCAGTCCGCGGTCTTGGCGTCAGCGGCCGAAGGTGCCGCACCCTCGTCGTCCCATGTCGCCCAACGTGCCGGTGTTTGAGGGCCAGATTGCCAGCGAGTCTTCCTGCGATGAGGTCCAGCTGTTGGAGTGGCGTGGTTCCTAACAGCGCGACCTGAGAGCCGGCGTTGCCGTCAGTGCCCGCGCTCGTTCCCGGTGGTGATCGGAGGTTCTGCACCGATTGCGTAGGCGTAGGATGCCCGTACGAGGCCAGCGGCGATGTCCGCCTCGTATGCATCGCGTGGGGCGTAGACCATGACCGCCCCCGGCGAGATGATCCCGAGGCGGGCGATCGGGTGCTGCTCGGCCCAGCCAGCCTCGATCGCAGCCTCGGCGGTCGGAGGCGGCAGGACCAGGTGTAGGGATTGATCGGGGGATGGGTGGAGGTGGGCGAACTCGGTGCCGATCATGAACGCATCCGGTGGCCCTTGGGCCGGGCCTTGAGGCAGGGTGAGCGCCTGCGCACCGGGGACGGAGATCATCGAGCCCGCCCAGACCACCCCCGGCAGGGTGCCGATCTGCCCGATCAGGCGCTCCCGTGGTTGGTCATCGCGGGGCTGCTGGTCGAGCTGGGTGTGTGGGTTCGTCGGGGTCGTCGAGGGCCGCGGGCCAGGGCGCTGGGGCATGGGAACAGGGACAGGGACGGCTTTGCTCATGACAGGGTGAATAGCGGTCCGACGAGGACGAGGCCGAGATCGTCACCGAGGTAGGCGAAGGCCGCGAACATCACGAGTGCCGCACCGGCCAGCGAGAGGTCTTTGAGGAACTGGGTCTGTTCCATGACCTTGGCTCCGGGGTCGGTCTCGGCCCAGAAGCCGTGCATGATGAAGGCGGTGGGTAGCAGGAAGGCCGCGAGCAACAGGGCCCCGACGTCGGGCCAGATCCCCAGGGCCACCATGAGTGCGCCGGCCAGGAGCTGCAGGCCGGTCAGGACGACCATGACGGGCGCGGCGGGCACTCCCTTACCGGCGGCGTATCCGGCCATCATCTCCCTCTGTGCGAGGTGTCCGTAGCCTGATCCGAGGAAGAGTAGGGCGAAGAGCACCCTCCCGATGAGTACCAGAACATCCACGCTTCCTCCTACGATCGATACTTACTATGAGTAAGTGGTTGAGTTATAGCAGTAGCCTGACCGCAGGTCAATCAAGCTTGATGCAGAGGTGGGGTCGAGGTGGCGGACGGGCTGATCGGTCCGGTGGACAATGACTGCGGACGCTACTGCCCTCAGTTCCACCAGACGGTGGAACTGCTGGGCCGGCGTTGGAACGGTGTCATCCTCCACGCGCTGATGACCCACGCTGAGCGCTTCGGTGAGATCCACGCCGCGATCCCTGGAATTTCCGACCGCCTGCTGACCGAGCGGCTGCGAGAGCTGGAACGCGAAGGACTCCTCTCGCGGATCTGCCCAGGCACCTCAAGTGCCCCGCGATACCTGCTGACGCCCAAGGGAAGGGCGCTGGGACCGGTCATCGACGCGATATCGGCCTGGGCGGCGGACTGGAACCCGGTTGCTGAGTGAAGGGCATCCCGGTGACCGCATATCGACGATGCGGGTCCGACGGCCCGCATTCATCGTGGCCACTGCCCTGCTGGGTTGCGCGTCGTGCCGGCGGCAAGAGTGACCACGGCTGCATCGTCGGGACGCCTCGCCGTGACATGTGGTAGAACGCCGGACGTCGCGAAACCAGGGCTCGACTGTCCCGTGGTGTCGGTGGGAATCCTCGTCCAGAATGAAGAAGGCGGCCCCTGCTCAAACGAGCGCATCAGACTGGCCGTCGGTGCTTGTGCTGTTCAGTGTGCCCCTCTTGGGTGCTGCGCTTCGAGTAGTGGGGATGGTCGAGGTCGACCGAACGGCCGACCGTGACGCCATCGGACAAAGTGGCTGCGCGGGGACTGCCGGTCTGGTCTTTCCTGAGGCCCTACGTACCGAGATGTGGACGGCGGGGGAGTGGCTTGAAGGATGCTCCATCGGTGACGACACGTCGGAGCGCTTGAACACATAACTGCAGGTCAACATGCAGTGGTTTTTGTCACTGCGGTCAACATCCGCAAGTTCGTGCTGCGCGCCGCACGCCTCGACGACCTGGTCGAGCTGGGCAGCCTGACCCCGCAGGCCGCCGCGTTCCTGCACGCCTCGGTGCGGGCCGGGCTCAACATCCTGGTCTCCGGAGGCACCCAGGCCGGCAAGACCACGATGCTGAACTGCCTGGCCGCCGCCATCCCCGGCAGCGAGCGGGTGATCTCGGCCGAGGAGGTCTTCGAGCTGCGCTTCCCGCACCCCGACTGGGTGCCGTTGCAGACCCGGCAAGCCGGTCTGGAGGGGACCGGCGAGATCCGGCTGCGCGACCTGGTCAAGGAGACGCTGCGGATGCGGCCCAGCCGGGTGATCGTGGGTGAGGTGCGCGCCGAGGAGTGCCTCGACCTGGTGCTGGCACTCAACTCCGGCTTGCCCGGCATGTGCACCCTGCACGCCAATTCCGCGCGTGAGGCGCTGGTCAAGATGTGCACGCTGCCGCTGCTGGCCGGCGAGAACATCGGCTCGAGGTTCGTGGTGCCGACCGTCGCCTCGTCGGTCGACCTGGTGGTCCACCTCGGCCTCGACCACCGGGGCCGGCGCCACGTGGAGGAGATCGTGGCCGTGCCGGGCCGCACCGAGAACGACATCATCGAGGTCGAGCCGATCTTCCGCCGCTCCGACGGCGAGCTGCGCCGGGCTCAGGGGATGCCGCCGCGCACCGAGCTCTACGAGCGCCACGGCATCGACGTACGACGCCTGCTCGCGGTGGGCGCGGAGCAGGAGGCCTGAGCGTGGGCGCGCTCGTGGGGCTCGGGGTGGGTGTCGGCCTGCTGCTGATCTGGTCGGCGTTCACGATGCCCCTGCGCCCGAGGATCGCATCGCGCGGGCCGGGCCGCCTCGAGCGGTTGCTGGGCTCCGCCGGGCTGCGAGGCGTCTCGTCGACGTCGTTCGTGCTGCTGTGCGCGGTCTCCGGCGCCGGTGCCGCGCTGCTGGTGCAGCTGGTCTCCCGCACGCCGCCGGTGGCGATCGTCTTCGGTGTGCTCGCGGCGTACCTGCCGGTCACGGTGGTGGCGGCCCGCGCCCGTCGCCGGCTGCGCGAGTTCGCCGAGGTCTGGCCCGAGGCCGTCGACAACCTGGCCTCCGCGGTGCGGGCGGGCATGTCGCTGCCCGATGCGCTGTCGGCGCTGGGCACGCGCGGGCCGGAGCCGCTGCGCGAGGCGTTCACCGGGTTCGCCATCGACTACCAGGTCTCGGGCCGGTTCGGGGAGAGCCTCGACCGGCTCAAGGACCGGCTCGCCGACCCGGTGGGGGACCGGGTGGTGGAGGGGCTGCGGGTCGCTCGTGAGGTCGGCGGCGGGGAGCTCGGCCGGCTGCTGCGCAACCTGTCGGGCTACCTGCGCGAGGACGCACGGACCCGCTCGGAGCTCGAGTCGCGACAGGCCTGGACCGTCAACGGGGCCCGCCTCGCGGTCGCCGCGCCGTGGGTGGTGCTGCTGCTGATGTCGCTGCAGAGCGACGTGATCCGCCGCTACGCCTCGCCCGCCGGGGTCGTGGTGCTGGGGGTGGGCGCCGGTCTGTGCGTGCTGGCCTACCGGTTGATGATGCGCATCGGCCGGCTGCCGACCGAGCGGCGGATCCTCTCGTGAGCCTCGCGATGTGGGGCGCGCTGCTGGGCGCCACGACGGCCGCCGGTCTGCTGCTGGTCGCGGCCCGGTTGCGCGCCGTACGCCGCCCGCAGCTCGCCTCCCGCGTGCTGCCCTACCTGCGTGACCTGCCCGCCGTCGGCATGCCTACGGCGCCCCGGGCGGCGGCCGGCGGGGGCGCGGGCTCCTCGGTCGTCGTCGCGGTGTTCGGCCCGGTGCTGCGCTCGATGGCCCAGAGCGTCGAACGGGTGCTGGGCGGGGCCACGTCGGTGCGCCGTCGCCTGGCCCGGGCAGGTCTCGACAAGACCGTCCACGAGTTCCGGGTCGAGCAGGTGCAGTGGGGGCTGGTGGCCTTCTCGGTGGCCGCGGCCTGGGGCCTGCTGCGCACCCTGGGCGACCCGGGAGCCGTCGTCAGCTCGGCGCTGGTCTGCGCCATCGCCTTCGTGGTGGGGGTGCTGGGGCGCGACAACCACCTCTCCGGCCAGGTCCGCGCCCGCGAGCGCCGGATCCTCGCCGAGTTCCCCACCGTGGCCGAGCTGCTCGCCCTCGCCGTGGCGGCGGGGGAGAGCCCGGTCGGGGCCCTGGACCGCGTGGTCAGCCGATCGGGCGGCGACCTGTCGGCCGACCTCGCCCGGGTGCTGGCCCAGGTGCGCACCGGCGAGCCGGTCGGCTCGGCCTTCGACGAGCTGGCCGCGACCAGCGGGCTTCCCCTCGTCTCCCGCTTCGCCCAGGGCATCGCCACCGCCGTGGAGCGCGGCACCCCGCTGGCCGACGTGCTGCACGCCCAGGCCGCTGACGTCCGCGAGGCCGGGCGTCGCGAGCTCATCGAGTCCGCCGCCCGGCGCGAGGTGCTGATGATGGTGCCCGTCGTGTTCCTGGTGCTGCCTGTGCGAACCAGTAACCTTCTCGTGTGAGCAAGAGAGCGGTTCTGTACGCACGCCTGTCTATCGCTACGGATGAGTCTGTCAGCATCGAGCGCCAACTAGAGGCAGGACGGGACTACTGCCGTGCCCGTGGCTGGCAGGTAGTCGCTGAGCATCGAGACGACGGCGTTAGCGCGTCTGCCAACGCCCCTGAGAACCGCAGAGGCTGGCAGGAAGTCCTAGCCCATCCCAGAGGCTCATACGACGTTGTGTTGGTCTGGAAGATTGACCGCCTCGCTCGCAAGGTTCTGGACTTTCTCAACGCTGACAAGGCACTACAGGAGCGCGGGGCCGCTGTCGCGGCGGTGAATGACCCTGTTGATATGACAACGCCGCAAGGTCGAGCCTTCGCAACCATGCTTGCCGTGTTCGCTGAGATGGAAGCGGAAGCGATTAGAGCGCGAGTCACGGCGGCACGTCAGGCACTCATCAAGGCGGGGCGGGTAGCGGGTGGAGCGGCACCCTTTGGTTACTGGAACGCACCTAACCCCAACGGTCCCGGCAAGGTACTAGCCAAAGACCCTGAGACGATTCCATTTCTCATTGAGGCGGTAGAGCGCGTACTTAACGGCGACTCAGTGAACAGCGTTTGTACCTACTTGGACGAGGTAGCGCCGCGCACGGGCAGGAAGAACAGTGCCGCCTACTGGACGGTCACAGTCACTAAGCGGATGCTTCTCAATCCCGTTCTAGCGGGCATGACACCGCACAACCCCGGCAACGTGGGCAAGCAGCGGGGTAGTGAAGTCTTGCGCGGTACTGACGGCATGCCGATTATCCGCGAGGATTTGGCTGTGGTGACCGTTGAGCAGTTCAGAGCACTAGAAGACCGCCTAGCAAACTCTGAGCCCTACAAGGCCGCTACAGAGTCCTACCTAGCCGGTCTGGTGTGGTGTGGACACTGCGACAGAAAGATGTACCGCAACGCTAAGACGATGAACGGTAAGAAGGTTCGTGTTTTTCAATGTCAGGGCAAGTCTGGTTGCGGTCAGCAGGTGACGAACCTAGAGAGCATCGTTGAGGAACGGTTCTTGTCTGAGTTCGGGCACTTGCACTTTGCCCGCTTCGTCTCTCAGCCAACTGACTATGACTTGACTGAGATAAACAATCAAATCAATGAGACGGTGCGACGCATGCAGGACGACGACGCCGACGTTATGGCTCTGGCTGAACGTCTCACGTCTTTGAAGGCACTTAGGCGCAACATTCCTGAGGTTGAGTATTCGTCTGAGTGGTCTGAGAGCACGTCAGGTGAACAGTGGCAGGACAACCCCCGTACCGCCCTCCTTAATCGGTTTGCCGGTGTGCGTCTGCACAAGGGGCGGGTAGGTAGGAAGTTTGACCAAAGCCGCCTGACGTGGATTGAGCATGAGGCAGAGTTCAAGAGTGACGACCCGCAAGAGGTTTTCAAGTACCTGAGTTCTCTGTAACGGCTCAATAATCTATACAGAGTGAGCGATAAAGTAGACAGACTCAGACTTGGTTACTGGAATATGTAACGAATCAATAACGATAACGGGTCATAATCGTTAGACGGTATAATAGAAGTAGAGCGAGTGAAGATTGACGGGAAACCAATCCTCTTATGCGGAGTGCTTCGCACCGCTCATCCCCAGACAGTTTATGTCCTTCTGCTGTCTGGGGACACAAGCAGCGTTGTAACACTTGGGGCAGGTTGCAGCGTGGCGCTTTCTCACTCGCCCCTTCGGTCGCTCTGAGTCTTAGCATTCTATAACTCAGAGCGGCCAACAACTTTCTTGCAGACTATCGCATTGAGAGAAGTAATGTGGTAGAATGGATACTGTAAGCGGAACCGGGTTAGAAAGGCTTATCGTAGGTTTGCAACAAACAGAGTCGTAAGACTCATAACCCCTAGGTTGAGGTACTGCCCGGTTCCCTCCCTAGGGGTTTGTTGTTTCTAGGGCGCTTACAACCGGGCAGGCTTGGCGGTATAACCGAGCGTGGTGGATAACCGGGAGGCGTGATAGCACTACTCTCCCTAAGCGATTGTTGCGAAACAAGCGTGAGCGACCTCTAGGCCAACGGTTCCCTGAGTCGCCCCTGCCCAAAATCCCCAAGCATCAAAGTTGTTGATTAGCACGAGGGAAGGACACCTTCCCTTGACCCCATCCGGCAAGACGCAAGCGTCTTGCGTGAGGGAAGCGAGTAACAAGTTAAAGGAAGTGCATGAGTGATTGAAGATGAAGAGATTGAGATTCTCAGAGATTGTGATTGAGAGTCTTTAGCAGTACCGGCCCGCCCTGCGGGGCGGTTACCGCCGTTCGCGGCGGTAGACAATAAATAACTTAAGGAGAAAGCAATATGAGTATTGAAGTAAACACAGGACTAGAGGAAGCAATCAGAGAGCAGACAGAGGCGGTACGAGAGAGCATCCGCCTAACCAATGCCTTGCTACTAGCCCAAAGCATGAGCGTAGACATTACGAAGGACTCAGCCAAGGTGCTACGTCACCTGAGTCTGCTAGAGAGCACGGTGAGTCAAGATGACTGAGTTGGGAGAAGTCATCAGCAGCACCGCCCTCAGCAATGAGCCGGTAGAGGGGGAGTGCCCTAGGGAGTTGCTAGGGCTGTCCTGCCTGAAGGGAACAGGCTATGACTGTCTGTGTGCGCTTGTAGACAGCACAGAGGTTGAGGAACGTAAGGGGCCGGTATGGGTAATGACCCTCCACCTAACCCAAGGTCTAGGAACGCCATACGCCGTAATGAGTGCGCTCAACCTGACCGGCTATGTGGCAACCTTCCAAGCCTCACCAAAGGCCGTTACAGCAACGTATGACCTACGCAAGCCTCAGAATGTTGACCTAGCCGCATATGTCCGTGAGTGAGGCTGAGGTTTCGTGAAAGTCCCCGTGAACGCATGGGCGTTTCGTAATCGCGGGGTAGGGAGGGCCAAGGTCGCTAGTTGCTCGCAAGTTGCTTGGCTGACCTTGCCTCTTCCCTAAGAACCATAGTCTCTAGTTACAGAAACCGAACCTTTCATGTATGATGAGACTATGAAGAAGAGGAATCGTTCAGCAGTAGTCATTGGGTATTGCCGAGTCTCAACGGAAGAGCAGGCACTCAGCGGCCTTGGCTTGGCTGACCAGCGAGCGGCAATCGGTGCAGAGGCTCAGCGCCGGGGCTGGGATGCGGTCGAGTACGTCACTGACGACGGCTACTCAGCCAAGAGCCTTGCCCGTCCCGGCATCACTGACGCACTGGACCGGCTGAGGGCTGGCAAAGCCGGGGTACTGGTTGTAAGCAAGTTGGACAGGCTCAGCCGCTCGCTACTGGACTTCGCTGGCCTCATGGCTCAGGCAGAGCACGAGGGCTGGCAACTTGTCGTGCTGGATATGGCCGTAGACACGACAACCCCAAGCGGGCAACTCATGGCCTCTGTCATGGCCTCATTTGCTGAGTATGAGCGGCGCATCATCGGACAGCGCACGAGCGCGGCCATGCAGCAACTAAAGGCGCAAGGTGTCCGGCTGGGTAGGCCGCGTGTCATGGCTCAGGAAGTCACTGAGCGCATCGTCAAGGAGCGGGAGGGCGGTAGGACGTTGGCGGCAATCGCGGAGGGTCTGAACGCTGAGAGCGTGCCTACGGCAAGGGGCGGTGCGAAGTGGTACCCCAGCACGGTCAAGGCGGTTCTAACCTCTGCCTCACTCGATGCGGTAGCCGTGGCCTAGGAGGGACAGAAACGGCCCTCTGAGCGCCGTGGCAAAGGAAGGGGTAGCCAAGAGCCAACAGGAAACGTAAGAGGCTCAGAGCGTCGCAGAGCATGGGCGCACTATCCGAAACGGCTAGTGCGCTCGCATGGGTGTATCAAGCACCACAGGCAGATTTATACATTTTGAGGCTCAGCAGGTTTCTAGAACAGTCCCTCATCCGTGTTCTTCAAGCGTGCTCGCTTGGCTTCGATGTATGGAAGCATCGTCAGCGGAACGTTGGGCTTCTCGCCTCTGAGCAACTGGTCAACTGTAATAACCTGAACCTTGGGGAACTTCTGGCCGTTGGCCGGATGCGTGTAGGTGCCCGCGTGGTTCACCGCGTCGATGATTCCCCGTGTCGGCTCAGTCATGGTGATGAGGATTCCCATTTCAGCCTTCTGAGTCTCTACGGTGCCAAGCAAGTCGCGCACAAACTGAGGGCCAATCGTCTTGCCGCCCTTGACCGATACGAGAATGCGGCCAAAGTTCTTGCCGCTAGCGTCTAGGAAGAATCGGGCCACGCCGTCTATGCCCTTGTCTCCTACTTGCTTCTCGTTCGGCTGAGCATTGACAAGGGAGACGGCCCACCGCTCAAAGTCAAAGGGCGATTGACTGAACAGGGCAAACGCTCCGGCGCGGTCGCGTGGGATGCCCAGAACGTCGTATGTTCCCTCAATCTCTTCCCCGTAGGTGTGGCGGAGACGCTTACGGATGAGGTCAATGGCAATGTAGGTAACGTCAATGCCGAGCCACTTGCGATTTAGACTCTGTGCAGCGTCAACGGTAGTTCCGCACCCACAGAACGGGTCTAACACTGTGTCGCCGGGATTGGTACTAACGGCGAGAATCCGCTCAAGGAGAGCGAGAGGCTTCTGCGTTGGATACCCGAGTCTTTCGGCTGCCTGAGAGTTGATAGCGTCAATGTCTGACCAGAGAGACTGTAGTTGTACGCCCTTCGCCTCATCCAAATAGTACTTTTGTCGGGGAACATTTCCCGGTTTTGCTTGGTGGACACGACCCTCGCTGATTAGGCGTTCCATCTCTGGCTTGCTGAAACGCCAATAGCGGGTCACGCCGAGCACTTCGTAGAGCGGATTCCCCTTGGCTGCGCCCCCGGGACCTTCCATGCTGACGGTCTGGAAACGGCGCCCCGTTCCTTCCTCGACATATGAGAACTTTTTGCGAAGGTACTCGTCAGAGTACGGTTGAAAGACCGGATTGAACGTGTAGATATCTGACTTCGTGTAGAAAAGGATGATGTCAGTATTGCGCCCGAAGTGGCGTGCCCCTTGACCGGCGTTGCCCTTGACCGTAGAGGTTCGTCGCCAAGTGATTTCATTGCGGTACATCGTCGGCCCGAATGTTGCATCCAGCAGAACCTTCAGATAATGGCTCATGGTCGGGTCGCAATGAAGGTACATGCTTCCCGTGGACTTCAGTACACGATGCAGTTCGACCAACCGTGGCGTCATATTTACCAAGTAGGCCATGGCGTCGTTCTCGCCAAGCAGTGTTCGAAATGCTGTGAGGGCGTCGGCTACTCGGTTGGGTGTGCCGCCTTGAATGAGTTCCAGATACTGTTCTTCTGTCTCTGGCGTCCAGACCCACGTATCCCCGAATGCTTGCATTTGTGCCGCATCGTCGGCCGGGTGCGTTTCGTGTCGCCCGAACAGAACATTGTAGTTTCGGTTAGAGTTGAAAGGCGGGTCGAGGTAAACAAGGTCAACTGAATCAGACTCAATGTGCTGACGCAGTACCTCTAAGTTGTCGCCGTAAAACAGTTTGTTGTCTGCCATGAAGCCCCGCACTCCTGCCTAGCCGATTGAGCGCGACCCTATCAGTTGCGGCGTTGTGGTTGACTTGTCCCTGTTGAGCAACCTTAGGAGCGGTCATGCCCAAGAAGACGATTGAAGTTCTGTACGACGACTACGACGGCAAGGAACTTCCCGCCGACACCGAACCAATCAGTCTGAGTCTCGGCGGTCAGCGGTACCGGCTGTACCTGTCTCCTGAGAACGAGGGCAAGTTGCGGGACTTCCTCGCTGACTTCACCAAGGATGCTGAGGTTGCTTACGACCACAGGGAAGCCATGAGGCAGCAGGCCGCTGAGCGACGCGCCGAGAGTGGCGGCAACTTCCGTCTCTCTGGTGAGGCATCCGAGAAGTTCAAGGCGGACCTTGCCGAGTTCAACGAAGCCAAGAAGGACCAGCGCAAGGACATACAGGAGTGGGCGCGAGGGTCTGAGAAGTTCAGCGGTGCCGTCCCCGGTGAGAAGGGCATCATCAAGGCTGACCTTCTAGCGGCCTACTACGCCGACAACCCTGAGGCGGTGCGGTACTACGGGGACGAGGCAGCAGAAGCCCCGCAGAGGGCCGACTACAAGGACGCCTGAGATAGCCGCGTGTTCGCCTGACTGACGAACCTGCGTCGTCTATGTTCGGACACGGAAAGACCCGGGACAGTTGCGTTGTCCCGGGTCTTCCGCTTGCTGCTACTTCTTCTTGCTCTCCTTGACCGTGGTGTTGGGGTGCGACTTGCCGTACTTCTCGGTCACGTAGCGGCCCGTCTTGGCGCTGCGGTACGGGCCGCTGGCCTTCTTCCCTGCCATGCTCTCACCTCCTTTCGCTGTGTCTGGGGCCACAGTCTACCGGTCGAATGACACCCGTGTAAGTTCCCTGCCTCCCGCTGTGGTATGTGCCGCGTCGAAGGTTCCTGTTTGAGACTGGTTGTGTGCTGCCCGTGACCATCCTCTTCGCCTTCTGGCCCGGCGTCGTCGGGCTCGACCTGACCACCCCATGACCCTCTCGGGAAAGGACCCCTCATGACCTCCCTCCTCGCGCACCGCCTGGTGCTGCTCTGGCTCGCCCTGGTGGCGCCCGCGCCTCGTCGGCGTCGCGGCGAGCGCGGTGACGTGCCCGGCTGGGTGCTGGTCACCGTGATGTCGGCCGGCATCGTGGTCGCCATCGGCTCGATCGCCCAGGACGAGCTCGGGCAGATGCTGCGCAACGCGCTGAACAAGGTGAAGTAGTGCCGCTGCTGCGTCGGCGCGGCTGCCGCGGTGCGGCGATCGTCGACTTCGTCCTGGTGCTGGTGGTGCTCGTGCCGCTGGTGCTGGGCATCCTGCAGGTCTCGCTGGTGCTGCTGGTGCGCAACACCCTGGCCTCGGCGGCCTCCGAGGGCGCCCGGTACGCCGCCACCGCGGGGCGCGGCGAGGCCGACGGGGTGGCCCGCACCCGCAGCCAGATCGACGGCGCGGTCTCGGGCCGCTTCGCCCAGGACGTCTCGGCCCGCACGGTCCTCGTCGACGGCGCGCCCACCGTGGTCGTCACGGTGCGAGCCACCGTGCCCGCCCTGGGTCTCGGCGGACCCGGGGTCGGCCTCCAGGTCGCCAGCCACGCCGTCGAGGAGGAGCAGTGAGCCACATCGCCGGCCGACGGCGTCGCGACGAGAGGGGCAGCGCGCTGGTCGAGCTGGTCTGGCTGGGCATCCTGCTGCTGGTGCCACTGCTGTGGATCGTGGTCAGCGTCTTCGACGTGCAGCGCGGCGCGTTCGGCGTCGAGTCCGCCGCCCGGTCCGCTGCCCGCGCCTACGCGCTGGCACCCGACGACTCGACCGGTCGCGAGCGGGCACGGGCCGCGGCCCAGCAGGCGCTGGCCGACCAGGGTCTCGAGGACGCTCCGGTCGAGATCGACGTCGACTGCGGCGGGTTCGCCGACTGCCACTCCGGCACCGCGGTCATCACCGTGCGGGTCGACTCGCGGGTCGAGCTGCCGCTGATGCCCGACGTGCTCGGCGGGGGAGCGCCGAGCTTCGCGCTCGCCTCCAGCCACACCGTCCCGATCGGGCAGTACCAGGAGATCACCCGATGAGCCGGAGGCAGCCACGGCGCCGCGACGACGCCGGCCAGGTCAGCGTGCTGATCATCGGGTTCGCCTTCGTCCTCGCCCTGGGCGTGGCGGTGGTCGTCGACGTCAGCGCCGCCTACCTGCAGCGCTCGGGGCTGAGCACCCTGGCCGACGGTGCCGCGCTGTACGGCGCCGACGCGGGTGCGACCGGTGCGTCGACGTACACCGAGGGCGTGCCGGAGGACCAGCTCGCCCTCGACGCGGGGGTCGCCCGCGCCGGCGTCGAGGACTACCTGCGCAGCGTCGGCGCCCACCAGGAGTACCCCGGGCTGCGGTTCGTGGTGGTCGTCGACCAGGCCCGCTCCTCGGTGCAGGTGCGGGTCAGCGCCCCGCTCGACCTGCCGCTGGGCGTCCCCGGTGCCCCCGAGGCGCCGATGGTCTCGGCCGAGGGCTCGGCCGTCTCCGACGTCGAGCGGTGAGGCGGCGCCCGGGTTAAGCCCACCCGTCTAGGCGAGTCACAACGTCGTCGCCGTTCTGTGTGTCCCGCACACATACCCGTCGGGTCGCTGTGTGCGTAGCGTCACCCGAATGCACGAGACCGTCGTCACACGCACCCGTGGGCGCGGTCGCCCTGAACGGAAGGAACCCCGCCCATGATCGGGCTCATCGGAATCATCCTGTCGCTGGTCCTGCTGATCTTCTTCGCCTACCGCGGCGTCAACGTGATCATCCTGGCCCCGCTGATGGCGCTCCTCGCGACCGCCTTCGCCGGCGGACTGCCCATGCTGGCCACCTACACCCAGGTGTTCATGCCGGCGCTGGGCAACTACCTCATCACCTACTTCCCGCTGTTCCTGCTCGGCGCCCTCTTCGGCAAGATGATGGACGACAGCGGAGCGGCGCGGTCGATCGCCTACTTCATCGTCGACAAGCTCGGCGACACCAAGGCGATCCTGGCGATCGTCCTGGCCTGCGGCATCCTCACGTACGGCGGCGTCTCGCTCTTCGTGGTCGCCTTCGCGGTCTTCCCGATCGCCGCCGCACTCTTCCGCGAGGCGGGCGTGCCCAAGCGCCTGATCCCGGCCACCATCGCGCTGGGCTCCTTCACCTTCACGATGACCGCCCTGCCGGGCACCCCGCAGATCCAGAACGCGATCCCGGCGCCGTTCTTCGGCACCAACGCCTTCGCCGCGCCCGGCCTGGGCATGATCGCCGCCGTCATCATGTTCGGCGGCGGCACCGCGTGGCTGATGTACCGCTCCAAGAAGCTCACCGCCGCCGGCGAGACCTACCTGCCCGCCGACGCGCCCAAGGGCCCCGGCCTCCTGTCCCGCGTCACCGGCAGGGGCAGCGACCGCAGCGAGCGGGGCAGCACCACCATCTCGTCCGGTCCCGCGCCCGAGGGCCAGGGCACCGCGACCGCCACCGCCACCACCGGCGAGCCGGTCGCGACCGACCAGTCGACGCTGCCGCGCCCCAGCGTGCTCATCGCCTTCCTGCCGATCTTCGTGGTCATCGCGCTCAACTACGTGCTGGTCACCTGGGTCTTCCCCGCCATGGAGACCGACTACCTGGCCGGCGACGCCTACGGCAACACCGACATCGACACCGTCGGCGGCATCTGGGCGATCGTGGTCGCCCTCGTCGTGGCCACGCTCGTGGTCGTGCTGACCAACCTCAAGCGGTTCGGCGACGTCAAGGAGTCGGTCAACACCGGCACCATGGCCTCGTTCCTGCCGATCTTCAACACCGCCAGCGAGGTCGGGTACGGCGCCGTCATCGCCTCGCTGCCCGCCTTCCGCACCGTGCGCGACGCGGTGCTGGGCATCTCCGGCAACCCGGTCATCTCCCTGGCCGTCGCCGTCAACGTGCTGGCCGGCATCACCGGCTCGGCCTCGGGCGGCATGAGCATCGCGCTGCAGACGCTGGGAGAGCAGTTCCGCGGCCTCGCCGACACCCAGGGCATCAGCCTCGAGCTGATGCACCGCGTCACCGTGCTGGCCGCGGGCGGCTTCGACGCCTTGCCCCACAACGGCGCCGTGGTCACGGTGCTGGCGATCTGCGGGCTGACCCACCGCCAGTCCTACAAGGACATCTTCGTGGTCGCCGTCGCGATCCCGCTGGTCGCCCTGGTGGTCGTGATCACGCTCGGCACCCTCTTCGGCGGCTTCTGAGCCACCCGCCACACCTCGGACCGGCCGGGCTCCCCACCCGGCCGGTCCCGGTAGTTTCGAGACTGTGACCGCCGACCTCGTCTACCTCGTGGCCGGAGCCAGCCTGCTGCTGGCGATCGTGCTGCCCAGCGCCCTGGGCCGGCTGCCGCTCACCTCGCCGATGGTGCTGGTCGGGCTGGGCATGCTGCTGGGCCTGACCCCGCTGCCCAACGACCTGCCGCTGAACCCGCAGGAGAACCGGGCCGCCATCGAGCACATCACCGAGCTGACGGTCCTGATCGCGCTGATGGGCGTCGGCCTGGCGCTCGACCGCCCGCTCGACCCGCGCCAGAAGGCCTCGCGCCGTGCCTGGTCGCCGACGTGGCGCCTGCTCGGCGTCGCCATGCCGCTCTCGATCGCCGGCGTCGCGCTGCTGGGCTGGTGGGCCGGGCTCGCCCCGGCCGTCGCCATCCTCCTCGGCGCGGTCCTCGCGCCCACCGACCCGGTGCTGGCCTCCGACGTGCAGGTCGGCGGACCGGCCACCAGCAGCATCCTGGGCGAGGAGAAGGACGACTGCGCCCCGATCGACGAGGACGACGAGGTCCGCTTCGCCCTCACCGCCGAGGCCGGCCTCAACGACGGCCTGGCCTTCCCGTTCGTCTACCTGGCGGTGCTGGTCGCGGGCGGCGGGGCGTTCGGGGCCACCGCCCTGGAGTGGGTGGGCTGGTACCTGGTGGGCAAGGTCGCGATCGGGGTGCTCGTCGGCATCGCGGTCGGCCACGTGCTGGCCCGCGTCGCGTTCCGAGCCGTGCGGCCGTCGCTGCGCGTGGCCGAGCGTGGCGAGCCGCTGCTCGCCGTGGCGGCGCTGGCGGCGTCGTACGGCGCGGCCGAGGCGCTCGGCGGCTACGGGTTCCTGGCCGTCTTCGCCTGCGCCATGACCTTCCGCGCCTCCGAGCGGCGCCACGACTACCACCGGGCGATGCACGAGGTGGTCGAGCGGCTCGAGCGGCTGCTGACCCTCTTCGTGCTGCTGGTCCTGGGCATCGCGCTGACCCGCGGCCTGCTCGAGGCGCTCGACTGGCGCGGCGTGGCCATCGGGCTCGGGTTGATCCTGGTGGTGCGGCCGCTGGCCGGCTACCTGGCTCTCGGCGTGCGCCCGGTCCCGCCGGGGGAGCGCGGCGGACTGACCCGGGCCGAGCGCGGCACGGCCGCGTTCTTCGGCGTCCGCGGCGTGGGCTCGCTGTTCTACCTCGCCTACGCCGCCGGCGAGGTCGACGCCTTCGGGCAGCCGTGGCTGTGGTCGACGGTGGGCTTCACCATCGTGGCCTCGGTGCTCGTGCACGGGGTGCTGGTCGGCCCGGCCATGGAGATGCTCGAGCGCCAGGGCGGAGCCAGGTCCCCTTCCCACTCGTGAACGCGTGAAAACCGCCTGACCAGGTGGTTTTTACCCTCCGTGCCCGCGGAATGAGTCGGCTACCAGTCGAAGGCGCGCTCGGGGCGCCGCCTCACGCGGCCTCGCGGCCCGACCTCAGGAGTCTCACATGCGTTCGACGAGCCCGAACACCTCGACCCGACGCCGCGCCCGCGGCGCGGTGGCACTGCTGGCTGCGGTGGCGCTCGGTCCGGCAGCCGTCGCAGCCCCGGCCGCAGCGGACCCGGGAGGCAAGGGCGCCTCCGCCCAGGCGAGCAACAAGGGCAACGACAAGGGCAAGAGCAACGCCAAGAGCAACGCCAAGAGCAACGCCGGCGACAAGGGCAAGAGCAACGCGGGCGGCAACGACAAGAGCAACGCGGGCGGCAACGACAAGAGCAACGCGGGCGGCAACGGAAAGAGCAACGCCGGCGGCAACGACAAGGGCAACGCGGGCGGCAACGGTGCAGGCTCCGGTTCGAGCACGGGCAACGCCCCCGCGCACAGCAACGCCGGCGGGAACGCCGGCGGCAACGGCAACGGCAACGGCGCCGGCGCGGCTGGCAGCGCACAGGGTGGCGGCCAGGGCAAGGGCAAGGGCGGGGGCAAGGGCAAAGGGAAGGACGGAGACCCGGCCGGCAACAACGGGACCGTGAAGATCTCCCACGTCGGCGACAAGGACACCCCCGACAACAACCCGCACCCGGGCTGCAGCTTCCTCGTCGAGTGGTACGGCTTCGGCCCCGACGCGACCTCCGACGTCACCTTCACCATGCAGGCACCCACCAGCGCCGCCACGTACACCGTGGTCGAGGGCCAGCTCACCGACGTGCAGCTCGACGGTGACGACGCCAGCGGAGCCGGAACCGACTCCGGTCTCGACCACACGGAGGCCTACACCCTCGCCTTCGACGGCGAGCCGCACCCCAAGCAGGGCTACCACGTCAAGCTGAGCGTGGCGACCGAGTGGTCCCAGGGCAACGACACCAAGTCGAAGGTCTTCTGGGTCGCTCCCTGCGAGGCGGATCGCTCCGGCGGCGAGGATGGCGAGACGTCCGCCGACGGCGACTCGTCGGAGAGCACGGACGGCTCCGACAAGGGGTCCGGCGTGCTGGGCACCCAGGCCAGCTCGACCACCGGCTCCACCGACAGCGGCTCGTCCGACGGGGCCGACGGGACCGACGGGACCGACGGGACCGCGGTCAGCGGAGACTCCGGCGAGGAGGCCAGCAGCAACGTGCCGTCGGCCGTCGACGCCGGCGCGGCCGGTCGCTCGGTGACGGACTGGGTGCGCTCGCCGCTGCCGCTGCTGCTCCTCGGGCTCGGTGCCCTGGTCGCTGTCGGGGCCGTGCTGGCGCGTCGCCGCACGCATGGCTGAGACCTCTCTCGCTCGGCGTACGACGTCGTGGCTGCTCACCGGCGCGGCGATCGCGCTGGTGGCCGGCGGCGTCGTCGCCTGGCGCGACCAGGAGCCCGTCCCCGCCGGGGCGTCCCAGCAGGGCGCCCCGGCCGGGGAGGGCGCCTCGGTCGCGCAGACGGCCCTCCCGTCGCCGCGACGCCTGGAGCGTGAGCCGGGCAGTCCGCGGCGCCTCCGGGTGCCCGACCTGGGCATCGACGCGCCGGTCGTGCCGGTCGGCACCCGACGCGACACGTTGATCCCGCCCACCGACCCGCAGCAGGTCGGCTGGTGGGGGGAGGGGGCAGAGCCGGGCGCGTCGACAGGTCGAGCGCTGCTGGCCGGTCACACGGTCAGCAGCGGAGGGGGCGCCCTCGACGACCTGGAGGACCTGGGCCGCGGCGCCCGGGTCGTCGTGGTCGGCGACGAGGGACGGGTCGCCTACGAGGTCGAGACGGTGCGCACACTCGGCAAGGGACGCCTGGCCCAGCAGTCCGAGCGGCTGTTCCGCCAGGACGGGCCGGCCCGGCTGGTGCTCCTGACCTGCGAGGACTGGGACGGCGAGCAGTACCTGAGCAACGTCGTGGTGGTGGCGCGTCCCGCCAGGTAGGTGCCGACGGTCCGCGAAGGACATACGGAGGATCCGCGAAGGATCGGCGCGGCGAGCGGTGCTGACCTACGCTGCTGGCCATGCTCTCGCGGATCCCCCTCCTCACGACGACCTGGCTGGTCACCGTGGCGGTCCTCGCCGCCCTGGTGCTCACCCTGACGCCGCCGGCGAGCGCCAAGACCGCCGCCGGCTTCCAGGGTGCGGTGCGGTCGAAGACCAACGAGGTCCGCGTCGACCGTGACCTGGCCAAGCTCGGCAAGAACGCCTGCGTCCAGAAGTTCGCCGCGCGGCAGGCCCGGCGGATGGCCAAGAAGGAGAAGATGTACCACCAGGACCTGGGCGCGGTCCTGAAGGGTTGCTCGCTCTCGATGGCGGGCGAGAACGTCGCCTACGGCTACACCTCGGCCGACGCCGTGATGAAGGGCTGGATGGGCTCCCCGGGGCACCGCGCCAACATCGTCAAGAAGCGCTACCGCCTGCTCGGCGTGGGCGCGCGCCAGAGCGAGTCGGGCACCTGGTACCTGGCCCAGGTCTTCGGCCGCAAGTAGGAACCGCCCCCGCGGGTGCGTAGTGTTGGGCCTTGTGGCAGGCATCGACTACGACATCGAGATCAAGCAGCTCCGGGCGACCATGCGCACCGTCGAGCAGGTGCTCGACATCGACGCGATGCGTCGCGAGATCGCCGAGCTCGGCGAGCAGGTGGGCGCCGCCGACCTGTGGGACGACCAGGCCAACGCCACCCGCGTGACGGGTCGGCTCTCGCTGCTGCAGGGCCAGGTCGACCGCTTCTCCGAGCTGTCCGAGCGCATCGACGACCTCGAGGTCCTCGTCGAGCTGGGTGTCGAGGAGGGTGACGCCGACTCGATGGCCGACGCCGAGCGCGAGCTGGGCCGCATCAAGAAGTCCGTCGAGCAGCTCGAGGTCCGCACCCTGCTCTCGGGCGAGTACGACGCCCGCGAGGCGCTGGTGACGATCCGTGCCGGCGCCGGTGGCGTCGACGCGGCCGACTTCGCCGAGACCCTGATGCGGATGTACACCCGCTGGGCCGAGCGCAACAAGTACCCCGTCGAGGTCTTCGACACCTCCTACGCGGAGGAGGCGGGCCTGAAGTCGGCCACCTTCGCCATCCACGCGCCCTACGCCTACGGCACCCTCTCGGTCGAGGCCGGCACCCACCGCCTGGTGCGGATCAGCCCCTTCGACAACCAGGGCCGCCGCCAGACCTCCTTCGCCGCCGTCGAGGTGGTGCCGGTGCTGGAGCAGACCGACGAGATCGACATCCCCGACGAGGAGATCCGCACCGACGTCTACCGCTCGGGCGGTCCCGGCGGCCAGTCGGTCAACACCACCGACTCCGCGGTGCGGCTCACGCACATCCCCACCGGCGTGGTCGTCTCCTGCCAGAACGAGAAGTCGCAGCTGCAGAACAAGGCCAGCGCCATGGTGGTGCTCAAGGCCAAGCTGCTGGCGCGCAAGAAGGCCGAGGAGAAGGCCCACCTCGACGAGATGCGCGGCGACGTGCAGGCATCGTGGGGCGACCAGATGCGCAACTACGTGCTCAACCCCTACCAGGTGGTCAAGGACCTGCGGACCTCCTACGAGGTCGGCAACCCGCAGGCGGTCTTCGACGGCGACCTCGACGGCTTCCTCGAGGCCGGCATCCGCTGGCGCCGCGGCGCCGACAAGGCCGACGCCTGATCCTCAGCCCGTCGCAGAGGTCTGGTCCGGCGCGGCGCCGAGCAGCACCGCGGCGCACCACGCGTCGGCACGCGCCTCGAGGTCGGCGCGGTCGACCGACCGGGGCGCGCTGAGGCTGCAGGTCAGCCACGCGTCGCCGACCAGGCCGGCGTACCTGGTCTCGCGCAACGGGCCGGTGCGGCAGGTGCGCGCCACCGACGGGTCGCCGTACGTCGCCGTGTCGGGCACCTCCCGGCAGCCGCGGTCGCCGCTGGTCGCGGCCGCGGCCAGCTCGTCGGCGCGCTGGGGCGCGACCGGCGGGGCGAAGACCCAGGCGGCGGCGCTGGTGCGCGAGGGGCCGTCGAAGCGGCAGCCGCCCTCGTGGGCGACGTCGCGGACCCGGTCGGTCAGCCGCGCCTGCTCACCGTCGGCCCAGGTCTCGACGCGGCGCGGCTCGCCCAGCAGGGCAGCCTCGACGGCCGCGGCCGGCAGCCCCGCGCACAGGTAGGCGCGGGGGACCCTCATCGTCGCGGGGTCGAGGTCGTCGAGCGAGGTCGGCTCGGCGGAAGGCGCCGGAGCGGTCGGTGCGGCGTCGGGCGCGGGGGAGGGCGGCTGCGAGCTGCAGGCACCCAGCAGCAGCGCCAGCGCCAGCATCAGCGCCGGCACCCGTGCGGGCGCCGCGAGCGCGGCTGCGCGGGGGGACCGGGACGACACGCGCACACCCTACGGACGCGGCCGGCGACGACGAGGCGGGGACTCCTGGCCCCCTGGCGTAATCTCGTGCGGGTGATTCGCTTCGAGAAGGTCACCAAGACCTACCCCGGCACCGGAGGCCCCGCCCTCGACGACGTGTCGGTCGACGTCGAGAAGGGCGAGTTCGTCTTCCTGGTCGGCAGCTCCGGCTCCGGCAAGTCCACGGTCCTGCGCCTGATCCTGCGCGAGGCCCGGCCCACGTCGGGCCGCGTCTACGTCGCCGGCAAGGAGATCAACCGGCTCGCCGGCTGGAAGGTGCCCCGGCTGCGGCGCCAGATCGGCACCGTCTTCCAGGACTTCCGGCTGCTGCAGTCGAAGACCGTGGCCGAGAACGTCGCGTTCGCGATGCAGGTCACCGGGCACTCGCCCAAGGAGGTCCGGGCCCTGGTGCCCGAGACCCTCGAGCTGGTGGGCCTCGACACCAAGGCCGACCGGCTGCCCGACGAGCTCTCCGGCGGCGAGCAGCAGCGCGTCGCGGTGGCCCGGGCCTTCGTCAACCGGCCGATGATCCTGATCGCCGACGAGCCGACCGGCAACCTCGACCCCACCACCTCGGTGGGCATCATGAAGCTGCTCGACCGGATCAACCGCACCGGCACCACCGTGGTGATGGCCACCCACGACCACGGCATCGTCGACCAGATGCGCAAGCGCGTCATCGAGCTCGACCACGGCAAGGTGGTCCGCGACCAGGCGCAGGGCGCCTACGGCTTCCAGCACTGAGCCAGGCCCACCGCACCTCCCGCACGTCCTCGACAGGCAGACCCTCTACAGGCAGAGAGCCCCCTCCTCCATGCGCTACGTCCTCTCCAACCTCGGCCAGGGGCTGCGTCGCAACCTCTCGATGCACCTGGCGGTGATCCTGACCCTCTTCGTCTCGCTCACGCTCGTGGGCGCGGGGGCGCTGCTGAACCGCCAGGCCGAGAAGACCAGCGACCAGCTCGGCAGCGAGCTCGAGATCACCGCCTACCTGTGCCGTGACGACGACCCCAACCAGAGCTGCCAGGGCGAGGTGACCAAGCAGGAGAAGCAGCGGATCCTGGCCACGATCGAGGACAACCCCGAGGTCGCCTCCTACCGCGTGGAGTCCAAGGAGACCGCCTTCGAGAAGGTCAAGGAGCTCTACGGGCCCGAGGAGGCCGACCGCTTCGAGGGACCCAACGCCATCCTGGGCGCCGAGGACCTGCCCGAGTCGGTGTGGATCACCCTCGAGGACCCCTCCGAGTTCGAGGGCATCACCTCGGCGATCGTCGGCCTCGACGGCGTGGCCAAGCTGGTCGACCAGCGCGAGACCGCGGGCAAGATCATCAACACGATGGAGGCGATGCAGCGCGCCGCGCTCGGCATCGCCCTGCTGCTGGTCGTCTCGGCGCTGCTGCTGGTGGCCAACACGATCCGCCTGGCCGCCTTCGCGCGCCGCAAGGAGATCGGCATCATGCGGCTGGTGGGCGCCTCCACGCTCTACATCGCGCTGCCGTTCCTGCTCGAGGCGCTGGTCACGGCGGTGATCAGCGTGGTGCTCGCGGGCGGGGCGCTGGCCGGCTTCCAGTACTTCGGGGTGCAGCAGCGCTTCAGCGACTACCTGGAGTTCATCCCGTGGGTCGGCTGGGACGACTACGTGGTCGCGCTGGGCGTCGTCGCGGTGCTCGGACCGGTGCTGACGCTGCTGCCGACACTCGCGCTGACCCGCAAATACGTCAAAGTCTGAGCCGCGCGCCGTACCGTTCCAAGCGACTCTTCCCCGACGTCGAAGGCAATACGGTGCGCTCCTTCCCCAGCGCCTCGCGCCACCGCCTCGCATCGGCCGCCACGGCCGGTGCGCTGGTCCTGGGTGCTCTGGCCATCCCACTCGCTCATGCCGATGACGACCTCAAGGACCAGCAGAAGAAGGTCCAGAAGCAGATCGAGGGCGCCGCAGACGACCTCGAGCAGTCCAGCAAGGCGACCCGCAAGGCCTTCGCGGCCGCGGCCAAGGCCCGCGCCGACCTCGACTCGGCGAAGGCCGAGCTGGGCACCGTGCGCAGCAAGCTCGACGAGGCCAAGCTCGAGGACGCCCGCATGGAGCAGCGCCTCGCCGCGGCCCAGCTGCGCCTCGAGAGCGCCCGCGACGAGCTGGTCGCCGGCCAGGAGGCGCTCGACGAGCAGCGCGACGTGGTCAAGGACCGCATCGCCGACACCTACATGCAGGGCAGCCCCGACATGCTCGTGCTCGGGAGCCTGCTCAACTCCAGCTCGACCAGCGACCTGACCCGCCAGCAGGCGGCCAGCAGCGCCATCGTGGGCCGCGAGACGTCGATGTACGACGACCTCGACGCGGCCGAGGTGCTCCTGCAGGTCCGCGAGGACGAGGTCGAGACCGCCAAGGACCGTGTCGCCGACGAGCGTGCGGCGGCGGCCGCGCAGCTGTCGAAGGTGAAGTCGCTGACCGCGCAGGCGGTCCAGGTGCGCGACGAGGTGCGGGGCCTGGTCTCCAAGCGGCTCTCGGCCCGCAAGAAGGCGACCGCCGCCAAGCAGGCCGACCAGGCCGCGCTGTCGGCGCTGCGTCGCCAGGAGTCGCGGATCAAGGAGCGCATCGCCGCCGCCGCCCGGCGCGCCCGCGGCACGTCGGTCTCGGCGAGGCCGACCGGCTACCTGCTGCCGCCGGTCGGGGGAGTGGTGACCTCGCCCTTCGGCTACCGCACGCACCCGATCTACGGCTACCGCAGCATGCACGACGGCACCGACTTCGGGGTCGCGTGCGGCCAGCCGATGGTCGCCTCGGGCACCGGCACGGTGATCGCGAAGTACTACTCCGAGGTCTACGGCAACCGGCTCTTCCTCAACCTCGGCCAGGTCAACGGCCGCTCGCTGACCGTCGTCTACAACCACGCGCGCAGCTACCGCTACGGCGTGGGCGCCCGGGTCAGCCGCGGCACCACGATCGGGTATGTCGGCGACACGGGCTGGTCGACCGGCTGCCACCTGCACTACAGCGTGCTCGTGAGCGGCAACCCCGTCGACCCGATGAACTGGCTGTGACCGGTCCCGCCCGATCCGCGTTGACCTGACCTGGGAGAATGGACGGATGGCCAGGGAGCAGGGACAGAAGATGGTGGCGCAGAACAAGAAGGCGCGCCACGACTACGCGATCGAGGACACCTTCGAGGCCGGCCTGGTGCTGCAGGGCACCGAGGTGAAGTCGCTGCGGATGGGCCGCGCCAGCCTGGTCGACGGCTTCGTCGACATCGACCGCAACGAGGCCTGGCTGCACGGGGTGCACATCCCTGAGTACTCGCAGGGCACCTGGACCAACCACGCCGCCCGCCGCAAGCGCAAGCTGCTGCTCAACCGGGTCGAGATCGACAAGATCGAGCGTCGGGTCAGCGAGAAGGGCCTCACGGTCATCCCGCTCTCGCTCTACTTCGTCAACGGCCGGGCCAAGGTCGAGATCGGCCTGGCCAAGGGCAAGAAGCACTGGGACAAGCGCCACTCGATCGCCGAGCGCACCGCCAAGCGCGAGGTCGAGCAGGCCGTGGGCCGTCGCCTCAAGGGTATGCGTGACTGAGGCTGTTGAGGCTGTTGAGGCTGGTGCCGGCGAGGTGAGCTGGGCGCAGGAGGTCGAGGCCGTCACCGGGTTCTGGCGCGGGCTGGGCCTGCCCGGGCTGCTCGACGTGCACACCCACTTCCTTCCCGACAACATCCAGCGCCGGGTCTGGGCCCAGTTCGACGAGGCCGGCCCCAAGATCGGCCGGCCCTGGCCGATCCGCTACCGCGGCAGTGTCGAGGAGCGGGTCGAGCAGCTGCGCGAGCTCGGCGTACGCCGCTTCTCGACGCTGCCCTACGCCCACCGGCCCGGCATCGCCGACTACCTCAACGACTGGGCCGCGCAGTTCAAGCAGCAGGTGCCCGAGTCGGTGTGGTCGGCGACCTTCTACCCCGAGCCCGAGGCTGGGGCCTACGTCTCGGCCGGCATCGAGGCCGGCGTCGAGATCTTCAAGGTGCACGTGCAGGTGGGGGAGTTCGACCTCGACGACCCGCTGCTCGACCCGGTCTGGGGGCTGCTCGCCGAGGCCGGCACCCCCGTCGTCGTGCACGCCGGCCACGCGCCGGTGGGCAACGACTTCACCGGGCCGGCGCCGATGGCCAGGGTCCTGGCCGCCCACCCCCGGCTCCGCCTGGTCGTGGCACACCTCGGAGCGCCGGACTACCTGGACTTCCTGGCGCTCGCCGAGCGGTACGACCGGGTGCACCTCGACACCACGATGGTCTTCACCGACTTCTGGCCGACCACCTACCCCGACGAGCTGCTGGTGCGGCTCGCCGACCGGGGCGACCGGATCCTGCTGGGGACCGACTTCCCGACGATCCCCTACCCCTACAGCCACCAGCTCGAGGGCCTCGCCCGGCTCGACCTGGGCGACGACTGGCTGCGCGCCGTCTGCTGGCACAACGCCGCCGCCCTCCTCGGCGCACCCGCCTGACCCTGCGAGTGCGCGGTTCAACGCCTGCGTCGCTCGCGTGTGCGCAGTTCCCAGCCGCGCAGGGGGTGTTGGGTGAGGTGCCATCGGGGGTCGTGGGCGCGGTGGTGGTGCCAGGAGCAGAGGGGGATGGCGTCGAGGTCGGTGTCGCCGCCTCGTGCCCAGGGGATCAAATGATGGATCTCGGACCAGGCGAACGGTCTCTCGCAGGTCCCGATCGCACACGTGTCGTGGATGAGGGCCAAGGCTTTTCGTTGATGGTGGCTGTGCAGCCGTTTCGTCCTGCCCAGGTCGAGGGGGACCGACTTCGAGTTCAGGATGGCGGGGACGAGTCCTGCTTCGCAGGCGAGGCGGCGCAGGTCGCCGGCGGCGGTGCGGGTGCCGGTGTCGAGCTTGGCGGTGCCGGTCTCGTCGGGCCCGTGCCAGTCGGGCCAGTCCTGGGGGTCGAGCTTCCCGGCCTGGGTGAGGTCGTGGGTGAGGTCCTCGGCGGTCATGGTGACGAGCAGGGTGAGGGCGTTGGCGCCGTTCCAGCCGTCGGTGGGCAGGTGCTCGATGAGCTCACACAGGGCGTTGCCGTGGATCTCCCACCCGGAGAGTCCGTGACCGGGTCCGGTGGGCGCGGACTCGTCGTATCCGGAGATGGTCTCGCCCTCGGGGCTGGTGCGGGTCTTGTTGAGGCGTCGGGGTGCGGAGAGGGTCTCGAGGGCGGTGCGCAGCAGGGAGCCGTGCAGCTCGGGGATGGTGAACTTGCCGGAGTAGGTGCCGTCGCCGTTGTCGTGCAGGGCGAGGTAGGTCTCGTGCTTGGCGCGGCGGGATTCGCGGCCGAGCATGATCGCTTCGTGCTTGTCGGCCAGGTCGCGGTCGACGATGTCGAGCATCCGCCGCGCTGCCTGCCGTAGTCGTTTGGGGTTCATCGGTCGCCCGGTGCGGGTGCCGATGCCGCTGGCCTTGTTGACCAGGACCTCCTCCGCGGCGGCGAGCTGTTCGACCGTTGTCTCGAGGGGGGCCTGTTCGGCGGCGGCGACGATGACGCGCACCTGCCGGGTGGTGATCGCACCGATCGCGTAGGCCTGCCGGGCGTGGTGGTACTTCGACCGCAGCAGCTCCGCGATGCGCGCGCCGCCGGCGAGGACCTCGCGGGACTGCCCGGTCAGTGCGGCGGCCCAGGCGTCGGTGCCGGTGGCGGCCTCGGTGTCGGCGACCTGGCGGCGTTCGGCCTCGCCGAGCACGTCGCCCATCAGGGCGGAGGCCTCGGCCTCGAGCGCGGAGAGTGCCTGCACCAGGCCGGCGAGGTCGTCGATCGGCTGGTCCTTCAGGTCGCCCTCGCGGGCCGCGGCCATGGCGGCCCGAGCGGTCGCGACCGCCTGCGCCACCGGACCGGCCTCCGCGGCCGGACGGCTGCTCGCGGGCACCCCGGCACCCGGGGCGGGGACCCGGTCGCTGGTGGGGTTCTGGAGCAGCCTCATGCCCACCATTCTCCCAAGCAAAGACGCCGATGGGAACACCAGTTCGACAATCTGTGGAGAACTTCTCGACCTGCCTGGAGGGGCGTGTCCGGCCCCTCGTGGCACGATGCCGGCGTGACTGGAGCGGGCAGCGCGCACAACCTCGGCAGCCCCTGGCCCGTGGGGATGGGCTCCCTGCTGTTCCGAGAGGCCACGGAGGCGGACATCGAGGTGCTGCAGTCCTTCCGCAACGACCCCGACGTCAACCGGTTCATGGTGCGCACCCACGTCGAGCCCGACGACCTGCGCCGCGAGTGGCTGGCGGTGCCCGACAGTGCGACGGACTACTCGTGTGTCGTTGAGCGTGACGGACAGGTCGTGGCCATGGGGTTCCTCGACATCGTCGACGGCTCCGGGCAGCCGGGCCGCCCCGCGGGCACCGACAGCCTGATCGGCTACATCGTGCGACCCGGTGCCGCCGGTCAGGGCGTCGGGAGCGCCACCGCTCGTGCCCTGCTGCAGGCGGCCTTCGACAGGCTCGGTCTGCGCCGGGTGACCGCGGCTGCGAACCTCGACAACGTCGCGTCCGTGCGCGTGCTCGAGCAGGCGGGCATGCGCCGGGAGCGCCACGCGGTCAAGGCACTGTGGCACCGCGAGCTCGGCTGGGTGGACGAGGTCGAGTACGCGATGCTGGACGAGGAGTGGGCGGCGCGGACTTCGTGGCCCGACGGGAATGCGACGTGACCCGCTGTGGTTGGGGAAGGTAACCTGTGCAAGCAGGTACAACTCAAGAGGGGCTGATCGGTTTCGACTTGGGACGTTAGTTCCTGGAGAAGCGGGTCGAGAAGCCAGCGTCATCTCGTAAACGATCGCTGGAAACCAATAACTGCCAACACCAATCGCAGTTCCTTCGCTCTCGCTGCCTGAGCAGTGATCGAAGCGTCAGACCGGGCACCTGTCTCCGTCCCGGAACCTGGCGTCGACTAGGAGACTTGCTGATCACCTGTAGTCAGGATGGGTGATCGGGACTCAAACCTGACTGAGCCCGTCGGTGACGTGTCTGTGCGAGCACCGGGGCTGAGAAAACGACATCACAGACTGCACCCGGAGAAGACCAGGTTCGACGCTCGAGGACGCGGGTTCGATTCCCGCCAGCTCCACCAGCCAGCCAGAACCAGCCAGCCAGAACCAACTGCATGGCACAGCCCTCTTGTCGAGAGCCGCCCCGACCATGTCGGGGCGGCTCTCGTGCTGTCCACCCAGGCGATCGCAGGGCGGCACAGGGGCTTCCCGCTCAGCCGACCGGACGCTGCATGACGCCGAGCACGTTGCCGAACGGGTCGACGACGCTGGCGCCGACGTACCCTGCGCAGAAGTCTCGCGGGGGCCACTGGCTGGTGGCGCCCATGCCCAGCAGCCGTTCGTACGACGCCTCCGCGTCGTCGACCTGCCAGTAGGCGATGACCGACCCGGTGCCGTCGGCGCGGTGCTCGGGCGCGAAGGCGGCGTCGAGCAGCCCCAGCTCACGGTCGTGGGGCCCGACCCGCCACTCGACGTACGGGCCCTGGTCGAAGTAGGGCTCGGCGCCGAGGAGCTCGGTGTACCAGGCCCGGGCCGCTGCGGGATCGGCCGCGAAGTAGACGACCGTGCTGACCCCGGTCGTGAAGCCGGGCTCGGAGGGCGTCCACGGCTGGAGGAAGCCCAGGTCGCCCATCCCCTCGGCGGCGGCGACCAACGGGTACATCGTGGCGCCGTCGAGGGTCTCGCGGATGATGTCGCCGTGACCCGCGTGCCGGGCCAGCTCCTGGACCAGGTGGCACCAGGCCCACCGCACCGACCAGTGCTCGACGTCCTTCGGGAACCACGGCGCGTGGGGCACGGGCACGGCGGTGTCGAGGTCGACGCGCCGGGAGGCGGCGAGCGCCCGGTCGGCGACGTCGTCGTACTCCTTCATCGCGGCGGCGAGGGAGTCGCCGGCCACGAAGCCGCGCTCGAACTCGGCGACCCGTCGCTCGATCTCGGCGACCGGGGCGTGTGCCGGTGCGTGCTCGACGGCGTCGACCCAGTTGGCGGTCACGACGGTGACGTGGCGGACCAGGGCGCCGATGGAGAAGGTGCTCGCGCTCGGGGTGGCGGCGGCCTGCGCGTCGGACAGGCCGTGGGCGAGGGCCCGGAAGGCGTCGATCTGCATGGACAGGTAGCCGGTCAGGTTGTCCTGCTCGGTGGCGGCGGGTGGGGCCAGGAAGGGCATCTGTTCTCCTCGGTAGGGGTGGACCCCTCAACCCTGGACCGGAACTAGGACAGGTTCTGTCCGCTGTCTGTGGGAGATTCTGGGGGTGACCGACTCCTCCCCGGGCCCCACCGAGCGCGTCCTGGCGCTGCTGGCCCTGCTCCAGCAGCGCCAGACGTGGAGCGGCAGCGAGCTGGCCGAGCGTCTCGGCACCACGACCCGCACGATCCGACGCGACGTCGACCGCCTGCGCGAGCTCGGCTACCCGGTCAACGCCACCCAGGGCGTGGCCGGTGGCTACCGCCTCGGTGCCGGCCGGGCGCTGCCGCCGCTGCTGCTCGACGACGCCGAGGCGGTGGCGGTCGCGGTGTCGCTGCGACTGGCCGCGGGAGGGACGGTCGCCGGCGCCAGCGAGGCGGCGCTGCGTGCGTTGGCCAAGCTCGACCAGGTCCTCCCGTCACGGCTGCGCCACCGCGTCCGCGGCATCCACGACTCGATCTCCACGCTGCCCGGGTCGGCCGCTGCCGAGACCGTCGACGCCGACGCCCTGGTCGCGATCGCCGGCGCCTGCCGCGACCTGGTCCGCCTCGAGTTCGCGTACGCCGCCCGCTCGGGCGCGAGCACCCGGCGACGCGTCGAGCCCTACGGACTGGTGGCGACCGGGCGCCGGTGGTACCTGATGGCCTACGACCTCGACCGCGACGACTGGCGCACCTTCCGCCTCGACCGGTTGGGCGAGGTGCACGTCAGCACCTGGAGGTTCACCGCCCGGGAGCACGAGGACCCGGTGACCTACGTGCACCGGGCCGTCACCTCGTCGCCCTACCCCCACCAGGTCCTGGTGCGGTTCCGCGCCCCGGCCGCGGCGGTGCGGGCGGCCTACCCGGTCGCGGCGGTCAGTGTGGAGCCCGAGACCGAGGACACCTGCCTGCTGCGCACCGGGGGCGACGACCTCGCGATGGTCGCGGTCTACCTCGGGGTGGCCGGGCACGACTTCGAGGTGCTCGAGCCGCCCGAGCTGGCCGAGATCTGCACGGCGATCGGCACGCGCTTCGAGCGCGCGGGTCGCGGACCCCAGCATCCTCCTCGTAGCTGAGCGGTTCGGGCCGGGTGGGCGGGAAGTTCGGGCCGGGTGGGCGGGAAGTTCGGGCCGGGTGGGCGGGAAGTTCGGGCCGGGTCAGCGGCGCCGCAGCAGGACGACTCCGTCCTTGACGACGGCCCGCTGCACCCCGTCGGGGCCGGTGGCCTCGCGCGGGCGCACCTCGCACAGCTCCACCTCCCAGTCGGCGGGGTCGAGGGCGAGCCCGGCCACCTCCTCGGCGGGCAGCAGCAGCTCGGGCATCGGCGAGACGTAGCGGCCCTCCTGGTCGGGGGCGTCGTGCGCGTGCTGGTGGTCGCGGTGGTCGTGGTGGTCCTGCTGGTCGAGGTGGGCCGACGCCCACGGCGGGATGTCGGCCGCGGACTCGAAGACGTGGGAGACCACCAGCAGGTGGCCGCCCGGGCGCAGCCTCCCGGCGGCGCGGCGCAGGATCTCCGCGCGCGGCAGCTCGACGTCGGAGTGCAGGAACGAGGCCGTCACCAGGTCGAAGGCCTGCTCCGTGCGCCACGAGGCGAGGTCGTGCGCGTGCCAGTCGATGCGCTCCGCCACACCCCGCTGCTCGGCGCCCGCCGCGCCTCGGGCCACCGCGGTCGCCGAGACGTCGACGGCCGTCACCTGCCAGCCCTGCTCGGCCAGCCAGACCGCGTCGCCGCCCTCGCCGCAGCCGAGGTCGAGCACCTCGCCGGCCGGCAGGGTGGCCACCACGTCGGCGGTCGTCGCGTTGACGCGCCCCGACCACAGCGGCGCGGACCCGGCGTACCAGTCCTCCCAGTGCGTGGTGACCCGGTGGGTGGCCGCCTCGGCCACGTCGAACTCCTCCTCCACCAGCACTGCGTTGACGAACGCCCCGGTCATCGCGCCGGCGCCGGTCACCACCGGCACGGTGGCCATCGGCTGCACCACGTTGCCGACCGCCCAGACCCGACCGTGGCTGGTGCGACCGGTGGCGTCGACGGCCAGCACGCTCCCGAACGGCCCGTCCTCGCGCGCCAGGTCGAGCCCGGCGAGGAACGCGTCGTGGGGGAGCGGGCGGCCGGAGGTGAAGAGCGCGTCGAGCCCGACCACCTCGCCAGTAGCGGTGCGCACCCCGCTCAGGGCCGGGCCGTCACCGAGCACCTCGACCACCGGCTCGCTGACCAGGCGCACCCCGCGGCTGCGCAGCCGCCGCACGGTCTCCTCCTCCAGCGGCTCGACGGCGGCGCTGAGGACCGTCACGTCGTCGCTCCACTGGCGCAGCAGCTGGGCCTGGTGCAGGTTCGCCAGGCTGGTGAGCAGCACTCCCAGCCGGCGCCCGCGCACCTCCCACCCGTGGCAGTAGGGGCAGTGCAGCACGCTCGTGCCCCACCGCTCGGCCAGCCCCGGCACCTCCGGCAGCACGTCGGTGATGCCGGTGGACGCCACCAGCGCCCGGGCCCGCACGACCTCGCTGCCCAGGTGCACGAGCAGCCCGTCCCCAGCCTCGGGCCCGGCCTGCTCGACGCGGTCGACCCGCCCCGCGCGCACCTCCACGTCGTACGCCGCCACCTCGGCGCGCCCGCGCGCCACCAGGTCGGCCGGGGCGGTGCCGTCGTGGCCCAGCACCCCGTGCACGTGCGCGGCGTAGCGGTTGCGCGGCTCACCCGCGTCGACCACCAGCACCCGGCGCCGCGCCCGGCCCAGCATCAGCGCCGCCGCCAGCCCCGCGGCGCCGCCGCCCACGACCACCACGTCCCAGGTCTCGGCCGGGTCAGGAGTGTCGTTCTCGGTCATCGTCTCGTCGTCCATGTGACTAGTGCACCCGGTGGATGCTGATCTCGCAATGATCTTTGCGGATATGGCAAGATCGACGCATGACTGACGAGCTGGCACAGGTGGGGGCGCGGCTGCGGGCCGCCCGCAACGACCGGGGCTGGACCCTCGACGACCTGGCCGAGCGGGCCGGGATGTCGCCCAGCACGCTCTCGCGCCTGGAGTCGGGCAAGCGCCAGGCCAGCCTCGAGCTGCTGCTGCCGCTGACCCGCCAGCTGGGCATCCGTCTCGACGACCTCGTCTCGACCCAGACCCCTGACCCGCGGGTGCGGCGGGCGCCGATCCGGCGGCAGGGGATGCTGATCGTGCCGCTGGCACCCGAGGGCGCGCCGATCTCGACGTACAAGATCACCTACCCGCCGGTGGACAGCCCGCCCGAGCGCCGCACCCACGACGGCTACGAGTGGCTCTACGTGCTCACCGGCCGGCTGCGGCTGCTGCTGGGGGAGCAGGACCTCGTGCTGACGCGCGGGGAGGCGGCCGAGTTCGACACCCGCACCCCGCACAGCATGTCGGCGGTGGGCTCCCGGCCCGCGCAGGTGCTGAGCATCTTCAACGACGAGGGGATGAAGATGCACACGCACACCCACTCCGAGTCCGACGTGCGGGGCGGGACCGGCTGAGGCTCCAACGATTTCGGCGAGGTAGGCACCGTCCTTTACGTTCCCGCCTGTGCCTGTTCCACGCCTGCGCTCGGCAGTCCTCGCCCTCGCCCCCCTCGCCCTGGCCGCTGCCGTCGTGCCCGGGGTCTCGGCGGGCACCACCACGACGGCGGTCGACCCCGCCCAGCTGCACCAGCGCCTGGTCGGCGCGGCGATGTATGCCGGTGTCTCCGACGATTACGAGCCGCCTCTGCCCCCGGTGCGCGAGCAGGCCGAGGCCGAGGCCCCCAACATCGTCCTGATCACCACCGACGACCAGACGGCCGCCGACATGCGTTTCATGCCGCGCACCCGCCGGCTGCTCGGCCGGGCCGGGGCGACCTTCGAGGACGCCATCAGCCCGCACCCGCTGTGCTGCCCCGCGCGCGCCGAGATCGTCTCCGGCCAGTTCGCCCAGAACAACGGCGTGCACTCCAACGGCGGCGAGTACGGCGGCTACCGCCGGCTCAAGGACCCGCACAACACGCTGCCCAAGTGGCTCTACGAGAGCGGCTACCACACCGGGATGGTCGGGAAGTTCATCACGCACTGGAAGCCCCAGCGCGACGGCGTGCCGACCGGCTGGGAGTGGTTCGACGTGCCGCGCACCTCGACGTTCGGCTACTACGACTTCAAGATGTTCACCCAGGGCGTCAAGAAGCGCTACAACGACGGCAAGGCCTACTCCAGCACCTACACCACCGACCGCACCGTCGAGCTGATCGAGAGCTGGTCGCAGGGGGCGGACCCGACGCAGCCCGACGCCGAGCCCGAGGCGGAGCCGAAGCCGTTCTTCATCTGGAGCTCCTACTTCGCCCCGCACGGCGAGTGCGGCGAGGGCAGCTGCAAGAACGGGCCGACGCCGGAGCGCAAGTACGCCGACGCCCGTCGCAACGCCAAGGCGCCCAGCCTGAAGAAGCGGTCGTACGACGCCCCGCAGCACCGCCCCAACCCCCTGGTGGCGGGCCGCAAGGTGGCCTCCCGCGGGCACACCCAGAAGTTCTTCCTCGACCGGGTCCGCTCGCTGCAGAGCGTCGACGAGGGGGTCGCCCGGATCGTGACCTCGCTGCGCGAGGCCGGTGAGCTGAGCAACACCGTCATCATGTTCACCTCCGACAACGGCTACCTGCTCGGGGAGCACCGCTACTCCGGCAAGATCGTGCCCTACGAGGAGGCCCTGCGGGTGCCGCTGCTGGTGCGCGGCCCGGGGATCGAGCGCTCGCGCCCGACCTGGACGGCCACCACGGTCGACCTGGCGCCGACCATCGCCTCGCTGGCCGGCGCGACGCCGGGCCGCCGCCAGGACGGCCGTGACCTCGTGCCGGCGCTGACGGGCGGCACCCGGCCCACGGGCGACACCACGCTCGTGCAGGCCGGCGCCCGCTCGGCCCGCGACGGCACCGGCGCGTGGATGTATCGCGGCGTGCGCACCGCCGACTACACGTTCACCAAGTGGAAGAAGCGCTCGGGCCGGCCCTTCGCCGAGCTCTTCGACCGCCGGGCCGACCCGCAGCAGCTCCGCAACGTGGCCGCCCAGCCCCGCTACCGCAAGGTGCGCCGCGAGCTGGAGCGCCGGCTCTCGAAGCTGAACCGCTGCGGCGGCGCCACCGCCTGCTTCCGCGACTTCGGCCCGGTGCCGCGTCCGCGCCGCTGACCAAGCACGACCTCGCACGACCTCGACGTACGGCCGTCCCCGGTGGGGGCGGCCGTGCGTGCGTCCGGGACCGCCTGCGGCACGAGCGCGGACCACGACCGACGGGCCGGTATTGCAAAAGGTCATACCTTTGAGGCACCCTCATGGTGACCGACCCCACACCGAGCCGCTCGGCCCGCCCGAGCCCGCCCCGCCTGGAGACCCGATGGAAGCGATCGCTCCCGCCCACGGCACCGCCACGCTGCTGCTGATCGCAGCCGCCGCGGTCGCCGTCCTGCTGTTCCTGATCATGAAGGTGCGCCTGCACGCCTTCATCGCGCTGGTGCTGGTCAGCCTGCTGACCGCGGTGGCCGCCGGCATCCCGCTGGCGCTGGTGCCGACGGCGTTGACCAGCGGCTTCGGCAGCACCCTGGCGTCGGTGGCGCTGCTGGTCGGCTTCGGCGTGATGCTCGGGCGGCTGCTCGAGATCACCGGCGGCGCCCAGGTGCTCGCCGACACCCTGATCAACCGGTTCGGCGAGGAGCGGGCGCCCTTCGCCCTCGGCGTCGCCGCCCTGATCTTCGGCTTCCCGATCTTCTTCGACGCCGGCCTCGTGGTCTTCCTGCCGATCATCCTCACCGTCGCGCGACGCTTCGGCGGCTCGGTGCTCTACTACGCGCTGCCCGCGGCGGGCGCCTTCGCCGCCATGCACGCGATCGTCCCGCCGCACCCCGGCCCCGTCGCCGCGGGCACCGTGCTCGGCGGTGACATCGGCGTGGTGCTCCTGGTCGGCCTGCCCGTCGCCGTGCTGAGCTGGTACGTCGGCGTCTACCTCGTCTCGCGCTGGCTCGGTGCCCGCATCTACGTGCCGCTGCCCGACCTGCTCCTCGGCCCGGTCAACGGCGGCCGCGACACCGACACCGGCGCCGACACCGGCACCGGGACCGGCTCGACCGGCACCGCGACGGCCGCCGGCACCACCACCGGCACCACCACGGGCACCACCACCGTCGCCCCGCCGGCGTTCTCGACCGTCCTGGGCCTGCTGCTGGTGCCGCTGGTGCTGATCGCGCTCAACACCGTGCTGACGACGCTGGTCGCCGCCGGCACCATCGGCGAGGGCAACGGCCTCGTCGAGGGCCTGCAGCTGATCGGCCAGACCCCCGTCGCGCTGCTCATCACGCTGCTGCTCGCGATCGCGACCATCGGGCGCCGAGGCCGCACGCTCTCGGAGACCACCCACGTGCTCGACGAGGCGCTGGGCCCGATCTGCTCGATCATCCTCATCACCGGCGCCGGCGGCATGTTCGGCGGCGTGCTGCGCGCCAGCGGCATCGGCGAGGCGCTGACCAGCTCGCTGTCCGACCTGGGCATGCCGCTGCTGCTGCAGGCCTTCCTGATCGCCACCGCGCTGCGCGTGGCCCAGGGCTCGGCCACCGTCGCGCTGACCACGGCCGCCGGCCTGATCGCCTCCCAGGCCGCGGGCCTGCCCGACCTGCGCATCGCCCTGCTGGTGATCGCCGTCGCCGCCGGCGCGACCGTGCTCTCCCACGTCAACGACTCTGGCTTCTGGCTGGTCAGCCGCTTCTTCGGGATGGACGAGAAGACCACCCTCAAGACCTGGACGGTCATGGAGACCACGCTGGGCCTGAGCGCCTTCGCAGCCGCGGCGGTGCTCTGGCCGCTCAGCGGCCTCCTGCTGTGACCCGGGTCCACCGGGCCGGGCTCCACGAGGGTGGCGGGTCAGTCGCTGGTGGCGTGCAGCACCTCGGTGCAGATCGCGGTCATCGCCGAGCGGGCCGCCTCCGGCTCGCCGGCGGCGACCGCCTCGGCGACCACCAGGTGCAGGCGCCGGGCCTCGGGCTTGGGGCGCGGCGGCATCAGGTCGTGGTCGGTGCGCCCGCGCAGCACCTCCTCCACCACGTCGCACAGCCCGGCGAACATCTGGTTGCCCGACAGCTGCAGCAGCCGGCGGTGGAAGGCGACGTCGTGCTCCAGGAAGGCGCGCAGGTCACCGGCCGCGCCGGTGGTCTCCATGTCGTGGGCCAGCCGCAGCAGCGCGGCCCCGTCGTCGGGCCCGGCGTGCTCGGCGGCCAGCGCCGCCGAGGCCGGCTCGACCGCGGCGCGCAGCTGCGAGAGCTCGCGCAGGTGGGCGGTGCGCTGCTCGCCGTCGAGGCGCCAGCGCACCACGGCCGGGTCGTAGGAGCTCCACTCCGAGGCGGGCAGGATCCGGATGCCGGTGCGCCGGCGGCTCTCGACCAGGTGCTTGGAGGCGAGGACCTGCACGACCTCGCGGGCCACGGTGCGCGAGACGGCGTACTCGGCGCCGAGCCACTCGAGGGTGATCACGGTGCCCTCGGCGAGCGAGCCGTCGATGATGCGCGGGCCCAGGCTCGCCAGGACCTCCTCGTGCATCGTCGCCATGCCGGGGAGCCTAGGTCATGAGCGCGCCCCTCCCGCGCCGCACGGACCGGCTGCCCCACCTCGTCGTGATGGGCGTCTCCGGCACCGGCAAGACGTCGGTGGCCGGCCTGCTCGCCGAGCGGCTCGGCCTCACCTTCGTCGAGGGCGATGCGCTGCACCCGCGCGCCAACGTCGCCAAGATGAGCGCCGGGCAGCCCTTGACCGACGACGACCGGGCGCCCTGGCTGGCCGCGCTGGCCGCCGAGGTACGCCGGCACGAGGCGCTCGGTGCGGGCACGGTGCTGACCTGCTCGGCGCTGCGCCGGCGCTACCGCGACGCGCTGCGCGCCGGCGACGCGCCCGGCAGCAGGCTCTTCGTGCACCTCGAGGCGCCGGCCGCGCTGCTGCGCGAGCGGATGGAGCGGCGCGAGCACTTCATGCCCGCCTCGCTGCTGGACTCCCAGCTGGCCACGCTCGAGCCGCTCGGCCCTGACGAGCCGGGGATGCGCGTCGACGTCAGCGCGCCCCTGGCCGTCGTCGTCGACCGCGTCGTCGAGGCGCTGCAGAGGGGCCGCTCGGAGGCCGGACCCCGTGCGGGGGACCCGGTCGTCGGCCCCGGCCGGTAGGAAGGGGGCGTGCCCCACGACCCGAGCGACCACTTCGTCCACGTCCGCGGTGCCAGCGAGCACAACCTGCAGCACGTCGACGTCGACCTGCCCCGCGACGCCATGGTCGTCTTCACCGGCGTCTCGGGGTCGGGCAAGTCCTCGCTGGCCTTCGGCACCCTCTACGCCGAGGCTCAGCGCCGCTACTTCGAGTCGGTGGCGCCCTACGCCCGGCGGCTGCTGCAGCAGGTCGGCGCGCCCCACGTGCAGGAGATCACCGGCCTGCCGCCGGCCGTGGCGCTGCAGCAGCGGCGGGGGGCGCCCAGCTCGCGCTCCAGCGTCGGCACCCTGACCACGCTGTCCAACCTGGTGCGGATGCTCTACTCGCGCGCCGGCACCTACCCGGCGGGCGCGCAGCGCCTGGGCGCCGAGGCGTTCTCGCCCAACACCACCGCCGGGGCCTGCCCCGAGTGCCACGGGCTGGGAGAGGTCCACGACGTGGCCGAGGATCTGCTGGTCCCCGACCCCTCGCTGAGCATCCGCGACGGCGCGATCGCCGCCTGGCCGGGCGCCTGGCAGGGCAAGAACCTGCTGCGGGTCGTGAAGGCGGTCGGCATCGACGTCGACGCGCCCTTCGAGCAGCTCTCGCGCAAGGACCGCGACTGGCTGCTCTACACCGACGAGCAGCCCCGGGTGCTGGTCGACCGCCGCGGCGAGCCCGACGACTCCACCGGCCGCGACTACCACGGCACCTTCTGGAGCGCGCGCAAGCACGTGCGCCACGTGCTGGCCGACACCAAGAGCCAGATGATGCGCGACAAGGCGATGCGCTTCGTGCGGGCGGTGCGCTGCTCCGCCTGCGCGGGCACCGGCCTGCAGGCCGAGTCGCTGGCCGTGACGTTCCGCGGGCTGAGCATCGCCGAGACCAACGCGCTCTCCTTCGTCGACCTCGTCGAGCAGCTGCGACCGGTCGCCGAGCTGGGCGAGGCCTCGGCCGCCACGTCGTCGGCCGACTCGGGGGAGGGCACCGAGGTCGCGGTGCGGCTGTGCGCCGACCTGGTCGCCCGCGTCGAGGTGCTGCTCGAGCTCGGCCTGGGCTACCTGTCCCTGCGCCGCAGCTCCACCACGCTCTCGCCCGGAGAGACGCAGCGGCTACGGATCGCCACCCAGCTGCGCTCGGGGCTCTTCGGGGTCGTCTACGTGCTCGACGAGCCCTCCGCCGGCCTGCACCCCGCCGACGCCGAGCCGCTGCTCGACGTGCTCGAGCAGCTCAAGGCGTCGGGCAACTCGCTCTTCGTGGTCGAGCACGACCTCGACGTCGTGCGGCGCGCCGACTGGGTGGTCGACATCGGTCCGGGCGCCGGCGAGAACGGCGGTCGGGTGCTCTACTCCGGCCCCGTGGCCGGGCTCGAGGAGGTGGCCGGCTCCGTCACCGGGGCGCACCTCTTCGGCCGGGTCGAGCCCGTCGAGCGGCAGCGGCGTACGCCGCACGGCTGGCTGCACCTGCGCGGCATCAGCAGGCACAACCTCGACGACCTCGACGTCGACCTGCCGCTGTGCACGCTCACCGCGGTCACCGGCGTGTCCGGCTCGGGCAAGTCGACCCTGGTCACCCAGGTGCTGGCCGAGCTGGTGCGCCGCCACCTGGGCCAGAAGCCCGACGAGGAGCACGACAGCGCCCTGGAGATCGACGTCGACGACGTCACCGGCCTCGAGTCGTTCGACCGGCTGGTGCGGGTCGACCAGCGCCCCATCGGACGCACCCCGCGCTCCAACCTGGCCACCTACACCGGCCTCTTCGACGCGGTGCGCAAGCTCTACGCCGCCACCCCCGAGGCTCGCGCCCGCGGCTACGGGGCCGGTCGCTTCTCCTTCAACGTCGCCGAGGGGCGCTGCGAGACCTGCCAGGGCGAGGGCTTCGTCTCCGTCGAGCTGCTCTTCATGCCGGGCACCTACGCGCCGTGCCCGGCCTGCGGGGGCGCCCGCTACAACCCCGAGACCCTCGAGATCCGGCACCGCGGCCGCAGCATCGCCGACGTCCTGGCCCTCTCGGTCGACGAGGCCGCCGAGGTGCTGGCCGACGTGCCGGCGGCCGCGCGCAGCCTGACGACCCTGCGCGAGGTCGGCCTGGGCTACCTGCGGCTGGGCCAGCCCGCGACCGAGCTCAGCGGCGGTGAGGCGCAGCGCATCAAGCTGGCCACCGAGCTGCAGCGGGCCCGGCGCGGGCACGCGCTCTACCTGCTCGACGAGCCCACCGCGGGGCTGCACCCGGCCGACATCGCGCTGCTGGTCGACCAGCTGCACCGCCTGGTCGACGCCGGCAACACCGTGGTGGTCGTCGAGCACGACCTCGCCACGATCGCGGGCGCCGACTGGGTCGTCGACCTCGGCCCGGCCGGCGGCGACGGGGGCGGTCGGGTGGTCGCCACCGGCACCCCCGACGAGGTCGCCGCCGCCGACGGCAGCGTCACCGCGCCGTACCTGGCCCGGCACCTGGCCCAACGACTGGCCCAGCGCGAGACTGTCCGCGCGGGCAGCTGAGCCGGGGCTCAGGCGTCGGAGCCGCCGAGCTGTGGGGAGACCAGCACCAGCGGCGTCCGTCGGCGCAGCGCGAGCGGCAGCGTGGAGCAGGCGACCAGGGCCACGAAGCCGCTGATGATCTTGTCGCCCAGCGAGACGACCATGTTGGACAGCCCGACCGCCACCTCGAGCAGGCCGGTCATCTCCACGAACGTGGCGGTGACGAAGTCCTGGCTGTGCCCGACCCCGCCGCCGTAGAGCAGCACCAGCACCGGGATCGCCACCAGCGTGCAGGCCACGGCGACCAGCACGTTGAGGCCCATGAAGCGCAGCAGCGTGCGGCCCATCGCGAAGCGCCGCACGCCGTAGCCCCACACCAGCGCGCCGGCCATGTTGACCAGGGCGAAGGGGATGGAGTCGGGGCCGCTGATCGCGGTGCCCGCCAGGTTGCTGCTCAGGCCGACGCCGACGCCGTACCAGGGGCCGAGCGCGATCGCGGCGACCGCGGTGCCGATCATGTCGAGGAAAATCGGGAGCTGCAGGACGTCGACGACGACGCGGCCCACGAGGTTGACCACGACGCACAGCCCGGCGAGCGCCATCGCCAGCCGCAGCCCCGGAGGGGCGGCCGGCGACGAGGTCGCCTCGGAGGTGGACGCAGGGGCAGGCTGGGCGGCCGGGGTGGGCTGGGCCGCGGGCGCCGGGGGAAGGACGTCGACCGGGTGGCGGCACTGCGCGACCCACTGGTCGACGTCGGCGTCGTGGCCGCCGAGCACGCCCACGATCTCGCGGACCAGCTCGAGGTTGACCCGCGCCCGGCCGGTGCGGAACACGTCGTAGACGGTGGTCCGGGCGACCCGGGCCTCGTGCTCGCCGAGGCCCGCCTCCAGGCGCCGGAGTGCTACGCGGCGCGCGATCTCGCCGTACGACGGCTCACCGGCCTCGAGCCGCAGCTGCTGGAGGTGGAGCGCGAGGAGGTCCCACTCGCTCCCGCTGGGTGACTGGGTCGGCGTGTCGGTCACGACCTGGTCCTCCCTGGTGGGCTGCGGCGGCGCCCATGCGCACGACCGTCCGGCTCCCCACTGTACGAGCGTGCGTCCGGGTTGTTCGGATTCGTTCGGGACTTAACCGGGGGTGGTGGAAATCGCAGGTCAGGGCCTACAACTGATGGTGTTGTCGTCGTGGCGCCGGGGGGAGCCGCGGCGACGGCGACAGCGCCGCGCCCACCCCGCCACCCGTACGGGGTGTCCCCGCGCGAAGAGGACGAGGAGCCGAATGAGCAGCACCACCGCCACCGACCCCAGCGGGGGCACGTGGTCGTCGCACGAGTTCACCGCCGACCTGAGCCACCTCGTCTTCGCCGACGAGGTCACCACCGAGCGCGAGAACCTGCTGATCAGTCCCGAGCTGCGCGTCGACCAGACCCACCTGCACTTCCCGGGGTCGGGCGGCTCGTTGTTCTACTGGATCTTCTCCTTCCGCTGGCAGGGCGAGCAGTGGCACGGCCAGCTGCACGAGTCGCGCCACCGCGACCTGCTGGTCACCCAGGCGCGTGCCGTGATGGCGGGTTTCCTGCCCTTCAGCCGGTTCAAGGCCACCGCCGCCGAGGTCCGCGCCGAGCAGCGCGACTACACCACCGACGACCTGCGGGGCTTCGGCCGCCGGCACCGCCTGGAGACGCTCGGCTGGTAGCCGGCTCGCGGTCAGGTGCGGGTGCCCGCGCTGCGCGGGAGCGGTCGTGCCCTACGCTGCGGCGGTGCACGATGCCCGACCACGTCGGTTCCTTCGGCACCCCGCCCAGCTGGTCGTCCTGGGCTTCGCGGGTGCCGTCGCTGTGGGCACCCTGCTGCTCCTCCTGCCGGTCTCGCGCACCGACACCGCCGGGGCCGACCTCGTCACGGCGCTCTTCACCGCCACCTCGGCCGTGTGCGTCACCGGTCTGGCCGTCGTGGACACCGGCACCTACTGGTCGGGCTTCGGCCAGGTGGTGGTGCTGGCGCTGATCCAGGTCGGTGGCTTCGGCATCATGACCCTGGCCTCGTTGCTCGGACTGCTGGTATGGCGCCGGATGGGTCTGCGCAGCCGGATCACGGCGATGACCGAGACCAAGGCGCTGGGCCTGGGCGACGTGCGCAGCGTGGTGCTGGGCGTCGCGCGCGTCAGCCTGCTGGTCGAGGCCGCCGTTGCGGTGCCGCTGGCGCTGCGGTTCTGGTGGGCCTACGACTACTCGCCCGGGCGGGCGGCGTACCTCGGTGTCTTCCACTCGGTCTCCGCCTTCAACAACGCCGGCTTCGCGCTGTGGTCGGACAGCCTGACCCGCTACGTCACCGACCCGTGGATCTGCCTGCCGATCGCCGCCGCCGTGATCCTCGGCGGTCTGGGGTTCCCGGTCGTGCTCGAGCTGCGGCGCCAGCTGCGCCGACCGCGGCGCTGGAGCCTGCACACCAAGATCACCGTCTCGGCGACGGTGGTGCTGCTGGTGGCCGGTACCGCCTTCGTCACCGCCAACGAGTGGCGCAACCCGGCCACGCTGGGCGCGCTCGACTCCGGTGCCGGCAGAGTGCTGGCCGGGTTCTTCCAGGCCGTGATGCCGCGCACGGCCGGCTTCAACTCTCTCGACTACGGCCAGATGTACGAGGGCACCCTGCTCGGCACCGTGGTGCTGATGTTCATCGGAGGCGGCTCGGCCGGCACCGCCGGCGGCATCAAGGTGACCACCTTCGTGCTGCTGTGGTTCGTGATCTGGGCCGAGGTGCGCGGCGAGCAGGACGTCGAGGCGTTCGGACGCCGCATCGACGACCGGGCCACCCGTCAGGCGCTGACGGTGGCGCTGCTGTCGGTCGGGGTGGTCTCCGCCGCGACCATCGCCCTGGTCGAGATGACCCGCCTGCCCACCCACCAGGTGCTCTTCGAGGCCGTCTCGGCCTTCGCCACGGTGGGGCTCTCGACCGGCATCACCGCCGACGTCGGCCGCGACGGGCACCTGGTCCTGACCCTGCTCATGTTCGTGGGCCGCCTGGGCCCGGTCACGCTGGTCTCCGCGCTCGCGCTGCGCGAGCGGCGGCGTGCCTACAGCCACCCCGAGGAGAGGCCGATCATTGGCTAGGAACAAGCACCGCGCCGAGGAGCACCGACCCCGCCGTCACCGTCACGGCGCCGCCGACGGCGGCGTCGTCGTGCTCGGGCTGGGCCGCTTCGGCAAGAGCCTGGCCCTCGAGCTGGTCGCCGAGGGCACCGAGGTGCTGGGCGTCGACGCCGACCCGCGCATCGTCCAGTCGCTCAGCGGCCGGCTGACCCACGTCGTCACCGCCGACACCACCAACGAGGAGGCCATGCGCCAGCTCTCGGTGGGCGACTTCGAGCGAGCCGTCGTCGGGGTGGGCAACGACCTCGAGGCCAGCATCCTCTCGGCCTCGGTGGCGCTCAACCTCGGCGTGCCGATGGTGTGGGCGAAGGCGATCAGCCAGGCCCACGCCCGCATCCTGACCCAGATCGGCGTGCACCACGTCGTGCGCCCCGAGCACGACATGGGCAAGCGGGTCGCCCACCTCGTCCGGGGACGGATGCTCGACTACATCGAGATCGACGACGGCTATGCCATGGTCAAGACGACACCGCCGGCAGCCATGCACGGCACCTCGCTGGCCGAGTCCGACGTCCGTCGCCGCTGGGGCGTGACCGTCGTCGGGGTCAAGAGCCCCGGCGCCGCGTTCACCTACGCGACCCCCGAGACGGTGCTGGTGGCCGGCGACGTGATCGTCGTCTCCGGTGCCCGCCAGGACGTGGAGCGCTTCAGCGACATGTGCTGAGCGTGGCGCACGGGCTCGGGCCGCGCCCCTGGGCACACTGTGCGGGTGCATCTCGGAGCCGCACGATCCCCCCGACCCGTCCGCCCCCGCCCGCGCCGGCTGCTGCCGGCGCTGGTGCTCGCCCTGGGCCTGGCCCTCGCCGTGCCGGCGACCGGCCACGCGGGTGTCGATCCCGACCCCGGACCCGACCCCGGGCCGGGCCCAGGGGCGGAGCCGCGCACCACGGTGCTCTCGGCCGACGCGCCCGCCCGGTACGCCGGCAGCCAGGTGCCGGTGCGCCTGGTGCTCACCGACGAGGCCGGTGCACCGGTCCCCGGCGCGGTGCTGCGTCTCGAGCGGCGCCGCGACGGCGTGTGGAGCGAGGTGCCGGCCGGGCCGACCGACGAGACCGGCACCGCGACCGCCGAGGTCGAGGCCGCCCGCGCGCCCAAGGACAACCGGGTGCGGGCGTCGTACGACGGCGACGAGGCGCATGCGGCCTCGGGCACCGGGATGGTGCGCCTGCCGCTGCGCCGCCGCAACGCCGACGTGCGCCTGCGCGGGCCGAGCAGCGTGGTCGACGAGCAGTCGGTGCGGCTGCGCCTGCGGGTCACCACCGGGGCGGGCGAGCCCGTCGAGGGGCCGGTGCGGCTGGAGCGCCGGGCCGGGCGCCGCTGGGTCGACCAGGAGCGGCTGCGCCTCGACGAGCGCGGCCGCGCCGCCACCAGGGTCGCCCCTCGCGAGGACACCCGCTACCGGGCCCGCGTGCTGCAGCGGCCCTGGCTGAGCAGCGGCACCAACCGTGCACCGCCTCGACAACCTGCCGCCGGGCACGCCGGTGGCGCTCCCGGCGGCGGCCCCGGGTCCGCGCCGGTCGCTGCCCGCGCAGCCCCGGGCCGTGGGGGAGGGGCCGCACGCGAAGGTCTCACGCATCCCGGACGGCGTCTGGAAGCAGATGACCGGCCGCAGCTGGCACGCCGGCTGCCCCGTGGGCCGTGACTCGCTGCGGCTGCTGCGCATCAACTACTGGGGCTACGACGGCTACCGGCACCGCGGCGAGCTGGTCGCGCACGCCGACGCCGTGGGCCGGATGAGCCGGGCGCTCGCCGACATGTACGCCCGTGAGCTGCCGATCCGGTCGATGTACCGCGTCGACCGGTTCGGCTGGTCGAAGCGGCTCAAGGGTGCCGACGACCACGCCTCGATGGCCGCCGGCAACACCTCGGCGTTCAACTGCCGCCAGGTGGTGGGCCGCCCCGGCGTGCGCTCGCCGCACTCGTGGGGCCGCTCGCTCGACGTGAACCCGTGGGAGAACCCCTACCGGACCTCCGGCGGCTGGCTGCCGACGGGCTGGTGGGTCGGTCGCAGCCACCCGAAGGTCGCCTGGCGCTCGGGCTCGCACGCCGTGGTGTCACTGATGCGCGGCCACGGGGTGCGCTGGACCTACGGCACCGCCGACGCCCACCACTTCGACGCCCGCCCCGCCGGCGGCCGCACCGCCGGTCGCGGTGACCGGCCCGACCTGCCGCCGGCGTGCGACCACGTGGTGTGCCACTGAACCGGGGTGGCCGGGCTGGTCGGGGTGGTGGCCGGGGCTAGCCTGCGGCCCATGAGCGACTGCGTCTTCTGCCGCATCGTGGCCGGCGACCTGGCGGCCGACCTGGTCCTCGAGACCGAGGATCTGGTCGGCTTCCTCGACCAGCGACCGGTCTTCAAGGGCCACGTGCTGCTGGTGCCCCGCGAGCACGTCGTCACCCTGCCCGACCTGCCGGCGCCGCTGCGCGACCCGTTCCTGGCCGCCGCCCAGCGCATCGCCACGGCCGTCGTCGACGAGCTCGGCGCGCAGGGCAGCTTCGTCGCGATCAACAACACCGTCAGCCAGTCGGTGCCCCACCTGCACCTGCACGTGGTGCCGCGCACCAAGGGCGACGGGCTGCGCGGGTTCTTCTGGCCGCGCCAGAAGTACGCCGACGGCGAGCGGGCGGCGTACGCCGCGAGGCTGCGCGCGGCGCTGGGATGAGTCGCGGCTATCGTGCAGACGGCGCGGTGACCGCATCGCGCGAGCGCGCCCTGCGCGCGCCGCAGACTTTCGAAGGAGTTGGGTAGCAGATGGGTCGTTTCGACGGACGCGTCGTCGTGGTCACCGGGGGAGCGCGGGGCATCGGCTTCGGCACCGCCACCCGTTTCGCCGAGGAGGGTGCCTCGGTCGCCATCGTCGACCTCGACGAGGCCGCCGCCTCCGAGGCCGCGGGCCGCCTGCCCCTGGTCGACGGCGCCAAGGCCGCCGGCATCGGCGCCGACGTCAGCAACGGCGAGTCGGTCGAGGCCGCGGTCACCCGCGTCGTCGAGGAGCTCGGCGGCATCCACGTGGTGGTCAACAACGCCGGCATCACCCGCGACAACCTGCTGTTCAAGATGACCGAGGACGACTGGGACCTCGTGATGGGCGTGCACCTCAAGGGCGCGTTCCTGATGACGAAGGCCGCCCAGAAGCACTTCGTGGAGCAGAAGTACGGCAAGATCGTGAACATCTCCAGCGTCTCGGCGCTGGGCAACCGCGGCCAGGCCAACTACTCCGCGGCCAAGATGGGCATCCAGGGCTTCACCCGCACCCTGGGCATCGAGCTGGGCCCCTTCGGCATCAACGCCAACGCCGTCGCCCCGGGCTTCATCGCCACCGAGATGACCGACGCCACCGCGGCCCGGCTCAAGATGGACGTCGACGAGTTCCGCGCCCTCTCGGCCGAGGCCAACCCGGTCAAGCGGGTCGGCTTCCCCGAGGACATCGCCGCAGCCGTGGCGTTCCTGGCCAGCGACGAGGCGTCCTACATCACCGGCCAGACCCTGTACGTCGACGGCGGCGCCAAGCTCGGCTGAGCCGCGCCCCGCTCCATCCCCCCGCGTCGCCCCACCCCCCGTCGTCCCCTGATCGGAGCCACCGTGCGCCCTGCACGCACCAGCCCCACCCGGCCGCGCCCGAACCCGCGGCGCAACCGTCCCCTCCGGGTCGGTGCGCTCGCCCTGGTGGCGAGCCTGGCCCTGGCGGCCTGCTCCTCCGACGACGGGGGCGGGGGCGACGACCCGGCCGCCGAGGGCCCCGAGGGCCAGAAGGTGAGCAAGGGCGCGACGCTCGACGCCACCTGGCCGCTGACCGGCCTGCTGGTCACCGGCTCGCAGTCGGCCGCCCGGGACCACCCCGTGATGGTGGTCAAGATGGACAACACCCCCTCGAGCGCCCCGCAGCGCGGGCTCGGCGCCGCCGACCTGGTCGTCGAGGAGCTCGTCGAGGGCGGGGTCACCCGGCTCGCGGCCTTCTACTACTCCGACATCCCCGGCACCGTCGGGCCGGTGCGCTCGATGCGCGCCAGCGACATCGGCATCGTCGCCCCGGCCGACGCCGCGGTGGTGACCAGCGGCGCCGCCCCGGTCACCCTGCAGCGGGTGCGGGGCGCCGGGATCACCTTCTTCTCCGAGGGCTCCAAGGGCTTCTTCCGCGACAACGCCCGCTCGGCGCCGTACAACCTCTTCACCGACCTCGAGGCCACCACCACCCTGGTCGAGGGTGCCGAGGAGCGCCCCGACGACTACCTGCCGTGGGGCGAGGCGAAGGACCTGCCGAAGGGCAAGCCGGCCACGTCGCTCTCCGCCGACTTCGGCAGCCAGACCACGACCTGGAGCCACGGCCCGAAGGGCTGGACCAACACCAACTCCTTCGCCGCCGCCGACGACCGGTTCCCGGCCGACACGGTGCTGGTGCTGCGGGTGCAGGTCGGCGACGCCGGCTACCGCGACCCGGCCGGCAACCCGGTGCCCGAGACCAAGCTCGAGGGCAAGGGCGAGGCACTGCTCTTCCACGACGGCCGGATGGTGCGCGGGCAGTGGTCGAAGGCCACGCTCGAGGCGCCGCTGGCGCTGAAGGTGGGCGGCAAGAGGCTCACGGTCCCCGCCGGACGGACCTGGGTCGAGCTGGTGCCCGCGGTGAGCGGGTCGGTCAGCTTCTCGCGCTGAGCCCGGCCCGACCCGGATCAGCCCGGGTCAGCCGGGGTCAGCTCGGCTGCTCGGGCAGCTCGACGCCGGCGTCGGCGAGGGCCTGGAAGCCGCTGATGATGAAGCCGATCGCGGTCTCGACCCGGGCCGCCGCGGCGATCGCGTCGTCGGAGCCGGCCACGGCCTCGCCGGCCGACGACATCGCGCCGAAGAAGATCCGGGCGAAGGTCTGCTGCATCTCCTCGTCGAGGTCCCAGGGGCCGGCGTGCAGCACCGCGCGCACGATGTCGAGCACGTTGGCGAAGGTGGAGCGCTCCTCCTGCTCGCGGAAGCGCTCGTAGCCCAGCACCGAGGGCCCCTCCTGGATCACGATGCGCCGGTACGTCGGGTCCTGGACGACGACGAGGAAGGCTTCGAGGCCCGCCCGGGCCTTGGTCCACGGGTCGCGGTTCTCCTTCAACGACTTCTGGATGGCGCGCGAGGCCTCGGCCTCGACCCGCTCGAAGACGGCCTCGAAGAGCGCCTGCTTGCCGGAGAAGTGGTGGTAGAGCGCGCCCTTGGTGACCTCGGCGCCACCGACGATGGCATCGAGGGAGGTGCCGGCGTAGCCGTGCTCGGTGAAGAGCTCCTCGGCGACGTCCACGAGGGCGCGCTTGGTCGAGGCGGAGTACTGCTGGCGGCGGGTGCCGCCCACCCCGGGCACGCCCGGCACCTTCGGCACCAGCTTGTGGACGGAGGACTTCGGCATGGGTCCACCTTAGGGACCCGCCTGTGCCGACCGTCACGTCGACTGGCCGCTGCGGTGGTCAGGATCACGGCCGGGCCACCCCTCCATCCATTGCATACCGACGGTACGTCTCCGTACTCTCGGTATGTACTCAAGGTGTGTGAACCTTGACCGACACAGGAGACACCCATGACCTGGAACTCGTATCGCCACCGCGGGGAGACCCTCCGTCGCGTGATCGCCAGCGCCGATCTCCGACGCGACGGCCGCCTGCCGATGGACCTCGAGGGCGTCGCCGATGCCTTCGGCTCCGAGCTCGACCTGCTCGGCGCGCTGCAGCTGCGCTGGCACACCCGCCTCGCCGGCCGCATCGAGCGCGAGCTGGTCGAGGACCCGATGGACCTCGAGCGGGCCGTGGTCGCCGCGTGGCGGGCCACCGCCGACGAGCTGCCCGGCGTGCGGGCCATCGTCGACCAGCACCGCGAGCACCCCCTCGACGAGGAGATGGCCGCCGCGATGACCCGCGCGGAGGCCAAGGAGCGGGCCTTCCTGGCCGTGATGGCCGGCCGCGCCAGCGCCAGCGACGCCGGCGCCGCCCGGGTCGGTGCCCGCCTCGAGACCGCCGCCCGCGCCGGGTGGCACCCCCAGTCGGTGGACCTGCAGCCCGAGCGTCCTACGCTGCTGCACCGGCTCCGCGCGGCGCTCGCCGCCTGAGTCGCCCCTGATCCGGCCCGGACCTCCCACCGGGCCGTCCGACAGCCCCCGCCCGCGCGTCTCCCTCCCTCCCTGACGCGCTGCCGGGGGCTGTCCCCTTCCCCGCGCCCCGTTGGTCGAGCAGGGAGGAGCGCCAGCGGGCACCGTTGGTCGAGCAGTGAGGAGCGCCAGCGACGAGCGATGCCGAGACCCCGCGAGGTGACCGCCCGCCGCGACCACTCGCCGTACGCCATGGGGTCGCCGGGTTTCGGCGTCGCTCGAGCCTTCGGCCCTTGCTGCTCAACCAACGGCGCGGGTGGGCAGACCTCTCCTACGTCCGCCGGTGGAAACTGACCTGGTTGTCTCCGCCGACATCCGCCTCGTACTCAGGATCGTGAATCCGCCGGTGGTGGTAGGGACACAACAAGCGTCCCCGGGCGAGGTCGGTGTGGCCGTGGCAGGACCAGGGGTCGTCGTGGTAGGCGTGGCACATCGCCGGCGGGGCGTCGCAGCCGCGGGCGGTGCAGCCACCGTCCCGGATGCCCATCGCGACCCGCTGGGCCGGGGTGAAGTACCGCCTCGCCCGCCCCACGTCGAGCGGCTGGCTGCCACCGCCCAGCACGACGGGGACGACGCCGGCCTCGCACGCGAGGCGGCGTGCGGTCGCGGCGCTGATCCGGTCGCCGGTGTCGAGCGTGGCGGCCGCCAGGCCGTCTTTCAGGGAGTCGAGGGTCATGGTCACCACGACGGTCGCGTTGACGCCACCGGCCTTGGGCAGCTCGTGGGGGTCGAGGCGTTCGACGAGCTCCACGAACGCGGCACCGAGTCGCTGCGCGGTCGGGCGGCGCGCCGGCACCGGCGCCTCGCTCTGCTCCTCCTGAGCCTCGCGGGTGGCGATCTGGTGCTTGGGGGCGGCGAAGGCGAGCAGGGCTCGCTCCAGCATCTGCCCGACGAGTAGCGGCACGGTGAAGGATCCCTTGATCCGGCCGTGGCCGTCCTCGCGCATCCGGAACACCGCGGACTTCTCCGCCTCGCGCTCCTCGCGGTCGAGCTGTTCGGCCTCCCACGCCTCGGCCACCTGGGGCGCGACCACCTCGAGGATCCGGCGGCCCAGCACCCGCAGGCCCTTGGCGTCGTGGACCTCCGCGAAGGCGACGAGCGCCTTGGTCGCCTGCTCCAGCACCGACGGGTCGAGGTCGTCGGGCAGCTCGTCCAGCGCGGTGCAGATCACCGACGCCTGCTCCGCGACCATCTCGCCACGACCGAGCGCCTCCCGCACCACGTCGTACCGACTTAGACCCGCAGCCAGGCGTACCTGGCGGAACGACTCCCGCTTCGTCGACCTCGTCGCGTTGGAGTGCCACACCGCAACCGACGGCGACGCATTCGTCTCCGCCACCGCCACTGTCTCGGCATGCGACAACAGCTGCGAGCGCACCTCCACCAGCCGCGCCTCGGCCCGCGCGATCTCGACCAACGTCTGCGCAGTGGCCTCCTGGCTCATCGACCAGACCGGCACCTCTGCCACGTCGTCGAGCGCCGAGTGCACACGCGCGACAGCACCGCCGATGGGGTGCGCCGCGGTGGTGGCCATGAGTGAAGTATCTCAGGGCCCACCGACAAAGCACCAGGTCAGAAGCCGTTTTCCACAGGCAGATCGAAAACTTTTTCGAGATACTCAAGAGGGTGCAAAAGTGACTGCTCGATGGTGCGGAAGTGACTGCTCGGCCATGATGGGGCCATGTCGAACGAGGCGCGCGCCGGGATGCTGCTGGTGGCCAGTCCCGCGCTGCTGGACCCCAACTTCGCCGACACCGTGATCCTGCTGCTCGACGCCGACGACGAGGGTGCGCTCGGGGTGGTGCTGAACCGACCGACGCCCGTGCCGGTGGCGGAGGTGCTGGCCGACTGGAGCCCGGTGGTCGCCGAGCCCGACGTGCTCTTCCAGGGCGGCCCGGTCAGCACCGAGGGCGCGCTGGCGGTGGCCCACCTGGCCGGCGCCGCGCCGGGCGTCGAGCCGGCCCCAGCGCCCGGCTACCGACCGCTGACCCCGACCCTGGGCCTGGTCGACCTCGACACCCCGGTCGAGCTGCTCGCCGGCCACCTCGACGCGCTGCGGATCTTCGCGGGCTACGCCGGCTGGGGCGCCGGCCAGCTCGACGACGAGATCGCCGAGGGCAGCTGGTACGTCGTGCCCGCCCACGACGACGACGTGTTCCGCGAGGAGACCACCGAGCTGCGCCGCGAGGTGATGCGCCGCCAGCCCGGCGAGCTGGCCTGGCACTCCACCCGCCCGGCCGATCCCGACCTGAACTGAACGGCCTTCTCGCGTAGGGTGGTCTCTCGTGAGCAGCTTCGGATTCGGGACCGGCACCGCCGTCGAGGAGGACCTCCGGCAGGACCGTCGCACGGTCCCGACCGACGAGGGCGACCACGAGCGCTTCTCGCACTACGTCGACAAGGACAAGCTGACCGAGGCGATGGTGATGGGCACGCCCGTCATCGCCCTGTGCGGCAAGGTCTGGGTGCCCAGCCGCTCCCCGGAGAAGTTCCCGGTCTGCCCCGACTGCAAGGAAGTGTGGGACTCCTTCAACGACGGCGGCTCCGGCGGCTCTGGCGGTTCCGACGCGTGACGGGCTCCCACCAGCCGGACCTCCCCCTCGACGACGGGTCCGGCCCCTCGCTGACGCCCGCGCTGCCCCCGGCCTGGCCCGAGCGCGCCGCGTGGGGCACGGCCCCCTCGCTGCGCGCCTGGCAGCAGGCGGCGATGGAGAAGTACTTCTCCGAGCAGCCCCGCGACTTCCTCGCCGTGGCCACGCCCGGCGCCGGCAAGACCACCTTCGCGCTCTCGGTGGCCGCCGAGCTGCTGGGACGCCGGCTCATCGACCGGGTCACGGTCGTGGCGCCGACCGAGCACCTCAAGACCCAGTGGGCGCAGGCCGCCGAGCGCGCCGGCATCCCCATCGACCCGACGTACGCCGCCGGCAAGGGCCGCACCTCGCAGGACTACGTCGGCATCGCGGTCACCTACGCCGGCGTGGCGGTCAACCCGCTGGCGATGCGGATCCGCACCGAGCGGTTCAAGACCCTGGTCATCCTCGACGAGGTGCACCACGCCGGTGACGCGCTCTCCTGGGGCGAGGGGGTCCGCGAGGCGTTCGAGCCGGCCGCGCGGCGCCTGGCCCTGACCGGCACGCCGTTCCGCTCCGACGTCAACCCCATCCCGTTCGTCAGCTACGCCCCCGGCCCCGACGGCATCCCGCGCTCGGCGGCCGACTTCACCTACGGCTACTCCCACGCGCTGGCCGACCACGTGGTCCGCCCCGTGCTCTTCCTGGCCTACTCGGGCGAGATGAACTGGCGCACCCGTGCCGGCGACGAGGTCGCCGCGCGCCTGGGCGAGCCGCTGACCAAGGACCTGACCAACCAGGCGCTGCGCACCGCCCTCGACCCGGAGGGCTCCTGGATCCCCTCGGTGCTCGCCGCGGCCGACAAGCGGCTCTCCGAGGTACGCCGCCACGTGCCCGACGCCGGCGGACTGGTGATCGCCACCGACCAGGACAGCGCCCGCTCCTACGCCAAGACGCTGCGCAAGATCACCGGCGAGGCCGCCACCGTAGTGCTCTCCGACGAGAAGGCGGCCTCGAAGAAGATCAGCGCCTTCGCCGCCGACGACTCCCGCTGGATGGTCGCGGTCCGGATGGTCTCCGAGGGCGTCGACGTGCCCCGCCTGGCCGTCGGCGTGTGGGCCACCACCACCTCGACCCCGCTGTTCTTCGCCCAGGCGGTCGGGCGCTTCGTGCGGGCCCGGACCCGCGGCGAGATCGCCTCGATCTTCCTGCCCTCGGTGCCGCGCCTGCTCTCCTTCGCCTCCGAGATGGAGGTCGAGCGCGACCACGTGCTGGGCCGCAAGGTCACCGACGAGGACGACATCTTCGCCGCCGAGGACGACCTGCTGGCCCAGGCCAACGCGAGCGAGTCGGCCTCCTCGGAGGAGCAGTCGCTGTCGTTCGAGGCGATCGGCTCCGAGGCGCGCTTCGACCACGTGCTCTACGACGGCGCCACCTTCGGCCACGAGGGGGAGGTGCAGGTCGGCTCCGAGGAGGAGATGGACTTCCTGGGCATCCCCGGGCTGCTCGAGCCCGGCCAGATGCGCGACCTGCTGCGCCAGCGCCAGTCCGACCGGGCGCGCAAGCAGAAGCCCGTGACCCCCGCGGCCGCGACCGCGGCCCCCAGCGTGGAGCAGGTCTCCACCCACGAGCAGCTGGCGGTGCTGCGCCGCGAGCTCAACGGCCTGGTCGCCGCGTGGTTCCACCGCACCGGCCAGGCCCACGGCATCACCCACGCCGCGCTGCGCAAGGAGTGCGGCGGACCGGCCGCGGCCATCGCCAACGCCGAGCAGCTGCGCGCGCGCATCGACCGGGTGCGCGAGTGGGCGGCCCGCAAGTCGGGCTGAGCCGGCCGGCCGCACGCCCTAGACTCCAGCTGTGCCGGCCGAGACCTCCCAGACCCTCGACCGCGGGCTGCTGGTCCTCGAGACGCTCGCCGGCTCGGCCGGCGGGCTGACCGTCACCGAGCTCGCCACCAAGCTGGGCGTCAACCGCACCGTGGTGTACCGGCTCGTGGCCACCCTCGAGCAGCACAGGCTCGTACGCCGCGACGCCCGCGGCCGCCTGCACGTCGGCCTCGGCGTGCTGCACCTGGCCTCGGCCGTGCAGCCGGTGCTGCGCGACCTGGCCGGGCCGGTGCTGCGCCGCCTCGCCGAGACCGTGGGCTGCACCGCGCACCTGACCGTCGCCGAGGGCGCCGAGGCGCTCGCCGTCGCCGTGGTCGAGCCGTCGTGGACCGACTTCCACGTCGGCTACCGCGTCGGCACCCGGCACCCCCTGGCCCAGGGCGCCGCGGGCCGGGCCGTGCTGCTGGCGCGCCGGGGGCGTGCGGGTGCGGCGTACTCGGTGACGGAGGGCGAGCTGCAGACCGGCGCCCGCGGCCTGGCCGCGCCCGTGCGCGACGTCGACGGGCTCGAGGCCAGCGTCGGCATCGTCACGCTCGGCGTCCTCGACGAGCGCACGGTCAGCCAGGCGGTCATCGCCGCCGCCGACGAGGTCGCGGCGCTGCTCTCGGGCCGCGAGGGCTGAGGCCGGGGCCGCTCAGCGCCCCCTTGCCGTCGCAGTCCCAGTCGAAGTCGCGGTCGTCGTCGCGGCCCGGGCCAGCGGCAGGGTGCGGTAGCCGACCTGGGTGGCCAGCGCGATGACGGTCGAGGACCGGGTGATCGCGGGGTGCGCCAGCACGCGGTCGATGACGCGCTGCAGGTCGGCGTTGGAGCAGGCCACCACCCGCGCGAACAGGTCGCCGGCGCCGGTGATGGTGTGCACCTCCAGCACCTCGGCGATCTGGGAGAGGTGCTCGCCGACCAGGTCGTGCCCGCTGGCACCCGACGACTCCCCGGCGCCCGAGGTGCCGACGTCCTGGCGGATCTCCAGGGTCAGGAACGCGGTGACCGGGTAGCCCAGCGCGGCGGGGGAGAGGTCCGGGCCCCACCCGGTGACCACCCCGCGCTCGACCAGCTTGTCGAGCCGCGCCTGCACGGTGCCGCGGGCCACGCCGAGCCGGCGCGAGGCCTCGAGCACGCCGATGCGTGGCTCGCTGCTGAAGAGGTCGATCAACCTGACGTCCAGCTCGTCCACGAGGCGCCTCCTGACTGTGCAACCTGCCCAGCGTGTCGGCGTACTGTTGCACACTCTGCCCTGCCTGACCACGCTGTCCCCATGACCACCACGCACGAGACCCCCACCACCGGCGGCGCCCTCACCGAGGACGAGCTCAAGGCCGACCTGACCCTCGACCAGCTGCGCCAGCTCGTCGGCCTCGTCGAGTACGACGCCAGCAGCGACCCGTTCCCGGTCACCGCGATGGACGCCGTGTGCTTCGTGGTCGGCAACGCCACCCAGACCGCGACCTTCTACCAGCTGGCCTTCGGGATGGACCTCGAGGCCTACCGCGGCCCCGAGACCGGGCTGCGCGACGCCAAGGTCTACGTGCTGCGCTCGGGCAGCGCGCGCTTCGTCTTCGCCGGCGGCGTCACCCCCGACAGCCCGCTGCTCGAGCACCACCGCAAGCACGGCGACGGCGTCGTCGACCTGGCCCTCGAGGTGCCCGACGTCGACCGCTGCATCGAGCACGCCCGCTCGGTCGGGGCCACCATCCTCGACGAGCCCTACGACATCTCCGACGAGCACGGAACGGTGCGGATGGCAGCCATCGCGACGTACGGCGAGACCCGCCACAGCCTGGTCGACCGCTCGCGCTACACCGGCCCCTACCTGCCCGGCTTCGAGGCGCGCACGACCGCGGTGACCCGCCGCGAGGGTCACCCGCGCCGGCTCTTCCAGGCCGTCGACCACTGTGTCGGCAACGTCGAGCTCGGCCGGATGGACGAGTGGGTGGAGTTCTACAACAAGGTCATGGGCTTCACGAACATGGCCGAGTTCATCGGTGACGACATCGCCACCGACTACTCCGCGCTGATGTCGAAGGTCGTGGCCAGCGGCAACCACCGCGTGAAGTTCCCGCTCAACGAGCCCGCGATCGCGAAGAAGAAGTCGCAGATCGACGAGTACCTGGAGTTCTACGACGGCGCGGGCTGCCAGCACATCGCGCTGGCTACCGGCGACATCCTGCGATCGGTCGACATCCTGCGCGACAACGGGATCGCCTTCCTCGACACCCCCGACTCCTACTACGACGACCCGGCCCTGCGTGAGCGGATCGGCGAGGTGCGGGTGCCGATCGAGGAGCTGAAGAAGCGCGGCATCCTGGTCGACCGCGACGAGGACGGCTACCTCCTGCAGATCTTCACCAAGCCGATCGGCGACCGACCCACGGTCTTCTACGAGCTCATCGAGCGGCACGGCTCGCTCGGCTTCGGCAAGGGCAACTTCAAGGCGCTCTTCCAGGCGATCGAGCGCGAGCAGGAGCTGCGCGGCAACCTCTGAGCGGTCTGTCGGTGGTGGGTGGCCGGTGGGCGCTCGCCGGGGTGATCCGGATCACCACCCGCGACACCCATCCGTTCCCGTCGGGCCCCGCGAACCCCCTGTGTACGAAGCAACAGTCTCGACACAGACAGGGAGAGCACCCATGCGCTCGACCACCAGCACCCACCGCACCACCGGCACCCGTCGCGTCCGTCGCGTCGTGGGGGGCCTCGCGGCGACCGCGCTGGTCGCCCTGCCGCTCACCGCCTGCGGCACCGAGGAGGACGCCGGTGACGCCGCAGCCGCGGCCACCACCTCCGAGTCCTCCGAGTCCTCCGAGGCCGGTGCGCCCGAGCCCGTCGCGGCCATCGAGTCGCTCACCGGCGAGGACACCCAGATCACCCTCGACCAGGGCTTCCTCGACGCACTGACCCAGCTCAAGCTGCAGCCGGGCACGATCGGGGAGGCGACCCTCGAGGGCGCCGAGCTCAGCTTCCCGATCACCGGCGGCAACGTGACCGTCTTCGAGCCGGGCGCCGTGTCGCCGTACGTCATCGGCCAGCTGCAGCACGTCTCCTCCGGGCTCTCGCTGAGCGCCGGCGACACCACCGTGCAGCTCGAGAACCTCAACGTCGACCCGGGCGTCTCCCGCGTCTACGGCGACGTCCTGGTCAACGGCAAGGTCGCCGTCGAGAGCGCGTTCCTCTTCCAGCTCGACGGTCGCACGCTCAACCCCCTCGAGGTCCAGGGCGACCAGGCGATCCTCGAGGGCACCGAGGTCAAGATCTCGGAGCCCGCCGCCGGGCTGCTGAACGACACGTTCGGCACCGACGCGGTCGAGGCCGGCCTGCTCGTCGGCATCGCGGAGATCACGGTCGACCTGCCCGCCTGAGCGGCTCGACCCATCCGGGAGGGGGGACGGTGACGAACAGTCACCGTCCCCCTTGCTCCCTCCGAACGGATCCCGTCATGGCCCTGCGCCCGCCCTCCCGTCACCTGCGCCGGCTCGCCGCCGGCGCCGCCGTGCTCGCCCTAGCCCTGCCGCTGTCGGCCTGCGGCGACGACGCCGATGCCTCGAGCGATGCCCCGCCGCAGCCCGTCGCCGAGATCGCCGCCGTCAAGGGCAAGAACACCGCCATCAAGCTCGACAAGGGCTTCACCGACGCGCTCGGCTCGCTGGGCCTGACGCCCGGCGTCACCGGTGGCGCCAAGCTGGTCAAGGGCTCGCTGGTCTTCCCGATCAGCGGCGGCAACGTCTCGGTCTTCACCCCGGGCGAGGTCTCGCCGTACGTCATCGGCCAGCTGCAGCACGAGGGCTCGGGGCTCACCCTGGCCGCCGGCGGCACGACCGTGCGGCTGAGCAACTTCAACGTCGACCCCGGCGTGTCCCGGGTGTACGGCGACGTGGCCGTCAACGGCCAGACCGCCGTCACCAGCGCCTACCTCTTCCGGCTCGACGGCCGCACGCTGAACGAGCTCGCCACCATCAAGGACGGCAAGTTCGCGGTGCTCGAGGGCACCAAGGTCTTCATCTCCGACGTGGCCGCCGGCCTGCTCAACGACACCTACGGCACCAAGGCGGTCACCGACCAGCTGCTCGTCGGCATCGCCAAGATCACCGTCAACACCAAGTCCGGCTGACAACCGGGCTGGGGCTGCCGCTCCAGGGGTGATCGTCGGGCAGGATCGCGGGCATGAGCACCCGCATCGCGTTCCTGCGCGCCATCAACCTCGGGGCCAAGCGGAAGTTCCCGCGCGACGACGTGGTGGCCGCGGTCGAGGGCGCCGGCTTCACCGGCGTGCTGACCCACCTCAACACCGGCAACGTGCGGCTGGAGACCTCGATGCGCTCCACCGCCCGCATCGAGGCCGCCCTGGAGGCGGCGTTCCTGGCCGACCGCGGCTTCGAGGTCCCCACGCTCGTGCTCACCCCCGACGAGCTGCGCGAGGTTGACGCCGCCGCCACGGCGATCGAGCACGACGGCCACCACTACGTCGCGCTGCTGCGCGAACGCCCCGCACCCGAGGCGCTCGCGGCGCTGCAGGCCCGGGCGGGGGAGGGGGAGCGGGTGGTCCTCGGTGGCCGCGCCGTGCACCTGCTCGTCGGCGCCGACGGCGTGCACGGCATGCGGCTCGGCAACAACCTCGTCGAGAAGGTGCTGGGCACGGTCGCCACCACCCGCAACCCCACCGTGCTGCGCACGCTCGTCGAGCGCTGGTGCTGACACGGCGACGTCTTCGCCGTTCGAGTGACCCGCCAGGCACGCCCGGGCCACCTCAGGAGGTGCCTGGGGGGTCACTCGACCCGGCGGATCCCTGGGTCAGGCGGAGGCCATGGGGGCGCCCTGCGCCTGCGGCTCGCGCGGCAGGTCACGGACGCTGCGCGAGAGCAGGGTCAGCAGGGCGACCGCCGTCAGCAGCAGACCGGCCACCAGCATCACCCGCTGCAGCCCGAAGGCGACCGCGAGCGGCCCGGCCAGCAGCTGGCCCAAGGGGATCGCTGCGAACGACCCGAGCGCGTCGTAGGAGAAGGCCCGAGACAGCATGTCGGGCGGCACGTTCTCCTGCATCGCCAGGTTCCACGCCAGCTCGAAGACGCCGATGCCGGCCCCGGCGCCGAGCGCGGCCAGCAGCGCGATGCCCAGGTCGTCGGTGAGACCGAGAGCGATGAGCGGGGCGCCGTACGCCGCCGTGCCGAGCATGCCCCAGAAGAGGGGGCGCTCCAGCCGCACCCGCAGCAGCACCAGCCCGGCCACCAGCAGCCCGAGGGCCTCGGCCGACAGGATGAGCCCCCAGCCGCGCTCGCCGAGCGCGGAGCCCTTGGCCAGGGCCGGACCGAGGGTGAAGAAGCCGCCCTGGTGGACCGCGCAGATCATGCTGAAGGCCAGCACGACCACCCACAGCCAGGGCGTGGTGCGGAAGTAGGTCCACCCCTCGCGCAGGTCGACGAGGGCCGACGAGCCGGCCGCGCGCACCGGGCGGGGCAGGCGGATGCGCGAGAGCAGCGCCGCGGCGCCCAGGTAGGTCACGCCGTCGACCCCCAGTGCCCAGCCGGGCCCGACGCCGACCACGAGCAGGCTCGACACCGTCGGGCCGACGACTGCCAGGCCGCCGCCGGCCATCGAGACCAGCACGTTGGCCGGTTGCAGCTGGTCGCGTGGCACCAGCTGGGGCAGTACTCCTGCCAGCGCCGGCAGGGCGGCTGCGGCCGCGACGCCGTTGACCGCGGTGAGCAGCACGACGTGCCAGATCTGGGCCTCGCCGGTGATGACGAGCGCTGCGATGGTGAGCTGGCTGAGCCCGGCCACGACGTTGGAGCTCTGGATGACGAGGGTGCGTCCGAACCGGTCGGCCAGCACGCCGCCGACGAGCAGGAAGACCACCATCGGGATGCTGTGCGCGGCCAGCACCACGCCCAGGGCGGTGGGGGAGTCGCTGATCTGCAGCACCGCGAAGGCCAGCGCGACCGGCGCCATCAGGGCGCCCATCAGGTTGACGACGCGGGAGGCGAAGTAGAGGCGGAAGTTGCGCTCGCCCAGCGGTGCCAGCGCGCCGGTGCTGCTCATCGCCCGGCCCCGCCATCTGCTTCGTCTGCGCCCTCGGCAGCAGCCACGTCGTCGTCCATCCGGAAGGCCAGGGCGGTGGCGCTCACGTGCACGGTCCCCTCGGTGCGCGGCGGTCGGTTGCGCTCGTGCACCAGCCGCGAGGCGCGCATCAGCAGCTCGAGCACCTCCTCCCAGGTCTCCTCGTCGACCCAGCCCTCGAGGTCGCTGCTCAGGCCGGGGGTGGAGGGCCGGCGCGACCGGCTGCGCCGCTCGAGCTCCTTGCCCAGGGCGCGCAGGTACGCCGAGGGCGCGCCCGGCCGGCGCTGGGCCCCCGGCTCGCCCGGCTCCAGGTCGCGCTCGTGCGGGTAGCGGTAGCGCTTGGCCACGCCCCCGCGGATCTTCTCCTCGCCGTCGACGACCAGCTCGTCGGCATCGGCCAGCAGACGCAGGTGGTAGCTGGCGTTGGCGTGGGTCAGGCCGAGCTCGCGCGCCACCTCGGCCGCGCTCATCGCCGTCCCGGTCAGCAGCGAGAGGATCCGCAGCCGCACCGGGTGGGCGATGGCCCGCATGGCCGCGATCTCGTCCGTCATCTCACCCTCCAAGAAGTCTTGGACAGTAGTAGACGCTGCCCTGCTCGCGACTGTCAAGCAGTTATTGGGGAGTCGCGGACGAGCGGTCACTTCTGCACCATCGACCAGTCACTTTCAGCCCACAGCGGGGTGCAGAAGTGACCGGTCGGTGGTGCGAAGGTGACTGCTCGTGCACCTACTCGCCGCGGAAGACCGGACGGCGGCGCTCGGAGAAGGCGGCCATCCCCTCGGCGACGTCGGCGGTGCGCATCAGCACGCTCTGGCCGCTGCGCTCGCGCTCGAGGGCGTCCTCGAGGGGGAGCAGGGTGGCGGCGTTGACGGCCTTCTTGGTGGCGGCCAGGGCCAGCGGCGGCCCGGAGGCCAGGCGCCGGGCCAGGGTGGCGACCAGGTCGGCGAGCTCGTCGTCGGCGACCAGGTGGGTGACCAGCCCGGCGTCGTAGGCCTCCTGGGCCGAGAGCGGCTCGGCGAGCAGCGCCATCCGCATCGCCCGCGCGCGGCCGATCGACGCGGCGACGGTGGCCGAGGCGCCGCCGTCGGGCATGAAACCGATGCGCGTGAAGGCCAGCAGGTACGACGACGACGCGGCCGCGACGCTGAGGTCGGCCGCCAGCGCCAGCGAGCACCCGACACCCGCGGCGATGCCGTTCACGGCCGCCAGCACCGGCCGGTCGCAGGCCACGACCGCGCGCACCACCCGGTTGGTCACGTCCATGGCGCGCACGTCGAAGCGCTCGTGGGCGGCCTCGCCGCTGATGTCGGCGCCGGTGCAGAAGGCGGGCCCGGTGCCGGTGAGCACCACCACGCGCACGTCGTCGCGCGCCGGCACCGACTCGAGCAGGTCGGCCAGGCCCAGCATCATCTCCCCGGACACGGCGTTGAAGACCTCGGGCCGGTCGAAGCGTGCGGTCAGCACCCCGTCGGCGAGGTCGACCGCCAAGCCGGGGACGGAGCCCTGGTCAGGCAACCTGCACCCCGTGGGCCTCGAGGTCGCTGAGCGCGGCGGTCGTGGTCTCGGGCGCGACGCCGGCGCACAGCTGGCTCAGCAGCCGGGTGTCGAACCCGGCCGCGACCGCGTCGAGGGCGGTCGCACGCACGCAGTGGTCGGTGGCCAGCCCGCAGACGTCGACCTCGGTCACGCCGCGCCGGCGCAGCCAGTCGGCCAGCGTGGCGCCGTCGTCGTCGTGGCCCTCGAAGCCCGAGTACGCCGCCTCGTGGCGGCCCTTGAGGAAGACGGCCTCGAAGGGCGTGGGGTCGAGGTCGGGGTGGAACTGCTCGCCGTCGGTGCCGACCTCGCAGTGCACCGGCCACGAGGTGGCGAAGTCGGGCTCGCTCGACCAGTGCTCGCCGGGGTCGACGTGGTGGTCCTTGGTGGCCACCACGTGGTCCCAGCCGGGAGCCTCGGGTCCGCCCGCCACCCACTGCTTGAGGAGGGCGTCGACGTCGCGCGCCACCTGCCCGCCCCCGGTCACGGGCAGCGAGCCGCCCTCGCAGAAGTCGTTCTGCACGTCCACGACGATCAGTGCTCGGGTCATGGCGCGACCCTAGCCACGAGCCGGTGCGGCGGCATCCACCCGCTCGGTGGGCAGCACCGGCCGGCCGCGGCCCAGCGACTGCGCGGCCAGCGGCAGCTCCTCGCGGGAGGCGTGGTGGCGCTCGCGGGCCTGCGCGAGCGGCTCGCGGCCCACCACCTCGCCGCCGCGCACCAGGTCGACCAGCAGGTCGCGGGAGTCGGCGCCGGGCGCCGGCGCCTCGCCGGTGCCGACCACCTCCGCCTCGGCCCACCCGTCGGCGCCGATGCGGCGCTGCGCCCACTTGCGGCCACCGAAGGAGGCCTTCTTGCTGCTGCGCTTGGCCACCGGCTCCAGGTCGCCGTGCCGGTCCTCGCGGGCCACGAGCTTGTAGACCATCCCGCAGGTCGGGTGCCCGCTGCCGGTGACCAGCTGGGTGCCGACGCCGTACCCGTCGACGGGGGCGGCGGCCAGGGCCGCGATCGCGTACTCGTCGAGGTCGCTGGTCACCACGATGCGCGTCTCCTGCGCACCGAGCGAGTCGAGCTGGGCGCGCACCTGGTGGGCGAGCACCGCGAGGTCGCCGGAGTCCAGGCGCACCGCGCCGAGCCCGGGCCCGGCGACCTCGACGCCCAGGCGCACCGCCTCGGCCACGTCGTAGGTGTCGACCAGCAGCGTCGTGCCGACCCCCAGCGAGTCGACCTGGGCGCGGAACGCGTCGGCCTCGCTGTCGTGCAGCAGCGTGAAGCTGTGCGCCGAGGTGCCGGTCGAGGGGACCCCCCACCGCTGCCGGGCGGCGAGGTTCGAGGTCGCCTCGAACCCCGCGACGTACGCCGCCCTGGCCGCGGCCACCGCCGCCTCCTCGTGGGTGCGCCGCGAGCCCATCTCGATGCACGGGCGCTCGCCGGCGGCGCGGGTCATCCGCGAGGCCGCCGCGGCGATGGCCGAGTCGTGGTTGTAGATCGAGAGCAGCAGGGTCTCGAGCAGCACGGCCTCGGCGAAGCTCGACTCGACCTGCAGCAGCGGGGAGCCGGGGAAGTAGGTCTCGCCCTCGGCGTAGCCGCGCACGTCGCCGGAGAAGCGGTAGGAGGCCAGCCACGACAGGGTGCGGTCGTCGACGACCCCGTCGAGCGCGGCCAGCGACTCCTCCTCGAAGCGGAACGACTCCAGCGCCTCGAGCGCCCGCCCGACCCCGGCGAGCACGCCGTAGCGGCGCCCGTCGGGCAGCGAGCGCGAGAACAGCTCGAAGACGCACCGCCTCTCGGCGGTGCCGGCGGCCAGGGCGGCCTGCAGCATCGTCAGCTCGTAGTGGTCGGTGAGCAGCGCGGTCGACCCGGTCACGTGCCCACCCTAGGGATCACCCGTCGCCGCTGTGCAAGCATGGTGGCGTGTCCGCGCCCAGCCCGGTCGAGGTCGAGCCGACCACGACCCCCGACGAGCTCCTCAGCCCCGCGACCCCGTGGGTGACGATCGTGTGGAACGACCCGGTCAACCTGATGAGCTACGTCGCCTACGTCTTCCGCTCCTACTTCGGCTACTCCAAGAAGAAGGCGGAGAAGCTGATGATGCAGGTCCACGAGGAGGGTCGCTCAGTGGTCTCGGCGGGCAGCCGCGAGGAGATGGAGCGCGACGTGCAGGCCATGCACGAGTACGGCCTGTGGGCCACGATGCAGAAGGACGACTGAGCCGTGAGCGCCTTCGCACGCCACCGCCGCAGCAAGCGGGTGATCGCCACGTTCACCGGCTTCGAGGCCGACCTGCTGCGCTCGCTGGCCTCGCAGCTCGTCGAGCTGCTGCGCAACGAGGCGGCCGTGCCCGACGACGACCGCGACCCCCTCGAGGCGATGATGGACTTCTCGGGGCCCACCACCGCGCCCGACGACCCGGTGCTGGCCCGGCTCTTCCCGACCGCCTACACCGAGGACGAGGAGGCGGCCGGCGAGTTCCGCCGCTTCACCGAGGGCGCGCTGCGCGACAGCAAGGCCGCCGCTGCCTGCTCGATCATCGACACCCTCGAGGAGGCCGGGCTGCCGCACGAGCTCGACGAGGACGGGCTGATGATCGACGTCGAGCTCGAGCACGACGTGGCCACCAGGTGGCTGCGCTCCTTCGCCGACCTGCGCCTGGCGCTGGCCACCCGCCTCGACGTCGAGGAGGGCGACGAGGACTACTGGCTCTCGCTGCCCGAGGACGACCCGCGCTCGCAGGCCCACGACATCTACGAGTGGGTCGGCTACCTGCAGGAGACCCTGGTCGACGCCCTGAGCCATTGAGGGGCCGCTGGCTCGGGCTCGCAGTGGTGGCGGCCGCGACCGTGGCCGACGCGGTGGCCGGCCTGGCGCTGCTGGTCGCCTGGACCGTCCTCGACGACCCTTGCCCGGGCTTCGAGAGCGAGGGGCCGATGGTGTCCCCGGCCTCGGCGTACGGGCGGGTCATGTGCGAGCCGGTCCTCACGCTCGCACCGGCGTCGATGAGCCAGGTCGAGCTCACCGCTGCGTCCCTGGTCGTGCTCGCCGTGGCGCTGGCCGCCGGACTGGTGACCGCGCTGGCGACCGGCCTGCTCGCGCCCGGTCGCCCTCGCGGCTCTCGACGGCTCCTGGCGGGCGGGCTGGTCGCCACGCTGGTGCTGCCGGCGCTGCTCGTGGCGCTGGCCCAGCACACGCTGCCGCGCGAGTGCCCGGGCCAGCGCACGGGCCCCGACTGCGTGCGCGACCGGGAGCAGCGCTGAGGCCGAGGGTCAGACGACCCCGAGCGCCAGCATCGCGTCGGCGACCCTGCGGAAGCCGGCGATGTTGGCGCCGGCCACGTAGTCGCCGGGAGTGCCGTACTCCTCGGCGCTGCTCGCGCAGCTCTCGTGGATGCCGGCCATGATCTGGTGCAGCCGCTCCTCGGTGTGCTGGGCGGTCCAGGAGTCGCGCGAGGCGTTCTGCTGCATCTCCAGGGCGCTGGTGGCCACGCCGCCGGCGTTGGCGGCCTTGCCCGGCGCGAAGAGCACGCCGCCCTTCTGGAAGACGTCGACCGCGTCGGGGGTGCAGGGCATGTTGGCGCCCTCGGCGACCGCGAGGACGCCGTTCTCGACCAGGGTGGTCGCGGCCCCCGCGTCGAGCTCGTTCTGGGTCGCGCACGGCAGCGCCACCTCGCAGGGCACCTCCCAGACGTCGCCGTCCTCGACGTAGCGGGCGCCCTCGCGCTCGTCGGCGTACGCCGAGATGCGGGCCCGGTCGACCTCCTTGACCCGGCGCAGCAGGTCGATGTCGAGGCCGGCCTCGTCGACCACGTAGCCCGACGAGTCGGAGCAGGCCACCACCTGCGCGCCCAGCTCGGCGGCCTTGGCCGCGGCGTAGATGGCCACGTTGCCCGAGCCCGAGACCACCACCCGGCGACCCGAGATGCCCTTGCCGGCCGCGGCCAGCATCTGCTCGGTGAAGAAGACGGTGCCGTAGCCGGTGGCCTCCTTGCGCACCTGCGAGCCGCCGTAGGCCAGGCCCTTGCCGGTCAGCACGCCGGACTCGTAGCGGTTGGTGATCCGCTTGTACTGCCCGAAGAGGTAGCCGATCTCGCGCTCGCCGACACCGATGTCGCCGGCCGGCACGTCGGTGTACTCGCCGAGGTGGCGGTAGAGCTCGGTCATCAGCGACTGGCAGAAGCGCATCACCTCGCCGTCGCTGCGGCCCTTGGGGTCGAAGTCGGAGCCGCCCTTGCCGCCGCCGATGGGCATGCCGGTCAGCGCGTTCTTGAAGACCTGCTCGAAGCCGAGGAACTTCACGATCCCGAGGTAGACCGAGGGGTGGAAGCGCAGCCCGCCCTTGTAGGGGCCCAGCGCGGAGTTGAACTCCACGCGGAAGGCCCGGTTGACCTGCACCACGCCCCGGTCGTCGACCCACGGCACCCGGAAGATCAGCTGCCGCTCGGGCTCGCAGATGCGCTCGATCACCGACTGGTCGGCGTACTCGGGGTGGCGTCGCACCACGGGGGAGAGGGTCTCGAGGACCTCCAGCACCGCCTGGTGGAACTCGCGCTCACCGGGGTTGCGGGCCAGGACGGTCGCGTAGTGCTCGTCGAGCACGGGGTCGAGGGAGGTCATGGAGGCACCCTAGGAGACCGGTGCACCACCATGGGGTGGTGCCCGACCCCGAGACCGCGGCGGCCTTCCTGAGCCGACCCCCTAGGCTGGAGCGGTGCTGAGCATCGACCGGACGACGTACGACGCCATCGTCGCGCACGCCAAGCGCGACCACCCCGACGAGGCGTGCGGCATCGTCGCTGGCCCCGAGGGCAGCGACCGTCCCGAGCGCCACGTCGAGATGGTCAACGCCGCGGGCAGCCCGACCTTCTACGAGTTCGACCCCACCGAGCTGCTCGAGCTCTACAAGCAGATGTGGGACAACGACGAGGAGCCGGTGGTGATCTACCACTCGCACACCGCCACCGAGGCCTACCCCTCGCGCACCGACATCGGGCTCGCGAGCGAGCCCGGGGCGCACTACGTGCTCGTCAGCACCCGCGAGCACGGGAATAACGACGGCCCTGTGGAGTTCAGGTCCTACAGGATCGTCGACGGCGAGGTCAGCGAGGAGGACGTCGCCGTCCTCGACGCGCTCCCCTGAGTGCGACAGCGGTCCCGCACGAGTCTCAACCCCCAGCAGAACCCCAGAACCAGCCAGAACCAGCCCCGAACGAGCTAGGAGCACCTGTGTCCATCGAGGTCCGTATCCCGACCATCCTGCGCACCTACACCGGAGGCGAGAAGGCCGTGAACGGTGACGGTGCCAGCCTGAGCGCCCTCATCGACGACCTCGAGGCCAACCACCCCGGCATCAAGGAGCGCCTCGTCGAGGACAAGAACGGCAAGGACGACCTGCGCCGCTTCGTCAACATCTACGTCAACGACGAGGACGTCCGCTTCATCGGCGGCCTCGAGGCCCCGCTCAGCGACGGCGACCAGGTCGTCGTGCTGCCCGCCGTCGCCGGCGGCTGCTGAGCGGCGCTGACGTGACCGAGCGTCGTACCTTCGTCATCGTCGACGGCGAGAACATCGACGCGACGCTCGGCAACTCGCTCCTCGGGCGGCGACCGACCCCCGAGGAGCGCCCCCGCTGGGAGCGGGTCACGACGTACGCCGAGCGGCTGTGGGGCCAGCCCACCCAGGGGCTGTTCTTCCTCAACGCCTCCAGCGGCCAGCTGCACACGCCGTTCGTGCAGGCGCTGCTGGCGATGGGCTACCGCCCGGTCCCGCTGTCTGGCGGGCACGACGTGAAGGTCGTCGACGTCGGCATCCAGCGCACGCTGGAGGCGATCGCCCAGCGCGGCGACGACGACCCGGTCGACGTGCTGCTGTGCAGCCACGACGGCGACTTCGCGCCGCAGGCCGGGGCGCTGCTCGACGCCGGGCACCGCGTGGGCCTGCTGGGACTGCGCGAGTTCATGAGCACCGCCCTGACCGGCCTGGGTCTCGAGGTGCACGACCTCGAGGACGACGTCGCGGCCTTCCTCTCCCCGCTGCCGCGGGTGCGGATCATCCCGCTCGAGGAGTTCGACCCGGCCTACTTCCTTCGCTGAGGAGCCTTCGCCACACCATGCGCTACGACAACCTGCTCGCCTCCGTGGGCGGCACCCCGCTCATCGGGCTGCCGCGCCTCTCGCCGAGCCCCGACGTGCGCCTGTGGGCCAAGCTCGAGGACCGCAACCCCACCGGCTCGGTCAAGGACCGCCCGGCGCTGCGGATGATCGAGGAGGCCGAGCGCGACGGCACCCTGCGCCCCGGCTGCACGATCCTCGAGCCGACCAGCGGCAACACCGGCATCTCCCTGGCGATGGCCGCCAAGCTCAAGGGCTACCGGATCGTGTGCGTGATGCCCGAGAACACCTCCGAGGAGCGGCGCCAGCTGCTGCGGATGTGGGGGGCCGAGATCATCTCCTCGCCCGCCGCGGGCGGCTCCAACGAGGCGGTGCGGGTGGCCAAGCAGACCGCGCAGGAGCACCCCGACTGGGTGATGCTCTACCAGTACGGCAACGAGGCCAACGCGCTCTCGCACGAGGACACCACCGGCCCCGAGCTGCTGGCCGACCTGCCCGAGATCACCCACTTCGTCGCCGGGCTCGGCACCACCGGCACCCTGATGGGCACCAGCCGGTTCTTCCGCCGCGCCAAGCCCGAGGTGCGCATCGTGGCCGCCGAGCCGCGCTACGGCGAGCTCGTCTACGGCCTGCGCAACCTCGACGAGGGCTTCGTGCCCGAGCTCTACGACGCCGACCTGATCGACTCGCGCTTCTCCGTCGGTCCCCGCGACGCGGTGCGCCGGGTGCGCGAGCTCCTCGAGCTCGAGGGCATCTTCGCCGGCGTCTCCACCGGCGCGATCCTGCACGCCGCCCTGGGCCAGGCCGCCAAGGCGGTCAAGGCCGGCGAGCGCGCCGACATCGCCTTCATCGTCTGCGACGGCGGCTGGAAGTACCTGTCCACCGGCGCCTACGAGGGCACCGTCGACGACGCCGAGGACCGGCTCGAGGGCCAGCTCTGGGCCTAGGCCGGCTGGGTTGCGGCCCCCGTCGGGCTGCCGCCCACCTCGGCGGCCCGTGAGCGCACCAGGGCGGGGTCGTCGGCGCCCGGGGCGTCCATCAGCTCGGTCATCATCCGGCACGCGGCGGCCAGGGTCTGCTGCACGTACTCCGCAGCACGCTCGTGGTCGCCCAGCTGGCCGGCGTACAGCGCCGCGGTCAGGCCCTGCACCACGTTGTCGTTGATCTCCGATGCCTGGCGGCGCCGCTGGTGCATCTCGCCGAGCTGGCGGGCGGCCTCCTCGCGCTCCTGCTCGGCCAGCACCCGGTCGGTGATGTCGATGCAGGTGCCGCGCAGGCGCAGCGGGGTGCCGTCGGTGTCGCAGACGACCTGGCCGTTACTGGAGAGGTGGCGGACCTGCCCGTCGGGGCGCACGATCCGTTCGACCATCTCGTAGGGCTCGCCCGTGGCGTAGGCGTGCTGGTGGGCCGCGGTCACCCGCTCCCGGTCGTCCGGGTGGACGTGCTCGAGGAAGACGGCGTACGACGGCTCGATCGCGCCGGGCTCGTAGCCGTAGATGCGGAACAGCTCGTCGGACCAGGTGTTGGTGTCGCTGGCCACGTGCCAGTCGTAGTCGCCCATCGTCGCCAGCCGCTGCGCGTTGTCGACGCGGGCCGCCAGGTCGGCTAGCTGCTGCTCGGCCAGGTGCCTGGCAGCGCTCTGGCGCGCCAGCTGCTCCTGCAGTGCGGTGACCTGCTCGTCGGTCGTCATCACCTCACTGTGCGCCGACCCGGCGGGCGGTGGGGGCGTTCGCGGGACATTTCACCCAGCGACCCACGCCCTGGCTGTCCCCGTGGCTGTCCCCGTGGCCGTCCCCGTGGCCGTCCCCATGGTCGTCCCTGTGGCCGGCCCCACGGCGTGACCTGCCTCGCGCCTGCGTGCGGGCCGAGGATTCTGCGCCTACCCTTCACCCGTGCCGCCAGAGTCCACCACGCCGTCGAAGGACGCCCCGATCGGGATCTTCGACTCCGGTTTCGGCGGCCTGACCGTGGCCCGCTCGGTGATCGACCAGCTGCCGCACGAGTCGGTGGTCTACCTCGGCGACACCGCCCGCCAGCCCTACGGCCCCCGGCCGATCGGGCAGGTGCGCGAGTACGCTCTGGAGTGCCTCGACCACCTGGTCGAGACCGGTGTGAAGGCGTTGGTGATCGCCTGCAACTCCGCCAGCGCCGCGATGCTGCGCGACGCCCGCGAGCGCTACGACGTACCCGTCGTCGAGGTGATCTACCCCGCCACCCGGCGCGCGGTGGCCGCCAGCCGCAACGGGCGGATCGGCGTGATCTGCACCCGGGCCACCGCCGAGTCGATGGCCTACGACGACGCGTTCGCCGCGGCGCCGCACCTCGAGCTGAGCACCCGCGCCTGCCCCCGCTTCGTCGACTTCGTCGAGGCCGGTGTCACCGCCGGCGACGACCTGCTGGCGGCCGCCCACGAGTACCTCGACCCGCTGAGCGAGGCCGGGGTCGACACCCTGATCCTCGGCTGCACCCACTACCCGCTGCTGACCGGCATCATCTCCTACGTGATGGGCGACGGCGTGACCCTCGTGAGCTCGGCCGAGGAGTGCGCCAAGGACGTCTTCAAGATGCTCGTCGTCAACGACCTGCTGCGCGACGGCGGTGAGCCGCGGCACTCGTTCCTGACCACCGGTGAGCCCGAGGAGTTCGCGGCCGTGGGCCGGCGCTTCCTGGGCCCCGAGATGGTGGCGGCCACCAGCCTCGCCCCGCGCCACGAGAGCCTCGCATGAGCACGGGCATGACCACGCGCTCGGGCGCCGGTACGTCGCTGCGGCTCACGGTCGTCGGCTGCTCGGGCTCCTACCCGGGGCCCGACTCGCCGGCGTCCTGCTACCTGCTCGAGGCCGAGCACGACGACGGCACCGGGCCGCGCACCTGGCGGGTGGTGCTCGACCTCGGCAACGGGGCGCTGGGCGCGTTGCAGCGCTACGCCGACCCGCTGGCCATCGACGCGGTGCTGCTGAGCCACCTGCACGCCGACCACTGCCTCGACATGTGCGGCTACCACGTGCTGCGCCGCTACCACCCCTCCGGCCCGCAGCCGCTGCTGCCGGTGCACGGGCCCGCCGACACCGCCGACCGGCTGGCGCGAGGCTACGACCTCGACCCCGACCCCGGGATGCGCGAGGAGTTCGACTTCCGGGTCTGGGGCGAGCCGGTGCGGATCGGCCCCTTCCACGTCGAGGCGATCCCCGTCGACCACCCCGTCGACGCCTTCGGGCTGCGCATCTCGGTGGGTGGCGTGACCATCGGCTACTCCGGCGACACCGCGCCCTGCCCCGGCCTCGACGCCGTCGCCGACGGGGTCGACCTGCTGCTGGCCGAGGCGTCGTTCCGCTCCGGCGACGACAACCCGCCCCACATCCACCTCACCGGCGCCGACTGCGGCGAGGCTGCGGCCCGCGGCGGGGTTGGCCGCCTGGTCCTCACCCACGTCCCGCCCTGGTTCGACCCCGCCGACGCCCTGGCCGAGGCGGTCGCCGTCTTCGGCGGCCCCACCGAGCTGGCCACCGCCGGGGCGGTCTACGAGCTCTGACCCGGCGGGCTGCAGGAGTCCCCGGCCATCCGGGTACTCCTGCGCTTGTCAGGGGTTGCAACACCCGACAAGCGACGGAGTCCCCGGCCGGCCGGGGATTCATGCAGCTTTCGCCGGGTCGACGTGCGCGAGGCACCCCGGGTCGGGCAGGGTGAGAGCCATGATCATCGTGGATCACCTCACCAGGAAGTACGGCGCGTTCGCGGCCGTCGACGACGTCAGCTTCACCGCCCAGCCGGGCCGGGTCACCGGGTTCCTCGGGCCCAACGGCGCCGGCAAGACCACCACCATGCGGGTGATGGTCGGGCTGACCCCGGCGACCAGCGGCACGGTGACGATCGGCGGGCACGCCTACCAGGACATCCCCAACCCCGGCCGCCACGTCGGCGTGCTCCTCGACGCCTCCGCGCAGCACGCCGGGCGCACGGGACGCGAGGTGCTGACCATCGGTGCGCGCACCATGGGGCTGCCCGACAGCCGCGTCGACGAGATGCTCGAGCTGGTCTCGCTGACCGGCGCGGAGTCCAAGCGCCGGGTGCGCAACTACTCGCTCGGCATGCGCCAGCGCCTCGGCATCGCGCACGCGCTGCTCGGCGACCCGTCGGTGCTGATCCTCGACGAGCCCGCCAACGGCCTCGACCCCGCCGGCATCCGGTGGATGCGCGGGCTGCTCAAGGGGTACGCCGACCGCGGCGGCACGGTGCTGCTCTCCAGCCACCTGCTGCACGAGGTCGAGCAGATCGCCGACGAGATGATCCTCATCGGCCGTGGCCGGGTGGTCGCCCAGGGCGACAAGAAGACCCTGCTGCAGGGCCAGGCCGCCGCGGCCCTGGTCACCGCCACCGACAACGACCGCCTGGCCCAGGTGCTGCGCGACAAGGGCGTCGGCGTGACGGTGTCGGGGGAGGGGCTGCGCGCGGAGTGCGCCACCGTCGAGGTGGGCCGCGCCGCCGCCGAGCACGGCATCGTGCTCACCGACCTGCGCAGCGGCTCGGCCGGGCTCGAGGACCTCTTCCTCGAGCTCACCGCCGGCACCCAGCGCGAGGGCCACCCCGAGGCCGCCACCCAGCAGTCCGGCCAGCAGCCCGGCCAGCAGTCCAGCCAGCAGGGAGTCCACGCATGAGCGCCACCATCGCACCCGTCCCCGGCACGCCCGGTGCCCTCGACATCAGCTCCACCCCGCGCGTCCCGCTGGGCCGCCTGGTCTCGGTCGAGCTGCGCAAGAGCCTCGACACCCGCGCCGGGCGCTGGTTCACCGGCTCGATCGTCGCGCTGTGCCTGGCGATCGTGGTGATCTTCGCGCTCATCTCCGACGGGGGCGGCCTCACCTACGGCGACTTCCTGCTGGTCTCGGGCAGCGTGCTGGGCTACTTCCTGCCCATCCTGGTGATCTTGATGGTCACCAGCGAGTGGAGCCAGCGCACCGGCCTGGTGACCTTCACCCTCGAGCCGCACCGCCCGCGCGTTGTCCTGGCGAAGTTCCTGGCCGCGCTGGTCCTGGGCGCCTCCCTGATCGTGCTGGCCGCCGCGGTCGCGGGCCTGGGCGCGCTGATCGCCGGCGCCGAGTGGAGCGTCGAGACGGGGCTGCTGGTCAACGGCTTCGTGGTGGCCAACCTGATCGGCATCGTGCTCGGCTTCGCCATCGCGATGCTGCTGATGAACACCCCCGCGGCGATCGTCACCTACTTCATCTACACGCTGGTGCTGCCGACGGCCGTGGCCATCCTCGGCGCCTTCCAGGAGTGGTTCGCCGACCTGGCGCCGTGGATCGAGTTCAACACCGCCCAGGCGACCCTCTTCGAGGGCGACTACGTGCCGACCGGCGAGGAGACCGCGCAGCTGGTCACCTCGGGGCTGATCTGGCTGGTACTGCCGTTCGTGCTCGGGCTGCTGCGCCTGCTGCGCGCCGAGCCGAAGTAGCCCGGCACCGCCCGGGCACGCGCCTCGTCGGCGCGGCTGGCTAGGGTCGCCCGCATGACTGCACGCGAGGACGGCCGCGCCGACGACGAGCTCCGCCCGATCACGATCACCCGCCACTGGCTCGACCACGCCGCCGGTTCGGTGCTGGTGGAGTTCGGCCGCACCAAGGTGCTGTGCGCCGCCTCGGCCTCCGAGGGCGTGCCGCGCTGGCGCAAGGGCTCGGGCCTGGGCTGGGTGACGGCGGAGTACGCGATGCTGCCGGCCGCGACCAACACCCGCTCCGACCGCGAGTCGGTCAAGGGCCGCATCGGCGGGCGCACCCACGAGATCAGCCGGCTGATCGGGCGCTCCCTGCGCGCGGTCGTCGACTACGAGGCGCTGGGCGAGAACACCATCCAGCTCGACTGCGACGTGCTGCAGGCCGACGGCGGCACCCGCACCGCCGCGATCACCGGCGCCTACGTCGCGCTCGCCGACGCGGTCTCGCACCTGCGCTCGACCGGCGCGCTCAAGGGCGAGCCGCTGACAGGATCGGTCGCCGCTGTCTCGGTCGGCATCATCGACGGCACCCCGCGCCTGGACCTGCCCTACGTCGAGGACGTGCGCGCCGAGACCGACATGAACGTCGTGATGACCGGCGCCGGCTCCTTCGTCGAGGTGCAGGGCACCGCCGAGGGCGCCGCCTTCGACCGCGCCGAGCTCGACGCGCTGCTCGACCTGGCCGCGCAGGGCTGCGTCGACCTGACCCGCCTGCAGCAGGAGGCGCTCGCACGATGAGCACCGGGCGGCCACGCATCCACCTGGCCTCGCGCAACGCCAAGAAGATCGCCGAGATGCAGCGCATCCTGCGCGAGCACGCGCCCGACCTCGAGGTGGTCGGCCTCGACGACGTGGCGGCGTACGACGAACCGGTCGAGGACCAGCCCACCTTCGCCGGCAACGCGCTGCTCAAGGCCCGCGCCGGGCACGCCGCGACGGGGCTGCCGACGCTGGCCGACGACTCGGGCCTGTGCGTCGACGCCCTCAACGGGATGCCGGGCGTGCTGTCGGCGCGCTGGGCGGGCCCGGCCAAGGACGACGCGGCCAACAACGCGCTGCTGCTCGCCCAGCTCGCCGACGTGCCCGAGGTGCGCCGCGGCGCCCACTTCGCCTGCGCGGTCGCCTACGTCGACGGACCGGGCGAGCACGGCCAGCTCGTCGTCGAGGGCCGGATGAACGGCACCGTGATCGACGAGCTGCGCGGCGAGGGCGGCTTCGGCTACGACGTGCTCTTCGTGGCCGACGAGCACAGCGAGCCCGAGCGCACCAGCGCCGAGCTCGACCCGGCCGAGAAGGACCGGGTCTCCCACCGCGGTCGCGCCCTGCGCGAGATCGCCCCGCTCGTGGCGGCCCGCCTCGACGGCTCCGTCTGAGAGGCTGCCCCCGTGACCCGTCCCTTCCTGCTGCGTCGCCCCCTCGCCCGACTGCTGCTGCGCCTGGTGCGCTGGCGCACGGTGGGGGAGGTGCCCAGCAAGGGCGTCCTCGTCGGCGCGCCCCACACCTCCAACTGGGACTGGGTGCTGACCCTGCTGCTCGCCTGGGACAGCAGGGTCACCATCCGGCTGCTGGTCAAGAAGGAGTTCTTCAAGGGCCCGATCGGCTGGGTGCTGCGCTCGACCGGCGCGGTGCCGCTCGACCGCGCCAACCCCGGTGGCACCATCCGCGAGCTGATCGCCGACGCCGAGACCGACGAGACGTTCCTGCTCGGCATCGCGGCCGAGGGCACCCGCAGCAAGGGGGAGTACTGGAAGTCCGGGTTCTACCGGATCTCCCAGCAGACCGGGCTGCCGATCACGCTGGCCTTCGTCGACAAGCTCACCCGCCGCGTCGGCTGGGGCCCGACCTTCCCGCTCACCGGCGACGTCTCGGCCGACATGGACCGCATCCGCGAGTTCTACGCCGACAAGACCGGCCTCAAGCCCGAGCAGACCACCGAGCCCCGCCTCAAGGAGGAGGGCCCGGCCTGACCCACGAGCAGTCAGGTTCGCACCACCCAGCGGTCACTTCTGCACCTGCCGCAGGGACTGGATCGACCGGTCGAGGGTGCGAAAGTGACCGGTCGATGGTGAGAAAGTGACTGCTCGTGCCGGAGGCGGGACTTGAACCCGCACGCCCTGGGGCACAGGTACCTAAAACCTGCGTGTCTGCCTGTTCCACCACTCCGGCTGCAGGTGGGAGTCTAGGGCGATGGGGCGCACGCGTCTGGCGGGCCTGCTGCTGCTCGCGCCGGTGCTGCTCGGGGGCGGCTGCGGCGACCCCGAGCCGGAGGCTGCCGCGCCCACCCCGACGCCCGCGACCACCACCGGTGTCGAGGTCGGGCTGGCGGCCGAGCTGCGCCAGTCGTCCCTCGACGTGGCGCGTGGGCAGATGCAGGTCTGGGTCGAGAACAACTCGGGTGCGGCGCTGCTGCCGACCGCGGTGACCTACCGCGACGACCGGCTGCGTACGCCGCTCGCGGGCGCTCGGCTGCGGGAGGTGCCCGACGGCGCCCGGTTCGGGTTCGTGCTGGCGCTGCCGCCCCCGACCTGCGGTCCCCGCAGCGCGGAGCGGGGGACCCAGGAGGTGCAGGTGCGCTCCGACCGGGGCGAGTGGAGCGTGCCGGTCGACGACGAGACCGACGTGCTCGGTCGTCACCTGGCCGCCCGCTGCCTCGAGCGTGCCGTGGCGCAGGCGGTGGACCTGCGCTGGCTGCCGGTGCGCCACGACGGCGGTCGCGGGAGCACGGCCACGATGGTGCTCGAGGTCCGCCCGAGCGGTGCCGCGGGGCACGTGCTCGTCATCGACACCATCAGCGGTACGCCGCTCCTGGGCGCTGCGCGGGCCGCGTACTGGTCGCCGGCGGTGCGGGTGCGCAGCGACGGGGACCCGGTGCGGATCGCCCTGGAGGCGCAGGCGGCGCGCTGCGACGACCACGTGTTCATGGAGGGCGGCGGCTCGACCGCCTTCCGTGTCGGCCTGCGCCTCGACGGCCAGGCGGGTCAGCTGCTGGTGCGGATGGACGATCGTGCCTCGGCGAGCGCGGTCGCCTTCGTGCGAGAGAGCTGCGGCCTGTGACGCCCGGCCCGGGGCCGGCAGCGCCCGAGCCGTGGACCGGCGACGGCATCGTGCTGCGCGCCTTCGACTGGAGCGACGAGGCCGACCTGGCGGAGGTCTTCGCCGACCCCGAGATCGTCACCTGGAACCCCGGCCCGCTCGAGGGTGCGCTGGCCTTCATGCGCGAGCGCAACGACTGGAGCGCCGGCACGCACGTCTCGTGGGCGGTCGCCGCCGTCGGGGCCGGTCCGGAGCCGGCGGGCCGGCTGCTGGGCTCGGTCTCGCTGCACAAGATCGACCGCGACCAGGGTGACGCCGAGGTCGGCTACTGGGTGGCGCCGTGGGCCCGGCGGCGCGGGGTGGGCGCCGCGGCGGCCGCGGCAGCGGCGGCGTACGGCTTCGAGCGGCTGGGCCTGCACCGCGCCCACCTCTTCCACGCCGTGGAGAACAAAGCGTCGTGCGCGGTGGCGCGGCGCGCCGGGTTCGCGCTGGAGGGCACGCTGCGCCAGTCGTTCCGCTACGCCGACGGCCGCCACCACGACGAGCACCTGCACGCCCGGCTGGTCACCGACGCCTAGAGCGACAGGTCGCGGCGCAGCTTGGCGACGTGGCCGGTGGCCTTGACGTTGTACTGCGCCACCTCGACCGCGCCCTGCTCGTCGACCACGAAGGTCGAGCGGATCACTCCCTGCACGACCTTGCCGTACATCTTCTTCTCCCCGAAGGCGCCCCAGGCGCTCATCACGGTCTTGTCGGGGTCGGAGAGCAGCCGGATGCCCAGCGCCTCCTTGTCGCGGAAGCGGGCGAGCTTCTCGGGCTTGTCGGGGGAGATGCCCAGCACCTCGTAGCCCTCCTCGCGGAAGGCGTCCTGGGTCGCGGTGAAGTCGCAGGCCTGCTTGGTGCAGCCGGGGGTCATCGCCGCGGGGTAGAAGTAGACGACCACCTTGCGCCCGCGCAGCGACGACAGGGAGACCTCGTTGCCAGCGTCGTCGAGCAGCGTGAAGTCGGGGGCCGGGTCGCCGGGGGACAGGCGCGGGGCGGGGGTCGTGGTCAAGGGATCCTCCTGGGGGCAATCCGGTCCGGGGCTTGTTGCGAACTATTTGCAACAACGTAGGGTGGGCGGTGACGCCCGACCGGCGTCCAACCTAGCCCCACCCCGAGACCTGATCAGGAGCGGCCATGCACGTGCCCGACGGGTTCTTCGACGCCCCCACCTCCATCGCCACCGGCGTCGTGGCCGTCGTTGCCATCGGGGTCTCGCTGCGCGGGGCCCGCCGCGAGCTCGACGACCGCACCGCCCCGATGGCCGGCCTCGTGGCCGCCTTCGTCTTCGCCGCCCAGATGCTCAACTTCCCGGTCGGCGCCGGCACCAGCGGCCACCTGATGGGCGGCGCGGTCGCCGCGGTGCTCGTCGGGCCGTGGACGGCTGTGCTGGCCACCAGCGTCGTCTTCGTCGTGCAGACCCTGATGTTCGCCGACGGCGGCATCACCGCGATCGGCACCAACATCACCGTGATGGGCCTGGCCACCGTCGTCGTCGGCTACGGGGTCTTCCGCGGCCTGCAGGCGGTGCTGCCCAAGCGGCTCGCCCTGGTGCCGGTGCTGGCCGGCATCGGCGCGTTCGCCTCCGTGCCGGTGGCCTCGCTGCTCTTCGTGGCCCTCTACGCCGTCGGCGGGGCCGCCCCGGTGCCGCTCGACACCCTGACCACGGCGATGGTGGGGGTGCACTCGCTCATCGGGATCGGCGAGGGCCTGATCACCTTCCTGGCCGTGGCCGGCATCATCGCGGTGCGCCCCGACCTGGTGCGGGGCGCACGCCCCGTGCTGGCCGAGCGCACCCTCGAGATCCGCACCGAGACCACCGGAGCCACCGCATGAGCGCCGGGCGCCGCACCGTCAGCACCCGCGCCGTCGTCGTCGGCGCCCTGCTGGTCTCGCTGCTGCTGGCCGGGGTCGTGAGCCTCTACGCCGCCTCCACCCCCGACGGACTGACCAAGGTCTCGCAGGACCAGGGCTTCGCCGAGACCGAGACCGAGCACGGCGCGGCCGACGGGCCGTTCGCCGGCTACGACGCCGGGTTCGTCGACGGCGACCTGGGCGGCGCCGTCGCCGGGGTCGCGGGCGTGCTGGTGGTCCTGGTGCTGGGCACCGCCCTCACCGCCGTCGTACGCCGCCGCCCCGGCGCCGGCGAGCCGCTCGACCAGACGGGACCCTGAGGTGGGCGCTGGGCACGGGCACCGTCTGCACTACCACGGGCACTCGCCGCTGCACCGCGCCCCGGCGCACCTGAAGCTGCTGGGCCTGCTGGGCTTCATGCTGGTCGTCGTGGCCACCCCCGACCACTGGTTCGCCGCCTTCGGCGCCTACCTGCTGGTGCTGCTGGGGGTGGTGGCGCTGTCGCAGGTGCCGCCCACCTACCTGCTCAAGCGGATGGTCGTCGAGGTGCCGTTCGTGGTCTTCGCGCTGGTGCTGCCGTTCGTGGCCTACGGCGAGCAGGTCGAGGTCCTGGGCCTCTCGCTGAGCCGCCCCGGCCTGCTGGCCGCCTTCGGGATCCTGGCCACCGCCACCCTGGGCGTGCTGGCCTCGCTGACCCTGGCCGCCACCACCGAGCCGCAGGCGCTGCTCGCCGGCCTGGAGCGGCTGCGGGTGCCGAGCCTGCTGGTGCAGATCATGTCGTTCATGGTGCGCTACCTCGACGTGGTCACCGGCGAGATGCAGCGGATGCGGGTGGCGCGCGAGTCGCGCGGCTTCAGCGCCCGCGACCCGCGGCAGTGGCCGGTGATCGCCCGCTCCACCGGCGCGCTGTTCATCCGCTCCTACGAGCGCGGCGAGCGCGTGCACCTGGCGATGCTCTCGCGCGGCTACACCGGCACCATGCCCGAGCACGGCGGTCACCGGTGAGCGCGGGCCGGGAGCCGCCCGTCCTCGACGTGCGCGGGCTCGCCTACGCCTACCCCGACGGCCACCAGGCCCTCTACGGCGTCGACCTGCAGGTGCACCGCGGCGAGCGGGTGGCGCTGCTGGGGCCCAACGGAGCGGGCAAGACCACACTGGTGCTGCACCTCAACGGCATCCACACCGCCGGCGCCGGCTCGGTCAGCGTGAGCGGGCTGCCGGTCGGCAAGGAGCACCTGCAGGAGGTGCGCCGCCGCGTCGGGATCGTCTTCCAGGACCCCGACGACCAGCTCTTCATGGGCAGCGTCCGCGCCGACGTCGCGTTCGGCCCGCACAACCTCGGCCTGCGCGGCGCCGCGCTCGAGGCCCGGGTGATGGCCGCGCTCGAGCAGGTCGGGATGGCGGCGTACGCCGACCGGCCGCCGCACCACCTCTCCTTCGGCCAGCGCCGCCGCGTGGCCGTGGCCACCGTGCTGGCCATGGAGCCCGAGGTGCTGGTGCTCGACGAGCCGTCCTCGAACCTCGACCCGGCCTCGCGCCGCGAGCTGGCCGACGTGCTGCGCGCGCTCGACGTGACGGTGCTGATGGTCACCCACGACCTGCCCTACGCCCTCGAGCTCTGCCCGCGCTCGGTGGTGCTGCACGACGGCCAGGTGGTCGCCGACGGCGCCACCTACGACGTGCTCACCGACGACGCGCTGATGCGGGCCCACCGCCTCGAGCTGCCCTTCGGCTTCGACCCCCGCACCGTCGGGGCGCCGCCCGCCGCCTCCCGGGGTGGTCACGGGTCGGGGTCCGGTGTTGATAGCGTGACGACGTGACCACGGACCCCAGCGCCCTCGAGCGTGAGATCGAGGAGACCCGCGAGCGACTGGCGGGCACCATCGACCAGCTGCTGCACCGGGCGAGCCCCAAGACGATCGTCGGCCGCGAGATCTGGAGCATCAAGGCCCACTACGTCGACCCGCAGACCGGCGAGCCGCGCACCGACAACATCCTCAAGACCGTCGGTGCCGTCGTGGGCGTCGTCGTCGCGTTCGTCGCGGTCCGCAAGATCACGTCCTGAGCAGCCACAGCACACCCGGCACACCCAGCACCCCGAGCGACCGGCAGCGCATGAGCGAGAAGACTCCGATCAAGATGCTGCACGACCGGGTGCTGGTCGAGCTCGACACCGAGGCCGGCGAGCGTCGCTCCTCGGGCGGCATCGTCATCCCCGCCACCGCCGCCATGGGCGCCCAGCGCCTGGCCTGGGCCCGGGTCGTCGGGGTGGGCCCGCAGGCCCGCGCGGTCGAGGTCGGTGACCGGGTCCTCTTCGGGCCCGAGGACAAGGCCGAGGTCGAGGTGCACGGCGAGACCTACGTGGTGATGCGCGAGCGCGACGTGCACGCCGTGGCCGCCGAGCGTGTCGGCGACCAGGCCACCGGCCTCTACCTGTGAGCCGGCCCCGGCACCACGCGGGCCGCGTAGTCTGGCAGCACGACCACAGGGCCGAGCCGGCCCGACAGGGGGACACGTGCACGAGACCGGCAACGACCTGGCGCTGAGCATGCTGCGGGAGCGGGTGCGATCGGCACGCGACGAGGTCGCCCTGCGCCGCCAGGACCCCGGCCGGCGCGACGACCTGGGCCGCGCGCACCTCGAGCTGCGCCGCTCGCTGGAGGCGCTGGTGCACGAGCTCGAGCAGCGCCGGCTGCCGGTGCCCTACGCGCTGCACGCCGAGCTGCGGCTGCACCAGGACATCGACCCCCGCTGACGCCCGCGGTCCGACGGGGTAGGACGCGTGCGTAACGCACGTCACCCCGCGCCGTTAGGGCAGTCATGCCCCCCACCCGCCGGCCCGCCCGGCTGATCGCCACGCTCACCGCCGCGGTCCTCGCGCCGCTGGCCACCGTCTCCCTCAGCGGCGCGGCCCAGCCGGCAGCCCAGCCGGCACCCCAGCAGGTGCTGCAGGAGCGCGGCAAGGCCGGCCTGCGTGCCGAGATCACCTGGACCGAGCACGGCATCCCGCACATCGAGGCGCGCGACGTCACCTCGCTCGGCCTCGGCAGCGGTTACGCCGCCACCGAGATGACGGCCTGCACGCTCTTCGACACCCTGGTCACCGGCCGCGGCGAGCGCTCGCGCTGGTTCGGCCCCGAGGCCCGCTACAACGACCAGGTGACCCTCGACGCCACCAACCTGCAGGTCGACACGCTGGTCACCGACCTGCGCGACCGCGAGGTGGTCGAGACCCTGCTGGCCGACGACGTGCGCGGCCCCGGCCGCGAGGCGCGGGCGCTGGTGAAGGGCTACGTGGCCGGCGTCAACGAGTGGGTGCGCGAGAACGACGTGCGCGACGAGGCCTGCCGCGGCGCGGCGTACGTGCGCCCCGACGTCACCACCCTCGACCTCTGGTACGGCGTCTACCTGGCCAACCTGCTCGCCTCGACCGGCGTCTTCGTGCCGCAGATCGCCGACGCGGCGCCGCCGGGCCCGGGCGACCCCGGCCTGCCCTCGCTGCCGGTGCGCGCCGCCGACGTCGACCGCGACGCGCTGCTCGCCGCGCTGGGCCGCGACCCGGAGGCACCCTTCGGCTCCAACGCCACCGCAGCCGGCTCGGCCGCCACCTCGACGGGTGGCGGGATGCTGCTGGGCAACCCGCACTTCCCGTGGCGCGGTCGCTACCACTTCTTATAGGGACCTCCCAGGGCTGTTCTGTTTACACACTCGGTGGTGCTCTTCGTGGACCAGGACAAGCAGGTACCGGTACACCATGATGACCCGCCACGAGGATGGCTGGGAGACCTGTCACTGGGTGTATCCCGATGGCTGGGCGAGTTGCACAGGCACCGTGCGGCGCATGCCGTACCCCAGTGACCGAACCGATGAGCAGCGGGACCTGCTGGAGCCTGTCCCCGACGCGCCGGGCAAGCGGGGCCGCAGGCAACGCCGACGACCTGCGGAGCATGGTGGACGCGATGCTGTACATCGCCCAGACCACATGCGGTTCTCGGCTAGTTGGGGGTGGCGGTGGTGACTGTGACACGGCTGGCGACGTCGGGTTCAGATGTCAGCAGCCAGGCCGTGTAGGCGGTGCAGCCGCCGAAGATGAGCCCGGCTATGCCGAAGGGCGTGGCAAGCCCGGCGGTGGAGGCGATGGGGCCTGCGATGGCTGCTCCGACGACGAGCCCGATCAGGCCTGAGAGTTTGAATAGGCTGTTCTGCCGCCCGCGCATGTCGTCGGGCACCAGTCGCTGACGCAGTGATACGACGCAGATGTTCCAGGCGGTGACGTGGAAAATGTAGGCCGCGAGCAGAACGGCTGCGACGTAGGGGCTGGTCGTGAAGAAGAGCCCCAGCATGGTGATCGAGCCCAGAGCCAGCGCCCCCGGCACCAACAGCCTGTAACCGAGGAACTGCCGCATCCTCGCTGTGGAGGCAGAGGCAAGGAGGCCGCCCAGTGACGAAACGGCGAGGATCAGGCCGTAGCCGGTGGATGTCACGCCGAGGGTCTCGGTGGCGTAGAGCACGATGATGGAGAAGGTCATCATGTAAGCGACGCTCGCGAGGCCGCCGGTAATCGCCAGTCCGAGCAGCAACTGTTGGCTGCGGATCCAGGTGGCGCCCGCAGCGGCATCGCGCCACATCGAGGGCCTTTTGGTTGCACCTACGTCGCTTTGCGCCGGGCGTGGTTGACGGGGTATAGCCAGGAACAAGAGCCCCGCTGCCCCGTAGAGAGCCCCTGTTGCGGCTAGAGGCGCAGCGACCGCGAGGGCGAACAGGAAACCTCCGAACGGAGGCCCGACGAACTCGTCGGCCACCAGTTGAGCAGTCGCGATGCGTCCGTTCGCCCGGTCCAGATCATCTTGCTCGACCAAGTCGGGCAGGACTGAGATGGCGGCGTTGTCGGCGGCAATCTCCATTACGCCGACGAGGGCGAAGGCGATGTACAACAGCAGCAAGGACTCCACGCCGACGGCGAAGGCCAGCGACAGCGCGAGAAGGGTCGCGCCTCTGAGCACATTCGGCAGCCACATCAGCAGCCGTCGATCTACCCGATCGACGATCACCCCCACCGGCACCACTAACAGCATCCGGACTCCGGAGTACACGAGGGCCAGCCCAGCGATCAAGGTCGGATTCGTGGTGATCGAGGTCGCGACCAGAGGGATGGCCACGAAGGCAACGCCATCAGCCATGTTGCCCGCTGCGTTGCCGGACCACAGCCACCGAAAGTCGCGCCCGAGAGAAGACATGGGGCACAACCTCTCACGGCCTGCGGACAGGTCCCAGTCAATTACAGAATGGGAGAAGCGCACGTCCATCGGCACGACCGCGCGGACGGCGGCAGAACCGGATGGTCGCCGGGCGTACGCTACGCGCCAGATGTGTGCACCTGTAGGCAAGCCGCATCGCGGGTTGAGGGGCATCATGTCGGCGGCTTCCGGTAGACCTGCCACGTGAGGGACACCAAAGCCCTGGTAGTCGACGTGGATGGCGTCGTGTCCCCTCTTCACGGGACGACGACCTGGGGAGATGACGTCGTCGCGGGTCGGCTGCTGGGTCCGGTGCTCGTCTCCGCGAGCCTGTGCGTGCGACTCGATGCGCTTGCTCAGGTGCCGGGGGTGCGGTCCTGGTGGCTCACTGACTGGGACGCCGAGATGCGGTCCTCAATGCGTCCCTTTCCAGGCCGTGACTGGCCATCGATCGCCGGTCCGGAGGAGGGCCGCATTCGCGCCCACGAGCGCGCTGGGAAGGCGTGGGACCTTATGCCTTGGTGGAAGTGGTGGGCCCTTGACGCGTGGCTGGACGACAACTACGACGTCTCCACCATCGTCTGGTGCGATGATGACCTGGGCCGCAAACTCGATCAGGGGGAAGCCTCCGAGCACGCAGAGCAAACGAGAGGCGAGTTCTGTGCAACGCGACTGCAGGAACGGGGGATCAGGGCGCACCTCATCGCGCCCGACGCCGAGCGCGGGCTGACTCCGCACGAACTGGCCGATATCGAACGGGCACTTCGTCGGTAACCCCTACCTCCGACGTTCAGTGCATCAGGTGCTCGCTACTGCAATTCGCGCGACTGCGCGGATCGCGGCAGATGAGCGCGCATCATAGGAAGCGTCGAACAGTCGTCTACGCCGATGACAAGATGGCTTCCATGCGTAGACGACTCGGTGTCGCGCCTGCTGGCGCTCTCATGCTGATGGCTCTCTCAGCCTGCAGCGACTCAAGTGACCCGACGAGTACGCGGGGAGTCGAGGATGTACAGCCGACCTCTGAGGTCGTCATCGAGGCACGCGCCGTCGCCGCACTCGCCGCGAACACTGTAGTGAGCCAGAGTCGGCCCGTTGACGTGTCCGTGGATGAGACGGACTCTTCAACCGAGGTGTACGTCCGCTGGAAGCAGGATGCGCCGGTGACGCTAGTTCGAGTGGTGCTGGCTGCGAACGACCGTGCCATAGTCGGGGCTTGCGACGAAGTGGACCTGCCATGTGAATCAGGCAGTTCCGACGCCGGGGACTTCGTCGTGCTCCGGTCGTCCAAGAGGACGGTCGAAGGGTTCCGGCAGTCAGATGACGGCGGCTCTCTGACCATGACCGCGTATGGCACGGGCGATACGTTCGAGGTCGTGCAGGCACTCTTGACCAACCGCGACCTGAACTGGACCGTTCCTGAGAGCGTCAACCTCGATAACCGCTGGGCAGGGCGCCTGTCCCCGGTGCGCATCGGGAGTGACGCCGAAAAGATGAGCCGCTGACCGTCCGCTCATCGGCACGAGCGAGATGCGGTTGCGGCATGTGCGGACGCTGGGAGCCCAGACCTGAGATGGTGCAGCCATGGACCCGGTCTTGGGGGAGTCGGTCGCGCCCGTGCTGCGCGACTTGGCTCGCGCGCAGATCAACGCGCCGACACTTGACGAAGACGACTGGATCGGCGACCGCGCGTACGTGTCTTGCATGATGTGGAGCGCAGACGGCAGCGGCTCGGGACTGTCAGTGCGACGGGCAGCATCCTGCGAAGAACGCATTGCGCAGGCGGCCGACCAGGTGCAGGAATGGGCCATCGAGGACCAATTGTGGGGCTCCGCACGCACCAACTGGCCTCCGTGCCCAAGCCACCCCGCGAGTCACCCATTGCAGGCGAGCGTTGTCGAGTCGAGTGCGGTGTGGGTGTGTCCCGCCGATCGCTCTGTGGTGGCTCCCATAGGTGAGGCTTAGTAAGACCCATCCGGACATCGGCAGATCCGGTAACTGGCGTCACCAATAGGGACACACCCAGTCAGACCTCGTCTGGGATGTCGGAAGAACCGACAGGACGAAGGCTCCGAACAGGTGTCGCCTGGCCCGGCTGGGCTTCGCGTTGCAGTAGTTCGAACTCGGCCTGCTCGGCTCTCGCGATGGCGTCTTCCAGTTCGTTCTTGAGCCGCGCTCGGACCTTCATCGACACGGCGTCCTTCTCACGAAGACGGTTGACCTCCACCTGCTTGACGTGTGCGGCTCGGATGAAGTGTTCGGCAGCCTGCTTCCAAGAGTCCCGCAACTGAGACAGCCCTAGCCGCTGGTCGTTGAGGACCTCGACCTGGTCGGTGAGGGTCGCTACCTGGTCCCGTAGTTCTCGTTCCCTCGGAGTGGTCGGCTCGCCTGGTGCTTGTGCCCTCAGCACTGCAAGGGTGTGTGCGTCGCGTTCTTCCTTGTACTCGCGGTTGAGCCGTGTGCGCGCTACCCCGGACTCCTCAGACAGGGCTATGACGCTGAGACGCCCTACCTCGACTTCGATGGGGTTGCCGTCAAGCATCCTTTGGGACGCTGCCTGGATAGCCCGCACCACCTTTGGGTCACGTCGTGGCATCAGAAGCCTCCTGCTCCGAACCAGAACGTGACAGCCTCACGTCACGTTCGCTGACCTTGAAGAGAGTGAGTAGCCGTCCGACCTGGGCCTCGCTGAGACCGACCTCTTTCACGAGTAACCGGTGGGTCCGCTGGGCACGTCCGTGGGCTTGGCGACAGGCATCGCCGCAGAACTCACGAGCCCGACCTTGGCGTCGCTCAGCCTGCTCGATGGGCTTGAGGCATCGCTTGCACCAGCCTGGTGCTTCAGTCGCCATCGGACACCCCGCCCGCTTGGTTGGTCACTTCGACTATCGGCAGGTACCTGCGTTCACGGTGGTGTTGGTCGACGTCCTGTTCCGCCTGCTCTGCGACCTGGAGGAGTCGAACCCTGAGGGGCTCCGGGGTCAGGGGTGATTCGGCTTCGATGCGGTTGCGCTCCGCCTCTTTCGCGAGAACGTCCATCTGGATGTCGGTGCGGGCATGGCAGGTGCAGTTTCTGACGCAGGACCCACGGTCGGGTGCGTCGTCGGTGCCTGCGCACTTGGCTCGGGCAGGCACGTAGACGCACAGGCTGTGCTGACTTGGGTTGTCGTACACCTGCGCGTCGGCGTCGCTCAGAATCTCCGCAAGGGCCGCTGGCGCCACGTAAACGGCTCTCAGAGGCTGGGCCAACTGGGCTGCGGCGATGAGTCGGTCCGCTGAGGGACCAGACACTCCTGCGCCGTTCAGGATTGCTTCGCTCACCGACACCAGGGTTGCTCGGTGGACGGCGGCAGCGTCGGCGTCCATCATCTTCGTCACGCCAGCGTTGCGCATCGACGCGTAGCCGTCTCGGCCCAGCGTGGTGCTCGCTTGCTTGTACTGGTTGCCCAGTGCGAACTCACCGTCCGGCTGGTTCAGGATGTTCCAGGACGCGGTGCGTCGGAACTGCCGGGTCGTGACGTCAGGTTCCTGGTCGCCGCCGATGCGGAATGCGCCGGGGAGTCGGTCCTGGAGCGGCAGGTTGTTGACGTGCTTGATGAAGTCGTCGATGCGGGCGTTGATTCGCACGGTGCTGATGGGCTTGCCGTCAGGCCCAGGGAAGAGCCAGCGACTGTCTTCAGCGAGCCTGGATGCGAGATGCGCCGCGTCTGCTCCGGGCTTGATGGTGGCCCACTTTTCACTCGTGCCACCGGACTCCTGGCCCTTACGAAGGGTTCCTCGCACGAGGTAGCCGGTGATGCCGCCTGGTTCTGGTGCCGGGACCTCGATGATGCAGCCCTCGCGTTCAAGAGTGCGCAACTCTTGTGGCCTGCATCCACTGAGGTAGGCCAGAACGATGAAGCACGCCGTCTGGAGATGTCGAAGCGCCCGAGCGCCGTTGACTCCGCGCGTCTGGTTGCCCTTGGACACGTCGTAGAACTCGATGTCGTCGGCCCAGGGGAGGCCGTCGTGCAGCGTCGCGGTGACGGTCACACCGAGGTCGCATCGCAGGTCGCGGTCGCGGATGATGAGTGGTCGTCGCTTGCGGTGCGTATCCCACCAGACCCTGAGTGATGTGTAGTCGATGCCGGACAGGTACGACAGGTAGTGCAGGGCTGGGGTGGGCCTCGGTAACTGCGGATCGAGCGGGATGCGATGTCCGGTCTGTTGGAGGTAGTCACGCATCCAGGCCCCGACCTCTTCCTCGGAGACCGGTCGAGCAGAGGCTAGACGATTCCGCACCAGGTCCCGTGCGGGCAGGAGGTCGCGTGAGAAGTCACGCACGTAAGCCAAGGACCAGGTGAGCAGCGGGTCCAGAACTTCGGGGTCGATGACAGCGAAAGCGGACCCGTCCGGGTCGACTTGCACCCGCCCAGTGCCGGGGGTGTCCCACTTCCAGGACGGCACGGGGAGTTGGTCTTGTGAGGGCAGCCACTTCGCCATCTGGCTCAGTCGCCACAGTGGGTAGAGGCTTGCTCTTACCGACTGGTCTTCGATGTCCCTCTGGGCTAGAGCGTTGGCGTACTGGTCCATCAGGGCGGGCGTGCAGTCGGCTAGGACCTCAGCCTCGGCGATGGCTTCAGCCCACTCCATGAACCGGCGCAGGGCGCGAAGGGTTTGGTAGACGGAGGGGGCCGGTACGTAGGGAGACCCTGGCTTGCTGTCAGGAGCCATGGCGACAGTGGCCGGAACGCGGCGGTTGATGAGGAGGTAAGCGATTCGCTTGAGCGTTTCGATGCGCTCTGGGTGGTAGACGACTCCAGTGGCGCGGGTGGTTGTGAACACGAGCGCGACGGGGGACACGCCTGGGTCTTGGTTGAGTGCGGAGAGGTCCCACCGGTCATCCCCTGCAACAGGGACGGCAGCGGCGGTGTTCAGGATGCGATGGGACTCGATTGCGGGGGTGTCGGGACTGAGGCTGACGACTTCTCCGGCATCGACCTCTTCCGCGAGAGCCTCCACCCACTCCGCGTCACTGGTCGACATCAAGGGCTCCTTCGAGGACGCGCGATACGTTGAGACGGTCGGCCCTGGTGGCTCGCTGCGCGGCTTCTCGGATGCCGTCTTGGTCGAGCCGGACCTCGTTGACAAGGAAGGCGTGCAGGCGCAGGTAATCGTCGCGCCATTGTTCCCAAGCCGTGCTGGTCATGGTGCTTCGCAAGTCTTCGAGAGCCCCATGAAGTAGAGCCAGTCGGGGTACGTGACGGGCGGTGGCGATGGCGTTGGTGCAAGCAAGACACATCAGGAAGTTGTCGCGGCAGATGGTGCCGGTGACTGGGTGGTGGGTGATGTCGGCGCACGCAACAGTCGCCGTGTCCTTGAGTCCTGAGTTGACCTCGGCGCTGACCTCGGCTTCGGCGCTGATTCGCAGCGCCATTCGCTGGTGCGCGGTGGCGACCGACTGCGTGAAACCGTCTCGCGCTGTCGCGTCTGCTTGCGCTCGCGCTTCGGGGTTCTTGGCGAGGTACGCGCGAGTGTGGGTGTTGCGGGTGTTGTGGGTGGGCGCACGATCGATGACGACTTGGTACGTCCGGTGAAGCATCTGGAAGTCGAGGTGCAACCCGGTCGGTATCCAGCCGCCATCTCGGTACTGGTCCGGCACTCCGGACATGAGCCCCTGCATGAGGCTGCGCTGGGAATGTCCACTCGTCTTGGTGATGGCAGGTCCGGGGCTGCCGTATATCAGCAGAGTCGTAGTGGCTAGCCCTCTTGCGGAGGCGTGATGCCGCGCCGGGTCGGTGGCTTCGTGTAGCAGCCTGAACACTCGTCCCGTGCGCAGCGTGGCAGATCCCACCTCGTGAGCAGCCTCTTCCGGATCTTCGATGTCGTCGTTCGAGTCCTCGTGGATGCTCGTGAAGTATCGATTGCTTGTTCGCCGGGCCTTGTCATTGAGCACAGCGAAGAACTCGCTGTCGGGGTCGCCTACGCCAACGCTTCGGTCTGCAACGGTGAGTCGGTCGATGGTGCTGGTGTTGTAACCCTCGCGACAGGTGAGAAGGGTCGCTGCGGCTGATGCCTCTCTTGCCGTGAGAAGGAACCAGTGTTTGAACATGTACCAAGAGTTCGCGTCGGGGTATCGCAAGTCCGTTACAGAAGGAGAGCCCAGGTCCCTTTTGTAGACGGCATAGGTCGGCCGCTCACTATCTGTGAGCAGTAACCAGAGGAGGCGCTTGCGCCGGTCTTCTGACCCTGCCGGGAGGTCGCGCCACGCGGGAAGTGTTGAGCCGACGAATGCGTCCGCATAGGCGCGGGTGATGCGCCGGTGGGCTTGACTGACCACTCGTTGTGCAGCATCAGCGAGCGCCAGGAACTCGTCTCTGGTGTAAGCGGCGCGGTCGCTCTCTCCTCGGCGTCCTCCCGTCCGTGTGCCAACGAACCACGCGGTCCGAATGGGGAGGTTCGGCGCGACAAGGAGCAGAGACCTGATGTGCACCTTGAAGGTCTGCAGTGTCGCTTCCGACCAACCGGTGGCGAGGTCCTCCACCATTGCGGCGTACACGTCGACTTGCAGGTCGGCGAGAGACCCGATGCCCTGCTCGTCACACTTGCCCAGCAGATGCCTGGCAGCGTTGAGCCCCCGGAACACGGTGGCGGTCTCGCGCCAGTCGACCTTGGTCTTCTCCTCGAACGCGCGCAGCATGTCAAGCCGCAGGGCTACTGACCCCGGCTCGCCGCTGAGGTCAATCACCCGTGGCTCGTCTTCGCCCGGCACCGTCCAGGTTAGTGAGAGACGGCCTGCGTCGAGGCGTGACGGGATGGGCTGTCCCTTGGCACGCTTGGGTGATTGCGGCATCAGTCCCCGCTCTCGAACACGGTGCCGGTGTCGAGAACGCGGTCGCTATCGCCAACCAGTCTGGCGATGACCTCCGACAGGTCAGTCGCGGTTGCTACATCGTTAAAGAGGCTGGCGCTGCGGAGCCGCTTCACGGGCTCCAGATAGATGTCCTTCGTAGTCACCACAGAGGCGTGTCCCAGCATGTCCCTGACGATGTCGTAGGCGGTCTCGTAGTTCCGTTCGTCGTATGCGCCGTGGGGGTCACGTCCGTCGCGTTCGTCGATGCGCCGGTGCAGGGCTGCGAGCACGTACAGGGCGAACGAGAAGCGCAGGCTGTGAGAACTAATCCATGGCACGGTCCGAACGTCTGCACCGAGGCCCTCCCACTGCGTGAGGACGCGGTTGTTGGCACGTCGGAAGACCTTCTTCCAAGCGTCCTCCGTCATGGCCGAACCGTCGTCCTTCAGCCACAGCGACTGTGGTTCCAACTCGCCGCCCTCAGTTCGTACGAACACCCGAGAGCGCTCGATGATGGTCAAGTCGTCGAGCAGCCCGCAGCGCCCGTCCTCTGCCTCGTATGCCAGGTCTCGTCCGTCCTGGACCCAGCGAACGACGAGCAGCCGCTCACTGGTGGCGCGTGTCTCGTAGCGGCCAGCAGCCTGGGCTCGCCGTACCGCCCTGGCTCGCTCGCCCTGGCAGTAACGCGCAACCCGATCCAACGCCAACGGGAGCGGCGTGTAGATGCGGCTCTTCCGGTACTTCGCGGTCTCAGTGGCCAAGCGCAGGTCAATCGAGTGCTCAGGCATCTCGGGTAGCAGTAGCGCCCGCTGCTCGCCACTGCGCAGCGCCGAGGTAATCATGAGGTCGGTCAGTGCGCTGTCCCGGTCTGTGTTGTGTCCACGCCATGAGGTGAGTGGCGGTCCGGTAACGACAGCACGGTCTCGCCGAACTGCTTCGTGCCCAAGCAGCCCGACGTTGCGCCATACCTGATAAGAGGCTGGGGTGACCCAGCGAAAGCGCTCAGGACGCGACGCGTGACCTGTCGGCCTACTGCGTCCCCTGGGCGACTTAGCGGGTCGCGCTTCTGGGACGGGCGACTGGTCCACGTGTCCTTGCTTCACGGCCCAGTCGTAGAGCAACTTGAGAGCGAAGTGGGCACGATCGAATGACGACTCGCGGATGTGCACCTTCCGCTCACCAGGCAGGGGCGAGCGATGCAGGTTCCTATCAGTCCGCCAGCGCCGGTAGTCGTCGTAGTGGCTTTCTGTCGCATCGGTCCATGTCAGGTCTTCGCTCCAGAGGAACGAGCACCAGTCGGCGATGTTGCGGGCGTACGCGTCCTTGGTCAGGTCACGTCTCGAAGCGAGGGGACCCTGAGTGCAGAAAGCGACTAGTCGTGGGTCGAGTTCGAGTTCAGGCGAAACGATGATTGGCGTGCCCGAGGTGACCCCGTGGGCTTGCTCCTCGTCGGCTAGATCGGCCAGTGCCACGAGGTCGGGATGCAGGTGTACCGGTACCTGCTTGTCCTGGTCGACGAAGAGCACTAGCCAGTGTGTTCCTGGCTCGTTCTCGGCTGGCGTCACTTGAACAGTGTATGGCTTGAACAGTCGTAATGTCCCCAGAACAGTGCACCCAGCAGCACCTGACCATCCCGGGCCGCTACGACGTCGCCGGCGCCTCGCTCGTCGGCTCGCCCGCGGTCAACATCGGCTTCAACAAGGACGTCGCGTGGAGCCACACCGTCTCCACGGCCTACCGCTTCACGCCCTACGAGTACCTCACGCTCGGCCCGACGACGTACCTCACCGACGCCGGCCCGCAGCCGATCGAGCGCCGCGAGGTGGAGGTCGAGGTGCTCGGCGAGGACGGCCGGGTCAGCACCGTGACCGAGGACCTCTACCGCACCGCCGAGGGGTACGTCGTCGACTCGCCCGACACCCTGATGCCGTGGGGCGCCGCCTCGGTCTGGGCGATCCGCGACGCCAACGCCGAGCACCTGCGCACCATCGACACCTTCTTCGACATGGGCAAGGCCACCGGAGTGCGTGACCTGCTGCGCCGCCAGGACGCGGGGGCCGGGATGCCGTGGGTCAACACCACGGCCGCCGACCGCGACGGCCGGGTGCTCTACGCCGACCACTCGGTGGTGCCCAACGTGCCCGACGCGCTCGCCCAGCAGTGCATGACCCCGGTGGGCCGGGTGCTCGAGCAGGTGGCGGGCCTGCCGGGCCTCGACGGCACCCGCGCCTCCTCGTCGTGCGCGTGGGGCGCCGACGACGACGCCCAGCGCCCCGGCATCTTCGGCCCCGAGAACCTGCCGTCGGTGGTGCGCCGCGACTGGGTGATGAACGCCAACGACTCCTACTGGGTGCCCAACGACGAGGTGCGCCTCGAGGGGTACGCCGCGATCATCGGCTGCGAGCGCTGCGAGCGGACGATGCGCACCCGGGTCGTCTCCGCCTACGTCGCCGATCGCCTGGCGGCCGGGCGCAAGGAGACCCCGCGCAGCTTCCGCGGCCACCAGCACGAGAACCGGGTGATGGCCGCCGAGGTGATGCGCGCCGACGGCGCCCTCGACGAGGTCTGCGCGCAGACGGGGGAGACCGAGGCCTGCGCCGCGCTGTCGGCCTGGGACGGGCGCTCCGACAAGGGCTCGCGCGGCGTGCACCTCTTCGAGGAGTTCGTGACGCGGCTGCCCTCGGTGCCCCTCGACCTGGTCGAGACCGTGTGGCGCACCCCCTTCGACCCGGAGGACCCGCTGCACACCCCGCGCGACCTCAACACCGACAACCCGCAGGTGGTCGAGGCGATGCAGGCGGCGATCGATGCCGTGCGCGACGCCGGCCTCGCCTTCGATGCCCGCTGGGGGAGCCTGCAGGTCGCCGGCGACCGGGGGGCGCGGCCCTACGGCCTGGGTGGCGGCACCGGCGACGCGGTGGGCAACGCCAACGCCCTGGCTTCGCGCGACGTCGTCGACCACGCCGACCGCTACCGGCCGATCACCTACGGCTCGTCGCACATCCAGGCGATCAGCTACCGCGGCCGCCGTGGCCTCGACGCCCGCACGATCCTGACCTACGGGCAGTCGGAGGACCCGCGCTCGCCGTTCTCGCGCGACCAGACCCGCCTGTTCTCCCAGGAGAAGTGGGTGCGCTTCGCGTGGACCGACGCCCGGATCCGCAAGGACCGGATCCGTCGGCAGGTGGTCACCCGCTGACGGACCCGGTCCGTGTGGTTGCTGTGGAGGCCTCGCCTCAGCGGCGGACCTTCACCTTGAGCACGTCGGTGACGGCGCCGGTCACCGACTCGGAGCCGGGGACCACCAGGCGGTAGCGCGAGGTGCCCTTCTTGCGCTCCTTGGGGAACGAGACCAGCACGCGCCCGGTGTCGGCCGGCAGGGTCCGCTTGGTGGTCCAGTCGCCCTTGGCGAGGCGCTGCAGCTCGACGGACTCCAGGCCGGGCTGGTCGATGGTGACCAGGTCGGTGCCCACCCGCTGGCCGCGGCGCAGCTTGACCTTGTCGGCGTCGAAGTCGTCGATGGCGGTCACGGCGCGGGGCACGTCGAGGGTGCTGTCGTCACCGTCGGTCTCGAGGAGGCAGCGCAGCCCGTCCTCCCAGTGGTAGTTGGTGCCGGCGACCTGGATCCACTCGACCGTGTAGTCGGTGGTCCCGGCCGGCCAGTTCCGGTGCTGGGAGTAGGGGAAGGCCCGCGTGCCCGACCAGGTGCCCTCGTTGTTGTGGTAGTTCAGGGTGATCTGACCGGTGGCCGTGCGCAGCCGGATGTTGATGTCGTTGGCCTGGCCCTGCGGCAGGTCGCTCGGGTAGGCGACCACGAGACCCGCACACGTGGGGTCGGCGTACTTCCAGTTCCAGTCGAAGTGGCCGCCCGGGTTGGTCGGGGGGTTCGGCGGGAACTCCGGCTCCGGCTCCGGGTTCGGCACCGGGTCGGGCTCGGGCTCCGGGTTCGGCTCCGGGTTCGGCTCGGGCGCGGGCTCCGGCTCCGGGGCGGGAGAGGTGGCAGCCGGCACCCACGAGTAGGAGTAGTGCGAGATCGCTTTGCCCTTGTTGCTCACCGTCGAGGTGTAGCTGACGGCGATGGAGGCCAGCGGGGTGTCGAGCTCGACGTACTGCGGACCGTCGCCCTGGTTGATGCTGCCGGCCTTGACGCAGTAGCGGTTGATCAGGAAGCCGGCAGGCGCGGTGAGCGTGACCGTCATCGGGTCGCCGGTGGTGTCGCGCTTCTCGGAGTCGAGATCGTCACAGACCTGGTCGCGGTCAGGGGGGCTTGCGACCGCCGCCGGAGAGGCGCTCAGCGCCACGACGGTGCCGAGTGCCAACAGGGCGCTCAGGCCACCGGCCAGCGCGGCGCGGCGCGGTGAGCGGGTGGGCGGGGTGGTCTGGTGCACGGTGGTCTCCTCGATCAGCAGGTGATGAGACCACCCTGTCGTGCTGGGCTGGCCGTCGGGCCCGGCTTGTGCAGACCTTGTGCCCGCTGGTGCCAACCTTGCGGATTCCTTGCGGAACGGGTCGGGCTCAGCGCAGTGCGCCGTAGGCCCGCGTGGGGTGCAGCCGCAGCACCACGCGCCGTTCGGCGACCATGGCAGCCCGGTACTCGTCCCAGTCGTCGTGCTCGCCCGAGATCGCCCGGAAGAGCTCGACGAGCTCGTCGGTGGCCGCGTCGTCGGGGGCGCCGGCCACCTCCGAGAGGGTCACGTCGGCCTCCACGACCGCGTAGGACCAGAAGCTGTCGCCGTTGACGTGCAGCGCCGCCCACGGCGTACGCCGGAGGTTGGCGTGCTTGGCACGGTCGGCGGTGGTGGAGACCCGGATGACGCCCTGCTCGTCGACGGCGTGCACGACGTTGGACAGCTGCGGCCGGCCGTCGCGGCGCAGCGTGGTGAGCACCGACTGGTGGGTCCCGCGCACGGCGGTCATCGCCTTCTCGATCTCCATGCCGCCAGCCTCGTCGTCGGCGCCCGGCTGCGCCACCCCCGATGAGGAGGGCCGGTCAGCGCGCGGGCGCTGCCGGGACGTGGCCGAGCTCGGCGTTGTCGGCGTCGGCGAGGGCGCCGGCGCTGCGCGGCTCGCGGGAGTCGGGGATGCGGGCTCCGGCCAGGGCGGCGAGCGCCATCGCGCCGGCGAGCACCAGGAAGCCGACGACGTAGGCCCGCTCGGTCGGGTAGCCCGAGGCCAGCACGTCGGCGGTCAGGATGCCGGCCATGACGGCCGAGCCCACGGCACCGCCGATGGTGCGGATGTTGGCGTTCATGCCGCTGGCCACCCCGGTCTGGTGCGCGGGCACCGCGCCGATGACCACGCCGGCCAGGGACGAGAAGACGAACCCCGAGCTGAGCCCCTGCAGGGTGGTGGCCAGGTAGAGCTGCCAGGTGTGGTCGTGGAAGAGGGCCACCGAGGCGAAGGCGACGGCGTTGCCGAGGGTGCCGGCCACGATCACGGTGCGCGCGCCCAGGCGGCGCACCAGGCGCGCGGTGACGAAGCCGACGAGGAAGCTGGCGACCGCCGAGGGCAGCAGCAGCGCCGCCGACTCGCTGATCGAGGCGCCGAAGCCGTAGCCGGTCTCGACGGGGCTCTGCAGGAACTGGGGCAGGAAGCCGAAGGAGGCGAACATCCCGAAGCCGACGAAGGCGGCCACCGCGTTGGCCGTCCACACGCCGCGCTGGCGCATCATCGTCATGTCGATCAGGGGCACCGGCACGCGGGTCTCGACGCGCACCCAGGCCACCAGCAGGAGCGCCGCGGCGACGAGCAGGCCCACCACCCGCCCGGAGCCCCAGCCCCAGACGTTGCCCTGGCTGACGCCCAGCAGCAGGCAGACCAGCCACCCGGCCAGCAGCACCGCGGGCAGCACCGGGAGACGACCGGGGGTGCGCACCGGTGACTCGGGCACCAGCAGCAGGGCGCCCGCGCCGGCCAGCGCGGTGGCGATCATCGGCAGCCAGAACAACCACGTGAAGCCGAGCGTGTCGACCACCGGACCGGCGGCCACGATGCCGACGCCGAAGCCGACGGCGGTCAGCGAGGCCATCACGCTCAGCGCGCCGTTGACCCGGCTCGGGGCGAACTCGTCGCGGATGACCCCGAAGGCCAGCGGCATCACGCCGCCGCCGACGCCCTGCACGGCTCGGGCGGCGACCAGCCAGCCGATGGTGGGGGAGAGCGCGGCGAGCGCCGAGCCGAGCGTGAGCAGGGCCAGGGCGATGACCAGGACGCGGCGCTTGCCGACCGCGTCACCCAGGCGACCGACCAGCGGCGTGGCGATGGAGGCCGAGAGCAGGTAGGCGGTCAGCACCCAGGTGACGGTGGCCTGGTCGGTCTCGTACTCGACCTGCAGCTGGGCCAGCACCGGCACCACCAGCGACTGCAGCATCACGAACGACGCGACCGCCACCGCCAGGACGGCGAAGGTGACGCGCTCGTCGCCGCGCCGGCGCAGGGTCGAGAACGACGACCTCGTGAGCGACGGCACCCGGTTCCTCCTCGGTGATGGTTGTGCCTGACAACCAAGCACCCGGGGAGTGTAGCCCGGCGCCGGAGGCGCTCAGGCCTTCCGGTCGACCAGCAGCGCGACGGCGTTGAGCCCCGCCCAGCCCAGGGTCACGCCCATCACCTTGCGCCGCACGTCGCCCTCGGTGCGGGCGGCCAGCAGTGCGCAGTCGCCGAGGTCGGCGGCGATCCGGATCGCCATCGCGGCCTTGACCACGCGCGGCGACCCGAACACGCCCGCGGCGCTCACGGCGAGGTCGCGCACGCCGTAGGACTGCGAGAGCAGCTCGAGCCCATCGCGGTCGCCGGCCTGGGAGCCCAGGGCGTCGGGCAGGTGGGAGGGACGGGCCAGGGCATAGGCGCCGTACGACGCGGTGGCGGCGGACAGGGCACGGGACAGCTTCATGGTGGGCATGGCCTCGACGGTAGGTCGCGGGCTGGGCCCGGCGCTTACCCGCCGGGGGTCGCGGACCGGTTGAGCCGGGCCAGTAGCCCGGCCCCGGCACGCACGGGGGCGTGCAGCCGGTGGTGCAGCAGCGCGGCACGGGCCGCGTTGGCGCCGGGTGCGCCGTGGACCCCGCCGCTCGGGTGCGCCGAGCTCGAGCCCAGGTAGAGACCCCCGATCCCGGTCTCGGGGCGGCCCAGCCCCGGCACCGGCCGCAGCACCAGCATCTGGTGCAGCTGGGAGGTGCCGCCGTTGACGGCGCCGCCGACGAGGTTGGCGTTGCGCTCCTGCAGGTCGCGGGGGCCCAGCACCCGCCGGGCGAGCACGCGGTCGCCGAAGCCCGGGGCGAGCTCCTCGATCCGCGCCTCGACGCGGTCACCGAAGCGCTCCACGTCGTCGCGGCCCCAGCGGGCACCCACCGACTGGGGCACGTGGGTGTAGGCCCACAGCGACTCGGTGCCGGCCGGGCTGCGGGTCGGGTCGCTGGTGGTCATCTGCCCGGCGAGCAGGAAGGGGCGCTCCGGCACTCCGCCGGCCGCGACCTCGGCCAGCGCGCCCTGCAGCTGCGAGAGCGAGTCGCCCACGTGGAAGGAGCCCGGCGCGACCGCGGGCGCCCCGGCCCAGGGGATCGGCCCCGAGAGCGCCCAGTCGACCTTGACCGTGGCGGGGTCGAGCTCGAAGGACCGCATGCCGCGCGCGACCCGGGAGGGCAGGTCGGCGGGGTCGAGGAGGCGGCCGTAGAGCAACGGCGCCGACACGTCGGCGACCACGGCGCGGCGGGCGGCGTACCGCTCGCCCTCCCGGGTGCGCACCGCCACGGCCCGGCCGCCCCGCACCTCGACGGACTCGACCTCGGTGCCCAGCAGCACTCGGCCACCACGGGACTCGAGGCGACGGGCCATCGCCTCGGTCAGCCGGCCGGCGCCGCCCTCGGGCACCGGGAAGCCGACGCTCTGGGCCAGCATCGTCATGATCAGGCCGAAGGCGCCCGAGCCGGTGGAGTCGAGCGGGATGTCGGCGTGGCCCGCGCTGCCCGCGATCAGCGTTCGGGCGCCGCGACCACCGAAGCGGGGGGCGCCGAACGACGCCGCCGGCGTGAGCAGCTCGCGGACCAGGTGCAGGCCGCCCGCGCCGGGCAGCCGCGACAGCAGCCGAGCCCCCCCGCGCACCGGCGGGAACGGGTCGAGCAGGGCCGACAGCAGGGGCTCGCCCACCCGGTCCCAGGTGCGGCACAGCTCGAGCCACGCCTCGCCGTCGCCGGGGTGCTCGTCGTCGAGGCCGGCCGCGGTGTCATGGCGGTCGGGGTGCACCAGGGCCCAGCCGCCGTCGGGGAACGGGTGGCCCAGCGGGGCCGGTGGGTGCCGCCAGCGCAGGCCGTGCTCCTCCAGGCCCAGGCCGGAGATCACGGGCGAGGCGGCAGCGAAGGGGTAGAAGGCGCTGAAGGTGTCGTGCACGAACCCGGGGTGCACCTCGGTGTCGCTGCGCACCGCGCCGCCGACCTGGTCCTGCTGCTCGACGACCAGCACCGACCAGCCGGCGTCGGCCAGCAGGTTGGCGGCGACCAGGCCGTTGTGGCCGGCGCCGACGACGACCGCGTCATGACCGGGGCTCCCGGGACTCGAGGTGCTCACCGCTCCCACGGTGCCAGCCGTCCGGTGACCACGCACCACCCGCACCGGCGGTCCGGCGTCGGTGCTCAGGCCCCGGGCAGCTCGAACCACAGCGCGGCGCCTGCGCCCGCAGGGCCGTCGTCGACGCCGCACCGCCCGCCGTGGGCGTGCACGATCCGGGCGACGGTGGCCAGGCCGATCCCGTGCCCCTGGCCGTCACCGGCGCGGGCGAAGAGGTCGAAGACCCGGGCTCTGCGCTCCACCGGGATGCCCACGCCGTTGTCGAGCACCGTGACCCGCACCCGGTCGTCCTCCCGGGTCGCGCTGACCGCCACCTCGGGCGGGTGCCCCGGGCGCGCGAACTTGCGGGCGTTCTGGAGCAGGTTCTGCAGCACCAGGCTCACCTGGGCCGGGTCCCCGAGCACCGTGGGCAGGAGTCCGACGTCGACGCGTCCGCCCGAGCGCTCCCACTGGTCGCGCTCGTCGCAGACCAGCTGCTCGACCTGGGCGCGCAGGTCGACCACCTCGTGGCGCGGCGGCTCGTGCGCCAGGTCGTGCAGGCGCAGGGTGCCCTCGACCATGCCGCGCATCCGCTCCACCGAGCGCGAGGCCATCGCCAGCACCGACGACCGGGTCGGCACGTCGAGCCCGTCGCCCTCGAGCATCCCCAGGCTCATGGTGAGCGTCGCCAGCGGTGACTGCAGGTCGTGGCTGATCTGCGCGGCGATCGCCACGACGTCGGCGGTCGGGGGCTGGCTGGGTGCGAGGCGGCGCAGCCGCAGCTCGAGGATGCGGTTGGCCGCCACCGCCAGCGTCGCCAGCACCCGCCGCTGCTCCTCGTCGAGCTGGTGGGGACGGGTGCCGAAGAGGCAGAAGCGGCCGACCTCCTGCCCGCCGGACGTGGTCAGCGGCGCCGAGGCGTAGAAGCGCACCACCGCCCGCTCCCCGGTGACCAGCGGTGAGTCCTGCAGGTGCGGGTCGAGCGTGGTGTCGGGCACCTCGAAGAGGCCGGGCACGCCACGCGCTCGGCGGCACAGCGCCTCGGCGTACGGCGTCGTGAACGCATCGGTGCCGACGGTGACGGGGTAGTGGAAGGACTCGTCGTCGGCGACGGCCAGCGCCGCGACCTCCACGCCGGTCAGGTCGGCGGCCAGGGCGAGCAGGTCGGACAGGTCGGCGTCGGTGACCGCGCGCAGGGCGGTCAGTGCGCGCTCGGCCGTGCCCCGGTCGGCCAGACCGGCATGGCCGTCCACCGCCGAGGCGGTGCCGCGCTCGTGCGCCATGGGTCCTCCCAGCCCCGTGCCGCTTCGTCCCTCCACGAAAGCGACCCGGGTCGAGGCTACGACGGGGGAGGCCCCGGAGCCGGCAGGACGGTAAAAGGCGGCCGTGGTGGACCAGGGCCGGTCCAGACCGGGCCGGCGGGAGCGCGGGCCGGGTGGAAGCACTCGAGGCCCTCCGCATCTCTGCGTGAGGGCCTCGAGCGTGGTGATCGGTACGGCATCAGGGACTCGAACCCCGAACCCGCTGATTAAGAGTCAGCTGCTCTGCCAATTGAGCTAATGCCGCGTGGTGAAGCGACGTGAACGTTACCAGCGGCCGGCGCGGAGTCGAAATCGAGGGGCCCTGGTCGGCTCAGCGGGCCTCGAGGACGGCCTGCGCGGCGTGGTGGCCGCCCAGGCCGGAGACGGCTCCGCCGCGGCGGCTGCCCGAGCCGCACAGCAGGACCTGGTCGACGCCGGTGGCCACGCCCCACTGCTGGGCGGGGGTGTCGAGCCGGGCGCGGGGCGGCGCCCATGGCCAGTCGAGGTCGCCGTGGAAGATGTGCCCGCCCGGCATGGCGAGGTCGGCCTCGATGTCCTGGGGGATCTTGGCCTCGATGCACGGGTTGCCCTCGGCGTCGCGCGCCACGACCGAGGAGATCGGCTCGACCAGGTGCTCGTCGAGCGAGGCCAGCGCTCGCTCGACCGCCAGCCGCTTCGCGGCCTCCCCGTCGTGCTCGAAGAGCGTCGCGGGGGTGTGCAGCCCGAAGTAGGTCATCGTGTGCGTTCCCGGGGCGGCCGAGCCCAGGATGGAGGGGTCGCTCAGCGAGTGGCAGTAGACCTCGCCGGGCATCCGGGTGGGCACCCGGCCGGCGGCCGCGTCGGCCCACGCCTGCTCGATCTCGGTGTAGTCCTCGGCCAGGTGCAGCGTGCCGGCGAAGGCCACCTCGGGGTCGACCCCCGAGCGCAGCCGGGGCAGCCGGTCGAGGAGCAGGTTGATCTTCAGCTGTGCGCCCACCGGCTTCGAGGCGGCGTCCTCGGGCTCGCCGAGCAGGATCCGCAGCACCCAGGGCGCCACGTTGGCCAGCACCGTGGTGGCGGTGACGGTGCGCGGGCCGTCGCCGGTGTGCACGTCGACCTCGGCGGGGGAGCCCTCGCCGGGGCGGATGGCGGAGACGCCGGCCGAGGTGAGCACCTCGGCCCCGGCACCGATGGCCGCGCGAGCCATTGCGTCGGTCACCGCACCCATGCCCCCCACCGGCACCCGCCACTCGCCGGTGCCGTTGCCGACGAGGTGGTAGAGGAAGCACCGGTTCTGCACCAGCGAGGGGTCGTGCAGCGACGCGAAGGTGCCGATCAGCGCGTCGGTGCCGATCACCCCGCGCACGGTGTCGTCGGCGAAGCGCCGCTCGATGGCCTCGGCCAGCGGGCGCTCGACGATGTCGCGCCAGATGGTGGGGTCGACCTGCTCGCGCAGGTCGCGCTCGTGCGGCAGCGGCGCGAGCAGCGTGGGGGCGACCACCTCGGCCAGCCGACCGACGCCGGCGTAGAAGTCGCACCACGCGGCGTACTCGTCGTCGCCGCCGGTGAGCTCGCGGAACGAGCGCGCGGTCTCCTCACCCTCGGGGCGCTGGACCATCAGGCCGCCGGGCGTGCCGTCGCGCAGGGTCGGGGTGTACGACGCGGTGCGGCGCGAGGTGAGCCGCACGTCGAGGTCGAGGTCGCGCACCAGATCGTCGGGCATCACCGAGACCAGGTAGGAGTAGCGGGAGAGCCGCACGTCGTGACCGCTGAAGGCCGGGGCCGACACCGCGGCGCCGCCGGTGTGGTCTAGGCGCTCGAGCACGAGCACCGAGAGGCCGGCGCGGGCGAGGTAGGCGGCGGCGGTCAGGCCGTTGTGGCCACCGCCGACCACGGCGACGTCGTAGTGGGTGCGCGAGGGGGAGGCCGGACTCATCGGGCCAAGGTAGTCGAGCGCGTGCCTCGACAAATCCTCGGTGTCGCGCGTGTCGTGGGCGGGTGCGGGTGTCACGATGGGCCCGGCGCGGCAGGGGAGCCGCCGCCGTCCTGGGAAGGGAGCGTCGTGCCGACGAGCTCGACGAGCGCCACCGGTTGGCCCGGTTGGCCCGGCTGGCCCGGCTGGCTCGGCCGCTGGGAGGTCCGCGTGGCGGCCCTGCTCGGGGTGGTCGTGCTGCTGGGCCTGGCCGCGGTGCGCGCGGCCCCCGACGACGGCCACGTGATCGGCATCTGGCCCGTGGGGGTGGCGACGGGCGTGCTGGTGCTGGCCCCGCGTCGCCACGCGCCGGCGCTGCTGGGCGTGGTGCTGGCGCTGGCCCTGCTCACGCTCTCGTTCTCCGCCCGCCCGGCCGGGGTCGTCGCCGGCTACACCGCCACGATCGGGCTGGAGACGTGGCTGGTCTCGCGGGTGCTGCTGGGGGGCGCGGAGGGTCCGTGGCGGCTCCGGGCCGACCGGGACCTGCGCCGCTACCTGGGCGCCTGCCTCCTCGGTGGGCTGGTCGGCCTCGTCGGCGGCGCGCTGACCTCGGCCGTGACCGGCTTCGGCGATCCGGGCTTCGTCGGGCTGGCCCTGGGCGCCTCCCACCTGGCCTCCCAGCTGGTGCTCACCCCGTTGTGGGCCCGGCTGCCCACCCACGGCCCCCTGGCCCGTCGTCCCGAGCGGGTGCTGCAGTGGGTCGCGGTGCTCGTCCTCGCGCCCGCCGTGCTGGCCCCGGCGATGTTCCCCTCCGTGGTCTTCGTGCTGGTCCCGCTGCTGGCCTGGAGCGCCCTGCGGGTCAGCCCGCGCCAGGCGCTGGCCCAGCTCGTGGTGGTGCTGGGCGTGGCCATCGCGATGACCACGGCGGGCCGGGGCCCCTTCGCCGACGTGCCGGTGCTGCTCGACCTGCCGCGCGACGTGCGGTCCGTCCTGCTCGCGGCGTACGCCGCCACCTGCGCGCTGATCGTGGTGCCGTTGCTGCTGCGCGTCGGCGAGAGCGTCGAGGCGGCGCGGGCAGCGGCGGCCGAGCGCGACACGCTGGGCCGGATCGTGCAGAGCGCCACGGGGATGGCCATCATCGGCGCCGACCGCCAGGGTCGGATCACCCTGTTCAACCCGGGGGCCGAGCGGCTGCTGGGCTGGTCGGCGCGCGAGGCCGCGGGCCTGTCGACGCAGGTCCTGCACACCGCCGAGCAGGTCAGCGCCAAGGCCCACGAGCTCGAGGTCGACGACGACTTCGCCAGCGTCTCGGCGCGGATGCTCGAGCCCGACATGGCCGGGGCCGACATGGGCTTCGTGCGCAAGGACGGCACCGAGCGCACCCACTCGATGACGCTGGGGCGCATCACCGACCAGGCGGGCCGGGTGCTGGGCTACGTCAGCACCTCCGAGGACGTCACCGACCGGGTGGCTGCCGAGGAGGCGCTGCGCGACGCGCTGGCGCGCATGCAGGAGGTCGATGCCGTCAAGGACGCCTTCGTCTCGAGCGTCAGCCACGAGCTGCGCACCCCGATCACCAGCATCCAGGGCTACCTCGAGCTGCTCGGCGACGGCTCCTTCGGCGACCTGAGCGCGCAGCAGCGCTCGGCGGTCGCCAAGGTGGCGGCCAACAGCGAGCGGCTGCTGGTCCTCATCGACGACCTGCTCACCCTCTCGAGGGTCCAGGAGTCGGGACTGGGGCTCGAGGACAAGGTGCTCGACCTGGTCGCCGTCGTGCGGGCCGGCTGCGCGGTCGTCTCGCCCGGCGGCGAGCGGGCCGGCGTGCCGATCGGCGTCGAGGTGCCCGACGTGCCGGTGCCCTTCCTCGGCGACCGCGACATGCTCGAGCGCGTGGTCATCAACCTGGTCGGCAACGCGGTCAAGTTCACCCCGCGCGGCGGCCGTGTCGAGGTCGCCCTGCGCTGCCACGAGCAGGGCAGCACGATCACCGTCGCCGACACCGGCATCGGGATCCCGCTCGCCGAGCAGGACCGTCTCTTCAGTCGGTTCTTCCGTTCCTCGCTGGCCCAGGCGCAGGCGATCCCCGGCAGCGGCCTGGGCCTCTCGATCGCGCACTCGGTGGTGACCCAGCACGGCGGCACGCTGCGCGCGGAGTCGGAGCCCGGCGCCGGCACCACGTTCGTGGTGGAGCTGCCGTCGATGGTCTGACGCGGAATATCCAACATTCAACTACCGTTGCCCGAGAGTCCCCGTCCCAGCAGCTCCCTGCAACGAAGCGAGGTGGGCAGCATGCCCGCGATCACCGTCGACGACCTCACCACCCTGGCCAGGCTGGGCTCGCCCGGCCTCGGCGACCAGCCGCGCCCGGTGCTGCAGGTCAGCACCGCGCCCCAGGGCCACGAGGGGGAGGGCTTCCCGGTGCGCCGTGCCTTCGCCGGCATCGACCTCGCGCTGCTCGACCCGTTCATCATGATGGACCAGATGGGCGAGGTGGAGTACGCACCCGGTGAGCCGCGCGGCACCGCCTGGCACCCCCACCGCGGCTTCGAGACCGTGACCTACATGATCGACGGCGTCTTCGACCACCGCGACTCCCACGGCGGCGGCGGGTCGATCACCAACGGCGACACCCAGTGGATGACGGCGGGCTCCGGCCTGCTGCACATCGAGACGCCGCCCGAGTGGCTGGTGCAGTCCGGCGGGCTCTTCCACGGCATCCAGCTGTGGGTGAACCTGCCGCGCAGCGCCAAGATGAGCGACCCGCGCTACCAGGACATCCGCTCCGGCGAGGTGCGGCTGCTCACGACCCCCGACGCCGGAGCACTGGTGCGGGTCATCGCCGGCACCGTGGCCGGGCATGCCGGCCCGGGTGCGACGTACACGCCGATGAGCCTGGTGCACGCCACCGTCGAGCCGGGGGCCCGGCTCGAGCTGCCCTGGGACGTCGAGCACAACGCACTGGTCTACGTGCTCAGCGGACAGGGCTCGGTCGGCGTCGAGGAGCGCCCGCTGCGTACCGGCCAGACCGCCGTGCTCGGCGCCGGCGACTACCTCAGCGTCAGCGCCGCCGCCCGCCAGGACAGCCGTACGCCGGCCCTCGACGTGGTCGTCCTCGGCGGGCGCCCGATCCGCGAGGCGCTCGCCTGGGCCGGGCCGTTCGTGATGAACACCCGCGCCGAGGTGATGGAGGCCTACCAGGACTTCCAGAGCGGGCGCTTCGGCCACGTGCCGGCCTGACCGGTCAGGTCCTTGGCGAAGAAGGCCTGAGCGTAGGGGTTGTCGTTGTAGCGCTCGACCCGGTCGTAGCCCGCGCGCTCGTAGAGCGCCACGGCCTCGCCGAGCACCAGGTTCGTGTCGAGCAGCACCCGGCGGTGGCCCAGGTCGACGGCCAGCTCCTCGAGGGCGGCCAGCAGCAGCCGACCCAGGCCGGTGCCGCGGGCGGCGGGATCGACCCACATCCGCTTGACCTCAGCGCTCGGCGCGCCGTCGGTGCCGGGCAGCGCCCGCACGCCACCGACGCCGAGCACGCGCTCGTCGTCGAGGGCGAGCAGGTAGTGACCACCGGGGTCGACGAGGTCGGCCTCGACGACCGCGAACCCGCCGGGGAACCGGGCGTCGAGCTCGGCGACGTAGCGGCGTACGGCACCGACGACCCGCGGGTCGTCGTGCTCGGCGCGCACGAGGCAGGCAGGGCGAGGGTCGTCCACCCCGGAAGCCTAGGAGACCTGCGCGGTCGGGGGCACGACGGCCCCGGACGTGCGTCGGGCCCCTGGTCCGCACTCGTGCGGATCAGGGGCCCGGCGACAGTGGGGTGAACGACGGGGCTTGAACCCGCGACCCCCGCGACCACAACGCGGTGCTCTACCAGCTGAGCTACGCCCACCACGATCCGGCCGTGGCCGGAACGACGCAGAGTCTAGGGCACACGGCCCAGCGGTGCAGAATCGGGCTCGCCCCGTGGCCGGTGGTGGCTCAGGAGGGCTCGGTGAGGCCGGTGATGGAGCCGCCGTGGCGGGCGGCGAGCTCCTTGGCGGTGGCGCTGTCGGGGCCGGGGGGCGCGACGAAGACGGCCTCGCGGTAGTAGCGCAGCTCCTCGATGCTCTCCTGGATGTCGGCCAGGGCGCGGTGGTTCCCGCGCTTCTCCGGCGCGGCGTAGTAGGCCCGGGGGTACCAGCGCCGGCTGAGCTCCTTGATCGAGGAGACGTCGACGATGCGGTAGTGCAGGAACGACTCCAGCGCAGCCATGTCGCGGGCCAGGAACGCTCGGTCGGTGGCGACGGTGTTGCCGGCCAGGGGCGGCCGGCTGCCGTCGGCGCAGTGCTCCTTGATGTAGGCCAGCACCCGCTCCTCGGCCTCCGCCAGGGTGACGCCGTGCTCGAGCTCGACGAGCAGCCCGGACTTCTCGTGCATCTCGCGGACGAAGGGGATCATCTGGTCCATCGCCTCGGCCGGTGGCTTGACGATGATGTCCACCCCCTCGCCGAGCACGTTGAGGTCGAAGTCGGTGACCAGCGCAGCGACCTCGATCAGGGCGTCGGCGCCCAGGTCCAGGCCGGTCATCTCGCAGTCGATCCACACCAGTCGGTCACTCATGGGCCCACACCCTACGCGCGCGTCCCTCCGCGGCCGCGCCCCTCTCTCAGGGGCCGCTCAGCCCCCTCTCCTAGGGTCGAGGCGTGAGCGACGCGGTCAAGGAGTGGATCGGGCTGCTGGCGCGCCTGGCGACCGGCGGTGTCTGGATCGCCGCCGGCGCGGTGAAGCTGCCCGACCCCGGCGCGTCCGTGGCCGCCGTGCGCGCCTACGACCTGCTGCCCGAGGCGGTCGTGCCCACGGTGGGCCAGCTGCTCCCCGTCCTCGAGGTGGTGATCGGGCTGATGCTGGTGCTCGGACTCCTCACCCGGGGCGCCTCGGTCGTCTCCGCGGTGCTGTTCGTCGCCTTCATCGTCGCCATCGCCTCGGTCTGGGCGCGGGGCATGACCATCGACTGCGGCTGCTTCGGCGGCGGCGGCACCGACCCCGACGCGGCCTCGAAGTACCCCTGGGAGATCGCCCGCGACACCGCGCTGCTGGCGGCCTCGGTCTACCTGGTCGCGCTGCCCCGCACCCGCTGGGCGCTCGACAACCTCTTCCTCGCCCCGCGACGGGTGAGCACCCCTGACGTCCACGACATCAACCACGACGGCCACCTGAGCCACGAGGGAGAACGATGAGCAGCAGCAAGTCCAGGGCGGCCGAGCGCACCGCGCGGGCCCAGCAGGCACGCGTCGAGCAGGAGCGGGCCGAGCGGCGCCGCAGGCTGCTCTCGGTCGGCGGGGTGGTGCTGGCGATGGTGCTGGTCATCGGGGTCGGCTTCGCCATCCAGCGCAACCGCGACACCAGCACCGACGTGGCCGCGCCGTCGGCGGGCCAGGGCGAGTACGGCGTCACGATCGGCGAGGCCGACGCGCCGCACGACATCGTCATCTACGAGGACTTCCTCTGCCCGTTCTGCGGCGAGCTCGAGGAGGCCTCACGCGCCGACCTCGCGCGCCTCGCCGAGGAGGGCAAGGTGACGGTGGAGTACCGGCCCTTCGAGCTGCTCTCGCGCATCAGCGACTACTCGGGACGTGCCACCAACGCCTTCGCCGTGGTGCTCGAGGAGTCCGGCCCCGAGGTCGCCAAGACCTTCCACGACCTGCTGTTCGAGAACCAGCCCCCCGAGAGCGGCCCGTTCCCGTCCGACGAGGACCTCGTCGACCTGGCCGTCGAGGCCGGCGCCGAGGAGGCCGCGGTGGCCGAGGGCATCGAGACCGGGGCCCGCAGCGACTGGGTCGACGAGGCGACGCAGGCCGCCCAGGAGGCGGGCGTGCAGGGCACCCCGACGGTGCTGCTCGACGGCGGGGTCGTCAACGGCGGCTCGGTGGAGGAGATCGCCGAGCTGCTGGTCGAGGGCGTCGAGTGAGCGCCCCGGGCGCCGGGACCGGCCTCGAGGCGTTCGTGGCCGGGCTGCCGAAGGCCGAGCTGCACGTGCACCACATCGGCTCCGCCTCGCCCGAGATCGTCTCGGGCCTCGCGACCCGCCACCCCGGGGTGGTGCCCAGCGACCTCAACGAGCTGCGCCGCTTCTTCGAGTTCCGCGACTTCGCGCACTTCATCGAGGTCTACCTCGCCGTCGTCGACCTCGTGCGCACCCCCGAGGACGTCCGTTTCCTCACCTACGAGGTGGCGCGCGAGCTGGCCACCACCCAGCAGGTGCGCTACGCCGAGCTCACGTGCACGCCGTACACGTCGGTGCGCCCGCACGAGAGCGGCGTGGGGATGGCGATCGAGGCCTACACCGAGGCGCTCGAGGACGCCCGGGTCGCTGCCGAGCGCGACTTCGGGCTGGTGCTGCGCTGGATCTACGACATCCCGGGCGAGGCCGGCCTGCCCGCGGCCGAGAAGACGCTGGAGTACGCCCTCGAGCACCGCACCGACGCGCTGGTGGGCTTCGGGCTCGGCGGCCCCGAGATCGGGGTGCCCCGCCCGCAGTTCCAGCCCCACTTCGACGCCGCCCGGGCCGCCGGGCTGCGCAGCGTGCCGCACGCGGGGGAGACCACGGGGCCGCAGACGGTCTGGGACGCGCTGCGGCTGCTGGGCGCCGAGCGCATCGGGCACGGCACGTCGGCGGTCGAGGACCCCGAGCTGCTGGCACACCTGGCCCACAGCGGCGTGCCGCTGGAGGTGTGCCCCTCGTCCAACATCGCCACGCGGGCCGTGGCCGCGCTCGAGGAGCACCCCATCCGCGCGTTCCGCGACGCCGGGGTCACGGTCACCGTGCACTCCGACGACCCGTCGATGTTCGGCACCACCCTCAACAACGAGTACGTGATCGCGGCCGGGCTGCTCGACCTCGACGAGGAGGGCGTGCGCGACCTGGCCCGGGCCTCGGTGCACGCCTCCTTCGCGCCCAGCGACGTCGCGGCTCGCCCGCTGGTGCAGGGCGTCGTCGCTCGGGTCGAGCGCGTCCGCCTCGGCCGGGGTGAGGACCAGGTGCTCCGCGCTGCCGGTGAAGTGCGCCAGCATCGGGCCCGACAGCGCCGGCGGGTCGTCGGGGGAGAGGGCGCGCAGCTGGCTGGCGTGCGCCCGGATCGCGGCCAGCTTGGCCTCACGGACCTCCGGCGCGAGGTCGAGGCGCACCATCTGCCCCCAGGGCGCGTCGTCCGGCTCGCTGAGGCGCCACATCACCAGGGGGTACTCGAGCAGGCAGGCGCCGCTGCTGCGCGCGACCTCCGCCGCGGCGCGGCCCGCCGCCTCGTGGTCGGCGTGGCCGTCGTGGCGCCACGGGGCGACCAGCAGGGTGCCCTCGCCGTCACCGACGATGTCACCCAGCGCGACGACCATCTGGTCCTCGACGTCGGCCACCCCGCCGTCGGGTGCGCCCAGGAAGACGACGGGCGTGCCGGGCGCGAGCAGCTCGACGGCCCGGTCCATCTCGGCCAGGCGCTCGGTGGCCAGCGCGTGCCGCGTCACCTCGCGCCCGGGCGGGTGCGAGGCCTCGCCGGCGGTGAGCAGCACGACGTACACGTCGATGCCGGCGCGGTGCGCGGTGGAGATCAGGCCGCCCACGCCGAGGCTCTCGTCGTCGGGGTGCGCCGAGACGACCACCAGGCGGTGCCACCGCTCGGTGGCCGGAGCCACGTCGAGAGGTGGGACCCGGCCCCACTCCGGGTGCTGCTGCCACGTCTCCGGCAAAGATCTCGCCCCTCACGTCGTCGTCCCCGAGGTTAAGGATTCTCGCGAGGTGCCGGCACCCTCCGCCCGGGTGAAATATGATCGGTGTCATGGCAGTCGTCGGAGTCCCGGTGCGGGTCGCGATCGTCAACGACCACCCGATCGTGGTGGCCGGGGTCGCGGCCGTCCTCGAGCCGTACGCCGACCGGGTGCGGGTGGTCGAGATCGTGACCGGCGCCGAGGTGCGCTCCGAGGTCGACGTCGTCCTCTACGACACCTTCGGCCAGGCCCAGGGCGACGGGGTCGACCTGCCGACCCTCGTCGACGACGGTCGAGCCCGGGTGGTCGTCTTCAGCTGGAACACCGAGCCCGACCTGGTGGAGCGGGCGCTGGCCCGGGGGGCCAGCGGCTACCTCTCCAAGCAGGTCACCGGCCAGGAGATGGCCTGGGCGCTGCAGCAGGTCGCGGCCGGGGCCGAGCTGCGGCCGCAGGACGTGGGTGACTCCTCGCTGCCCGAGGTCGGCGCCTGGCCCGGGCGCGACCGGGGGCTGACCGCCCGGGAGGCGGAGGTGCTGGCGTTGATCTGTGCCGGGCTGACGAACCAGGAGATCGCCGAGCGGACCTACTTGTCGATCAACTCGGTGAAGACCTACATCCGCACCGCCTACCGCAAGATCGGGGCCGGGTCGCGCTCGCAGGCCGTGGCCTGGGCGATGCAGCACGGCTTCCGCCCCGAGCGGGTGCGGGTGCTGCGGCCCACCGAGCAGGATCCGCGCAGCGGCTGACCCGGCACCGGGAGGTGCCGGCGCCGCGACGAGCGCCCCCGGCAGGACTCGAACCTGCGACCGGCGGATTAGAAGGCCGCTGCTCTATCCAGCTGAGCTACGGAGGCGGGGGATCGGAAGGACAGTCGGAAGAAACGTAGGGACAACCCCGGTGCAGCTCGACGGCACCTGCCGACCCGGTCGCCAGTATGCCGTAGTGGGTCGTCGTGATGCGCAGGGGTGGATCGGTCCGCTCGGCCGCGGTTCTGGCTCCAGGCCGAGATCGGCTCTCGTAGCCAACGCCCCCGGCAACCACCCGCGTCGGGATCCCCGATGAGCGCTGTACCCACTGCCGCGCGCAGCTCGGCATCATGCACATGAGCGGGCGCCTCGCGGCCTCTCGTAGTCAGAAGGACCGAAGGGTCCAAGGACGCATGGGGCCCGCGGAGCGGATGCCGGTCACGGGGCCTTCGGTCCTTCCGGCTACGTCGCGACCACATCAGCCGACCATCCGAGGACCGGCAGATCCCATAGGATCTGCCGGCGCCTCGCGGGTGGGCGCCGGTGGGCGCAGGCGGGGGTAGCGTGGTGTCCCCTGCCAGGAGGAGAGCCCCATGGTCGAGTCGTACGAGATCCTGTCGCTGGTCCCGCCGCTGCTGGCGATCGGCCTGGTGGTGGCCACCCGCAAGGTGCTGCTGTCCCTGGGGCTGGGGGTGCTCAGTGCCGCGTTCCTGGTCGCCGACGGGTCGCCGTGGGGGACCGTCGAGCTGGTCGCGAGCGCGTTCGCGGAGATCTTCTGGGTCGACGGGGGCCTGAACACCACCTACGTCTACATCCTCGTCTTCACCCTCACGCTCGGTGTGATCACCGCGTTCATCCTGATGTCGGGCGGCACCAAGGCCTTCGCCGACTGGGCCCAGGAACGCATCAGGACGCGTCGCGGCGCGGTGGTGCTGCCCGCGCTGCTGGGCATGGCGATCTTCGTCGACGACTACTTCAACGCACTCACGGTCGGGCAGGTGACCCGTCCGGTCACCGACCGCTACCGGGTCTCCCGCGCCAAGCTGACCTACCTCGTGGACTCGACGTCGGCGCCGGTCGCGGTGCTGGTGCCCTTCTCCAGCTGGGGTGCCTACATCCTCGGGGTCATCGCGCCGATCATGGACGAGTCGTCGCTGAGCATGAGCGACGTGAGCGCGTTCCTGCGCGCCGCGGGCGCCAACTACTACGCCTACGCGGCACTGCTGATGGTCGCCCTCGTCGTCGCGCTCGGCGTCGACATCGGGCCGATGCGCAGCGAGGAGCGCCGCGCGCTGGTCGAGGGGGAGACCTACGACAGCGACGAGGCCATCCCCGGCCAGCTCTCGGAGGACCTGCCGGTGCACCGCCCCGGTGCCAAGCGCGCCCTGGTCGTCCCCTTCGGCCTGCTGGTCCTGGGAGTGCTGGGCGGGATCGCGGTGACCGGGCGGCTGGGGGCGGGCTCGTGGTCGCCGATCGACGTGCTCGCCGAGACCGACGTGACCCTCTCGCTGATCGTCGGCGGGGCGCTGGGCCTGCTGGCCTCCATCTACTACTACGCGCGCGACACCTCGTCGAACCCCAAGTTCGGCCGCAGCACCTTCGGCCGCGGCTGGCTCGAGGGCCTGCGGTCGATGTGGCCGGCCGTCAGCATCCTGCTGCTGGCCTGGATGCTCGGCTCCCTCATCGGCGCGCTCGGCACCGGCGACTACCTCGGTGGCCTCGTCGAGGGCTCCTCGATCTCGGCGTCCTGGCTGATCCCGACGGTCTTCCTGCTCGCCGGCGCGATGGCCTTCGCCACCGGCACCTCGTGGGGATCGTTCGGGCTCCTGCTGCCCATCGCGGGCGGGATCGTCAACGCCCTGGACGCGCCCGAGCTGCTGCTGCCGGCGCTCGGTGCCGTGCTCGCCGGCGCGGTGGCCGGCGACCACGCCTCCCCGATCTCCGACACCACGATCCTCAGCTCGACGGGCGCCGGCTGCAACGTGATCACCCACGTGACCACCCAGCTGCCGTACGTCGTCATCTCGGTCGTCGCGGCCACGCTCGGCTACGTCACGGTCGCCGTCGTCGGGTCCGTCCTCGCCGGCTTCGCCGTCACCCTGGCGGCGGGGGCGGCGATCCTGCTGGTGGCGCACCGCGTCGCCGGCCGCCTCGAGGACGACATCGAGGCGGGGCCAGGCGGCGTGACCCAGGCGTCATCGTCGTAACTCCTGCAGCGCGCGTAAAGGTCGCTAGGCTCGGGACGTGGACGCGTCGTCGCAGGGTTCGGGGACCAGCGGCACCTCCCCTGACGGGGCGGGGTGGCGCTTCCTGGTCGTCGACGACCAGGAGGACATCCGCGACATCATGGTCCGGATGCTGACCCGGTTGGGGCACAGCGCCGACGAGGCCGAGGACGGCCAGTACGCCGTCGAGGCCCTCGCCGCCGAGCGCTACGACGTGATGTTCCTCGACCTCTCCATGCCCCGGATGAGCGGCGAGGACGTGGTCCGCTGGCTGCGCGAGCACCCCGACGTGGCGCCCGGCCTGCGCATCGTGGTGGTCAGCGCCTGGGCCGGCGACAAGCGCTCGACCCTCCACGAGCTCGGCGTCGACGCCGTGCTGCCCAAGCCCTTCCGCAAGCAGCAGCTGGTCGACCTCCTCGAGGAGCTCGACCGGTCCGGCTGAGTCCCGCGAGGACCCGGAGGGGTGGTCGCGGCTCCGGGTACCTGGTTTTGATGGTCGCGGAGCCTGCGCCCTCACTATGCTGACGTCCAGCCGCCGGGGAGGGACCGTGCGGTGGTTCTCGGGACTGTCATGTCACCGCACCACCAAGGGAGGAACACACATGTTGAAGCTCATCCAGAAGCGCCGTGCAGCACGCCAGGTAACAGCTTGGTACTCGTGGCGTCCGGGTCGCTAAAGCAGATCGCACCACCGGTGGCAGGCGCGTGACGTCTGCCCTCGAGCACGGCACCGAGGACACCCCAGGTCGGCTCGGTGCCGTGCTGCGTGCGGTCGGAGAGCCGCGCCCGGTTGCGCTGGGTCGCCGTGGACCTTGGGTGGCAACCACCCTGGCCCAAGCACGCAGCGTCCTTGCCGATGCCGGTGCGTTCGGTTTTCCGGTAGATGTCAGTCGGCGATCTGATCCAGTTGTGGGGACTCGGGACTCGTCGCGGCCTGAGCCGTTCGCGACCCTGCCCCGGGAAAGTGCCGCGATCGCCGGCGAGGTCCTGGCCGGCGAGCTCCGCTCGAGCACCAAGAGCGACGGCAGCGGGGAGTACGAGGCAATGCAGCTCTTGCGCAGGCCCGTGGCTCGCGCGACAGCAGCCGCCACGTTGGGGGCCATCGACGACGATGCTCGCAACGAGGTCGCCGACGCGGCCCTTGACTGGGTGGATGCTCTTGGCCCGGTGATCGCTGCTCCCGCGCCTCCCTACCGCTGGTCCAGGGCCCGGCGACAAGAGGACGCGGCGCGGAAGAGCCTCGAAGGGCGGATCGAGGCACTCGGCGACCCCACCCCTGCGCGGACGGCCACGATGCTCGCGGCCGGCACCCAAGTCCCAATCGCTGCCGGCGCATGGCTGCTGGTTGCCCTGGCCGAACGGCCCGAGCTGCAGGAGCGGCTTGCCGCTGGCGAGGTCGAGCCGATATGGGTCGTCTGGGAAGTCCTGCGGCTGACCCCACCCACGTGGGCAACCGCTCGCGTGGCCCGCCGCTCGCTTGATCTGGCCGGAGTGCGGATTCCGGAGGGCGGCGTGGTGGTGGTCAGCCCGCTTCTGCTGGGGCGACTACCCAACCTGGTCCCCGGCGGCGACGGCAACCCCCACCAGCAGCTGGCTCGTCTGGAGGTCGAGCGGTGGCGGGATCCACACGTGCGTCCCGGCGCGTGGCTGCCTTTCGGGCTGGGCGCTAGCGCTTGTCCTGGACGTAGTGTCGGGCTGGCGCAGCTGGTCGCGCTCACGAAGTGGGCCACTAGTGCGTCCTTGCATCTAGCCGCCACCCCCAGCACGGACCAGACGCGGGGTATCTTTCCCAGGCCCGCGCGCATCGCCGTGGTTCGTGTCGAGGGGGGGAACACGTGAGCAGTGGACTCGAGCCTGGTGTCCAAGCGGTGTCGCAGGAGATCGTGCCGAGCGCCACAGCTGTGCGACTGTCCCACCAGATCCTGCGATCCGAGCTGAACTTCGATGCCGCCCTCGACCGGCTCGCAGGTCATCTCCTGAGCGATCCCCGCGTGGACGCCGTCGCCATCGCATTGACCACGTTCAACCCGACTGATGAGTCTAAGTGGGTGCACTTGGGCAAGCGGGCCTGGTTGCGGGAGTGGCGACGCCCCGGCGCCAAGTGCACCGTGCTGCCAGATGCCGAGGCCGAGGCCCAGGATGCGTTCTCTATGCCGTGGGTCTCACAACGTTCCCGACTCGGCATCGTCGTCATCCCCGATCGCGACAAGCTTCCCCACGAAGCCGCGCAGGACGCCCGCGAGATGGCGCAGTGTCACGTGCGCGGGATCGTGAACACCTCGCTGCTTTCGGGGGCTGACATGTTCGGCTCTTTCTCAATGGGGAGCGAACGGGCAGGCGATTGGCCCGAGTCGCTGGTCGCTGACCTCCGGCTGTTCAGCAGTGCCTTCACGGCTCGCATGTCGGCGGAGGCGGCCCAGCGCTCCCTCGCCGACGCGATCAAGCGGGGGGACCAGGCCAGTGCCGTACAGCAGCAGTTCTTCGCAGCCACGGGTCACGAGCTGCGCACCCCCATCAGCGCGATCCTTGGTTTCGCCGAGGTGCTGCAGAGCGAAGCCGAGGACCTCGAGGGCGTCGAGGACGTGCAACAGGTGGCGGGCTTCGTGGCGCAGGTGCGCAAGGACGCGGGCATCATCGTCGGTGCCGGCGAGCAGCTGCTGGCGATCGTGGAGGATCTTCTCAGCACCGCCAGGCTGCTCGGTGACGGCGGGCGCGAGACCGTGGTGGTCGCTGAGGCGGTCCAGGACGTAGTCCACTGGGTGCGCACGCCGGCGTCCGCGGCCGGGGTGCAGGTGAGCGCCGAGGTAGACCCCGCTCTGCTAGTTGCTGCCACACCGGCCGGGGTGCGCCAGGTGCTGACCAACTTGGTCGGCAACGCGATCGCCCACAACCGGCGCGGAGGCGCCGTCACCGTCACCGCGACCAGCACGAGCGGCGAGGGCGGCGAGTCCAGGGTGCGGGTCAGCGTCAGGGACACCGGCCCGGGCCTCACTCCGCGCCAGCTCAGCCAGGTCTTCGAGCCGTTCGTCCGCTTCGCGGAGCCCGGGGTCCGCGGCACCGGGCTGGGCCTGTCGCTGGCGCGCGCCGTCGCCGAGCGCGACGGGGGCCGGCTGGGTGTCGACTCCCGGCCTGGCGAGGGGTCGACGTTCTGGATCGACCTGCCGGCCCCGCCGGACTGACGGGGCCCACCAGTGTCAGAGGCGGGCGCCCATCCAGGCCTCGATGTCGCCCGCGCTGCGCGGCAGCGCCGCCGAGAGGTTGCGGTGGCCGTCGGCGGTGACCAGCACGTCGTCCTCGATGCGGATGCCGATGCCGCGCAGCTCCTCGGGGACCAGCAGGTCGTCCTCCTGGAAGTACAGGCCCGGCTCGACGGTGAGGACCATGCCCTCGGCGAGGGTGCCCTTGGCGTAGGACTCGGGGGCGGCCGCGCCGCAGTCGTGCACGTCCATGCCGAGCATGTGGCTGGTGCCGTGCAGCGTCCACCGGGCGTAGACCTTGCTGTCGGGGTCCAGCGCCTGCGCGGCGGGCACGGGCAGCAGGCCCATGTCCTCCAGGCCGTGGGCGAGCACGGTCATCGAGGCGGTGTGCACGTCGGCGAAGGCGGTGCCGGGGCGCACCGCCTGGATGCCGGCCTCCTGGGCGGCCAGCACCAGGTCGTAGAGCTCGCGCTGCGCGCCGGTCCAGGTGCCGTCGACCGGCAGCGTGCGGGTCACGTCGGCGGTGTAGAGGTTGTGGCCCTCGACGCCCATGTCGAGCAGCACCAGCTCGCCGGGCGTGATCGGCCCCGAGTTCTCGATCCAGTGCAGCGTGGTGGCGTGCTTGCCGCCGCCGACGATCGAGTCGTAGCCGATGTCGTTGCCCATCGCCCGGGCGCGTCGGAAGAAGGTGCCCTCGATCCAGCGCTCGCCGTACTTGAGCACGTTGGCCCAGTCGGAGACGGAGTCCTCGAAGCCGAGCGTGGTGGCGTCGCAGGCCTCCTGCAGCTCCGCGACCTCCCAGTCGTCCTTGACCAGCCGCATCTCCGAAGCCACCCGGGCCAGCTCTGCGTCGAGCCCGGCGTCGGCGCCGAGCAGGCGGTCGACGTGGCCCGAGACCCCGCGGTGCACGCGTGTCTTGGGCACCGTCACCGCGAGGTCCTCGGCGAGCCGGTCGACGTGGCGCACCTCGATGCCCAGGGAGTCGGCGATCTCGCGGGCCGAGGGGCGGCGTCCGGCCCACAGCTCGCCGTACTGGCGGTCGCGGAAGAACTCGTCGGTGTCGCGGTCCGAGCGCGGCCGGGCGTAGAGCACCGCCTCGCCGTCGGTGAGCACGAGCACCGCGTCGCTGGTCAGGTTGCCGGTGAAGTAGGTGTGCGCGGTGTCGCTGCGGAAGCGGAAGTCGGTGTCGTTCGAGCGCACCTTGTAGGTGCCGGCCGGCAGCACCAGCCGCTCGCCGGGGAAGGTCTCGGCCAGGCGGGCCCGCCGCTGCGCGGCGAGGTCGGCCACCGGGTGGAGAGGCAGGTCGAGCTCGCGCTCGCCCCAGCCGGTGCGCATGAACTCGGAGTAGGCCGCAGGCACGGCGGGGTCGTGCGACTCGGTCTTGGGCTCGGTCGACTCCGGGGTGCTCTGCTCGCTCATGCCCGTCATGCTACGTCGGCCGTTCGCCTCCGGCGACGCCGCGCGCCCGGCCCCACGAGCGCTGCCGATAGGCTCTGCTGCCATGGTCCCCGCCCGTCGAGACAACGTCGTCTTCACGGTCGTGGTCACCACCCTCGTAGTGCTCGGTGCGCTGCCGATCCTGCTGGTCGTGGCGCTGTCCGGCGCCCCGGACACGCTCGTGCTGGCCACCGCCCTCGCGGCCCTGCCGGTGGGGCCGCTGGTCGCCTGCTACCTGTGGCTCGACCGCTACGAGCCCGAGCCGAGGTCGCTGCTGCTGCTCGGGCTGCTGTGGGGCGGGTTCGTGGCCACCGCCGCGGCGCTGCTGGTCCAGGGCATCGGCGGCTTCTTCGTCGGGGTCACCGAGGCCGCCAGCCTGGCCGTGGTCGCCCCGGTCACCGAGGAGCTCTCCAAGGGGGCGTTCCTCGTGCTGCTGCTGTGGTGGCGCCGCGCCGAGCTCGACGGCGTCCTCGACGGCATCGTGTACGCCGGCATGGTCGGCATCGGGTTCGCCTTCGTGGAGAACATCCTCTACCTGGCGGCGGCCTACAACGGCACCGACGGGATGGGGCCGGGCGGCACCGAGGCGCTGACCGCCACCTTCGTGGTGCGCTGCCTGTTCAGCCCGTTCGCGCACCCGTTCTTCACCACCTTCATCGGCATCGGCGTGGGCCTGGCCGTCGGGTCCCGCTCAGCGGGGGTGCGGGTGCTGGCGCCGCTGGGTGGCTACGTGCTCGCCGTGCTCGCCCACGGGCTGTGGAACGGCTCGACCATCTTCGGCATGGGCAGCTTCGTCGTGGTCTACGTGGTGCTGATGTTCCCCGCGCTGGTGGGCCTGTTCGCCATCGCCGTGTGGGCCCGGCGCTCGGAGCGCCGGATGCTGGCCGCCGCGCTCGGCGACGCGGCCCAGCAGGGGCTGCTGCCCGCCACCGACATCGGCTGGGTGGTCGACCTCGGCGCCCGTCGCCGCGCCCGGGCGCACGCGCGCCGGCTGGGTGGTGCCGCGGGCGAGCGGGCCATGCGTGACTACCAGCAAGCGGTGATCGAGCTCGGATTCCTGCATCATCGCTACCTGCGGGGCACGCCTCCGCCAGACTTCGCACTCCGAGGACAGCACTACGTCGCCCGCATCCGCGCCGTACGGCCGTCCATCGCATTCCCCGGACAGGTGGTTCCGACCCGATGACAGCCCCGCACGACGCCAGCCCCGACGGCCCTGGGGGCCCCACCGGGGTCGACGACGCGCAGATGCTCACGGCGCTGGTGCGCCTGCGCGGCGCGCTCCAGGCCGCGACCCTGCCGCTCGACCTGCCGGGCGTGGAGGAGGTGCGCGCCTCGCACCAGGAGATGGTCGACCAGCTCGAGGACTACGTCATCCCGCGGGTGATGACCATCGACGCACCGCTGCTGACCGTGGTGGGCGGCTCGACCGGTGCCGGCAAGTCGACCCTGGTCAACTCCCTGGTCGGGCGTCGCGTGACCGAGCCGGGCGTGCTGCGCCCCACCACGCGCTCGCCGGTGCTGGTGCACCACCCCGACGACGGGCACTGGTTCGGGCAGGACCGGCTCCTGCCCGACCTGCGCCGCGTCGAGCACTCGACCAACGACCCCGACGCGCTGCAGCTGGTGGCCTCCGACACGGTCCCGCAGGGCCTGGCGATCCTCGACGCCCCCGACGTCGACTCCGTCGAGGAGCGCAACCGCACCCTGGCCGCCCAGCTGCTCGCGGCCGCCGACCTGTGGCTCTTCGTCACCTCCGCCGCCCGCTACGCCGACCAGGTGCCGTGGGGCTTCCTCAAGCAGGCCGCGGACCGCTCGACCGCGGTCGCGGTCGTGCTCGACCGCACCGCTCCCGACGCCGTGCAGACCGTCTCGACCCACCTGGCGCGGATGCTGGCCTCGCGCGGGCTCAAGGACTCGCCGCTGTTCGTGGTCAACGAAGGACCCGTGGATGACGCCGGGCTGCTGCCGGCCGGGCACGTCGCCGACGTGCGTGGCTGGCTGGAGTCCCTGGCCGCCGACGCGGGGGCCCGGGCCGCGGTCGTCAAGCAGACCCTCGACGGCGCGATCCGCAGCATCACCCACCACGTGCACCCGGTGGCCGACGCCGCCGCCGTGCAGGTCGGCACCGCGGCCACGCTGCGCGAGGAGGCCGAGCGGGCCTACGAGCGTGCGGTGGCCGACGCCGTGCGCGCGAGCGCCGACGGCACCCTGCTGCGCGGCGAGGTGCTGGCGCGGTGGCAGGAGTTCGTCGGCACCGGCGAGCTGCTCAAGTCGCTCGAGAACCGCGTCGGCTGGCTGCGCGACCGGGTCGTCAACGCCGTCAAGGGCAAGCCGCAGCAGGCCGAGCGGGTCACCGTCGCGGTCGAGTCGGGCCTCGAGCTGCTCATCCTCGAGCACGCCGAGCAGGCGGCCGAGCGGGCCGAGGCCGCCTGGCAGCAGCACGCCGCCGGGGTCGGCCTGCTGGCCCAGGCTGGGCCCGACATCGGGCGCGCCTCGCGCGACCTGCGCCGTCGCGCCGAGCGCGCGGTGCGCGACTGGCAGGGCGACGTGCTCGAGCTGGTCAAGGTCGAGGGCGCGGACAAGCGCTCCACCGCCAGGTTCCTGGCGTTCGGCGTCAACGGCCTCTCGGTCGCGCTGATGGTCGTGGTCTTCACCCACACCGCCGGCCTGACCGGCGCCGAGGCCGGCATCGCCGGCGGCTCGGCCGCGCTGGGCCAGAAGCTGCTCGAGGCCGTCTTCGGCGACCAGGCCGTCCGCGGCCTGGCCGAGCGGGCCCGGCGCCTGCTCGAGGAGCGGATCACGGCGCTGCTCGCCGCCGAGCGCGAGCGCTTCACGTCCCTGGTCGACGCGCTCGGTCTGGCGCCCGACGCCGCCGAGCAGCTTCGCCAGGCGGCGCGCCGCGTCGACGACGTCCGCTTCGCCGCACCCCGGCAGGGCTGAGCCCTGCCCACCACACGGCTGAGGCGGCACCCTAGGGTGTCGCCCAGCACTGACCGCACGCTGAGTGGGAGAACATGACGTCCTTGCTCGAGGGGGCCAAGAAGCTGGTCACCCGTGGGACCGACACCGGCGCCCGCATCGAGGGTCTCGCGGCCGCCGCCGACGCGGCCCGCGGGCGGCTCGACGACGCCCTCGTCGACGACGCCGAGAAGGTCGTCGACCGGGCCACCAGCCGGCTGCGCCTCTCGGCCGGGCACACGGTGGTCGCCATCGCCGGGGCGACGGGGTCGGGCAAGTCCTCGACCTTCAACGCCCTCACCGGGCTCGAGCTGTCGGCCGTCGGCGTACGCCGCCCGACCACGTCGTGGGCCACCGCCTGCGTGTGGGGCACCGACGGTGCGGGCGAGCTGCTCGACTGGCTCGGCATCCCCCCGCGCCACCAGACCACGCGCGACTCGATGCTCGACACCCGCCGGGAGTCGCAGGCCCTCGAGGGCGTCGTGCTGCTCGACCTGCCCGACCATGACTCCACCGAGGTCTCCCACCACCTCGAGGTCGACCGGCTGGTCGCGCTCGCCGACATGCTGGTCTGGGTGCTGGACCCCCAGAAGTACGCCGACGCCGCGATCCACGACCGCTACCTGGCACCGTTGAAGACCCACGAGGGCGTCATGGTCGTGGTGCTCAACCACATCGACACCGTGCCGGCCGAGGGGCGCGAGGCGATGCTCGCCGACGTCCGCCGCCTGCTGGAGGCCGACGGGCTGGGGCGGGTCCCCGTGATCGGGATCAGCGCCCGCCAGGGCATCGGCCTCGACGAGCTGCGGGCCGAGATCGAGTCGCGGGTGCGGGCCAAGAAGATGACCGCCGAGCGGATCGAGTCCGACGTGCGGGCCGCCGCGGCTCGCCTGCAGGAGGCCGGCGGCGACGCCCCGACCCGCGCCCTGCCAGACCAGCGGGTCCGTGCGCTGCAGGACGCCTTCGCCGAGGCGGCGGGCGTGCCGACCGTGGTCGATGCCGTCGAGCGCTCCACCCGCCTGCGGGCCGGGCGGGCCACCGGCTGGCCGCTGGTCTCGTGGGTCGGCCGGCTGCGCCCCGACCCCCTCAAGAAGCTCCAGCTCGACCTGGGCGGCTCCGTCAAGGCGCTGCGCGGCGCCGAGAGCGCGGTGCCCGAGGCGACCCCGGTGCAGCGCGCCCGCGTCGACTCCGAGGTGCGTGCGCTGGCCGACGACACGACGCAGGGGCTGGGCCGGCCCTGGGCCGACGCGGTGCGCCGTGCCTCGGTGCAGCGGCTGCCCGAGATCGGCGACCGGCTCGACGACGCCGTGCGCGGGGTCGACCTGCAGGTCGCGCGGATCCCGGTCTGGGCCGGCGTGGTGCGGGTGCTGCAGTGGATCCTCGTCGTCGCCGCGCTGCTGGGCGCTGCGTGGACCGTCGCGACCGCGCTGTCCGGCACCCTCGACGACACCCCCGTGCGGTTCGGTGTCGCGCTGCCGCTCATCCTGCTGCTGGGCGGGGTGGGGCTCGGCGTGCTGCTCGCGCTGGTGTGCCGGGGCTTGGTCGCCGCCACCGCGCGCCGGCGGGCCGCGGTGGCCGATACCCGGTTGCGCGAGGCCGTGGGCGTGGTGGCCCACGACCTGGTGGTCAGCCCGGTCGAGATCGAGCTCGAGGCCTACACCCGCGCCCGTGGAGGGCTCTCCAAGGCGCTCGCGACCCGTTGAGTCCCTTGCTCGCGGTCACCTCCTGACCACTTGTCGTGCACAGCGTGCCGCTCGCGCCACGCGCCTGCACCGGCGCTCGACCACGCCCGACGTGGCGCGGCGCGCCGGCGCAGGGTGGTCGTGCCGTGGACGCACCGTCGCGGCACGACGCCCGGCACCGGGCAGGAGGGCAGGACGACATGCTCAACGAGACGACCGTGACGCTGCAGGGCTGGCTGGGCGGCGACGTGACCGTGCGCGACGCGGCGGGCAGCGAGGTGGCCAGCTTCCGGGTGGCCAGCACGCCGCGCCGCTTCCACCGCGGCACGGGGGAGTGGGTCGACGGCGTCACCCAGTGGTACACCGTCAATGCCTGGCGCACGTTGGCCCGGACCTGCGCGACCTCGCTGCGCCGCGGCGACCCGGTGGTGGTGCACGGCCGGCTGCTGCCGCGGGTCTGGACCAACCAGGCGGGTGTCGAGGTGACCACCATCGAGGTCGACGCCGTCCTGGTCGGCCACGACCTGACCCGGGGCACCTCGGTCTTCACCCGCACGCCCCGCCAGCGTTCCGCGGACCCCTCCGGCCCCGTGGCGCAGGAGGCGCCGGGCGCGGGCGACGCCGGTCACGTGGCGGCCTGAGCCGGGGGACCCAGGGGAGCCGTCGGGCCGCGGAGCAACTACGCTCGACGACATGGCGGAATATGTCTTCACACTGCGCAACGTGCGCAAGGCCCACGGTGACAAGGTCGTCCTCGACAACGTCACCCTCTCGTTCCTGCACGGCGCCAAGATCGGCGTGGTGGGCCCCAACGGCACCGGCAAGTCGTCGCTGCTGAAGATCATGGCCCAGCTCGACCACGCCAACAACGGCGACGCCATCCTGGACCCCGGGGCCACGGTCGGGATGCTCCAGCAGGAGCCCCCGCTCACCGAGGGCCGCACCGTGCTGGAGAACGTCGAGGAGGCCGTCGCCGAGACCAAGGCGAAGATGGCGCGCCTCGACGAGCTCTACATGATGATGGGCGACCCCGACGCCGACCAGGACAAGGTCGCCACCGAGGCCGGCGACCTGCAGAGCGAGCTCGACGCGGCCAACGTCTGGGACCTCGACAGCCGGCTCGACCAGGCCATGGACGCGCTGCGCTGCCCGCCCGCCGACGCGCTGGTCGACAACCTGTCCGGTGGCGAGCGGCGCCGGGTGGCGCTGTGCAAGCTGCTGCTGCAGCAGCCCGACCTGCTGCTGCTCGACGAGCCCACCAACCACCTCGACGCCGAGTCGGTGCAGTGGCTCGAGGGCCACCTGGCCAGCTACCCCGGAGCGGTCCTGGCCGTGACCCACGACCGGTACTTCCTCGACAACGTCGCCCAGTGGATCCTCGAGCTCGACCGCGGCCAGGCGCACCCCTACGAGGGCAACTACTCCACCTACCTCGAGACCAAGAAGGACCGGCTCAAGGTCGAGGGCCAGAAGGACGCCAAGCGCGCCCGGATGCTCGAGAAGGAGCTGGAGTGGGTCCGCTCCAACCCCAAGGCCCGCCAGGCCAAGAGCAAGTCCCGCCTGGCGCGCTACGAGGAGATGGCGGCCGAGGCCGACCGGATGCGCAAGATCGACACCTCCGAGATCAACATTCCGGCCGGGCCGCGGCTCGGTGACGTGGTGCTCGAGGCCAAGACCCTGACCAAGGGCTTCGAGGGCCGCACCCTCATGCACGACCTGTCGTTCTCGCTGCCGCGCGCCGGCATCGTGGGCGTCATCGGCCCCAACGGCGTCGGCAAGACCACGCTGTTCCGGATGATCACCGGCCAGGAGCAGCCCGACTCCGGCGAGCTCAACGTCGGCCAGACCGTCAAGATCTCCTACGTCGACCAGAGCCGCGGCGGCCTGGACGCCACCAAGAACGTGTGGGAGGTCGTCTCCGACGGGCTCGACTTCATCAAGGTCGCGAACTTCGAGATGAACTCGCGCGCCTACGTGGCCTCCTTCGGGTTCAAGGGTCCCGACCAGCAGAAGAAGGCCAACGTGCTCTCCGGTGGAGAGCGCAACCGCCTCAACCTGGCGCTGACCCTGAAGATGGGCGGCAACCTGCTGCTGCTCGACGAGCCGACCAACGACCTCGACGTCGAGACCCTGTCCTCGCTCGAGGACGCGCTGCTCGACTTCCCCGGGTGCGCCGTGGTCACCTCGCACGACCGCTGGTTCCTCGACCGCGTGGCCACCCACATCCTCGCCTGGGAGGGCGACGACGAGGACCCGGCCCGTTGGTTCTGGTTCGAGGGCAACTTCGCGGCCTACGAGGAGAACAAGATCGAGCGCCTGGGCGCCGAGGCGGCCCGCCCGCACCGGGTGACCCACCGTCGCCTGACCCGCGACTGAGGCAGCAGGTCCCGGCGCCGGCGCCGGGACCGCACGAGCCGGCGGCCGGGACCCTCAGGGTCCCGGCTGTCGCATCTCCATCTCGGGGTGGCAGGCGACCAGCGCGTCGGCCACGGCGTTCATCGCCCGGCCCAGGGCCGCCAGGTCGTCGGGGTCGACCCGGTCGATGAGGTGCTCGCGCACCCCGGCCACGTGCACCGGCGCGATCCGCTCGAGCAGCCGACGACCCTGAGGCGTCAGCCAGCACACGATCCCGCGACCGTCCTCGGGAGAGGTGCGCCGCTCGACCAGCCCGGCCTTCTCCATGCGCGCCACGGTGTGGGTGACCCGGCTGCGGCTGTGCGCCAGCGCGTCGGCCAGCTGGGCCATCCGCAGGTGGTCGTCGCGCTCCGAGAGCCGCACCAGGATCTCGTACTCGGTCAGCGAGAGGCCGCACTCGCGGCGCAGCTCGTCGTCGAGACGGTCGAACAGCAGCGTCGAGCCCATCACCAGCCCACGCCAGGCGTGCTGCTGGTCGGCGTCGAGCCAACGTCCGGTGACGCGGCTGGGGGAGGTCTCGGTGCTGGTCACAGCGCGCATCCTAGTCTCGCGACGCGGGCGAGCGGCACCACCCAGGACGGCCGCGACCCCCGGCACCGGGGTGCCGGGGGTCGCGCCTGAGCGGTCGTGGGAGCTGCGAGCGAAGGCTCAGAGACGCTCGAGGATCAGCGCCATGCCCTGGCCGCCGCCGACGCACATGGTGATCAGGCCGGTCGTCTTGTCGTGCCAGTCCAGGCTGTTGAGCATGGTGTTCTGCAGACGCGCGCCGGTCATGCCGAAGGGGTGGCCCACGGCGATCGCGCCGCCGTTGACGTTGAGGCGGTCGAGGTCGATGCCGAGGTCCTGGTAGGACGGCACGACCTGCGCGGCGAAGGCCTCGTTGATCTCGACGAGGTCGATGTCGCCGATGCTCATGCCGGCGTGCTTGAGCGCGTTGCGGGTGGCCTCGACCGGGCCCAGGCCCATGATCTCGGGGGAGAGGCCGCTGACACCGGTCGAGACGATGCGGGCCAGCGGCGTGAGGCCCAGCTCGGCGGCCTTGGTGTCGCTCATGATGACCACGGCGGCGGCGCCGTCGTTGAGCGCGCAGCAGTTGCCGGCGGTGACCACGCCGTCGGGACGGAAGACCGGCTTGAGGTCCTTGAGGGCGTCGTAGGTGACGCCGGCGCGCGGGCCGTCGTCGGTCGAGACGACGGTGCCGTCGGGCAGGGTCACCGGGGTGATCTCGCGGGCCCAGAAGCCGTCGTTGATCGCCTTCTCGGCCAGGTTCTGGCTGCGCACGCCGAACTCGTCAAGCTCCTTGCGGTCCAGCCCGCGCATCCGCGCGACGTTCTCGGCCGTCTGGCCCATCGCGATGTAGACGTCGGGCAGCGCGCCGTTCTCGCGCGGGTCGACCCAGTCCTGGCCGCCCTCGGCCATCTTGTCGGTGCGCGCCTTGGCGTCGTCGAAGGCGTGGTTGTGGGTGTCGGGCCAGTGGTCGGAGGTGCCCTTGGCGAAGCGGGAGACGGTCTCGACGCCCGAGGAGATGAAGACGTCGCCCTCCCCGGCCTTGATCGCGTGGAAGGCCATCCGGGTGGTCTGCACCGAGGAGGAGCAGTAGCGCGTGATCGTCGCGCCGGGCACGTCGTCCATGCCGTTGAGCACGTTGACGACGCGCGCCAGGTTGTTGCCGGACTCGCCGCCGGGCAGGCCCACGCCCATGTAGTGGTCGTCGATGCTGCTGGGGTCGAGCGCCGGCACCTTGTCGAGGGCGGCCTTGATGATGGTCGCGCTCAGGTCGTCGGGACGCAGGTCCTTGAGCGAGCCCTTGTTGGCGCGCCCGATGGGCGAGCGGGCGGTGGAGACGATGACTGCCTCAGGCATGGATGTGAACCGGCTCTCTGGTCGGGAACGATGAGTCGCGCCCACCCTAGTCGAGCCCCGGGGACCCCGGACGGCGTGACCGTTCTGGCACGATCACGACGTGCGACATCGCTACGAGTGCCCGGTGCGCTGGGCCGACCTCGACCTGCTGGGCCACGTCAACAACGTCGTGTACGTCGACTACCTGCAGGAGGCGCGCGTCGACATGATGCGCCACCACCGCGGCGGGGCCCCGGCCCAGCAGTCGGCGCAGGACCTGGTCGAGGGCCTGGTCGTGGTGCGCCACGAGGTCTCCTACCGCGCACCGCTCACCTTCCGCTTCGGGCCGGTGAGCATCGAGTGCTGGGTCGTGCGGGTGCGTGCCGCGAGCTTCACGATGGCCTACGAGATCTTCGACGAGCACGACGACGGCAGCCGCACCGTCTACCTGCGGGCCACCACCGTGCTGACGCCCTTCGTCTTCAGCCACGAACGGCCCCGCCGCCTGAGCGCCGAGGAGCGCGAGGCGCTCGCGGCGTACCTCGAGGACGGGGACGGCGAGGAGGCCGCGGGGGAGAGGGGCACGGTCGGCCGGGCGCACCGCGAGGAGGCCGGGCACTACCCGGTGCAGGTCCGCTTCAGCGACGTCGACGTCTACGGCCACGTCAACAACGTGCGCTACTTCGAGTACCTGCAGGAGGCCCGGATCGCGCTGATGTCGCGGTTGTGGCCGAGCCCGGGCGACGCGAGCCGGGCCAGCATGGTCGTGGCCCGCGCCGAGGTCGACTACCGGGTGCCGATCCTGCACCGCGAGGCGGCGTACGACGCCTGGTCGTGGGTCAGCCACGTCGGCACGACGTCGATGGTGGTCGAGAGCGAGATCTGCGACGGCGACGCGGTGCTGGCCCGCGCGCGCGTGGTGCTCGTCTTCGTCGACCCCGAGTCGGGGCGCGCCCGCCCGCCGGCCCCGGAGCAGCGCGAGCCGCTCGAGGCCATGCTGGGCCGCGCCGCCGGGTAGCGGATCAGTCGAAGGTGTTGACCATGAACTGGGCCGCGTGGGTGACGTAGTCCCAGAACGTCTGGCGCTGCTCCTCGGTCAGGTCGGCCTCGTCGAGCGCGGCCCGGAAGTGCATCAGCCAGTGGTCTCGCGCCTCGGGGTTGACCGCGAACGGGGCGTGCCGCATCCGCAGGCGCGGGTGCCCGCGGGTGTCGGAGTACGTCGTGGGCCCGCCCCAGTACTGCACCAGGAACAGCGCGAAGCGGTCCTCGGCGGGGGCGAGGTCCTCCTCGGGGTACATCGGGCGCAGCACCTCGTCGTCGCGCACGCCCTGGTAGAAGCGGTGCACGATCGCGCGGATCGTGGCCTCGCCCCCGATCTCGTCGTAGAACGTCACCGCCCCATCATCCCGTTCGTGCCCGCGGCGTCCTCGGCCGCCCGGTCGCCGGCCTCGTCGCCGGAGCGCTCGTCGCGGTGCCAGACCACCCGCTGCGGGAAGGGGATCTCGATGCCCTCGATGTCGAAGCGGGCCTTGATGCGCTGGCGCATCTCGCGGGCCACGCCCCACTGCAGGCCGGGCGCCGTCTTGAGGGCCACCCGCACCGCGATGCCGTCGGCGCCGAGGTCCTGCACGCCCCAGACCGAGGGCTCCTCGAGCACCTTGCCCTTGAAGTCCTCGTCGTCCCACAGGTCGTGCGCGACGTCCTGCAGCACCCGGCTGACCTTGACCAGGTCGGAGTCGTAGGAGACCGAGACGTCGAGCACCGTGCGTGCCCAGTTCTGGCTCATGTTGCCCACGCGGGCGATCTCGCCGTTGCGGACGTACCAGACGGTGCCGTTGATGTCGCGCAGGCGGGTCACGCGCAGGCTCACCGCCTCGACGGTGCCGATGGCCTCGCCGAGGTCGATCTCGTCGCCCACGCCGTACTGGTCCTCGAAGATCATGAAGACGCCCGAGAGGAAGTCGGTGACCAGCGACTGGGCGCCGAAGCCGACGGCCAGGCCCACGATGCCGGCGCTGGCGATGATCGGGGCGATGTTGACGCCGATCTCGCTGAGCACCATCGTGCCGACGATCGCCAGCACCAGGCCGGTGATGATGCTCTTGAGCAGGCTGCCCATCGTCTTGGCGCGCTGGACCCGGCGGGTGGCGTTGCGCGCCTCGTGGGCGGCCTCCACCCTGGCCGCACGCCCGCGGCGGAAGCGGTTCATCTGGTCGGGCAGCACGCCGTCCTCGGCGCGGGAGACGATGCGGTCGACGACCCGGTGGAGGACCCAGCGCAGCACGAAGCCGAAGACGATCAGACCGAGCACGGCCATCGGCTTGCCGATCAGCAGGTCGGCGGTGTTGGCGAGCTTGTTGCTGCCGGTCTGCTCCTTGACCCAGTTGCAGACCTGCTCGGACTCGTCGCACCGGCCCTTGATCAGGGAGGACAGGGAAACCAGGGGGACCATGCCTGCCAGTCAAACAGGTGCCCACCCAGGACCCCCAACCCTGCGCGTGTCGACCGGGTCACGTCGCGCGGGCGCCGGGGCGGCCGCGGTGCGAGCCCCGGGCAGGGAGCGATATCCTCGGGGGGTGACCACGCTGATCACCGCCTCCACCGTCCTCGCCCGCCGTGCCCGCACGCTGCTGCTCGCGCTCGGCGCGGCCGGCGTCGCGGTCGTGCTGAGCGCCGCCCCGGCCGCCGCCGACGTCCCCGAGGGCTGGTCGGACCCGGCCGCCGTCGACCCGCTCGGCTGGCTGCTGGTCCTGGTCGGGCTGCCGGTGCTGGGCGTGCTCGTGCTGACCGCGCTGGTCTACGGGCCCCCGCTGGCCCGCGGCGAGCGGGTCGCCCCCGGCGCCCCGGCCGTCGAGAACCAGTGGATCGGCGGTCCGCGCCGCGCGACCGGCGAGCTCGCCGGCCCCGACGGCGACGACTCGCAGGCGGGTGGCTCCAGTGCCCGCTGGTGACCCGTTCAGCTCCGCCGAGCACGCCGCCCTCGACGCGACGATCCGTCGCGCCGAGCAGCTGTGCCGGATGGAGTTCTCGATCTTCGTCGGCAACGCCGAGGGCGAGCCCCGTGACTTCGCCACGAGCCTGCACAACACGCTGGTGGCGCCCTCGCGCAGCATCCTGGTGATGGTCGACCCGACCCGCCGGGTGCTCGAGATCGTCACCGGCGCCTACGTGCGCCGCACCCTCACCGACCGCGAGGTCGAGCTGGCCGCGCTGCACATGCAGCAGGACTTCGCCGCGGGCGACCTCGCCGGCGGCCTGCGCCGCGGCATCGAGATGCTCGCCGAGCACGCGCGGCCCCCGCGCACCCTGCACGCCAAGGCCTGAAGCACCACCGGTCACCTTCGCACCACCGACCGGTCACTTTTGCACCAGCGACCGGTCGTTCTCGCACCACCGAGAGGTGCAGAAGCGACCTCTCGGTGGTGCGAAAGTGACTGCTCGTGTGTCAGCGGCGGGCGTCGCGCTCCTGGGCGGCCAGGGCGCGCAGCACGTCGGCGCGGCCCTCGAGCACGTAGCGCTGGGCCGCGGCGGGCGCGGCGGTGCGCTCCAGCCAGGCGTCGACCTTCTCCACCAGCGCGGTGCTCGCCAGCGGGCTGGGGAAGATGTAGTTGAGCACGGTCGAGGCGCGGTGGGTGCCCAGGTGGTCCCACAGGGTCTCGGCCGCCTCGAGGTACTTGTCGACGTACGGCGCGAGCACCTCCTCCTGGCCCTGGCGCATGAACGAGAACACGATCGAGCGCGCGGTCTCGTTGGGCACGTCGGTGCGCTCGACCGCCAGCTCCCAGGCCTCGGCCTTCGCGGTCGCGTCGGGGCGCGCGGCGCGAGCCCCGGCCGCGTGCTCCTGGCCCGAGATGGTGGCGTCGCCGGCCAGCTCGTCCTCGATGCGCGAGCCCGCACGACCGGCGGCGGCCAGGGAGGTCACCAGCGACCAGCGCAGGTCCTGGTCGACGCTGAGGCCCTCGATCTCCCAGGTGCCGTCGAGCAGCCCGGCCACGTCGTCGAGCGCCCGGTCGCCGTGGGCGGCCGCGGCGTAGGACCGCACGAAGGTCAGCTGCTGGTCGCTGCCCGGTTCGGCGGCCAGCGCCAGCTCGCGCAGCCCGCCCTCCCAGCGCTCGAGGAGCGCGGCGCGCCCCTCGGGTGCGGAGTACGCCGACGCCGCGGTGGCGGCCGTGCTCGGGATCCGGCTGACGCCCCAGGGGTCGGTCTCGCTGCCGATGTTGGCCAGCACGAGCTCGACGTAGTCGGTGGCGGCCATCTCGGCATCGCGGGTCATGTCCCACGCCGCACCCCAGACCAGGGCCCGGGCCAGCGAGTCGTCAAGGCGCGAGAGGCCGCTGATCGCGGTGGCCAGCGAGCGCTCGTCGAGCCGGATCTTGGCGTAGGTCAGGTCGGCGTCGTTGAGAAGCAGCAGGTCGGGCTGGGTCTCTCCGGCGAGCTCGGCGATGTCGGTGAGCTCGCCCTCGACGTCGGTCTCGACGTAGCGGGCGCGCACCAGGCGGCCCTCGACCTCGTTGTAGAGGCCGATGCCGATGCGGTGCCGGCGCAGCTGGGGCCAGTCGGGGTGCGCGCCCTGGCGCACCGCGAGGCGGGTGTAGCGGCCCTCGGCGTCGAGGTCGAACTCGGCGCTGAGGGTGTTGACGCCCGCCGTCTGCAGCCACTCCTTGGCCCAGCCCGACAGCTCGCGGCCCGAGGACTTCTCCAGCGCGGCGAGCAGGTCGGCGAACTCGGAGTTGCCGTAGGCGAAGTCCTTGAAGTACTGCTGCAGGCCGCCGAGGAAGTCGTCGAGCCCGACCCAGGCCACCAGCTGCTTGAGCACCGAGGCGCCCTTGGCGTAGGTGATCATGTCGAAGTTGACCTCGACGGCCTGGAGGTCGTGGTTGTCGGCCGCGATCGGGTGCGTGCTGGGCAGCTGGTCGGCGCGGTAGCCGGTCTGCTTGCGCGCGTTGGCGAAGCCGGTCCAGGAGTCGGTGAACTCGGTGGCCTCGACCTCGGCGTGGTAGCAGGCCCACTCGGCGAACGACTCGTTGAGCCACAGGTCGTCCCACCACTTCATGGTGACCAGGTCGCCGAACCACATGTGCGCCATCTCGTGCAGGATCACCGAGCAGCGGAACTCGTAGAACGAGCGCGGCTGGCGCGAGCGCGGCAGGTACTCGTCGCGCAGCGTCACGGCGCCGGCGTTCTCCATCGCGCCCATGTTGTACTCCGGCACGTAGAGCTGGTCGTACTTGCCGAAGGGGTAGGGGAAGTCGAAGGCGTCCTCGAAGAAGGCGAAGCCCTGCTTGGTGATCGTCATGACGTCCTCGAGGTCGCGCTCGAGGTACTCCACCAGCGACTGGCGGCAGTAGTGGCCCAGCGGGATGGTGCCGTGCTTGCCCTCGTAGACGTCCTGGACCTCGTGGTACTCGCCGGCGATGAGCGCGGTGATGTAGGTCGACATCGGCTTGGTCGGCTCGAACTCCCACACGGCGCGGCCGTCGCCGAGACCCTGCGGCTCGGGGGTGGGGGAGTTGGAGACGACCTTCCAGTCCTGGGGCGCGGTGACCCGGAAGGTGAAGACCGACTTGAGGTCGGGCTGCTCGAAGGTGGTGTAGACCCGCCGGGCGTCGGGGACCTCGAACTGCGAGTAGAGGTAGACGCGATCGTCGGCCGGGTCGACGAAGCGGTGCAGGCCCTCGCCGGTGTGGGAGTAGGTGCAGTCGGCACGCACGACCAGCTCGTTGTCGGCGGCCAGGTCGTCGAGGGCGATGCGGCTGTCGGCGTACGCCGTGGCGGGGTCGAGGCTGCGCCCGTTGAGGGTGATCTCGTGCACGGTCGCGTCGACGAGATCGGCGAAGCTCGCCGCCCCCGGCTCGCTGCACGTGAAGGAGATCGTGGTCGTGGAGGCGAAGGTCTTCTCGCCCGTCGTGAGGTCCAGGTCGATGGAGTACGACGTGACGTCCAGGAGGGCGGCGCGGGTGGCGGCCTCGTCCCGGGTGAGGTTGGTTCCAGGCATGGCGCGATCATCGCACCGCGCGGGCCGAGGGCGACAACCAGATACCTGGAGGGGTCTGCGGCGTGACTGCTGGGGTGCCTGAGGCCGTGTGCGACCGGTGTGACCAATGTGAAAAAAATCGAGAGAACCGGCGTGTCGGTGCTTGACGTGGGGTTTAATCCCCTCTCGTGATGATGACTCGGGATGCCGTGCGTGCTGGGGCGAGGCGCCCGGCCGGGCGGCTGGTGGGACTGCTCGTGAGCCTGGCCGTGGGCCTGGTCGTGCTGCCGGCGGTGCCCGCGCAGGGCTACTCCACCTACCTGTGCACCGGCTACGTGTCGTGCCAGGAGAAGGGCTACTCCCACGCCGGCTACCGCACGGCGGGCCAGCAGATGTGGTGGCGGATGTACGCCGGGCACAACTGCACCAACTACGTGGCCTACCGCCTCGTGCAGAACGGGATGTCGCCCGAGCGGCCCTGGTCGGGCAGCGGCAACGCCACCAACTGGGGCTACGCCATGTCCCACCTGGTCGACGACGTCCCCGTCGTGGGGTCGGTGGCCTGGTGGAAGGCCAACGTGCCCGGCGCCGGCTCCGCCGGCCACCTCGCCTACGTCGAGCAGGTGATCTCGCCGACGGAGATCATCGTCTCGGAGGACGTGTGGGGCGGCGACTTCCACTGGCGCCGCATCACGACCTCGGGCACGGGCTGGCCCAGCGGCTTCATCCACTTCCGCGACCAGCAGGTCGAGGCCGAGGAGGCGCCCGTGATCACCGGCGACGTCGCCGTCGGCGAGACCCTGCAGGCCACCACCGGCAGCTGGCGGCCCGCGGGCACCACGCGCCTGCAGTGGTACGCCGGCAACACCCCGGTGCCCGGGGCCGACCAGCCCACCTTCACGCCGACCGCGGCGCAGCGGCGTACGCGGCTCTCGGTGTCGGTCGTGGCGACCAAGAAGGGCTACGCCGACGGCACCGCCACGTCCTCGCGCACCCGCAAGGTCAAGCCCGGCACCCTGACCACCCTCAGCGCGCCCGCCGTCGCGGGCACCGCGCAGGTCGACCAGGTCCTCACCGCCACCCGCGGCAGCTACGAGCCGAGGCCCGAGCAGACCTCGCTGCAGTGGTACGCCGACGGGACACCCGTGCCGGGTGCCACGACGGCCAGGCTGCGACTTACGCCCGAGCTGGTCGGCGCCGACGTCGAGGTGCGCGAGGCCGCGGTCCTCGACGGCTACCGCACGAGCACCGCCGCCGTCACGGGCGGCCGGGTCGCGCCCGGTGTCCTGAGCGTCACCGAGCCGTTCACGCTGGCGGGCAAGGCCAGGCTGGGCAAGACGCTCGAGGTCGGCCGAGGCACCTTCACGCCCGCGGACGCCGAGGTCACCTACACGTGGCGACGCGACGGCGAGGCCGTCTCCGGCCCGGCGGTCGGTGCCGGCGGTCGGCGCTACTCGCTCGGCGAGGGCGACGTGGGCAGCACCCTCGAGTTGCTCGTCGAGGTCGAGCGGCCCGGCTACGAGACCCACACCGCGCTGCTGGGGACCGGTGGGCCGGTCACCACGCGCTCGACCATGCTGGTCGAGGCCACAGGGGCCACCCGCAAGGTGGTCGCCGACGTCTCCGTCTCCGCGCCCGGCGTGGCGGAGCCCGGGCCCGGTGGCACGGTGCGCCTGCTGGTCGGGCAGCGGGAGAAGGTGGCCGAGCTGGTCGACGGCACGGCACAGCTGCGCCTGGGCCGCCTCGACCCCGGCACGCACCGCGTCCGCGTGCTCTACGACGGCACCGACGTGGTCCGGCGCTCGCGCCAGGTCCTGCGGGTCACGGTGCCGGGGAAGTAGCGCCGGGGGAGCAGGCCGGGGAAGCAGGCCGGGGGAATAGTGCGCCGGCGGAGGTGATTGAAAGGTCCATGACCTCCGAGACCGCACCCGCGTCCACCGCCGACTTCTGGTTCGACCCCCTGTGCCCCTTCGCCTGGGTCACCTCGCGATGGATCCTCGAGGTCGAGAAGGTGCGCGACATCGAGGTCTCCTGGCAGGTGATGAGCCTGTCCTACCTCAACGAGGGCAAGGACGTGCCCGAGGAGTACCGCGAGGCGCTCGAGAAGGGCTGGGGCCCGGTGCGGGTCGCGATGGCGACCTGGCAGCGCCACGGCCAGGACCAGCTGCTGCCGCTCTACTCCGCCATGGGCACCCGCATCCACGACCAGGGGCGGGGGGCCGAGCGCGACGTGGTCGTCGAGGCGCTCGCCGAGGTCGGGCTCCCGGACACGCTGATCGAGGCGTGGGACGACGCGTCGTACGACGACGCCGTCCGCGCCTCGCACCACGAGGGGATGGACCAGGTCGGCGACGAGGTCGGCACGCCGACGATCGCCATCGACGGCACCGCCTTCTTCGGGCCGGTCATGACGTCGATCCCGCGCGGCGAGGAGGCCGGGAAGGTCTGGGACGGCGCGGTGCTGCTGGCCGGCTACCCCCACTTCTTCGAGCTCAAGCGCTCGCGCACCGCAGAGCTCGACTTCAGCTAGACCCTCAGCCCGCCGTGTCGAGCGCGGCGAGCTGGGACTGCTTGGCCTGCAGGGCCGTGCGGTGCTCGGGCGTCGCGTCGACCAGGAGGTCGTCGAGCATGGCGCGCAGCCGCCGGGGGACCTGCAGGCTGTCGTGGCCCCAGTGTGCGATCTCGTCGACGGCCAGGTCGAGCAGCTGCTCGAACGTGGTCTCGCGGGTCACCAGGCGCGGCGTGCCCTCGCCGTCGACGTGCACCGGCCACGGGTCGGGCTCGACGGCCAGACGGTGCAGCAGGTCGTGCAGCTGGTCGACGACCTGCACGGCGGTGGTCGGGTCGTTGATGCCGGGCGACAGCGCACGCTCGGCGATGTCGACCAGGCGCCGCAGGCCGAAGGCGATGTCCTGCTGCAGGGAGCGCTCGCTGGCGAGGTCGACGTGACGGCGCAGCACCCGGTCCCAGTCGACCTCGCCCGGTCGGGCGCCGTGCACCACCGCGAGGGGGCGCGACTCCACCAGGAACGTGCCCAACGGGTGCAGCATCTCGAGGCGCACCCCGTGCTGCTCGGCGCGAGCGCACAGCTGGTCGACGTCGAGCGCGTCGAGGTAGCCGCTGACCCGGGCCAGCACCACGTGCTGGTGCCCCAGGTCGGGCATCTCGGGTCGGCTCTCGGGCATCTCGCGGCGCGCGCCCCGGCCGCGCTGCAGCAGGTCGCGGGTCTCGCGCGCGCTGCGGTGCAAGATGTTGGAGATGCCCACCGAGGCGGTGATGTGGTTGATGAAGAGCAGGAACATGGCCACCGCGGCGACCACCAGCGCGAAGGCGAGGGTCACGGCCAGCTGGGGCACGGGGTCGTCACCGGCGTCGGCCAGCGAGCGCAGCACCGTCAGGGCGTAGACGAAGGTCGCGGTGAAGACGCCGAGCGTGTGCTGGGTGACCCGGTCCTGCAGGAAGGTCTGCAGCACCCGCGGAGAGAACTGGCTGCTGGCCAGCTGCAGCACCACCATCGTGTTGGAGAAGACCAGGCCGGTCACCGTGATCATCGCGCCCGCGATGCTCGACAGCACGCTGCGCGCCCCCTCGACGTCGCCGGGGAAGAGGAACGGCAGCAGGTCGGCCAACCCGGTGGCGTCGAGCCGCGGGACGAGCAGGCCCAGCCCGATGGCACCGACCGACCACAGCGCCGGCACGACCCAGAACGGGCGCACGGCGCGGCGGGCCTGCCGGCTCACCCAGCTGCGCCCGGCCTGGTCGCCGTCGGGGGCTGCGGGGACGGGGGTGGGCCGGCTCTGTGGGGTGCTCACCGCCCCTTCCTATCGTGTACGCCGCCCCCCGCTGGGGTGACACGGTCATCGACCGGGGGCGGGCTCGGGGATCGACACTGTGACTGCAGTGACGCATGATGTTGGTGATGTCCAGCCCCCCACTGCCGCGCCGCGCCCTGGTCACCCGGGCCGCGGCCCTGTCGACCGTGCCGGTCGTCGGCGCCCTGACCGGGTGGCCCGCGCCCGGCGCGGTGGCCGCCGAGACCACCCGTTCCGGCGGCGTCACCAGCCACGAGATCGCCCTCGGCGACCAGCGGCTGCAACGCAGCGGCGCGGGTCGGTGGGCCACCGGCCGCCTCGACACGGCGTCGTACCGGATGCTCGCGCTGACCTGGACCGGCCGGGCGCCCGGCCTGCGGGTGCGCACCCGCAGCAGTGGTCGCTGGTCGTCGTGGCGGGCCCTGCGGGTCCTGCACGACGGGCCCGACACCGGGGGCCGCGAGGACTCCGGACGCCGTGGCACCGAGCCGCTGTGGCTGCCCGAGGCCGACGGCGTCGAGGTGCTCGTGGTCGGGCAGCGGCCCCGCGACCTGCGCCTGGTGCTGATCGACCCCGGCAGTCGCGCCGGCGACTCCCGCACCCGGGCCTCGATCCCCGCGGGACGCAGCGGGGCACAGGAGCGCGACGAGACCGATGGAGCCGACGAGACCGACGAGGCCGCCCGCAAGAAGCCTCGGCGCTCGCCGCGACCGCCGCTGCGCAGCCGCAAGGACTGGGGCGCCGACGGCTCGTGGCGCGACGGCAAGCCGGTGATGTGCCGCACGATCCAGCAGGTGCACGTGCACCACACCGCGAGCGGCAACGACTACAGCCGCACCGACGTGCCCGCCATGATCCGTTCGATGTACCGCTACCACACGCAGTCCCTGGGCTGGTCCGACATCGGCTACAACTTCCTCGTCGACAAGTTCGGGCGCACCTGGGTTGGCCGCGCCGGCGGCCCGGGCCGGCCGGTGCGCGGCGCGCACACGCTCGGCTTCAACAACACCTCGGTGGGTGTCGCGGTGATCGGCAACTTCGAGACCAGCGGTGTGACCAGCAAGACCGTCACGGCCGTGGTCAAGCTGGCCGCCTGGAAGCTCGACAAGTACGGCCGCCGCCCCTCGGGCAAGGTCCGCGTCTACTCCACCGGCAGCGACAAGTACCCGAAGGGCTGGGTGCGGCTGCGCGTCATCGATGGGCACCGCGACACCAACGACACCGCCTGCCCGGGGCAGTCGCTGTACAAGAAGCTGCCGGCGATCCGGAAGCGCACCCGCAAGCGGGTCAAGAAGCACGGCGGGATCGGCTGATCAGCCGCCGAACGACCCCGACCCCGCGGCGGCGATCGCGTCCTTGACGCCCTGCGTGGCCCACTCGCACTCGGTGGCCCGGGCCACCGACCGGGCGCGAGCACGCACCCTCGACGCGCGCAGGCCTTCGTGGTCCACCACCTTGTGGGCGCGCCCGACGGCGAGCAGCAGCGCCACCAGGGCCGCCGTACGCCGGTCGGGCTCTGCTCCCTCGACGAGCACGGAGGCCAGGTCTCGGCGCACCGCGGCCTCGCGGGACCCGTCGCGAGCGGGCCAGCGGGTGCGGTGGAAGAGGCCCAGCACGGTGTCGTCGTGGCGCTCGAGGACGCCCTGGTCGACCAGGCGCTGGGCCAGCGGCTCCTCGAGTCCTCGCCCGAGGCGGCCGACGAGGCGCTGGGGGCTGCGTTCCTTGCGGGACACCTCGGACCAGGCCCCGGCCAGCAGGTCGTCGTCGGGGACGGCGCCGAGCGCCCGCACACCCTGGCGCCGCAGCAGGCCGCCGTGCTCGACGACCTCGACCCGGCCCTCGAGGGCCAGCTCGACCAGCAGCGCCCCGCCGAGGCCCGGCGCCACGTAGGTCGATCCGTGGGTGGCCCCGGAGGCGTCGTCGAGCAGCAGGAGCAGCAGGTCCTCCGCGACCGAGGTGGTCATGGGAGCGACGGTAGCCGCACCGCCGCAGGCCGGCCGCGACGCCATCCCTAGGATTCGGTGCATGAGCAGAGTCCTGTCGGCAGTCGCCTGGCCCTACGCCAACGGTCCGCGCCACATCGGCCACGTCGCCGGTTTCGGTGTGCCCTCCGACGTCTTCAGCCGCTACATGCGCATGGCGGGCCACGACGTGCTGATGGTCTCGGGCTCCGACGAGCACGGCACGCCCATCCTGATCGCCGCCGACGAGGCCGGGGTCACCCCCCAGGAGCTCGCCGACAAGAACCACCGGGTCATCGCCGAGGACCTCGCCGCGCTGGGCTGCACCTACGACCTCTACACGCGCACCACCACGCCCAACCACCACGCGGTGGTCCAGGAGCTGTTCCTGGGCGTGCACGCCAACGGCTACTTCGTCGAGCAGACCACCCACGGGGCGATCTCGCCGTCGACCGGGCGCACCCTGCCCGACCGCTACATCGAGGGCACCTGCCCGATCTGCGGCGCCGGGGGCGCCCGCGGCGACCAGTGCGACACCTGCGGCAACCAGCTCGACCCCGCCGACCTCGTCGACCCGGTCTCGAAGATCAACGGCGAGACGCCCGAGTTCATCGAGACCCAGCACTTCTTCCTCGACCTGCCCGCGCTGGCCGAGGCGCTGGGGGAGTGGCTCGACGAGCGCGAGGCGACCGGTCTGTGGCGGCCCAACGTCATCCGGTTCAGCCAGAACATCCTCAAGGAGATCCGGCCGCGCGCGATGACCCGTGACATCGACTGGGGCATCGCGGTCCCGCTCGACGGGTGGCGCGAGCAGCCCACCAAGAAGCTCTACGTCTGGTTCGACGCGGTCATCGGCTACCTCTCGGCCTCCATCGAGTGGGCCCGCCGCAGTGGCGACCCCGAGGCCTGGCGCCAGTGGTGGAACGACCCCGAGGCCCTGTCGTACTACTTCATGGGCAAGGACAACATCACGTTCCACTCCCAGATCTGGCCGGCCGAGCTGCTGGCCTACTCGGGCAAGGGCGAGCGCGGCGGCAGCACCCATGCCTACGGCGAGCTCAACCTGCCGACCGAGGTGGTCAGCTCGGAGTTCCTGACGATGGAGGGGCGCAAGTTCTCCTCCTCCAAGAAGGTCGTCATCTACGTGCGCGACCTGCTCAGCCGCTACCAGCCCGACGCGTTCCGCTTCTTCGTGGCCTCGGCCGGCCCCGAGAACCAGGACTCCGACTTCACCTGGGCCGAGTTCGTGCGCCGCACCAACGACGAGCTGGTCGCCGGTTGGGGCAACCTGGTCAACCGCACCGCCACCCTGATCGCCAAGAACTTCGGCGAGATCCCGGCCGCGGGGCCGCTGGAGCCCCAGGACCAGGAGGTGCTGGACGTCGCGGAGGCGGCGTTCGGCGTCGTGGGCGAGCTGCTCGAGCGGCACCGCCTCAAGGCCGCCATCGGAGAGGCCATGCGCGCGGTCGGCGTGGTCAACAAGTACGTCTCCGACTCCGAGCCCTGGAAGCTCAAGGGCGACGACCAGCGCGAGCGGCTGGCCACGATCCTGCACGTGGTCGCCCAGTGCGTCGCCGACCTCAACCTGGTGCTGGCCCCGTTCCTGCCGTTCTCGGCCAACGCCGTCGACCGGGCCCTCGGCGGCACCGGCGAGGTCGCCCCGATGCCGCGCATCGAGGAGGTCGAGGACCTCGACGGGGGCCCCGGCTACCCGGTCATCACCGGCGACTACACCACCGCACCGTCCTGGCAGCGCCACCCGATCGTGGTCGGCACCCCCGTCGACAAGCCCACCCCGGTCTTCACCAAGCTCGACCCCGCCGTGGCCGAGGAGGAGGTCGCCCGCCTCGCCGAGGCCTGAGCGGGACGAGCAGTCACTTCTGCACCACCGAGCGGTCAGTCCCGCACTCCATCCGGGGTGCTGACCTGCTCCAGCCGAGCCCGTACGTCGGGTCGGCGCGCAGCCAGGTGCACGGCGGTCGCGAGGACACCGAGCACGCCACCGGCCACCGGGTGCCTGGTGGCGACCAGGGCGAGCACGGCACCGGAGAAGACGAGCAGCTTGACGACCGGGGTCAGCACGGCGCCGCGCCACCGAGCCCTCGGCGAGGCGGTCGCCGTCCACAGGGAGACCACGAGCAGCGGCAGCAGCCACACCCACAGCCACCCGGGCGACAACGCCCACCCGAGCACGCCGTACGCCGCCCAGGCGAGCAGCTCGACCAGGAGCAGCAGCGTCAGCACGGACCAGACCACGGGACCAGTCTGCGGCGCCCGGACCCGTCGGTGCGGAAGTGACTGGTCGGTGGTTAGAAAGTGACTGCTCGGCAGTAGGTTCGGGGCCATGACCGCGGAGATGTACCTCCCCAGCTTCTACGTCAAGCAGAAGCTGGCGATGACCACCAACCGCTACGAGCTCGTCGCCGCGGAGCCGGGCGGGGGAGAGGGTCGGCTGATGGGCCTGGCCCAGCAGAAGCGGCTGGCGTTCAAGGAGGAGGTCACCTTCTACGCCGACGAGTCCAAGGCGCGTCCGGTCTTCAGCTTCAAGGCCCGCAAGCGTGTCGACCTCAACGCCGGCTACGACGTGCTCGACGAGGCACAGCGCCAGATCGGCTTCTTCCGCAAGGACTTCGGGGCCAGCCTGCTGCGCTCGACCTTCCACGTCGAGGGCCCCGGCTACACCGGCACCGGGCAGGAGCGCAGCCAGCTCACCGCGCTGCTGCGCCGCGTCGCCGACATCCCGTTCCTGTCGATCCACTTCGACTTCACCACCCCCGACGGAGCGCCGCTGATGAGCGTGGAGCGGCAGTTCAAGCTGCGCGACCGCTACACCGTCACCGTGCCCGACGAGCGCGTCGACTTCCGGGTCGCCGCCGCCATCGCCGTCGGGCTCGACGCGCTGATGCAGCGCTGAGGAGACCCCGTGCTCTACCCCCAGTCCCGACGCTCGGTCGAGGCGGCCGCGCTGACGCCCAAGGTCTTCGACCCCGACTTCGACATCGAGGAGTCGCGGCGCCAGGCGCGTGAGCTGGCCGCCGGCCAGCCGCGCGAGGACGTCGAGCAGGTCCTCGACGTCGACGCCGACGGGGTCCGCTGCCGGCTCTACCGGCCCCGCGACGCGCGCGAGGGCACCCTGGTGCACCTGCACGGCGGCGGCTTCGTCTTCCACGACATCGACGTGCACGACGCCGCGGCGCGCCGCCTGGCCAACCGCAGCGAGGTGACGGTGCTCAGCGTCGACTACCGCCGCCCGCCCGAGCACCGGTTCCCCGCGGCCCCCGACGACGTCGACACCGTGCTGGGCTGGATGGCGCGCGAGGGAGCGGCGTACGAGCTCGAGGCGCCGCTCTACGTGCACGGCGACAGCGCCGGGGCCAACCTGGCCCTGGTCGCGGCGCTGCGCCACCCCGGGCGCTTCCGGGCGCTGGCGCTCATCTACCCCTTCCTCGACCCCGAGGGCGCGTTCGAGAGCTACCGCACCGCCGCCGACGGCTTCGATCCTCGCGAGGCGCAGTGGTACTGGCAGCAGTACGCCGCCACCCCGGCCGACCTGCAGCACCCCGACCTGGCCCCGCTGCGCTCCGACCGCCTCTGGACGCTGCCGCCGACCCTGGTGACCACCGCCGAGCACGACCCGCTGCGCGACGAGGGCGAGCACCTCGCCGCCCTGCTCGCCGACGCCGGCGTCGCCGTGGTCGCGACCCGCTACCTGGGCCAGGTGCACGGCTTCTGGCGCCATCCCGAGGTCTTCGACGCGGCCGAGCCGATGACCCGCCAGGTCGCGGCCTTCCTGGGCATGTACCCCTGAGCCGACCTGCCTGCCCGGCTCTGGGATGATCCCGCCATGCGCGTGCACCTGGGCTCCGACCATGCCGGACTCGACCTCAAGGCCCACCTCGTCGCCTGGCTCTCCGAGCACGGCTACGAGCCTGTCGACCACGGCCCCTTCGTCTACGACGCCCTCGACGACTACCCCGTCTTCTGCCTGCGCGCCGCCGAGGCCGTGGCCCGCGAGCGCGCCGCCGGCCAGGACTCGATGGGCGTGGTCATCGGCGGCTCCGGCAACGGCGAGCAGATGGCCGCCAACAAGGTCGAGGGCATCCGCTGCGCCCTGGCCTGGTCGGAGGAGACCGCCAAGCTCGCCCGCGACCACAACGACGCCCAGATGGTCTCGGTCGGCGGCCGGATGCACAGCCTGGCCGACATGACCCGCTTCGTGGAGGTCTTCCTGGCCGAGCCGTTCAGCGGCGACGAGCGGCACGTGCGGCGCATCGGCCAGCTCTCGTCGTACGACGAGACGTCGGTGCTGCCGCCGCTGCCGGAGTCGGCACGGGGCCTGGGCCCCGACGAGGGGACCGATGCCTGAGGGGCACACCCTCCACCGGCTCGCCGGGCACCTGGGCGCAGCGTTCGCCGGGCGCCGGGTCGCCGTCTCCAGCCCCCAGGGCCGCTTCGCCGAGGCGGCCGCCCAGCTCGACGGGAGCGTGCTCGAGCACGCCGAGGCGTGGGGCAAGCACCTCTTCCTGGCCTTCCCCGGCGAGCGCTGGGTGCACGTGCACCTGGGTCTCTACGGCAAGCTCGACGTGCACCCCGACGTCGACGAGGTGCCCGAGCCGGTCGGGCAGGTGCGGCTGCGCCTGGTCGCCGCCGACGCCCGTGGCCGGGCGTACGCCGACCTGCGCGGGGCCACCGCCTGCGAGCTGCTGACCGGGCCCCAGCGCGACGCGGTGCTCGAGCGGCAGGGGCCCGACCCGCTGCGCGCCGACGCCGACCCCGACCGGGCGTGGGAGCGGATCCGCCGCAGCCGCACCCCGATCGGGGCGCTGCTGATGGACCAGTCGGTGCTGGCCGGCGTGGGCAACGTCTACCGCGCCGAGGTGCTCTTCCGGCACCGCCTCGACCCCCAGCGCCCGGGCCGCACGCTGCGGGTGGGCCAGTGGCGGGCGATGTGGGACGACCTGGTGGTGCTGATGAACGAGGGCGTGCGCACCGGACGCATCGACACCGTGCGCCCCCAGCACGAGCCCGAGGCGATGAGTCGCCCGCCGCGCCGCGACGACCACGGCGGGGAGGTCTACGTCTACCGGCGCCACGGCCAGCCCTGCCTGGTGTGCGGCCGGGCGGTGCGCACCACCGAGATGGCCGGGCGCAACCTCTTCTGGTGCAGCCGATGCCAGCCCACGTTCCGCTCCCGGGCCCTACGATGAGCCGGACCCTCGGCGAAGGACGGACCATGGACGCGGTGTTCGACCACTCCGGCCCGGGCGTCGTGGCGAGCGGCCTCGACCGGGCGCGTCTGGCGTGGAGCCGGGGCAGGGTGCGCCAGTTCCGCACCGCCGTGCTGCTGTGCCTGCTGGCCGCCAGCGTCGTGATGGGGGTGGCGATCGACCCGTCGGTCTTCCCGGTCACCGCGCTGATGGTCCCGCTGCTGCTGGGCAGCCTGGTGCTCAACCCGCGCCAGCTGCCGTGGTTCGTGGGCTGGATCGTCGTGATGGTCGGGGTCGCGCTGTGGCTGCAGGACGAGCGCACCGGCCGGATCATGGCCGTGGCGGTGATCGAGGTGCTGATGGCCGCGATCGTGCTGGTCACCGCACGGCGCCGCTCGAGCCTGGGCGTGGCCGGCAACACCGGCGAGTCGATGTTCGTCGACCTGCGCGACCGCCTGCTCAACCAGGGCGGCATCCCGGCGCTGCCCGGCGGCTGGCGCGTCGAGTCGGCGCTGCGCTCGGCCTCCGGCACGCCCTTCGCCGGCGACTTCCTGGTCGCCACCGTGCTCGACGACGACACCCGGCTCGAGGTGGTGGTCGTCGACGTCTCGGGCAAGGGCGACGCCGCCGGCACCCGCGCGCTGCTGCTCTCGGGCGCGTTCGGCGGCATGCTCGGCTCGCTGGCCCCGCAGGACTTCCTCGGCGCCGCCAACGACTACCTGCTGCGCCAGGGCTGGGAGGAGGGGTTCGCCACCGCCGTGCACCTCTCCCTCGACCTCCGCAGCGGCAGGTTCTCGGTGCGCAGCGCCGGCCACCCGCCCGCCGTGCAGCGCCACTCGGGATCGGGTCGCTGGGGCGTGCTGCCCAGCGCTGGCCCGGTCCTGGGCCTGATCGACGACGCCCACTTCGAGGTCGCCCACGGCGTGCTGGGCCACGGCGACGCCGTGCTGCTCTACACCGACGGCATGGTCGAGCGCCCGCGACGCGACATCGAGATGGGGCTGGACCGGATGCTGGGGCAGGCCGAGACCCTGCTGCACGGCAGCTTCGTGGGCTCGGCCGAGCGCCTGGTCACCTCGCTCGGCTCGCCCGACGACGACCGGGCCATGGTCGTCGTGCACCGGCGCTGACGGCGCTTGCACCGGCGTGGGGGTCCGGCGCCGGTTGTGGCCGTGGCCGCGGCGTGTGGCACGATGACGGAGCAGATCGCAGGCTGGCGCGCGCCCTGATCCCGGTGCGTCGACGTCGATGATCACGCGCGCGGATGTAGCTCAATGGTAGAGCCCCAGTCTTCCAAACTGGCTACGCGGGTTCGATTCCCGTCATCCGCTCCAAGGAGCCCCCGGCGGCCTCGCGACGCGAGCCGGAGGGGGCGCTTTGGCGGGGCGTAGCGTAGTGGCTAGCGCGCCTGCTTTGGGAGCAGGAGACCGCAGGTTCGAGTCCTGTCGCCCCGACGTCACACCACGAACCACCTGTGCCGACACCACCACCGAACCATGAGGAGACACCCTGTGAAGAGCGCCGTCGAGACCTTGAGCCCGACCCGGGCCAAGCTGACCGTCGAGGTGCCCTTCGAGGAGCTCAAGCCGAGCCTCGACGCGGCCTACAAGGCGATCGCCCAGCAGATCAACGTCCCCGGGTTCCGCCGGGGCAAGGTGCCGCCGATGGTCATCGACCGTCAGGTCGGCCGGGGCGCGGTCCTCGACCAGGCCATCAACGACGCGCTGCCGAAGAAGTACGTGGAGGCGCTGCAGGAGAACTCGCTCGAGCCGCTCGCGCAGCCCGAGATCGAGGTGACCCGGCTCGAGGACAACGACCTCGTCGAGTTCACCGCCGAGGTCGACGTCAAGCCGCAGATCGACCTGCCGGCCTACGAGGGCCTCGAGGCCCAGGTCGAGGACATCGAGATCAGCGACGAGGACGTCGACGAGCAGGTCCAGTCGCTGCGTGAGCGCTTCGGCACCCTCGCCGACGTCGAGCGTCCCGCGGCCGAGGGCGACTTCGTCGTGCTCGACCTCAAGGCCATGAAGGACGGCGAGGTGCTCGAGGGCGCCGAGGTGACCGGCATGAGCTACCAGGTCGGCAAGGGCGGCATGATCGACGGCCTCGACGACGCGCTGGTCGGCATGAAGGCCGGCGACGACAAGACCTTCACCTCCCAGCTCGTCGGCGGCGACCTCGTCGGCGAGGAGGTCGAGGTGGCCGTCTCGGTCAGCCAGGTCCAGGAGCAGGAGCTGCCCGAGCTCGACGACGAGTTCGCCCAGCTGGCCTCCGAGTTCGACACCTCCGAGGAGCTCGTGGCCGACGTCCGCTCGCGCCTGGGCAACGGCAAGCGCCTCGAGCAGGCCGCCGAGGCCCGCGACGCGGTGCTCGAGGCCCTCCTCGAGAAGATCAGCGTCCCGCTGCCGGAGACCATGGTCACCGACGAGCTCAACGCGCGCCGCCAGAACATCGAGCAGCAGCTGATGATGGCCGGCATCACGATGGAGAAGTACCTCGAGGACGAGGAGCAGACCCAGGAGGAGTTCGAGGCCGAGCTCGACCGCCGGGTCCGCGACGCCGTCGCCGCGCAGTTCCTGCTCGACGAGATCGCGAAGAAGGAGGAGCTCGGCGTCGACCAGCAGGAGCTCTCCCAGCACCTGATCCGTCGCGCCCAGCAGTCCGGCCAGGACCCGCAGGAGTTCGCGAACCACATGTTCGAGCACAACCACATCCCCGAGCTGGTGCAGGAGATCCTGCGCGGCAAGGCGCTGGCGGTGCTGGTGGAGTCGGCGACCGTCAAGGACGCCTCGGGCAACGTGCTGGAGCTGAAGAACCTGCAGCCCGACGGCACCATCATGGAGCAGCCGGCCGAGCCCGCCGAGGCTGCCGAGCCCGCCGAGGCGGAGGCTGCCGAGCCGGCCGAGGCCGAGGACGACAGCGAGACCGAGGACGCCCAGGCCTGAGCCCGGCGCGATCCCGCCCACGACCCGCCCGAGCACTGCTCGGGCGGGTCGTGGCGTTCCGGGGCTCCATCGCCGCTGAGTGAACGGGCGTCCACTGAAGGCGCTAGGGTGGGCCCCATGACCACCGCCACCGGCCCCTCGGTGCTCGACCTCGCCTCGCTGGCCTGCGAGGTCGTCGACGGCCTGGTCGTGCGCAGCGTGCGCGACACCCACACCGCGTGGCTCGACCGCGTCCACGGCCTGGGACGCCGCCTCAGCGGCACCGGCCCGGGCGTCGTCGAGACGGCCCACCGCGGCATCGCCGGCGCCGTGTACGGCGGTCTGGGGCTGGGGCTGCGCACCGCGTCGCGGGGGCTCGACCGGGCGGCCGCGACCGGCGCCGGGCCGCGCCTCGAGGACTCGCCCCGGGGCCGGTTCGTCAGCGCGGCCGTCAACGGCCTGATCGGCGACCGGCTGCTGCGCGAACGACCGCAGATGGCGATCCCGACTGCGGTGCGCCTGGCCGGGCGCGACGTGGTGCCCGACGGCCCCGGGCTGGCGGGGGCCTTCCCCGACGCCACCGGGCGGGTCGTGGTGCTGCTGCACGGGCTGTGCGAGGACGAGTCCTACTGGGGCCACCACCGCGAGCGCACCGGCACGACGTACGCCGACGACCTGGCCGCTCTGGGGTGGACCCCGCTGCTGCTGCGCGCCAACACCGGCCTGTCGCTGCGTGAGAACGGCGCGGCCCTGACCGCGCTGCTGCAGCAGGTCGTCGACCACTGGCCCGTCGACGTCACCCGCATCGCCCTGGTGGGCCACTCGATGGGCGGGCTGGTGATGCGCGCCGCGGGTGCGGTGGCCGTGCAGCCGGACGGGGCGGGGGCGGGCTGGACCCGCCTGGTCAGCGACGTGGTCACGCTCGGCACCCCGCACCTGGGCGCGCCCGTGGCCCAGGGCATCGGGCACGGCAGCCGCGGGCTGTCGCTGCTGCCCGAGACCGCCGCCTTCGGGCGGCTGCTCGACTGGCGCTCGGTGGGTGTGCACGACCTGGTGGCCGGGCTGGCCGAGGACGTGCCGGCGCTGCCGCACGCGCGCTACCGGCTGGTGGCGGCGACGCTGAGCGCCGCCGAGCGGCACCCCGTGGGCCAGGTGGTCGGCGACCTGCTGGTGCGCCCGCCCTCGGCGTACGGGCGCGACCGGCGCGGCGGTGAGCTGTTCCCCGGCGCCACCGTGCTGCACGTCGGGCGCAGCGGCCACTTCGACCTGCTCAACCATCCCGAGGTGCTGGCAGCCCTCAGGGAGTGGCTGGACTGAGTGGCTGGACTGAGTGGCCGGACCGGGCAGCTGGACCGGACCGGTGCGGCGCCGGGATCCGCTGTCGGCGAACAGGGCGGGGTTGCTCGTGGAACTGTCCGTCGTTCGGGCTAGTGTCGGCGACGTGAACCAGAACTCCAGCTCCGCAGGCCGCGACACCGCCTCCGACCAGAGGATGGGTGGTGGTGCCGGGCTCAACGTCCTCGACGACCACATCTACCAGCGTCTGCTCCGGGAGCGGATCGTCTTCCTCGGCTCCGAGGTGCGCGACCAGAACGCCAACGCGATCTGCGCGCAGCTGCTGCTGCTCTCGGCAGAGGACCCCGAGGCCGACATCTTCCTGCACATCAACTCCCCGGGCGGGTCCGTGGACGCCGGCATGGCGATCTACGACACCATGAACTACATCCCCAACGACGTGGCCACGGTCGGCATGGGCCTGGCCGCCTCGATGGGCCAGTTCCTCCTGTGCGCCGGCACCAAGGGCAAGCGCTACGCCCTGCCGCACGCGCGGATCATGATGCACCAGCCCTCCTCGGGCATGGGCGGCTCGGCCTCGGACATCAAGATCCAGGCCCAGCAGTCGCTGCACATCAAGAAGGTGCTGCTCGACCTGATCGCCGAGCACACCGGCCAGCCGATCGACCAGGTCGTCGCCGACGCCGACCGCGACCGCTGGTTCACCGCCGACCAGGCCAAGGACTACGGCCTGGTCGACCAGGTCATCAAGAGCGCTCGCGAGGCGGCCGACGACGGCCGTCCGGCCCACACGAAGTGACGGGAGCACCGCACACCATGAACTACTACATCCCGCAGTGGGAGGAGCGCACCTCCTACGGCGTGCGCCGCATCGACCCCTACGCGAAGCTCTTCGAGGAGCGCATCATCTACCTCGGGACGCCGATCTCCGACGACGTCGCGAACGCGGTCATCGCCCAGCTGCTGTGCCTGCAGTCGATGAACCCCGACCAGGAGATCAGCATCTACATCAACAGCCCCGGTGGCTCGTTCACCGCGCTGACGGCGATCTACGACACGATGAACTTCATCAAGCCCGACGTGCGCACCGTGTGCCTGGGCCAGGCCGCCTCGGCGGCCGCGATCCTGCTGGCCGCGGGCACCCCCGGCAAGCGGATGGGCCTGCCCAACAGCCGGATCCTGATTCACCAGCCCTACACCGAGGGCACGTTCGGCCAGACCTCCGACATCGAGATCCAGGCCAACGAGATCATCCGGATGCGCGAGCTGCTCGAGAAGATGATCAGCGACCACTCCGGCCGTCCGGTCGAGGAGGTCAGCCGCGACATCGAGCGCGACAAGATCCTGACCGCCCAGCAGGCGGTCGAGTACGGCCTGATCGACTCGGTCCTGGAGTCGCTGAAGACGCCGGCCCTCGCCTGAGGGCCACACGACGAGGGTGTCTCCCCGCGTCCTCCCGCGCGAGGGGCGGCTCGGGGAGTACCTTCGTCCAGATCGTTGCAACACGGCTGCCCCCCGCCCGACGGGGGAGCGGCGCACCAAGAAGCACGACCCGGGCGCCCCTCGCGCCCGAGGTGATCGAGGAGGGTGACCCCGGTGGCACGGATCGGTGACGGCGGAGACCTGCTGAAGTGCTCGTTCTGCGGCAAGTCGCAGAAGCAGGTGAAGAAGCTCATCGCCGGACCCGGCGTCTACATCTGCGACGAGTGCATCGACCTGTGCAACGAGATCATCGAGGAGGAGCTCAGCGAGGGCACCGAGGTCGGCATGGGCGAGCTGCCCAAGCCGCGCGAGATCTTCGACTTCCTCAACTCCTACGTGATCGGCCAGGAGCAGGCCAAGAAGTCGCTGGCGGTGGCGGTCTACAACCACTACAAGCGCGTCCAGGCCGGTCTCGCGCCGGCCGGTGGCAAGCACGCCAAGGACGAGGTGGTCGAGGTCGCCAAGTCCAACATCCTGGTGATCGGGCCCACCGGCTGCGGCAAGACCTACCTGGCCCAGACGCTGGCCCGGATGCTCAACGTGCCGTTCGCCATCGCCGACGCCACGGCCCTGACCGAGGCCGGCTACGTCGGCGAGGACGTCGAGAACATCCTGCTCAAGCTGATCCAGGCCGCCGACTACGACGTCAAGAAGGCCGAGACCGGGATCATCTACATCGACGAGATCGACAAGGTGGCCCGCAAGTCGGAGAACCCCTCGATCACGCGCGACGTCTCCGGCGAGGGCGTGCAGCAGGCGCTGCTGAAGATCATCGAGGGCACCACCGCCTCGGTGCCGCCGCAGGGCGGGCGCAAGCACCCGCACCAGGAGTTCATCCAGATCGACACCACCAACATCCTCTTCGTGGTGGGCGGCGCGTTCGCGGGCCTGGAGCACATCATCGAGCAGCGGGTCGGCAAGAAGACCCTCGGCTTCACCGCCGAGGTCAAGAAGCAGTCCGAGAGCACCGAGGACGACCTGCTGGCGCTCGTGCGCCCCGAGGACCTCACGAAGTTCGGCCTGATCCCCGAGTTCATCGGCCGGCTCCCGCTCATCGCCAGCGTCTCCAAGCTCGACCGCCCGGCACTGGTGCAGATCCTCACCGAGCCGCGCAACGCGCTGGTCAAGCAGTACCAGAAGCTCTTCGAGATCGACGGTGTCGAGCTCGAGTTCAGCCCCGAGGCGATCGACGCGATCGCCGACAAGGCCATGGAGCGCGGCACCGGCGCGCGCGGTCTGCGCGCCATCATCGAGGAGGTCCTGCTCCAGGTGATGTACGAGGTGCCCTCGCGCGGCGACGTCGCCAAGGTGATCCTGTCGGCCGAGGTCGTCTCCGGCGAGGAGAGCCCCGAGCTGGTGCTGCGCGAGGCCGAGACGAAGAAGAAGAAGTCGGCCTGAGCGGCTCCGCCGCCCCCGCACCTGCACCAACGAGCAGCGCCCCGACCGGACCGGTCGGGGCGCTGCTTGCTCTGCAGGGTGTGCGGGGTGGCGGGCGCTCGCTCAGCCCTCGGCGACCGGGGCCAGCTCGGCATCGACGCTGATCTCGCCCGCCGACTCGTCGGCGGTGAAGAGCAGCTCGCCCACGATGCGCCCCGAGCGGCGCAGGTCGTCGGCGGCCTGCTCGGCCGCGCGCACCAGCGTCTCGGGGCCGCGCACCTCGACGCGGCCCAGCTCGGCGCGCATCGAGACCTTGGCCTGCGACTTGGCGCCGCGGATGCCCACCAGGGCCGCCGCGACGGCGTCGACCACGCCGGGGTCGGCCGCGGCCGCCGAGCCCAGGTCGATCTCGGTGGGCCAGCTGGCGCGGTGGATGGAACCCTCCTGCCACCACGACCAGACCTCCTCGGTCACGTAGGGCAGGAACGGGGCCAGCAGCCGCAGCTGGACCTGCAGCGCGATGGCCAGCGTGGCCTTCGCCGAGGCGGTGGCCGCGCCGCCGTCCTCGGCGTACGCGCGCTCCTTGACCAGCTCGAGGTAGTCGTCGCAGAACTCCCAGAAGAACTTCTCGACGCTCTCGAGGGCGCTGGTGTAGTCGTAGGCGTCGAAGGACTCGGTGGCCCTGCGCACCACCAGGGCCAGCCGGCCCAGCAGCGCGCAGTCGACCGGCTCGGAGACCTCGAAGGCGTTGCACGAGGTCGCGCCGACGTTGCCGAGCACGAACTTGGAGGCGTTGAGGACCTTCATGGCCAGGCGGCGCCCGACCTTCATCTGCGCCTCGTCGAAGGGCGAGTCGAGTCCCGGGCGGGCCATCGCGGCGCGCCAGCGCACCGCGTCGGCGCCGAACTTCTCGAGGATCTCGGTCGGCACGACCACGTTGCCCTTGGACTTCGACATCTTCTTGCGGTCGGGGTCGAGGATCCAGCCCGAGAGCATCGCGTGGGTCCACGGGGTGCGGCCGTGCTCGTGGTGGGCGCGCACCACGCGGCTGAAGAGCCAGGTGCGGATGATGTCGTGGCCCTGGGTGCACAGGTCCATCGGGAAGACCCGGTCGAAGAGGTCGGGGTCGTCCTCCCAGCCGCCGGCGATCTGCGGGGTCAGCGAGGAGGTGGCCCAGGTGTCCATCACGTCGGGGTCGCCGAGGAAGCCGCCGGGCTGGTTGCGCTGCGACTCGTCGTACCCGCGGGGGGCGTCGGTGGACGGGTCGACGGGCAGCTCGGCCTCGCTGGGCAGCAGCGGGTGCTCGTAGTCGGGCTCGCCCTCGGCGTCGAGGGGGTACCAGACCGGGAAGGGGATACCGAAGAAGCGCTGGCGCGAGATCAGCCAGTCGCCGTTGAGGCCGCCCACCCAGTTGTCGTAGCGGTGCTTCATGTGGGTGGGCAGCCAGGTGATCTCGTCGGCGCGGGCGAGCATCTCGTCGCGCAGGTCGCCGTCGCGCCCACCGTTGCGCAGGTACCACTGGCGGGTCGCGACGATCTCGAGCGGCTTGTCGCCCTTCTCGAAGAAGTTGGCCATCCGCTGCGTGGGCTTCGGCTCGCCCTCGAGGTCGCCGACCTCGCGCAGCATCGCGACCATCTCCTCGCGCGCCGAGAACGTCGTCTTGCCGGCCAGGCGCTGGTAGGACTCCTCGGCCGCGGTCAGCCAGGGCGGCGTCTCGCGGGTGAACCGGCCGTCGCGCCCGATCACGGTGCGCACCGGCAGGTCGAGCTCGCGCCACCAGGTGACGTCGGTGAGGTCGCCGAAGGTGCAGCACATGGCGATGCCGGCGCCCTTGTCCATCTCGGCGCCCGGGTGGGCCAGCACCGGGACCTCCACGCCGAAGACCGGCGAGGTCACCATGGTGCCGAAGAGCGGCTGGTAGCGCTCGTCGTCGGGGTGCGCGATCAGCGCCACGACGCTGGGGATCAGCTCGGGGCGGGTCGTCTCGATGTGCACCGGGGTGCCGTCGGGGGCGTGGTAGGCGACGCGGTGGTAGGCGCCGGCGTACTCACGCGCCTCGAGCTCGGCCTGCGCGACGGCGGTCTGGAAGGTGACGTCCCACAGCGTGGGCGCCTCCTGCAGGTAGGCCTCGCCGCGGGCGAAGTTGCGCAGGAACGCGCGCTGGCTGACGGTCTGCGCCTTCGGGCCGATGGTCGTGTAGTGCTGCGACCAGTCGACCGAGAGGCCCAGGGTGCGCCACAGCGACTCGAAGACCTCCTCGTCCTGCGCGACCAGCTCCTCGCACAGGGCGATGAAGTTGGGCCGGCTGACCGGCACCTGCTTCTTGGGGTCGGGCTTGGCCGGCGCGGTGAAGTCGGGGTCGTAGGGCAGCGAGGGGTCGCAGCGCACGCCGTAGTAGTTCTGCACCCGGCGCTCGGTGGGCAGGCCGTTGTCGTCCCAGCCCATCGGGTAGAAGACCGACTTGCCCTGCATGCGCTGGTAGCGCGCGACCAGGTCGGTGTGGGTGTAGGAGAAGACGTGGCCCACGTGCAGGCTGCCGCTGACGGTCGGCGGGGGAGTGTCGATGGAGTAGACGTTCTCCCGCGGCTGGGTGCGGTCGAAGGCGTAGGTGTCCTGCTCCTTCCAGCGCGCCGCCCAGGTCGACTCGAGACCCTCGAGCGCCGGCTTCTCCGGTACGACGAGGGCACGCGCGTCGGTGCTCGTCGTGTCGGTGGCCTGCTGCGTGGTCTCGGTCATGGGGGAATCCTATGAGTGGCGGCTCGAGGGGTGCGAACCCGCATCGTGCCCGAAACCGGCGTGCGGTCCCCGCCGGGCAGCGCCTAGCGTGCGCCTGGTGACGTCCTACCTCTTCGAGAGCACCACCGACCCCGCGGTCTTCCTGGACCGTGCCGGGGCCCACCTGGCGCTCGAGCCGGTGCTCGCCACGGTGCTCGCCGGCTCCGCCCACGGGGTGCTGGAGGGCGGGTCGGCGCGACCCGCGCACCCGCAGTGGTGGGTCAGCGTGCTGGCCGGTCGTCGCGCGGAGGTGGTGGGGACCGCGATGCGCACCGCGCCCTTCCGGCCCTACCCGATGTGGGTGCACCAGATGCCCGACGACGCCGCGGTCGCGCTGGCCCGCTGGGTGCACGAGCGCGGCGACGACGTCACCGCCGCCAACGGCGCGCTGCCCGCCGTGCGCGTCTTCATGGACGAGCTGGCCCGGCTGCGCGGCGCGGCGGCGTACGTGCACGAGCACCTGCGGCTCTTCGAGCTGCGCCGGCTCGTGGAGCCCCGGGCCACGCGGGGTGCGGCCCGGGTCACCGTGCCGTCGGACCTCGACCTGCTCACCGGCTGGGCGGCGGCGTTCTCGGTCGACGCCGACGAGCAGGCCGGTCGCCCGCCCGAGCCCCTCGAGCACCTCGACCGGGAGTGGACCCGTGAGCGGCTCGAGCAGGGTCTGCTGTGGGTCTGGGAGGTCGACGGCGTGCCGGTGCACTTCAGCGCCCGCTCCCCGGCGCGGTTCGGTGTGGCCCGCATCGGTCCCGTCTACACCCCCGGCGAGCACCGCGGGCACGGCTACGCCAGCGCCCTGGTGGCGCACCTGAGCCGCGGCGTGCTCGACGAGGGCGCGCGGCCCACCCTCTTCACCGACCAGGCCAACCCGGTCTCCAACCGGATCTACCAGGCGCTGGGTTACGAGGCGGTCACCGACACCGCGAACCTGCGGCTCACCACACCAGCACCGGCTTGACGACCCGGCCGGCCAGCACGTCCTCGACCGCCTCGCCGATCTGCTCGAAGGAGTAGGTGGTGACCAGGGCGTCGAGGTCGAAGCGGCCGGCCTCGCGCAGCGCTAGCAGCCGGGGGACCATCTCCAGCGGGTCGGAGTCGCCCTCGATCGACGACATCACCCGCTTGCCGCCGTGCAGCAGGTCGATGGCGTCGAGCTGGTACTCCTCGGGGCCGAGCCCGAGCGCCACCAGGGTGCCGCGCGGGGCGAGGGCCTGCTGGGCCTGCTTGACCACGACCGGCAGCGCCGTGGTGTCGATGGCGTACGTCGACCCCGCGCCGCCGGTGAGCTCCTTGACCCGGGCGACCACCTGGGCCGGTTCCAGCCCGCTCGCGTCGACCGGGGTCGCCCCGAGCCGCTCGGCCTGGGCGAGCCGGTCGGCCACGAGGTCGACGGCCAGCACGGTGGTGACCCCCTCGGCCACCGCGGCCGCCACGGCGGCGAGCCCCACGGCGCCGGCGCCGTACACCGCCAGGGACTCGGAGGGGGCGGGGCGCAGCACGTTGAGCACGGTGCCGGCGCCGGTCTGGAAGCCGCAGCCGTAGGGCGCGGCGATGCGCAGGTCGAGCGCGGGGTCGACCACGACGCAGTTGTCGGCGTGGGCGAGGGCGTGCCGAGCGAGGCTGGACTGGCCGAAGAAGGAGCCGAAGACCGGGGCGCCGTCGCCGGCGGTCATCGTGGTCGAGCCGTCGGCGCGCATGCCCATGTAGTTGAGCAGCAGCGTCTGCTCGCAGTAGCCCACGTCGCCGGCCTTGCACGCCGCGCACTCGCGGCAGGAGCGGAAGGAGAGCACCACGTGGTCGCCCACCGTGATGCCCTCGACCAACGAGCCCACCGCCTCGACGACGCCGGCGCCCTCGTGGCCGAAGACGTGGGGGAACATCTCGGGCGGCAGGAAGTGGCGCATCGTCAGGTCGGTGTGGCACAGCCCGGTGGCCACGATCCGCACCAGCACCTCGTCGTCGCGAGGCTCGTCGATCTCGACCTCCGCGAGCTCGAACGTGCCGCCCTGCTCGGCGACCAACGCCACTGTCGTCCTCATGCGCAGAACTAGAACGTGTTACAGACTCGGGGTCAAGCGGGTCACGTCCCTAGACTGGACCGGACATGAGTGATGCATCCGCCCTGCCAGACGACGAGACCGTCGTGCCCCGCGCCGCCGAGACCTTCAGCGAGGTCGAGGACGCCCTGCTCTCGCGCTGGCCCGAGACCCGCCTCGAGCCCTCGCTGGAGCGCATCGAGGCGTTCCTCGAGCTGCTCGGCGACCCGCAGCGCTCCTTCCGGATGGTCCACCTGACCGGCACCAACGGCAAGACGTCGACCTCGCGGATGATCGACGCGCTGCTGCGCGCCCTCGAGCTGCGCACCGGGCGCTTCACCAGCCCGCACGTGGAGACGATGAACGAGCGGATCAGCGTCGACGGCGAGCCGCTCGACGACGAGGCCTTCGTGCGCGCCTTCAACGACGTGGCGCCCTACACGCACCTGGTCGACGAGGACCAGACCCACCCGCTGTCGTTCTTCGAGACCGTGGTCGGCATGGCCTACGCCGCCTTCGCCGACGCCCCGGTCGACGTGGCGGTGGTCGAGGTCGGCATGGGCGGCTCGTGGGACGCCACCAACGTCGCCGACGCCGACGTGGCCGTGGTGCTGCCGGTCGCGGTCGACCACGCCCGCTACCTCGGCGGCACCGTCGAGGCGATCGCCCACGAGAAGGCCGGCATCATCAAGGCCGGCTCGACCGTGGTGATGGCCCAGCAGGAGGCCGAGGCCGGCGCGGTGCTGATGGCGCGCGCCACCGAGGTCGGCGCCACCGTGGCCCGCGAGGGCCTGGAGTTCGGCGTGGTCTCGCGCACGCCCGCCGTCGGCGGGCAGATGCTCTCGCTGCAGGGCCTGCGGGCGCGCTACGACGACGTGTTCCTGCCGCTCTACGGCGCCCACCAGGCCCAGAACGCCGCCGTCGCGCTGGCCGCGGTCGAGGCGTTCGCGGCATCCGGTCCCGACGCCCAGGCGCTCGACGCCGAGCTCGTGCGCGCCGCCTTCGCCGACGTGACCTCGCCGGCCCGGCTCGAGGTCGTGCGCCGCAGCCCCACCGTCGTGCTCGACGCCGCCCACAACCCCCACGGCGCCGAGGCCGTCGGCGCCGCCCTCGAGGACTCCTTCACCTTCGAGCCGCTGATCGGCGTGCTCGGCGTGATGGGCGACAAGGACGCCGAGGGCCTGCTGGTCGCGCTCGAGCCGCACCTGGCCCACGTCGTGTGCACCCAGAACAGCACCGACCGGGCGATGCCGGCCGCCGAGCTGGGCGCCGCCGCCGTGGAGGTGTTCGGCGAGGACCGCGTCACCGTCATCGACCGGCTCCTCGACGCGATCGACGCCGCCGCCGCGCTCGCCGAGGCGGGCGAGACCGTGGGATCCTCGATCGGGTCGGGGGCGGTGCTGGTCACCGGCTCGGTGGTCACTGCTGGCGAGGCCCGCACGCTGCTGACCCGCGGCCGCCGCGCCCCCGGCACCCCCCGCGAGGAGGACCACGAGTGAGCCGCTCGCCCCGCCGCGGCATGTGCGCGGCGATCCTCTCGCTCGAGGCGATCACCCTCGGCCTCACCACGCCGGTGCTGATCTCGTTGACCGACGTGCCCACCGGGCTCGCCCTCCTGATCGGCCTCGGCCTGGCCGTGGTGTGCCTGCTGCTGGCCGGCATGCTGCGCTCCGAGTGGGCCTACACCGCCGGCTGGGTGGTGCAGGGCGCCGCGATCGCGCTGGGCCTGGTGATCCCGATGATGTTCTTCCTGGGTGGCGTCTTCGCCCTGCTCTGGGGCACCGCGGTCTTCCTGGGGCGCAAGATCGAGAGCGAGCGGGCCGCCGCCTACGCGGCGTACGAGGCGGAGCAGGGGTAGGTCCGTGCCCGTGCGGTTTCCCCGGGTACCCGGGGAAACCGTTCGAGTGACCCCGCAGGCTTGCCCGAGGGGTCCGTGGCGGTGCCGGGAGGGTCACTCGGGTACGTCGGCCCCCAGGACCACCCTGATGGCCTCCAGGGCCAGGTCGAGCTCGGCGTCGGTGCAGCCCCCGAAGCCCAGCACCAGCCCGCTGCGCCTGGTCGAGCGGCAGTAGTCGTCGAGCAGCGGTACGTCGAAGCCCGCCGCGAGCGCTGCGTCCCGGGCCCGGCGGGCCGTGTCCGTCGGCAGCGGGACCGTGGCGTACATCCCGGCCACGGGTCCGTCGAGGTGCGCGCCCAGGACCTCGACCACCCGCGCGGCCCGGGCCGCGTAGGTGCGGCGCGCCGAGCGGACCACGCGGTCGACGTACCCCTCGCGCAGCAGGGAGAGGTAGGCCCGCTGCACCGGCCAGGGGGCGGCGTCGTGGGTGCGCGCCCGCTGCGCGTCGATGCGGGCGCCGAGGCCGGCCGGTGGCACCAGCCAGCCCAGGCGCAGGCTGGGGGAGACCGACTTGCTCGTGGTGCCCAGGTAGGCGACGCGCTCGCGGTCGAGGCTGGCCAGCGCCGGGATCGGCGCCACGTCGTAGCGGAACTCCGAGTCGTAGTCGTCCTCGACGAGCACCGCCCCGGCCTCGCCGGCCGCGGCCAGCAGCGCCAGCCGCTCGGCTCCCGGCATGGTGCGCCCGAGCGGGTGCTGGTGGGCCGGGGTGACGTACGCCGCCGCGAGAGCACGCAGGTCGGCCCCGGCCGCGCCGGGCGGCAGGTCGACGACCCGGCGCCCGGCGGCCTCGACCGTGGCGACGGCCGCGCGGTAGCCGGGGTCCTCCACCCCCACCGGCCCAGGTGCCAGCGCGCCCAGCAGGTGGCGCAGCCCGTCGGTGGTGCCGACCGTGACCCGCACGTCGTCGGCGTCGACGACGAGCCCCCGGGTGCGGGCCAGGCGTGCCGCGATCTCGGCGCGCAGCTCGGGCAGGCCCCGCGGGTCGTCGTACCCGGATGGCGGGGTGGCGGCCGCGACGTCGCGCCAGGCGCGGCGCCACAGCGCCCGGTGGCGCGGGTCGATCCACGGCGTGCCGGTGTCGAGGCGCACGGGCTGCCCGCCTGCCGCCGCGGGGGCGCGCGGTCGGCGCGGGGGTGGGGCGCCCGCACCGCTGCGACCCGCGGCCACGAAGGTGCCGGCGCCGTGCCTACCCTCGAGCCACCCCTCGGCCACCAGCTGCGCCCAGGCCTGCTCGACGACGCTGCGGGCCACGCCGAGCTCGGCGGCCAGCGCGCGGCTGCTGGGCAGCCGCTCGCCGGGGCGCAGCCGACCGTCGGTGACGCGGTCGCGGACCGCGTCGGCCAGCTGGACGCCCAACGGGCCGGGGGCGGAGCGGTCGAGGTGCAGGGCGAGCGAGGTCATCGGTAGTGGCCTGTCGAAGTCGGTGGCAAGTGGCCCTCGAGCGCGGGCCACTTCGCAACCACGATGGTCGCATGCCCAGCGCACCGCTCTCACCCACCGACCGCACCACCGCCACCCGCGGCCGGCACCGCATGGTCGACGACCGGGCAGCCCTGCACGCCCTGCTCGACGAGGCGCTGGTCGCCCACCTGGGTCTCGTCGTCGGGTCCGGCGCCGAGGCCCACCCCCTCGTCCTGCCCACGGCGTACGCCGCCGACCCGGGCGGCCCCGACGACGGCGGCTCGCTCTACCTGCACGGCTCGGTCGCCGCCGGCTGGCTGGCTCCGGTGCTCGCAGGCGAGGTCTGCGTGACCATCACCGTGCTCGACGGGCTGGTCGCGGCGCGCTCGGGCTTCCACCACTCCATGAACTACCGCAGCGCCGTGGTGGTCGGGCGGCCACGGCTCGTCGACGACGAGACCGAGCGCGCCCGGGCGCTCGACCTGGTGGTCGACCAGGTGGTGCCCGGACGCTCGGCCACGCTGCGCCCGCACACCCGCAAGGAGCTGGCTGCCACCGTGGTGCTGGCCCTCCCGCTCGCCGAGGCGTCCCTCAAGGTCCGCGGCGGTGGCCCCGTCGACGACGAGGCCGACGTCGAGGCGGGCGTGTGGGGAGGCCACGTCCCGCTGCGGCTGGTGGCCGGCGAGCCGGTCGCCGACGCCGACGCGCGCGACGTGGCGGTGCCGTCCGACGTGGCCGCACGAGCGACGGCGCTCGGGGCTCGGTAGGGTCGCGGCCATGACCGAGCGCACCCTTGCCCTGATCAAGCCCGACGGCGTCCGCCGCGGCCTCACCGGCGAGATCGTGCGCCGCATCGAGGCCAAGGGCTACACCCTGGTCCGCCTCGAGCTGCGCGAGGCCACCCCCGAGCTGCTCGCCGAGCACTACGAGGAGCACCAGGGCAAGCCGTTCTACGAGCCCCTCGTCGAGTTCATGCTCTCCGGCCCGGTCGTGGCGATGGTGCTCGAGGGCGAGCGCTGCATCGAGGGCTTCCGCTCGCTGGCCGGCGCCACCGACCCGACCGCCGCCGCCCCCGGCACCATCCGCGGCGACCTGGGCCGCGACTGGGGCCTGAAGGTGCAGCAGAACCTGGTGCACGGCTCGGACGCCCCCGAGACCGCCGAGCGCGAGATCGGCATCTGGTTCCCCACCTCCTGACGCCGACCCGGCCCGAACTTCGCCCTGACCCGGCCCGAACTTCCCACTGACCCGGCCCGAACCCACCACGGTGGGTCCGGGCCGGCTCGGCGGGAGATCTGGGCCGGGTCAGTGCGACATTGGGGACGGGTCAGCGGGGGATCTGGGCCGGGTCGCGAGTGGGCGGGGTGCGTGTGACTCGTGTGGCGCGTGGTGCCTCGGCGTGGCGTCCGGGATCTGTGGTAGGCGCTCCTTAGGCTCAGGACCGGGTCGTGCCGGGATCGTGCGCGCGGGGCGGCCTACCTTCCCCGGTCAGCACTCGCGCACGAGGGACCACGAGGCGCACCTGCCATGGCGAACAGCTTCTTCGGCCGCGACATGGCCGTCGACCTCGGCACCGCCAACACGCTGGTCTACGCCCGCGGTCGCGGCGTGCTGCTCGACGAGCCCAGCGTGGTCGCCCTGAACTCGACCACCGGCGAGATCCTCGCGGTGGGCCACGAGGCCAAGCGGATGATCGGTCGCACGCCCGACAACATCACCGCCATCCGCCCGCTCAAGGACGGCGTGATCGCCGACTTCGAGGCGACCGAGCAGATGCTGCGCTACTTCATCCAGCAGGTGCACCGGCGCAGCGTCTTCGCCAAGCCCCGCATGGTCATCTGCGTGCCCTCCGGCATCACCGCCGTCGAGCAGCGCGCGGTCAAGGAGGCCGGCTACCAGGCGGGTGCACGACGCGTCTACATCGTCGAGGAGCCGATGGCCGCCGCGATCGGCGCCGGCCTGCCGGTGCACCAGGCCACCGGCAACATGGTCGTCGACGTCGGCGGCGGCACCACCGAGGTGGCCGTGATCAGCCTCGGCGGCATCGTGACCAGCCTGTCGATCCGCACCGCCGGCGACGACCTCGACGCCGCGATCGTGGCGTGGATGAAGAAGGAGTACTCGCTGATGCTCGGCGAGCGCACCGCCGAGGAGGTCAAGATGACCCTCGGCTCGGCGTTCCCGCTGCCCGACGAGCCGGAGGCCGAGATCCGCGGCCGCGACATGGTCTCCGGGCTGCCGCGCACCGTCGTGGTCTCCAGCGCCGAGGTCCGCCAGGCCCTCGAGGAGCCGCTGCACGCCATCGTCGACGCGGTGCGCACCACCCTCGACCAGACCCCGCCCGAGCTGGCCGGCGACATCATGGACCGCGGCATCGTGCTCACCGGCGGCGGCGCGCTGCTGCGCGGCCTCGACGAGCGCCTGCGCCACGAGACCGGCATGCCCGTGCACGTGGCCCCCGACCCGCTGAGCTCGGTGGCCCTGGGCGCCGGCAAGTGCGTCGAGGAGTTCGAGGCGCTGCAGCAGGTGCTCGTCACCGATCCGAGGCGCTACTGATGGCCCTGCTCGACCGCGTCGGCACCGCCCGCCGCGCCCCCGGTACGCCGCGCGAGGAGCAGCCGGTGCGCCCCGGGCGACCCGGCCGCTCGCGGCGTACCCGCTCGCTGATGTCGCGCCACGAGCGCCGTGAGCGCCGGTGGGGCCACGAGGGCGGCACCGGCGCCGAGCCGCCCCGGGCCTCGCGCTCGCTGCTGGTCGCGCTGCTGCTGGCCAGCGCCACGGTGACCACCCTCGACCTGGCCACCGGCGAGGACTCCCCGCTCGACCCGGTGCGCGGGGTGCTCGCCGACACCATGGGGCCCGCGCAGGGCGCGGCGACGGCCGTGGTGCGGCCCTTCACCGCGATCGGTGGCTGGTTCGAGAGCAACGGCTCGCTGCGCGACGAGGTCGCGACGCTCGAGGCCGAGAACTCCGCGCTGCGCTCGGAGCTGAACACCTCCGCCTACGACCGCAACCGCCTCGCCGAGTACGACGGCCTGACCAGCGTCGCCGCCGACCTCGGCTACTCCCTGGTGCCCTCGCGGGTCGTCGGGGTCGGCCCGGCGCAGTCGTTCTCGAGCACCGTGACCATCGACGCCGGCACCGACGCGGGCGTGCAGCCCGACATGACCGTGGTCAACAACGACGGCCTCGTCGGGCGGGTGCTGAGCGCCGGTCGCTCCACCGCCACCGTGCTGCTGCTCGTCGACCCCGAGGCGACCGTCGGGGCCCGGGTGGGCGACTCGATGGAGATGGGCTTCCTCAGCGGGCGCGGCGTGATCGGCGACGAGGGCCGCCTCGACCTCGAGCTGGTCGACGACTCCTCGGTGCCCGCGCGCGCCGACAGCGTGGTGACCTGGGGCAGCGACGGCGGGGCGCCGTACCTGGCCGGCATCCCGATCGGCCGCGTCACCAAGGTCTACTCCTCGCTGCGCGAGACCGCGCAGCGCGCGGTGATCGACCCGTACGTCGACTTCGGCGCGCTCGACCTCGTCGGCGTGGTCGTGCCCACCGGCACCCGCAGCGACCGCGGCATCATCGGTGCCGACGGCGAGATCGCCGGTGGTGGACGGTGAGCGCGGTGCGCGGCGTCGTGGCGGCCGTGGCCGTCGCGCTCGCGCTGGTGCTGCAGGTCTCCGTCTTCGGCCCGCTGGCCTGGGAGGGCGTCGTGCCCAACCTGTGCCTGCTCGTCGTGGTGGCCGGGGCGCTGACCCGCGGGCCCCAGTTCGCGATGGTCCTGGGCTTCGGGGCCGGGCTGCTGCTCGACCTCGCGCCGCCCGCCGACCACGTCGCCGGCCGCTGGGCGCTGGCCCTGCTGCTGGTGGGCTACCTCGTCGGTCGCGTGCGGCCGGAGTCGCGGCCCACGGCCACCACCGTGGTCGCCACCGTCGCCGGTGCCTCCTTCGTCGGCACCTCGGTCTTCGCGCTGAGCGGCGTGCTGCTCTCCGACCCGGTGGTGGGGGTGGGGGAGACCCTCTCGGTGCTGGCGGTCTCGCTGGTCTGGGACGTGCTGCTGACCCCCTTCGTGCTGCCCCCGCTGATGGCGCTCTTCCGCCGCCTCGAACCCGCCCACGCCCTATGAGCCGCCCTATGAGCCACTCCGTGAACAGTCCTGTGAGGTCCAGCTGATGCGTGCTCCCACCCGCGGCGAGGAGGCGACCGGCACCCGCCGTTCGCGCCTGCGGATCGTGGTGATCCAGGCCCTGGTGCTCTCGCTGTTCGCGACCCTGCTGGTGCGGCTGTACTACCTGCAGGTCGTCACCGGCGAGGAGTACACCGCCCAGGCCGCCTCGCAGTCGGTGCGCGACATCGTCGTGCAGCCCCAGCGCGGGCTCATCGTCGACGACATGGGCCGGCCCCTGGTCACCAACCGCACCGCGTGGGTCGTCTCCGTCGACCGCACCCTGCTGGGCAGGATGGGCGGGCGCGACCGGCGCGAGGTCCTCGACCGGGTCGCGACCGTCACCGGCGAGGAGCGCGGCACGCTCGAGAAGCGCCTGGTCACCTGCGGCGACGAGGGGTCGGTCAGCGGCACCTGCTGGAACGGTTCGCCCTACCAGCCGGTCCCCGTGGCCACCGACGTCGAGCGCGGGGTCGCGCTGAAGATCCTCGAGCAGCCCGAGGACTACCCCGCGGTGCTGGCCGAGCAGCAGACCGTGCGCGCCTACCCGCGCCCCTACGGCGTCAACCTGGCCCACGTGCTGGGCTACCTCAGCCCGATCACCGAGGACGAGCTCGACCAGGCCGAGTCCGACGGCGACGCCAGCGTCAACGGCGCCTCCTCCGTGGGCCGCGCCGGTGTCGAGAAGGAGTACGACGCGTGGTTGCGCGGCATGCCCGGCTACCAGTCCGTGGCGGTCGACTCGATGGGCCGCGTGCTGGGCGAGGACAGCGAGACCCAGGCCCGCCCCGGCGACACCCTGGTCACCTCGATCGACGCCCGCGTGCAGAGCGTGGTCGAGGAGCAGCTCGCCGAGACCATCAGGACCGCGCGCGCCACCACCGACACCGTGACCGGGCGCAAGTACGCCGCCGACTCCGGCGCCGCGATCGTGCTCGAGGCCGACACCGGCCGGGTCGTGGCGATGGCCAGCCAGCCGACGTACGACCCGGAGGTCTGGGTGGGCGGGATCTCCGACAAGGAGCTGGCCCGCCTCTACTCCGAGGCCGCCGGCACCCCGCTGCTGGGCCGCGCCACCCAGGGCCAGTTCGCGCCCGGCTCGACGTGGAAGCCGTTCATGACCGCCGGCGCGCTGAGCAACGGCTACGACACCGACACGGTGCTCGACTGCTCCTCGGCGTTCCGGGTCGGCAACCGCGACTTCAAGAACTACGAGTCCGGCGCCTACGGCTCGATCTCCTTCGCCAAGGCGCTCGAGGTCTCCTGCAACACCTTCTTCTACCGCATCGGCTACGACTACTGGCGCCGCCTGGGCTCCGACGTCGACGACGTCGACGCGAAGGACCCGCTGGTCGAGGAGGCCAAGGACTGGGGCTTCGGCGAGGAGACCGGCATCGACCTGCCCGGCGAGGCCGCCGGGCGGATCGCCGACCGGCAGTGGAAGCGCGACTACTACGAGTCGATGAAGGGCTACTACTGCGGCATCTCGAAGAAGCCGCAGGACGCCGACACCTCCGACTTCGTCTACAAGTTCGCCCGCGAGTTCTGCATCGAGGGCTACGCCTACCGCGCCGGTGACGCGGTGAACTTCGCCATCGGCCAGGGCGACACGATCGTCACGCCGCTGCAGCTGGCCCGGGCCTACGGCGCGATCGCCAACGGCGGCACCCTCTACGAGCCGCGGGTGGCCAAGGCCGTCGTGGGCCCCGACGGCAAGGTGCTGCGGCGCATCGACCCCGAGGTGCAGGGCACCGTCGACCTGCCCGAGAAGACCTTCGGCTACATCGACCAGGCGCTGGCCGGGGTGACCCGCCAGGGCACGATGTCGTGGCGGATGATCGGCTTCCCGCTCGAGGAGGTCCCGATCCGCTCCAAGACCGGCTCGGCCGAGGTCTACGGCAAGCAGTCGACGTCGTGGGTGGCCTCCTACTCCGAGGACTACGTCGTGGTGATGATGGTCAGCCAGGGCGGCACCGGCTCGGGCACCTCGGGCCCGGCGATCCGCACCATCTGGGAGACGCTGTACGGCGTCGAGGGCGACCGGGTGCGGCCCGCGCAGGCCGCGATCCCCGGCACCGTCCCCCCGACCAGGCTGCCCACGTTCACCCGCGACGGCTCGGTGCTGCCGCCGGCCAGGACCCCGTCGAAGGACGCCCGGTGAGCGCCGGCGTACGCCTGCGCACGCCCGGCGGGACCCGGCCGCGGCTGCGCTGGAAGGGCCTCGACTGGGTGCTGCTGGGCGCGGTGCTCGCGCTGGTGGTCGTCGGCACCCTGCTCGTGTGGTCGGCGACCTCGACGCGCGACGACCTGACCGGCGGCAACCCGCGCGCCTACCTCGAGAAGCAGCTGTTCAACATCTCGGTGGGGCTGCTGCTGATGGCCGCCGTGGTGGTCGCCGACCACCGCTGGGTGCGGGTCGCGGCGCCGGTGGTCTACCTGGCCTCGGTGGTGGGGCTGGTGCTGGTGCTGGTGATGGGCTCGACCATCAACGGCTCGCGCTCGTGGCTGATGGTGGGCGGGATGTCGGTGCAGCCGGCCGAGTTCGCCAAGCTGGCCGTCATCATCGGGATGAGCCTGGTGCTGGCGCACCGGGCGGCCGGGCGCTGGCGGCCCCAGGTGGGGCTGGTCGAGGTGGTGCTGATGCTGCTGATCGCGGCCGTGCCCGCGGTGCTGATCCTGCTCCAGCCCGACCTCGGCACGATGCTGGTGCTGACCGCCACCGTGGTGGGCGTGCTCGCCGTCTCGGGAGCCCCGCGGCGCTGGCTGGCCGTGCTCGGCGCCGGCGGCGTGACCGCGGCCGTGGTGGCCGTGGCGGCCGGGGTGCTCAAGGACTACCAGGTCGACCGCTTCCTGGCCTTCACCAACCCCGACCTCGACCCCCGCGGCGCCGGCTACAACGTCGAGCAGGCCCGGGTCGCGGTCGGGAACGGCGGCCTCTTCGGCCAGGGCCTCTTCAGCGGCTCGCAGACCCGCTCGGGCTTCGTGCCCGAGCAGCACACCGACTTCGTCTTCACCGTGGCCGGCGAGGAGCTCGGCCTGCTGGGCGCCGGGCTCGTGGTGGTGCTGCTGGGCGTGGTCATCTGGCGCGCCCTGGCGATCGCCACCCGCACCGAGGACGTCTTCGGCCGGGTCGCGGCCGCCGGCATCGCCTGCTGGTTCGGCTTCCAGGCCTTCCAGAACGTCGGGATGTGCCTGGGCATCATGCCGGTCACCGGCGTGCCGCTGCCCTTCGTGTCGTACGGCGGCTCGTCGATGTTCGCCGGCCTGGTCGCGGTCGGGCTGCTGCAGAACATCCACCTGCGCGCCACCGAGCCCGCCCCCCGCCGCTACTCCGCGCCCCGGGTGCTGGTCACCGCGCGCTGAGCGCCCTCGCGCACGGGCGACGAAATGGATCGGGGCCCGGCGCCGCCGTACCCTGGATGCTTCGCCCCACCGTCCCACCACCGCTGCGAGGTCTGCTGCATGTCCGCGTCCACCGTCGAGGCCACACGTCAGGCCGGTCGCTCCGTCTTCGCCGACCTGGAGCCGCACCTGCCGGGCGTCTCGAAGCCGATCCAGTACGTCGGCGGCGAGCTCAACTCCACCGTCAAGGAGTGGGACTGCGCCCCCGAGGGCGAGACGGTGCGCTGGGCGCTGATGTACCCCGACGCCTACGAGGTCGGCCTGCCCAACCAGGGCGTGCAGATCCTCTACGAGGTCCTCAACGAGCGCGACTGGATCGTGGCCGAGCGCACGTACGCCGTGTGGCCCGACATGGAGGCGGTGCTGCGCGAGCACGCCATCCCGCAGTTCACCGTCGACGCCCACCGCCCCGTCGGTGACTTCGACGTGCTCGGCCTGAGCTTCTCCACCGAGCTCGGCTACACCAACATGCTCAACGCCCTCGACCTGGCCGGCATCGCGCTGCACGCCGTCGACCGCGGCGAGCACGACCCGGTCGTGCTGGCCGGCGGGCACGCCGCCTTCAACCCCGAGCCGATCGCCGACTTCATCGACGCCGCCGTGCTCGGTGACGGCGAGGAGGTCGTGCTGGCGATCTCCGAGGTGGTGCGCGAGTGGAAGGGCGAGGGCCGCCCCGGCGGCCGCGACGAGCTGCTGCGCCGCCTCGCGGTGACCGGCAACGTCTACGTGCCGAAGTTCTACGACGTGGTGCACGCCGAGGACGGCTCGATCGAGGCCGTGGTGCCCAACAAGCCCGGCGTGCCGTTCCGGGTCAAGAAGCACACCCTGATGGACCTCGACGCCTGGCCCTACCCGGCCAAGCCGCTGGTGCCGCTCGCCGAGACCGTGCACGAGCGCTTCAGCGTCGAGATCTTCCGCGGCTGCACCCGCGGCTGCCGCTTCTGCCAGGCCGGGATGATCACCCGCCCGGTGCGCGAGCGCTCCATCGAGACCATCGGCGACATGGTCGAGAACGGCATCCGCAAGACGGGCTTCGAGGAGGTCGGCCTGCTCTCGCTCTCCAGCGCCGACCACACCGAGATCGGCGACGTCGCCAAGGGCCTGGCCGACCGCTACGAGGGCACCAACGTCTCGCTCTCGCTGCCCTCGACCCGCGTCGACGCCTTCAACATCACCCTGGCCAACGAGTTCTCCCGCAACGGGCGCCGCTCGGGGCTGACCTTCGCCCCCGAGGGCGGCTCGGAGCGGATGCGCAAGGTCATCAACAAGATGGTGACCGAGGAGGACCTGATCCGCACCGTGGCGGCGGCGTACTCGCACGGCTGGCGGCAGGTCAAGCTCTACTTCATGGTCGGGCTGCCCACCGAGACCGACGATGACGTGCTGCAGGTCGCCGAGCTGGCCAAGAAGGTGATCGCCAAGGGCCGCGAGGTCTCGGGCCGCAACGACATCCGCTGCACCGTCTCGATCGGCGGCTTCGTGCCCAAGCCGCACACCCCGTTCCAGTGGGCCGCCCAGCTCGACCACGAGACCACCGACGAGCGGCTCAAGAAGCTGCGCGACACGGTGCGCGAGGACAAGAAGTTCGGTCGCGCGATCGGCTTCCGCTACCACGACGGCAAGCCCGGCATCATCGAGGGACTGCTCTCGCGCGGCGACCGCCGCGTCGGGCGGGTCATCGAGCAGGTCTGGCGCGACGGCGGCCGCTTCGACGGCTGGAGCGAGCACTTCTCCTACGACCGTTGGATGGAGGCGGCCACCACCGCCCTCGCCGGCACCGGCGTCGACCTCGACTGGTACACCACCCGCGAGCGCACCATCGACGAGGTCCTGCCCTGGGACCACCTCGACTCGGGCCTCGACAAGGACTGGCTGTGGGCCGACTGGGAGGACGCCCTCGACCCCGACTCGGTCGACGTCGAGGACTGCCGCTGGACGCCCTGCTACGACTGTGGCGTGTGCCCCGAGATGGGCACCGAGATCCAGGTCGGCCCCACCGGCCAGAAGCTGCTGCCCCTCCAGGTCGTCTGACCCGGCCCGCGCCGCTGCTCAGTCGAGCAGCGGCTCGTCGAGGGGGGAGCCGTCGGCGTTGAAGAGGATGCAGGCCACCTTGTCGCCCGCGGCGGGCTCGGCGGAGTTCGTGATGGTGAGCAGATCGATCCCGGGGGCGACCAGCTCGAGCAGCTCGGGGTCGTCGAGCACCAGGCTCTGGCAGATCTCGGTGGTCGAGGCGGAGGCGTAGCGCTCGGCCTCCTCGGCGTCGAGCGTCTTGACGGCCACCACCTCGGCGTCGTGCTCGTCGGTGCAGGAGCCGACCGTGATCTGGCCGAAGCCCTCCGCGTCGCCGTCGGTCAGGTTGTCGGCGCTGATGCAGTCGCCCCGCTCCAGGTCGTTGACGTCCTTGAGCGAGCTGATGCCCAGCACCACCGCCACGACCAGCAGCGCCACCGTGGCCAGCAGGACCAGCGTGCTGATCACGATGCCGGCGATGGCCATGCCGCGACCGTGGTCGCGCCCGTCCCTGCTGCGCCCCAGCACGACCACGCCCAGCACGATCGAGACGATCGCCGCCAGGAAGGGCACGCAGAACAGCAGCGACAGCACCAGCGAGGTGATCGCCATCGCCTTCGACGGCGGCGCCTCCTGGCGCGGGTCGCCGCCCCCGGGGAACGCCTGCCCGTAGGGGTGCCCGCCCGCGGGCGGGTAGCCCTGCTCGTACGCCGGCGGCGGCTGCTGCGGCTGCGGCGGGGGCTGCTGGCCGTACGACGGCGGGTACGACGGCTGGTCCTCGGGGCCTTCGGGTGGGGTGCTGCTCATGCGGGTGCGCTCCTTCGTGCGGCGTGCTGCTCGAGCTCGTCCTCGAGCAGCAGCGGGCGGGACAGCCAGCTGGCCAGGCCCAGCATGGGTACCACGAGGACGAGCAGCAGGATCAGTGGAATGGTCCACTCGCCGGTCGCGTCGTAGAGCAGCCCCACGACGAACGGCCCGGCCGCAGCCAGCAGGTAGCCCGCGGACTGCGTGAAGGCCGAGAGCGCCGCGGTGCCCTCCGCGGTGCGCGCGCGCAGCCCGATCAGGGTGAGGATGAGCGGGAAGGTGCAGGCGCCGATCCCGGCGAGCAGCGCCCACAGCACGGCCGGACCGGCCGGCGCGACCAGCAGGCCGACGTAGGCCACCGGGTAGCAGGCGATGACCGGCAGCAGCACCCGCCGCTGGTGCTGCGAGCGGGCCAGCAGCGGCGGCAGCAGCCACGAGAGCGGGATGCTGACCCCCGCGAGCAGGCCCACGAGCGCCCCGGCGGCGGCGGGGGAGTAGCCCGCGTCGCGCCAGAGCTGGGCGAACCAGCCGAACATCACGTAGGCGTGCAGCGACTGCACGCCGAAGAAGGCCGCCATCGCGAGGCCGAGGCGGGTGCGCGCCACCTGTCCGACCGTGATCGGACCCCCGGGGGTCGGCGCCACCCGGTCGTGGCGGGCCAGCACCAGCCAGGGCAGCACCGCCAGGCCCGCGAGCACGGCCCAGGCGCCCAGGCCGCCGCGCCAGCCGCCGAGGGCCTCGGAGAGCGGCACGGTCAGCAGGAGCGCCGAGGTGAGCCCGATGGCCAGGGCGGTGGAGTAGACGGCCGTGACCGCACCGATGCGCTCCGGCGCGTGCCGCTTGACCAGCGAGGGCATCAGCACGTTGGCCATCGCCATGCCGGCCACCGCCAGCAGCGAGAGCGCCAGGAAGACGAGGTCGGAACCGGTGACGGCCCGCCCGGCCAGCCCGACCACCACCGCCACCAGGGCGGCCAGGGTGACCCGGTGCAGGCCGACCGAGGCGGCAGCGCGCGGGGCCAGCGCTCCGAAGACCGCGAAGGCCAGGACCGGCAGCGTCGTCAGCAGCGAGGCCTCGGCCGCCGACATCGCCAGCCCCGCCCGCACCTCGGCCAGCACCGGCCCGACGCTGACGGCCGCCGGTCGCAGGTTGAGCGAGAGCAGGACGAGGCCGAGCAGGAACAGCCATCCACCGCGACGAGACACCCGAGGATCGTCGCACCCGGTGCACCACCCCGGAGGTCGGGCTCGGAGGTCGGGCCCGGAGGTCGGGCCCGGAGGTCGGACGCGTGGCCGGAGAAGGTAAAGGTGCAGGTTCTTGCAGCGGACAAAGCTGAGGCGAGCAGCCGCCCCCACCGGAGGTCGTGCGGCCCTACTGTCCTGCCCACCGCGCCGACCGGCGCGGGAGCCGCGGGGCCTCCCGCGGCGACCTCATCTCTCGGGAGTCCATCCATGACAACCTCGTCATCGCGCCTGCGCCGCCTCGGCGCCGGCACCGCCGCCGCCGTCGCCCTCGCAGGCCTCGCCGCGCTCACCCCCACCTCGGCCCAGGCCGCCCCCGACCGGGCCGACCGTGCCGACCGGCCCGCGCCCGTCGTGGGCCAGGGCCGCGCCGCGGCCGTGCCGGGCGACTACATCGTCGTGATGGAGGAGCGGGCGAGCGCGGCCGACGTCGCCGACGCCCGGCGCGTCGCCCGCGACAACGGTGGCCGTGTGCAGCAGACCTACGGCGCGGCGCTCACCGGCTTCTCCGCGCGGCTCCCGCAACGCGCCGTGGAGGCGCTGCGCAACCGTCCCGGTGTCGCCTACATCGAGGCCGACCAGGCCCTGTCGATCGACGCGACGCAGACGGGGGCCACCTGGGGCCTGGACCGCATCGACCAGCGCGACCTGCCGCTCGACGGCAGCTACACCTACACGCCCACCGGCAGCGGGGTCACCGCCTACGTCATCGACACCGGCATCCTGGCCGGGCACACCGACCTGGGCGGCCGCGTGCAGTCCGGCTACACCGCGATCAACGACGGCCGCGGCACCAGCGACTGCAACGGCCACGGCACGCACGTCGCCGGCACCGTCGGCGGCACGACGTACGGCGTCGCCAAGCAGGTCACCCTGCGACCGGTGCGGGTGCTCGACTGCGCGGGCAGCGGCTCGACCTCCGGGGTCATCGCCGGCGTGGACTGGGTCACCTCCCACCACGGCGCCGGGGCCCCCGCGGTGGCCAACATGAGCCTGGGCGGCGGGGTGTCCTCGGCCCTCGACCAGGCGGTCAACACCTCCATCGCCGACGGCGTCACCTACGCCGTGGCGGCCGGCAACGAGAACACCAACGCCTGCAACGGCTCCCCGTCGCGCGTGGCTGCCGCGATCACCGTCGGCTCCACGACCAGCACCGACGCCCGCTCGTCGTTCTCCAACTTCGGCAGCTGCCTCGACCTCTTCGCACCCGGCTCCAGCATCACCTCGGCCTGGCACACCTCGACCAGCGCCACCAACACCATCTCCGGCACCTCGATGGCCACCCCGCACGTCGCCGGCGTGGCCGCCCTCTACCTCTAGGGCTCCCCGACCGCGTCGCCGAGCACCGTCGCCAGCGCGATCCTCGGCGCCTCCACCAGCGGCAAGGTCGTCGGTGCCGGCACCGGGTCGCCCAACCGCCTGCTGACTTCCCTGCTCAGCGGCACCCCGACCGAGCCGCCGGCCCCGTCGGGCAACCTGCTGGCCAACCCCGGCTTCGAGTCCGGTGCGACGGTGTGGTCGGCCAGCTCGGGGGTCATCACCAACGACTCCGGCGCCCCCGCGGCCAGCGGCTCCTGGAAGGCGTGGCTCACCGGCTACGGCACCACCCGCACCGACACCCTCACCCAGCAGGTGAGCGTCCCCTCGGCGGCGAACGCCACGCTCTCGTTCAAGCTCTACGTCAGCAGCGCCGAGACCACGACGAGCCGGGCCTACGACACGCTGAAGGTCCAGGTCGTCTCGGGGAGCAGCACCACGACGCTGGCGACCTACTCCAACCTCGACGAGGGCACGGGCTACGTCACCCGCACCCTCGACGCCTCCGCCTTCACGGGCAAGAGCGTCACGGTGCGCTTCGTCGGCACCGAGGACTCCTCCCTGGGCACCAGCTTCGTGGTCGACGACACCTCCCTGGCCACGAGCTGAGCACCACCCCCAACTAGTCCCGCACCCCGCCACCCGCACCCTGTCGCCGACCGTCCGTGGTCGGTGGCAGGGTGCGTGTCGTGCGGGAGATGAGCGCGGCGCAGCGACGGGCACGGCTGGCGCGGCGGCACGCGGTCGCCCCCGCCCACCGGGTCGGCGACGCGGTGGGCGCGACCCGGGCCGTGGTGGCGCTGCACGCCACCGAGCCGGCCACGGTGCACCTCTCGGTGCACGCCCGCGTCGACGAGGCCCCGGGCGATGAGCAGGCGGGCGGCGAGCGGGCGGGCGACGAGCCGGCCGCCGGCCTCGACCGCGCGCTGCACGTCGACCGCAGCCTGGTGCGCCAGCTGGCGATGCGCCGCACCCTGTTCGTGTTCCCGCGCGACCTGCTGGGCGCGGCGTGGGGCAGCGCGGCGGCCCGGGTCGCGCAGAGCGAGGAGGCGCGGCTGGCCAAGGACCTCGCCGCCTCCGGCGAGGTCGCCGACCCCGCGGGCTGGCTGGCGCAGACCCGCGCCGCGGTGCTGGAGGTGCTGGGGGACAGGCCCGAGGGGCTGACCGCGATCGAGCTGCGCTCGAGCGTCCCCGGTCTCGAGGTGCGCCTGGCCGGCGGGGCGACGTACGCCGGCAGCCGGGTGCTGACCTGGCTCGGCGCGCGCGGCGAGGTCGTGCGTGGCCACAACACCACCCACTGGCGACAGTCCCGCCCGCGGTGGACGCTGCTCGAGCACTGGCTCGACGACCGCCCGCCGCCGCTGGGTCCCGCCGAGGGGTACGCCGCACTGGTGCGCTGCTGGCTCGAGCGCTTCGGGCCCGCGACCGAGGCCGACCTCGTCTGGTGGCTGGGTGCCACCAAGGGCGCGGTGCGCGCCGCGCTGGGAGCCCTCGGGGCGGTCGAGGTCGACCTGGAGGGTGCCGGACGCGGCCACCTGCTGTCCGACGACCTGGAGGAAGAGCCGCCCGTGGAGCCGTGGCCGGCGCTGCTGCCGGTCCTCGACCCGAGCGTGATGGGCTGGAAGCAGCGCGACTTCTACCTCCCCGCCCACGCCGGGGCCCTCTTCGACCGCAACGGCAACGCCGGCACCACCGCCTGGTGGGACGGTCGCGTCGTGGGCTGCTGGGTGCAGGACCCCGACGGCGTGGTCGAGGTGCGGCTGCTCGACGACGTCGGTCGCGACGCCCGGGCCGGGCTGGCCGTGGAGGCCGCCCGGCTCACCCGACGCCTCGACGGCCAGCGGGTCGGCACGGTCTACCCGTCGCCGGCGATGCGGGCCGATCCCGGTGACCTCACCTACCCTGTCGTGCGTGCGTGACCAGCCCGAGCAGCAAGCCCCGCCCGTCCAGCGCCTGCGCATCCGCTACGCCAAGCGGGGGCGGTTGCGCTTCACCAGCCACCGCGACTTCTCGCGCGCCTTCGAGCGCGCGGTCTTCCGCGCCCGCGTGCCGATGGCCTACTCCTCGGGCTTCAACCCGCACCCGCGCATCTCGTACGCCGGTGCCGCCCCGACCGGCTCGGCCAGCGAGGCGGAGTACCTCGAGATCGGCCTGGCCCAGGTGGTCGACCCTGCCGACATCCACGTCGAGCTCGCCGAGGCGCTGCCGACCGGGCTCGACGTGCTCGAGGTCGTGGAGTCGCCGGGCGGGTCGCTGGCCGACCGGCTCGAGGCCAGCCGCTGGCGCCTCGACATCGAGGCGATGCCCGAGGAGTCGGCGGCCGCAGTCGCCACCTTCCTGGCCACCGAGTCGGTGCTGGTGGAGCGGATGATGAAGAAGGGGCTGCGCGAGTTCGACTGCCGAGCGGCGGTGGTCTCGCTCAGCAGCTCGCCGCGCGAGCAGGGCTCCTCCCTCGACCTGGTGCTGCGCCACGGTGTCCCCTCGGTGCGCCCCGACGACGTGCTGCGCGGCCTGGCGGCCGTCGCGGGCCTCGGGGCCGGGGCCGCCCCGCTGCTGACGCGCCTGGCCCAGGGGCCGCTGCAGGACGACGGGAACGTCGGCGACCCGCTGGCCGCGTCGACATGACGACCGCGGGGCCGTGGTGTGCGATACTCGCCACGGTCCCCGACCTGCGGTCGTACCCGACGAGGGCGCACTCCAGCGCCTGCCCTGACGGCACAGCTGCGGTCGTCGACCCGACGACGTTCTCGCCGGTCCTCCCAGCAGGAGGGCGGCACACCAGGGAACCGGTCGTCGCCAGACCGCGACGCGGCAGGCAGGCCCGGTGACAGCGAGTCCGCCACCTCCATCCGGAGGAGAGCCCGGCGACCGCGGAAGGTGATGGCCGTGACCGTGGTGACGCATACGCGGAGGGTGTCGTCGCCACCGAAGGCTTTGCGTCGCGACCGCGCTGCGGACGACGACGTCTGACGAGTCCGGCACCCGCTGGCGTGCCGGGCAGAGGAGCACCACATGCCCGACGAGACCCAGGTCGGCCAGGAGCCGACCACCTCGAAGGAAGCCCCCACCGAGGGCACCGAGGCCACCGAGGCCGCCGCGCCGAAGGTGACCACGACCACGCGCACCCGCAAGAGCGCCGCCAAGAAGGCGCCGGCGAAGAAGGCCCCGGCCAAGAAGGCCGCCCAGGCCGACTCCCCGGCCGACGCCCAGGACGGCCCCGAGGTCGCCGCCGACGCTCCTCCCGCCAAGAAGGCGACGACGCGGCGCACCACGAAGAAGGCGGCCAGCGCACCGGCGCCGGCCGACGAGCAGCTCGAGCTGGGCGACGCCGCCGAGGCGCCCGCCAAGAAGGCGCCGGCCCGGAAGACCGCGGCCAAGAAGGCACCGGCGAAGAAGGCCGCGGCCAAGAAGACCACCGCGAAGAAGGCCTCCGCCGAGGCCGAGACCTCCGAGACCTCCGCGACGCCGGAGACCACCGAGGCGCCCGCCGGCGACAAGCCGGTCGTCAAGCGGACCACCCGCCGTTCGACCACCGCGAAGGTGGCGGCACCCGCCGCCCCGACCGCCGAGACCACCGACGCCCCCGACGCCACCGACACCGAGCAGCCGGCCGAGGCCGCTGCCGGGACCGCTGGCGTCGCGCCGGTCTTCCAGGCGCCCACCGTCACCACCACGACGCGCACCCGCAGCGCCCGCAAGGCCACCCCGGCCAAGGCCGCCGAGCCCGTCGTCGCGACGCCGGCCGAGGCTGACGAGGCTGGCGAGGCCGAGGTCGAGGAGAGCGAGGAGGCCGCGACCGAGGAGTCGGGCGCCGCCACCCGCACGACCACGACCACGACCACCCGGCGCAGCCGCTCGTCGTCGGGGCGCACCGCTCGCGCCGACCAGCCGGCCGACGAGGAGCCCGCCGACAAGGCCAGCGACAAGCCCGCCGATCGGTCGGCGGCCGACACGGGTCGCGCCGCCACGGACGACGACGACAACGACGACGACAGCGACGACAGCGACGACGAGGGCCAAGGCTCCGGCACCGGGCGCCGTCGCCGCCGTCGCGGCGGGCGTCGCCGCCGCAGGTCCGGCGAGGGCGGCGGCGACAACGGCCAGAGCGCCCAGGACGACCAGCAGGACGACCAGCAGGACCAGGGTGGCCAGGACCAGGGCAGCCAGGACAAGGGCGGCCAGGACAAGGGCGGCCAGGACCGGGGCGGCCGGAACCAGGGTGGCCAGGGCCAGGGCGGCCAGGGCGGCCAGCGCAACGGCGGCCGCGGCAAGGGCGGCGGCGCCGAGCAGGGCTCCGCCGACGCCACGTCCGACGACGACACCGAGGCCAAGAAGGGCGGCGGCCAGAACGGCGGCCAGAACGGCGGCCAGGACGGTGGCCAGGACGGCGACGAGGGCGGCAGCAGCAGCTCGCGCCGCCGCCGGCGTCGGCGCCGCTCGGGCGACGACGGTGGCGAGGGCGGCGACGACCCGAGCAACACCGTCACCCGGGTGCGCAGCTCGCGCACCGGCGAGGACCAGATCACCGCGGTCTCGGGCTCGACCCGGCTCGAGGCCAAGAAGCAGCGTCGGCGCGAGGGCCGCGAGGCCGGCCGCCGCCGCGCCCCGATCGCCAGCGAGGCCGAGTTCCTGGCCCGCCGCGAGGCGGTCGACCGGGTCATGGTGATCCGCCAGCGCGACGACCTCACCCAGATCGGCGTCCTCGAGGACAAGGTGCTCGTCGAGCACTACGTGGCCCGTGAGTCGCAGACCTCGCTGATCGGCAACGTCTACCTCGGCCGCGTGCAGAACGTGCTGCCCTCGATGGAGGCCGCCTTCATCGACATCGGCAAGGGCCGCAACGCGGTCCTGTACGCCGGCGAGGTCAACTGGTCGGCGCTGGGTCACAAGGACGGCCAGCCGCGCAAGATCGAGTCGGTGCTCTCCTCGGGCCAGTCGGTGCTGGTGCAGGTCACCAAGGACCCCATCGGCCACAAGGGCGCCCGACTGACCAGCCAGGTCAGCCTGGCCGGACGCTTCCTGGTCTACGTGCCCGACGGCACCACCAGCGGCATCTCGCGCAAGCTGCCCGACACCGAGCGGGCGCGGCTCAAGGCGCTGCTCAAGGAGATCGTCCCCGACACCGCCGGCGTCATCGTGCGCACGGCCGCCGAGGGTGCCAGCGAGGACGAGCTGACCCGCGACGTCGAGCGGCTCAAGGCGCGCTGGGAGGACATCGAGAAGAAGACGAAGGGCAACGGGCCCCAGCTGCTGTACGGCGAGCCCGACCTGACCCTCAAGGTGGTGCGCGACCTCTTCACCGAGGACTTCTCGCAGCTGGTCATCGACGGCGACGACGCGTGGGAGACGGTGCAGAGCTACGTCAGCCACGTGGCGCCGGACCTCGAGGAGCGCCTGCAGCGCTTCGAGCCGGCCACCGAGGGCAAGCTCGCCGGCAAGGACGTCTTCGCCGCCTACCGGGTCGACGAGCAGATCGCCAAGGGCCTGGACCGCAAGGTGTGGCTGCCCTCGGGCGGCTCCCTGGTGATCGACCGGACCGAGGCGATGACCGTCGTCGACGTCAACACCGGCAAGTTCACCGGCTCGGGGGGCAACCTCGAGGAGACGGTGACCAAGAACAACCTCGAGGCGGCCGAGGAGATCGTGCGCCAGCTGCGGCTGCGCGACATCGGCGGCATCATCGTCGTCGACTTCATCGACATGGTGCTGGAGTCGAACCGCGACCTGGTGCTGCGCCGCATGGTCGAGTGCCTGGGCCGCGACCGGACCCGCCACCAGGTCGCCGAGGTCACCTCGCTCGGCCTGGTGCAGATGACCCGCAAGCGGATCGGCACCGGCCTGCTCGAGGCCTTCAGCGAGCCGTGCCAGCACTGCCAGGGCCGCGGCATCGTCACCCACGACCACCCGATCGAGCCCAAGAACGGCGGTGACGACGAGGGTCGTCGCAGCGGTGGTCGGCGCGGCGGCAAGGGCGGCAAGGGCGGCGACGACTCCGGCCAGCAGGGCAACCAGCAGAGCAACCAGCAGGGCGGCCAGCAGGGCGGCGGCAAGAGCGGCGGCGGCCGGGGCCGGGGTGGCAACGGTGGCGAGGACTCCTCGCCCGCCAAGGCGCCCTCGCCCAAGGACGTCGCGGCGATGGCGCGACCCGAGAACCCCGACAGCACCGACAGCACCGAGGGCACCGACAGCACCGAGAGCGCCGAGGTCGAGCAGGAGCAGCCGGAGCAGAAGCAGCCCGAGCAGAAGCAGCCCGAGCAGAAGCAGCCCGAGCAGAAGCAGGCCGAGCCCGAGCAGGCCGCGGAGCAGCCCAAAGGAGCCGAGCCGCAGCCCGCTGCGCCGGCTGAGGAGGGCGCTGGGCAGGACGAGCCGGCGCCGGCCGCCGGCACCCGGGTCGTGACCCGGACCCGTCGTCGTGCGGCGACCCGCCCCGCGGGCCAGCCCACCACGGCGGGGGAGCCCGTGGTGATGTCGGCCCCGGCCGCACAGGCACCCGCCGCAGCCGAGCCCGCAGCGGCTGCGGAGGCCCCCGTGGCCGCACCGCCCAAGGTGGTCACCCGGACCCGCGGGCGCGCAGCCAGCGCGCCGCAGACAGGTTCGGAGACAGGTGCGGGGACAGCCTCCGAGGCAGCTCCCGGCACAGCAGGGGACGGCGAGGACGACGACGTCGCCCACGTGCCCGTCAAGAAGGGCGCGCGCAAGCGCTGAGGACACCGGCGCCGGGCAGGAGCGGGCTCACGTTTTGCTCCTGTCCGGCCCCGTCCGTAGTATTGCCTCTCGGTGCGCCTACGCGTGCCGTCTCTGCGTGGCACCCCCACTGACGAGGCATCTCCTCGGAGGTGGCCCGCTAGCGGGTGGGCAGCCCCAGACCGAAGACACATCCAGAGTTCGACGAAGGAGACCGCGGTGTACGCGATCGTGCGCGCTGGCGCAACCCAGCAGAAGGTTGCCGTGGGCGACGTCATCGAGATCGACAAGGTCACGACGGCCGTCGGCGAGACCCTGACGCTCCCCGTCCTCATGGCTGTCGACGGTGAGAAGGTCACGGCCAACGGCCTCGACAAGGCCGCGGTGACCGTCGAGGTCCTCGGCGCCACCAAGGGCCCCAAGATCATCATCCAGAAGTACAAGAACAAGACCGGCTACAAGAAGCGCCAGGGTCACCGCCAGAAGTACACCCAGGTCAAGGTCACCGACATCTCGCTCTGAGCCCCGGCTCGAGCCTGCTGCAGGCCCTCCCGAACGAATCCAGGACTAAGGAACACGACATGGCACACAAGAAGGGTGCGGCGTCCACCAAGAACGGCCGCGACTCCAACTCCCAGCGCCTCGGCGTCAAGCGCTTCGGCGGCCAGCTCGTCAACGCCGGCGAGATCATCGTGCGCCAGCGTGGTACCCACTTCCACCCGGGTTCCAACGTGGGCCGCGGTGGCGACGACACCCTGTTCGCCCTCGAGGCCGGTGCCGTCGAGTTCGGCACCCGCCGCGGCCGCAAGGTCGTCAACATCGTCCCGGGCGAGTGACCTGAGGCGACCACGTCTGCGCCGGTCCTGACCGGCAGCTGTCCAGGAGGGCGCCCCCACCCGGGGCGCCCTTCGGGCATTTCTGCACCATCCTGAGCAGCACCCCCAGCAGCACCCCCAGCAGCACCCCCAGCAGCACCCCAGCCCCGAGGAGCACCCCATGGCCGTCCCCACCTTCGTGGACCGCGTCACGCTGCACGTCAGCGCCGGCCGCGGCGGCAACGGCGTCGCCTCGGTGCACCGCGAGAAGTTCAAGCCGCTCGGCGGCCCCGACGGCGGCAACGGCGGGCCCGGCGGCTCGGTGATCCTGCGCGTCGCCACCGACGTCACCACGCTCCTGGACTACCACCACAGCCCCAAGCGCCGCGCCGAGCACGGTGGGCACGGCGCCGGCGACCACCGCAACGGCGGCCACGGCTCCGACCTGGTCCTGCCCGTGCCCGAGGGCACCGTGGTCAGCGACAAGGAGGGCAACGTGCTGGCCGACATGGTCGGGCCCGGCACCGAGCTGGTCATCGCGCAGGGCGGTCGCGGCGGCCTGGGCAACGCCGCGCTGGCCTCCTCCAAGCGCAAGGCGCCCGGCTTCGCGCTGCTGGGCGAGCCCGGCGACGAGCTCGAGATCGTCCTCGAGCTCAAGGTGGTCGCCGACATCGGGCTGGTGGGCTTCCCCAGCGCCGGCAAGTCGAGCCTGATCGCGGCGATCTCGCGGGCGCGGCCCAAGATCGCCGACTACCCCTTCACCACCCTGGTGCCCAACCTGGGCGTGGTCACCGCCGGTGAGCTGACCTTCACCGTGGCCGACGTGCCCGGGCTGATCGAGGGCGCCAGCGAGGGCCGTGGCCTGGGCCACGACTTCCTGCGCCACGTCGAGCGCTGCGCGGCGATCGTGCACGTCATCGACACCGCCTCGATCGAGCCGGGCCGCAACCCGCTCGACGACCTCGACGTGATCGAGAACGAGCTCGCGCGCTACGGCGGTCTCGAGGACCGCCCCCGCCTGGTGGCGCTGAACAAGGTCGACGTGCCCGACGGGCGCGACCTGTCCGACATCACCATCGACGACCTGCGCGAGCGCGGCCTGAAGGTCTTCCCGATCTCGGCCGCCTCCGGCGAGGGGCTGCGCCAGCTGACCTTCGCGATGGGCGAGATCGTGGCAGCCGCCCGCGCCGAGAAGGAGGTCGTCGAGGCCCAGCGGATCGTGCTGCGACCGCCCAGCGCCGACGGCGGCGACGACTTCACCATCAAGGAGACCGGCGAGGGCTGGCGGGTGCGCGGGGCCAAGCCCGAGCGCTGGGTGCGCCAGACCGACTTCAGCAACGACGAGGCCGTCGGCTTCCTCGCCGACCGCTTCAACCGCCTCGGCATCGAGGAGCGGCTCGTGCGGATGGGTGCCGTCGAGGGCGACACCGTGCTCATCGGGCACCCCGACAACGCCGTGGTCTTCGACTTCCAGCCCGGCATCGAGGCCGGCGCCGAGATGCTCGGTCGCCGCGGCGAGGACCAGCGCTTCGACGACTCCCGCCCCGCCGCCCGCCGCCGCCGCGAGATCGACGAGGCGATGGAGGGCCGCGAGGAGAACGAGACCCGCGCCGACGTGGCCCGCCGCCTCGACACCACCAGCCCCGCCAAGCAGAAGCGTGGCGGGGCCAGCGGCCCGAAGTCGTACGAGATCGGCACGCCCTCGGACCCCGACTGGGAAGAGTCGGACCCCGGCGTGGGCCAGGACCGCGAGTGACGTCGCGATGAGCCTGCGCCCCGAGGTCACCGGGGCCCGACGTGTCGTCGTCAAGGTGGGCTCCTCGTCGCTGACCACCGCCGCCGGCGGGATCGACCCCGACCGGCTGCGGGCGCTGGTCGACGTGCTCGGCGCCGCGCGCGAGCGGGGCGTCGAGGTCGTGCTGGTCTCCTCGGGCGCGATCGCCGCGGGGCTGGCGCCGCTCGGCCTGCGCCGGCGCCCCTCGGGCCTGGCCGCCCAGCAGGCCGCGGCCTCGGTGGGCCAGGGGCTGCTGGTGCACCGCTACACCGAGGAGCTGCGCCGCCACGGGCTGATCGCGGGACAGGTGCTGCTGACCGTCGACGACGTCACCCGTCGCGCGCACTACCGCAACGCCTCGCAGACCTTCACCCAGCTGCTCGACCTGGGGGTGCTGCCCATCGTCAACGAGAACGACACGGTCGCGACCTCCGAGATCCGGTTCGGCGACAACGACCGGCTCGCCGCGCTGGTGGCGCACCTGGTGCACGCCGACCTGCTGGTGCTGCTCTCCGACGTCGACGGCCTGTACGACGCCGACCCGCGCACCCCGGGCAGCCGGCTGCTCGCCGACGTGCACGGCCTCGACGACCTCGACGGCGTGCGGATCGGTCGCACCGGCGCCGCGGGCCTGGGCACCGGCGGGATGGAGACCAAGGTGCAGGCCGCCCGCATCGCGACCGGTGCGGGCATCCCGGTGGTGCTCACGGCCGCCGACCGCGCGGCCGAGGCCGTGGCCGGCGAGCCCGTCGGCACCCTGTTCCACCCCACCGGCAAGCGTCGCCCCAAGCGGCTGCTGTGGCTGGCGCACGCGACCGAGCCGCTGGGCACCCTGCACCTCGACGAGGGGGCGGTGCGCGCCGTGGTCGAGCGGCGGGCCTCGCTGCTGGCCGCCGGTGTCACCGGGGCGAGCGGGGTCTTCCAGGCCGGCGACCCCGTCGACCTGGCCGGTCCCGACGGCACCGCGGTCGCGCGCGGGCTGGTGAACTTCGACGCCGAGGAGGTGCCCCGGCTGCTGGGGCGCTCCAGCCACGAGCTCAAGCAGGAGCTCGGCGCCGCCTACGAGCGCGAGGTCGTGCACCGCGACGACCTGGTCCTGCTCTGAGATGAGCGTGCGTCGCGCCGTCTGGTGGGTGCTGCTCCTCGCGAGCCTCCTGCCCGCCCTCACCCTCACCGTGCTGCGGCTGGGCGCCTGGGAGGCCGGCCTGGCCATCCGCCTGGTCTCGTTCACGCCGTACGCCGTCGTGGCCTACACGGTCGCGCTGGTGCTGCTGCTCGTGGTGGCTCGGCGCCGCCCGGCGCCCCGGGTCGGGGCGCTGGGCGTGGTCGCGGCGCTGGTGCTGCACGGCTCGTGGCTGGCGCCGCTGGTGACCGGGGCCCCGGCGGCCGGCGGCGCGGGCCAGGCCGCGGCCGACGAGCGGGTCGTGGTGATGAGCAGCAACCTGCTGATGGGGCGCGCCGACACCGCCCAGGTGGTGCGCGCCGCCGTCGACGCCGACGTCGACCTGCTGGTGCTGCAGGAGGTGACGGGCCGGGCCCTGGCCGGGCTCGACAGTGCCGGCCTCGACGAGCTGCTGCCGCACCGGATCGGCTTCCCGGCCACCGGCGAGCGCCCCTTCGCCGACACGGTCGGCACCATGGTCTTCGCCCGCGAGCCGCTGGGGGAGCCGCGCCCGCTCGGCACCGTGCTGCAGTCGTGGGAGGTCGAGGTCGACGGGCTGGTGCTGCTCGCGGTGCACCCCTCGGCGCCCACCGACCCCGACGGCTGGGTGCGCGACCACGCCCTGCTGCGCGAGGCCGCCCGCGAGAGCGACGCCGACCTGGTGGTCGGCGACCTCAACGCCACCCTCGACCACGCCCCGCTGCGCCGCCTGGTCGACGACGGCTACCGCGACGCGGTCGAGGAGAGCAACAGCGGCTGGCAGCCCACCTGGCCGGCCAACGGGCTCTTCGTCGGCCTGCCGGGGCCGCTGGTGCAGATCGACCACGTGCTGACCGGGCCGGGGCTGCGCGCGGCCTCCGCGCGCACCCTGCCCGTCGACGGCACCGACCACCGTGCGCTGCTGGTCGAGGTGCTGGTCGAGGCACGTAGGCTGAGCCGGTCATGAGCACGCCCGTCTACCTCGACCACGCAGCGACGACGCCGATGGTGCCCGCCGCGCTGGAGGCGATGACCGCGCACCTGGCCACCGCGGCCAACCCGTCCTCGCTGCACGCCTCCGGGCGCCGGGCCCGCCGGGTCGTCGAGGAGTCCCGCGAGACCATCGCGCGAGCCCTGGGCTGCCGGCCCGGCGAGGTGGTGCTGACCTCGGGAGGCACCGAGGCCGACAACCTCGCGGTCAAGGGCATCTACTGGTCGCGCCGGGCCGCCGACCCGCGCCGCGTGCGCATCCTGACCACCGCGGTCGAGCACCACGCGGTCCTCGACCCGCTCGACTGGCTGGCCGAGCACCACGGCGCCGAGGTCGAGCTGCTGCCCGTCGACGCCGACGGCCGCCTCGACCTCGCGGCCCTGCGCGCCAGCATCGAGCGGGACCCCGCCGGCGTGGCCCTGGTCTCGGTGATGTGGGCCAACAACGAGGTCGGCACCCGCCAGCCGGTCACCGACGTGGTGGCGCTGGCCGCCGAGCACGCGATCCCCGTGCACACCGACGCCGTGCAGGCCCTCGGCGTGCTGCCCGTCGACTTCGCCGCCTCCGGGGTCGACGCGATGACCGTGACCGGGCACAAGGTCGGCGGCCCCCACGGCGCCGGCGCGCTCGTCGTACGCCGCGAGGTCGGGGTGGTCCCGCTCGTGCACGGCGGCGGCCAGGAGCGCGACATCCGCAGCGGCACCCTCGACGCCCCCGCGATCGCCGGCTTCGCCGCCGCGGTCGAGCTGGCCGTGGCCCGCCAGGCCGAGCACGCGGCGCGGATGGCGGGCCTGCGCGAGCGGCTGGTCGCCGGGGTGCGCGAGGTCGTGCCCGACGCGGTGCTCAACGGCCCCGGCCCCGACGCCTGGGACGCCGAGCGGCTGCCCGGCAACGTGCACCTGTCCTTCCCCGGCTGCGAGGGCGACTCGCTGCTGATGCTCCTCGACGCCCGCGGCATCGAGTGCTCCACCGGCTCGGCCTGCTCGGCCGGCGTGCCGCAGGCCTCCCACGTGCTGCTGGCGATGGGCCGCGAGGACGCCGCGGCCCGCAGCTCGCTGCGCTTCTCGCTGGGCCACACCTCCACGGAGGACGACGTGGCGGCCGTGGTCGAGGCCATCGGCCCCTGCGTCGAGCGGGCCCGCGGGGTCCGGTTCTGATGCGGGTCCTGGCCGCGATGTCGGGCGGCGTGGACTCCGCGGTCGCCGCTGCCCGCGCCGTCGAGGCCGGCCACGACGTGACCGGCATCCACCTCGCGCTCTCGCGCAACCCGGCGTCGTACCGCTCGGGCGCGCGGGGCTGCTGCACCATCGAGGACAGCAACGACGCGCGCCGCGCCGCCGACGTGATCGGCATCCCGTTCTACGTCTGGGACATGTCCGAGCGCTTCCACGAGGACGTCGTGGAGGACTTCATGGACGAGTACGCCGCCGGGCGCACCCCCAACCCGTGCCTGCGCTGCAACGAGAAGATCAAGTTCGCCGCGGTCCTCGACAAGGCGCTCGCGCTCGGGTTCGACGCCGTCGTCACCGGGCACTACGCGCAGCTGCGCACCGGCGCCGACGGGCTCGTGGAGATGCACCGCGCCCTCGACCACGGCAAGGACCAGTCCTACGTGCTCGGGGTGCTCGACCAGCGCCAGCTGCAGCACTCGCTCTTCCCGCTCGGCGGCTCGACGAAGACCGACGTGCGCGCCGAGGCGGCCGAGCGCGGCCTGCTGGTGGCCGACAAGCCCGACAGCCACGACATCTGCTTCGTCGCCGACGGCGACAACGCCGGCTGGCTGCGCGAGAAGCTCGGCGACCGGGCCCCCAACCACGGCGGCGCCGTGGTCGACGACGCCACCGGTGAGGAGCTCGGGCGCCACGAGGGCACCTACGGCTTCACCATCGGCCAGCGCAAGGGTCTGCGGATCGGCCGGCCGGCGCCCGACGGCAAGCCGCGCTTCGTGCTCGACATCGAGCCGGTCACCGGCACCGTGCGGGTCGGCCCGCGCGAGCGGCTGGCCGTGCACCGGCTGCGCGGCATCCGGCCGCGCTGGTGCGGCACCCGCCCCACCCGTCTCGACGGCCCCGAGGTGAGCGTGCAGCTGCGCGCCCACGGGGCCGAGCTGCCCGCGCGGGTGGTCGTCGGCGGCGAGGGCGTCGACGTCGAGCTGGACGAGCCGGCGTACGGCATCGCGCCGGGGCAGGCGGTCGTCGTCTACGACGGCAGCCGGGTCGTCGGCTCGGCCACCATCAGCGAGACCGGGGGAGAGTCATGAGTGTGCTGGCGACCGCGATCGGGTCGATGCCCGGCGACGAGACGACGGGTGCGGGCTACCGCGAGGCGGTCAAGGTCGTGCTCGACCAGCTGCCCGACCTCGCGGCCGTGCCCGAGCAGCCGGGCCGCGGCCCCGCCGCCACCATGACCGGGCGCACCCTGGCCGTCGTCGCGGGGCTCGACGTCGATCTGCAGCCCGCCGGGTGGCGGCTCACCGGCGGCTCGGGCAGCCCCGGCCTCGACCACCGCCGCACCCGCAGCCTGCTCGGCCAGGACCTCGACGCGCTCGAGGAGCTCGGCCAGGGGTACGCCGGTGTCGTGAAGCTGCAGGTCGCCGGTCCCTGGACGCTGGCGGCCACCGTGGAGAAGCCGCGCGGCGACCTCGTGCTCGGCGACCACGGGGCGCGACGCGACCTCGCGGAGGCGCTGGCCGAGGGCCTGCGCGACCACGTGCGCGACGTGCGCCGCCGGATGCCGGCGGCGGCCTCCCTGGTCGTCCAGCTCGACGAGCCGGCGCTGGCCTCGGTGCTGGCCGCGGCGGTGCCGACCGCGTCGGGCTTCGGGCGGCACCGTGCCGTGCACCCGCCCGAGGCCTCCGCGCTGCTCGAGACGGTCATCGGTGCCGTCGTCGCCGAGGGCGCGGAGCCCTGGGTGCACTCGTGCTCGGCCGGCACCCCGCTGGCCCTGCTGCGCGGCGCCGGCGCCCGCGGGCTCCTGGTCGACGTCGACCGGCTGGCCGCCGCCGACCACGACGTGCTCGCCGAGGCGCTCGAGGCCGGTGACGTGGTCGTCCTGGGGCTGGTCCCGAGCACCGACCCCCAGGGGGCCGTCAGCGACACCGCCCTGACTCAGCGCATCGTGCGCTGGCTCGACATGCTCGGCCTCGACCCCACCTCGGGCCGCCTCGGCGTCTCGCCGACCTGCGGCCTGGCCGGGGCGTCGTACGACTGGTCGCGGCGGGCGCTGGCGCTGAGCCGCACCGTCGCCGACAACCTGGCGAACCTGGGGTAGCCCGGCCCGTGCGGTTTCCCCGGGTACCCGGGGAACCCGGACGAGTGACCCCCCAGGGTCGTCGGAGGGGCTCCGGAGGTGCCAGGTGGGTCACTGGACCACCACGAACCGGTGCAGCTCGGGCCGGCACCGACTGGCTGCCTCCCGCAGCCGGCGCCCCACCAGGCCCGGGGTGCGCAGGTCGGCGCCCACGAACTCGACGTACTCCAGGCCCACGCCCCGGAACGCCGCGTGCCGACGCGCGTCGGCGGTGTGCCTGGCCCGGCTGCGGTGCACCTCGCCGTCGAACTCGCCCACCAGGCCCAGCTCCACGTCGAGCAGGTCGGGCATGCCGACGAACGCCCCGTCGAGGTCGCGGACCACGGGGTTGCGCAGCGGCTCCGGCAGCTCGCTCTCGCGCAGCCAGCGGCGCAGCAGCCGCACCTCCATGGGCGAGCGGGCGTCGTCGACGCTGCGGGCCAGCGCCGCCAGCACGAAGCCCTTGTGCCGCACCCCGCGCCGCGGCCCGAGCCAGTCGCGCAGCCCGGCGGCCGAGCAGACCCGGGCACCGAAGGCCATGCTCAGCGAGACCGCCGCCTCGTCGAGCGCCTCCTCCCACGCCTCGAGACCGGTCCCGGGCGCGGGGACGTGGCGCCGGGCCTCGTCGAGCAGGGCACGCTGCGCTCCCACCACGCGTACGCCGCCGCGCAGCACCACGTCGGCGGGCGCGACCCGCGCGCGCTGCACCACCACGCCCGCCCCGGGACGCAGCCGGTCGGTGCCCGCGAGCAGCGGCACCGGCAGCGGCGTACGCCCGTCGGGCGCCAGGCCGTCGAAGAACGCGGCGCCCCACCAGCGCAGCGCCGCCCACCCGGTCACGGCTCCTGTCCCGAGGCGCGCGGACTGCTCCAGGACCCGCTGCTCCACCGTCGTCGCGGTCGCGGCCGGCACGTAGAGGCCGGGGGCGCAGCGTCGCCACTGCGACCCGCGGGCCTGTCCCCGGGTCGGGCCCTGCCGACCACGGGGGTCGACCGGTCGTGGCACGACCAGGTCACAGGGGACCGGGAGCTGGAGGGTGAAGTCGGCAGGCACCTGCTGGGCCTGCCCGCCGGGCTGGAGCCCCAACCAGGGGCACGGCGGCCTGTGGAGAACCCCGCAGGTGGGCAGGGCTGGGGTCGAGTGACCGCCCCGGCACCCCGGAGGAGCGCCCCGGGGTGCCTGGCGGGTCACTGGATCGGCTTCCCCGGGTACCCGGGGAAACCGCACGCCCCAGCCGCACCCCGAGGGTGTCCGCGGCACCGGGCAAGATGTCCCCATGAGCGACCCCACCCCGCCCGGAGACGAGGCCCGCGAGGAGCACCGCCGCCTGGCGGAGGAGATCAACGACGCGCGCTGGCGCTACTACGTGCTGGACAGCCCGACGATCGACGACGCCGACTTCGACGCCCGGATGCGGCGGCTGGAGGAGCTCGAGGAGGCCTACCCCGAGCTGCGCACCCCCGACTCGCCGACCCAGCAGGTCGGGGGAGCGGTGTCGACGCTGTTCACCGCGGTCGACCACCTCGAGCCGATGCAGAGCCTCGACAACGCCTTCTCCTTCGAGGAGCTGCAGGCCTGGCACGACCGGCTGCGCCGCGACGGCGTCGACGACCCGGCGCTGCTGTGCGAGCTGAAGGTCGACGGGCTGGCCATCAACCTGCTCTACGAGCAGGGCCGGCTGGTGCGGGCGCTGACCCGCGGCGACGGCCGCACGGGCGAGGACGTGACGCCCAACGTGAAGACGATCGACACCATCCCGCACCGCCTCACCGGCACCGACGACTTCCCGGTGCCCGAGCTGGTCGAGGTGCGCGGCGAGGTGTTCCTGCCGGTGGCTGCCTTCGAGCGGCTCAACGAGGCGATGACCGAGGCCGGCAAGCCGGTCTTCGCCAACCCGCGCAACGCCGCGGCCGGCTCGTTGCGCCAGAAGGACCCCCGGGTCACCGCCACCCGCGCGCTGGGCATGGTCTGCCACGGCGTCGGTGCGCGCCGCGGCTTCGAGCCGCTCTCGCAGTCCGAGGCCTACCGCGCGCTGCAGGCGTGGGGGCTGCCCACCAGCGAGCGCGCCACGGTGCTGTCCACCCTCGCGGAGGTCGAGGAGCTCATCGCCCACCACGGCGAGCACCGCCACGCCGTCGAGCACGAGATCGACGGCGTGGTGGTCAAGGTCGACGCGGTCAGCGACCAGCGCCGCCTGGGCTCCACCAGCCGCGCGCCGCGCTGGGCGATCGCCTTCAAGTACCCGCCCGAGGAGGTCAACGCCGAGCTGCTCGACATCCGCGTCAACGTCGGGCGCACCGGGCGCGTCACGCCGTACGGCGTCATGGTGCCCACCCGGGTGGCCGGCTCGACCGTCGAGAACGCCACCCTGCACAACGCCCACGAGGTGCGCCGCAAGGACGTGCGCCCCGGCGACACCGTGATCCTGCGCAAGGCCGGCGACGTGATCCCCGAGATCCTCGGCCCGGTGCTGGCGCTGCGGCCCGAAGGCCTGGAGCCCTGGGTGATGCCGACGCACTGCCCCGCCTGCGGCACCGAGCTCGCCGAGCAGAAGGAGGGCGACAAGGACCTGCGCTGTCCCAACCACGAGCAGTGCCCCGCCCAGGTGCGCGAGCGGGTCTTCCACGTCGCGGGGCGCGGGGCCTTCGACATCGAGGGGCTGGGCTACGAGGCGGCCTCGGCGCTGCTCGACGCGGGCGTGATCACCAACGAGGGCGACGTCTTCGCCCTCACCGAGCAGGACCTGCTGCGCACCGAGCTCTTCACCCGCGCCGCCAAGCGCACCGAGACCGACCGGGCCACCGACGGCCGGGTGCTCTCGGCCAACGGCCAGCGGCTCCTCGACCACCTCGACCGGGCCAAGCAGGTGCCGCTGTGGCGGGTGCTGGTGGCGCTGTCGATCCGCCACGTCGGGCCGACGGCGGCCCGCGCGCTGGCCCAGGAGTTCGGGTCGATGCAGCGGATCCGCGAGGCGGGGGAGGAGGAGCTCGCCGCCGCCGAGGGCGTGGGCCCGACCATCGCGAGCGCCGTCATCGAGTGGTTCGACGTCGCCTGGCACCGGCGCATCGTGGAGGCATGGGAGGCGGCCGGCGTGAGCATGGCCGACGAGCGTGACGAGTCGGTGCCGCGCACCCTCGAGGGCCTGACCATCGTGGTGACCGGCTCGCTGGTCGACTTCAGCCGCGACTCGGCGAAGGAGGCGGTGCTGCTGCGCGGCGGGAAGGCCGCGGGGTCGGTCTCGAAGAAGACCGACTTCGTCGTGGTCGGCGACAACGCCGGCTCGAAGGCGGACAAGGCCGAGCAGCTGGGGGTGCCGGTCCTCGACGAGGACGGGTTCAAGGCGCTGCTCGAGCAGGGTCCCCCGGAGGCCTGAGCGGCCTGAGCGGCCTGAGCGGCCTCCGGGAGGACCGGCGGCTCAGGCGGCCAGCTTGGCGCCGACGCTGAGCACCCGCTCGACGAGGTGGTCCATCGCCGCGTGGTCGTCGTCGGTGAGCTCGGAGGAGGCCCCGGTGACCTTGCCGACGCCGTAGGGGTTGCCGTCGGTGAACTTGACCGGGTCGGTGTAGCCCGGGGGCACGATGATGCCGCCGAGGTGCACGAAGGTGGTCAGCATCGAGAGCAGCGTGGTCTCCTGGCCGCCGTGGGCGGTCTGGCTCGCGGTGAAGCCTGCGTAGACCTTGTCGGCCAGCTTGCCCTCCGCCCACAGCGGGCCGAGGGTGTCGATGAAGGACTGCAGCTGGCTGGTCACGCTGCCGTAGCGGGTGCCGGAGCCGAGCAGCACGACGTCGGCCCACTCCAGGTCGGCCGGCTCGGCGACCGGGCGGTCCGCGACCTCGGCGCGGTGCGCGGCCCAGCCCTCGACGGAGGACCAGACCTCCTCGGGCGCGGTCTCGGCGACGTGGCGCAGCCGCACCTCGGCGCCGGCCTTCTCGGCGGTCTGGGCGGCGCGCTCGGCGAGGGCGTGCACGCTGCCGTAGGAGGAGTAGTAGACGATCGCGATCTTGGTCATGCGGAGACTCCCGGTGAGGTCGAGGAATGATTCACTCTTCAACTTCGACGGTAGGTCGCCTCCGCCCACCCGCACGGGTGGGCGGGTCCTCACCGGGGTCAGGCCCGCAGCATCGCGAGCGCGGCCGGGAAGTCGCGCAGCTCGTGGGCCAGCGCCTCCCAGAGGCGGTCCACCGCGGCCGGGTCGCCGCCACGGCCGGTCACGACCTCGCCCAGCCACGTGCGGGCCTCCACGAGCACCGAGGCGTCGTCGCAGAGCAGGGCGCTGGCCACCGAGTCGACCACGTGCGAGGTGTGCGTGGCCAGCACCACCCGCCAGTCGTCGGGCGGGAGCGCCAGGTTGCCCAGGTCGAGGGCGGCCAGCACGTCGCGCACGACCCGGTCGGCGCCGGCCTGCACGGTGCGCGACTCAGCGGCGCCGGGATGGGTCAGCGGGGCGGCCGCACCGACGTGGCGCGGCAGGTCGGCCAGCACCTGCACCGCGTGGGCCGGCGACGCGGCGTACGCCGTTGCGCCGAGCGTGCGCCACCGCCCACCGTGGGTGAACGCGCGCCCGCCGACGACCACGGGCGTGCCGGTGCCGCGCACCGCCTCGACCTGGCGGCGCAGCCGGGGCAGCGACGAGGACAGCGAGGCGCTGAGCAGCACGGCGCGAGGGCCGCGGTCGAGGATGGCGGAGACGAGCTCGTCGCGCGAGGTGGAGGCGCCGGTGTAGACGGCGTCGAGCCCACGGGCGCGCAGGGTCGTGGTCAGCACCAGTGCGGGCATCGCGTGCCACTCGCGCTCGGCGCAGCCGACCAGCAGCAGCGGCCCGGACCCGACGGGCAGGGTGTCGGCGAGCCGGCCGACCACGGCCTCGGAAACGGCGGTCGCCGCGTGCTCCTGGGCCACGCTCCAGTCGTTGGTCGCCCACAGCTCGCCGACGCGTCGCTGCGCCTCGACGACCACCTCCTGCAGGAAGGTCTCGACGTCGGTGCCGTCGGCCAGGGCGCCGGCGGCCACCGCATGGGCGCGCGCGGCGTCGCCGGCGGACACGGCGGCCCAGTAGTCGTCGCGGTGCGGCGCTGCGCTGTCGGTGACGGACGCGCTCACGCGCGGTCCGCCGGCTCGCGGTGCAGCACCACGAGGGCGATGTCGTCGTGGGCCCGGTCGCCCAGGTGGTCGGAGACGGCCAGTGCCACCGCCTCCACGACCGCGGCCGCGGGCATCCCGGCGACCGTGGCCAGCACGGCCTCGAGACGGTCCTGGCCGAAGAGGTCGTCAGCGCCGCGGGCCTCGGTGACGCCGTCGGTGTAGAGGACCAGCGTGTCGCCCGGCCCCATCGAGGCGGTGGTCTCGGGGAACTCGGCGCCCGGCATCAGGCCCAGTGCCACACCCCCGCCGGGCAGCGCCTCGACCTCGCCGCCGGCGCGCAGCAGGAGCGCGTCGGGGTGTCCGGCCCCGGCCAGGGTCACGCCCAGCTCGTCGCCGTCGCGGCTGAGCCGTCCGCACACCGCGGTGGCGAGCCGCTCGCTGAACTCGTCGTCCTGGTCGGCCTCGAGCACCAGCACCCGGTTGGTCAGCGCGAGGACGGCGCCGGGGGAGTCGTGCACCAAGGAGGTGGTGCGCACGGCGTTGCGGATGCGCCGCGCGTGCACCGCGGCCTCGACGCCCTTGCCGGTCACGTCGCCGCACAGCAGCACCAGGTCGTCGGGGCGCTCGGGGTCGTGGAGCACGTCGAAGAAGTCGCCGCCGACGGCCTGGGACTCGTGAGCCACGCGCACGTGGGTGGCGATCTGCAGGCCGGGGACCTCGGGCACCCGGCCCGGGGCCAGCGAGCGGCGCAGCACGTCGGCGACGTAGCGGCTCTCGGCGACCAGCAGGGTGGCGTCGAGCCCGACCCCGATCCGCTCGGTCAGGTCGGCCAGGAAGGCCTGCGAGCCGGAGAAGTCGCTGCCCCGGTCGCGGCCCACGACCAGCGAGCCCAGCGTGCGACCGCGGGCGACCAGCGGCAGCACGGCCAGCAGCTCGACCTCGCTGAGCTCGAGACGGGCGGCGAGGTCGTCGTCGACGACCACCGAGCGCAGCGCCTCACGTCGCGCGGGGCCAGTGCGCGGGAGCACGACCTCGGCGCCCAGCCCGGTCTCCATCGTCGCCGCGGCGTCGCGCGGCAGCGGGTCGGCCAGGGGCCGGCGCAGCGTCGTCGGCTCGTCGACGTGGGTGCCGCTGCAGACGAGGTGGTGGGCCCCGGAGCGGACCACGACCTGCGCCACGTCGACGACCTCGTCGAGCAGCAGCTCGACCAGCGCCTCCAGGCCGCGGTCGGGGTTCTGCACGGCCGAGACGTTGCGCGAGAGACGCAGCAGGAAGTCGGCCCGGCTGACCGCCTGGGCCAGGCGGGCACGCGGCTCGGCGGAGCGGGAGTCGGCCAGCAGCCGCGCCGGGCGCTCGCGCGTCGTCGCCGTCATCGTGCCTCCAGGTGCGGTGCCAGGTCTCCAGCCAAGGTGCTGCCGGGGCCAGCCTAAAGAAGGATCCCCAGAAGTGGGGCTTCCCGGGCCGACCCACCCGGTCGGGTGGCCGCCACGGCGCCTCCTAGGATGGCGCCCATGCCCGAGATCACCCGAGACGAGGTCGCCCACCTGGCGAACCTGGCCCGGATCGACCTGTCCGACGACGAGCTCGACCACCTGGCACCCCAGCTGTCGGTCATCCTCGAGTCGGTCGCCTCGATCAGCGAGGTGGCCGGCGCCGACGTGCCGCCCACCTCGCACCCGCTGCCCCTGACCAACGTCTTCCGCGAGGACGTCGTCAGGCCCGGACTGAGCGCCGAGGAGGCCCTCGCCGGGGCCCCGGCCTCGGAGGAGCAGCGCTTCATGGTGCCGCGGATCCTGGGGGACGAGCAGTGAGCATCGACCTGACCCGCGCCAGCGCCGACGAGATGGCGCGCGCCCTGGCGGCCGGTGAGACGACCTCGGTCGAGCTCACCCGCGCCGCGCTCGACGCCATCGCCGCCGTCGACGGCCTCGTGCACGCCTACCTCCACGTCGACGCCGAGGGCGCGCTGGCACAGGCCGCCGAGTCCGACGCCCGCCGCGCCGCCGGCACCCCCGCCTCCGCCCTCGACGGCGTGCCCGTCGCGGTCAAGGACGTGCTGGCCACCACCGGCCTGCCGACCACCTGCGGCTCCAAGATCCTCGAGGGCTGGCTGCCGCCGTACGACGCCACGGTGGTCACCCGCCTCAAGGCCGCCGGCCTGCCGATCCTGGGCAAGACCAACATGGACGAGTTCGCGATGGGCTCCTCCACCGAGCACTCGGCCTACGGCCCCACGCACAACCCGTGGGACCTCGAGCGCATCCCCGGCGGCTCGGGCGGCGGCTCGGCCGCGGCCGTGGCCTCCTTCCAGGCGCCGCTGGCCCTGGGCACCGACACCGGCGGCTCGATCCGCCAGCCCGGCGCCGTCACCGGCACCGTGGGCGTCAAGCCGACGTACGGCGGGGTCTCGCGCTACGGGCTGGTCGCGATGGCCAACTCCCTCGACCAGGTCGGCCCGGTCACCCGCACCGTGCTCGACGCGGCGCTGCTGCACGAGATCATCGGCGGCCACGACCCCCTCGACTCCACCTCGGTCGACCAGCCGCTGCCGCCGCTGGTCGAGGCGGCCCGCCAGGGCGCGGCCGGCGACCTGAGCGGCCTCAAGGTCGGTGTGGTCACCGAGCTGTCGGGCGAGGGCTACCAGCCGGGCGTGCTGGCCCGCTTCAACGAGTCGGTCGAGCTGCTGGTGCAGGCGGGCGCCGAGGTCGTCGAGGTCTCGTGCCCGAACTTCGTGCACGCGCTGGCCACCTACTACCTCGTGATGCCCTGCGAGGCGTCCTCCAACCTCGCGAAGTTCGACGCGATGCGCTACGGCCTGCGGGTGCTGCCCGAGGGCGTCGAGTCGCCCTCGGCCGAGGAGGTCATGCGCGCGACCCGCGACGCCGGCTTCGGCGACGAGGTCAAGCGCCGCATCATCCTGGGCACCTACGCGCTCTCGAGCGGCTACTACGACGCCTACTACGGCACCGCCCAGCGCGTGCGCACGCTGATCTCGCGCGACTTCGAGGCCGCCTTCGAGAAGGTCGACGTGCTGGTCAGCCCGACCTCGCCGACCACCGCCTTCAAGCTCGGCGAGAAGCTCGACGACCCGCTCGCGATGTACCTCAACGACCTCGCGACGATCCCCGCCAACCTCGCCGGCGTGCCGGGCATCTCGGTGCCCAGCGGGCTGGCCGACGAGGACGGCCTGCCCACCGGCTTCCAGGTGCTCGCGCCGGCGCTCGCCGACGACCGGCTCTACCGAGTCGGCGCCGCGCTCGAGGCCGCGCTCGAGAAGCAGTGGGGCGGCCCGCTGCTCGACAAGGCCCCCACCCTGGAAGGAGCGGCCCGATGAGCGCCACCGAGACCCTCGTGCCCTTCGACGACGTGCTCGCCGCCTACGACCCCGCGCTGGGTCTCGAGGTGCACGTCGAGCTCAGCACCGCGACCAAGATGTTCTGCGGCTGCCCGACCGGCTTCGGCGCCGAGCCGAACACCCAGGTCTGCCCGACCTGCCTGGGCCTGCCGGGCGCGATGCCCGCGGTCAACCGGGTCGCGGTCGAGTCGGCGATCCGCATCGGCCTCGCCCTGAACTGCGAGATCGCCGAGTGGTGCCGCTTCGCGCGCAAGAACTACTTCTACCCCGACATGCCGAAGAACTTCCAGACCAGCCAGTACGACGAGCCGATCGCGTTCGAGGGCTTCATGGACGTCGAGGTCGACGGCGAGACCTTCCGGGTCGAGATCGAGCGCGCCCACATGGAGGAGGACACCGGCAAGTCGCTGCACGTCGGCGGCTCCACCGGGCGCATCCACGGCGCCGACTACTCGCTGGTCGACTACAACCGCGCCGGCATCCCCCTGATCGAGATCGTCACCAAGCCGATCACGGGCATGGGGGAGAAGGCGCCGGCGGTGGCGCGCGCCTACGTGCAGCAGCTGCGCGAGCTGATCGTCGCGCTCGGGGTCTCCGAGGCCCGGATGGACCAGGGCAACCTGCGCGCCGACGTCAACCTGTCGCTGGCCCCCAAGGGCAGCGGGGTGCTCGGCACCCGCACCGAAACCAAGAACGTCAACTCCTTCCGCTCCGTGGAGCGCGCGGTGCGCTACGAGATGCAGCGCCACGCCGGCATCCTGGGCTCCGGCGGCTCGATCCTGCAGGAGACCCGGCACTGGCACGAGGACACCGGCGTGACCACCAGCGGCCGCGAGAAGTCCGACGCCGACGACTACCGCTACTTCCCCGAGCCCGACCTCGTGCCGGTCGCGCCGACGCGCGAGTGGGTCGAGGAGCTGCGGGCCACGCTGCCCGAGAACCCGACGCAGAAGCGTGCCCGGCTGCAGGCCGACTGGGGCTTCTCCGACATGGAGATGCGCGACACGGTCGGCGCCGGCGCCTTCGGGCTCGTCGAGGCCACCGTGGCCGCCGGCTGCCCGCCGCAGGCCGCGCGCAAGTGGTGGCTGGGCGAGATGGCGCGCCGCGCCAACGACTCCGGCACCGACATCGCCGACCTCGGCGTCACCCCGCTCGACGTGGCCCGGGTGCAGGCACTGGTCGACGAGGGCTCGCTCAACGACAAGCTCGCGCGCCAGGTCTTCGACGGGCTGCTGGCCGGCGAGGGCACGCCCGACGAGATCGTGGCCTCCCGCGGGCTGGCCATCGTCTCCGACGAGGGGGCGCTCAACGCCGCCGTCGACGAGGCCATCGCGGCCAACCCCGACGTGGCCGACAAGATCCGCGACGGCAAGCACGCCGCCGCGGGTGCGCTCATCGGCGCGGTGATGAAGCAGATGCGCGGGCAGGCCGACGCCGCCCGCGTGCGCGAGCTGGTGCTCGAGAAGCTCGCCTGACGGACGCGGTGCCGCCGCCGGTCCCCGGCGGCGGTACGCTCCGCTCACCAACTACACATGCACGCCCACGCAGGGGGAAGCCGGTCGAAGTCCGGCGCTGACCCGCAACCGTAGACCGCCCGCAGGGCGGTGAGCCGGAGCACCCACGTGGCGCGTACCGATCACACGCTGTCGAGGACCGCAGCGGTGTCGCCCCCGCCGCGCGGGGTCGTCGCCGCTGCCCGCAGCGGAGAGGAACCCCGTGAAGCACCCGCTCACCCGCGGTGCGGCGCTCGTCGCCGGCGCCGCCGCCACCACCCTGGCCGTCGTGGCCACCGCCACGCCGGCCGTCGCCGGCCCGGCCGACAAGCAGCAGGCCGCGGCCGGCTGGCTGGCCGGCCAGCTCGACGGCGGCGTCGCCGTCAACGAGCAGTACGAGTTCAACGACTACGGCCTGAGCATCGACACCGGCCTCGCCCTGCGCGCGCAGGGTCTCAAGGCCCGCAAGGTCTCGAAGATCTCCGCGGCCATGGCCGAGGCCGTCGACAGCTACACCACCGGCGCCGACTTCGGCTCCGACGACGTGTACGCCGGCGCCACGGCCAAGCTGGCCTCCTTCGTCACCCGCACCGGCGGCGACCCGGTCGACGTCGGCGGTGTCGACCTGGTGGAGCGCCTCGAGGGCCTGGTCTCCACCGAGGCTCCGACCACGGGCCGCCTGCAGGACCGCTCCTCCTTCGGCGACTACGCCAACACCATCGGCCAGGCCTTCGCAGCCCAGGCGCTCGAGGCCGTCGGCTCCGAGCAGGCCGCGCCGGTGACGTCGTACCTGCTGCAGCAGCAGTGCGAGGCGGGCTACTTCCGCCTCTCCTTCAGCCCCGCCGCCGCGCCCGACCAGGGCTGCGACGCCGCCCCCGGTGACCCCGACCAGGGCGCCGACGTCACCGCCCTGGTGGTGCTCAACCTGCTCGAGATCGACGACCCCTCGGCCGAGGTGGTCGCCGCTGTCGACGACGCCACCGCGTGGCTGGTCGCCCAGCAGAGCGACGGCGGCGCCTTCGGCGGCGGTGCCGACGCCGGGGTGAACTCCAACAGCACCGGCCTGGCCGGGTGGGCGCTCGGCGAGGCCGGCATGTGCGGCAAGGCGCAGCAGGCCGCCCGGTGGGTCAAGAAGCAGCAGGCCGGCGCCCGCGACAAGGCGCTGGGTGTCGAGAAGGGCGCGATCGCCTATGACCGCGCCGCCTTCCTGACCGGCAAGAAGGAGGGCATCACCGAGCAGACCCGCGACCAGTGGCACCGGGCCACCGCCCAGGCCGCGCCGGCGCTGGAGAACCTCCGCAAGGTCGAGTGCAAGGCGTGAGCCTGCGCCCCTCCCGCACCATGTCAGTCCTGGGCTCCGCCGTCGTCGCGCTGGGCGCGACGACGGCGGGGCTCGTGGCCGTCGCGCCCGCCGCCACCGCTGCCACCTGCAGCGGGGCGGGTGTCTCGGTCGTCGTCGACTTCAAGGATCTCGGCGGGGGACAGCAGACCGGGTGCGTCACCGGCAAGGGCGGCAGCAGTGCAGCCACCATCCTGGGCGCCGCCGGGGTCGAGCTGACCCGGGCGCGCAACCAGCCGGGCTTCGTGTGCCGCGTGCAGCAGGTGCCGGCGAGCGACCCGTGCGTCAACGCCTCGCCGTCCGACGCCTACTGGGCGCTGTGGTGGTCCGACGGCTCGTCGGGCTCCTGGAGCTATGCCAGCCTCGGCGTCGACCAGCTGGAGATCCCCGAGGGCGGGTCGGTCGGCTTCGCCTGGGACGACCAGTCCGGTCAGGTCGAGCCCGGCACCGCCCCGCCGAAGGCGCCGGCCGCCAGCCCGAGCCCCAGCCAGGGCAGCCAGGGCAGCCAGGGCGGCCAGGGCAGCCAGAGCGGCCAGGGCGCCCAGGGCGGCGGCACGTCCCCGACCGCGCCGGCCCCCACCGCGGGCTCGGCCAGCGCCGGGGCCGCGGCCGGGGAGGAGCCGGCGGACGGGTCCGACCAGCAGCAGGAGCGGGCCGACGAGGCCGAGAAGGCCCAGAAGGACCGCCGGAAGTCGCAGAAGCAGGAGAAGGCCGATCAGGCCGACGAGGACGCCGAGACCGATCAGGACGCCGAGGCCGAGGAGCAGGACACCGTCGTCGACCTCGACGGCACCGAGCCGACCACGGCGCCCGTCGACGACCCGGCGGGGCTGCCCGTCTGGGTCGCGCCGGCGGTGCTGGGCCTGCTGGCCGCGGGCCTGGCCGGCCTGGCCGTCGTACGCCGTCGCCGCAGGGGCTGAGGGACGCATGCCGCCGTCGGGCCCCGGCGGCGGTATGCTCCCAGCACCAACCACACACCCGCGCACGTCGGGGGAAGCCGGTCGAAGTCCGGCGCTGACCCGCAACCGTAGGCCGCCGGCAGGCGGCGAGCCGGAGCACCCGCGTGCCGCGCACCGATCACACGCTGTCGAGGACCGCAGCGGTGTCGCCCCCGCTCCACCGGGTCGCCGCCGCGTGCAGCGGAGGGGAGCCCCGTGAGGAGCCGACACCCAGGCACCGCCCTGGCCACCGTGCTGGCCGCGGCCCTGCTGGCCGTGACCGCCTGCGGCGCAGGCGAGCAGGACGAGCAGCCGGCCGAGCCCCGAGAGCCCCAGGCCGAGCAGCAGGTCGAGCAGCCGGCCGAGGCCGCGCTCGCCGCCGACTGGCTCACCGCCCAGCTCAGCGACGGCCTGGTGCGCAACGAGCAGTACGACTTCGACGACCACGGCCTGAGCATCGACGTGGCCCTGGCGCTGCGGGCCCAGGGCGGGCGCGAGGCGGTGGTGCAGGAGGTCGCGGGTGCCCTGGAGGGTGCGGTCGAGGAGTACACCACCGGCGGCACCGAGGGCCTCTACTCCGGCGCGGTGGCCAAGCTGGCGTCCTTCGCCGTCCAGGTCGGCGACGACCCGACCTCCTTCGGTGGCACCGACCTCGTGGAGCGCCTCGAGGGCCTGGTCAGCACCCGTCCGGTCTCCGCCGGGCGGCTGCAGGACAGCGCGCCGGGCACCGACGTCGCCAACACCATCGGCCAGGCCTTCGGCGCGCACGCGCTCGACGCCGCCGGCTCGCCGGCCGCCGCACCCGCGACGGCGTACCTGCTCGACCAGCAGTGCGCAGGCGGCTGGTTCCGGCTGCTGCTCACCGAGGACCCGACCGCTCGCGACCAGTCCTGCGACGCCGGTGACCCCGAGGGGCGCAGCGCTCCCGACACCGACGCGACGGCGCTGGTGGTGCTGGCGCTGCTGGAGGTCGACGACCCGTCGGCCGAGATCACCGAGGCCCTGCAGCGCGCGCAGGCCTGGCTCGTCGAGCAGCAGGCCGCCGACGGCAGCCTGGTCGCCGAGCCGGGCGCGCCCGACCCGGTGCCCAGCTCCAACTCCACCGGCCTCGCCGGCTGGGTGCTGGGCCGCCTCGGCGCCTGCGAGGAGGCCGCAGCGGCCGCGCAGTGGCTGGCGGCGGTCCAGGTGCCCGAGGGCGAGCGCGCGGCGGGCGCGGTCGCCTACTCGCTGGAGGCCTTCGAGTCGTTGCCGGCCAGCGGGCGCATCGTGGTGCCCGAGCGCGACCAGTGGCGCCGCGCCACCGCCCAGGCCGCCCCGGCGCTCGAGCACCTGCAGCCCGAGCGCTGCGGGTCGGCGTCCCCGTGAGCGTCCTGGCGCCCCCCGGCGGCGTGGAGGGATCCGGCGCGGAGCTCACCGCCCGTCGGCCGACGGGCGGCAACGCCCGGCTGCCCCGCGACCTGCACCCGGTCGCGTGGTGGGTCTGGGCCATCGGTCTGGCCGCCGCCGCCTCGGGCACCACCAACCCGCTGAGCCTGCTGCTCCTGGTCGGGGTCGCCGCCCTGGTCGTCTCGGCCCGCCGCTCCGACCAGCCCTGGGCGCGCTCCTTCAAGCTCTACCTCTGGCTCGCCCTGGCGATCGTCGTCGTGCGGGTGCTCTTCCGCATCCTGCTGGGCGGCGGGTACGCCGGCGGCCCGGTGCTGCTCGACCTGCCCGAGATCCCGCTCCCCGACGCGGCCGCGGGCATCGCCCTGCTCGGCCCGCTGACCTCGCAGGCCCTGCTGGCCGGGTTGTACGACGGCATGCGGCTGGCCACCATCGTCGTCTGCGTCGGTGCCGCGAACTCGCTGGCCAACCCCAAGCGGCTGCTGCGCTCGGTGCCGCCGGCGCTCTACGAGATCGGCACGGCGCTGGTGGTGGCGGTGACCGTGCTGCCCCAGCTGGCCGACTCGGTACGCCGGGTGCGTGCGGCGCAGGGCCTGCGCGCGGGCGCCGAGGGCCGCCTCGGGCTGCTGCGCCGCTCGCTGGTGCCGGTGCTCGAGGACGCCCTCGACCGCTCGCTGGCGATGGCGGCCGGCATGGATGCGCGTGGCTACGGCCGGCTGCCCGACCAGCAGCGGGGGGCCCGCCTGCTCACCGGCGCCCTGATGGTGGCCGGGCTGCTCGGGGTCTGCGTCGGCACCTACGCGCTGCTCGACACCAGCGCCCCGCAGGTGCTGGCCCTGCCGATGCTGGCGCTGGGAGTGCTGCTCGCGGTGGCCGGGCTGGTCTCGGCAGGTCGCCGCGTCGAGCGCACCCGCTACCGGGCCGACCGCTGGCGCTGGCCCGACCTCGTCGTGGCGCTCTCGGGCGTGGGCGCCGGCGCTCTCGGGCTCTGGGTCGCCGAGGCCCAGGTGGCCCTCGCCCACCCGCCGCTCGACGCCGTGCCGAGCGTGAGCGCGGCCGCGCTGGCCGCCGCGGTCGTGGCCGTGGCCGGTGGCCTGGCGGCGCCGCCGGCGCGACGGGGGGCGCTCGCATGATCGAGCTGCGCGGCATCGACTTCGCCTACGAGCCCGGCGCCGGCACCCCGGCCCGGCGCGTCCTCGACTCCGTCGACCTGGTGGTGGAGGAGGGCGAGCTCGTCGTGGTCTCCGGACCCACCGGCGTCGGCAAGTCCACCCTGCTCGGCATCGTCACCGGGCTCGTGCCCCGCTTCTCGGGCGGCCGTCTCGAGGGCGACGTGCTGCTCGACGGCGAGAGCATCGTGCACCGCCCGCCGCGCGAGCGCGCCCACGCCATCGGCTACGTCGGCCAGGACCCCGCCCGGGGCTTCGTCACCGACACCGTCGAGGAGGAGCTCGCCTACGGCATGGAGCAGCTGGGGCTGCCCGCCGAGACGATGCGCCGCCGCGTCGAGGAGACCCTCGACCTGCTCGGCATCGCCGAGCTGCGCGCCCGCGACCTGCGCACCCTCTCGGGCGGGCAGCAGCAGCGGGTCGCGATCGGCTCGGTGCTGACCATGCACCCGCGCCTGCTGGTGCTCGACGAGCCCACCTCGGCGCTCGACCCCACCGCCGCCGAGGAGGTGCTGGCCACCCTGACCCGGCTCGTGCACGACCTCGGGGTCTCCGTGCTGCTGGCCGAGCACCGGCTCGAGCGGGTCGTGCCGTTCGCCGACGCCATGTGCCTGCTGCCCGGCGACGGCCGCCTGCTGGTCGGGCCGCCGGCCGAGCTGCTGCGCACCTCGCCGGTCGCCCCGCCCATCGTCGAGCTCGGCCGCGCCGCCGGCTGGTCGCCGCTGCCGCTGAGCGTGCGCGAGGCCAGGCGCGCCGCCCGCCCCCTGCAGCAGCGCCTGGTCCCGCCCGTCGAGGAGCTCGCGCCGCTCACCGGCCCGCCGGGGGAGGGCCTGGTCGCGCGCGGCCTCACCGTCAGCCACGGCGCCAAGGTGGCGGTGCGCGAGGTCGACCTGGTGCTGCCCCCCGGCCGGGTCACCGCCCTGATGGGCCGCAACGGGGCCGGGAAGTCGTCGCTGCTGTGGGCGCTGCAGGGCACCGGGCGCCGCTCGGCCGGCTCGGTCGCGGCCGCGGGCACCGACCCGGCCGCGGTGCCGCCGGGCCGGCGGCGGGCGCTGGTGGGCCTGCTGCCGCAGAACGCCGCCGACCTGCTCTACCTCGAGACCGTCGACGAGGAGCTCGCCGCCGGCGACCCCGACGACGCCCCGGGGGCCTGCCGGGCGCTGCTCGACCGGCTGGTGCCCGGCATCGACGGCGAGGCCCACCCCCGCGACCTCTCCGAGGGCCAGCGCCTGGCCCTGGCCCTGGCGCTGGTGCTCGCCGCGCGCCCCGGCGTGGTGCTGCTCGACGAACCCACCCGCGGGCTCGACTACGCCGCCAAGGCCGAGCTGGCCCGGGTGCTGCGAGCCCTGGCGAGCGAGGGGCACGCCGTGCTGGTGGCCACCCACGACGTCGAGTTCGTGGCCCAGGCCGCCGACGACGCGGTCGTGATGGCCGAGGGCGAGGTGGTCTCCTCGGGCCCGGCCCGCCGGGTCGTCGTCGAGTCGCCCGCCTTCGCCCCGCAGGTCACCAAGGTCCTGGGCGCGCCGTGGCTGCGCGTCGACGAGGTCGTCGCGGCCCTGGAGCCGGTGTGAGCACCCGCGCGCCGGCGCGCCCCGACCGTCCCGACCGTCCCGGCCGTCCCCACCGCGCCGCCGCCGTACCGCTGGGGCGCCGCTCCGGGCTGGTGCTGGCGCTCGCCTCGGTCGCGGGCCTGATGATGCTGGTCTGGCCGCTGCTGCTGCGGGTGCCCGAGGGCACCCGCGTCGACCCGCCGTTCCTGTTCCTGGCGCTGCTGCCGATCGTGGTGGCCGTCGTGCTCGCCGAGGTCAGCGAGGGCGGTCTCGACGCGAGGGTGCTGGCGGTCCTGGGGGTGCTCAGCGCCGTCAACGCCCTGGCCCGCGCCATCTCCCCGGGCATCGCCGGGGTCGAGCTGGTCTTCTTCCTGCTCGTGCTGGGCGGGCGCGTCTTCGGGCCGGGCTTCGGCTTCGTGCTGGGCTGCACCAGCCTCTTCGCCTCGGCGCTGGTCACCGCCGGCGTCGGCCCGTGGCTGCCCTACCAGATGCTGGTGGCGGCCTGGGTGGGCATGTTCGCGGGGCTGCTGCCGCGGCGCCCGCGCGGGCGCGGCGAGATCGCGATGCTCGTGGTCTACGGGATCGTGGCGGCCTACCTCTTCGGCGCGCTGATGAACCTCTCGGGCTGGCCCTTCATCCTGGGTGTCGCGGTGCCGGGCCACGAGGGCGACCTGAGCTACGTCGCCGGGGCGCCGGTGCTCGAGAACCTGCAGCGCTTCGGGGTCTACACGCTGCTGACCTCGACCGGCGGCTGGGACACCCTGCGCGCCGTCACCAACAGCGCCGCGATCGTGCTGCTGGGCCCCTCGATCCTCGCGGTCCTGCGTCGCGCGGCCCGGCGGGCGACCGTGACGGGCGTCGTGGCGGGGGTCAGGGACGGATCCTGAGGATCTTGTCGTCGCCCGGGCCCGGGTCGCCGCGGCCGTCGCGGTTGCTGGTCGTCACCCACAGCGACCCGTCGGGCGCCTGCGCGACGCTGCGCATCCGGCCGTGCTCGCCGACCAGGTACGCCGTCGCCTCGCCGGCGCGGCGACCGTCGGCGCCGACCTCGACGCGCCACAGCCGCTCGCCCTGCAGCGCGCCGAGCCACAGGTGGCCGCCGGCCAGCGCCAGGCCCGACGGCGATGCCTCGCCGGTGCCCCAGGTGACCTGCGGGTCGACGTAGCGCTGCTGGTCGCCGACGCCCTCGACGGCCGGCCAGCCGTGGTCCTGGCCGCCGTCGATGCGGTTGAGCTCGTCGGCGGTGCTGTCACCGAACTCCGAGGCCCACAGCTGGTCGCCGACGAACGCGAGGCCCTGCACGTTGCGGTGCCCGGAGGAGAAGACGGGGCTGTCGGGGCGCGGGTTGCCGGGGGCCGGCTCGCCGTCGGTGGTGATCCGCAGGATCTTGCCGCCGAGGCTGTCGGGGTCGGGGGCCCGGGAGGGCTCGCCGGCGTCGCCGGTGGAGACGTAGAGGTGGCCGTCCGGCCCGAAGAGCAGCCGGCCGCCGTCGTGGATGAAGCCGTTGGGGATGCCGGTCAGCACCGGCTCGGTATCGCCGAGCCGCGCTCCCTGCAGCCGCGCCCGCACCACCCGGTTGTCCTCGGCGGTGCTGACGTAGAGGTAGAGCAGCCGGTCGTCGTCGAAGTCGGGGGAGACCGCCACCCCGAGCAGGCCGGCCTCGCCCTGGGCCACCCGCTCCTCGACGGTGCCCGCCACCACCACGCGGTGCTGCTCCCCGCGCAGCAGCAGCACCCGGCCGCTGTCGCGCTCGGTGACCACCGCGTCGCCGTCGGGCAGGAAGTCCAGGCCCCAGGGCACCGACAGCCCGGTGGCCACGGTGCCGAGCAGCCGCGGGTCGCGGTCGGCCGGGGTCAGCGTCGCCCCCGGGGCCCGCGAGGGGGACGCGGTCGGGTTGGTGGTCGGGCTGGTGGTCGGGCTCATGGTCGGGGTGGCCGGCAGCGGGGTGGCGTCGGGGGTCGTCTCGAGGATCCGCACGTCGGTGCTGTTGCCCTCGTCGAGGCAACCGCCGAGCAGCAGGGCACCCACCAGCGCGCCTACCAGGGCGAGGGCGGGGCGGCGCCGGCTCATCCGACCCGCTCGAGCAGCTCGAGCAGCAGGCGGTGCACCTCGTCGGGCTGCTCCAGCGACAGGAAGTGGGTGCCGGGCAGCTCGTGGTAGGTCGCGCCCGGCACCCGCTCGGCCGCACTGGCCATGTCGCGTGCACCGGCCAGCACGTCGTACGTGCCGGCGACGAAGGCCGCCGGCACCTGCAGGTGGCGCAGCGAGACCCGGGCGTGCTCGGAGGTGTGCAGGGCGAGGTGGAAGTACCAGTCGAGCGGGGTGGAGAGGAACTCGCGCACCGCCAGCGCCGCCATCTCGGGGTCGCGCACCGGCAGCATGAAGCCGCTGTGGCTCAGCGCCGCGATCGTCAGCGGCCCCACGGGCAGCCGCCTCGTGACGGGGCTCAGCAGGCAGCCGGCGTGCTTGGCGGCGCGGGCGGTGTTGACCGTGAGCAGCCGCGCGAGCGGGCGCGGCACCCGCAGCGGCGCCAGCATGGTGGCGAAGGTGTCACCGGGCACCCCGGCGACGGCGAAGAGTCCGCTGACCCGCTCGGGGTGGCGCAGCGCGAGCTCGAACATCGTGTTGACGCCCATCGACCAGCCCATCAGCACCGCCCGGTCGATGCCGAAGTGGTCCATCACCGACAGGCCGTCGTCGACGACGTCCTCGATGCGGCAGTGCGAGCGGTCGCGGGGCCGCTCGGAGCCGCCGACGCCCCGGTGGTGCCAGGAGACCACGCGCACCCCGCAGTCGGGGTCGAGCAGCGCCGGCCAGGCGTAGGCGTTGGTGCCGAGGCCGTTGCACAGCACCACGGTGGGGCCGTCGATGACGCCGTCGGGGTCGTTGGTCCAGGCCCGCAGGCGCGTCCCGTCGTCGGAGAGCACCTCGTCGAAGGCGAGCGCGGGCGTCGAGGTGCGGGCCTGGGAGGTCGGCATGGCGCCGATTGTGCCGCACCGGCGGTGCGGCCGGGCGCAGGATCAGAGGTGCTGGGCGCGCGGCTGGGCCGTGGCGTGCGGCTGGCCGTGCCGGCGGGCGGCCGAGAGCTCCTCGAGGTAGTGCTCGACCTCGTAGCGCTCCACGCGCCGTCGGGCCGCCTCGGTGCTGGCCACCATGGCGTTGTGCTGGGCCCGCTGCTGGGCGGCGACCGGCCAGCGCCGGGCAGCCCCGGCCAGGCCGAGGACGGGCAGGACAGCGCGGCGTGCCAGGGACATCAGGGGGCTCCAGTGGTTGGACGACGTCGCTGAATCTAGGACGCTCCGGTGTCGCTGGGGAGTCCGTGGCGTCACCGCAGCGTGAACAAGCAGGTCAGCGGCCGGTTGCCCGTCTCAGCCCGGAGGGCTCAGTCGACGACCGGGACAGCGGGACGCCGGGAGCGGGTGGCGCCGATGCTGGCCAGCACCACGCACGCGACGGCGGCGTACTGCACCGGGCCGAGCAGCTCGCCCAGTACGACGATGCCGGCCAGTGCGGCGGCCGCCGGCTCGAGGCTCATCAGGATGCCGAAGACGGCCGGGCGCAGGCTGCGCAGCGCCACCAGCTCGCAGCTGTAGGGGATCACCGACGACAACAGGCCCACCGCGGCGCCGATGAGCAGCACCCGGGGGTCGAGCAGGTCGCTGCCGCCGGTGCCGACCGCGAAGGGCATCAGCAGCAGCGCCGCCACCGCGCTGGCCAGCACCAGGCCGTCGACGCCCTGCCAGTGCCGCCCGGTCTCCGCGCTGAGCAGGATGTAGGCCGCCCAGGCGGCGCCGGCCAGCAGCGCGAACCCGACCCCGGCCCAGTTCACGTCGGCGCCGTCGAGGCCCAGCAGCGCCACCCCGACCCCGGCCAGCCCCACCCACACCAGGTCGCGGGCGCGCCGCGAGCCCAGCACCGCCAGGCTCAGCGGGCCGATGAACTCGATGGTCACCGCGACCCCGAGCGGGATCCGGGCGAAGGACTGGTAGATCGCCCAGTTCATCAGGCCCAGGCTCAGCCCGAAGGCCACGACCACGGCCCAGTCGCGGTGGCTGCGACCACGCAGCCGCGGGCGCACCACGAGCGCCAGCACCAGCACGCTCGAGGCCAGCCGCAGCCACACCATGGTGGTGGGGCCGATCTCGTCGAAGATCGACTTCGCGACGCTGGCGCCGAGCTGCACCGAGGCGATCCCGATGAGCACCAGCCAGACCGGTGACACGGCCCGTGTGAGGGGCGACGATGAGTTCGGGCCGAGCACGCGGTCAATGTACGGGTGGGCCGCCGAGGAGAGGACAGCGACATGGCGCAGGAGACGCAGGGCAGGACGGTGCTGATGGTGGGCACCCGCAAGGGCCTGTGGGTCGGGGAGTCCGACGCGCGCCGCGAGGAGTGGTCCTTCACCGGGCCGCACCACGACATGCAGGAGGTCTACTCCTGCCTGGTCGACACCCGGGTGCGCGACGCGCAGGGCCGGCCGCGGCTGCTGGCGGGCGCCTCGTCGACCTGGTTCGGCCCGCAGGTGCAGGTCTCCGACGACCTGGGGGCCACCTGGCGCCCGGGCAAGGCGCCGCCGGTCTTCCCCGGCGACGTCGACGCCTCGGTCGACCGGGTCTGGCAGCTGGCGCCGGGCAGCGAGCCGGGCGTCGTCTGGGCGGGCACCGAACCGGGCGCGGTCTTCCGCTCCCGCGACGACGGCGAGACCTGGGACCTCGAGCGCGCCCTGTGGGACCACCCGCACCGGCCGCGCTGGTCGGAGGGCTTCGGCGGCCAGGCCTTCCACACCGTGCTGCCGCACCCCACCGACCCCGGCTCGGCCGTGGTCGCGCTGTCCACCGGCGGGGTCTACCGCACCACCGACGACGGGGCGTCGTGGGAGCCGCGCAACGTCGGCATCCGCGCCGAGTTCCTGCCCGAGGGCGAGCAGTACCCCGAGTTCGGCCAGTGCGTCCACAAGGTCGCGCGCCACCCCTCCCGCCCCGAGCGGCTCTACGCCCAGAACCACGGCGGGGTCTACCGCTCCGACGACGAGGGCGGCAGCTGGACCTCGATCGCCGCCGGCCTGCCGGCCGACTTCGGCTTCCCCGTCGTGGTGCACCCCCACGAGCCCGACACGGCCTACGTCTTCCCGCTGGGCGGCGCCGGCGGGCGCTACCCGCCCGACGGGCGGGCCCGGGTGTGGTGCTCGCGCGACGCCGGGGAGAGCTGGGAGGCGCTGGGGGAGGGCCTGCCCGACGGGTTCTTCGTCGGGGTGCTGCGCGACGCCATGACCAGCGACGACCACGCCGAGGCCGGGCTCTACCTCGGCGCCCGCAACGGCACCGTGTGGGCCTCGGCCGACGCCGGGAGGACCTGGCGCCTGGCGGTGGCCGACCTGCCCGACGTGGTCTGCGTGCGCGCCGCCTCGTTCTAGCCCTGCTCGTAGCGTCGTTCCAGCCGCCGCTACAGCGTGGCGGCCGGCACGCCGGCGGTGATCCTGCTGCCGTCGGCGCGGGTGCCGCCGAGCTGGGGGCGGTCGTCGAGCGGGTGTGGCAGCCGGGTGCCGCGGGCGTCGAGCCGCACCACGAGCGCACGGTCCGCGTCGACCTCGTGCTCGTGGCCGCGCACCGTGATGCAGACCGGTCCCGTCCCGTCGAGCACCGAGACGCACAGCCGGTCGGGGCGCACCTCCAGCGCCAGCCGGTGCCCCTGCCAGCGCAGCGTGCAGCGCAGCACCGGGAAGGCGTCGGGCAGCCGCGGGTCGAAGGAGAGCCGGCCACCGTGGTCGCGCATGCCGGCGAAGCCGTTGACAAGCGCCGCCCACACCCCGCCCGCCGACGCGACGTGCAGGCCGTCGTCGGTGTTGCCGTGCAGGTTGGCCAGGTCGACGTGCAGGGCCTGGCGGAAGTAGCCCCAGGCGGCGTCGGCGTAGCCGACCTCGGCCGCGACCACCGACTGGACCACGGCCGACAGGGTCGAGTCTCCGGTGGTGATCGGGTCGTAGTACTCGAAGTCGGCGCGCTTCTCCTCCTCGGTGAAGCGGTCGCCCTGCAGGAACAGCGCCAGCACCACGTCGGCCTGCTTGAGCACCTGGAAGCGGTAGATGACCAGCGGGTGGTAGTGCAGCAGCAGCGGGCGCAGCGAGTCCGGGGTCTCGGAGAGGTCCCACACCTCGCGGTCGAGGAACGCGTCGTCCTGCGGGTGGATGCCCAGGCCCTCGTCGAAGGGGATGTGCATCCCGGCCGCGCAGCGCGCCCACTCCTCGACCTCGGCGTCGTCGAGCTCGAGCCGGGCCCGCACCTGCTCGAAGTCCTCGGGGTGGTCGCGGCGCACGGTCTCGACGGCGGCCACGGCCTGCTCGAGGTTGTAGCGGGCCATCACGTTGGTGAACAGGTTGTTGTTGACGACCGTCGTGTACTCGTCGGGCCCGGTGACGCCGTGGATGTGGAAGGACGGCGTGCCGTTGCTGCGCCAGAAGCCGAGGTCGACCCACATCCGCGAGGTCTCGACGAGCATGTCGATGCCGTCGCGCACCAGGAAGCCCACGTCGCCCGAGGCGGCGACGTACTGCATCAGCGCGTGCGCCACGTCGGCGTCGATGTGCACCTGGGCGGTGCCCGCGGCGTAGTAGGCCGAGGCCTCCTCGCCGTTGATGGTCCGCCACGGGTAGAGCGCGCCGCTCTGGGCCATCTCGCGGGCCCGGTGCCGGGCCGAGGGCAGCATCCGGCTGCGGAAGTGCAGCAGGTTCCGCGCCAGGTGCGGCTGGGTGTAGGTGAGGAACGGCGCGACGTAGATCTCGCTGTCCCAGAAGTAGTGCCCCTCGTAGCCCGAGCCGGTGACGCCCTTGGCGGGCACGCCCTGCTGGTCGGCGCGGGCGCTCGCTTGGGCCAGGGAGAAGAGGTTGAACCGGATCGCCTGCTGGACGGCGATCTCCTCGTCGGAGGCGTCGGGCTCGGTGACCTCGACGTCGGCGGCCGACCAGAAGTCGGCGTACCAGTCGCGCTGCTCGTCGAGGTAGTGGTCGAGGCCGTGGTGGCGGGCCCGGTCGAGGGTGCGCTCGCAGCGGTCGGCGAGCTCGCGCACCGGCACGCCGCGCGAGGTGTGGTAGGCCACCACCTTCTGCAGCCGCACCGGGTTGCCCTCGGTCGCCTCGACCCGGAAGACCATCTTGGCCAGGTCCTGCTCGGCGCTGCGCACGACCTCGCTGGGGTCGTCGGTGGTGAGGGTGTGGTCGGCGGCGACCGCGATGGTCATCCGGGAGTTGGCACAGCTGTAGCCGAGCTCCATGCGCTGCTGGTGGGCCGAGTGCAGGCGCGGCACCAGCACCCGGTCCTCGAACGCGGCGGCCTTGCGGGGGTCGACGCCCTCGCCCATCGCGGCACGCGGGTCGTGGTACTCGTCGGTGCCGTCCTGGCGGTTGAGCAGCTGCGAGGAGATGGTGATCGGGGCGTCGCCCTCGAGCATGGTCACCGTCAGGCCGAGCAGCGCGAGGTGGCGCTGGGTCATCGACACCATCCGCGTCGACTCCACCTTGACCCGCTTGCCCGACGGGGTGCGCCAGACCAGCGAGCGGCGCAGCACGCCGTCGCGGAAGTCCAGGGAGCGCTCGTAGCGCTCGAGGTCGGCGGTGCCGAGGATGAGGGGCTCGTCGTCGACGTAGAGCTTCATCAGCTTGGCGTCGGGGACGTTGACGATCGTCTGCCCGGTCTGGGCGAAGCCGACGGCGGCCTCGGCGTGGCGGATCGGCCAGGTCTCGTGGAAGCCGTTGACGAAGGTGCCGTGCGCGTGCGCGTCGCGCCCCTCCTCGGGGTTGCCGCGCATGCCGAGGTAGCCGTTGGCCACCGCGAAGAGGGTCTCGGTGACGCCGAGGTCCTCGGGACGGTGCGAGCGCTCGACCAGCCGCCACGGGTGCACCGGGAAGCGGCCCCGGTTCATCGGGTCCTCGGTGACGAAGCGGCGGGTCACGCGACCGGGCCCGGGAGCAGCTCGGCGAGGTCGGCCACGACGAGGTCGGCCCCGGCCCCGGTCAGCGTCTCGACGCCGGCGCCACGGTCGACGCCGACCACCAGCGCGAAGCCGCCGGCCGCGCCGGCGCGCACGCCCGACACAGCGTCCTCGAAGACCACCGAGCGCGCCACGTCGGCGCCCAGCTCGCGGGCGGCGTGCACGAAGGTGTCGGGCTCGGGCTTGCCCGGCAGGCCCAGCTCGGTGGCCACGGCGCCGCTGACCACGGTGCCGAACCGGTCGGCCAGGCCCGCGGCCTCGAGCACGGCCGGGGCGTTGGCCGAGGAGGAGACGACGCCCAGCGGCATCCCGAGCTCGCGCAGGTGGTCGAGCAGCGCCACCGATCCCGGGTAGGCCTCGACGCCGTCGCGGGCCAGCACCGCGTTGAACGCCTCGTTCTTGCGGTCGCCGAGCTCGCGGACCCGCTCCTCGGACAGCTCGATGCCGCGCGAGGTGAGGAAGTCGCGCACGCCGTCGTAGCGGGGCTTGCCGTCGACGTGGGCGAAGTAGTCGGCCTCGGTGTAGGGCGAGCGGTCGGTCGCCGCGCCGTCGTAGGAGCCCAGGAAGGCGTTGAACATGTCGGCCCAGGCCCTCATGTGCACCTCGGCAGTCGGCGTGATGACGCCGTCGAGGTCGAGCAGCACGGCGTCGTGGTCGGTCCAGTTCACGGTCGTCACCCCACGAGGCTAGGGCCCTTTGCGCCCCGACGCAGATCGACACCGTGAGACGCCGCCCCGAGTGCGACGACGGTCACGGATAGCCTGGTTCCATGACCGGACCGTCCGAGCGACCCGACCTCAAGCCCCGTTCCCGCGACGTCACCGACGGCCTCGAGCGCGCCGCCTCCCGCGGCATGCTCCGGGCGGTGGGGATGGGCGACGACGACTGGGAGAAGCCCCAGATCGGCGTCGCGTCGAGCTGGAACGAGATCACCCCCTGCAACCTGTCGCTGGACCGCCTGGCCAAGGCGGTCAAGAACGGCGTGCACGCCGCCGGCGGCTACCCGCTGGAGTTCGGCACCATCTCGGTCTCCGACGGCATCTCGATGGGCCACGAGGGCATGCACTTCTCGCTGGTCTCCCGCGAGGTCATCGCCGACTCGGTCGAGGTGGTGATGAGCGCCGAGCGTCTCGACGGGTCGGTGCTGCTGGCGGGCTGCGACAAGTCGCTGCCCGGCATGCTGATGGCCGCCGCGCGCCTCGACCTGGCCTCCGTCTTCATGTACGCCGGCTCGATCATGCCCGGCCAGGTCGACGGCGAGGACGTGACGATCATCGACGCCTTCGAGGCCGTCGGCGCGTGCCTGGCCGGCAAGATGAGCCGCGAGGAGGTCGACCGGATCGAGCGGGCCATCTGCCCCGGCGAGGGCGCCTGCGGCGGCATGTACACCGCCAACACGATGGCCGCCGTCGGCGAGGCGCTCGGCATGTCGCTGCCCGGCTCGGCCGCCCCGCCGGCCGTCGACCGGCGCCGCGACGGGTTCGCGCACCGCTCCGGAGAGGCCGTCGTCGGGATGCTGCGCGAGGGCATCACCGCGCGCCAGATCATGACCATGGAGGCCTTCGAGAACGCGATCACCGTGGTGATGGCCCTCGGCGGCTCCACCAACGCGGTGCTGCACCTGCTGGCGATCGCCCGCGAGGCCGAGGTGCCGCTGACCATCGACGACTTCAACCGCATCGGCGACAAGGTGCCCCACCTGGGCGACCTCAAGCCGTTCGGCCGCTACGTGATGAACGACGTCGACAAGATCGGCGGCATCCCCGTGGTGATGAAGGCGCTGCTCGACGCGGGCCTGATGCACGGCGACGTGCTGACCGTGACCGGCCGCACGATGGCCGAGAACCTCGAGGCCCTCGCCCCGCCGTCGCTCGACGACGACGTGATCCGCAGCCTCGAGCGCCCGATCCACGCCACCGGCGGCCTGACCATCCTCAAGGGCTCGCTGGCCCCCGAGGGCGCGGTGGTGAAGTCGGCCGGCTTCGACGAGACCGTCTTCGAGGGCACCGCCCGGGTCTTCGACGGCGAGCGCGCCGCCATGGACGCGCTGTCGGCCGGGCAGATCCAGGCCCGCGACGTCGTCGTCATCCGCTACGAGGGCCCCAAGGGCGGTCCCGGCATGCGCGAGATGCTCGCCATCACCGGGGCCATCAAGGGTGCCGGCCTCGGCAAGGACGTGCTGCTGCTCACCGACGGCCGCTTCTCCGGCGGCACCACCGGCCTGTGCGTGGGCCACGTGGCGCCCGAGGCCGTCGACGGCGGCCCGATCGCGTTCGTGCGCGACGGCGACCGGATCACCCTCGACGTCCTCAACCGCACCCTCGAGGTCGAGCAGGGCGACGAGTGGGAGTCGCGCAAGGAGGGCTGGGAGCCCAACCCGCCGAAGTACACCCGCGGGGTCCTGGGCAAGTACGCCAAGACGGTCTCCTCCGCCGCCCACGGCGCGGTCACCGGCTGACGACCGGTCACTTTCGCACCAGCCACCGGTCACTTCTGCACCTGGTCGGGTGCGAAAGTGACTGCTCGGTGGTGCGAAGGTGACTGCTCGTGCCGCTACCAGGTGTCGACGGGACGGCCGCTGCCCACCAGGCGGCCGTCGCGGGCGGCGGCCGCGAGCAGCGCCGCGACGACCTGACGGGTCTCGGCGGGGTCGATGACGTCGTCGATCTCGAAGTGTCGGGCGACGTTGAGCGCCGCGGAGTGCGCCTGGGCGTAGGCCGTCAGCTCGCGCACCTGCTGCTCGCGTTCGGCCTCGTCCTCGATCGCCTCGAGCTCGCGGCGCATCGACAGGCGCACCGCGCCCTCGAGCCCCATCGCGCCCAGGTGCGCGCCGGGCCAGGCCAGCGTCATCAGCGGCTGGTGGGTGCTGCCGCCGAGCATCGCCTGCGCGCCCAGGCCGTAGCCGCGGCGCAGCACCACACCGATCATCGGCACCTGCAGCCGGGCGCCGGCCACGAGCAGCCGCGAGGTGTGGCGCACCAGGCCGGTGCGCTCGGCGTCGGGGCCGACCATCATGCCGGGGGTGTCGACCAGCGAGACGACCGGGAAGCCGTGGGCGTCGCACAGCTGGAGGAACCGCGCGGCCTTGTCGCCGGCGTCGGCGGTGATCGCGCCGGCGAGGTGGCGGGTGTCGTTGCCGATGACCCCGACGGTGCGGCCCTCGATGCGCCCCAGCGCGGTCAGCAGCTCGGGGGCGAAGTCGGGGCGCAGCTCGGTGACGGTGCCCTCGTCGCAGATCGTCTCCACCACCGGCACCAGCTCGTACGACGTGCGCTCGCCGTCGGGGACGGCCTCGCGCAGCGGCGTCTGGTCGGGCACCTCCCACGAGTCCTCGTCGCCCAGGAAGTAGCCGATGAGCGCGCGGGCCGCCTCGACCGCGTCGTCCTCGTCGACGGCCACGTCGACCACGCCGTTGGCGGTCATCACGTCGAGCGGCCCGACCTCGGCGGCGCTGACCTCGCCGAGCCCGCCACCGGCGATCATCGCCGGCCCACCCATGCCGAGGGAGGCCCGCGGGGTGGCGACCACGAGGTCGGAGCAGCCCGCGACGACCGCGTTGCCGGCGAAGCAGGGGCCCTCGACCACGGCGATCCGCGGCACCCGGCCCGACAGCCGGGCCCACGCGGCGAAGGTGGTGACGTCGAGCGCGGAGACGAGCGGGATGTCGGTGTCGCCGGGGCGTCCGCCGCCCCCGGCGGCGAAGAACACTCAGGGCAGCGCGAGCCGCTCGACGACGTCGAGGAGCCGGTCGGTCTTGCGGTGCCCGCGCATGCCCTGGGTGCCGGCCATCACGAGGTAGTCGTAGGAGAGCACCGCCACGGACCGGCCGCCGATGGTGGCCAGGCCACCGACGATGCCGTCGGCGACGGTGCGGTCGAGCAGGTCGTCCATCGACCGCTTGTCCTCCTGCGCCGCGGTGACGAAGCGGCCGTACTCGACGAAGCTGCCCGGGTCGACCAGCGCCGCGACCTGCTCGCGGGCGGTGCGGCCGCCGCGCTCGTGCAGCCGCTCGACGGCCTCGGGGCGTGCGGCGTCCTCGGTCAGGGCCCGCCGTGCGAGCACCTCCAGCAGGGCGGGCCGGATCGGGTCGGGGGTCGACATGGCGGGGAGTCTAGGAGCGTGCCCGGTGGGGTAGACATGCGCCGTGACCTCCACCACCCACGAGACCACCGCACGCCTCGACGCCGACGACGGGCTGGCGTCGTACCGCGACCGCTTCGTCGGGGCGCAGAGCCCCCTGGTCTACCTCGACGGCAACTCGCTGGGACGCCCGCTGCGGGTCACGGGGGAGCGGCTGCGGACCTTCGTCGAGCACGAGTGGGGCGGCCGGCTGATCCGCGGCTGGGACGAGGCGTGGATGGACCTGCCGACCGTCGTGGGCGACCGGATCGGCGCCACCTGCCTGGGCGCGGCCCCCGGGCAGACGGTGGTCGCCGACTCGACCACGGTGCTGCTCTACAAGGCGCTGCGCGCCGCGGTGGCCGCCCGGCCGGGGCGCCGCGAGGTGGTGCTCGACCGCGACAACTTCCCGACCGACCGCTACGTGGCGGCCGGCGTGGCCGACGAGCTCGGCCTGACCCTGCGCTGGATCGACGTCGACACCAGCGCCGGGGTCACCCTCGAGCAGGTGCAGGAGGTCGTGGGCGAGCAGACCGCGGTGGTGCTGCTCAGCCACGTCGCCTACCGCTCGGCCTGGCTGGCCGACGCGCCGGCGATCACCGCGGCGGTCCACGACGCCGGGGCGCTGGTGCTGTGGGACCTGAGCCACTCGGTCGGCTCGGTGCCGCTCGAGCTCGACGCGTGGGGGGTCGACCTGGCGGTCGGCTGCACCTACAAGTACCTCAACGGCGGGCCCGGCTCGCCCGCGTTCGTCTACGTCGCCGAGCGGCTGCTCGACGGGCTGCAGCAGCCGGTGCCGGGCTGGATGGGCCACGCCGACCCGTTCGCGATGGGCCCCGGCTGGACGCCCGCGCCGGGCATCCGCCGGATGGTCTCGGGCACCCCGCCGGTGGTCGGGATGCTCGCCGTCCAGGACATGCTCGACCTGCTCGAGGAGGTCGGCATGCCGGCCGTGCGCGCCAAGTCGGTGGGCCTGGCCGAGCACGTCCTGCGGCTCACCGACGTCCTGCTCGCGCCGCTGGGCGTCGGCGTCGCCACGCCCCGCGAGGCGCAGCGTCGCGGCGGCCACGTCACGCTCACCCACCCGGCCATGCGCGAGGCCACGGCCCGGCTCTGGGCCGCCGACGTGGTCCCCGACTACCGCGACCCCGGCGGCCTGCGACTGGGCCTCTCGCCGCTCTCGACGTCGTACGACGAGGTGACGCGCGGGATGGAGTCGGTTCGCGAGGTGCTCGCCGACCTGACAGCCTCGGACGCATGAGCAGCACCGACGTCCGCTTCCCCCGCCCGCTGCGCCCCGGCGACACCATCGGGGTCACCGCGCCCTCCTCGGGCGTGCAGACCTCGCTGCTCCCGAGGCTCGACGTGGCCTGCGAGCACCTGCGGCGGCGGGGCTACGAGGTGCGCCGCGGCGCGGTGCTCGAGACGCCCGACGGGGGAGTGGCCGCCCCGGCGGCCCAGCGCGCGGCCGAGCTGACCGCGATGCTCTGCGACCCCGACGTGCGCGCCGTGGTGCCGCCGTGGGGCGGTGAGCTGGCGATCCAGGTGCTCGACCACCTCGACTGGGACGCCCTGGCCGCCGCCGAGCCGACCTGGCTGGTCGGCTGGAGCGACCTGACCACCCTGATGGTGCCGCTGCTGACCCGGCTGGGTTGGGCGACGCTGCACGGCGGCAACCTGATGGACGCGCCCTACCGCCAGCCCGAGGGCCTCGCGCACTGGATCGACGTGCTCGAGACCGAGCCGGGCGACCCGGTCGTGCAGTCCTCGCCCGGCCGGCACCGCTCCGGCGGCTTCGACGACTGGGAGGCCGAGCCGGGCCTCGCCGAGCAGCAGCTCGACCTCACCGGCTCGTGGGAGGTCGTCGGCGGCGGCGGGCTCGACCTGACCGGTCGACTGGTGGGCGGCTGCATCGAGGTGCTCGGACCGCTGGTCGGCACGCCGTACGCCGACGTCGCCGGCTGGGGCCGCGCGCAGGTCGACGAGGGCCTCGTGGTCTACGTGGAGGCGGCCGAGCACGCCGCCTTCGACGTGTGCCGCGCGCTGCACGGGATGCGGATGGCCGGCTGGTTCGACGAGGCCGAGGCAGTGCTCGTCGGGCGCACCTCCGGGCCCGACAGCCCCGGGCTGAGCCAGCGCCAGGCCGTGCTCGACGCGCTGGGCCCGCTGGAGGTGCCGCTGGTGCTGGGGGTCGACGTGGGCCACGTGCCGCCGAACCTGCCGCTGGTCAACGGCGCGTCGTGCCGCGTGGTCGTCGACGCCCGGCGCGCCGAGATCACCCAGGTGTGGGGCTGAGCGCCGCCACTGGCGAGACCTCCACCTCGTGGGCCAGCATCACGGCCTGACCGCTCACGGGCTCCATGTGCGCCGCGCCGCCCGGCACCACCTCGTTGACGTTGACCCCCGCGCGGGCCCGCGCCCGGCTGGCGCCGGAGGCCCGGTGGCCCCAGCCGTGGGGCACCACCACGACGCCGCGCGCGACGTCGGTGGTCAGCTTGACCGGCAGGCGCACCGCGCCCGCGGCGCCGCGCACCTCGACCTCGTCGCCGTCGCCGATGCCGCGCTCGCCGGCGTCGAGCGGGTGCAGCAGCGCGGTGTTGCCGTCGGGCTGCTCGATGTAGGGGTTGTTGTGCATCCAGCTGTTGTGCGAGCGCCGGTCGCGCCGGCCCACCAGCCGCAGCACCCCGGGGCGGGCGAGGTCGGCCTCGCTGGCCGCCAGCCGGTCGAGGTCGGCGACCAGGTCGGCGGGCGCCAGGTCGACCAGCCCGTCGGGGGTGGCCACCCGGTGGCCCAGGAACGAGCCGGGCTCGGTCGGTGGCAGCAGCACCCCCTCGGGGCGGCGCCGCAGCTCGCCGAGCGTCGTACGCCGCCCCCAGCGCAGCAGCACCGCCAGCAGCTGGTCGAAGCCGACCTGGGGTGAGCGCGGCAGCCGGGCCAGCAGGCGGTTGAGGCGGGGGAGCAGGTGGGCCGGGGTGGTGCCCCAGGGGCGCGCGCCCGAGGCCAGCGCCAGGTCGGAGAAGATCTGCCACTCGGTACGCCGCTCGCCCAGCGGCGCGACGACGGGCGGGGTCCACTGCGCGTGCGGCACCACCTGCAGCGACTGGTGCGAGGCGGGGAAGTCGCTGCGCTCGAGCATGTCGGTGGCCGGCAGCACGTAGTCGGCGTGCGCGGCGGTCTCGTTGCGGTAGAGGTCGACGCTGACGACCAGGTCGAGCCGCTCGAGCGCCGCGGCCAGCCGCCCGCCCGGCACCGAGTGCACGGGGTTGCCGGAGGTCACGAGGAGCGCCCGGATGCGGTCGGGGTGCTCGGTGGTGATCTCGTCGGCGAGCGCGGCGACGGGGAAGGCGCCGGCCACCCGGTGCCAGCGCCCGTCGGTGGTGCGGTGCTCGTCGAAGCGGCCCAGCCCGGCGAGACCGGCGAGGCGCAGCGTGTCGAACGCACCGCGCGGCACCAGCAGCCCGCCGCGGCGGTCGAGGTTGCCGGTGAGCAGGTTGAGCCCCTGCACCAACCAGGTGCAGATCGAGCCGAAGGGCCCCATGTTGACGCCGGTCGAGCAGTAGAGCGCGGCCCCGTCGGCGGCGGCGTACGCCGTGGCGAGCTCGCGGATGGTGCCGGCCGGCACCCCGGTCACGCGCTCGGCGCGCTCGGGGGTCCACGGTGCCCCGGCGGCCACGAAGTCGTCGACACCGCGGGCCACGGCGCGGGCCGGGGCCAGGTCGACGCCGACCTCGCGGGTCACCACGTGCAGCATCGCGGCCAGCAGGTAGGCGTCGGTGCCGGGGCGGATCGCCACGTGCTCGCCGACCCGGCGGGCGGTCTCGGTGCGCCGGGGGTCGACGACCACGACGCGACCGCCGCGCTCCTCGATGCGGCGCAGCACACCTGCGGCGTCGGCGACCTGCACCACCGACATCTGGCTGACCAGCGGGTTCGAGCCCAGGCAGAGGAACATCTGCACGTGCTCCAGGTCGGGCACCGGCTGGACCAGGGAGAGCCCGTACATCTCGGTGGCGACGTGGAACTTGGTGTTGACGTCGATGGAGTGGGAGGCGAAGACGTTGGGGGAGCCGAGCGCCTCGACGAAGCCCGCCGACATCAGGGTGCCGGCCAGGGAGAAGAAGGTCGGGTTGCCCTGGTACATCCCGATCGCGCGCGGGCCGTGCTCGCCGACCAGGGCCCGCACCCGGGCGCCGATCTCGCGGTTGGCCTGCTCCCAGGTGATCGGCACCAGCTCGCCGTCGACCCGCTTGAGCGGGGTCTCGACCCGGTCCTCGTCGTGGTGCAGCGCACCGAGGCCCAGGCCCTTGACGCAGCAGTAGCCCTTCGTGACGGGGTGCTCGCGGTCGGGGCGGACCTTGACGACCCGCTCGCCGTCGCCGACGCCGGGGCTGCCCTCGACGTCGACGACCAGGCCGCAGTGCACCTCGCAGATGCGGCAGAAGGTGCGCACGCTGCGGGTCATCAGGCCGGCTGCCGCTCGTGCGACCCGGTGGAGGAGCGGCGGTCCAGCAGCGACAGCGCGCCGAGCAGCGCGACGAAGAGCGCCGTGATCGCCACGCAGGTGATCGCCACCGCGGCCCAACCGTCCTCGCGGTGGTCGAGGAAGGGGTAGGGGAACCACCCGGACACCAGCCCGACGACCAGGGTCCAGGCCAGCCACGCCAGCGGCCAGACCAGCGCCAGGCCCGCCGTACGACGGGTGACGCGCGGGCGCGGGCCCACCACGACGAAGCCGACGACCGCCAGCACGGGCACCACCAGGTGCAGCATCGCGTCGGCCAGCGCGTCGGCGCCCTGCAGGTCGAGCAGCGGGCGCAGCAGCACGAAGTGCACGAGGCCGGTGAGGGTGATGCCGACGACGGCGTCGAGGCGCAGCACGGTCCAGGCGGTGCCGTCCCTGCCGCGGTGGCGGGCCAGGTGGGCGGCGGCCAGGGCGACCAGCAGGTTGCTCTGCACGGTGAAGTAGGAGACCAGGCGGCCCAGGCGCACCTCGAGCGGGGGCACCGACTGCTCGTCGAGCACCCGACCGCCCTGGACGACCAGCACCAGCTGGAGAAGCAGTGCGGCGGCAGCCACCACCGCCACGAGCGCGTGCCAGGACCGGACCCGTGACGTCATGGGCCCTGACGCTAGGGCATCTGGCAGCATCTGTGCGGTGGACCAGCGGATCAGCTTCATCACCCTGGGGGTGCGCGACCTCGCCGCGTCGCGGGCCTTCTTCCTCGACGGCCTGGGCTGGCAGGCCAGCCACGACAGCGAGGAGGTGCTGATGCTGCGGGTGGGTGAGCACCTGGTGCTCTCGCTGTGGGACCGCGCCGCGATGGAGGCCGAGGTGGGCGCGCTCGGCTCGGGCGCGGCGCCGCTGACCATCGCCCACAACGTGGCCACCCGGGCCGAGGTCGACGAGGTGCTCGAGCAGGCCCGCGTGGCCGGCGCCCGGGTCGTGCTGGCCCCGCAGGAACGGGCCTGGGGCGGCTACACCGGCTACTTCGCCGACCCGGCCGGCTACCGGTGGGAGGTGGCCTGGAACCCGGGGCCGGTCGGCCAGGAGGTGCTGCCCTGAGGGCGGACCGGCGCGGCGTGCGCCAGCATGTGGGACTCGCGTCCCAGATGTTGGGACGCCTGGCAGACTGGCGTGACGAGGTGACGGGGCCCGGGATACCGTGCAGCCATGCGCCAGGACCTTCTCGTACCCACGCGACGCGTGAGCTGAGCCGGCACCGGCACACAGCCAGCGCGTCACCCCTCGTTGCCCCCAGGGCCGAGGGGCTTTTTCATGATCAGGGTCCATGAGCAGGGCACGGCGACAGGCACCACACCAGCAAGGGGAGCGGCAGGGCATGAGCACTGAAACGTCCGGGACACCGACCACCGGCGACCAGGTCACGGGCGCGCAGAGCCTGGTCACCTCGCTCGAGGCGGCCGGCGTCACCGACATCTTCGGCATCCCCGGCGGGGCGATCCTGCCGGCCTACGACCCGCTGATGGACTCCTCCATCCGCCACATCCTGGTCCGCCACGAGCAGGGCGCCGGCCACGCCGCGCAGGGCTACGCCGCCGCGACCGGCCGGGTCGGCGTCTGCATGGCCACCTCGGGCCCCGGCGCGACCAACCTGGTCACCGCGCTGGCCGACGCGCACATGGACTCCGTGCCGATGGTCGCCGTCACCGGGCAGGTCGGCGCCTCGCTGATCGGCACCGACGCCTTCCAGGAGGCCGACATCCGCGGCATCACGATGCCGATCACCAAGCACAACTTCCTGGTCACCGATCCCGCCGAGATCCCGCAGAAGATCGCCGAGGCCTTCCACATCGCCTCCACCGGCCGCCCCGGCCCGGTGCTGGTCGACGTGGCCAAGTCGGCGCTGCAGTCGATGACCACCTTCCGCTGGCCCACCGAGCTGCACCTGCCGGGCTACCGCCCGGTGACCAAGCCGCACAGCAAGCAGATCCGCGAGGCCGCCCGGCTGATCCTCGAGGCCCGCCGCCCGGTGCTCTACGTCGGCGGCGGCACCATCCGCGCCGGTGCGTCGCGCGAGCTGCGGGTGCTCGCGGAGATGACCGGGATGCCGGTGGTGACCACGCTGATGGCGCTCGGCGCCTTCCCCGACAGCCACCCCCAGCACCTGGGCATGCCCGGCATGCACGGCACCGTCGCCGCGGTCGCCGGGCTGCAGAAGAGCGACCTGATCATCAGCCTCGGCGCGCGCTTCGACGACCGCGTCACCGGCAACCTCGACTCCTTCGCGCCCGGCGCCAAGGTGATCCACGCCGACATCGACCCCGCCGAGATCGGCAAGAACCGCTACACCGACGTGCCGATCGTGGGCGACTGCCGCGAGGTCATCTCCGACCTCGTCGTGGCGCTCAAGGCCGAGGCCGACGCCGGCCACAGCGGCGACTACGAGGCCTGGGTGGCGTTCCTGTCGGGGGTCAAGAAGAAGTACCCGCTGGGCTACGAGCAGTCGCCGGCCGGCACGCTGGCGCCCCAGCACGTCATCGAGCGGCTCAGCGCGATCGCGGGTCCCGAGGCGATCTACACCTCCGGCGTGGGCCAGCACCAGATGTGGGCGGCGCACTTCGTGCAGTACGAGCACCCGCGCACCTGGCTGAACTCCGGCGGCCTGGGCACCATGGGCTACTCGGTGCCGGCCGCGATGGGCGCCAAGGTCGGTCGCCCCGACGCCACGGTGTGGTCCATCGACGGCGACGGCTGCTTCCAGATGACCAACCAGGAGCTGGCCACCTGCGCGATCGAGAACATCCCGATCAAGGTCGCGGTGATCAACAACGAGTCGCTGGGCATGGTGCGCCAGTGGCAGACGCTCTTCTACAACCAGCGCTACTCCAACACCAACCTGCAGCGCCAGGGCGGCGTCGTGCGGATCCCCGACTTCGTCAAGCTCGCCGAGGCCTACGGCTGCGTCGGCCTGGCGTGCGACGGCCCCGACGACGTCGACGCCACCATCGAGAAGGCCATGGAGATCAACGACGTGCCCGTCGTGGTCGACTTCCGCGTGCACCGCGACGCGATGGTCTGGCCGATGGTCGCCGCCGGCACCAGCAACGACGACATCAAGTACGCCCGCGACCTGGCCCCCGACTTCGACGAGGACGACCTGTGAGGATGATCCAGCCATGACCCAGCACACCCTCTCCGTCCTGGTGGAGGACAAGCCCGGCGTCCTGACCCGGATCGCCGGCCTCTTCAGCCGCCGCGGCTTCAACATCCACAGCCTCGCGGTCGGCCCGACCGAGCACCCCGAGATCTCGCGGATGACGATCGTGGTCAACGTCGAGGAGTCCCCGCTCGAGCAGGTGACCAAGCAGCTCAACAAGCTGATCGAGGTCATCAAGATCGTCGAGCTCGACCCCGACGCCTCGGTCAACCGCGAGCTGGTGCTGGTCAAGGTCGGCGCCAACGCCGAGACCCGCGGCCAGGTGCTCGACACCGTGCAGCTCTTCCGCGCCAAGGTCATCGACGTCGCCCCCGACGCGATCACCATGCAGATCACCGGCAACCAGGGCAAGATCGCCGACTTCCTGCGGATGCTCGAGCCCTTCGGCATCCGCGAGCTCGTCCAGTCGGGCATGGTCGCGATCGGGCGCGGTCCGCGCTCGATCTCCGAGCGCCACCAGCGCCCGGTGGCCGTGCCCGCCCCGCCCGCAGCAGTCTGACCACCCCACCCGCTCGACGACCCGTTCCACCCACCAGAAGGAGAAGCCCCCGTGGCTGAGATGTTCTACGACGACGACGCCGACCTGTCCCTGATCCAGGGCAAGAACGTGGCCGTCATCGGCTACGGCAGCCAGGGCCACGCGCACGCGCTGTCGCTGCGCGACTCGGGCGTCGACGTGCGCATCGGCCTGCAGCCCGGCTCCAAGAGCCGCGCCAAGGCCGAGGCCGAGGGCCTGCGCGTCGTCACCCCGGCCGAGGCGGCCGAGGAGGCCGACGTCATCGTCATCCTGGCCCCCGACCAGCACCAGAAGAAGCTCTTCGCCGAGGAGATCGCCCCGCAGCTCGCCGAGGGCGACACCCTGGTCTTCGGCCACGGCTTCAACATCCGCTTCGGCTTCATCGAGCCCCCCGAGGGCGTCGACGTCTTCATGGTCGCCCCCAAGGGCCCCGGCCACCTGGTGCGCCGCGAGTACGTCGACGGGCGCGGCGTGCCCGTGCTGGTCGCGGTCGAGAAGGACGCCTCGGGCTCGGCCTGGGACCTCGCGCTGTCCTACGCCAAGGGCATCGGCGGCCTGCGCGCCGGCGGCATCAGGACCACCTTCACCGAGGAGACCGAGACCGACCTGTTCGGTGAGCAGGCGGTGCTCTGCGGTGGTGCCTCGCAGCTGGTGATGTACGGCTTCGAGGTGCTCACCGAGGCCGGCTACCAGCCCGAGGTCGCCTACTTCGAGTGCCTGCACGAGCTCAAGCTCATCGTCGACCTGATGTACGAGGGCGGCATCGCCAAGCAGCGCTGGTCGGTCTCCGACACCGCCGAGTTCGGCGACTACGTCTCCGGCCCGCGGGTCATCGACGAGCGCGTGAAGCAGAACATGGTCGGTGTCCTCGAGGACATCAAGAACGGCTCGTTCGCCGAGCGCTTCATGAACGACATGGAGAACGGCCAGCCCGAGTTCACCAAGTTCCGCGAGCAGGGCGAGTCGCACCCGATCGAGAAGACCGGTCGCGAGCTGCGCAAGCTGATGGCCTGGGTCAAGAGCCACGACTCGGACTACACCGAGGGCTCCTCCGCGCGCTGAGCACCTCCGCGCGCTGAGCACCTCCGCACGCTGAGCACCCCCGACGCCGAGCCGGCGCGTCTGAACGCGCCGGCTCGGCGTCGCTGTCACTTCACCTCGGAGCGCAGCACCAGCCGCAGGCCGACGGCCAGCGGGAGCACCAGCCAGAAGAAGCCGGACACCCCGAGCTGGGCCCACTGCTCGGCGCTGGGGACGACCTCGAAGAGCTGGCCCTGGCTGAAGTTGAAGTCCACCCAGGGCTGCAGGTCGGCGAACCACGGCTGCGCCGCGGCCAGCAGCGCGGTGAGACCGGTGAGCACGAACTGGTAGACGAAGTAGCCCACCAGCGCCGCTGCCGAGCTGCGCAGCAGCAGCCCGAGCATGAAGCCGATGAACATGTTGAGCACGGTGGCCAGGGTGATCGCCGCGAGCCGTGCTGCGCCGAGGTCCCAGGCGAGGTCGACGCCGGCCAGCGAGACCCCCACGACGTTGCCGACGGCGCCGATCGCGGCAGCCAGCACCACCGCGATGACGCCGATGCCCAGCGCACAGACGGCCTTGGCGGCCACGACCCGACCGCGGTGGGGCACGAGCGTGAAGGTCGTCAGGCCGGTGCGCTGGCTCCACTCGCTGGTGACAGACAGGAGCGCGACGATCGGCAGGATGGTCACCATCGGCAGCCCGACGGCCGCCACGAACGTGTCGTAGGTGAGCACCTGCGCGGGCGCGAGGGCGACGACGGCCACGGTGGCCACCAGCGCGGTCAGCACGATGCTGGCCATCAGCCAGGCGCCCGAGCGGGTGTCGAACATCTTGCGCAGCTCCACGCCCAGCAGTCGGTGGAACGGGGTCGGCGTCGGCGCCGGGCGGGCGTCGTACGCCGGCCGGACGGCCTCGCGGTGAGCTGTGGTGAGGGTCGTGGTGCTCATGCTGCTGCTCCTGCTCCTGCTCGGGTCGGGGTGGTCTCGCGCTGGGTGTCGGCGGTCAGCTCGAGAAACATCTCCTCCAGCCCCGCGCCGTCGGCGGCGCGCAGCTCGTGCAGCGCGACGCCGGCGTGCAGGGCGAGCCGGCCGACGATGGCGGGGTCGGCGTCGGTGGCCAGTGCGTCGTCGCCGGTGGGGTGCGCGGTGTGCCCGGCTGCGGTGAGAGCGGCCGCGAGCGGCTCGCGGTCGCGGACGCCGACGTGGGTGCCGGCGCGGGCGAGCAGCTCGGCCTTGGTGCCGCCCGCGACGATCCGGCCGCGCCCGATGACCACCAGGTCGTCGGCGACCACCTCGATCTCGTGCAGCAGGTGGCTGGAGAGCAGCACGGTGCCGCCGCGGTCGGCGTAGGTGCGCAGCAGGTCGCGCATCCAGCGGATGCCGGCGGGGTCGAGCCCGTTGGCCGGCTCGTCGAGCACCAGCACCTGCGGGTCCCCGAGCAGCGCGGTGGCGATGCCGAGCCGCTGGCGCATGCCCAGCGAGTAGTGCCGCACCCGGCGCCCGGCCTCCTCGTCGCTCAGGCTGACCAGCTCGAGCATCTCCTGCACCCGGGCGCGGGGGAGCCCCATGGTGCGCTGGGCCAGGGTCAGGACCTCCCGGCCGGTGCGACCGGCGTGCTGGGCCGAGGCGTCGAGCAGCACGCCCACCTCGCGCCCGGGATCGGGCAGGTCGGCGAAGCGCCGGCCCAGGACGGTGGCCGAGCCCGAGGAGGGCGGGGTCAGCCCGACCAGGACGCGCATGCACGTGGACTTGCCGGCGCCGTTGGGGCCCAGGAACCCGGTCACGCGACCGGGACGGGCGGTGAAGGTGACGTCGTCGACGGCCGTGAGGGCACCGTAGCGTCGGGTGAGGTTCTCGATCGTGATCATGACCGGAGTCTCGGCCGCGCGGGGGCGTGCGCACATCGGGGATGACGCGGGCCGCGACCCTGGTCGGACCCTGGGCCGAGCCCCGCAGTGCCCCGGGAAGAACCAGGGGGCTTTCGGGGTTGGGGCCCACATGCGTATCGAGATCTGGTCCGACGTCGTCTGCCCCTGGTGCTACATCGGCAAGCGCCGCCTCGAGACCGCCCTGGCCGGCTTCGAGCACCGCGACGAGGTCGAGGTGGTCTGGCGCTCCTTCCAGCTCGACCCGGGCGCGCCCTCGGTCGCCGAGGAGAGCATCGCCGAGCACCTGGGCCGCAAGTACGGCGGCGGCCCCGAGGCGGGCCAGCGGATGATCGACCAGATGGAGGCCGTGGCCGCCGAGGAGGGCTTGGTCTACCGGTTGGGCCAGGCACACCGGGTCGGCACCGCCGACGTCCACCGGGTGCTGCACGCGGCCCGCGACCACGCCCAGCGCGCCGAGCTGAAGGAGGCGCTGCTGGCGGCGTACATGGTCGAGGCGCGCAACGTGGCCGACCACGACGTGCTGACCGAGATCGCCGTCTCCGCCGGCCTCGAGGAGGCGCGGGTGCGTGAGGTGCTGGCCGGCACGGAGTACGCCGACGAGGTGGAGGCCGACATCCGCCAGGCCGGCGCGTACGGCGCCACCGGGGTGCCGTTCTTCGTCGTCGACGGCCGCTACGGCATCGCCGGCGCCCAGCCCGCCGATGTCTTCACCGACGTGCTGCAGCGGGCCTGGGACGACGCCCACCCGGCCGTCGAGATGGTGGGGGCGCAGACCGGTGCCGACGGCGCGGTGTGCGGCCCCGACGGCTGCAGCTGAGCGCGGTCAGTCGTCGAGGCTGACCAGCACGACCGTGTCGGCGTGGCCCGGGCCACGGCGGCCCTGGGGCCCGAGCCGGGCGAGCAGGCGGGTCGCCGTCGTCGTCCACCCGTACTTCTCACGGACCCGGCCGTGCACCTCGTCGAAGAGCGCCCCCGAGCGCACCATCACGGCCCGCCCGTCGACGGGTGAGGTCTTTTCCTGGGTGCGCCCGCGCACGTCGCACGGCTCCACCTGCACGCGTTGGTCGTGCGCCAGCCGCTCGGTCTCGCCGGTGCCCGCGGCGGTCCAGAGGCCGAGGCGTCCGTCGCTGACCGGCACCACCCGGACCGGCGTGGTGACCGGCTCGCCGGAGCGCCGGAAGGTCGTGAGCGCGAGGTACTTCTCGCCGGCCAGCTGCTCCGCGGTGGTCACCCGTCCAGGCTCCCACGACCGACCCCGTCGACCCCGTCGGCGCCGAGGTCGATGGTGCGGTCCAGGCCGAGGTCGCCGAGGAAGGCCTGGTCGTGGCTGGCGACCACGAGCGCCCCGCGGTAGCCCGCGAGCGCCGTGACCAGGGCGTCGTACGACGCGAGGTCGAGGTTGTTGGTCGGCTCGTCGAGGAGCAGCAGGCGGGGCGCGGGGTCGGCCAGCAGCAGGGCGGCCAGGGTGGCGCGGAGCCGTTCGCCGCCGGAGAGGTCGCCGACGAGCCGGTCACCGACGGCGCCGCGGAACCCGAAGCGCGCCAGCCGGGCGCGCACCTGCTCGGGGCCGGCTCCGGGGTGGCGCCGAGCGACGGCGACGGCGAGCGGGGCGTCGGCGTCGAGGACGTCCAAGCGCTGCGGGAGGAACGCCACCGGGACGTGGACGTGCACCTCGCCTCTCGTCGGGGCGGCCAGGCCGGCCCAGCTGCGCAGCAGCGTGGTCTTGCCGCTGCCGTTGGGACCGACGAGCGCGATCCGCTCGGGCCCGACGATGTCGAGGCCGGCCTCGGTGTGGGTGAGCACGCGAGTGCCCCGCGGCACCGCTGTCTGCGGCAGGTCGACACGGATCGTGAGGTCGTCGCGCACGGCCTGCTCGGCCCGCTCGAGATCGCCGCGGGCGGTGTCGAGGCGGTCGGCGTGCACGTGGCGGTACGAGGCGGCCGAGCGCTCGGCCCGACCCACCAGGTAGTCGCGCGCAGCCTTGCCGATGCCGGTGGTGCGCTCCGCCGTGGCAGCGACCCGGCGCCGCTGGGCGAGGGTGCGCTCGGCCTCGACGGCGTCGCGCCGCTGGCGACGCACCTCGTTGCGAGCGGTCGTCACCGCCTGCTGCGCGGCCTCCTGCTCGGCCGCGACCTGGGCGGCGTACGACGACCAGCCGCCGCCGTACCAGCGCAGCGAGCCGCCGCGCAGGTCGGCGATCCGGTCGACGCGCTCGAGGAGCTCGCGGTCGTGGCTGACGACGAGCAGGGTGCGCGGCCAGGTGACGACGAGGTCGTGGACGCGCTCGCGCCCGGCTCGGTCGAGGTTGTTGGTGGGCTCGTCGAGCAGCAGGACGTCGGGGCGGGCCAGGAGCAGGCGGGCGATGGCCAGGCCGGTGAGCTCACCGCCCGAGAGCTCGCCCAGGCGGCGGTGCAGCGCGCCCGACGGCAGGCCCTGCCGCTCGAGCTCGGCGCGGGTGCGCTCCTCGACGTCCCAGTCGTCGCCGACAGCCTCGAAGAGGTGCTCGTCGCTCCGCCCGGCCTCGATGGCGCGCAGGGCCGCGAGGGTCGCGCCCACACCGAGGAAGTCGGCGACGGGCCGGGACGGGTCGGCGTCGAGGTCCTGCGGCAGGTAGCCGACCTCGCCGTGGACCGAGACGTGGCCGGCGCTGGGGCGCTGCCGCCCGGCCAGCACCCGCAGCAGGGTCGACTTGCCGGAGCCGTTGGCCCCGACCAGCCCGGCGCGGCCCCGCGAGAGGGCCAGGTCGAGGTCGCGCAGCGTGGGGGAGCCGTCGGGCCAGGTGACGGTGAGGCCGGAGACGGAGATGACGGGATGCGTCGAGGGCATGGGTGCTCCAGGTGAGGGGTCGGGTGCGTCACGGCGGACGCGGGGACGGGCCTCAGAGGAGCAACGGGACCTTGCCTGGGGTGGGGAGTGGGACCAGCTCAGGCTAGGACGGCGGGTGGGGGAGCGGCACCTGGTTTTCGCAGAGCAGCCCAGCGCACCATCCTGACGGCCCGTACGCCGCCGTCGGCGTGTCGCGTGAGGGTCGTCAGGACCGTGGTGGAGCGGTCGGCGTCGGAGGGTGGGTTGCTCCCCGGGTCTCGACGGGCGCTCCTCGCTGGCGCTCGTCACTGCTCGACCGACGACCACTCCGCGAGTCGGCTCGTTCGAACCAGCCGGCTCGGCGCGGGGCTCAGGCGACCATGACGCGGGTGCCGCGGCGGACGCGGGCGGCGGGGGCGTCGCGGACCTCGGCCCAGGCGAGGGCGAGGCGCTCGACGGCGAGGGCGAGCTCGTCGGGGCGGCGGGTCCAGGGGATGCGGACGTAGCGGTCGAGGCCGCCCTCGGCGGCGAAGACCGGGCCGGGGGCGACGATGACGCCGTGCTGCTCGGCGGCGGCGGCCAGCGCGCTGCCGCGCGCCGTCGGCAGCTCGACCCACAGGGCCAGCCCGCCGCCCGGCACCTGGAAGCGCCACTCGGGCAGCCGGGCGGCGACCTCGCGGACCAGGCGGTCACGCTGCTCGCGCAGCCGCTCGCGATGCCCGGGCAGCACCGGCCCGTGCTCCAGCAGCCGCGCCAGGGTCAGCTGCTCGAGCACCGGCGCCCCGAGGTCGAGCGCGAGCCTGGCCTCCTGCAGGGTCTCGACGCACTCGTGCGGCGCCCGGATCCAGCCCAGGCGCAGGCCGCCCCAGAAGCTCTTGCTCGCGCTGCCGATCGTGATCGTGCCGGGCGCGTGGGCGGCGAACGGCGCGGGCATCTGCTGCGCGTCGAGCGCCAGCGCCTGGTGCGCCTCGTCGACGACCGCGCGGGTGCCGGCGGCGCGCAGGTGCCCGGCGTACGCCGCGCGCTGCTCGTCGCTCATGACGTGCCCGGTCGGGTTCTGGAAGTCCGGCACCAGGTAGGCCAGCCGCGGTCGCGAGCCGCGCAGCGCCGCGCCGACGGCGTCGAGGTCCCAGCCCTCCGGGTCGACCGCCGACGGCACCAGCCGCGCGCCGGCGTTGCGCAGCGCCTGGGTGGCGTTGGGGTAGACCGGCGACTCGACCAGCACCCGGTCGCCGCGGCCCGCGAACGCCTGCGCCACGACGGCCGCCGCGGCCAGCGCCCCCGGCGTCACCAGCACCTGGTCGGGGTCGGTGGGCAGGCCGCGGGCGGCGTACGACGCCGCGATGCGCTGCTGCAGCAGCGGCAGCCCGGCCGGGAAGTAGCCGTGCCCGCCGAGGTGGGCCGGCAGGTCGCCGATCGCGTCGGTGAAGGCCTGCATCAACCCCGCCGGGGCCGGGGCCGCGGCGCAGTTGAGGTCGATGGCGTCGCCGTCGTCGACGCCCGGCAGCAGCGCCCGGTCGTGCGAGCGGGCCCGCCCGCCCGGCACCCGGGTGAAGGTGCCCGAGCCCTGCCGCGACACGGCGTACCCGCTCTCGCGCAGCAGTGCGTAGGCCCGCGTGACGGTGGTGCGCGACACCGCGAGCGCCTCGGTCAGCTCGCGCTCGCTGGGCAGCCGTACGTCGAAGCCGATGCGTCCGTCGCCGATGAGGAGCGTGAGCGTGTCGGCGAGGCCGACGTAGGCGGGGGAGCGGTCGAAGGAGCCGACGAGAGCGGCGACCCGGGCGGCTGAGACGGCGGTGGCCATGCAGACCACTGTCGCACGATTGGCTATTTCACAACAGGCCAATCGGCCTGCACCCTGGACGCATGATCCTCGCCGACCTCGGACCCCTCGCCCAGCTGCGTGCCGGGCGCCTGGGCCGCCGCCTGCCCCAGCTCTACGTCGGCCTGTGGCTGTACGGCGTCTCGCTGGCCATGATGGTGCGCGCCGACCTCGGCGCCGCCCCCTGGGACGTGCTGCACCTGGGCATCGCCCGCTACGTGCCGCTGAGCCTGGGCGAGGTGCTGATCGTGGTCAGCCTGCTGGTGCTGCTGCTGTGGATCCCGCTGCGCGAGGTGCCCGGCCTGGGCACCATCTCCAACGCCCTGGTCATCGGCATCGCCACCGACGCCACCCTGTCGGTGCTCGAGCGCCCCGACGAGCTGTGGCTGCGGATCACGCTGATGGTCGTCGGCGTGCTGGGCAACGGCGCTGCGACCGCCTTCTACATCGGCGCCCAGCTCGGCCGCGGCCCGCGCGACGGGCTGATGACCGGCCTGCACCGGCGCACCGGCATCTCGCTGCGCGTGGTGCGCACCGGCCTCGAGGTCACCGTCGTGGCCATCGGCCTGCTGCTCGGCGGCGTCGCCGGCATCGGCACGGTGCTCTACGCGCTGAGCATCGGCCCGGTCACCCAGGCGCTGCTGCCGGCGCTGACGGTGCGCCTCGCCCCGCCGGCCGCGCCGTCCCTCGACGAGCCCCTCGACGAGCCGCTCGACGAGCCCGGCGTCGACCCCGCGAGCGCTACCGCTTCGTCGCGATGATCGTGGAGGCGTCGGAGGCGACCATCACCTCGACGGCCGTGAAGCGCGGGTCGGTCAGCCACTGCTCGCGCAGCACGTCGACGCGGCCGTAGGTCACCGGCGGCCACTGCTCGCACGGCGCGAAGTCGTCGAGGACCACGATCCCGCCGTCGGCGACCAGGTCGGCGATCGCGTCGACGCCCACCTCGCCCGGCTGCCCCGAGTCGAGGAAGAGCAGCGAGAAGGGGCCCTTGTCGAGCAGGGTCGACCAGTCGGCGGCCAGCACCTCCACGAGCGGGTCGTCGACGAAGATCTCCGCGGCCGCCCGGGCCAGCCGGGGGTCGAGCTCGGCGGTCACGATGCGGGCGTCCTCATCGCGCACCCCGCTGCGCAGCCAGGCGGTGCCGACCCCGCAGCCGGTGCCGAACTCGGCCATCGTGCCCTCGCGGGTCGCGGCCAGCGTGGCCAGCAGGCGACCGGTCTCGTTGCGGCAGAACGAGACGTAGCCGGCGCGGCGCGAGACCTCGAAGGCACGGCGTACGACGTCCGGCAGCTCGGGAGGGGCACTCATGGCCGGGAGTCTGTCATCTCGAGACGCTCGTCCCGCATGATGGACACATTCCGGAAAGCGGTAGCCGCCGTCCGCACTAGGTGCCTACGCTGTGTCCACCATGCGGAGCATCTACGTACTTATCGAGTGCCGCGGCGAGGCCCAGCAGCGATAGCTGCCAGTGAGGCCACCTCGCCGCGGTGTTCGGCGTTGCTCTTGGTCTCACGGCACATCTGAAGATGTCTCCGCGGCGGGTCCACTTCGCTGAACACGCGTGATCCGCTCCTCTCGAGGTCTCCACCTCCCATGCGATCCATGGGTCGTCCGTCCCCACCGCGGGGTCATCTCCGGCCGTGGCGTGAGCCATTGCAGGAGAACCACCGCAGGACCGACACCAGATCACCACCGAGAAGGAGACGCACCATGTACGACATGTACCCCGAGTGGGGCCCGGCAGCGCACAGCCCCGAGAACCCGCGCAGCGTCGAGGCGGTCCAGGCCTCGCTCGACCTGCGGGATAACGGCGGCCAGCGCCCCGACGACAACTAGCGTTCGCCCCATGACCTCCACTCCTGCCGCTACCGGTCCCGTCAAGCTCGCCGTCATCCCCGGCGACGGCATCGGGCAGGAGGTGACGGCCGAGGCCCTCAAGGTCCTCGAGGTCGCCTCACCGGCGGGGGTCACCTTCGAGCAGACCCGCTACGACCTGGGCGCCCAGCGTTACCTCGCGACCGGCGAGGTGCTGCCCGACACCGTGCTCGGCGAGATCCGCGAGCACGACGCCATCCTGCTCGGGGCCGTGGGCGGCAAGCCGAACGACCCGAACCTGCCTCCCGGCCTCCTCGAGCGCGGGCTGCTGCTGCGGCTGCGCTTCGAGCTCGACCACTACGTCAACCTGCGTCCCTCGCGGATCTTCCCCGGCGTCACCTCGCCGTTGAGCCGCGAGGTCCTCGGCGACGACGAGGTCGACTTCGTCGTGGTGCGCGAGGGCACCGAGGGCCCCTACACCGGCAACGGCGGCGCGCTGCGCGTCGGCACGCCGGCCGAGGTGGCCACCGAGGTCTCGGTCAACACGGCGTACGGCGTGGAGCGGGTCGTGCGCGACGCGTTCGCGCGCGCCGAGCGCCGACCGCGCAAGAAGCTGACCCTGGTCCACAAGACCAACGTGCTGGTGCACGCGGGCTCGGTGTGGTGGCGCCTGACCCAGGCCGTGGCCGCCGAGCACCCCGACGTCACCGTCGACTACATGCACATCGACGCGGCGATGATCCACATGACCACCAACCCGCAGCGCTTCGACGTGATCGTCACCGACAACCTCTTCGGCGACATCATCACCGACCTGGCCGGCGCCATCAGCGGCGGCATCGGGCTCGCGGCCTCGGGCAACATCAACCCCGACCGCACCACGCCCTCGATGTTCGAGCCGGTGCACGGCTCGGCCCCCGACATCGCCGGTCAGCAGGTGGCCGACCCCACCGCGGCGATCCTCTCGACCGCCCTGCTGCTCGACCACCTCGGCCATCCCGAGGCGGCCGCCCGGGTCGAGCGCGCGGTGCTGGCCGACCTCGCCGATCGCGGCACGGCGCGGCGCAGCACCCCCGAGGTCGGCGACTCGGTCGCCAAGCGGGTAGCAGGCTGAGCCCCACCCGAGGAGAGCGGTAGTTTGGTGCCCATGGAGATCAGCGTCACCCGCAACCCCGCGCCCGTCCCCGACGACCGGCTGGCCGAGATCCTGGCCGCCCCCGGGTTCGGCACCCACTTCACCGACCACATGTTCACGGTGGAGTGGACGCCCGAGAAGGGCTGGCACGACGCGCGCATCACGCCGTACGGGCCGCTGACCCTCGACCCCGCGACCGCGGTGCTGCACTACGCGCAGGAGACCTTCGAGGGGATGAAGGCCTACCGCCACGAGGACGGCTCGGTGTGGGCCTTCCGTCCCGAGCAGAACGCCGAGCGGATGGCGCGCTCGAGCCACCGCCTCGCGCTGCCGGTGCTCGAGACCGAGGACTTCCTGGCCGCGGTCCGCGCGCTCGTCGAGGTCGACCAGCGCTGGGTGCCCGACAACGACGGCGAGAAGAGCCTCTACCTGCGGCCCTTCATGTTCGCCTCCGAGAAGTTCCTGGGGGTGCGCCCGGCCCAGCACGTGACCTTCATGGTCATCGCCAGCCCCGCCGGCGCCTACTTCAAGGGCGGGCTCAAGCCGGTGAGCCTGTGGCTGACCGAGGAGTACACCCGGGCCGGGCGCGGCGGCATGGGAGCGGCCAAGACCGGCGGCAACTACGCCTCGTCGCTGGTGGCCCAGCAGGAGGCCACCGCGCACGGCTGCGACCAGGTGGTCTTCCTCGACGCGCAGGAGATGCGCTACGTCGAGGAGCTCGGCGGGATGAACATGTACTTCGTGCACGACGACGGCACGATCGTCACCCCGGCCACCGGCACGATCCTCGAGGGCATCACCCGCGCCTCGATCATCGAGCTGGCGGGCAAGCTGGGGCACCGCGTCGACGAGCGCCGGTTCTCCGTCGACGAGTGGCGCGACGGCGTCGGCTCGGGCCGGATCCGCGAGATCTTCGCCTGCGGCACCGCCGCGGTCGTGACGCCCGTCGGCGCGCTCAAGCACGCCGGGGGAGAGGTGCCCGCCCCCGCCGACACCGGCGAGGGCGGCGGCGACCTGACCCGCAGCATCCGCCAGGCGCTCGTCGACATCCAGTTCGGCCGGGCCGAGGACTCCTTCGGGTGGATGCACCGCATCGTGTAGCGGTGGGCCCTGTCGACCACGCCCGGGGAAGGTGAGGCTAACCTAACCTCGTGCCCTCGACCCTGACCCGTGTTCCAGCCGGTCACCGACCGGTCGGCATGGTGGGCTGGGCGTCGGCCCTGCTCGCGCTGCTGCTGCTCGCCGTCGTCGCCAGCCTGGCGCTGGGCGCCCGCGAGATCGCCCTCGGCCAGGTGTGGGCCGCGCTGGTCGACCCGGTCGCCGGCGACAACGACCACCTGGTGGTGCGCGACCTGCGGGTGCCGCGCACCCTGGTGGGGCTGGTCGGCGGTGCCGCGCTGGGCGTGGCCGGAGCCCTCATGCAGGGCGTCACCCGCAACCCCATCGCCGACCCCGGCCTGCTCGGCATCAACTCGGGCGCCTCGCTGGCGGTGCTCGGCGCCATCTCGCTGCTCGGGGTCACCTCGGTCGTGGGCTACCTCTGGTTCGCCTTCGCCGGCGCCGCGCTGGCCGCCGTCGTGGTCTACGGCGCGGCCTCCCTGGGCCTCGAGGGTGTGACCCCGGTCAAGCTCGCCCTGGTCGGCGCCGCCGTCACCGCCACCTCGACCTCGGTCATCACCGTGGTGCTGCTCGCCGACACCCAGGCGCTCGACGACTACCGGTTCTGGCAGGTCGGCTCCCTGGCCAACCGTCCCCTCGACGTGCTCACCGCCGTGGCGCCCTTCGTGGTGGTCGGCCTGGTGCTGGCGCTCGCGGCCGGGCGGGTGCTCGACGCGCTGGCGCTCGGCGACGACGTGGCCCGCGGGCTGGGCCAGGACGTCGTGCGCGGCCGCCTGCTCGTCGTGCTCGCCGTGGTGCTGCTCTGCGGCTCGGCGGTCTCGATGGTCGGGCCGATCGCCTTCGTCGGCCTGGCCGTCCCGCACCTGGCCCGGGCGGTCGTCGGGCTCGACCACCGCCGCATCGTGGCGGTCTCGGCGCTGCTCGGCCCGGTGCTGCTGCTCGGAGCCGACGTCGCGGGCCGCCTGGTGGTGCGCCCCGGCGAGCTCGAGGCCGGGCTGGTCGTCGCCCTGGTCGGGGCGCCGGTGCTGCTCCTCGTCGTACGCCGCTCGCAGGCGGTGGCCGCATGAGCGCAGGCACCCTGGAGCACAGCGCCGCGGATCGCCGGGAGGTCGCCGCCGCCGGGCTGCGCGGCGCGCGCCGTCGCCGGCGCACGAGGCGTACGGGCGTGCTGGCGGTGCTCGTCGCGCTGGCACTGTCGCTGTCGGGCGCCGCGCTGGTGATAGGTGATTTCCCGCTCTCGCCCGGCCAGGTGCTGGGCGCGCTGCTGGGTGCCGACGACCCGTCGGCGCGCTTCGTCGTGGTCGAGCTGCGCGCGCCTCGGCTGCTGCTCGGGGCCCTGGTCGGCGTCGCCTTCGGGCTCGCCGGCGCCCTGTTCCAGTCGGTGCTGCGCAACCCGCTGGCCAGCCCCGACATCATCGGCATCTCGCAGGGCGCCAGCGCCGGCGCGGTCGCCGCTCTGCTGCTCGGCGGGCTCAGCGGGGCGGCGGTGTCGCTGTCGGCGCTGGCCGGAGGCGCGTTCGTCGGCCTCCTGCTGTACGCCGTCGCGTGGCGAGGCGGGATGACCGGTCACCGCTTCGTGCTCTCGGGCATCGGCGTGGCCTACGTCTGCGCGGCGGTGGTCGGCTACCTGCTGACCCGCAGCGAGGTCGACCAGGCCCAGGTGGCGCTGCGCTGGATGGCCGGCGGCCTGGCCCAGGCCGAGTGGGGGCTGGTGCAGGTGCTCGCGCTGGCGCTGGCGCTGCTGGTGCCGCTGGTGGCCCTGGTCGCGCGCCGCCTCGACCTGCTCCTGCTCGGCGACGACCAGGCCGGCAGCCTGGGGCTGCGCCCCGAGGTGGTGCGCGCCGGGGTGGTCGCGCTGGGCGTCGCGCTGGCCTGCGCGGCGACCGCGGCGGCGGGGCCGGTGGCCTTCGTGGCGTTCGTGGCCGCCCCGGTCGCGCGCCGCCTGCTCTCCGACGGCGGCCTGGCGCTGGCCGAGTCGGCGCTGGTGGGCGTGGTGCTCGTGGTGGGCGCCGACCTGGTCGCCCAGCACCTCCTGCCCGGCGACCTGTCGGTGCCCGCGGGGGTCGTCACCGGCGCGGTCGGCGGGCCCTACCTGATCTGGCTGATGGCCACCGGAAGGACGGCAGCACGATGACCGACGAGACCCGCCTGGTGGCGCACGGCGTGCACCTGGCCTACGACCAGCGCCGGGTGGTGCACGGCGTCGACCTCGCGGTGCCCGCCGGGCAGGTCACCGTGATCGTGGGTGCCAACGGCTGCGGCAAGTCGACGCTGCTGCGCGCGCTGGGCCGGATCCTGCGACCGGTCGAGGGGCGCGTCGAGCTCGACGGGCGCGACCTGCACCGGATGCGCCCCCGCGAGGTCGCCTCGGTGCTGGGCCTGCTGCCCCAGCAGCCGGTGGCGCCTGAGGGGATCAGCGTCGGCGACCTGGTCGGGCGGGGCCGGCACCCGCACCAGGGCGCCTTCCGCCGCTGGAGCGCCGCCGACGCCGACGCCGTCGCGAGGGCGCTGGCCCTCACCGACACCCAGGACCTGGTGGGGCGCCGCGTCGAGGAGCTCTCCGGCGGCCAGCGCCAACGGGTCTGGGTGGCGATGATGCTCGCCCAGGACCCGCGCATCCTGCTGCTCGACGAGCCGACCACCTACCTCGACATCGCCCACCAGGTCGACGTGCTCGACCTGCTCGCCGACCTCAACCAGCAACGTGGCACCACCGTGGTCATGGTGCTGCACGACCTCAACCTCGCCGCCCGCTACGCCGACCACCTCGTCGTGATGGCCGCCGGTCGGCTCGTGCGCGAGGGCGCCCCGGCCGACGTGCTCGACGCCGAGTGCGTGCGCGAGGCCTTCGGGCTGCTGGCCCGCGTCGTGGCCGACCCCGTGACCGGCTGCCCGATGGTAGTGCCGGAGGGAGCCCGGGAGCGCCGGGGAGCGACGTACAGTAAGGTTAGCCTCACCTAATAAAGACCGGACTCGGCCGGTCCCTCACAGTGAGGAGTGGACGTGACGTCCCTTCACCGACCGACCTCCCGGTCCCGCCTGTCCGGTCTCGCCCTGCCCCTGGTCGCGGGACTGCTGGTCCTGCCCCTGGCCGCCTGCGGCGCCGACGACGGCGCCGGGGAGCCCCGGACGGACGAGACCGCGAGCGCTGGGGAGTTCGAGCCGGTCACGGTCGAGCACGCCTTCGGCGCCACCGAGGTCACCGAGCAGCCCGAGCGCGTCGTCACCTGGGGCTGGGGCACGCCCGACGCCGTGCTGGCCCTCGGGGTGGTGCCGGTGGCCATGGAGAAGCTCACCTACGGCGCCTCCGAGGAGGGCTTCATGCCCTGGCAGGAGGAGGCCTTCGAGGAGCTCGACGCCGAGCAGCCCACCGCGCTGACCCCCGGCGAGGCACCGCCGTTCGAGGAGATCGCCGCGGCGGCCCCCGACGTGATCTTGGCCGGCTACTCGGGCATCACCGAGGCCGACTACGACAAGCTCAGCCGGATCGCCCCGACCGTGGCCTACCCCGACGAGCCGTGGTCGACCCCGTGGCGCGAGGTCATCACCACCGTCGGCGACGTGCTGGGCCAGCCCGAGGAGGCCGAGGAGGTGCTCGACGACATCGACGCCGAGGTGGGCGCCGCCGCCGAGGCGCACCCCGAGTTCGAGGGCACCACGATCGCCGCGGTGGCCATCGACCCCAGCGCCTTCTACGTCTACAGCGGGGCCGACCCGCGCGTGCAGTTCCTCGAGGACCTCGGCTTCACCGTCGCCCCCAGCGTCGAGGAGCTCGACACCGGCGAGAGCACCTTCTACTACACGCTCAGCACCGAGAACGTCGACCAGCTCGACTCCGACGTGCTGCTCTCCTACGCGCCGACCCAGGAGCGCGCCGACGAGATCGCCGCGGACCCGACGTACCAGGCCATGGAGCAGCTCCGGGAGGACCGCGTCGCCACGGTCACCGGCGAGGCCGTCGTCTCCTCGGTCTCCCCGCCGACCGCGCTGTCGCTGACCTACAGCCTCGACACCTTCGTCGAGGCGCTGGCCGGTGCCGTCTCCGACGAGTGAGGCCCCGGTGTCGGTAGCCTCGTGACGTGAGCACCACGCCGCGCAGCGCCGCCCTCGCCACCGTCGGTGGCTATACGCTGCTGACCCAGATCGGCGAGGGCGGCATGGGCGTGGTGCACCTGGCCCGGCGCCCCGGCGGCGACCGGGTGGCGCTCAAGGTGCTGCGCCCCCACGTCGTGGGTGGCGAGGAGGCCCGCCAGCGCCTCGAGCGCGAGGTCTCCTCGCTGTCACGGGTGCGCAGCCGGTGGGTCGCCGAGGTCATCGACGCCGACCCGTGGGCCGAGGTGCCCTACGTCGCCACCCGCTACGTGCCCGGGCTCTCGCTGCACGACCACGTCGTGGAGGAGGGCCCGATCGTCGGGCGCGACCTCGTCTGGTTCGCCGGCTGCCTGGCCGAGGGCCTGGCCTCGGTGCACGAGGTCGGGGTGCTGCACCGCGACGTCAAGCCCTCCAACGTGCTGATGGAGGGCCGCACCCCGATCCTCATCGACTTCGGGCTGGCCCGGGTCGCCGACGACCCCCGCCTGACCCACACCGGGTGGCTGATCGGCACCCCCGGCTACCTGGCCCCCGAGATCCTCTACGGTGACGACGCCAGCACCGCCTCCGACGTGCACTCGTGGGCGGCCACCGTCGCCTACGCCGGCACCGGCCGGGCCCCCTTCGGGCGCGGCCCCTCGATGGCGGTGATGGACCGGGTGCGCCGCGGCGAGCACGACCTCGACGGGCTGCGCGGCGACCTGCACGACGTCGTCGAGGCCGCGCTCGACCCCGACCCCGAGCGGCGCCCCACGCTCGAGGAGATCCTGGTCTGGCTGCGCCCCCAGTCGACGCAGGTCCACCGTCGCCCGGTCGCCGGGCCGCTGCCCGAGGTGGTCGAGACCGCGCCGATGCGCGCCGCCGCCTGGCCCGAGGACGAGACCCGCGTCGAGGCCCAGCCGGTCGACTGGTCCGAGGACGGGCCCGAGGACTGGCCCGAGGAGGGTCCGCGCACCGCCGTGCTGCCCACCGAGCAGTGGTCCGACGAGCAGTGGGCAGACCAGCAGTGGGCCGAGCCGGCACCTCGGGTGCCGGCGGTCGAGCGGGTGCGCCGCGGCCTGCTCACCCTGGCCGGCGGGGTCGCCGTCGCGGTCGGCGTTGCCGCGGTGCCGTACGCCGGGCTCGCGCTGGTGCTGGTGGCCGTCTGGCTGCTGCGCAGCGGCTCGCTGGCCGCCAGCCGCGTGGGCGATCGCCGGCGGCTGCGCGGGCGGCGCTGGTACGACGCGCCCGTGGTGCTGGTGCGCGCGCCGTGGGACCTGCTGCGCTCCATCCCCTCCACGCTGGTGCTGCAGCTGTGGGCCCTCGGGCTGGCCGCCGCCGCGGGCCTGCTGGCCTACGCCGTGGCCGCGGGCACGACCGCGACGCTGCTCGCCGGGGCCGGCGCCCTGGTGGTCGGGCTGTGGTGGGGCCCGGGTGGCTCGCGGGTCCGCTCGCCCCTGGGACGCGTGGTGCGCCCGCTCTCGGCCGCCCCGGGCCGCTGGGTCGCGGGGCTGCTGCTGGTCACGGTGGCCGCCGGGGCGGCGGCGTACGTGCTCGACCAGCGGGGTCCGTGGTGGGTGCCGGCGCAGGACCAGCCGGTCGGATCGCGAGACGCCGCCCGTGAGGGTGTGGTCGGTGGCACACTCGACGGTGTGCAGCACGTCTCCATCATTCGCTAGCGCGCCGGGACCTCCCCGGCGCGCCAACCTCTCGTCCGCGAGAGGTTTTTTTGTTGGACCAGCACCCCACCACGACCCCCACCCAGCAGCGGAGCAGCAGCGATGGACCTCCACGGCGCCTTCCACGTCTACGACACGACCCTGCGCGACGGCGCGCAGCAGGAGGGGCTGAACCTGTCGGTCGCCGACAAGCTCGCGATTGCGCGCCAGCTCGACGGCCTGGGCGTGGGCTACATCGAGGGCGGGTGGCCGGGGGCGAACCCCAAGGACACCGAGTTCTTCCGCCGCGCCGCCGGCGAGCTCGACCTGCGCCATGCCCGCCTGGCCGCGTTCGGCGCCACCCGGCGTGCCGGAGCCCGGGCGGCCGACGACCCGCAGGTGGCCGCGCTGCGCGACAGCGGCGCCGGGGTGGTGACCCTGGTGGCCAAGTCGCACGACCGCCACGTCGAGCTGGCGCTGCGCACCACGCTCGAGGAGAACCTCGCCATGGTGCGCGACACCGTTGCCCACCTGCGCGCCGAGGGCCAGCAGGTCTTCCTCGACGCCGAGCACTTCTTCGACGGCTACCGCGCCAACCGCGACTACGCGCTCGAGGTGCTGCGCACCGCCTTCGAGGCCGGCGCCGAGGTGGCCGCGCTGTGCGACACCAACGGCGGGATGCTGCCGCCGTGGGTCTCCGACGTGGTGCACGACGTCGTCGAGACGACCGGCGGGCGCATCGGCATCCACTGCCACAACGACACCGGCTGCGCGGTGGCCAACTCGCTGGCGGCCGTCGACGCGGGCGCGACGCACGTGCAGGGCACCGTCAACGGCTACGGCGAGCGCACCGGCAACGCCGACCTCGTCACCGTCGTGGCCAACCTCCAGCTCAAGCTGGACCGGCAGGTGCTGCCGCCGGGGCTGCTGCGCGACGCGACCCGCATCGCGCACGCCGTCGCCGAGGTCACCAACATCGCGCCGGCCGCCCGCCAGCCCTACGTCGGCACCTCCGCCTTCGCCCACAAGGCCGGGCTGCACGCCAGCGCGATCAAGGTCGACCCCGACCTCTACCAGCACATGGACCCCCTCGGCGTCGGCAACGACATGAGGCTGCTGGTCTCCGACATGGCCGGGCGCGCCTCCATCGAGCTCAAGGGCAAGGAGCTCGGCTTCGACCTGTCGGGCGAGACCCCCGAGGCCAAGGCGCTGCTCACCCGCATCACCGAGCGCGTCAAGGTGCTCGAGGGACGCGGCTACACCTTCGAGGCCGCCGACGCCTCCTTCGAGCTGCTGCTGGTCGAGGAGGTCGAGGGCGAGCGGCCGTCGTACGTCGACGTGGAGTCGTGGCGCGTCATCACCGAGACCCAGCCCGGCCCGGGGGAGGAGGCGCTCTCGGAGGCGACCGTGAAGCTGCGGGCCGGGGGAGTGCGCTACGTCGTGGCGGGCGAGGGCAACGGTCCGGTCAACGCGCTCGACCACGCCCTGCGCTCCGCGATCGGCCAGGCCTACCCCGAGGTCGCCCGGCTCGAGCTGGTCGACTACAAGGTGCGCATCCTCGACCAGGGCCACGGCACCGACGCCATCACCCGGGTGCTCATCGAGACCGCCGACGGCGAGGGCTCGTGGGTCACCGTCGGGGTGGGGCACAACGTCGTGCAGGCCTCGTGGGAGGCGCTGCTCGACGCCGTCACCTTCGGGCTGCGCCGCCACCACCGCTGACGGCGGGCGGAGCGCCGACCCGGCTGGTTCGAACGAGCCGGCTCGCGGCGCCACTGCGCATGCCACCCTCGGTTCGCCGACCGCCCCACCACGGTCCTGACGACCCTCACGCGACACGCCGGCGGCGGCGTGAGGGTCGTCAGGATGGTGCACCTCGAGGAGTGCGACACCCTCGAGCTCGACGCTCGGTGACCGGCTTCACGCTCTGGCGCGCTCACCCCGGGAATGCCGCCGAGACATCGTTGGTTGAAGGTTGCATGACCTCAACTCGTATCGCCGTCCTCGTCGGCAGCCTCCGTGCCGACTCCCTGAACCGCCGTCTCGCCGAGGGCCTGGTGGCCTTCGCGCCCGCAGGTGTCGAGCTCGAGATCGTCGACGGCCTGGGCGAGCTGCCCTTCTACAACGAGGACCTCGACGGCGAGACCCCGCCGGCCGCGGCCGTGCGCCTGCGCGAGACCGTCGGTGCCGCCGACCGCGTCCTGGTCGTCACCCCCGAGTACAACGGCACCATGCCGGCCGTGCTCAACAACGCCATCGACTGGCTCTCGCGGCCCTACGGCGCCGGTGCCCTGGTGGGCACCCCGCTCGGTGTCATCGGCGCCACCCCGACGCCGTACGGCGGCCGCTGGGCGCACGCCGACGTCGTGCGTTCCGCCGGTGTGGCCGGCGCGACCGTCGTCGAGGACATCACCGTGTCGCAGTCGGCCCTCGAGGTCGACCCGCTGACCGACCCCGAGGTGCAGGCCAAGCTGGCCGACGCCGTGCGTCGCCTCGTCGCGCACAGCGACGCCGCCGCGGCCTGAGTCTGGGTCCCGCCCGTCAGCCCGGCGGGCGGGTCAGCAGCACGTACCCGTAGTGCGTGTCGAGCTCGTCCCGCGGCACCAGCACGAGCGCGTGCGGCAACAGCCCCTGCTGGTCACAGAGTGTCCAGAAGTCGTGGATCGCGAAGGTCGTCCCGGCCACCCGTCGCCGGTAGTCGCGGCGACGCGTGGCTCCCGAGCGCGTGCCGTCGTCGTACTTGAACTGGATGACAGCTGCCCCGTCGTCGACGAGGAGCCGGCGGATCGTGCGCAGCACCCGCACGGCCGCCTCCCGGGACGCCAGCAGCTCGAAGACGTAGTAGGACACGACGAGATCGACAGTCCCCTCGTCGACCTCCCCGAGCGCCTGCTCGGGGGAGTCCACGCCGGTGAGCACCGTCCGCACGGTGCGGCCGGTGCGGTCGAGGACCTGGCGGCGGCACTCCTCGAGGCTGTCCCGTGAGATGTCCAACCCGATGAGCTCCTGGCACAACGGGGCGAGGACGACCGCGTTCGCTCCTCCGCCGCAGCCCCACTCGAGGACCCGGCCCTCGGGGACGTCCCGGCCGAGCGCGGCCAGGAGGGTGCGGGTGATGGCCACCTGGGCAGGCCCCACCGAGGCCCACTTCTCGCCCAGTCCCGACTCCCAGTGGGAGTCGGCCGCCCAGCGCGGTGCAGCGGTGTCGGACCAGTACGCCGCCGCCTGCTCAGCCAGGCGTCGTGGCGACTGCGGGGGTCCCAACCGTGCTGCTGCCGCGCGGACGCGCCCCACCCCTGATCGGATCGTGCTGGCGCCTGGTCCCGTGCTTCGCATGTCTGCCCCCCCTGGCGCCACGTTGTCACGGAGGAGGGCCCGCGAGACTGGTGGTCTGCTCAATATCGGGTACCGCGGTGTCCTGTCGGTCCCGGGGATAGGTTCGGGGCATGGCCGAGCTCCACGACCTGACCGCCCTCGAGCAGGGGGCGCTCGTCCTCCGCGGCGAGACGTCCCCGCTCGAGCTGGCCGAGCACTACCTCGACCGCGTCGAGCGGCTCGACGACGTCGGCGCCTTCGTGCACCACACCGCCGAGCAGGCCCGCGAGAGAGCCGCCGCCCTGGGCGACGTGCCGCCCGACGGCGCCGGCCCGCTCTGGGGTCTGCCCACCGCGGTCAAGGACCTCAACCTCACCGCCGGCGTCCGCACCGCCTTCGGCTCCGCCGCCTACGACGACTTCGTGCCCGAGGTCTCCGACGGCGTGGTGCTCGCCATGGAAGCGGCCGGGCTGGTGAGCCTCGGCAAGACCGCGACGCCCGAGTTCGGCTCGCCCTGCTACACCGAGCCCGAGGGGCACCCACCCGCCGTCACCCCCTGGGACCGCACCCGGATGGCCGGCGGCTCCTCCGGGGGCGCGGCGGCCGCGGTGGCCGCCGGCCTGGTGCCGCTGGCCCAGGGCTCCGACGGCGGCGGCTCGATCCGCATCCCCGCCTCCTGCTGCGGCCTGGTCGGCCTCAAGCCCTCGCGCGGCCGCATCAGCGGCTTCCCGATGTACGGCGACCCGATCGGTCTCGCCACCGCCGGCCCGATCGCTCGCACAGTCCGCGACGCCGCAGCCCTCCTCGACGTGCTGGCCGGGCCCCGCACCGGCGACCCCAGCTGGGCACCCGAGCCCGACGGCACCTTCCTCGACGCCTGCGACCGCGACCCCGGCCGGCTGCGGATCGCCCGATTCGCCCAGCCCGTCATCGCCGACACCCCCGTCGACGTCGAGTGCCTGACCGCCTGGGACGACGCCTCCCGGCTGCTCGAGGGCCTCGGCCACGAGGTCGTCGACGTGCCGGTGCCGATGAGTCGCGAGGCCGTCCCGGTCTTCCACACCTGCTGGGCGGTGCTGACCGCCATGTCGACCGCTCCCGCCGGCCGTGAGCACCTCCTGCGCCCGCTGACCCGCTGGCTCAGCGAGCGCGGCCGCGCCGTCTCCGGCCCCGAGCTCGGCCTGGCCATCGGGGCCATGCGCCGCCACGCCGCTGAGGCGGTCCGGGCCCTCGCGGCGTACGACGCCGTGCTGACGCCGACGCTGGCGGCGCCGCCGCTGCCGGTCGGGGCGCTGCGCGACGACGCCGACCCGGCCGCCGACTTCGAGGCGCAGAAGCGGTTCACGCCGTGGACCTCGGCCTGGAACGTCACCGGCATGCCCGCGATCAGCCTGCCCCTGCACTGGACCCCCGACGGGCTGCCCGTGGGCGTGATGCTCGCCGGGCGGCCCGCCGACGAGGCCGCGCTGCTGGCGCTGGCCGCCCAGGTCGAGCAGGCCGCCCCCTGGCACGACCGCCGCCCGCCGGGGTGGTGAGCCGTGTCCCGCCTGGTGCTCGCTCCCACGGCCCACGTCGGTGACGACCTGCTCGCCGGTGCGCGTGCCCTGATGGACCTGGCCTTCGACGACCTCGAGGACGACGACTGGGAGCACGCGCTGGGTGGCGTGCACGCGCTGGTCGTCGACGACGACCGGGTGCTCGCCCACGGCTCGGTGGTGCTGCGGAGGCTGCTGCACGCCGGACGAGCGCTGCGCTGCGGGTACGTCGAGGCGGTGGCCACCCACCCCGACCACCGGCGCCGCGGCCTGGCCGCCCGGGTGATGGACGCGCTCGAGGCGCTCGGCCCCGGCTACGACCTGATGGCCCTGGGAGCCTCCGACGAGGGGCTGGCCCTCTACGCCGCCCGCGGGTGGGTGCCCTGGCGCGGGCCGACCTCGGTGCTGTCGCCCGACGGGATCCGGCGCACGCCCGACGAGGACGGCGCTGTCCTGGTGCTCGGCGCCGACGGCCTCGACCTCGACGGCGGGCTCACCTGCGACTGGCGCGAGGGCGACGTCTGGTAGCCGCGGCGACCTCAGTCGTCGCCGAGACCGCGGGCGTGCAGCGCGTCGCCGGTCTCGTGCGCGCGCGCCACCACGCGCACCACGAACGGGGTCACGTAGGCCCGCGGGTGCCCGCCCAGCCCCCGCGCCCGGGCCGCGTCCCGGGTCTCCAGCGCCAGGGTGACGGTGCCGGGCAGGGCGCCGATCGCCATCGAGAAGGTCAGCGCCACCCGCTCGGGGTCGACCCCGACCCGCCGCAGCGGGCCGACCCACCGCACGATCGCGTCGAGCATCGCGTTGACCGAGGTCGTCGAGCTGAGCACGATCGCGGCCAGGGCCAGCGCCAGCAGGTCGACCAGCGTCTCCACCGCCTTCGCCGGCCCGTCGATCCACCACTGGAACGCCGAGACCACCAGCGCCAGCACCAGGATCATCCGCGCCGCGCGCAGCAGGGTGGCCAGGTCGGTGCGGGCCACCAGCGCGGCCAGCAGGGCCAGCCCCAGCCACACCCACGAGGCGGGCATCGAGCGCACCAGCACCACCGAGAGGCTGAAGAGCGCCAGCGCGGCCAGCTTCACGCCCACCGGCAGCCGGTGCAGGAGCGTCTCGCCGGGCCGGTAGACGCCGACGGTCACGGCGCCGCTCATCGGCTGCTCATCGGCGGGTCACCCCAGCACGCTCGCCTCGTACGCCGCCACCGCGGCGTCGGCCGCCCCGTCGTGCACGACCCGGGCGTCCTCGACCACCAGCACCCGGTCGCAGCGCCGGGCCAGGTCGAGGTCGTGGGTGACGAGCACCAGCTGCTGCTCCAGGCCCAGCAGCAGGTCGCCGACGCGCCGCGTGTTGGCCAGGTCGAGCAGGGTGGTCGGCTCGTCGGCGACCAGCACGTCGGGGTCGGTGGCCAGCACCCCGGCCAGGGCCAGGAGCTGGCGCTGCCCGCCCGAGAGGCTGTGCACCGAGACGTCGGCCTTGTCGACCAGCCCGTAGCGCTCCAGCACCGCCAGCGCGAGCTCGCGGCGCCGGCCGGCCCGCCGCTCGCGTCGGCGCAGGGACAGCTCGATGTCCTCGACACAGGTCGGCATCACCAGCTGCGCCGCGGGGTCGGTGAAGCTGAAGGCGACCTTGCGGCGCACCGCCGAGCCCTGCTTGGCGACGTCGAGCCCGTCGACGCGCACCGCACCGGTGGTCGGGGCGACGAGGCCGTTGAGCATCCGCGCGAGCGTCGACTTGCCCGACCCGTTGGCGCCGACGACGGCGACGCGGTGCTCGGTGAGGGTGAGAGTGGTGGGCTCGAGCAGCACCCGGTCACCGTCCGGGGTCGCGACGGCGACCCCGGCGGCGTCGAGCTCGATCAGCGGCACGGGTCAGCGACGCGCCCGCAGCAGCTGCGGGAAGGCGCGGTGCACCTCGGCGGCGACCAGCGCCACCAGCGTGGTCTTGAGGACGTCGCCGGCCCAGTAGAGGACGTCGATCCTGAGCGCCTCGGCCAGCGAGATGTCGAGGTAGAGCGAGAGGCCGGCGATGCCCATCGGGTGGATGACCAGCACCGAGGCCGCCAGCGAGCAGCCGAAAACGATCGCGGCCCGGGTCTTGCCGCGCTCGCCGGCGGCGTACTTGACCAGCAGCCCGCCGACCAGGGCGGCGAGCGGGAAGGACCACAGGTACCCGGCGCTGGCGCCGGTCAGCACGCCCAGCCCCGAGGAGTGCTCGGCGAAGACCGGCAGGCCGATGGCGCCCAGCGCGAGGTAGAGGGCCACGGCCAGGAAGCCGCGGGTGGGGCCGAGCAGGCACCCGGCCAGCATCACGCCGGCGGTCTGCAGCGTGATCGGCACGCCCGCGCCGCCCACCGGGATCGCGCCGACGTAGGCGAAGGCCGAGATCAGCGCCGCGAAGGAGGCGATGAGAGCCAGGTCGGTCGGCGTCATCCGGCGGCGGCGCTCGTCGGCGTGCGCCTGGCCGGGCAGGGAGGTCTGGTCGGTCGCCATCGTGGTGCCTTCGGGTACGGGGGAGGAGAGGGTCGCCTCCTGAACGGCGTTCAGGTTAGGGTGGCGCCCGCTGCCCGGTCAATGCGGGGGCACCGACAGGAGGAAGTGACGTGCGCCACCACCGCGACGACGTCGTGCGCCACGCGATCGACGTCCTCGACGCCTACGGTCTCGCCGACCTGACGATGCGCCGGCTGGCCGGTGAGCTCGACGTGCGACCCAGCGCGCTCTACCACCACTTCCGTGACAAGCAGTCGCTGCTGGCCGCCGTCGCCGACGAGGTGCTGCGCCGCGGCGCCCGCCCGCTCGTCAGCACCGCGTGGGACGAGCAGGTCGTCGAGATCTGCTCGGGCCTGCGCGACGCGCTGCTGGCCTACCGTGACGGCGCCGAGCTCGTCTCGACCGTCATCGCCTTCGGGCTCGGCGCCTCCCGGCCGTACGACGACCTGGTCGCGGCCCTCGCGCCGGCCCGGCTGGGCGCCGACCTCGCGCCGACCGCCGCCCGCACGCTCCTGCACCTCGTGCTGGGCCACACCCTCGACGAGCAGACCCACCTGCAGGCCGGCAGCGCCGGCGCCATAGGCGACGACCCGCGGCCCCGCTCCGACTTCGCCGCCGGGCTGGGACTCGTCGTCGACGGGATCCGGCTGCGGGCCTCGGTGCCCGGCTCAGTGGGGCTCGACCAGGGCGCCTGACTGCTCGGCGAGCACCACCGCGCCGGCGAGGTCGAGGCGGGTGCCGCGCAGCACCGCGCGCCCCAGGTCGCTGCCCTCCAGCCTGGCCCCACGCAGGTCGGCGTCGCCCAGCCGGGCGCCACGCACGACCGCGCCGCGCAGGTCGGCCTCCCGCAGGCCGGTGCGGCTCAGGTCGGCGTCGGAGAGGTCGGCGTCGCGCAGGTCCAGCCCGGTGAGGTCGAGCCCGCCGAGGCCGGCGCCCACGAGCCCGACGCCCCGCCACTGCCCGCCACGCACCGTCATCGGGCGCAGCGTGCAGCGCTCGAGCACCGAGCCGGTGAGCTTGCACCCCTCGAGGGTGGCGCCGAAGAACGTGCAGCCGCGCAGGGTGCACGCCACGAACGCCGTCTCGACGTGGGTGGAGGCGTTGAACCGGCAGGACTCGAAGGTGCAGCCGGTGAAGACCGCGCCTCGAGTGGTCGCCTCGGTCAGGTCGACGTCGCGGAAGGTGCAGTCGGTGAACTGCGCGTCGGCGAGGTCGGCGGCGTACCAGTCCTCCGCGACGAACTCGCGCCCGTCCTCGACGCGCGCGGTGCCCGAGCCGTTCAGCGCGACCGCCGCTCGCGCTTGTTGAGCAGCCCGTGGCCGCGCGAGAACTGGTAGGCCGCGCCCCGGCCCGCGGAGGAGTGCCCGAGCAGGTCGGAGTCGGTGCCCGGTCGGTCGGGGGCGCCCAGGCCACGCCTCTCCCGGCGGGTGAGCAGGAGGTCGATGCCGAGGACGACCACCGCGACGGTGATCACGACGACGGTGCTCACCACGGCGAAGGTCCCCATGGCGCCCACCCTAGTGTCCTCCGGGGACCCCCAGGGCGAGGACGGCGATGTCGTCGCGGGCGACGCCGCGCTGGAAGTCGAGCACCTCGCCCAGCAGGTTGTCGACGACCTCGCGCGGGCTGCTCGACCTGCCGGCGTCGACGACCCGGAGCAGGCGCTCGTCGCCGAAGAAGCCCAGCGGGCCCGAGGCCTCGGTGATGCCGTCGGTGTAGAGCACCAGGGTGTCGCCGGCGCCCAGGAAGATCTCGCGGTCGGTGTAGGCCACGTCGTCGAGGACCCCGAGCAGGGGGCCCAGCAGGTCGAGCTGGCGGGTGCGGTCGTCGACGCGCAGCAGCAGCGGCGCGGGGTGCCCCGCGACCCCGATCTCGGCGCGCCAGCCGTCCTCGCGGCGGCGCAGCCGCACCAGCACAGCGGTGCAGAACCGATCGCTGCTGTGCTGCAGCAGGGTCTCGTTGACCTGCTCGAGCAGCAGGCACGGCCGCCGGGTGGTCACCGCCAGCGCGCGCAGGGTGTAGCGGACCAGGGCGGTGACGACGGCCGCCTCGGGGCCCTTGCCGCGCACGTCGCCCAGCACCACCATCCAGTCGTCCTGGCCCAGGCTGAAGACGTCGTAGAAGTCGCCGCCCACCTCGGTGCCGTCGCCGGCCGGCCGGTAGACCGCCGCCACCTCCAGCCCGGGGACGTGCGGCGGGATGGGCGGGATGAGGGTCTCCTGCAGCGTGCGGGCCAGGGTCTGCGCCCGCTCCTCGGAGGCCTCGGCACGCTCCTTGGCCAGCAGCAGCTCGCGCTCGTAGCTGCGCCGCTCGGTGGCGTCGAAGACCGCGATGCGCACCGCGCGCACCGACCCGTCGGCGTGACGGTCGAGGGTGGCGTTGACCAGCGCCGGCAGCCGGCCGGCGTCGCTGCGGCGCAGCTCGACGGCGATCTCACGGACCTCGCCGTGCATCCGCAGCGAGGGCGCGAAGTGCGTCTCGTGGTAGATCCGGCCGCCGGGGGTGAGCAGCTCGACGAACGTCATCGAGGCCAGCTCGTCGGTGGTGCGGCCCAACCACCGCGCCAGCGTCGCGTTGGCGCTCAGGATGCGGCCGTCGGCGTCGGTGGTCAGGTAGCCGCACGGGGCGTGCTGGTAGAGGTCGTCGGCCTCGTCGCGTGGAGTGAGGCCCGGGGGGTGGCGGGGCGACTCGCCCGTCATGTCATCACGTCGTCACGGTGTCGAGGGAGCTCACGAAGGTGGTGATGGCCTGCGTGGTGGCGTCGGGGGCACTCAGGTTGGGGCAGTGGCCGGTCGCCTCGAGCATGACCAGCGAGCCGGCGGGCAGCTGCTCGGCGACGTACTCGCCGACCGCCACCGGTGCGATCACGTCGTTGCTGCACTGGAGCACCAGCGTGGGCGCCTCGACCCGGGGGAGCATCTCGCGGTGGTCGGAGCGGAAGGTGGCGTTGGCGAAGCGGCGCGCGACCTCGGGGTCCATCCGGCAGAAGCTCTCGGTCAGCTCGGCGCCGAGCTCGGGCCAGTCGGCGTTGCCCATGATGGCCGGGGCCATCGCCGAGGACCAGCCCAGGTAGTTGCTGGCCAGCGAGTCGAGGAGCTCGTCGATGTCGTCCTCGGCGAAGCCGCCGGTGTAGCCCGGCTCGTCGACGTAGCGGGGCGACGGGGCCACCATCACCAGGGCGGAGACCCGCTCCGGCTCGGCCAGCTGGGTCATCGCCACCAGCATCGCCGAGACCGAGTGGCCCACGAGCACCGCGTCGCGCAGGTCGAGGTCGCGCACCACCTGGGTGATGTCGTCGGCGTAGCCCTCGAGGGTGGAGTAGCGCTGCTCGTCGTAGCCCGAGAGGTCGGACCCGCCGGCGCCCATCAGGTCCATCAGGACGACGCGGTGGCTGGCCTCGAAGGCCGGCGCCACGTAGCGCCACATGTGTTGGTCGCAGCCGAAGCCGTGCACGAAGAGCATGGGCGGTGCCTCGGGTCGGCCCGACACGGACACGGCGTGGCGGCTGACGGCACTCATGGGGCCGAGCCTACGCGGGTTTGGACCCCGCCGGTCATCGTCTGGACCAGATGGTCACAATGGGTGAGCAGCCGGGCGCGCAGCGGCGCCGCCCGCTCGGCGAAGGAGGCCTGCGCGGCGGCGTACTCGCGCTTGCCCTCGACGGTCTCGATGCGCACCGGCGTGAAGGGCCGGCCGTCGACCTCGAGCCCGCTCAGGTCGTACGGCGCCGCGCGCATGTCGAGCACCCGGATCTCGCGCGCCAGCTCGAAGCAGTCGGCCACCAGCTCGGAGGGCACCATCGGGCTCAGCCGGAAGGCGTGCTTGTAGAGGTCACTCCAGGTGACATCACGCAGGCATGAGAGGATCAAGGGCATGGACGTGACGATCTACTGCCGTCTGTCCGAGGACAAGCATGGCACCACCCTCGGTGTCCAGCGGCAGGAAGAAGAGTGCAGGGCTCTCGCGAAGGAGCGAGGCTGGACCGTGCGCGAGGTCTTGATCGACAACGACCTGAGCGCCACGACAGGTGTCCGCAGGCCCGCCTTCGAGCAACTGCTGACGCGCAAGCCGGAAGCCATCGTGTGCTGGCACATCGACCGGCTGCTGCGGCTGACTCGTGACCTCGAAAGGGTCATCGAGCTCGGGGTCAACGTCTACGCCGTCCACGCTGGCTACCTGGACCTGAGCACCCCGGCTGGTCGTGCCGTGGCTCGCACGGTGACGGCATGGACTACCTACGAGGGAGAGCAGAAGGCGGAGCGCCAGAAGGCGTCCCACCGGCAGCGCGTGAGGTCTGGCAAGCCGTGGTGGCCGACGAGGCCCTTCGGCTTCGAGATGGATGGCTCGCACCGTGAGGACGAGGCAGAGATGCTGCGAGCGGTCTACGCGGGCATCCTCGAAGGCAAGGCGCTGACTCGCATGGCGAAGATGCTCAACGAGGCCGAGATGCTGACTCCCAAGGGCAACCAGTGGCGAGGGGCGAGCCTGAAGCCCGTGCTGATGAACGCCCGCAACGCCGGCCTGTACGTCTACAACGGCGAGGAGGTCGGCCAGGCGTCGTGGGAGCCCATCGTGGCCGAGGACGTGTACCGGGCCACCGTGCGGACGCTGAGCACCCCTGAGCGTCGTGCCAACTTCGGGAGAGGTGGCTACAACCGGCGAGAGAACCTGCTGACCGGCATCGCCACGTGCTCCCGGTGCAGTTCGACCGTGAGGGCTGCGTGGCGGCGAGGGAGCGACGGAGAGCGGACGTACAAGGTCTACCAATGCTCGGGCAAGCACTGCGTGACGCTCCCGGCTGACTGGTGCGACTCCGTAGTGACGCGGGAGGTCATCAAGCGCGTGGGGGAGTGGAGGGACCTGCTCCCCGAGGGGCCAGATGATGACGGCATCGACATCGCCGCTCTGCGCGTCGAGGAGGCCGCTCTGGCGGCTCGCAAGGCCGAACTGGGGGAGATGTTCGCCGAGGGCCTGATCGACCGGCAGGCGCTCGCTGGTGGCGTCTCTCGCGCTGACACGAGGCTCGCGGAGCTGGCTGACGTGCTGGCGGATCACGCAGTGCGATCCACGGGTCTCTTCGTCTGGGACACCGAGACGTTGTGGGCCTGGACCGACGACGGTGAAGGCAACGTGGACGTGGAGCGGTTCACTCCGGTGGTCAAGCGGGTGTGCAAGCGGATCGACCTGACCGGACCCGGCAAGGGCCGCAGGGACCTGCTCTACGGGACGCACCTGACCATCGAGTTTAACGAGCCGACGCGACCGTGACGTAGGTCACACGAGGGTCGATGGCCCCAAGCAGACCATCCTGTCGGATTGTAATGGTGAAGGGTTGTCAGCGACCCGTGACACAGGTCACACGGACCTGACGGTGTACCGCAGACCATTCCGTCCGATTGTAATGGTGAAGGGTTTGTCAGCGACCCGTGACGTAGGTCACAGAGGGTCGATGTACCCAAGCAGACCATCCTGTCGGACTGTAACTATGAAGGGTTGTCACTGACACCCCTCCCCAAGCTCCTCATCGCCCTTGTATCTCAGGGGGGCGTTGAGGTTGGCGCACCCGCTCGCCCTCGTGCTGGACGGCTCGGGTGGGTGTTGCCGCTCATGTGGAGTCCTTCTCTCCTCACTGCCCCTCGGCTGTCACTTCTGCTCCCCGACAGCCGGGGGGCGCTCCTCTTCGACCCATCTGTCTCAGGTCAGAGAGGGGTGTCGGTGCGCTCTGGCAACGCAGAGAGGTGCTTATGCCAGGATGGACGACATGGGCTGATACCACGACAACACACAGCAGGTCAAGCCCTCACGGGTCACCGTGGGGGCTTCTTGCATCCCACAACCCGAAAGGAACCGATCACATGAACCTGATGACTCTGCACCAACTGGCTGACGCCACCGGCCACAGTCTCGACGCTCTGCGACAGCGCAGGAGCCGGGGAACGCTCGGCATCAACCCCGTGGGCCTCGTCGGACCCACGCACGTCTTCGACGGCGACGAGGCAGAGGCGTGGATCAAGGCGAACCGCAAGGAGGCTGCGTGACGACCCACAACCCGCTGGAGGCCCTTCAGGCAGAGATCGAGGCTGCCCAGGCCGAGGAGAAGGAGGAGCAGGACAAGCAGGACAACCGCGACATGCAGAGGGATGCCGCAGACATGGCGCGAGCACGAGATGACGCGAGGGCTGATGACTTGATCGGCAGGCAGATCGGTTGCTGGACCGTCATCGGCAAGAAGGCCCGCCACGAGACCCCGAGCGGCAAGCGGGCGGTCTACATCGTCAAGCACCGCGGTGGCCGGGTGAAGGGCCTGCGTGGCTACCGACTCAACGCGCTGATGCAGGAGGCGAAGAACGGAGGACTGGCGTGAGTATCAAGCAGCGCGGAGGGTCGAGGGTCACCCTCGAACGCGCCTACATGGGAGGGGACGGCGAGGTCGTCGTGACCTTCAGTAGCCGCGAACATGGGGTGGATGACTTCCTGAAGATGATGCAGTTCTGGCTTCCTCCCGAGCAGTACATCGAGATCCACAAGGCTGTGAGCGCCCGATGACAGGAGACATCACCTACACCGAAGACCAACAGGAGGCCATCGAGGCCGTCCTGGAGTGGCTGGCAGACCCCGACGACGATCAAGTGTTCCGGCTGTTCGGGTATGCCGGGACCGGGAAGACCACGACCCTGAAGGGCGTGCTGGACGCCATCGAGGGCGCTCGACCGGACATCAACTACTGGCTGGCTGCGCCCACCGGCAAGGCGGCTCACGTGGTCCACCGGAAGACGGGCTACCCGACGACCACGCTGCACGCTCCGGGGTACATCTACGCGCCCGTGTCCAAGGAAGCCGCGCAGGACCCCCGACACAGCGGGTGGGTTCGATCCGACCGCTTCGTTGTCGTGCCAGCGTTCGACAGCAAGCTCAACGACATCGACCTGCTCGTGGTGGACGAGGCGAGCATGGTTGGGGCAGAGGTCGCCTCAGACCTTCTGGCGATGCGAGGGATGGTCCCCTCGGGGCAGAAGCGAGACATCCGCGTGCTTGCGGTCGGTGAGCCGGCGCAACTCGATCCCGTCATGCAGACGCCGGGGTACACCGACGTGCCGGGGGACATCGTGCTGCGAGACGTGCTCCGACAGAACCCCGGCCCCGTCCTGACGGCTGCCACGTGGCTTCGGGACAACGAGCAGTTCAGTCGCTCGGCTCCTGAGTTGCAGGCGATCATGCGGCACTCTGCTCCGCTGGCTCGGTTGATCGAGGCAGATGCGGTCATCGTCCACTCGAACGAGGAGCGGCTGAACCTGAGTCAGCGGATGCGAGAGCACGTCGGCAAGCCAGCGTTCAAGCCCGTGGCTGGCGACACCATCATGTTCCGTGCCAACCAACTCTCGGCCAACATCGTGAACGGGATGGTGGCGCTCGTGGGTGACCACCAGACCCATGCCGACACCATCGCCGGCCACACAGTGTTCGACCGCGTAGTGGACTCCCGGCGCGTCTGCCGCGAGGGGCATGACTTCTACGAACTCACCCTGCGAGATGGCGACCTGAAGGTGCTGACTCCGGTGTGGATCTTCGAGGAGAGCAAGCCGTACGAGGCTCTGATGCCGGCACTGGAAGCCCTCGGAGAGAGTGAGGTCGTCGCCCCGGTTCAGTTCGCCCACGTGATGACCGCTCACTCCGCTCAGGGGTCCGAGTGGGATGACGTGATCGTCATGGAACCCAAGGGGTCGTACTACTGGCGCTGGCTCTACACGGCGATCACGCGAGCGAGGGTGAACGTCGAGCTCGTGTGGGACGTGACGGCAGACACCGAGGACCACAGTGGTTTCCTCGCCCAGTGGCTCGATGCTCTGAAGGCGTCCGACCTGAAGCCGAAGGTCAAGGGCACCGGCGAACGGCTGGCTGAGATCGGTCAACGCCGTCTCCTGAGTGATCGGCAGACCGCTGTGCAGATCGGCATGAACCAGCGAACCTTCCTGCGCCACAAGGCTGCTCTGGCCGAAGCAAGGCTGATCGACGGCGACATGCTGACCCTGCCCGAGTGACCAGATCCCACACTGAGAGTGACCAGATCTCACAGTGGCTCAAAAATGACTCACCCCCACTTCTCTATAGCGAGGGTGAGTCAAAAACGGGGACACCCCGAGACCAGAGGGCACGCAAGGCTCCAGACCTGTGAGCACCGAGACCTCTCGGTCGCTTCGCTCCCTCGGGTCTCCACCTCCTCCCATCCCTGAGTAGTTGTTGCCCGCAAGCACGTTGGCACCGGAGCCGAAAAGGGGTCGGCCATGTCACCCCTCTACCAAGGGGAGGGGGATAGCCGACCCCTTTCTACCGGGGACAGGGATCGAGGCAACACCTTCAGGCCCCTCCGGGGCCAAGCGAGGCAACCGGCAACCCCATCGGAGGGGACTGGGGTCTCTGTCTCATCGAGACACAGACCCCTCTCTGCCGGTGACCAGTCAACCCACAAGCAAGTAAGGAAGGAAGACCAGTTGACCAAGCATCACCTCACCCCTGCCCAGCAGAAGGCTCTCCGTGAGGAAGGTCTTGTGGCCGATGTCCACGAGCCCCACATCACCGAGAGCGGGCTCTACCTGGATGCCATGCCCAAGGGCATCAAGGCCACTCGTCGCCGTCGCAGCGACCGGGTGACCAGTTACGACGCAGAACGCATGGGGCTGGACCCGAAGCGACTGCCCGACAACAAGGAGCCGAAGCGGTAAGCACCGCTCGCCTCCACCGCAGCACCCAACACACCAACAAGGAGAACCACATGAGCAAGACCGAGACCCAGACCATCGAGCAGATCCTCGAGCTCCAGCGCACGCGAGCCGATGCTCTGCGGCAGATCAACGACCTGCGGAAGTCCCTGCGGGCCAGTACCAGCGATGCTGACGCTGAGGCTCGCAGTACGGCCCAGCAGGCGTACGACGAGGCCGCTGCCACGGTGCAGGAGACCAAGGCGGCACTGGCCGAGCAGAAGGCCCTCCTGGAGCGCCAGCAGGCCCAGCAGAAGGCCGGCGACCGCTCGGTGACCGCTGCGAGCGTCCGGGCGACCAAGGATGAGATCGAGACGCTGACCAACTACCTCGGTCACGACCAGAAGACGCTCCAGCAGGCGGAGCGAACCCTGCGGCCGCTCGCTGCCGACGAGCACCTTGCCCACCTTGCCGCTGACCTGATCGAGAGCGTCACTGACGTGCCCGTGGTCGTTCGCAAGGTCCCTGCCGAGGCTCCCGACATCGAGCCGCTGATCGTGGTGTCCCAGACGACCCCCACCGAGGACTACGGCACCCTCTCGGCTGCCGGTTCAGTTCGCCTCACTGCCAAGGGCACCGAGGTTCCCGTCAAGGCTCTGCGAGACGCCTTCGAGGACGCTGGCTGCGAGGGTCAGGTCACCCAGACCGGCATCACCTTCGACCGAGCGATGTGGCCGCTGCCCCGACTGGCTGAGCCGTCCATCCACGGCATCGCTTCGTGGATGAGCGACTTCGAGCAGGCGTGGGGTCTCCAGATCTCCGGTGCTCGGGAGGCAGAGACCCTGCGAGCCCGTGGTTTCGGTGCTCGCGTCAAGACGCTCTGGGAGGGCCTGTTCGACCGGATGACCACCAACCTGGACTACGAGGGCGGCAAGGCCACCGGCACGGCCACCTTCCGAGTGGCTGCCCAGCAGGAGCGTGGCCCGAGCATGGAGATCCCCGACCTGAAGACCGAGCTCCGAGAGGTCTTCGGGATCTTCCAGCGCGAGACCATCGGCGCGATCACCGAGGCCGGCGAGGTCGTCAGCGTGGAGATGAGCGACGTGACTGGGGTCAACCACAACTGGCCCTCGAACTCTGTCGCTCACCGCATGGGTGGAGCGATCCAGCCGACTACCGCTGAGGCCACCGTCACCGTCGAGTTCGCCTACTCCCCGACAGAGGAGGTCTGAGCCATGACCCGCTACACCAACCCTCACGTCCCTGACGACGAGATGTCCTCGCAGTCCCGCAGGGGTCGCAACGCTGAGCGCCAGCAGTTCAGCGATGACCCCGTGGCGAGCGAGATGCTGAAGACGGGCGGCAACGAGCCGACCAAGCCCGCGTGGATGCTTCGACGCGAAGCCGAGGCCCGTGAGGCCATGCGAAGGCTCGAACCGGACGACTGAGACACCCCAGCCCCGCAGAAGGGGTCTGAGAGCCACGAGAACCCGCCTGTGAGGGCTTGGGAGCCATCGAGGGCATGTTCCTTCGATCCGCACTCTCCTGAGCCCTCACGGGCGCTCTGAGCGCGTACGTCTTGTCCTCGCAATTGTAGCGCGCTCGTCAACCCTGAACCAACCCGAAAGGACTCCACCAACACATGAGCATCCTGCTGATTGCCCTGCTGACCTACGTGGTCATCTGGGCAACCGCCATCGGCACCCAGTACGTCACCACCGACATCATTCGCCGGCAGAAGGAGGTGGGTCGATGAGCCGCCTGAACCTCGCCGGCCAGATCTTCGGAGACCTCTACGTCCTCTCTGAAGCTGAGCCCGTCTACAACGCTGATGGGAGTCGAGTCTCCCGGTGGCTGGTGTCCTGCCTGGACTGTGCCGACAGCATCACCATCGTCCGACAGTCCGACCTTCGAGCCGGTCGAACCACCCGCTGCTGCGCCTGTGGCAAGAAGGCCGCTGGGCGATCCCATTGGAAGGGTGACGTGATCGGCTACAAGGGCGCTCACATGCGAGCCAGGGCCGTCCGTAGTCCCGCGAGCGAGCGCCAGTGCTCTCATCGCGCCTGCGACCGACCTGCCCGCGAGTGGGCCTACACCCACGACTGCCCCGCTGAGGCTGTCGATGACAAGGGGCGTCGGTACTGCACCTGCGACGACGCCAAGCACTTCGTCGCGCTGTGCCGGCGGCATCACATCCCCTTCGACAACGAGCGAGCCGAGATCGCCCCGAAGGGCGTGCCCTCGCTGATCCACGTGGCGTTCGGGCACATGCGCGAGACGACCGTGGCGTGACCGGCTCGCCGTCCAACCCCGAGACAGACCTGAAGGAGAACCAGATGAACGAGAACACCAACGGCATCCGTGACGACCGCAACCAGACCGGGGAGACCTCTCCTGCTGCCGCTGCCTTCCTCGCAGCGATGGAGGAGGCCCGCAGCGACAACCCGAAGATCGAGGAGGAGTGAATGACCGACGAGGAGAAGTCTGAGCCCGAGATCGAGCGGTACTGCTCGCCGCGCTTTTTCCTCGGGGCACTGGCGACTGATGGCGCTCCGATGCGGCTCGCTGTGAAGATCTCTCGCGGCTACGCGAAGGCCCTGGGCAGGCTCGCCGGCACCGAGCTCAACGAGTGGATGCAGACGACCGCCCAGTCCTGCGTTGCTCGTGGATGGCAGGAGGGTGCGCTGGCGATGCTCTGCACCCCCTCCGAGAACCAGCGAGCGGCCTACGAGCAGCGCGCCAGGGACTACCTCCGGTCGCATGCCGACACGAAGGAGTGGATGACACATGGCTGACCCCCGAGCCGGCTACCTCGAAGGTGACTACGCCACCAAGAGCGCTGAGAAGCGTGGCGAGAGGCGTGCCCTGGAGAAGGCTGGACACCTGACCTACCTGGAGCCGAAGGAGGTCGTCAAGCCCGAGCCCGACCCCGAGTGGCACCACGCCGCGAAGACCATGTGGACGCTCGCGAGCATGGACGAGGCTGCCGACCTCTGGTCGAGTGGAGACTGGCTGAGGTTGTTCATGCTCTGCAACTACTACTCGGCTGAGATGAGTTCCACCTACGCTGACGGCACTCCTCGCACCCCGAAGGCGATGTCGATGGAAGTCATCTTCAACCAACTGACCGAGCTTCGACTCTCGGCTCGCTCGAAGCAGGCTGACGGCTACCTCATCGACCGAAGTGAGCCCGAGCCCGATCCTGCTGAGCAGATCCGTGCCGACGTGGCTGCGCTGTTCGAGGACGAGGACGACGAAGTGGCCTGATCGGCCTCACAGCAAGACCTGGACCCCCTGCTGGCATCACTCCGGTGCCCGGTGGGGGGTCTTTCTTGCGTTCCTGGGGGATCTGTGGTAACGCGAGCGCGCTCTGGAAGCCACGAGAAGCGGTGTAGGAGCGCCTGAGAGCCCTTCGGTGGGGGAATGTGCCATTGGCAGGCCGAAAACGCCTCAGAACGGCTCTCAGCGCCTCCACGAGACCCCTCCCAGGGGTGCTTTTCACAAGGGCACAGAAACCCTGAGAAGTGGTTCAGATGTCTTACTGCTGTGACATGGCGGTGAGGGCTCCTCCGCAGCGGGGGTCATACCCCACCCCCAAAGAGTCCTCGACCTGAATGGCTCGTGGGTGCAGGTTCAGGCGTAGTCGCCGGCGTGCTTTTGGAAGAATGCCTCAACCTCATTGTCATCAACATCGGCGAGTTCGGCCCGCACGGCTTCTGACTTGAGATCCAGGGCCAAGAGCTTGCCCTTGACCTCAGCGACGGCGTCGATCCGCGCGTATGCGTCACCGTGCTTCTCTGCGTACTGCGCGAGACCCTTGAGTTTGACAGTGGCATCGGCGAGGAAGAAGCCGTGAGGATCTATGATCGACGGTCTGATGCCGGCGTCGGTGTTGTGAAACATCACGAAGTCCGGGTACATCGACTTATCGAACTGCGACCCTCGATAAGCAATGCGAAGCGCTGAGGTTCCGCCTACCGGGTTCCGATACCAGGCCACGAGATCAGTGTCCTTCAGCTCGCACTCCAGCACCTGAAGCTCCCAACCCTTAATGGGAAGCGGGTATTGCCCGTCCTCGGTCGCAAGCACGTGCTTCCCCCACTTCTGCGGGCTGTCAGAAACTGTGCGAGATGTGGGAAGGATCAGTTCGGTCTGCTCGGCGGAGCGAGTCTCGCGCTTGATTGGTTCATAGAGAGCCTTCTTGGCGTCCGAGAGCTTCGAGATTGAGCGCTGGTGCTCCCGAAGCCAACTGCGAACAGCCTGCTCCGCTGCGCTCTCGACGGCCTCCACAACCTCCGAGTGCAACGCGAGTACGGCTGTGATCGCCTTCGCCTCGATGGGGTCGTAGTCGTCTTCTCCTTGCGCTGAGATCACCGAGTCCCAATAGTTCGTCGCAACGCCTTCGGGTAACTTGCGCTTTGCGACTCGGTACAGGTCCTCGATGTTGTTGTCGTCGCGGTCCACTTCATACGATGCCTCGCCGGGCAGGTCCTCAAGTGTTTCGGCCGCAAGCAGTGCGTAGGACCGCTCGATCCGAAGATGGCGGACTCGTTCGAGGTCGCGCTGGAAGGTGCCGTCGGACTCGAGCCGTTCCCTCTGCGCTTGCAGGACGGCGGTCAACTGCGCCTTCACTTGAGCGATGGCGCCCTCAACGATGTTGTCGCCCGTAAGCAAAGTGGCGAGGCTGTGAAGACGCGATACCTGTGTTCGGTACAACTTGCCTGGCACGACATAAGTAGGGAGAGCTTCAAGCAGATCAAAGACCGCCGGATCTACGTCCGTGTTGCGCTCGATAGTGACCGGGTCAACGACGATTTCAACAGGCGGTTCGTCGCTCCTCCCCTCAGAGAACCGATCAACAATTCCCTGGACCTGAGACTTGTTGAAGCGCGGCAGATAGCAATGCACATCGTTGAGGGTCTGGTTCGTTGCGATCTTTCGAGCCAGTGGAGTTCGGACCATCCGTCCGATCATTTGAGCGATGTAGGTGTATTCGACTGCTGGGCGGAGTGACACCAGAACTTCTGCGCGGGGGCAGTCCCAGCCTGTCGAGATCGCATCTTTACACAAGACCACTCGGACTTGCGGGTCGTCTTGGATATCCTGCGGAGCCATGTAGGCGATGGTCCAGCCGTTAACGCTGATGGCCGTGTGTTCGCCGAAGGTGTTAACGACGTTGTAATCGTGCAGATCGTCCCATGCTCCAAAAATCGTGCCCAAGATCTCCGACATCTCGGCTTCGCTCGGCTTATTCGGCACCTGAACAACCATTGCTGGGACCACCGGAGGTTCGTTTTGCTCGCCTGCGTAGGTCCGCCAATCGTCTTCAAACTGCAGTGTCTGCTCTACGCCAGCACGAATGAAGGACGTATCGCCCTCCACCTGTCCGGCTGCTGGGTTGTCGAGGACGATCTTGTCTTTCAGTAGGCCCGATCCACGCACTGCCTCCAGAGGTACGGTGATCATCTTGTTGGTTCGCTGGACAGTCCAGCGCGCGATCGCCTGGTTGAAACGCTCGGGTGTGGCGCTGATGCCCCACACGATCGGCGCAGGCGGGTTGAGTCCGTCTTGGCCGTTGATAATGCGCGACACGATGGTCGCACGGTCGCTCTCTGACTTCATTCCTCGGTGCGCTTCGTCGATGACCACGTAGAAATGCGCGCCGTTGGCTTTGATCGTGTTTGCGATCGTCTGCCAAAGGGAGTACTCGCGGGCGTTGGTGTTGCTGCGTGACAACGGGTTGCTGCGTGCCAGTTTCTGGATATTAAGGAAGTAGACGCGACGTGGCTCGAAGATCTCCTGATCAAACGACGCATCGATGGTTTTGAGTCTGCTCGGACCAAGAGTTGACGAGGCTTGGTTCATGTTTCGCTTGGTCTGTTCATTGAGTGCAGGGTCGTCGGTGACCCATAGAACTGTCGCAAGAGGGTCTTCTGCGAACTCGCCGCCACCATCGAAGAGAGTCTCTATCACGGCAGACGCGATCACAGTCTTGCCTGCACCTGTTGGTGCGCTGAGCGCGACCGACCAATAGTCGGATGCGTCACCCTCCAAATCCCGCGTGGCGCGACGCAAGCTCCTGATGAGTTCGGCAGTCTTCGATGCTTGGTAGTCCTTGAGTGTGTACCTCACGCGCGTCCCTCCGTGTTGATCTCGAACGTGCGTAGGTAGTCGGCGTAGAGTTGAGTGCATTCGACTTGGCTGGGAACTTCGAGCAGGATCTGCTGAAATGTGGCAGTCGAGTCGGTCACAACGAACGCGTGTGCAATCTCGTCGGCCCGGAACGAGATTTCGTCCACGAAGTCCCGCCACTTGTCACAGTTGAAGAGCACTCCATAGAAGGCATCCACTGGAACCGTCCAGTCCTTCACGGGCTTGTCGATAATTCGCCCGCGACCTCCCGCCTTCATCCACAAAAGGGGGGCTACGGCCTGGAACTTCCTACCGAGTCCGATGAGGTCAGGGTCTTCGTAGGTGAGTTCAAAGAAGGCAGCATTCTCGGGCAACCCGTCTGCCATTGGAGTAACTGTGCCAAGGTAGTCGCCCCCTACCGGACTGCCCGACGGGGTCTTGCCGGTGATAGCAGCAGTGACGCGGGGCTTCGTGACGTGGTGGAAGATGCCGAGTTGCTCCCACTCGGGATCGCCAGCCTTGACGCCGCGCGCGCCCAGATCAGCAGCCTCGCTGGATGAGACCTCGTTGTTGGTGACGAGGATGCTTTGACGCTCGCCACCATCCTCAGCGTTCAGTAGTGCGACCGCGTGCATGGTGGTCCCCGAGCCAGCGAAGAAGTCGAGGACCACAGCATCGGGTCGATCACCGACCGCTGCACGAATGGCGTCCTTGGTTGCATAGACCGACTTCGGAAACGGGAACTGGTCGCGCTCGCCCAGAAGGTTGGTCAACAGGTCCGTTCCATATGTCGCGGCGTTGTGCGCGGGACGGAACCAGACCGTTTTCGGCTTTGTGGTCCGATCGTTCCAACGCAGGAGTAGAGACCCGTCATGGGCAGTTCCAGTAACTTCGACCGCACCACTCTTGATCCCCTTCCGTCCCTTCTCCGAGACGTACTGGATGCCCCCACGTGCGCCCACCTTGGCCGTGCCCTCGGACACTTGCTCAAGTAGGCGATCCCTGCCGATCTGCCAACGACCTTCCGAACCGTCGGTGCGGATCGGCCACACGAGCCGCGTTCCCCTCTGTGCTTTGACGCTCGCTCGCGGAGTGCCGGGGTCGAGTGGATCCCCAGCTCCAACGATCCGGCCAGTGTCGTCTTCTACGATGATCGGATAGAACATCGTCGGGCGGTCTTTACGGAGAGAGTTGCTCCCGCGCCGCATGAGCATTCCCCAAACCGGCTCACTGTTGGCAACGTCGCCGAGACCACTGTCGGGACCGTCAACCACGTTGGCGTCGCCGTGGAAGCAAAAGAACGCGTACTCGTCCACGCGCGAGAACTGCGTTTGGTTGTTGCCCTTCGGGTTGATCACGATCGTGACGCGCTGGATCTCCGCCTCGGGCAGTGTCTGGCGGAGAAGTAGCCCAAGGTTGTCGACCTCGTGTTCGTCGATCGTCACCACCAGAACGCCCGACTCCTTGAGCAGTCTGCGCGCGAGCAGGAGACGGCGTTCCATGAACGCCAACCACTTGCTGTGGCGGAACTGATCGACTCCATCCACGTAGTCATTGTTGTATTTCCAGTCGCGGCTTCCCGTGTTGTAGGGAGGATCGATGTAGATGCAGTCGATCTGGCCCTCGTGCGTGTAGAGCAGAGTCTCCAGCGCGTGGAAGTTCTCTGCGTTGATGACAACGTGGGGACGCTTCTCTCCACCTTCGCTCACCTGGCCAACTGGGTGGAGGCCGGGATAGATCGGCTCCCCAAACTCGCGCACAACCACCAACTGTTCCCTGGAGATGTCCAATCTCTTGGGCTCATCGGTCATGGTGGCGATCGTGACTGTCTCGCCGTTGACCCGTTCAACGAGATAGAGGTCTTCACCCTTGGAAGGGGCGCGAACCTTGCAGCCCTTCCGCACCTGAAAGCGCGGCAACTCGACGGTTTCTGGCTTGTGCTGCTGGTACACCAGGCCGAATGACTGCTTGTTCAGGATCGAGTCGACCTGGTCGCGAAGTGCTTGTCGCAGTTCGCGGTCCGCGACCTTGTCGATCAATGCGTCGATGAGCGCCAACGCCCGACCGTCCTCCCCGCGAGTAGAGGTGTCGAACCGACACCCTCTTCAGTGAAGTCGAGAGGCTACCTCGGGCCGTCCGCCGTCCTCGTGAGTGGATGGCGAGATCCCCCCGGTTGCCTGCTGCGGTGCCTAGTCGCCTGCGAGCAAGTGGTCGCACCATTCGATCAGTCGCTGACGGATCGGCGCTCCTCGCGCTGCGAACGCCTGCTGAGCCTCCGCGTACTCGCGCTTGCCCTCGGCGGTCTCGATCCTGACAGGCGTCCACTCCTCGCCTGTCTGGTCCATGTGGATGCCGGTGAAGTCGTAGGGAGCAGCGCGCATATCGAGGATGCGGATGTCCCATGCGAGTGCGAAGGCGTCAGCCACGAGATCTGACGAGACCATCGGGAGGAGCCTGTATGATGTCTTGTAGAGGTCCATGCCCGCGTGCAGGCAGCCCGGCTGCTCGAAGTCGGCGCGGTCGTCGACGGCGGGGGAGAGGGTGTTGAGCGGGCGGGCCGGCTCGGTGAAGAACCGGAAGGCGTCGAAGTGGCTGCAGGCGATGCGGTGCGACTCGACCACGGCGTCGGTGCCCTCGTTGCCCAGGCGCAGCGGCCAGTCGGCGTGCCGCGTCTCGTCGTCGGCGAGCCGGTAGACCATCGCCCACTCGTGCAGGCCGAAGCAGCCCAGCTGGGCCGGGCGCGCGGCCGTGGCGCGCAGCAGGCGGCGGGTGGCCTCCAGCAGCGGGCGCTGCCGCTCGACGTGCTCGGCGGTGACCGACACGAGCCCGTCGCGCTCGGCGTAGCCCCTGAGGCCCGCGTGCTCCGGCGCGTCGGCGAGCGCGGTGCCGATGCCCGGGTGCCAGCGGCGCAGCTGGGCCGGGCGCTGGGAGTAGTAGGTGAAGAGGAAGTCGTGCACCGGGTGCTTGACCCGGGCCTCGCGACGCTCCAGGTGCGGGGTCACGTAGGCGTCGACCCGGGCCGCGTGTGACGCGGCCCGCGCCTGCCACTCCTCGCGCTCGAGCACCTCCACGGGCACCAACCGTAGGTCGCTAGGGTCGGGGCGTGCGCATCGCGAGATTCACCACCGGCGAGGACCCGCTCTACGGCGTGGTCACAGGCGAGATCGACGAGCTCGGGCAACCGAGCGAGGACAGCGTGGTCGTGGCCCTGGCCGGCGACCCGTTGTACGTCGGCGTCAAGCTGCTCGACCAGCAGTTCCGGCTGCCCGACGCGCGGCTGCTGGCCCCGGTGCTGCCGCGCAGCAAGGTGGTCGGCATCGGGCGCAACTACGCCGCCCACGCCGCCGAGATGGGCAACGACGTGCCCACCGAGCCGCTGATGTTCCTCAAGCCCAACACCAGCGTGGTCGGGCCCGGCGACCCGGTCTTCTACCCGCCGCAGACCCAGGACCTGCACTACGAGGGCGAGCTCGCGGTGGTCATCGGGCGGATCTGCCGCGACGTGCCGGCCGAGAAGGCCACCGACGTCATCCACGGCTACACGATCGCCAACGACGTGACCGCCCGCGACCTCCAGCGCCGCGACGGCCACTTCACCCGCGCCAAGGGCTTCGACTCCTTCTGCCCGCTCGGGCCGTGGATCGAGACCGACCTCGACCCGCAGACCTTCAAGGACGGCGTGCGCGTGCAGACCTTCCTCAACGGCGAGGTCGTCCAGGACGGCTCGACCGCCGACATGGTCTTCGACATCCCCGCGCTGGTCGCGCACGTCTCCAGCACCATGACGCTGCTCCCGGGCGACGTCATCCTCACCGGCACCCCCGAGGGTGTCGGTCCGATGGAGGTCGGTGACGAGGTCGAGGTCTCGATCGACGGCCTCGGCACCCTCACGAACAAGGTGGCAACCCGATGAGCACCCCCGTCCGCGTCCGCATGGCCCCCTCCCCGACCGGCTCCCCGCACGTCGGGCTGGTCCGCACCGCGCTGTTCAACTTCGCCTTCGCCCGCCACGCGGCGCTGCAGGGCCAGGACGCCACCTTCGTGCTGCGCATCGAGGACACCGACAAGGAGCGCTCGACCGAGGAGTCCTACCAGGCCATCCTCGACCTGTTCCGCTGGATCGGGCTCGACTGGGACGAGGGCGTCGAGAAGGGCGGGCCCTACGGCCCCTACCGCCAGTCCGAGCGCGGCGACCTCTACCGCGACGTGCTCGCCAAGCTGGCCGCCTCCTCGCACACCTACGAGTGCTTCTGCACCAACGAGGAGGTCGACGCGCGCCGCAAGGCCTCGGGCTCGAAGGTGATGGGCTACGACGGCTTCTGCCGCGACCTCTCCGCCGAGCAGCGCGCCGCCTTCGAGGCCGAGGGCCGCGCCCCGCTGGTGCGCTTCCGGATGCCCGAGGGCTCGATCACCTGGGACGACCTGGTGCGCGGCGACGTCACGTTCGACACCACCCACGTGCCCGACTTCGCGCTGTGCCGCGCCAACGGCGACCCGCTCTACACGCTCACCGCGCCGGTCGACGACGCCACGATGCACATCACCCACGTGCTGCGCGGCGAGGACCTGCTCTCCTCCACCCCGCGCCAGATCGCGCTCTTCGAGGCGCTCAAGGCGATCGGTGTCGCCGAGGAGACCCCGGCCTACGGGCACCTGCCCTACGTGATGGGCGAGGGCAACAAGAAGCTCTCCAAGCGCGACCCGCAGGCGCACGCGCTGGCCTATCGCGACCAGGGATTCATCCCCGAGGGGCTGATGAACTACCTGGCCCTGCTGGGCTGGGCGATCGCCGCCGACCGCGACGTCTTCAGCCTCGAGGAGATGGTCGAGGCGTTCGACATCAAGGACGTCAACCCCAACCCCGCGCGCTTCGACCTCAAGAAGGCCGACGCCATCAACACCTCGCAGATGCGGCGGCTGTCGGTCGAGGAGATCACCCACCGGGTGCTGCCGTTCCTCAAGGACGCAGGCGTGGTCGGCGACCCGGTCGGCGACGCCGACGCGCAGCTGCTGGAGCTGGCGATGCCGCTGGTCGCCGAGCGCATCAACAAGCTCACCGAGGCCCCGGCGATGCTGGGCTTCCTCTTCGTCGACGAGGCCGACTTCACCATCGACCCCGACGACGCCGCCAAGCTGCTGACCGCGGACGGGCTGGGCGTCGTGCGCGCGGCCCTCGAGGCCGTCGAGGGGCTCGAGCAGTGGTCGACCGCGGCCATCCAGGACGCCCTGCAGGCGAAGCTGGTCGAGGAGATGGGGCTCAAGCCGCGCAACGCCTTCGGGCCGGTGCGGGTGGCGATCTCGGGTCGCCGGGTCAGCCCGCCGCTCTTCGAGTCGATGGAGCTGCTCGGGCGCGACCGGTCGCTGTCGCGGCTGCGCGGCGCGCTGGGCTGAGGGCCGTGCACGTCGAGGAACGGCTGGCCTACCACCGGCTGCTGCGGGCGGCGCCGCGCCGAGGGTGGTGGATCCCCCTGGGCGTCGCCGCCCTGGGCGTGCTCTTCCTCGTCCTGCAGACGCTGATCGCGCTGGTCCTGACCCTGTCGCTGGTGCTGGGCGGGCTCACCCCCGGCGCCGCCTTCGACCGGGTCAGCGGCGTGGGGGAGGTGGCGCCGTCGTTCCTGGCGCTGGTCAACCTCGGCTGGGCGGTGACCATCCCGGTCGCGCTGGGCATCGTGTGGCTGGTCCACGGCGTACGGCCGGGGTGGCTGTCGTCGGTGGCCCGGCGGCTGCGCTGGCGCTGGATGCTGACCTGCTTCGGGCTGTCGTTCCTGGCCCTGGTGGCGACCCTGGTCGTCTCCGCGGTGGTGCCCGCCCAGGACAGCGTCGCGGTCGACGGCAGCCTCAACGAGTTCACCAGCACCACCCGCGACTTCCTGCTCGTGGTGCTGCTGCTCACGCCCCTGCAGGCGGCGGGGGAGGAGTACGCCTTCCGCGGCTACCTGACCCAGGCCTTCGGTGGGCTGTTCGCGAACGCCCGGGTGGCGATCGTGGTCGCCGTGGTCGTGCCCGCCGTGCTCTTCGCGCTGCTGCACGGCCCGCAGGACCCGCCGATCTTCGTGGACCGCCTGGCCTTCGGCCTGGTCGCCGGCATCCTGGTGGTGCTGACGGGCGGCCTCGAGGCCGCCATCGCGATGCACGTGCTCAACAACTTCCTGGCCTTCAGCATCGCCCTGGCCTTCAGCGACATGACCACGGCCCTGAACCCCACCGGCGGCACTTGGTGGAGCCTTCCGGTCACGCTGACCCAGAGCCTGGTCTACCTCGGCGTGGTCATGTGGTGGGCGCGGAAGCGGGGGATCGCGACCTCGGCGAGGGCCGGTGAGGTGGCCGTTTTGGCTGCTCGGCAGAGCCGCGTGTAAGGTTTCCACCGGTCCTGAGGGGCGCCGAGAGGCGGCCCTGAGAACCCCCCAGTGGGATATGGTGTAATTGGCAACACGACTGGTTCTGGTCCAGTTATTCTAGGTTCGAGTCCTAGTATCCCAGCGAGCAGCGACTCTGTCGCGGAGCCCCGAGAACCTTCGGAGCCCCGCGATTTTGTGCGGAAAGCCAGCTCCGGCTAGTGTTCCGCAGGTTGCTCCGGAGAGGTCGCGAGGCCGATCCGACTGCCACGCCCCCGTTGTGTAGCGGCCTAGCACGCCGCCCTCTCAAGGCGGTAGCGCCGGTTCGAATCCGGTCGGGGGTACCACGCAGGAAGCACCACCCAGCAGGCCCCAGCCCCTCGGGCTGGGGCCTGCTGCGTTTCGCCGACCCGGCCCTAATATCGCAACGACCCGGCCCGAACTTCTCGGACTCGAGAAGTTCGCGCCGGGTCGGAGCGATATCTGGGCCGGGTCAGGCGCAGAGGCCGTTGGCGAGCGCCTCCGCCCGCTCCTCCTCGGTCGGGGCGTCGTCGTCGGGCTCCGCGCTCGCGCTGGGCTCGTCGTCGGGCCCGCCGGAGGCGTCGCCGGGCGAGGCCGAGGGGTCCTTGTCGTCGCCGCCCACCGGGTCGGCGGCGTTGATCGCGCCCTCCCTCAGCGTCGGGCTGAGCGGCTTGTCGCGCTTGATGCGGGTCCAGAGCTTGTCGGCCTCGTCGGTCCACACCAGCCGGTTGGGGTCGGGCTCGTAGGCCTCGAACGGCACGCTGATGAACTTGATGTCGCTGAGCCCCGTCTCGCGGAACTGCAGCGCGAGGTCGGCCAGCCGGCTGAGGCTGTCGAGGTCGGCGTCGAGGGTCAGCGACCCAGTGGCGGCCTTGAGGAAGCCGTAGACGCGGTCGGGACGGGTCAGGGTGCCCGCCGAGACGACCTTGTTGACCATCGAGGCGATGAACGCCTGCTGGCGCTTCATCCGGCCGATGTCGGAGTTCGCCGAGAGCACCGAGCGCTCGCGCACGTACTTCAGCGCGTCCTCGCCGTCGAGCACCTGGGTGCCCGCGTCGAGGTAGATCTTGGTCTTGGGGTCGGCGACCTCCTTGGGCAGGCAGACCTCCACGCCGCCCACGGCGTCGACCATGTCGACGAAGCCGTTGAAGTCGACGGTCACGTAGTGGTCGATCAGCACCCCGGTCAGCTGCTCCAGGGTCTGCACGGTGCAGGCCGCGCCGCCCTCGGCGAAGGCGGTGTTGAACATCGCCAGGTCCTCGCCCGGGATCACGGTGCCGTCCTCGGCCATGCAGTCGGGACGGTCGACCAGCGCGTCGCGCGGCAGCGAGACGCCGTACGCGTCCTTGCGGTCGGCCGAGACGTGGATGAGCAGCGTCGTGTCGGAGCCGCCGCCGCCCGACTCGCCGTCGATGGCGCAGCCCTCGCAGCCCCGGTCGTCGGTGCCGAGCACCAGGATGTTGAGCGGCTCCTCCGGCCCCTCGACCTCCTTCTTCTCGGGACGGTTCATCAGCTGGTCCTCGATGTCCTGGACCTCGAGGCCGGAGTCGAGCCGGTCGTAGGCCACGGCCACGGTGCCGGCGGTGAGCAGCGCCAGGCACAGCTGGCTGATCAGGACCACCCGCCACACGGTGCGGCGGTGGCGACGCTCCGCGCTCTCCCGCCGGCGGCGCCCGGGACGCGGCGCAGGCCGGTCGGTGCTGAGGTCCTGGTCGTCGTCCACCCGGTGATTCTCCCCGACCCGTGGTGATCTGCGCGACACCCTGGCCGTGACCGGTTCCAGGTGCCGTCCGATTCCCGCCAGTGCGTGGTGGGTGCCGTGGGGGAGGATGGGCCCATGGCCGGCCTGGAGGGACTCGACGCGGACTCGTGCTACGCCGCGGTCAAGGCCCGCGACCGCCGCTTCGACGGGGTCTTCTGGACCGCGGTCCGCACGACCGGCATCTACTGCCGGCCCTCCTGCCCCGCGCGCACGCCGGCGGCGCGCAACGTCACCTTCCACCCCAGCGCCGCCGCGGCCCAGGGGGCCGGCTTCCGGGCCTGCAAGCGCTGCCTGCCCGACGCGACCCCCGGCAGCCCCGACTGGGACGTCGCGGCCGGTGCCGCGGGCCGGGCCATGCGCCTGGTCGCCGACGGGGTCGTCGACCGCGAGGGCGTCGACGGGCTGGCGCGCCGGTTGGGCTACAGCCCGCGGCACCTGACCCGGCTGCTGACGGCCGAGCTGGGGGCGGGGCCGCTGGCCCTGGCCCGCGCGCGGCGCGCCCAGACCGCCCGGGTGCTGATCGAGACCACCGACCTGCCGCTGGCCGACGTGGCCTTCGCAGCCGGCTTCGCCAGCGTGCGGCAGTTCAACGACACGATCCGCGAGGTCTACGCCCAGACCCCCGGACAGCTGCGCGGGCGCGGCAGCGGGGGAGCGCCGAGCGCCGGTGGCATCTCGCTGCGGCTCGCGGTGCGCACGCCGTTCGCCGGCCAGGCGCTGCTCGGCTTCCTGGCCTACCACCTCGTCCCGGGCGTCGAGACGGCCGGACCGGGCTGGTACGCCCGCACCCTCGACCTGCCGCACGGGCCGGGCACCGTGCGCGTCGACCTCGACCCGGCGCTCGACGAGGTTCCGGCCGGCGGGGTCGCGATGGTGGCGGCGCACTTCCAGCTCACCGACCTGCGCGACACCACCGCGGCCGTCGAGCGCGTACGCCGCCTGGTCGACGCCGACTGCGACCCGTTGCCGGTCGCCGAGCACCTGGGCGCCGACCCGGTGCTCGGGGCACTGGTGCACCGCGTGCCGGGGCTGCGGCTGCCCGGCCAGGTCGACGGCGACGAGACGGCCGTGCGCACCGTGATCGGGCAGCAGGTCTCCGTCACCGGCGCCCGCACCGTGGGCGGACGGATCGTGGCGGCCCACGGCCGCCGGGTCGAGACGGGGCAGCCGGGCCTGACGCACCTCTTCCCCGATGCCGCGACGCTCGCCGAGGTCGATCCCGAGACGCTCCCGATGCCGCGGGCACGCGGCCGCGCGCTGGTCGCGCTGAGCGCCGCGCTCGCCGCCGGCGACCTCGCGCTCGACCGGGGCCCCGAGCGCGACGACGTACGGGCCGCGATGGTGGCGCTGCCCGGCATCGGGCCGTGGACCGCCGACTACGTCGCGATGCGCGCCCTGGGCCACCCCGACGTGTTCCTGCCCACCGACCTGGGGGTGCGGACCGCGCTGACCCGGCTGGGCCACGACCCCGTGACCGAGATCGCCCGCGCGCCGGAGTGGAGCCCGTGGCGCTCCTACGCACTGATGCACCTGTGGCAGACCCTGATGCCCGCCCCGCCCCGAGCAGACCCGGAGGACGACTGAGATGTGGACCGAGACCGAGAGCCCGATCGGGCCGCTGCGCCTCGTCGAGCGCGACGGCGCGCTGTCGGCGGTGGAGTTCTCGCCCTACCCCGAGGCCGGTGCACCCGACCCGGGCGAGCGGGGCGACGACCACCCGGTGCTGGTCGAGGCCGCGCGCCAGCTGGCGGCGTACTTCAACGGCGAGCTGCGCGACTTCGACCTGCCGCTGGCGCCGGTGGGCAGCGACTTCCAGCAGCGGGTCTGGGCCCAGCTGCGCACCATCGGCTACGGCGAGACCGCGTCGTACGGCGAGGTGGCGCGGGCGCTGGGCATGACCCACGCCGCCTCGCGGGCGGTCGGCCTGGCCAACGGGCGCAACCCGATCCCGGTGGTGATCCCGTGCCACCGGGTGATCGGGGCCAACGGCACGCTCACCGGGTATGCCGGCGGGCTGGAGCGCAAGCAGGTGCTGCTCGGCATCGAGCAGGACGGGTTGTTCTAGGTCGGTCCTGGGCCTGTCCTGGGCCCGGCGCTCGGGTCTAGGCGCTCTCGGCGGCGGCGCGGCGCAGCGACTCCGAGAGCCGCTCCGCGGCGGCCAGCACCGCCGGGGCGTGCATCCGCCCGGGCTGGCGCGAGAGCCGCTCGAGGGGACCGGAGACCGAGACTGCGGCGATGATCTTGCCGCTGGGGGAGCGGACGGGGGCCGAGACCGAGGCCACGCCCTGCTCGCGCTCGCCGACCGACTGGGCCCAGCCACGGCGCCGGATGCCGGAGAGGGCGGCGGCCGAGAAGGCGGCGTTTTGCAGGCCGCGGTGCATCCGCTCGGGGTCGTCCCAGGCCAGCAGGACCTGGGCGGCCGAGCCGGCACGCATGGTCAGCTGCGAGCCGACGGGGATGGTGTCGCGCAGGCCCGAGGGACGCTCGGCGGCGGCGACGCACACCCGGTGCTCGCCCTGGCGGCGCCACAGCTGGGCGGACTCGCCGGTGATGTCGCGCAGGCGCGCCAGCACCGGGCCGGCGGTGGCCAGCAGGCGGTCCTCGCCGGCGGCCGCGGAGAGCTCGGAGAGCCGGGGGCCGAGCACGAAGCGACCCTGCATGTCGCGGGCCACCAGGCGGTGGTGCTCCAGCGCGACCGCCAGGCGGTGCGCCGTGGGGCGCGCCAGCCCGGTCGCGGTCACGAGCCCGGCCAGGGTCGCCGGGCCGGCCTCGAGCGCGGTCAGCACGATCGCGGCCTTGTCGAGCACTCCCACTCCACTGCTGTCCATATGCCAATACTCGCGTCTCAAATCATGGGATGCAAGTCCTGTGACCGGGCTCTCATCCACGCTCGGCATGGAGCGCGCTCAGGATCCTCGGTCTCGCATTCCGGGACCCGTGTCTCACGAACTGGGATCGGCGACATAGGCTCGGTCCCTGTTCAACGTCGTCCACGAACCGTAAGAAGGAGCGCGTCATGGGCAGGACCCTGTCGGAGAAGGTCTGGGACGAGCACGTCGTCCGCTCGACCGCGGGAGAGCCCGACCTGCTCTACATCGACCTCCACCTCCTGCACGAGGTGACCTCGCCGCAGGCCTTCGACGGCCTGCGCCTGGCCGGGCGCCGGGTGCGCCGTCCGGACCTGACCCTGGCCACCGAGGACCACAACGTCCCGACCCTCGACTGGGACAAGCCGATCGCCGACCCGGTCTCGCGGACCCAGGTCGAGACGCTGCGTCGCAACGCCGAGGAGTTCGGGGTGCGGCTGCACCCCCTCGGCGACCTCGACCAGGGCATCGTGCACGTGGTCGGCCCGCAGCTGGGCCTGACCCAGCCCGGCATGACCATCGTCTGCGGCGACAGCCACACCAGCACCCACGGCGCCTTCGGTGCGATCGCCTTCGGCATCGGCACCTCCGAGGTCGAGCACGTGCTGGCCACCCAGACGCTGATGCAGGCCCGCCCCAAGACGATGGCGGTGACCATCAACGGCAGCCTGCCCGACGGCGTGACCGCCAAGGACATGGTGCTGAACCTGATCGCCCACACCGGCACCGGTGGCGGCCAGGGCTACATCGTGGAGTACCGCGGCCAGGCCATCGAGGAGCTCTCGATGGAGTCGCGGATGACGGTGTGCAACATGAGCATCGAGTGGGGCGCCAAGGCCGGGCTGATCGCGCCCGACCAGACCACCTTCGACTACATCGAGGGCCGCCCCGAGGCGCCGACCGGCGCCGACTGGGACGCCGCCGTCGAGCACTGGACGAGCCTGCGCACCGACGACGACGCGACGTACGACGCCGAGATCGTGCTGGACGCCTCCACGATGACCCCCTTCGTCACCTGGGGCACCAACCCCGGCCAGGGCGTCCCGCTGGGCGCCTCGGTGCCGCACCCCGACGACTTCGAGGAGGCCTCCGACCGGGTCGCGGCGCAGAAGGCGCTGGACTACATGGCCCTGGTGGCCGGCACCCCGATGCGCGAGGTCAGCGTCGACACGGTCTTCATCGGCTCCTGCACCAACGGCCGCATCGAGGACCTGCGCCTGGCCGCCGAGATCATCGAGGGCCGCACCGTCGCGCCCGACACCCGGCTGCTCGTGGTGCCCGGCTCGGTGCGGGTGCGCCTGCAGGCCGAGGACGAGGGCCTCGACGTCGTCTTCAAGGAGGCCGGCGCCGAGTGGCGTGGCGCGGGCTGCTCGATGTGCCTGGGCATGAACCCCGACACGCTCGCCCCGGGGGAGCGCAGCGCGTCGACCTCCAACCGCAACTTCGAGGGCCGCCAGGGCAAGGGCGGGCGCACCCACCTGGTCTCGATCCCCGTCGCCGCCGCCACGGCGGTGCGCGGCACCCTGTCCTCGCCCGCGGACCTGGACTGAGAGGCACCACCATGGAGAAGGTCACCACCCACACCGGCATCGGCGTCCCGCTGCGGCGCAGCAACGTCGACACCGACCAGATCATCCCCGCCGTCTACCTCAAGCGCGTCACGCGCACCGGCTTCGAGGACGGTCTCTTCGCCGCCTGGCGCAACGACCCCGAGTTCGTGCTCAACCACCCCGTCTACTCGCAGGGCTCGGTGCTGGTCGCCGGCCCCGACTTCGGCACCGGCTCCTCGCGCGAGCACGCCGTCTGGGCGCTGCAGAACTACGGCTTCAAGGTCGTGATCTCCTCGAGGTTCGCCGACATCTTCCGCGGCAACTCCGGCAAGGCCGGGCTGCTCGCGGCCCAGGTCGACGAGAAGGTCGTCCAGCGGCTGTGGGACCTGCTCGAGTCCGACCCGGGGGCTGCGGTCACCGTCGACCTCGAGTCGCGCACGGTGCGCGCCGGCGAGGGCGAGGACGCCATCGAGGACTCCTTCGACATCGACGACTACACCCGCTGGCGCCTGCTCGAGGGGCTCGACGACATCGGCATCACGCTGGGCCACGACGCCGACATCAGCACGTTCGAGGCCGACCGGCCGAGCTGGAAGCCGCTGACGATCCGCGCCTGACCCGCGCTTGATCGGCGCCGCGGCGGCGGCGTACGTCGACACGATCCTCGGCGTGGTCGTTGTGGCCCGGGCCACGAGTCCCTAGCGTGCAGGGAACATCGGGCAGCGCGCCGTGCTGCCGAGGTCTGGTCGAAGGGGAAGCGGAGTGAACAAGTCTCAGCTCATCGACGCGCTCGCAGCGCGGTACGAGGGGAACAGGAAGGCGGCCGCCCACGCGCTCGAGTCGGTCCTCGACACGATCACGCGCGAGGTGTCGCGCGGCGAGAAGGTCGCCATCACCGGGTTCGGGTCGTTCGAGAAGCGGGTGCGCGAGGCGCGGTGGGTGCGCAACCCGCGCACCGGTGAGCGGATCCAGGCCAAGAAGACGGCCGTGCCCAAGTTCACCCCCGGCGCCGACCTCAAAAACGTGGTCTCCGGTGCCAAGAAGCTGCCCGCGATGACCGTCGCCGCTGCCACCGCCCCGGCCGTGATGGCCGTCGACACGGTCAAGAAGGCCACGGGCAAGAAGTCGTCCGGCAAGAAGGCCCCCGCCACCAAGGTGGCGACGCCGAAGGCCGAGACGGCTGCCCCCGCGAAGAACGCGCCCGCGAAGAAGGCGCCCGCGAAGAAGGCGCCGGCCACCAAGGCGCCGGCGAAGAAGACTGCTGCGAAGAGCGCGCCGGCCAAGAAGACCGCTGCCAAGAAGGCGCCCGCGAAGAAGGCGCCTGCGAAGAAGACCGCGTCCAAGAAGACGTCGGCCACGAAGGCCCCGGCGCAGAAGACCGCGGCGAAGAGCGCGCCGGCCAAGAAGGCGCCTGCGAAGAAGACCGCCGCCAAGCAGGCGCCCGCCAAGAAGGCACCTGCGCAGAAGACCGCTGCCAAGAAGGCACCGGCCAAGAAGGCGCCCGCGAAGAAGACGGCGTCGTCGAGCGGCTCGGAGACCTCGAGCAGCAGCAGTTCCTCGTCCTCCTGATCCAGCCTCGCTGCGGCGGGTCGTCCCCTCCGGGGGGCGGCCCGCCGTGCGCGTCCGGTGGGTCAGAGCATGCCCAGGCCCGCGACCACCGTCGCGGTGCGCGGGCCCAGGCCGAGCGCGGTGGCGGCCTGCAGGTCGACCAGGTCGTCGACGTCACGGCGCAACGTGGCCGGGGCGTGGGCCACCTCGGAGCAGCCGGCGTCGAGGTGCGCCCTGCGCGAGGCGCCGCCGTACCGGGGCTCGAAGCGGTCGTACGCCGCGGCGTAGGCGGTCGTGCCGACCCCGGCGGCGTCGGGCACGAACGCGCCGGCCTCTCCGGTGGCCACGCCCAGCGCCACGAGCCCGTCCGCGAGGTCGTCGGGGCGCAGCGTGGGCAGGTCCGCGCAGAGCGCGACCGGGCGCAGCGTCGGCCAGCGGCGCTCGGCCTCGGCGGCGGCCTGGCGCAGCGTGGCGTTGAGGTCGCCGGAGTCGCCGTCGGGGATGCAGGCGGCGCCCAGCGCCAGCAGGGAGCTGGCGAACCCCGCGTCGTCGGTGACGACCAGGACCTGGGCCACGCCCGGGGTGGCCAGGCAGACGGCCACCGTGTCGAGCGCGAAGGCCGACGCCAGCGCGCGACGGGTGTCGTCGTCGAGACCCACCAGCCGCGACTTGCCGCGCGCGGGCGGCTTGACCGGCACCAGCACCACCCAGCCGTCCGTCGGCGCGGACGGACGGTGAACAGGGTCGGGCGTCGTGCTCATCGCGGCTCATCCTCGCAGGCGTCGCTGCACGCCGCTCGGGCCGGCTGCGAGTAGCCTGCAGGACCACGTCGGAGGCACCCCGCCCCGGCACCGTCGGCGAGGAGACGCGTGACCGTTCGCAAGCTGCAGCAACCCCGCGGCTGGGCGTTCAGCTTCGCTGTGCCCATCGTCAAGCCGCTGCTGCTCGCGACCACGCGACGCGACTGGCACGGCGGCGAGAAGCTCCCCGTGAGCGGTGGCTTCGTGCTGGTGCTCAACCACGTCTCCCACGTCGACCCGCTGCTGGCGGCTCACCTGCTCTACGACCACGGCCGGCTGCCGCGCTACCTGGCCAAGTCGGGGCTCTTCCGCAACCGGCTGCTCGCCTTCTTCCTGCGCGGCGCCGGCCAGATCCCGGTGCACCGGGCCTCCAGCTCGGCCGTCGGGGCGTACGACGCCGCGGTCGAGGCCGTGCGCCGCGGCGAGTGCGTGGTGGTCTACCCCGAGGGCACCATCACCCGCGACCCCGACCTGTGGCCGATGCGCGGCAAGACCGGTGCAGCGCGGATCGCCCTCGCGACCGGTTGCCCCGTGGTCCCGGTCGGGCAGTGGGGCGCCCAGGAGCTGCTCGCGCCGTACGCGAAGGTGCCGCACCTGGTGCCGCGCAAGAGGATCTCGATGCTGGTCGGCGACCCCGTCGACCTGAGCGACCTGGCCGGCCGGCCGGACCAGCGGGGCGGTCGCGCAGCCGCGGTGCAGCAGGCCACCGACCGGATCATGGCCGCGATCACGGGCCTGGTCGAGCAGGTGCGCGGCGAGCAGGCACCGCCCGAGCGTTTCGACATGCGCCGTGGCGGCGCGCAGGCAGACGAGCACCACCAGGACCGGAAGGACACCGCATGAGCTCCTCGACGCACGGCAAGGTCGCCGTCTTCAGTGCTGGGTCGTGGGGCACGGCCTTCTCGGTCGTGCTCGCCGACGCCGGCAACGACGTCACCCTCTGGGCCCGGCGCCCCGAGCTCGCGGAGGGCATCAACGAGCGCCGCGAGAACGCCGACTACCTGCCCGGCATCGAGCTCCCGCCGAGCGTTGATGCGACCACCGACGTCGAGAAGGCGCTGCACGGCGCCGACGTCGTGGTGCTGGCGACCCCGTCGCAGTCGCTGCGCGAGAACCTGACCACGTGGGCGCCGCACATCGAGGACGACGCCGTCCTGGTCTCGCTGATGAAGGGTGTCGAGCTCGGCAGCCTGAACCGGATGAGCGAGGTGATCCACCAGGTCACCGGCGCCGGCCCCGAGCGGATCGCCGTGGTGAGCGGCCCCAACCTCGCCAAGGAGATCGCCCGGCGCGAGCCGGCCGCCTCCGTGGTGGCCTGCGAGGACGAGTCGGTGGCCAAGCGGCTGCAGGAGCGCTGCCACTCGCCGGCCTTCCGCCCCTACACCTCGGTCGACGTGCTGGGCTGCGAGCTCGGTGGCGCCTACAAGAACGTCGTCGGCCTCGCCGTCGGCATGGCGGTGGGGCTGGGCTTCGGCGACAACACGACCGCCTCGATCATCACCCGCGGCCTCGCGGAGACCGCGCGGCTGGCGATGAAGCTCGGCGCCAACCCGCTGACGCTGATGGGGCTCGCCGGGCTCGGCGACCTGGTCGCCACCTGCTCCTCGCCGCTGTCGCGCAACCGCTCGTTCGGCGAGAAGCTGGGCCAGGGGATGACCACCGAGGAGATCTACGCCAGCACCAGCCAGGTCGCCGAGGGTGCGAAGTCGTGCTCGTCGCTGCGGGCCCTGGCCGAGCAGGTCGGCTGCGACGCCCCGGTCGCGCGCTACGTCGACGAGGTCGTCGCCGGCAACATGACGGCGCAGGAGATGATGGACGCCGTCCTCGCCCGCGACACCAAGGCCGAGACTGATTGAGCAGCAGGGCGCGAGGAACGAGCGCCCTGCGTCGCGAAGGAAGGTCGAGCAAGCCCGCGCCTGAGCTTGCGAAGGCGCGCCAGGCGTGCCGAGACCCGGTGACCCCATGGCGCACCCCATCCACCGCCGATCGAGGAGCGCCGCCGTCGGTCGAGGAGGCCCGCCGTTGGTCGAGGAGGTTGCGCAGCAACCGTCTCGAGACCCGGTGACCCCGCCGGCGTACGGAACTGGCGCCGGCTCGGCGGGGAACTGGCGCCGACTCGGCGAGGCGGGCGGTCGTTGGTCGAGGAGGTTGCGCAGCAACCGTCTCGAGACCCGGTGACCCCGCCGGCGTACGGAACTGGCGCCGGCTCGGCGGGGAACTGGCGCCGGCTCGGCGAGGCGGGCGGTCGTTGGTCGAGGAGGTTGCGCAGCAACCGTCTCGAGACCCGGTGACCCCCCGGCGTACGGAACTGGCGCCGGCTCGCGAGGAACTCGCGCCGGCTCGGCGAGGCGGGCGGTCGTTGGTCGAGGAGGTTGCGCAGCAACCGTTTTGAGACCCGGTGACCCCCCGGCGTACGGAACTGGCGCCGGCTCGGCGGTGAACTGGCGCCGGCTGGGCGAGGAACTGGCGCCGGCTGGGCGAGGAACTGGCGCCGGCTCGCGAGGAACTCACGCCGGCTCGCGGGGAACTGGCGCCGGCTCGGCGTACGCCGCAGGGCTCAGACCGTGAGGTCGTCCAGCGCCCCGGAGAGGTCGGCCCAGAGGTCGTCGACGTCCTCGACGCCCACGGAGAGCCGCACCAGCGCCTCGGAGACGGTGGTGGGCTCGAGCTTCCAGCGGCGCCGTCGCTCGAGGGTCGACTCGACCCCGCCGAGGCTGGTGGTGTGCACCCACAGCTTGGTCTTGCGGGTCAGCAGGTCGGCGGCCATCGCGCCACCGGCCAGCTCGATGGAGACGATCGCGCCGAAGCCGGGGTGGCGCACCCGGGCGACGGCGGGGTGCTCGGCCAGGCGCCGGGCCAGCTCGACGGCGTTGGCAGTGGCCCGCTCGACGCGCAGGTGCAGGGTGCGCATGCCGCGCAGCGCCAGCCACGACTCGAGGGTGCCCGGCACCGCGCCGAAGAGGTCGCGGCGGCCCTTGAGCACCCCGGCCAGCTCCTGGTCCTTGGTCACCAGCGCGCCGAGCAGCAGGTCACTGTGGCCGCCGAGGTACTTGGTCGCGGAGTGCACGACGATGTCGGCACCCTCGGCCAGCGGGGTCTGCACCAGGGGGGTGGCGAAGGTGTTGTCGACGACGACGTAGGCGCCGGCCCCGTGCGCGGCCTCGACGATGCGGGCCAGGTCGGCGATGTCGAGGTTGGGGTTGGTGGGGGTCTCGACCCACACCAGCGCCGCGTCCTCGCAGGCCGCCACGACGGCGTCGGTGTCGGCGATGTCGACCAACCGGCTGCGGACCCGACCGCGCATCTCGAGGTCGGCGAGCTGGGCCAGGCTGCCGCTGTAGGCGCTGTCGGGGGCCACGACCAGCGCGTCGTGGCCGACGAGGTCGAGCACGGTGGCCACGGCGGCCAGGCCGGAGGAGAAGGCCAGGGCGGTGCCACCCTCGAGCCGCCCCAGCGCGTCCTCGAACGCCTCCCAGGTCGGGTTGCCGTAGCGGCCGTACTCGCGGTCCCCGAGCGCGACGAAGGTCGAGGCCATCGTCAGCGGCTCGTTGAGGGGCCGGTCGGCCTCGTGCGGGGGGCGTCCGGCGTGGACGGCGACGGTGGCGGGCTGGGGAGTCTCGCTCATGGCCACAGACTAGGGTGACGCCCCATGACGCTGGCCAACCGGACGTGCCCCGAGACGTGCCCCCAGTCGTGCTCCTGGTCGTGCCCCGAGGGGTGCGCGTGATCGCCCTGGGCCTGGCCGAGATCGCCGCCGTGGTGGGCGGCGAGGTCGTCGGCGACGCGGACGTCGTGGTCGACGGACCGGTGGTGATCGACGGGCGCGAGGCCGCGCCGGGCAGCCTCTTCGCCGCCTTCGTCGGCGAGCACGTCGACGGCCACGAGCACGCCGAGCAGGCCGGGCAGCGGGGTGCGGTCGCCGTGCTGGGCAGCCGGCCCACCGGGCTGCCGACGGTCGTGGTCGACGACCCGCGCGCTGCCCTGCAGCGTCTCGCCGCCCACGTGGTCGAGCAGGTACGCGCCGCCGGCGGCCTGACGGTGGTGGGCATCACCGGCTCGCAGGGCAAGACCTCCACCAAGGACCTGCTCGGTGCGGTGCTGGCCCAGGCGGCGCCGACGGTCGCCACCCGCGGCTCCTTCAACAACGAGCTCGGGATGCCGCTGACCGCGCTGCGCGTCGAGACCGGCACCCGCTACCTGGTGCTCGAGCTCGGCGCCCGGGGGCGTGGCCACATCGCCGAGCTGGCGGCGCTGGTGCGTCCCGACGTCTCGCTGGTCCTCAACGTCGGGCAGGCGCACCTGGGGGAGTTCGGCTCGCGCGAGGCCATCGCCGAGGCCAAGGGCGAGCTCGTCGAGGCCCTCGACGCCGAGGGTACCGCGGTGCTCAACGCCGACGACGAGCGGGTCGTCGCGATGGCCGGGCGCACCCGCGGCAGGGTCGTCACGTTCGGGGCGCAGCAGGCTGCCGACGTACGGGTGGAGGAGCTGGTGCTCGACCGGCTCGGCCGGCCCTCCTTCACCCTGGTCACCGCGCAGGCACGGGTGCCGGTCACGCTGCAGCTCGTGGGCGCCCACCAGGCGATCAACGCGGCCGCCGCGGCCGCCGCCGCCATCGCCGCCGGCCTGGGCGTCGACGAGGTCGGCGCGGCGCTGGGCCAGGTGGCGTCGCTGTCGCAGTGGCGGATGGAGCTCAGCGAGCTCTCCAACGGCGTCACGGTGCTCAACGACTCCTACAACGCCAACCCCGAGTCGATGCGGGCGGCGCTCGACGCGCTGACCTCGATCGGCGCCGATCCCACGGTGCGCCGCACCGTCGCCGTGCTCGGCGAGATGCGCGAGCTCGGGGACACCAGCCACGACGAGCACCGGGGAGTCGGCTCCTACGCGGTCAAGCGGGGCGTCGACGTGGTGGTGGTCGTGGGCGAGGCCGCGCGCGGCATCCACGACGGCGCGGGGGAGCGTGGCCTGCTGCTCGCCGACAACGCGGCCGCCACGGCCTGGCTCGCCGAGCACGTCACCGAGGGTGACGCGGTTCTCTTCAAGGCCTCGCGCGGGGCGCGCCTGGACGAGGTGGCCGCGAGCCTTCAGTAGGGTCGCGGACCATGACCGAGACCCCCTCGCCCGAGACCCGCGCCCGCAGGACCCGGGTGGCCCTCGTCTTCGGCGGACGCTCCGGCGAGCACCCGATCTCGGCGGCGACCGCCGCCGGTGTGATGCGCGCGATCGACAGCGACAAGTACGACGTCCTGCCGATCGGCATCACCCGCGACGGCGACTGGGTGCTGGCCTCCGGCGACCCGGCGCAGTGGGAGCTGGCCTCGGGCCGGCTGCCCGAGGTGACGACCGGGTCGGGCCCGGCGCTGGCGAGCCTCACCGAGGCGGGCCCGGTCGACGTGGTCTTCCCGCTGCTGCACGGGCCCTACGGCGAGGACGGCACCATCCAGGGGCTCCTCGAGCTGGCGGGCGTGCGCTACGTCGGCGCCGGCGTGCTGGCCTCGGCCGTGGGCATGGACAAGCACTACATGAAGCTGGTCTTCGCCGGCCACGGGCTGCCGGTGGCGCCGTACGTCGTGGTCCGCCCGGCCGAGTGGGAGCAGGACCCCGGTGCCGTGGTGGAGCGGGTGCAGCAGGCGCTGGAGTTCCCGGTCTTCGTCAAGCCCGCCCGAGCTGGCTCCTCGCTCGGCGTCACCCGCGTCGACGACCTGACCGGGCTCGCCGACGCCGTCGAGGAGGCCCGTGCCCACGACCCCAAGGTGCTGGTCGAGCAGGGCGTCGAGGGCCGCGAGATCGAGTGCGCGGTGCTCGGTGGGCGGGGCGGCGGGCCGGCCCGCGCCTCCGTGCCCGGCGAGATCGTCGTCGACCACGGGGCCGCGACCTTCTACGACTTCGAGGCCAAGTACCTCTCCGACTCCCACGCCCGCACCGAGGCGCCGGCCGACCTGCCGGCCGACGTCGCCGAGCGGGTGCGCGAGGTGGCGGTGCAGGCCTTCGACTCGATCAGCGCCGAGGGGCTCTCCCGCGTCGACGTGTTCGTCACCCCCGAAGGCGAGGTGCTCCTCAACGAGATCAACACGATGCCCGGCTTCACCCCCATCTCGATGTACTCGAAGATGTGGGAGGCCACGGGGCTGACCTACACCGAGCTGGTCGACGAGCTGATCCAGCTGGCGCTCGAGCGCACCACCGGCCTGCGCTGACCCGGCCCGAATGTCCCACTGACCCGGCCTGAACTTCACCCTGACCCGGCCTGATCTTCGCGCTGACCCGGCCCGAACTTCGCGCTGACCCGGCCCGAATCTCACTGGGTGCCCGATGCCGGAGATCCGGGCCGGCTCAGCGGGCTATTTGCGCCGGCTCGGCGGGCTATTTGCGCCGGGTCGGCGGGGGATCTGCGCCGGGTCAGGGAAGCGTGCGGCGGACGAGGTCGAGGACGACCTGGCCCAGACTGGTGCCCGAGAGGGTGCAGGCGAACGGCATCACCGAGGTCTCGGTGGTGCCGGGGGTGATGGCGGTCTCGAGGAGCACGTAGGAGCCGTCGGCCGAGACGATGAAGTCGGAGCGCGAGAGGTGGCGCAGCCCCAGGACCTTGTGGGCCTCGCGGGCGGTGCGGCCCAGGTCCTCGATCAGCTCCTCCGGCAGGTCGGGGCGCGAGAACGACACGAACTCGGCGGTGTAGCGGGCGTCGAAGTCGAACTCGTGGCCCTTCTCGTACTCCACCGCCACCGGGGTCAGGGCCTCGACGCCCTCGTCGGTCTCGATGCAGACCACGCTGACGTCGGTGCCGTCGTAGAAGCGCTCGACCAGGGCGTCGTCGCCGTAGGCGTAGGCGGTCACCAGCGCGGAGGGCAGCGCGGCCAGGCCGTCGACGCCGGTGACGCCCAGGGCGCTGCCGCAGCGGGTGGGCTTGACCACGACGCGCTCACCGAGGCGGTGCATCACGTGCTCCATCAACGCGCTCGCGCCGATGTCGCGGAAGGTCTGGGCCGACAGGCCGACGCTCTCGGGCACCTCGATGCCGGCGCGGCGCAGCAGCTCGCGCGCGGTGCCCTTGTCGTGGGCGACCCGGCAGGCGCGGCTGCGGGTGCCGACGTAGGGCAGGTCGATCAGCTCGAGGAGGGTCTGGATCTCGCCGTCCTCGCCGAAGTGGCCGTGCAGGGCCGGGACGGCCGCGACCACCTTGTGCTGCTCAAGGGTGTGCAGCAGGTTGCGGTCGAAGTCGTAGGCCTCGGCCTCGACGCCGACCGCGCGCAGCTCGCGCACCAGGTTGCGGCCACTGGCCAGGGACACGTCGCGTTCGTGGCTCAGGCCGCCGGCGATGACGGCGACAGGACCGGGCAGCTGCTCCTCGCTCATGGGACGAGCGTCCCACATCGGGCGCGCGGCCCGGACACTCACTGGCAGCGCTGGACCAGGTCGAGGTGCGCCTTGACCGGTGCGGCGAGCTCGGAGAACGCCGCGAAGGACACCCCGCCCCGGTAGTCCTGGGGCACCACGACCTCGATCCGGGGCCGGTAGCCGATGGTGGTGCCGGTGACCGGCCCGTCCTCGCTCTCGAGCTCGGAGGGCGGGAAGAACCAGCCGACGCCGACGATCTCGTCGCACGACGGGGTGATCAGCTGCCGGAAGCCCGGCGGCTCCTCGACGCCGCAGGTCAGCAACAGCCCGTCGCCCCACGCGCGCGCGGGCGCGTCGGCGGGCGAGAGCTCGCGCCGCTCCAGGCCCGCCAGCTCGTCGGGCAGCGCGGCCAGGAAGGTCTCGCAGGTCGCCGCGGTCTCGGCGTCGAGGGTCGGGGCGCTGACCTCGACGGGACCCCCGCAGGCGCCCAGCAGCAGCAGCGGTGCCAGCCCGCAGGCAGCGACGACGCCCCGCCTGTTCGCGGGGGCGGGGCGTCGGGACGCGCTGCGGCGACGCGCGACCGGGACGGTCACGTCGGTCGGCTCAGATGTGGACGACGGGGCAGGTCAGGGTGCGGGTGATGCCGTCGAGGTTCTGGACCTTCGAGACGACCAGCTTGCCGAGCTCGTCGACGTTGCGGGCCTCGGCGCGCACGATCACGTCGTAGGGGCCGGTGACGTCCTCGGCGAGGGTCACGCCCTTGACCTGAGCGATCTCGGCTGCGACCTCCGCGGCCTTGCCGACGTCGGTCTGGATCAGGATGTAGGCCTGGACGACCATCGTGTTGCTCCTCAAGGGTTGTCGGCACGGCTCCGTTGCCGCGGACACGTCACCCGGATGTGTCGGCGACAACCTACCTGCTGACGACCCCAGGGTCACTGCGGCCCCGCGTGCCCGTGCCGAGCCGGAGGCCCGGGTGCGTCGCCGCCCGCGGCGGGGTCGGCGTCTGGTGGGATGGGTCCATGCCAGCGACGCCCCCGACCGACCCGCCCCTGGACCCCGCGGCGACCCTCGCCGACATCGGCGAGTTCGGCCTGATCTCGGCCCTGACCAGCTGCTTCGAGCAGGGCGAGCAGGTGCTCATCGGGCCGGGCGACGACGCCGCGGTGCTGCGGGTGCGCACCGGCCACGTGGTGGTCTCCACCGACCTCATGGTCGAGGGCCGGCACTTCCGCCGCGACTGGGCGGGGGCCGCCGACGTGGGCCACCGCGCCGCTGCGCAGAACATCTCCGACATCAACGCGATGGGCGGGCGGGCCAGCTCGCTGACCATCGGCCTTGCGGCGCCCGCCGACCTGGAGGCGCAGTGGGCCCTGGACTTCGCCCAGGGCTTCGCCGACGAGTGCGCGCTGGTCGGGGCCAGCATCGTGGGCGGCGACCTCACCCGCGCCGACCAGGTCGTCGTCGCGGTGACCGTGATGGGTGCCTGCACCGTCGCGCCGGTGGTCCGCTCGGGCGCCGAGCCCGGCGACGTGCTCGCGCTGGCGGGCCGACAGGGCTGGGCGGCCGGCGGGCTGGCGGTCCTGGGGCGCGGGTTCCGCTCCCCGCGGGTGCTGGTGGAGGCCTACCGCCGCCCGCAGCCGCCGTACGACGCCGGGCCGGCCGCCGCCGAGGCGGGCGCCACCGCGATGATCGACGTCTCCGACGGCCTGCTGGCCGAGGCCACGCACCTGGCGGTGTCGTCGGGGGTGGCCATCGACGTGCGCACCGACGCGCTCGACGTGCCCGAGCCGCTGCACGCGGTGGCGGCGGCGCTGGGCGGGGTCGACCCGGTCGCGTTCGTGCTCTCGGGCGGCGACGACCACGCGCTGCTGGCGACCTTCCCTGCCGGCGCCACCCTGCCGGAGGGCTGGTCGGTGATCGGCGAGGTGCGCGAGGGGGAGGGCGTCACCGTCGACGGCGCCCCGTGGAGGGGCGAGACCGGCTGGACGCACTTCTGACGCACGAACGGCCGCCACCCCGGTGGGGTGACGGCCGTTCGACGGCGGATCAGGGGGAGGTCAGCGCGAGACCTTGCCCGCCTTCAGGCAGCCGGTGCAGACGTTGAGGCGCTTGGGGGTGCCGTTGACCTTGGCACGCACGCGCTGGATGTTGGGGTCGAAGCGGCGCTTCGTGATCTTGCGCGACCACGGCCGGTTGTTGCCGAAGCCAGGCTTCTTGGCGCAGATGTCGCAGACGGCAGCCACCGTGAACTCCTGAAGGATCGAGGTTGGGACGAAAAGATGTGCACAACTGTCCGTGCACAGCCGAACGAGTCGAGGGCCCGGGTGCTCCGGGCAACCGCATCAGAGTATCCGAGGGGCCCGGTGCTGGGCCAATCGTGGCCGACTCCCTGCCGTTCGTGACCCTTCGGGGGACCACGCCCGTCACCAGCACACTAACGTGTGGCCCCGTGGAGCCAGTGGGACCGACCGGACGCGGGGTGAGCCTCGAGGTCGTGCTGCTCTTCGTCGACATCGCCGTCGACGCCCTGGGCGCGGCCCGCGAGGAGATCGACGCCCTCAACGTCTACCCCGTGCCCGACGGCGACACCGGCACCAACATGTACCTGACGGTCTCCGCGGCGCGCGACGCCGTGCGCGAGGCGACCGGGGGAGACCCCGGCGCCGACCTCGGCGAGGCGCTGGCCGCCTTCAGCCGGGGCGCGCTGCTGGGTGCGCGCGGCAACTCCGGGGTGATCCTCAGCGAGATGATGCGCGCCATCGCCCGCCGTCTGGCGCGCTCGACCCCCGAGGAGCGCAACGCCGAGGTGCTCGCGCAGGCGCTGCGCCTCGCGTCCGACGCGGCGTACGCCGCCGTGGGCACCCCCGTGGAGGGCACCATCCTCTCCGTGGCGCGGGCCGCGGCCGAGGCGGCCGAGGTGACGACCGAGGAGCCCGGGGCGCGCACCCGAGACGTCTTCACGGACGCCGCCGAGGCGGCCCGCGCGGCGCTGGCGCGCACTCCCGGCCAGCTGCAGGCGCTGGCCGACGCCGGTGTCGTCGACGCCGGCGGGCGGGGGCTCAGCGTGGTCCTCGACGCCGCCGAGACCGCGCTGACCGGGCGCCGGCCCGAGCCGGTCCTGCCGCGGATCGGCCGGCACGCCATCCCCGTCACCACGCCGACGACCGGCTCCGGCCACCCGCCGGGCGCCGACCTGACCCCGGGCGGGCCGTCGTACGAGGTGATGTACCTGCTCGACACCGACGCCGAGCAGGTCCCGGCGCTGCGCGAGCGGCTCGCGGGGCTCGGCGACTCCCTGGTCGTGGTCGGCGACGAGCGGCTCTGGAACGTCCACGTGCACGTCGACGACGTCGGCGCGGCCATCGAGGCCGGCATCGAGGCCGGTCGACCGCACCGCATCCGGGTGACCCACTTCCACGACCAGGTCACCCAGCAGGCCGCGCAGGAGCGCGAGGCCGCCCGCCCGCGCGAGGGTCGTTGCGTGGTCGTCGTCTCCGCCGGCCCCGGTCTCACCGCGCTCTTCGGGGAGGCCGGCGCCGTGGTCGTGGAGGGCGGCCCGGGCCGGCGACCCTCCACCGGCGACCTGCTCGGGGCCATCACCGGCTGCGGCGCCCAGGAGGTGGTGGTGCTGCCCAACGACGGCGACTCGGTGCGCGCCGCCCAGGTCGCGGCCTCGACGGCCACCCAGGACACCGGGGTCAGGGTCGCGGTCATCCCGACCCAGGCGCAGGTGCAGGGACTCGCCGCGCTGGCGGTGCACGAGCCCGGCCGCGGCTTCGACGCCGACGTGCTCGAGATGACCGCCACCGCCCGCCACGCCCGCCACGGCGCGGTCACGGTCGCGGCGCGCCAGGCGATGACGATGGCCGGCCCGTGCGAGCCCGGCGACGCCCTCGGCGTGGTCGCGGGCGACTTCGCGGTCGTCGGCTCGGCGCTGGCCGACGTCGCCACCGAGGTGCTCGAGCGGCTGGTGGTCGGCGGCGGCGAGCTCGTCACCATCGTCTCGGGCGCCGACGACCCCGAGGGCGCCCTCGCCGAGCACTGCACCGCCTGGCTCGCCGAGCACCACCCCTATGTCGACGCCGTGGTGTACGACGGTGGGCAGGAGCGCTACCCGCTCCTGCTGGCCGTGGAGTGAGCGAGGAGGTGCGGCCGTGATCTCGATGGACTCGCCGGTCGAGACCGTGCTGGGCGACACCGGCACCAAGGCCCCCAAGATCGCCAAGGGGCTGGGGCTGCGCACCGTGGGCGAGCTGGTCCACCACCTGCCCCGGCGCTACGTGCGCACCCGCGAGCTGACGACGGTCGACACCCTCGAGGAGGGCGAGCTGCTCACGGTGGTGGGCCAGATCGGCCAGACCCGCCGGCGCGAGTACACCGACCGCCGCACCGGGCGCACGGCGTACCGCGTCGACACGGTGCTGCGCACCGACGGTCCGAGCCTGCGGATGTCGTTCTTCGCCAAGAAGGCGCACATGGCCGACTGGCACGAGCGGCGCCTGCCCGAGGGTCGGCGCGGCATCTTCCAGGGCAAGGTCGGCCGCTTCAACGGCGACTGGCAGCTGACCAACCCGCAGATGGTGCTGATGGGCACCGAGGGCGAGGACGCCGCCCAGCTCTCGCTCGAGACCCTCGGCGACCTCTACCCGATCTACCCGCTCACCAAGGGCGTCGACACCTGGGACCTGCAGCGGGCGATCACCTTCGCGCTGGCGGTGCTCGACGAGGTGCCCGAGCTGCTGCCCGAGCACGTGCGCGCGAAGGCCGGGCTGGTCGACGCCGGCACCGCGCTGGAGTGGGTGCACCACCCGAAGGACCACTCCCAGGTCACGAGGGCGCTGCAGCGGCTGCGCTTCGACGAGGCGATCGTCACCCAGCTCGTGCTCGCGCGCCGCCGGCGGGCGCTGGCCGCCCTCGGCGCCCGCCCGCGCGCCGGTCGCAGCGGCGGACTCCTCGACGCCTTCGACGCCCGCCTGCCCTTCGAGCTGACCGCCGGCCAGGTGGAGGTCGGCGCCGAGATCGACGCCGACCTGGCCCGCGAGCGGCCGATGAACCGGCTGCTGCAGGGCGAGGTCGGCTCGGGCAAGACGCTGGTGGCGCTGCGCGCGATGCTGCGGGTCGTCGACTCCGGGGCGCAGGCCGCCCTGCTCGCGCCCACCGAGGTGCTGGCCCAGCAGCACCACCGCTCGATCACCGCGATGCTCGGTGACCTGGCCACCGCGGGCCTGCTGGGCGGCGCCGACGAGGCCACCGCGGTGGAGCTGCTGACCGGGTCGATGACCAGGACCCAGCGCACCGGCCCGATGTCGCGGCTGGCCTCGGGCGAGGCCGGCATCGTGATCGGCACGCACGCCCTGCTCGAGGACCGCGTGGGCTTCGCCGACCTCGGCCTCGTCGTCGTCGACGAGCAGCACCGCTTCGGGGTCGAGCAGCGCGCCGCCCTCACCGACAAGGCCGGCACCCCGCCGCACGTGCTGGTGATGACTGCCACCCCGATCCCGCGCACGGTGGCGATGACGGTCTTCGGCGACCTCGAGATCTCCACGCTGACCGAGCTGCCCGCCGGGCGGGCGCCGGTGCAGACCACGGTGGTGCCCGTCGCCGACGCCCCGCACTGGGTCGACCGGGTCTGGCAGCGGGTGCGCGAGGAGGTCGCGGCCGGCCACCAGGTCTACGTGGTGTGCCCGCGCATCGCCGGCGACGAGCCCGAGGCCGGCCAGGGCGACGTGCCCGAGGAGGAGCGCACCGACCGTCCGCTCAGCGCCGTCGAGGAGGTCGTAGAGGAGCTGCGCGGGGGCCCGTTGAGCGGGTTGCGCCTGGCCGCGCTGCACGGACGGCTGGCCCCCGACGCCAAGGACGCCACGATGCGCTCCTTCGCCGGCGGCGAGGTCGACGTGCTGGTCTCCACCACGGTCATCGAGGTCGGTGTCGACGTCGCCAACGCCACCGCGATGGTGCTCCTCGACGCCGACCGGTTCGGCGTCTCCCAGCTCCACCAGCTGCGCGGCCGGGTGGGCCGCGGCGGGCACCCGGGGCTGTGCCTGCTGGTCACCCACAGCGAGGTCGGCAGCCCCGCCCGCGGGCGGCTCGAGGCGGTCGCGGCGACCTCCGACGGCTTCGAGCTCAGCCGGGTCGACCTCGAGCAGCGCCGCGAGGGCGACGTGCTCGGCGCCCACCAGTCCGGCTACCGGTCCTCGCTGCGCACCCTGCGCGTGCTGCGCGACGAGGAGACGATCCTCGCCGCCCGGGGCGCGGCCGGCGACCTGCTCGAGAGCGACCCCGACCTCGCGGGAGCGCCCGCCCTGGCCGCGGCCGTCGGGCAGCTCGAGCGGTCGGTGGCCGCCGACTTCGTCGACCGCTCGTAGGATCGCCCCCCATGACGCGCATCATCGGCGGCAGCGCCGGCGGACGCCGCCTGAGCCCCCCGCCCGGCACCGCCACCCGCCCGACCGCCGACCGGGTCAGGGAGGCGCTGTTCTCCTCCATCGAGGCCGCCACCGGCTCGCTCGAGGGCCTGCGCTTCCTCGACCTGTACGCCGGCTCCGGCGCGGTCGGTCTCGAGGCGCTCTCGCGCGGGGCCGGGGTGGCGACCCTCGTCGAGTCCGACCGGCGCACCGCCGGGCTGATCGCGACCAACGCGCGCACCCTCGGCTTCCCCCGCGCCGAGGTGCTCGCGGCGCCGGTGGCGGCCACGCTGGGCCGGGCCCCGGTGGCGCCGTACGACGTGGTCTTCATGGACCCGCCCTACCCGCTGTCCGAGGAGGACCTGGCTGCCGACCTCGCCGCCCTGCTCGCGCAGGGCTGGCTGGTGCCCGACGCGCTGGTCGTCGTGGAGCGCTCGCGGCGCAGCCCCGAGCCGGGGTTCCCCGCCGGCTTCGTCGAGGTCCGCTCGCGCAAGTACGGTGAGACGACCCTGTGGTCGGCCCACGCGCCCGTGGACGAGCCGGGGGAGACAGCAGCCGAGCCGGTCGCACCGGCACCAGGAGCGGGGGAGCAGTAGTGCGCCGAGCCGTCTGCCCGGGGTCCTTCGACCCCGTCACCAACGGACACATCGACATCGTGCGGCGAGCGGCCTCGCTCTTCGACGAGGTCGTCGTCGCGGTCGGGGTGAACAAGTCCAAGAACCGGATGTTCTCGCCCGAGGAGCGGATGGCGATGCTCACCGAGGCCTGCGCCGACTTCGACAACGTGCGCGTCGACGGCTTCAAGGGCCTGCTCACCGACTACTGCGCCGAGCACGGCATCCACGCCATCGTCAAGGGCCTGCGCGCGGTCAGCGACTTCGACTACGAGCTGCAGATGGCCCAGATGAACTCCTCGCTGACCGAGGTCGAGACCGTCTTCGTGCCCACCAGCCCCGAGTACTCCTTCCTGGCCTCGAGCCTGGTCAAGGAGGTCGCGACCTTCGGCGGCGACGTCTCCACGCTGGTGCCCGACTTCGTGCACGCCCGGCTCACCGCACGCATCGCGGAGCAGCGCGGACGAGCGGGGCGGCGCGTTTTGCCCCGTCGTTCCCCCGAGGGCTACGATTCCCGCTGATCTGTTCGTGCCCGGACCCGGAAGTGATCCCCTGACCAGCCTGGACCCGAGAGCGCCGCTCGTGCTCGACACCCGCGAGCTCGGCCGCCGCCCGGGGTCCCAGCGTGAGGTGACGCTCTCGGTGCCGGCACCGGCAGATCTGGGCATCGACGTCCTCCTTGTCCCCGAGGGCTCGCCGGTCGACATCGACCTGCGGCTCGAGGCGGTCATGGAGGGAGTCCTGGTCACGGGCACGGCGCGAGCCGTGCTCGACGGCGAGTGCGCACGGTGCCTGGAGGAGATCCACGACGACGTCGAGGTGACCTTCCAGGAGCTGTACGTCTACGCCGAGCACCAGACCTCCCACGACGAGGACGACGAGGTCAGCCGGCTCGAGGACGACCTGCTCGACCTCGAGCCCCAGCTGAGGGACGCGGTGGTGCTCACGCTGCCGTTCCAGCCCTTGTGCACCGAGGACTGCCCCGGTCTGTGCCCCGAGTGCGGGGCGCGACTGGCCGGGGACCCCGACCACGGGCACGACGAACCGATCGACCCGCGCTGGGCCGGCCTGGCCGCCCTGGCGCAGGACGAGCCGGACGAGAAGTAGCAGACCCACCAGCAAGACCACCCCAGGCCGTGGAGCGATCCCGGCCTCGCAACGAGGAGAAAACAGTGGCTGTCCCGAAGCGGAAGATGTCGCGCAGCAACACCCGTCACCGTCGCTCGGCCTGGAAGGCCACGGCCCCGACCCTGGTGACCTGCGCGAACCCCGCGTGCGGTGCCAAGCACCTCCCGCACCGCGCGTGCGGTGCGTGCGGCCAGTACGGCGCCAAGGCCGACCGTCGTCAGGTCCTCTGAGACCGTCGAAGCCCTGAACGACTACGCCGAGCTGCGAGCAGCGCTCGGGGATCCTGAGCTGGACCCCGAGCTGCTGGACCGCGCGCTCACGCACCGGTCCTACGCCTACGAGAACGGCGGCCTGCCGACCAACGAGCGCCTGGAGTTCCTGGGCGACTCGGTGCTCGGCGTCGTCGTGACCGAGACGCTGTACCGGACCCACCCGGACCTCTCCGAGGGCCGGCTGGCCAAGCTGCGCGCCGCCGTGGTCAACGCCCGGGCCCTGGCCGGGGTGGGCCGCGGCATCCGGCTCGGCGAGCACGTCAAGCTCGGTCGCGGCGAGGAGAGCACCGGGGGCCGCAACAAGGCCTCGATCCTCTCCGACACCGTCGAGGCGGTCATCGGGGCGGTGCACCTCTCCGGCGGAGGCATCGAGAACTCCGCCGCGGTGGTGCATCGCCTCTTCGACCCGCTCATCGAGGCCGCCTCGGCGCTCGGCGCCGGCCTCGACTGGAAGACCTCCCTGCAGGAGCTCTCGGCCGAGCACGGCCTGGGCGTCCCGGAGTATGTGATCGAGGACAGCGGCCCCGACCACCAGAAGACCTTCACCGCCCAGGTGCGCGTCGGCGAGGACCTCTACGGCAACGGCACCGGCCGGTCGAAGAAGGAGGCCGAGCAGGCCGCCGCCGAGACGGCGTACGGCGAGATCGCGGGCCGGCTCGGTGTCACCGACCCGGCCGAGACCGCGGCCGAGGCCGCCGCGGGCAACGCCGCCGCCGGCAAGTCCGGCACCGGCACCAGCGGCTCGTAGAAGCCCGTGCCCGAGCTCCCCGAGGTCGAGGTGGTCCGCGCCGGGCTCGAGCGCCACGTCGTGGGAGCACGGGTCACCGGCGTCGACGTCCTGCACCCGCGCCCGGTGCGCCGCGACGAGCGCGGACCCGAGGGGTTCGCGGCCGCCCTCACCGGCCGCACCATCACCGGCGCCCGTCGTCGCGGCAAGTACCTGTGGCTGCCGCTCGACGACGGGGACGCCCTACTGGCCCACCTGGGGATGAGCGGCCAGATGCTCGTGCAGCCGGCCGACGCGGAGCCCGAGAAGCACCTGCGGGTGCGGATCCGCCTCGACGGCGCCGCCGAGTCCCGCCACCTCCACTTCGTGGACCAGCGGATGTTCGGGGGCCTGTCGATCTCGACCGGCGGAGCCGAGCTGCCGCCCGAGATCGCGCACATCGCCCGCGACCCGCTCGACCCGCTGTTCGACGACGACGAGCTCGTGGCCCGGGTGCGCCGGCGCTCCTCCGGGATCAAGCGGCTGCTGCTCGACCAAAACCTCGTCTCGGGCGTGGGCAACATCTACGCCGACGAGGCCCTGTGGCGCGCCGGCATCCACGGCGAGCGGCCGGGGGAGCGGCTGAGCCGGGCCCAGGTGCTCGCGCTGCTGGGGCACGCCCGCGACGTGATGCGCGACGCCCTTGCCCAGGGCGGAACGTCCTTCGACGCGCTCTACGTCAACGTCAACGGCGAGTCCGGCTACTTCGACCGCTCGCTGCACGCCTACGGCCGCGCCGACGAGCCGTGCGACCGCTGCGGCACCCCCATCCGCCGGGTCGCGTTCATGAACCGCTCGTCGTACTTCTGCCCGCGCTGCCAGCCGGCGCCGCGGCGTCGCCGCGTGGTCGCCCCGGTGGCCCCGCCCGACTGATCCGCGCGGCTGGTCCGCCCGGTCGATCCGCCCGATTGACCCCGGGGGCGCCTGGTGGGACTCTTGTAGACGGTCCGCACGCGTGTCGTGACCGCCCCCAACCTCCCACCCGCACTGGAGTGACCCCCATGGCCAAGGCGCTGATCGGCTACCGCAGCAGCGACCTGCTCGACCCCCGCCTGAGCGCCGACAACGCCCGCCTCCGGGCGCGTGTCGGTGAGCTCGAGGCCCTCGTGCTGCGCCTGTGCGCGGAGAACGACCGGCTCACCGCGCAGCTGGCCGAGCACCTCGCCGACCAGGGGCTGCGCGAGGAGATGGCCGACCTGCAGGAGATGCAGCCGGCCTGAGGCCAGCCCGGGGCGTGACCACGGCGGCCCGCCGTCGTTGGGCCTCACATGACCCGTCGTCCCCGTCTCGTGCCCGGCGTGCTCGCCGCCGCGGCCCTCGCGCTCACCTCGTTCGGCGGCCTCGCCGCACCCGCCCTGGCAGCCGAGCCGGGCGACCCCGACGAGATCCGGCGCCAGATGCTCGAGCGTGCCGCGGCCCAGCCCGGCACCACCGCCTCGCTGGTCTCGAGCCAGAACATCGCCCAGGTCGACACCGACCCCAGCCAGGTCGGCATCTCCGGCTGCTTCACCGCCACCGCGCCGCTCTTCGTGACCAGCGGGCTGGACTCGCTGCGGGTCTTCGACGTCTCGGACCCCGCCCAGCCCGAGCTCACCGGCGTGCTGCCCAGCGCGATGTTCGAGAACGAGGCGATGAACTGCGGCGAGCGCCGCACCGGTGACGGCACCCGCCGCTTCGCGCTCATCGGCGTCGACCTCTACCAGGCCTCGCCCGACGACATCCAGCACGTCAACGTCGGCGGTGGCGAGCTCGTGGTCGTCGACGTGACCGACCCGGCCGCGCCCACCGTGCTCTCGCGGGCCCCCGGCACCACCTCGACGCACACCGTGGCCTGCATCGACGACACCAACTGCCGCTACGCCTACTCCGCCGGCGGGCGCTCCACGTTCTCGATCTTCGACCTGCGCGACCTCGAGAACCCGGTGGAGGTCGACTCCGACCGCTCCACGCCGGGCGTGCAGCCCTTCGAGACGCCCACGGGCGGGCACAAGTGGAACTTCGACGCCGCGGGCATCGGCACCCACACCGGATGGAACGGTGCCTCGATGTGGGACGTCTCGAAGCCGCGCCGCCCGCGCGTGCTGACCACCACCGGCGAGGCCGGCCAGGGCGTCGACCCCGACCACGAGGGCTGGAACGACTTCATCCTGCACAACGCCTTCCGCCCCCACGCCGACCGCTTCAAGCCCGGGCGCAAGCCCTCGCTGCGCCGCGGCAACGTGCTGCTGGTGACCGAGGAGGACTACGAGCAGACCGACTGCTCGCTGGCCGGCTCGTTCCAGACCTGGTGGGTCAAGAAGCTCAACGGCAAGCCCGGCAAGATCGTGCCCCTCGACAAGGTCGAGCTCTCCGACCTCGGCACCTTCCCCCTGCCCCGGGGCGCGTTCTGCTCCTCGCACTGGTTCGACTACCGCCCCGGCGGGCTGGTCGCGGCCGGCTTCTACGGCGGCGGCACCCAGGTGCTCGACGTCAGCAACCCGCGCCGCATCCGCACCCACGCCCACGCGGTGTGGGGCCTCTCGGAGGTCTGGGACGCCATGTGGGCGCCGGTCTACGACGCCCGCGGCCGCCGCACCGACGAGCGCACCAACCTGGTCTACAGCATCGACCTGGTGCGCGGCCTCGACGTGTACGCCGTCGACGTGCCGGGTGACGGGCGGGGCGCCGAGCCGAGCTCGGCCACGCAGTCGGCGGTCTCGGTCTCCGACCGTGCCGCCGCGAACGCCCTGCCGCTGGGGCTCGTCGGCGCCGCGACGGCCGGCGCGCTGCTCCTGCGGCGCCGGCGCGCCCAGGGGTAGCCTGAGGCCCACCTCGGCGGAAGGGCCCCTGCGTTGTACCTGAAGAGCCTGACCCTCAAAGGGTTCAAGTCCTTCGCCTCCTCGACGACCCTGCAGCTCGAGCCGGGCATCACCTGCATCGTGGGCCCCAACGGGTCGGGCAAGTCCAACGTGGTCGACGCGCTGGCCTGGGTGATGGGCGAGGCGAGCGCCAAGAGCCTGCGCGGCGGCAAGATGGACGACGTCATCTTCGCCGGCACCACCGGCCGTCCGCCGCTGGGGCGCGCCGAGGTGCTGCTGACCATCGACAACACCGACGGCGCCCTGCCGATCGAGTACGCCGAGGTGACGATCAGCCGCACGATGTTCCGCTCCGGGGGCTCGGAGTACGCCATCAACGGCCAGACCTGTCGCCTGCTCGACGTCCAGGAGCTGCTCAGCGACTCGGGCATCGGGCGCGAGATGCACGTCATCGTCGGGCAGGGCCAGCTCGACCAGATCCTGCACGCGACGCCCGAGGACCGGCGCGGCTTCATCGAGGAGGCCGCCGGGGTCCTCAAGCACCGCAAGCGCAAGGAGAAGGCGCTGCGCAAGCTCGACTCGACCGAGGGCAACCTGCACCGGTTGAACGACCTGCTCAGCGAGATCCGCCGCCAGCTCAAGCCGCTGGGTCGCCAGGCCGAGGTGGCGCGGCGCGCCGCCACGGTGCAGGCCGACGTGCGCGACGCCAGGGCCCGGCTGCTCGCCGACGACCTGGTCACCGCGCGCACGACGCTGGAGCAGGAGATGGCCGACGAGTCGGTGCTGCTGCAGCGCCGCGAGGAGGTCGAGCAGGCCACCGCGCAGGCCCGCGAGCAGGAGGGCGCGCTCGAGGCGGCGCTGCGCGAGGACCTGCCGGTGCTGGCCGCGGCCCAGGACACCTGGTACGCGCTGTCGGGGCTGCGCGAGCGCCTGCGCGGCACCCAGTCGCTGGCCGCCGAGCGGGTGCGCAACGCCGCGGCGAGCACCGAGGTCGAGACCGCCAGCGGGCGCGACCCCGACGACCTGGAGGCCGAGGCCTCCCGGGTGCGTGAGCAGGAGCAGCGCACCGCCGCCGAGGTCGACGCCCGCCGCGCCGACCTCGAGCAGGCCGTCACGGCCCGCAAGGGCGCCGAGGACGCCGCCGCCGAGGAGGAGCGCCGCATCGCCGCCCTCCAGCGCGCGGCCGCCGACCGGCGCGAGGGCCTCGCGCGCCTGCACGGCCAGGTCAACGCGCTGAGGTCGCGCGCCGCCGCGGCCGACGAGGAGGTCGGCCGGCTGCGGCACACCCGCGAGGAGGCCCTCGAGCGGGCCGAGCGCGCCCAGAGGGCGTTCACCGCGCTCGAGACCAGGGTCGCCGGCCTCGACGCGGGCGAGGAGGGTCTCGACGCCGAGCACGAGCAGGCGGTCGACGAGCTCGACGAGGTCGAGGCCCTGCTGGCGCAGGTGCGCGAGCGGGCGCAGGCCGCCGACCGCGACCGGCACACGCTCGCAGCCCGCAAGGACGCCCTCGAGATGGGCCTGAACCGCAAGGACGGTGCCGGGGCGCTGCTCGGCAGCGACCGGGTCGCCGGCCTGCTGGGCTCGGTAGCCGCCCTGGTCACGGTGCGCCCCGGCTACGAGGCGGCCGTGGCCGCCGCGCTCGGCCCGCACGCCGACGCGGTGGCCGTCGAGAACGCCGACGACGCGCTCGCGGCGGTGGCCGGGCTCAAGGCCGACGACCTGGGGCGCGCCGGGCTGCTGCTCGCCGACGGCCCCGAGCTGCCCGGGCCGGGGGACTGGCCCGCCCTGCCCGACGGGGCGGCGTACGCCGTCGACGTGGTGGACTGCCCCGCGCCGCTGCGCCCCGCGCTGACCCGGCTCCTCGACCGCGTCGCCGTCGTCGACGACCTGGCGGCCGCGCGCCGGCTGGTCGAGCGCGACCCGGCGCTCAGCGCGGTCACCCGCGACGGCGACGTCGTCGGCGCGCACCTGGTGGCCGGCGGCTCCAGCGCCCAGCCCAGCCTGATCGAGGTGCAGGCCGCCGTCGACGAGGCCGCCGCCGCGCTGGGCGAGGCGGTCGCCGCGAGCGAGCGGGCCGGCTTCGAGATCTCGCGGCTCGAGGCACGACGCCACGACGCCCAGCAGCGTGTCGACGTGGCGCTGGCACGGCTGCACGAGTCCGACGCGACGCTGGCCGCGGTGGCCGAGGAGCTGGGCCAGCACGGCTCGCAGGCCCGCTCGGCGCGCGCCGAGGCCGAGCGTGTCGAGCAGGCCATCGCGCGCGCCGAGCAGGCCAGCGTCGATGCCGTCGCCGGCCTGGCCGACCTCGAGGCGCGGCTCGCGCGGGCCGAGGACGCGCCCGAGGAGGAGCCCGACACCGCCGAGCGCGAGCGCCTGGTCGAGGCCTCCCGCGAGGCGCGACAGAGCGAGATGGACGCCCGCCTGGCGCTGCGCACCGCCGAGGAGCGGGCCCGCGCCATCCACGGGCGCGCCGACTCGCTGCTGCGGGCCGCGGCCAAGGAGCGCGAGCAGCGGGCCCGGGCCACGGAGCGTCGCGAGCGGCTGCTGCGCGAGGGACGCGCCGCCGAGGCGGTGGCCACCGCGGTGGCGTGGGCCCTGTCGCGGCTCGAGGTCTCGGTGCAGCACGCGGCCGACGCCCGGGCCGCGGTGGAGGAGGCCCGGCGCGAGCGCGAGGAGCAGCTGCGCGAGGTGCGGGCGCGCCTGCGCGACCTGGCCCGCGACCACGAGGAGCTGATCAGCTCGGTGCACCGCGACGAGATGGCCCGAGCCCAGCAACGCATGCGCATCGAGCAGCTCGAGGAGCGCGCCCTCGACGAGGTGGGCATCGAGCCCGACTCGCTCGTCGCCGACTACGGTCCGCACCAGCCGGTGCCGCAGGAGGTCGCCGACGACGCCCCCGAGGGCACCCCGGCCGCCGTCCCGTTCGTGCGCGAGGAGCAGCGCAAGCGGCTGAAGTCGGCCGAGCGGGCCCTGGCGATGCTGGGCAAGGTCAATCCGCTGGCGCTCGAGGAGTTCTCGGCCATGGAGGAGCGGCACAAGTTCCTCACCGAGCAGCTGGAAGACCTGCGCCGCACCCGCAAGGACCTCCTCGACATCGTCAAGGACGTCGACGACCGGGTCGAGCAGGTCTTCCGCGAGGCCTACGCCGACGTCGAGAAGGCCTTCGACGCCACCTTCGCGCGGCTCTTCCCCGGCGGCGAGGGGCGCCTGGTGCTCACCGACCCGGGCGACATGCTCACCACCGGCATCGAGGTCGAGGCCCGCCCGCCCGGCAAGAAGGTCAAGCGGCTCTCGCTGCTCTCGGGCGGCGAGCGCTCCCTGGTCGCGGTGGCGTTCCTGGTGGCGCTCTTCAAGGCCCGGCCCTCGCCCTTCTACATCCTCGACGAGGTCGAGGCCGCGCTCGACGACACCAACCTGGGCCGGCTGCTCGAGATCTACGAGGAGCTGCGCGAGAACTCGCAGCTGCTCGTCATCACCCACCAGAAGCGCACCATGGAGGTCGGCGACGCCCTCTACGGCGTGACCATGCGCGGCGACGGCGTCTCGGCCGTCATCAGCCAGCGCCTGCGAGAGACGGAGCCCGTGTGAGCACCCGACCCGACCGCGCCAGCCGCCCCACCAGGGCCGACTACGTCGCCTGGCGCACCGTGACGACGCGCTGGCGCGACGACGACGCCTACGGCCACCTCAACAACGCCACCTACTACGAGATGTTCGACACCGCGGTCAACGCCCACCTCTACGAGGCCTCCGGCGTCGACGTGCGCTCGCTGCCGCAGATCGGGGTGGTGGCCGAGACCTCGTGCCGCTACTTCCGCGAGATCGGCTTCCCGGCGCCGGTGGAGACGGGGCTCGTGGTCGACCGGGTCGGCACCTCGTCGGTGGTCTACCGCATCGGTCTCTTCCAGGGCGACGGCGCCGAGGCGGCGGCCGAGGGCCGCTTCGTGCACGTGTACGTCGACAACACCGACCCGGCGCGGGGCGTCACCCCGATCCCCGACGTGATCCGCGCCGCAGTCGAGCCGCTCCTGCGCGTGGGCGGGGGCCAGTAGGGCACTCGTGTGCCACCGTGGGGTGCTCCACCCGCGTTCCTTCCTTCCCCCCTCGGAGCTCTCTCGTGTTCTCGATCGTCGTCGCCATGGTCGTCATCGTGGTCCTGGCCGCCCTGGTCCTCTACTACGTCGCCGTCCCGCACCGGGGTGGCGAGGAGGGTTCCGGGGGGTGGCTCGAGCAGACGATGCGCCGGGCCCGCGGCTCGGTGCGCACCCTGGGCCAGGACGACGAGGAGAACGAGCGCAGGGACGACCACGGGGACGACCAGCACGGCCGTTGACCGGCTGAGGCCCGGGCCGTCCCGGGTGGTTGGATGAGGGCCATGGAGACCCTCGCCCTCGTGATCCTCGTCATCGCCGTCGTCGGTGTCGCCCTCGTGGGCGCCGTCGCCGGCCTCGTCGTCACCCGGCGCCGCAAGCCGGGCCCGCTGCCCGACACCCACACCGACGTCCTCGGCACCCCCACCGCCGACCCGGAGGCGCCGCCGGTCGAGCTGAGCGCGCCGCCGGCGACGATCGAGCCCGAGGCGCCGGTCGAGCCGGAGGCCCCGGCCGAGCCGGTCGCACCCCCGCTCGAGCGGCCCGAGGGCACCGCCTCGCGGCTGGTGCGGCTGCGCCAGCGGCTCGCGGGCTCCCAGGGCGCGCTGGGGCGCGGGCTGCTCGCCCTGCTCTCGCGCGAGCGCCTCGACGAGGACACCTGGGAGGACATCGAGGACACCCTGCTCACCGCCGACATCGGTGTCGCCCCGACCCAGGAGCTGGTCGAGCGGCTGCGCAGCCGGCTGCGGGTCGAGGGCACGGCCGACCCGCGCGCGGTGCTGCGCGAGGAGCTGCTGGCCCTGGTCGACCCGACCATGGACCGCGCCCTGCGCGTGAGCGGCGAGGGCGACGAGCCGGGCGTGGTGCTGGTCGTCGGGGTCAACGGCGCCGGCAAGACCACCACCGTCGGCAAGATCGCCCGCATCCTGGTCGCCGAGGACCGCAGCGTGGTGCTCGGCGCGGCCGACACCTTCCGCGCCGCCGCCGTCGAGCAGCTCGGCACCTGGGGCGAGCGGGTCGGGGTCGAGACCGTCAAGGGCGAGGAGGGCGCCGACCCGGCCTCGGTCGCCTTCCGTGCCGTCGAGGAGGGCCGCCGCCAGGGCGTCGACACGGTCATCGTCGACACCGCCGGGCGCCTGCAGAACAAGCAGGGCCTGATGGACGAGCTCGGCAAGGTCAAGCGGGTCGTCGAGAAGCAGGCCCCGGTCACCGAGGTGCTGCTGGTGCTCGACGCCACCACCGGCCAGAACGGCATGATCCAGGCCCGCGTGTTCAGCGAGGCCGTCGACGTCACCGGCATCGTGCTGACCAAGCTCGACGGCTCGGCCAAGGGCGGCATCGTGGTCGCCGTGCAGCGCGAGCTCGGCGTGCCGGTCAAGCTGGTGGGCCTCGGCGAGGGCGCCGACGACCTGGCGCCCTTCGACGCCGGCGCCTTCGTCGACGCCCTGCTCGGCGGCTGACCTCACCGGAGTTCACCGGGGTGTAACACGGGCGGCGCACTCGTTGCCCGGGCGTAACACCCGCCGCCGGGCCCTGAAACACGGGATCGACAGGCTCAGCACCGATGGGGACGCACCCCGCACCCGACATCGCGGTCGGGGCCGGGGGAGCGTCCTTCCGAGCTGAACTTGGAGGTTCTGTGGACGGCTACAACGCGTTCATGCTGGTGGCCACGCTGCTGGTGCTGATGATGACCACCCCGGCCCTCGCGCTCTTCTACGGCGGCATGACGCGGTCGAAGTCGGTGCTGAACATGATGATGATGTCGTACGCCGCCATGGCGATCGTCGGCATCATCTGGGTGCTGTGGGGCTACTCGATGGTGTTCAGCGGCGAGGGGGGCATCGACACGTTCTTCAACTCGCCGTTCGCCAACTTCGCCCTCGACGGCGTCGGCTACGACGGCTACACGTTCATGATGTTCCAGCTGACCTTCGCGGTGATCACCACCGCGCTGATCAGCGGCGCGATCGCCGACCGGGTGAAGTTCTCGGCCTGGCTGGTCTTCGTGCCGATCTGGGCGACCCTGTCGTACTTCCCGCTGGCCCACATGGTCTTCGGCTGCACCGACTCGGCCCTGATCTGCACCCAGATCGGCGCGCAGGACTACGCCGGTGGCACCGCGGTGCACATCAACGCCGGTGTCGCCGGCCTGGTGCTGGCCCTGGTGATCGGCAAGCGTGTCGGCTTCGGCCGTGAGCCCATGCGCCCGCACAACCTGACCCTGACCATGCTGGGCGCCGCCCTGCTGTGGGTCGGCTGGTACGGCTTCAACGTCGGCTCGATCGTCTTCAGCGACGACCTCGACGCCAGCGACCAGTTCCTGGCCGAGACCGGCCTGACCTTCGCCAACACCACCCTCGCGACGATGGCGGCGATCCTCGGCTGGCTGGTCGTGGAGAAGGTGCTGCACGGCAAGGCCACCACCCTGGGTGCCGCCTCGGGCATCGTCGCCGGCCTCGTGGCCATCACCCCGGCCGCCGGTGCGGTCAACATCCTCGGGGCACTGGCCATCGGCCTGGTCTCCGGTGCGCTGTGCGCCTGGGCCGTGGGCCTGAAGTTCAAGCTCAAGTACGACGACTCGCTCGACGTGGTGGGCGTCCACCTGGTCGGCGGCATCGTCGGCACCGTGATGATCGGGCTGTTCTCGGTCACCTCCGGGGAGGGCGACAACATCGCCGGCGGTGCGGTCGACGGCCTGTTCTACGGCGGCGGCATCGGCTCCCTGGTCGACCAGGTGCTCGGTGTCCTGGTCGCGGTCGCCTGGTCCGGTGTGGTCACCCTGCTGATCGCGCTGGCCATCAAGTTCACCATGGGCTGGCGCATCGACGAGGAGGCCGAGGTCGAGGGCATCGACTTCGACCAGCACGGCGAGTCCGCCTACGATCTGAACACCAGCCTCTCCAGCGGCAGTGGCGGCTCGTTCGCCGCCGCCACGAGGCCGGAACCCTCCACCCGCACGGAAGGGGCACACGCATGAAGCTCGTGACCGCGGTCATCAAGCCGCACAAGTGGGAGGACGTCCGCGAGGCCCTCGAGACCTTCGGTGTCGCCGGCATGACCGTCAGCGAGGTCAGCGGCTACGGCCGGCAGAAGGGCCACACCGAGGTCTACCGCGGTGCGGAGTACGACGTCGCGCTGGTGCCCAAGATCCGGCTCGAGATCGTCGTCGACGACGCCGACGCCGAGGACGTGGCCGGCATCATCGTCAAGGCCGCGCAGACCGGCCGGATCGGTGACGGCAAGGTCTGGACCAGCCCGGTCGACAGCGTGGTGCGGGTCCGCACCGGCGACCGCGACGCGGCGGCCCTGTGATCGGCCCCGTCATCGTGCCTGTGACGCGCCCGTGAGAGCAGCGACGGCCCGGTCCACCCCTGCGGTGGGCCGGGCCGTCGTCACGTCCGGCATGATCGGGGGCCACCACCAGCCCCGCTCCCACCC
>NZ_JAULSC010000122.1 GCF_030518195.1 Nocardioides cremeus
TCCAATATACAGCCAGGGATTTGGGGTGGAATGAACCTTTAGTACTCGCAGGGGTACCGTGGTTCAACCTTTTGATATGACATGTCTCTAGCGGAAGACCCCGCCTGTATGTATGCATTTGATACTGCACGTCCGAAACGCTAGACCCTGGGCATCTACTGGTGAGGGGCTCATTTCCCGGTGCCGGCCTAGACACTATTAACTGGTCGTACAACACTGGCTTGTTACTTAAGACTCTATGAAAACATTCAACTTCATTCCCAGACACACTATCTTTTTTTCAGCTGAGTTCTGTGTTATATCCACGGCTGTATTCCTGGCAGAATGCTTTCCTCCGTTAAGTTGTAGC
>NZ_JAULSC010000123.1 GCF_030518195.1 Nocardioides cremeus
CCTCTCCATCCCCTTTACCATCATTTACATTGCCTCCTCATACGTAATCTGCGTCAGTCCCGCCCCGACAAACATATACACCCACTTCAACGTCTTGGCACGGATCATGACCGCACTGCTCTGCAACCTCGGCTTGGCCGGCTCGACGACAGTCTTAATAAATTCAGTATGCTCCTTGTAATGCACTTCGCTCTCGGGCAAGCCGTCGAGCAAGACGGCAAAAACATGGGGCATAGCCTCGAACTCGCGCCACGTGACACTGACGCCTTGGCTGACGGCGCGCTGGGCCAGGACCGCGCCTTCATCCCTCAGCATCTCCTGGCCGATGGAGAAGAACAGAGGCGGGCT
>NZ_JAULSC010000030.1 GCF_030518195.1 Nocardioides cremeus
AAGGACCCCGCCACCACCTGACCCCCCCCCGGGAGCCAACCCCGGAACCGATGCATTGACCCGGAGGGTGGGGCCAAATCAAAGCAGCACAGTGGGGCCAAATGGGCTTGTCATTCTCAGATGGCCTACGCGAAAGTCGACCTCGCCTCGCTGCGTGAGCTGGTCGTGCCGTTCGGACAGGTCCCGCGATGACGACACCGACGACGCCGACGACGCTGCGCGAGTGGCTGGATGAGTACCTGGCGATGCGACGGGCCCTGGGGTTCCAGCTCGACGACGTCGAACGGCAGGTCGGCCTGTTCCTCGCCTGGCTCGAGGCACGCGGCCAGACACAGACCTTCACCATCGACGACGCCGTGAGGTGGGCGCGGCTCAACCCCGACGCGCATCCATCATGGTGGGCCACCCGGCTGTCGCTGGTCCGCCGCTTCGCCAACCACCTCAACGCCAGCGGCGTCGACGTCCCGGCGATCCCCAGCGGTTTGCTGCCAGCCAGGAAGCCGCGGGCGGTTCCCTTCATCTATAGCCAAGCCGACATCGACGCCTTGCTCGCCGCCTGCGACACGACGTTCACCGACGAGCGGATCGCCGCGACCGTGCGCACCGTTATCGGGCTGCTCGCTGCGACGGGGCTGCGGATCGGCGAGGCCCTGCGCCTGCGTGTCGACGACATCGACACCGCCCACGACCTGCTGGTAATCCAGGAAGCGAAGTCAGCAGAACGGCTGGTCCCGATCCACCCGACGACCACGGCCGCCCTGCTGCAATACATCGCCCTGCCTGCCCGAACAGCCACCCACCCCGACCCCCACGGTCCGGTCTTCGTGACCTCCAAGGGAACCAGCTACGCCTACGGACCGTTCCAGGCGCGGTTCAAACGGGTTCGCGAGGCCGCCGGGCTCACCCCGCGCGGAAGGGCACGCCCCCGCCTGCACGACCTGAGGCACACCTTCGCCACTGCGCACATGACCACCGCCTACGCCTACCACGGCGACCCCGAACGAGTGCTCACGCTGCTGGCCACCTGGCTGGGGCACTCCGACGCCGCCCACACCTACTGGTATCTGACCGCGACCGGGGAGCTCATGGCCCGCGCCGCCGGCCTGCTCGAGCACGACCCCGAAGGAGACCCCTCATGAACGCCCTGGCCACCAGCCTGCAGACCTACTTCACCACCTTCGCCCACGATCAGCGCGACTTGTCCGCCCACACGATCGCCTCCTACCGCGACACCTGGCGGCTGCTGCTCAAGCACCTGGCCTCCACGTTGGGGGTCCCCGCGGACTCCCTCGACTTCGACGCCATCACCGCCGCCAACGTGTCCGGGTTCCTCGACCAACTTGAGCACGAACGCGGCAACGCCGCCAGGACCCGCAACGCTCGGTTGACCGCGATCCGTTCCGTGCTCGGCCGAGCCCTTCCGGACCATCCCGAACACGCCGCCACCATCACCCAGGTCCTCGCCATCCCACCCAAGCGCACCATCAGACCCGTCATCGAGTTCCTCACCACCACCGAGGTCGACGCACTCCTCGCCGCGCCCGACCCCAACACCTGGACCGGTCGACGCGACCACGCCCTGCTGGCCCTCACCGTCCAGACCGGGCTTCGAATCAGCGAGATCCGTTCGCTGACCCGTGCCGACATCCACCTCGGCACAGGCCCCCACGTCGCCTGCACCGGCAAGGGACGACGCCAACGCATCACCCCGTTGACCCGAGCCACCCTGGGCATCATGCAGGCCTACCTCGCCGAACGAGCCACACGTCTCGGCACGGCCCTGTTCTGCGGTCCCCAAGGATGGCCACTGTCGCGTGACGCCCTCGAGCACCGCCTCGCCAAGCACCTCGCCACCGCCACGACCACCTGCCCCAACCTCGCGACCAAGCACGTCACGATGCACACCCTGAGGCACACCGCAGCGATGAATCTCCTCGCCGCCGGAGTCGACGTCTCGGTCATCGCGCTCTGGCTCGGACACGCCGACACCCACAGCACCGACGCCTACCTGCACGCCGACATGGCCATCAAGCAGGCCGCCATCGACCGAACGAGACCACCCGACATCAAGCCCGGGACCTACAAGCCCGAACCCGACATCCTGGCCTGGCTCACCGCGCTGTGACTATGCCGACCTCTCAACACCGAAGGCCAAGCTGTCAAACGCCATCACCGACAACATCGGCATAGTTCGAACGTCGGCATAGGACTTCAAATGCCGACGTCGGCATTTGAAGTCGGCCAGCCAGAGTTCGTTCGCGTTGTCGGCCTTGAACTCGTGCCGCGTCACGCCGTGCTTGTCGACGACGGCGCACAGGTCGTCGTGGACCGGCGGCCCTGGCTTCTTGCCGTTGCTGCCGCGCTTCTTGCCGTGCGAGGACCACCAACCCAACTCGGAGCAGATCCTCCAGGCCGTCCGCTCGGCCATCGACTCGCCAGCCTCCTTCGCTTCGTCGACCAGGAATCGGTAGCCGAACTCAGGGTCGTCACGATGCGCGTCGAACAGGGCGTTGGCGCGGTAGGCGGCGGCCAGTTCGGTGTCGGTGACCGGGCACTTCAGCCAGCGGTAGTAGGGCTGGCGTGCGATGTTGAGGACCCGGCACGTCACCGCGACGGTCACCCGCAGCGGGGCGTCCTTTGCGGCCAGCTCGCGGACGAGCGGGTACATCATTTTCCCGGCAGGTTGGCCTGCGAAAGGTACGCAGCAGCGCGACGCAGGACCTCGTTCTCTTGTTCGAGCAGCTTGATCCGCTTGTTCGCTTCACGCAGCGCATCGGACTCAGTCGTCGGGCTCATACGACCTGATGATCGTGATGAGTTCCGTTCGTCGATCGTGAGCCATCGCTTCAGGCACGACGGCGAGATGCCGAAGTCCTTCGCGACCTGGGCAACTGAGGAGTCCGAGTCCTTGTAGACCCGGATCACGTCCTCGCGGAACTCCTTGGGGAACGCCTTTGGCATGGGGAACATCCTTCCAGCGCCGACACATCGACGCAGATTCAGATGTCACCTATCTGTGCAGCAGTCCCTGTCGACATGCGCTCTTCCTAGGTTCAGGCAGGACGCGTGCCGTCCCGCAGTCTCCTAGGTCGACCAGGGGCCCGGGGAGCGATCAGTGCCGGCGCAACGTGGCTCGAGGCCCCCCCGGGCAGCAGAAGGCCCCGATCCGGCTCTCGGGTACCGGATCGGGGCGAGCCAGACAGTAGCCGCGGCCGCCGACACAACGGGCCGCTTTCGACAAGATTGGCCTGGCCGACCGGCCGAGCTCGAGCGGACCGGGGCGAGGTCAGCTGAAGTGTGCCGGCCGGCGCCGCGGCGGTCGGTTGCTGAGCTTCTGCGGAGGCGGAGGCAGTTCGCGGCCCAGGCGCCGGCGTGCTTCGTCGGCGGCCACGATGACCGCCTCCATGGCAAACGCCGAGCGACCGATGGCGCGCCCGAGCTCCTGGCGGTCGGTGACGATCGCGTCCTCGACCGCCTCGATCGTCGAGGCAGGCAGGTCGTGCTTCTTGCTGAAGCTCTTCCTGGTACTCACCTGCGCGCGATGACGTTCGGCGGCCGCGGCAATGTCGGCCCGCTGCTGTGACGCGCGGCGGGCGTGCAGCTCGAGCGCCTGGGCGAGCCAGCCGACGAAGGCACCGGGTGAGTCCGGGTCGGTGTCCAGGTCCGCGATGTACGCCGATCGGGCGAGGTCCCACACGCCGGGCTTCCAGTAGATCCCGACCGGGATCGTGGTCTGGCTCGTCACCTGGTCACTCCCTGGTCTCGTCCGCCGGCGGCCGGCTGCGGCCGCTAACACCAACGCCGCTGCATTCCCGGCCGGGGCACTGCGCAGCTGTTCTCACCGTCCCGCGTTTCCTTCCGTTTCCAGCTCCGAGGGGCGCAGCCGCGCCTCGACGCGACGCCAGCCGAGGCCGCGCCTACGCGGGCGGGTTATCCCCACCATCGGAGACGCGCCCACCTTTCCACAGGTCCGGCCCGAGGGCGGGTAGACGTCGGCTCCCACTGGCAGGCTTAGCCCTGTCAGTTCTTTCTATTCTACTCACGGAGGACAGCCGCATGACCGACACCATCCAGACCCCCATCGACACCCTCGCTCGCGAGGCCACCGAGGAGTTCCTGCACCTGGACCCCGCCGACATCATCATCGGCAGCAACGTCCGCACCGACCTGCGCGCCGACCACAAGGAGTTCCGCAAGTCGATCAAGGAGCGCGGCGTGCTGGAGGCCGTGACCGTCTACCGCAACGAGGACGGGCAGTACGTCCTGCTGCGCGGCCAGCGCCGCACCGTCACCGCCGCCGAGGTCGGCACCCCAACCGGATTCATCCCGGCCCGCGTCGTCCCCCTGCCCGACGAGGCCGACCGGATCGGGGACCAGATGGTGGAGAACATCCACCGCGCCGGGATGCGCGAGACCGAGATCGTTGCGGGCGTCGAGCAGTTGGCCCTGATCGGTGTGAGCGCCGCGCAGATCGCCAAGCGGACCTCCATCGACCGCCCGACCGTGAACGCCGCCCTGGCGGTCACCAAGGCCGACCAGACCCGCAACCGGCTGGAATCCGGCGACCTGACTCTCCAAGAGGCCGCGATCTTCGCCGAGTTCGAGCACGACCCCGATGCCGCCGAGCGCCTGGAGCGTGCACGGACCACGCGCTGGGGCGACTCGGTCGAGCATGTCGCCCAGAAGCTGCGCGACGAAGCCGCCGAGCGCGAGGCGTACGCCGCCGAGGTCGTGCGGCTGCGGGCCGAGGGCCTGCCAGTGCTCTCCGCGCAGGAGGCCGACGAGACGGACGGGTCGCTGGTGCTGGAAGACATGCGCACCCCTGAGGGCGAGCCGGTGCCGGTCGAGGAGTGGCCGAACCTCTCTGGCGTCGCGGTGATCGTCACCGAGGACTGGGAGTACCCCGAGCCGGAGGCCACCGAGGGCGAGGAGGACGCCGACGCCGACGCCGAGGACGAGTACGCCGAGCCGGTGAAGGTCTACCGGCTGTTGTGGGTGGTCACCGACATCGAGGCCAGCGGACTCGTCCACCGGAGCCGTGTCGGTCGCACCGACGACGACCAGGGCGACGACGCCGAGGCTCACGACCCGGGGACCGACGCCGCCGCCGAGGCCGAGGCCGAGGCCCGCCGCCAGGAGCGCCGCCGCGTCATCGCGAACAACAAGGCCTGGGCCAGCGCCGAGACCGTGCGCCGGGACTGGCTGAGTACGTTCGTGGCCCGCAAGACCGCGCCGAAGGGTGCCGAGGCCCTGATCTGCGAGGCCGTCGTCACCGGCCACCACACGCTGAGCAAGGCCATGGAGCACCGGCACCCGAGGCTGTTCGGCCTGCTCGGCATCGACGTGCCCAGCGGCTACTACGGCGCAGGCTACGAGGAGTGCCAAAAGATCGCGACCCGGGCCACCAGCCCCAAGGGCGCGATCATGACCACACTCGCCGCCGTCGTCGCGGCGTGGGAGGACTCCATCGGCAAACACACGTGGCGCAACCCGAGCCAGTGGGACGCCCGCATGCTCGCCGCGCTCATCGAGTGGGGCTACCAGCCCAGCGACGTCGAGCGGCTGCTGATCGGCGAGGAGCCGAGCGACCAAAGCGCCACCGACGACGAGGCCGAGGCCGTCGAGAACGACGCGAGCACCGACGCGGCCTGACCACCCTCTCCCCTTGAGGGCGGTTCTTCCTGTGGAGAACCGCCCTCAGTGGAATAGAAAGAATAGAATGAACGCAGTTCGTTTGATTTCCGACACAGGAGGACCACCGACATGGCACACGAGATCGAGACCCACGGCACCCAGGCAGCGGCCGTCTTCGCCCGCAAGGACGCCTGGCACCGGCTCGGCACCACCGTCCGCGACCGCGCGTTCACCGCCGAGGAGGCCATGAGGCTCGGGCACCTGGGCGGCTGGGACGTCCGCAAGTTGCCTCTCACCACCGCCGAGGTCAGCGACGGCGGCGTCACCCCCATCGAGGTCCCCGGCTTCGCCACGGTGCGCACCAACCCGTTCACCGGAGCACCCGAGGCGCTCGGCGTCGTCGGCGGCGGCTACACGCCGCTGCAGAACGAGGACCACGCCGATTTCCTGAACCTGCTGGCCGACGAGTCCGGCGCGATCTTCGACACCGCCGGGTCGCTGCGCGGCGGGCGGCAGGTGTTCATCACCATGCAGCTGCCGGACTCACTGACGGTCGGCGGCACCGACCGCGTCGACCTGAACATCGCCGCGCTCAACAGCCACGACGGCACCAGCGCGTTCCGCATCCTCGTCACCCCGGTCCGCGTCGTCTGCGCGAACACCCAGAGCGCGGCCCTGAGCAACTGCGAGTCGTCGTTCTCGATCCGCCACACCCGCAACGCCAAGGCCGCCGTCCAGGCCGCCCGCGACGCGCTCGGGCTGACCTTCACCTACGTCGACGCGTTCCAGGTCGAGGCCGAGCGGCTGATCCAGCAGACCATGACCGACGCCACGTTCGACGCACTGATCGACGCCACGTTCGGCAAGGCCGAGGGCAACGCCACCAACCGGGTCCGCGAGACCGAGCGCCGCCGCCGCTCCCGGCTGCACTGGCTGTTCGCCGACGCCGACACCCAGGCCGGCATCCGTGACACCGCGTGGGCCGGCTACCAGGCCTTCGCGGAGTACGTCGACCACTACGCCCCCGTCCGAGCTAAGGGCGACGAGGCCACCGCCCGCGCCACGCGAGTGCTCACCAGCGACGACCCCGACCGGATCAAGCGAGGCGCCTGGACCGCGCTCGCCCCGGCCTGACCATCCGCGCCAGTTCTTCCGGTGGCGGGCTGAGACCCCGAGTCCGGCCCGCCACCGGCCCAACCGAAGGAGGAGCCATGACCAAGCAGACGCCGAACACCGCCACGACCTTCCCCGTCGAGGTGATCCGATGAGCGCACACATCGAGTGGCTGGCCGCCGCTGAGACCAGCGTCCAGGTCCTCACCCCGGGCGAAGACTGGGTGGGTGCTGGGGAGCACCGCCGCCCGGTCCTGACTCTCGCCCAGGACGACGTGATCGCGATTGAGGGCACGCCCGCCGAGTTGCGTGCGCTCGCCGCGCAGATCACCGCCGTTGCCACCGCCGCGTCTGCACGGCTCGACCTCGCCGCTGAGGCCGGGTGATCCCTTGGCCACCATCCGGCAGGCGCGCCGCCCGCAGTGCTGTGTCCGTTGCGGGCGTCCCTTGCGCCGGATCAACTTCCTCTCCGGCTTCGTCGGCCCCGACTGCCCGCCGTTGGTTCGGATGGGGTGCGAGCACTATGCCTGTCTGGACTCGCTGTGCTGGTCGACCAGCGACGGCCGCCATCTGCTGGCCACCGACTGCGCCCAGCACGCACCGGCCGGTGCCGGAGCCCAGGCGGCGCTGTGGTGACGCCGCGTCGCTCACCACAGCGTCAGTTGCTCGCCCAGTAGCTCTTGGAGTCGCGCGAGGTCGTCGGCCACTAGCTGCGGGTCCTCACGCGCGAGGTCGCGAAGTTCCCGAGCCCGCCGACGCGGGCCGCGCGGGTCGGCCAGTGGGCTGTAGGGCAGCCGCCGCTGGACCGACCACTCGCGCCGATTCTGCGCCGCGCTCGACGCCACCACGTGATCCGGTGCGACCCGCTGGCACAGCGGGTTGTGACACCGGTGCCCGAGCAGCCGCGCCTGGGCGAGCGCGTCCACACCGTTCATCACCGCGAACGCGAACCGGTGCGCGATGATCACCCGTCCCGGCGCAAACCAGAACAGACCATGTCCGCCGCCGTCCGTGCGGTCACGCTCGGACCGGCCCGCAACCGCCCCGGTCCACCACAGGCACTCGCTCCCCGGCACCGTGGCGACCTTGGCCCGGTAGCGCGCGAGCACCCTCGGGTCCGCGATCGCCGCAGTCACTGCCGCGAGGCCGGCGTCATCCAACCGCCGTACCGGCACCCGCTCCCCCACTCGCGGCGGGCGCAGCCGTCGCGGCCGGCGCCCTAGCGCCGTCCTCGTCGCCCTTCTCGGCGTCCTGGTCGTTCTCGGCCAGCCGCCGCAGCCGCGTCGCCTCTCGCACGCCGATCTGGTCGCCGCACCACTCGACGGCCTCGCGCAGTGTCACGCCCTCGACCATCGTCATCTCGCGCAGCGCGGCCCCAGCCCGCTTCTCTGCCTCGGCCACCGCAGCGTCCCGCTCTCCGACCGCAGTCATCACCTGCACCGCCAGGTCTTCCAGCCGCTTGGCGCGCTCGAAGAGCGCAGCCCTCCGTTTCGACGTGACACTCCGCGCGTCACGTCGCGCCTTCTGGCGCATCGTCTGCTGACTCATCCGGTCATCCCTCGCTCGTGTCGACATGGACTCTGACAGTCACCTAGGACACAACCCGGACCCCGAGCGATCACCACCGCCGAAGAACCTTTCCAACACCCTCACCAGCCTCACCCGACCAGCACCCTCACACCGACACCGCTGAGCCCCTCCCGAGCGCCCCAGCGTCCCCCCTCGAACTCAGTCGCACCCCAACCTCCACACACCTAGTGCATTCCCGGTTCGCCGAATAGAAAGAACAGACGAAACTTCGCTGCGAAATTGATCGTTCCGAGGCCCCGATCGGACGTAGGTGCCCGTGACGATGAGCCTCCACAAGCTGACGGCCGGGTCGGGGTACGACTACCTGACCCGCCAGGTCGCAGCGATGGACGCCACCGACAAGGGTCACGTCGGGCTCGCGAGCTACTACACCGAGAAGGGCGAGACTCCCGGCGTGTGGGTCGGGTCCGGCATGGCGGGCATCGAGGGCCTGAACGCCGGCGACATCGTGACCGCCGACCACATGTCGGCACTGTTCGGCGCCGGCCACCACCCCCTCGCAGACCAGCGGATCAAGGAGCTGGATCTGCGGGTCGGTCGCGCCGACGTCGCGAGCCCGACCGAGGCCGACTACAAGGCGGCCGCTCGTCTCGGTACCCCGTACAAGGTCTTCGAGAACGACGTCAGCGCCTTCCGGGTCGAGGTCGCCAAGCGCCTCGCGGCCGTCAACGAGGCCGCCGGGCTGCCGGGCGACTGGCCGGTCCCCGCGCAGGAGCGGGCACGGATTCGCACCGAGGTCGGGCGTGACTTCTTCCGGGCCGAGCACGGCCGCGAGCCTGCCGACGCGCGCGAGCTCGCCGCCACGATCGCCAAGCACTCCCGGCCCAAGACCAACGCCGTGGCCGGATACGACCTCACCTTCTCGCCGGTGAAGAGCGTCTCCACGCTGTGGGCACTGGCCGACCCCAAGACCGCCGCGGTCATCGAGCGCGCCCACCAGGCGGCGATCAAGGACGCGCTGCACTTCATCGAGACCAAGGCGCTGTTCACCCGCCAGGGCACCAACGGGATCCGCCAGGTCAACGTCCGCGGCCTGCTGGCCACGGCGTTCACCCACCGCGACTCCCGCGCCGGCGACCCGGATCTGCACACCCACGTCGCGGTCGCGAACAAGGTCCAGACCCTCGACGGGAAGTGGCTGGCGATCGACGGCCGGCTGCTCTACAAGGCCAAGGTCTCTGCCTCGGAGACCTACAACACTGCGCTCGAGCGGCACCTGGGCGACGCGCTGGGGGTGCGGTTCGCGGAGCGCCCGAATCCCGCCGCCCGGAAGCGGCCGGTGCGCGAGATCGTCGGCGTCGACCCCGACCTCAACCACCGCTTCTCCAAGCGCCGCGTCAGCGTCGAGGCCCGCCGCAAGGTGCTGGCCGCCGAGTTCCAGGCATCCCACGGCCGCCCGCCGACACCGATCGAGACGCTGCAGCTGGCCCAGCGGGCCACGCTGGAGACCCGCGAGGCCAAGCACGAGCCGAGCTCGCTGGCCGAGCAGCGGGAGGCCTGGAACCGCGAGGCGGTCGAGGTCCTCGGCTCACCGCGAGACCTCCAGCAGATGCTCCACGGCGCACTCAACCCGACCGCCGCCGCGACCGCCCCGGTCGCCGACGCGGCGTGGTTCGCCAAGATCAGCGATCGGATTGTGACGACGATGGAAGGCGGCCGCGCCACCTGGCAGTACTGGCACGTCTACGCCGAGGCCCAGCGCCAGGTGCGGGCCGCCAACGTGCCCACCGACCAGGTCAGCACCGTCGTCGGCCTGCTGGTCAGCGAGGTCCTTGACGGCTGCTCGATCAGCATCACTCGCCCCTTCGACGAGATCTCCGAGCCGCCCGAGTTGCGCAAGCTGGACGGGTCCTCGGTCTACACCGTCGGCGGCGTCCACCTGTTCACCTCGAGCAAGGTCCTGGCCGCCGAAGAGCGCCTGGTGGAGGCCGCCGGTCGCCGCGACGGCTACGCGGTCGACGAGCAGAACGTCGCACTGGCTCTCCTGGAGTCCGAAGCCAACGGGGTCACCCTAAACGCCGGCCAGGCCACCTTGGTCAAGGAGATGGCCACCTCCGGCGCCCGGCTGCAGCTGGCCATCGCGCCCGCCGGCTCGGGCAAGACCACCGCGATGCGGGCGCTCGCCCAGGCCTGGACCGACGGCGGCGGCAGCGTGATCGGCCTCGCCCCCTCAGCCGCGGCCGCGGACGCCCTACGCCAGTCCATGGGCTCCCAGACCGACACCCAGACCGACACCCTCGCCAAACTCACCCACTCCTTGATCACCGGCGATGCGCCCGACTGGGTCGCCGGCATTGGCCCGCAGACGCTCGTGGTGATCGACGAGGCCGGCATGGCCGACACGCTCTCCCTGGACATCGCCGTGCAACACGTCCTCGAGCGCGGCGGCAGCGTCCGCCTGATCGGCGACGACCAGCAGCTCGCCGCGATCGGCGCCGGCGGCGTGCTGCGCGACATCCGCGCCACCCACGGCGCGCTGCAGCTGACCGAGCTCGTGCGGTTCACCGACCCGGCCGAAGGCGCCGCCTCGCTGGCGCTGCGCGAGGGCAAGGGCGAGGCCCTGGGCTTCTACCTCGACCGCGACCGGGTGCACGTGGGAGACCTGGCCACGATGACCGAGGACGTGTTCGCGGCCTGGCAGGCCGACCGTGCAGCAGGGCTGGACGCGATCATGCTCGCCCCGACCCGCGAGCTGGTCAGCGAGCTCAACCAGCAGGCCCGCGCCCACCGACTCGCGGGGGCCGACCCCGCGAGGCCCGGCCTGGCCCGGCGCCTGGCCGACGGCAACGAGGCCAGCATTGGCGAGTTGATCATCACCCGCACCAACGACCGCAAGCTGCGCACCTCGGCCACCGACTGGGTCAAGAACGGCGATCGGTGGACCGTCGTCGGCCTCCACGAGGGCGGCGACCTGACCGTGCAGCACACCCAGCACGGCCGTACCGTCCGCCTCCCCCAGGAGTACGTCGGGGCCTCCACCGAGCTCGGCTACGCCTGCACCGTGCACACCGCCCAGGGCGTCACCGCCGACACCATGCACGGGCTGGCCACCGGCACCGAGTCGCGCCAGCAGCTCTACACGATGCTCACCCGGGGCAAGAGCGGCAACCACGTCTATCTCGAGGTCGTCGGGGACGGCGACCCGCATTCGGTGATCCACCCGACCCTGGTCCGCCCGCTGACCCCGACCGACATCCTCGAGTCGATGCTGGCCCGCGACGACGCCCAGCGGTCCGCGACCAGCCTCATGCGCGAGCAGGCCGACCCCGCTACCCGGCTCGGTGAGGCAGCCCAGCGCTACCTCGACAGCCTCTACGTCGCGGCCGAGAACGTCGTCGGTCCCGATGTCGTCGAGGCCCTGGACAGCATCGTCGACCAGCTGCTTCCCGGCCTGGCCGATGAGGCTGCCTGGCCCACGCTGCGCGCCCATCTGCTGCTGCTTGGCGCCGCGGGTGAGAGCCCCGTGGAGGCGATGCGCGCGGCCGCGAGCGACCGAGAACTGGTCTCGGCCGAGGACCGCGCCGCGGTGCTCGACTGGCGGCTGGACGCCTCCGGCATGCGCAACGCCGGCACCGGCCCACTGCCCTGGATGCCCGGCATACCGGAGAGACTGGCCGACGACCCGCACTGGGGTGCCTACCTCGACCAGCGCGCGCACCTGGTCGACCAGCTCGCCAACGAGGTCCGCCGCCGGGCCGCGGCACAGACGTCGCTGCCGACCTGGGCGCAGAACGGGATCCGACCCGACACCGACACGGTGGCCGACGTCGAGGTCTGGCGAGCGGCCATGCAGGTCCCCGTCGACGACCGTCGCGCGACCGGCGCGCCGCAGCTACAGAAAGCCTCCTCCACCTACCAGCGACGGCTCAACCGGCGTATCACCGGCGACCACACCCCAGCGCTCACGGAATGGCGCCAACTGCTTTACTCGCTGGCCCCGCAGGTCCGCGGCGACGAGTTCACCCCGCTCCTTGCCGAACGGCTCGCGGCCATGTCACGCACCGGCGTTGAGGCCCACCAGCTGCTCCGCACCGCCACGTCGGCTGACACTGGGGCCGGACCTCTTCCTGATGAGCACGCCGCGGCGGCGCTGTGGTGGCGCATGGCACGCCACCTCTCGCCCGCCGTGGCCGTCCAGGTCGGGGACGGCTCTCACGGCGAGGGGGTCACCACCAGCTGGGCAGCACACTTGCCCGAACTGCTCGGCGAGGAGCGGGCCGCCCGCATCCAGGCGAGCGCCTGGTGGCCCGCGCTGGTCTCCAACGTCGACCACGGACTGCAGCGCGGCTGGCAGCTCGAAGCCCTGCTCTCGTCCGGGTCCGCCCTGCCCTCCGACGACGTCGACGAGTGCCAGGCGCTGGTGTGGCGAACCTCCATCGCGCTCGAACCGATCCCCGACGAGCACGAGCACGACTACCACTTCGACGAGCCGCCGGTGGACATGTGGGACGGCGTCGAGCCCGACCCGGCCACGTTGGTCGACCACCCCGACGACATCGAATGGCCGCTCCCGCACGACCTCGAGGCCGATGACAACCACCTGGTCGACCAGCCCGAGCCGGACGAGGCGATCGACCAGGTCGACGTCGCCCCGTCGGCGGCCGACAACGTCGACGAGCAGCAGTTCGTCGAGGGCGACCTGACGCTGGCCGCGTACATCCGCGACCTCGGCGGCACCCCGCTCGAGCCGACCGACGCCGACATCCGCCTCATGTACCAGCGGGCCGATGAGTGGTACTCCTTCCCCGTCACGCGCGAACGCATGATCGAGATCAACGAGATCACGCAGGCCTTCTTTGAGTCCGGGTTCACCGACTCATGGGGTCGCGACCACCTCACCGGCCGGTTCGGGATCGACATCGCCGGGCACGAGCACTTCCGTCCCGGACAGGCGCCGGCCGGGTGGACCAACCTGGTCGACCACCTGCGCCAGCGTGGCGTCAGTGAGGCCGAGATGTTGGCCACCGGGGTCGCCACCACCGCCAGCACCGGCCGACTGATCGACCGGTTCCGGGACCGAGTGATGTTCCCGGTAGTCCACAACGGTGAGGTGCTCGGGTTCGTCGGCCGACGCCGACCAGACCTCACCGACGCCGACAAGGGCGGCCCGAAGTACCTGAACACCGCCGACACCCCGCTGTTCCACAAGGGCGCTCAGCTGTACGGCGTCGTCGACGAACTCCTCGCCGAGGGCGCCGTCCCGGTCATCGTCGAGGGCCCCATGGACGCGATCTCGGTCACGCTGGCCAGCGCCGGCCGCTACCTCGGCGTGGCCCCGCTCGGCACGTCACTGACCGACGAGCAGGCCTCCCAGCTCGGCGGAATCGGCCGCGACCCGATCGTGGCCACCGACGCCGACCTCGCCGGCCAGGTCGCGGCCGAGCGCGACTTCTGGATGCTCACCCCGCACGGTCTCGACCCCGGCTACGCCCGCTTCCCCGAGGGCCTGGACCCGGCCGACTTGCTCGCCCACCGCGGCCCCGCGGCACTCACCGCGGCGCTGGCCAGCGGCCAGACGCTGGGTGACCAGCTGCTCTCCGAGCGGCTCGACGACCTTGCGCCCGAGCAGGCCCGCGTGGCCGCGATGCGGGTCCTTGCCGCCCGGCCCAGCCGCGCCTGGGCGCCGGGCACCGACCAAGTGCGCGCCCGACTGCAGCTCTCCCAACTGCGGTCGCGGCGGGACCTGCGCGACGCCATCAAGGCGTGGGACGCCGATCCCCGTAAGGCCGCCCAGGCCGAGCTGAACAGCAGCAACGAGATCCGCGCCCGCCTCGAGGCCGCGGCCGCGAAGTCGCCGGCGGAACGCTGGGCCCCGCTGGCCCGCGAGGTCGACCCGCGACTGGTGGAGCAGGGCGACTGGCCCGCCACCGCGGCGATGCTGCAACAGGCCCACGAGCAAGGCCACGACATCGGCGCCGCTACCCGCGCCCTGGTCGCAGCAGCACCCCTGGGCGACACCCCCGCCCGCGAACTGCGCTACCGGCTGGTTCGGCAGGTTGGACTCGGCGAACACGACGCCGAATCCACCGACCGTGACGCCCCGAGGCTCCGGCGCGACGCGGGTACTGGACAAGAGCACGGCTCTTCGAACCCAGTACACCGCAGCCCCCGCCGGTAGGCACGACGGCACGGCCCAGACACTCTGTAAGTAGGAGTCCGTGACACGACACGGCTCCGAGTTCCCGAACAGGGACACCGCCTGACCCGAGATCGACCCCGCGGACGACCGCTCACACTTCAGGAATCACCAAGGGCGTTCCGGTCGGAGGTTCGGCCGCCCGCGGAGTGCAGAGCCAATCTGAATGTCGGAGGCTTCTGCCATCGTGAACCCATGAACGCATTCGAAGCTGCCGACTACGCGGAGCTTCTCCCGCGCCGTTGGAAGCGGCGGCTGGGGACCGCCGTCCTCGCGGTCGCGCTTCTGTTCCCCACCGCGTTCCAGAACTGGTATCTCGTACAGGTCCAGGACTACACCCAGAAGCTCACCAAGCAGCTCGAGCACATCTGGTTACCCGAGGCTGCCGTCGACAAGGCTCCCAGCTGACCAGGGTCCGGGCGACCGGAAGCGTGTGCTGCCGAACCAGACCGCGGTGGTCGTCCAGACTCGAACCAACAGACCGACCGACCACGACAGGAGGAACCGACTAATGAACGAATCCACCCTGTACGACGCTGCGGTGCCGAGCAACGGCGGTGATCCCGACACTCGCCCAGACCCCGGGACCCGCTTGACAGCGTCCGTGGAGACCGTCGACAACGACCGTGCCGGGCTGATGCTCGACGCCGGAGTGGTGCGTTGAAGTGCCGGCCAAGCGTCCTTCAAGCCAATCGCTGTACTCCAGCAACTGCGTGCCCACCCAGGTTGACGCGTCAGATCCAAAACCGTTCCCCGGGACGATCGAGACCGCCCAGATCGAGACCGTCGACAACGACCGCGCCGGGCTGATGCTCGACGCCGGAGTGGTGCGCTGAACGCGGCCGTCATCGTCGGCGACCGAGCAGATGCTCATGTCGCCGCGGTCCTGGGCGAGCTCGGTGAAGACCCGGTCATCATGGACGCGGCAACATTCCTCCGCTCACCGGTCACCATCAGCAGCGACTCGGTGGAAGTCGCTGGTGTCAACGTCGCACCGGGACCAGGCTGGTTGCGTCGCCTTGCTCCCGCTGGATGGGCCGAGGCGATGAGCGCTCCGGGAGCCGAAGGGGCATCACGCGCTGGCGCGATGTCTGCGCTCGCCGCCCTCGCGCGCGACGAACGCTTCTCGTGGCTCACACCTCTGGACCGGCTCGGCGGAGCGGAGAACAAGCCGTACCAGTACCGGCGCGCAGCAGCAGCCGGAGTGCCGGTGCCGTCGTGGATCGTGACGACAGACCCTGATGCGATCCCCCGTGACGGGAACTGGGTAACCAAGCCGCTCGGCCCGGGGTCATTCATCGACGGCGACGGCAACGGATGGATCGTCCCCACCACGGTTGCCGACCTGTCCGAACCCGAGATCATCACCCGGGTGCCGTTCATCCTTCAGCGCCAGGTGAACGCCACAGTTCACGCTCGCATCGTCACGGTGGGCCAACAGGCATGGTCGGCGACTCTGCTCGCTGACGAGTTGCCGCTGGATTGGAGGCTCTCTCCCGCCGGACACCATGGCTTCACGACCACACCGGTCCCCGAGAACGTCCGCGAACTCGCCCTGGTCGCCAGCCGGGCGGTCGGTGTTGGCTACTCGGCCCAGGACTGGATCCAGGACGAGGACGGCGACTGGTGGTTCATCGATCTGAACCCGGCAGGTCAGTGGTTGTTCCTCCCCGAGGCGGTTGCGACCCCAGTCACAGTTGCCATCGCCCGGCACATCGAAGGACGCCCGTGACCAGCCGCAGAGAGCGGGCCAGGACGGCGGTCCGGGCAGCATTCGAAGAGGCGAAGCTGTTCTTCGGGTACGCCTTCATCGTCTTTGTTCCTGGATCGAACCCTCCCCGTCACCCGCACGCGAGCCCCGATGCGCCGAAGCTCCCACCCGCGAACTGGACCGACGAGGAGTGTCAGCTCTACATCGACGAGGCACGCCTCGACGTCCAGCACCAGCAAACGGAGAAGCGCGACATTAGAGCCCGCGCTCAGGTGATGCTGACGACCGCCATCGTCGTTGCCGGCGCCATCGTTGCCTCCTACGTCGGCAAGGCCGGGCTCTGTGTCGTCGAGAGCCTGCTGTACATCGCAGCCGGGCTCTTCACGCCGGTGTCGGCGGTGGTCGTCCTCGGCGCCGGCTTCCTCGCAGCAGCGCACATCACCGCCTGAACTCGCCGACCCACGCCAAGCCTGCTCATCGGGCCGCGGGGAGGTCTCGCGGCGTTCCGCCGCCCGCCGAACATCCCGTTTCCGCGGCCGACTTCAGAAGGCCCACGACCTCAGCAGGCTTCAGTGGCAGGAGCCGCATCGGCTTGACTGTGCGTTGTGTGTATCCGCCATGAGCCCCCTCGCTAAGCCTCGATCCACCGTCGGAACCGTCAGCCTCACCGCGCTACCCCACTATGAGTCCGGCGAACTCAGGCGCACAGTCGCCAATGGGTGGACTTTGCGGAGATGATGCCGCCGGCTGCCAGGCCGGAGGACGGTCACCAGGGTGGCGACGGTTTCGGCGCCGTCGTTGCGGTCAGTTGGCCGCGATCGGTGGCGGGTCTTGGCCGTGAGCGAAGAGCCGTCGCCAGGCGTCCTGCCAGGGCCACCCGACCGGGAGGTGCATGGTGATCCGTCGTGCCGAGGAGGCGATCCGGGCCGGGACGGCGATGAGTTTGCGGCGGATCGTCGCGGTGGTGGCCTTGGCCAGGGCTGGGCCGGTGATGGTCGCGGCGGCTCGGGTGAGGTTGAACGCCATGACCGCCAGCACCAGCCAGGCTGCGTTGGCGTTGAACACCCCGGACGGCATGTGCGCCAGCGCAGAGTTCTTCAGGTCGGAGTGGACCTGTTCGATGATCGCGTGGCCGCGGTGGGTCTTGTCAGCGGCCACGGTGTCTGCCACGGCCGGGTCGGTGGTGGTGAAGAACGCGTGGAAGCGCCAGGTGTCGAACAAAGTGGCCTGACCGTTCTTGGCGCTGGGTTTGAGGTCGGGGATCCGGCGGACCACGAGCCGTCCGGTGACCTGCTCCGCCTTCTTCTTGGAAGTGAACGCGGTGAACGGAATCTCGGCGACCTCGGCGCGAGAGACCCAGGTGCTGGTGGGTTCGTCGAAGATGGCGTCGGTGTACTCGATGGCGGTCCACGCATCGTCATCGATGGTGGCGATTGCGGCTTTGACCTTGGGATCCATCCGGACGGTGACCGAGACATCGGCGCCAGCTCGTAGCGCAGCACCGACCGTGGCGTAGCCGTAGAACGCGGAGTCGGCACGCACCAACGGCGTCGCCGGGGACAACGAGCCGATCGTCTTCAACGCGTCCGCGACCAGCCGGGCCGCGCCCCGCGGTGAACCACACGATCCCTTCCGGAGCCGTTGGGCCACGATCACCGGCGCCGACGCGCTGGTCGACACGGTCGCGAGCAGCGCGTTGAGTCCGCGGACCCCGGAGTAGCCGTAGCTCGAACCCTGCTTGGCGTAGCCGTGGACCTCGATGATGGTGTCGTCGATGTCGACCATCACACCCTCTCGCCGGAGTCACTTGAGGTAGCGACCAGCGGTGCCTGGGCAGCCAGCTGGGTCAGGAACCTCGAGGCGACCGCGTCGAGCTGACGGACGTGACCGAAGCTGAACGAGCGCAGGAACGAACCTAGGGTCGAGGGCGCGTAGGCGCCTGCGAACACCCGTCCCATCCCACCGTGGCGCAGCAGAGCCATGTCATCGATGCTGTCCGCGCCGGCGACCATTCCCGCGACGAGCGAGGTGACCTTCAGTCCGGCGTTCGCGCCCTTGTCGGTCGGGACGATCAGATGCGTCTGGGCCAGTTCTTGGAGCCCCGCGGACTGGGCCAGTGTGAGGACCGGGACCAGCCCGGCCGACGACACGAGATTCGGATCATCGAACACCGCCGAGGTCGCGCGGGGCGTGTGGCAAAGTTGCATCTACGAGATGCCCTTCGTGATGGCGTGAATTGGACCCTAGAGAAGTCAAATTCTTCCAGCACGTAAGGGCATTCTCACTTCACGGCACGCTCACCCGACCGACCTCATCGGTGGATCGAGGCTTAGGTGACCAGGAAGCGAGGTGGACCATGAGCACAGCCCAAACTGAGAACACGGGTCCCGGATTCGTCATTTTCACCGCGCTCGGCAACGCCGCGCTCGACCAACTGGCCGCCTCCCTGGCGGCCGAGTGCGACGGCTCCCCGACGAGCATCGCCGACCTCCTTGAGCGTGTTCTGGAGGCCGACGTCGAGGACCTGGCCGAATCTCTCAGCGAGGCCGCCCATCCGCCGGTGCGACATAGCCGTCCCAGTCGCGACGTCGAAGAGGTCGGTCCCGCGGCCGAGAGTCCGGACGGCGCGGCCCGCCGTCGTCTCACGGTCCGTGCACTGCTCGCCGGCGGCGCGGCCGACGCGCGCGGCATCACCCGTTGAGCAGCGCGCCGCGGGCATACAGGTCGTTACACATGGCTGACGTGTAACAAGATGTATGGGAGATCCTGATGTTGCCGAACCCCTACTCTCCGGGCGAGCTGCCTCGGGTGCTGGCCGGCCGGGAGGAGCAGCAGAACCGCATTCGCGGCTACCTGAGCCGGATCGGAACCTACGGCGAGATGGGTGGTCCGCTCCTGGTCTTTCAGGGCCCGCGTGGTGTTGGGAAGACCTCGCTCCTGCGCGAGGCACAGCGCGACGCTGAGGGGCATGGATTCATCACCGCCTGGGTCTCCTGTCGACGCAGCGCCCCGTTCTTGCCGGACCTGGTAAGCCGGATCGGGAAAGCGATCGAGACTGCCGACATCCTGCCCCGCGCCGAGAAGGGACGGTGGGGTCTCCGCCTGGAGCGAATCGGCGTGGAGATCGGCGTGCCCAGCGTCGTGAAGGTGAGCGCCTCGGCGTCGGCGGACCGCTATGAAGGCGACCCGCCGCGAGGCGCCCGGATCTCAGCCCTCGAGGACCTCCTGCACGAGACGAGTAGGCAGGTGCGCGGCCGCGGCGGCGCGGGCCTGGTCGTCTTCGTCGACGAGCTGCACGCCGCTGCGCGCGACGACCTCGCGGTCCTTCTCAACGCGATGCAGAACCTGGCCGGGAAACGGGAGGACAACCCCTTCGCCGTGATCGGCGCCGGGCTGCCCTCGGCGCCCGCGGCCCTGGTCAAGGCGGCCACGTTCGGGGAGCGCAGCACCTTCCTCACCCTCCCACGACTTCAACCCGCGGCCGCGGAGACGGCGGTGGCCGAGCCCGCGGACGACCTGGGAGTTCACTGGACCTCCCAGGCCCTGCAAGCGGTCGTGTCGGAGGCCCAGGGCTTCCCTTACCTGCTGCAGGTTCTCGCACACGCCACCTGGGAGGCGGCGCGCCCATCACGTGAGGGCGTTGTGCTCGACATCGACGACGTGAACGCCGGGCTTCCGGTCGCCGACGACCAGCTGACCACCATGTACTCCGCACGTTGGGCGGCCGCGAGCGATCTGGAGAAGAAGATCATGGCCGTCATGGCGGGCGCCGGCAGCACGACGGTGACGCGCGCGGAGATCGCCGCGACGCTCGAGCGACCCACCCAGGCGCTGGGTGTTCCCCGTGAACGCCTGATCGACAAGGGCATCATCGAGCCGGTCGGGCACGGCGAGCTCCGATTCACCATGCCCGGCTTCGACCGCTACATCCGGGAGACGCTGGCCACCGGAGCGCCCTCGGACGCCACGGACCCGGCGCTGGGCCGGCTCGGTGCCGGCCGCCGGCGGCGCGAACTCCCGCCCGCCTCCGACGGCGGTCACGACACGCCGCAGCTGTAGAGCTCACGGCAGCTTGGCAACGTAGAACCGCCTCGAGCTCGGCGATGCCATTCGCCGATTGGCGTTGGTCGCGCCACCTCGGCGAGGTCGTCGAGCAGCTCGTCGACGGTGGCGTCCTTAGTGCTTATAGTGCCGGCGCGCAGTAGGCGTTCCACTCCCCACCGCTGCGGCGCGCCGGGGGTAGGCCTCCACGTCGGCCGGGGCGTTGAACCACGCGGCAGTGGCATTGACGCCCTTCGTGCGATCAGAGCCCCCTGGTCGTCCATGGCCGCTCAGTCTCCCGCCCCCGGCCCTGTTGGGAGCCCCTGACCGGTTATCCACAGCCGCGCCGTCGGCCGAGCGAACACCGGCCGCGATCAGCGACACTTCGACAACCAGAGACCACATCATGACCGAAGGAGCAGCAGGTGGACGACGGTGGCGGACTCGAGGCAACAGCGCACGCGAAGGCGGCTCGCGAACACGTCTTCGGCTTCAACCGGATCACGATGTGGGAGCGGGACCGGATCCCGGCCGAGACGTCTGACCAGCTCGCTGAGTTCGCCGACATCGCGGCCGCGTTCCCACAGGCATTCTCGCAGCTGTCCAGCACGCTCGAGCAGGCCCTGGCCAACCAGGTGCTCAGCATGGACTCGATGCCCGACGAGTCCGATCCGTCCATGGCGATCGGCGTCGCGCGACTCCATCTGGAGGAGGCGCGCGGCCTCGCGGTCGACCTCCACAAGCACCTCAGCGCCGCCCACAACGCCACCGCCCACATCATCAGCCAGGGCGTCGACGACGGCCAGGAGTCGATGAACTGGGACCAGCCCTAGGAACACCCACCGGGCTTCGGTGAGCCGGCGCCGGATCCAGATTTCTTCGGCTCGGTGATCGTCCCGGCGGGCCGGGCTTCCTTTGGTGACTGAGACATGTACCCGGTCCACCAAGGAGCTGCCCGTGAGCACGCCCACCGATACCCCCGATCGTGACCCTGTTCAGGAGGTCCGCGATCACCTCGAGCAGGCCCTGGCCTCGCTCGACCGGCTGTGTGAGCTCGTGCCTCCGCCCAGCAGCTCTCCGGCGCCCGAGAGCGGAGGAGGCGAATCGGCATGACGTCCACCGACACCACGCTGCGCGCCGCCGACGCCGTCTTCGTCGCCGAGCGGGCCGTGGGCCGCGCCCGACGGGTGGTTGAGGACATCCAGACCACGATCACCTCCGCACTCCGCGTGCTCGACGACGCCGAGCTCGACTCAGCCAAGGCGAGACTCACCGACCGCGGTGACTTCTACCTCGGGGCGGCCAGCGAGCACCTGGGTCGGCTCCAGACCCGCTGCAACGAGATGCCGGAGCTGACCCGCGAGCTGTTCGGGCACCTCAACCGCGCTTCGGAGTCGCTCGCCGAGGCCCGCGGCTTCCTCGACCTGGCCGAACCCTCCAATCCCGTCGTCGCGGGCGACGTCGCGCAGCTGAAGCCACGCATCGCGGTCGTCGGCGAGATGGTCGCGCTTGCCAAGCCGGTGGCGCAGCTCGCCGCCCAGCACGTCGACAGCGCGCGCCGAGCCAGCCAGGACGTCACTCCGCCGGCGCTGCTCGAACCGGTCACCCTGGACCGCAGCATCCGCACTGCCGGCAAGGAGCTCGGCCGCGCTGATGAGGACGTTCGCCTCCTCGGGGACGTCGTCGACCACGCTGCGACCAGCGCCCGGCAGTCGGCCGGCATCGCCGCCGAGATCTCCGACAACGCCCGCCGCCGGATGTCCGAGCACGGCCGGGACCCGGATGCCAGCGCCGCCGCCCCGGCCACCGGGTCCCCGGCTCGGTAGGGCGGGATGAGGACGCCATAGACCTCGACCATGGCGGCCGGCACCTTGCCCGGCCGGCGCCGTTATGAGCGGGCTCGACGTCGACGAGCAGATCCCGGCCAACATCCCGCTCCCCCGGCCTCCGCGAACAGCAGCGGGCGGTTCCGGCGCCGGCGAGCGGCCCAGCTGCGGGTGGCCAGGTGAAGGCCCTCGGCGGCATCGCCACCGCGGCGATCGCCGTCCTCGCCGCCGGCGGGATCAAGGCTGCCTTGCCCGGCGCCCCCGCCGACCCCGCTGGCAGCGAGGCGACCGCGACCCGAGTCCGGGTCGTGGTGGTCCTCGACGGCGACACGCTTCGCGTCGAGGACCTCGACGGAGGCGATCTCGGCCGAGTCCGCCTGCTCGGCATCGACGCCCCCGAAGTCGCCCATCCCCCGACGCCGGCCGAGTGCTACTCCACCGAAGCCACCGAGCAGCTCGAGCAGCTGGCACCGGTTGGCAGCACCGTCTTCCTCACCACCGACATCGGCCAGCCCGACCGAGACCGCTACGGCCGGATGCTGCGCTATGTCGACCACGCCGGCACCGACGCAGCCCGCGAGCTCCTGGCCGCCGGCGCAGCACGGGTCTACGACACCGACCAGCAGCTCGCTCGCGAGACCGACTTCGCCGCGGCCGCACAGGACGCCCACGGCGCCGAGACCGGCCTGTGGGGCAACTGCTGAGCACCATGTGATCGCCCCCACGCCTGGGCCGGACTTAGGAGACCAGGAGGACCGGCGCAGCCGGTGCCGGTCCGCGGATCCACTGGGAGTAACCATGAGCGACTACACCGCTCGCGAGGAAGTAGCACTTGAGGAAGAGGCCCGCCAGCGCGCCGATGAGATCCGGGCCACCGAGGAAGCCGCCGCGCAGGCCGCGGCCGCCGATACCGGCCCCTCCCCCGACGCCGAGATCGCGCAGGTCCAACGATCGGGCCGGCAGCACGACCACACCGACACCGCCGCTTACCAGCGCCCCCAGCTCGGCCGCCGCCGCGGCCCTCGCCGATAGGCCAGGAGGTGTCAGCGATGGCTGCCCCGATCACCCCGGCCGCCCCCAGTCAGTCGACCGTGCGATGGGTCGACTGCTCGCACAAGCTCGGCCCGCTGCCGTGCATGAACCACAAGCCGCACGTCGGGGACGGCCGCGGCTGCGTCCACCACTCGACGTCCGGCTTCCAGGACGACGACTAGGTGCGTGGACTGCCCACGAGCGGCTCAGCCGGGGACCAGGTGCAGCCGCGGCCGCTGAGGCGGCTCCGCGGCCGCTTCGAGGCGCTGCCAGCCGCTCGAGCGTCATCGGATTGCCCGTAGCGGCGCAGCAGTCCCGCCAGCACCCCGCCCAGCCCGAGCTCGACCACCAGCTGGTCCGCAGCAACCTCCGCCCGGGCCTCGATCACGCGGCCGGCCGTCGGCACCAGGTAGGTCAGCGCGATGACCGCCCCACCCAGCAGCCCCGGCCAGGTCCGGCCCTCAGTGACCGACTGCACCACGCAGATCACGCCCACGACGCCGCGCAGCGTCCAGGCCACCCGCATGAACGGCAGCCAGGCAAACGCCCGACCCACACAGCGGAAGGTGGCCACCACCATCCGCCAAGGCGTCGTGGCCGCCAGCACCGCAGCCTCCAGCCGCGGGCGGATTGCACGACGCCGACCGACAGCATGCGCCAGTACCGCCACCGCCTCCGCGCCGGTCACGCCGCCGCGGTAGGTCCCCTCCACCAGGCCCGGCGTGATGACCACCGCCCTGTGCCCGATCGCCAACGCCACCGGCGTCTGCGGCCGCTGCACACGACGCACGTACAGGGAACCGACGTCGACGCCACGGCCAGCCGGCTCGGCCAGGAACGGCGCCATCACCCGGAACTCGGCCTCCGTCGCCGGCCGCGACTGGGTCAGCAACCCGATCGCCACCACCTCGAGCTGGCCCAGCGCCAACGCGCCCAGCACGGCCGCCGAGGCCAGGAACAGCACCAGGCCCAGCGCCGGCGGCAGCAGCGCGAACACCACCACGGCGAGCACGAAGCTCACCAGCAGCGCAGGCCCGAGGGTCACGACCCTCAGCACCGTCATCGGGACCTTCATCTCGACCACCTCCATCAGTCAACACTAGTGCGAATCTCTCGACTTTGCCGCGGGGTGATCGTCCGACGACCTCCGCGCGACCTAGGCGAACGAGACCAGTTTGTGCCCAGCCGCCGACACAACGGAGTTATCCACAGCCCCAATCCACGCCAGAGCAGGGACCGGCCCCGCCATGGGTTCATGAACCAGACCCGATCCCGGACGACTCCGACCGAAAGGAACCACCCCGTGCACACCCTCACCGCCGATGACACCTGGGACCGCCTCGGCTCCATCGCCCAGCTGCTCCACCAGGCCGCCACCCGCGCCTGGGAAGGGGCGGAACCAGACTCACCGCTGCAGTCCCTCGGTCTCGGCGTCTACCTGGCACAAGCACGGGCCAGCTCGCTCCTCCCCGAGGACTACCGGCTGCCCGACGTCGACCAGGAGGACCTCGAAGGGCAGAGCGCGCTGCAGCTGCTCACGGCCGCGGAGGAACTCACCCGGCCGCTCCCAGCCCACCGCCCCGACCTGGTCAACAGCTCCCAGCTCGTGGTCGACCTGTGCGACCTGATCCGGGAGGCACGCGACCTTGGATGCTGACCACCGGAGCGGCTTCGCCGACGTCGACGACGCGCTCTTCGACACCACGCAGATCCCGCTCACATCTCGGGACATCCGCACCGTCGGCGAGCTGCTGCACGACGTCGACCACACGGCGCGCCACCTCCTGATGGACGTCGCCGGCGACGACGCCGGCCGACTCCTCCACGGCTGGCCCGACCTCGTCGCGGCCGCGGCGACGCTGTGGAGCAGCCTGCCCGGGCAGCAGTTCGGGGCAGGCGCGCACACCCGCGACGAACCCATCACTCGCCTGGTCTCGGTCGGGGACGCGATCGGCAGGAGCCTGCGTAGCACCAGCTGGCCACCGGTGAGCCAGCCCGATCGGCGCATGACCCAGATGACCAGGACCCTCGGTCACGCCAGCGACCTGGTGCACCGCTTCGGCGCCGACCTCCCGGTCCAGCGCACCGAGAGCTACCGCGACCTCGAGGCCGCTCGCGCCCGGATCATGCACGCCCTGTACGTCAGCGCCCACGCCGTCGGTGTCTCCCTGCACCAGCACGGCCACAACCGGTACCAGGACGCCCTCGGCACTAACCGGCCCATCGAGCTCAACCGGCGTCACTCCCCCTACGCCGTACCGCCGACCACCGAGTGGATCCGCCGCATGGCCGTCTCCGAGGCGGCCGCGGGCAGGTACCTCGACGGACGGTTCACCCAGGCGCTCCGGGGCGAAGCCAACCGACCGATCGAGGACGACACCCGGATCTCCCGGGCCCTCGCCGGGTGGGACATCCAGGCCCACCGCACCCTCGCCTCCGACGCATGGCCGACCAACATGGTCCTCATCACCCGCACCCAGGGCCTCATCGCCGGCGCCGCCATGGTGCTCGTCGACGCCGCACAGCTCGCCGGCCACCTCGAGCCCACTGACCGGCTCTCACCGGCGATCGCCGAGGCCGGCCGTGCGTGGAGCAACCTCGCCAGCCGCTGGGGCGACCTCACTGCCCCAGATGCTCGTCTTGACCCCGACCTGATGCACAAGGCCGCCGAAGTTCGTGCCGCCTACCGCGAGCTGACCCACGCCTCCACCACCATGGCCAGCCTCGATGTCATTGCCGCCAGGCCCGGCCTTCTGCCCGGCATCGACGCGACCCTCCACACACTCGAGTCAAGCTCGGAGTGGCGTATGTCGTCGCGGAGAAGGCCGAGGCACCCAACCTGACCGGACCAGCTCGAGCGCTGTCCATCCGAGCGCACAACGACATCGAGGCCGGCCTCGTCGCCGCCGATCCAGTTGGCGACGTCGTATGGATCTCGCCGGTAGACATTCTTGCCCGCAAGATCGTTAGCGCACCTCGCCCTTTCGTCGAGGCTCTTCGTCGAGCCAGCGCGAGAACGGTTGAATCGAGCAACAGGGCGAGCGCGGCGTCACTCAACCACGAGCTCGAGGTGCACGCGGGCAGCCGGGCAAATGCCCCTCGCAGCTGTTCCAATGCCGAGCTACACAGTAAATATCTAGCGGAAGCACCTCATACAGGCGGTCACGCTCCTTCACGCTGAGTCGCCCAACTACACCCAGCGCCACAGGCACCCGCGGCATGGCTCGGGGTGAGTCGATGTTCCGCGGAAGGTGATCGTACGGACGCCACGTCCTTCCTTAGGTGACCAGACACCGTCTGAGAATGACAAGCCCATTTGGCCCCACTGTGCTGCTTTGATTTGGCCCCACCCTCCGGGTCAATGCATCGGTTCCGGGGTTGGCTCCCGGGGGGGGGGGTCAGGTGGTGGCGGGGTCCTTTCTGGCTCGGGTGGTGGAGTTGAGTCGGTAGGAGGCGCTGCCGGTCTGGATGATGTGGGCATTGAAGGTGAGACGGTCCACCACGGCGGCG
>NZ_JAULSC010000124.1 GCF_030518195.1 Nocardioides cremeus
TAAGAAATAAAATTAAGCTTTATCCACACCCTCCTTACAGCCCAGATTTAAATCTAATTGAAAATGTTTAGAGTATACTTAAAGACTAGTTAAATAATAGAAAAACAAGTTCTTTAGGTATTGGAAATAATAGCGAAAGTATTAAAACGTTTAAAAGGGCTATTTTTGAAGAGTGGCAAGCTATTCCACAACAGGCAATAGATAACTATATTTTATCTTTACCTAACCGTTATAGGAAGGTAGAAGAAGCTAGGGGCTGGTATACTAAGTATTAAATATAATAATAACTTAGTTATAAAAAAAAACTCTTTTTTTTAATTTTAGTTTTTAACTTTTAAAATTCTAAT
>NZ_JAULSC010000125.1 GCF_030518195.1 Nocardioides cremeus
ATAATTCACGTTCATCTCCTTTTCTTTAATCATAATAACATAATTTAATTAACAAAGTATTACGTAAGATGATATTTAATTGTTTACGTAGTGTATAGGCTTTCTAAGGGTTTCTTTTAGTGCCTTATTTTTTTTTAGTTATTTCGTTTTTTTTTTTCGACGTAATTTAGATGAAATTACTATCCCTGCCAGGATGAGCCCCTGGGTCTTCCAAAAGGGTCAGCCCCTAGTTTTTTTTTCGACGTTATTTTATAACTGTTTGGACCCCTCTCTCTGAGAGAGAGGGGGCCTAGAAAAAAAAAACAAGGGGTAGAAAAAAAAATAAGGAGACTGAGGCTGCTGCGCT
>NZ_JAULSC010000031.1 GCF_030518195.1 Nocardioides cremeus
CAACGCGACGACGCCCAGAGCAAGGGCCAAGTCGCTAGACAGAAGATCTTCGACGGCCTCCTCGAGCGCCTCGACCACGACGCGTCATGACACGGGCCTTGACACGATCACCTGCATAAGTTCAACCACAGGCGCCTGCACGGCGAGCTCGGACTTGTCCCGCCCGCCGAGTTCGAAGGCAACCACTGGGCCAGCATCACCCCCGGAGCACTACCCTCAAGAACTCGTCCCGACCGGGACTGGATCCAAGTAATCGAGCCTCCACGAAACCCGGGGCGATTCACTCCCACAGTCGAGAACAATCGGGGGACGACGTCGGGGGACGAGGGGTACCCAGCAGGCCATCCGTGCCTGTCACGGTACCGGCGGCCTGCGGCTGGCTGCGCCCTGTGTGAACCTGAACGGGACAATGATTGGGTGTCAATCAAACCGGGGGCAGTCCCCCGGGGTGCACCAGCCAGTGTTCAGTTGAGTTGAGCCATGCATCGAGAACTGGGAAGGACACACAGCTAGCCGACCGAGCACCCGGCGGCCTCCCGGTCGTCGTGCCCACACGACAGGGATCCCCACGACCGTCCGCCGAGACGCATCGAGCAGATAACACGACTTCCAACTCGCGAACTACGTTCCAACCTGCTAGACCGTCAGGATGTGGACGCTGCCGGCTGCCGCGTCCAGCCCGGTGGCGACGCCACCCAGCATCTGGGCAAGGCCGACCTTGGCGCCAGGTACCTGGCTGGCTCCGCTGCGCCCGCGCAGCTGGTCGGTGATGTCGCAGATGACCCGGACGCCGGATGCGGCCAGCGGGTGGCCGAGGGACAGCAGCCCACCGCTCGGGTTCACGGGGATGCGCCCGCCTAACGAGGTGGCGCCGGAGCGCAGCAGACCCACGCCATCACCGCGCGCGCACAGCCCCAGGTCCTCGTAGTGGACGATCTCTTCGCTCGCGAAGGCGTCGTGCAACTCGACGACGTCCACGTCGGAGGGCGCCACACCGGCCTGCTCGTAGGCGAGGGCCGCCGCCCGCGCACCGAGCTCGAGGGTCGTGATGTCGGAGCGCCGGAAATCGTAGTCGCCCGAGATCAGCGCTGATCCAGCGACGCGGACCGGTGCTTCGGCGTACTTCTTCGCCACGTCGGCGGACGCCATGACCACGGCGGCAGCCCCGTCGGTGTTGGGGCAGCACTGGAGCAGCGTGATGGGGTCGGCGATCATCCGGGAGGCCAGTACTTCTTCGACGGTGAAGCGCTTCTGGTACTGCGCTCGCGGGTTCAGGGCACCGAAGTCATGCGCCTTGACCGACACCTGGGCGAAGTCCTCAGGTGTCGCGCCGTGGGTCGCCATGAGACGTTGCGCCTGAAGCGCGAACAGTACGGGCATGCTGAGTCCGAGCTGACCGTCGAGGTCGTCCCTGTCCGGCGGGATCAGCTTCCCGGCGATCGGACTCGTGGTCATCGACTCGACACCGATGGCGATGCCGAGGTCGACGAAGCCGGCGGCGATGTCCTTGTAGAGGCTGCGGATCGCTGTCGATCCACCCGCGCACGCGTTCTCGACGTTGACCATCTCGACGCGGGTGACGCCGAGGTCCTTCATGATGGTCTGGCTGGTGATCATGGCGTCGTAGACCCGGGAGGAGAAGACGGCCTGTATCTGGGCGGAGTTGATGCCTGCGTCGGCGATCGCGGCGCGGGCGGCCTGGCCTCCCAGGTCGGCGATGCTGCGCTCGGGCATTTTGCCGAAGTCACTCTGTCCCACTCCGAGGACGAAGACCTCACGCATGGGCGGATTCCTTTCCGGGCGCAGGGACGAAGCGGTAGGCGAGCACGTCCTGCTCCTGCTCACGCCACATCGGCACGATCTCGAGCGTCATCGGTGTGCCGGGCGCCGGAAGGTCCTCGCCGGCGGAGATCGCGAGTTGGGCGAAGACCCTCACGCCGTGGGGCATGGTCACGTAGCCGACGGTGTAGCCAGGTGGGTAGCGGTGGTTGCCCATGTGCACGACGGTCGCGCAGAGCAGCTCGCCGTCTGAGCCGAGTTCCACGGGCTCCTGCGCTTCCCTGCCGCAGTCGAGGCAGCGAGGAGCGGGCGGATACGACGTGTGGCCGCACGCGGTGCAGCAGCTCGCGAGCAGGGTCGGGCCTGCCGCTGTCTCGCGGAAGAGTCCTTCGCGCAGGGGAACGGGGTTGGTCACGTCGATGCTCCTGGTTCTAGGTCGCGGTCCATGGGAGGACGGGTCAGCTCGGCGGGAGGATCATCCCGGCGTCCAGCCGGATCGAACGGCCGTTGTGCATAGGGTTTCGGACGATCTCTTCGATCAACATCGCGAACTCCGCGGGCTCGCCCATGCGCCGTGGGAAGAGCGACTGGGCGGCGAGCTCCGCCTTCAGGGCGGGAGGGACCTGGTCGTAGATCGGCGTGTCGAAGGCACCGGGCGCTACCGTCATGACACGGATTCCGTGCTGGGCGAGCTCACGGAACAGCGGCATCGTCAGGCCGACGAGGGCGGCTTTGGAGGCGCTGTAGGCAATCTGCCCGATCTGGCCCTCCCACGCCGCGCCGGACGCGACGTTGATGATGACACCACGTTCCCCGCCGGCGGTAGGCTCGCTGGCCGCCATGCCGGGGGCCACGCTGCGCATCACATGGATCGGGCCGTAGAGGTTCACCTTGATCCCCTTGTCGAAGACCTCCATAGGCAGCGGTCCGCGGCTGGACAGGAGCTTGGCGGGGGCGGCGACGGCGGCGGCGTTCACCACGACCTGGACGGCACTGTGCTCGGACTCGACGGCCGCCACGGCCATCTCGACCTGGTCGAGCTGGCTGACGTCGACCTCAAGGTAGCGGTAGCGCTCCCCCAGCTCGGCGCGGAGGGCGGCTCCGCGTTCGTCGTTGAGGTCGAACGCGGCGACTGCCCGGGCTCCGAGCTCGAGCAGGCGGCGGGCGGTGGCCTCACCTAGGCCGGAGGCGCCACCGGTCACGATGGCTACGGCGTTCTCTATCTTCACGGCTTCTCCTGGGAGCGTTGTGGTTCTCGGTGCCGGTTCAGCGGCCCATGACCTCGCGGCCGATGGCGGACCGGGCGATGATGAGCTTCTGGATCTGTGGCGTGCCGTCACCGATTTGGAAGCCGGACACGTCGCGCAGCAATGCCTGCAGCGGCATCTCCTCCGACCAGCCGACATGGCCGTGGAGCACGATGCAGTCCTGCACCGCCTGGAAGCCGACCTGGGGTGCCCACCACTTGAGCATTGCCGCCTCGACGGTGTGCGGCCTTGCGTTGCTGCGTGCCTCGAGCGTGGACGTGGCCAGGGCTCGGATGGCAGTGAGGTACGTCAGGTGTTCGGCGATCGGGAAGGTCACGCCCTGGTAGTGGCTCAGCGGCTTGCCGAAGCTCGTGCGGGTCTTGATGTGCTCGATGGTCAGGTCGATGGCCCGCTGGGCGATGCCGACTACCATGAACGCGATGAGGGTGCGCGTCAGGTCGAACTCGTTCATGATCATTGCGAACCCCTCGCCGCCCTGACCGAGTTGGTGCGAGTGCGGAACGAAGACACCCTCCATGGCGATCGAACCGCGGCCGACCGGCCGGAATCCAGGGTCGGCGAAGCGCTGGCCGGACAGGCCGGGTGAGTCCATGGGCACGACGAACGCACTGATGCGTCCCGTGTCGGTCTGACGCGCGACGATGATCGCGAGGTCTGCATCGGGCCCCTGGGTGATCGAGGTCTTCTCACCCGACAGCTCCCAGCCGCCGTCCACGGGAACGGCCTTGGCGCTCAGCGCCTGGGCGTCGGACCCGGACGCGGGCTCGGTGAGTGCGATGGCACAGACTGCTTCCCCTGCGATCACCGGTCCGAGCCAGCGGCGGACTGCCTCTTCCGAAGCGGACTTGACCAGCAGGTCGGCCGTGACGTTGTTGGCGAACACCTGGTAGCCGCAGGCAGCGTCGGCGTAGCTGACTTCTTCGCAGGCGATGCCGAGGGCTTGCAGGTCCGATCCCTGACCTCCCTGCTCCTCGGGGACGCAAAGGCCGAGTAACCCATTCCTTCCGAGGTCCATAAGGGTATCTCGCGGGTAGGGGGCACCCTGAGCGCGCTCGAGATACCCCTCGAGGAAGGATTTGCGCGCAAACGCGCGAACGCTGTCGCGGAAGTCAGCGAGCTCGTCATGGTCCGTCATCTGGTGCCTCCCGACGTCGTCTTGAACAGCGGCGCACGCTTCTCGGCGAAGGCTCTGAGCCCCTCGTCGACGTCACCGCTGTGCAGGTGCTCGGCGGTGACGAGTCGCTCGAGCCGCAAGGCGCTGGCGAGCGGCTGGTCGAGGCCGTCGTCGATCGCCTGCTTGAACAGGCGCAACGCGCTCGGGCTGCGCCGCGCGATCGTCGTGGCAAGCTCTTCGGCTCGCGTCACAAGCTGGTCGGCCGGGACGACCTCGTTGACCAGGCCCATCGCCTGCGCCTCCTTCGCAGTGACCAGCTCACCGGTGAAGGCGAGGTACTTGGCGCGGGTGGGGCCGACCACCCGTGGCAGCCGGGCTGCGCCGCCGGCGCCGGGGAGGAGGCCGTAGTTGATGTGGCCGTCGCCGAGGCGCGCGTCGGCCGAGGCGACGACTAGATCGCAGTGCAGCGCAAGCTCCAGTCCACCCGCCATCGTGATCCCGTTCAGCGCAGCGATGACTGGCTTCGGCAGCGAGGCGAGCATGGCGAAGGTCTCGGCCGCCCCCTTCTCGAAGGCGAGCAGTCGAACGGGATCCACCTTGCCGTCTGGGCCCAGCACCTCCTTGAGATCTGCGCCGGCGCAGAAGGCACGGCCCGTCGCCGTGACGACCACGACACGCACGTCCCGCTCGTCCTCGATGTCAGCCAGATGGGCGGCAAGTGCATCGAGCACGCGCTCGCTAAGGGCGTTCATCGCTTCGGCCCGGTTGAGCGACAACCAGGCCACGGGGCCCTTGTCGATACGAGTGACGGCGGCTTGCGTCACTGCGCTCATCGATCCCCACCCTCGGCGCCGATCTCTGCACCCATGGCGCGCAGACGCTTCTTGTCGATCTTCCCGACGAGGGTGGCGGGCAGCGCGTCGACGAGGTGGATCTCCTTAGGCGCCTGGTGCGCGCCCTTCGCGTCGCGCACGAGCCGCTTGAGCACGGCCTTGTCGATGGCGGCTCCCTCGTGGAGGACAATGAACGCGGTGACCGCCTCGCCCCACTTGTCGTCCGGCATGCCTACGACCGCCACCGCGGCGACGTCGGGATGCGCCGCGATCACGTCCTCGACTTCCTTCGGATAGACGTTGAACCCGCCTGAGATCACCATGTCCTTCTTGCGGTCCACGATGTGGAGATAGCCCTGCTCGTCACGCATCGCCATGTCCCCGGTATGCAGCCACCCATTGCGCAGAGTCTCCTCGGTCAAGTCGGGCCGGTTCCAGTAGCCGGACATGATGACTGGCGAGCGGACACAGAGCTCACCGGGAATCCCATCAGGGACCGGCTGGTCGGCTTCGTCGACGATCGTCACCGTGGTGCCGATGACCGGACGCCCGCACGAACTGAGCAGGTCCGGACGCCCAACCGGGTCGTGCTCCTCACGTAGGAGGCTCGTCGTAACGCCGACGCACTCAGTCTGACCATAGCACTGGACGAACTTCTGCCCGAACCGGTTCAGGGCCTGGGTGAGCCGGGAGGGCGAAATCGGTGCTGCGCCATAAACGAAGGTCTCGAGCGAGCTCAGGTCCGCGTCCTCCGATGTGGTGTGGTCGAGCAGGGCGTTGATCATTGTCGGCACCGCGAAGGTGCAGTTGGCCTGCTCCTTCTCAATCGCCTGCACGAAGGACTTCGGCTCGAAGCCTTGAAGCAAGATGACCGTGCCGCCGCGGGCCAGGGTTGGGAAGAGCGGCAGCACCCCGGCATGCGTGATCGGCGGTGCGACCAGGTAGCGGGGCTTGGCGGGGAGTTGCCAGCTCGTCAGCACCGCCTTGCACTGCTCGGCCATCGCTCGGTGCGAGAGCATGACGCCCTTCGGCGTGCCGGTGGTCCCGCCCGTGTACTGCAGCCAGGCGAGGTCCTCCTGGCCGGCCGGGCCCGGCTCGAGCGGCTTCGGGTCGTAGCCCTCGATCAGCTCGAACAGGTCCTGCCCAGCGTCGGACTCACCGAACACGAGCAGGTGCTTCACCGTCTTGGAGCGTTCGGCGACAGCGGCTCCCACCTCCGCGAATGTCGGATGGACGATGAGGACCTCGATCTCGGCGTCGTCGCAGATCCAGACGTGATCCTCGACGGACCCCATCGGGTGGAGGCCGGTGTAGTGGCCGCCGATGAGGTAGGTCGCCGCCTGGGTCAGCCAGACCTCGGGGAGGTTGACACTGAGCGCCCCCACGCCAGACCCATGGGAAATTCCGCGGTCGACGAGCAGCTGCTGTATGCGGCTCATGGAGTCGGCCGCTTCGGCGAACGTCATGCGCTGTTCGCCGAGCACGAACGCCTCGTTGTCCGCGAAGCGCTCAAACGCCTCGACGATGAGGTCGCTATACGTCGCTCCGCGCGAGGCGGCCGGGATGGTGGGGGCTGAGTGAGCCATGTTGACGCCTTCCGCCGGATTAACTCATCAGTTAGTCTAGGCAAGTCTTCACGTACGTCAAGGTCGAGCACGACCTCGTTCGAGAAAGGTGCCCACGTCGATGAGCAGTGCAGGTCCAGCTCCGATCCAGGACGGTCTGCTGTACGCCGAAGACCTCGCCGCGCGGGTCGGCGTACTGAGTTCGCTCGGCCCCGTCACCATGACCGAGTCGGAGATCCGCGCCTTCGCGCAGCGGTGGGACCCGCTTCCAATCCACGTCGGCGACGGGGGTCCTTTCGGCGGTGTGATCGCCAGCGGGCTCCACACTTTTGCAGTGTTCCAGCGGCTCGCCGTCGACGCGGCGTACTCCTCCTGGGCCGTCGTGGCGGGACGTGCGATCCGCGAGATGGTGCTGCCGCGGCCGGTCTTCCCTGGGGACGTCCTGACCGGCTGGGTCCGTGTCAACGGCGCCTGTCCCCCGCGCAACGGCATGGCGAAACTCGAGGTGGAGGGCCGCCTGGAGAATCAGCACGGCAAGACGGTCCTCACTCTGCGCCTCGAGAGCTATGTCAGCACCGCACGGGCCTCGAGACACCGGTGGAGTAGCCTGCAGCCGTCCGGATCCGGAGGGAGCACGTGTGGCCAGGCAACGGGCGACGACCACGGCTGACATCATTGAAGCCGCCGCTCGCGTGTTCCAGACCAAGGGCTACCGAAGCTCGACCATCGACGACATCTGCCTCGAGGCCGGGATCTCCCGTCCGACGATCTACAAGTACATCGAGAGCAAGCTGTGGCTCCTGGACCAGATGGTGGCGCACGTCACGGAGGAGCTCAGCGAGAAGTTGCAGGACCTGCTCACCAGCAACCTCTCGCCCCGCGAGAAGATTCGGGCGGTCGTCAAGCTCCACATCGAGTCAGCGTCCAGCAAACGCGTCTTCTACGCCACTGTCTGGGGTGAGCAACCGGAGTTGTCGGAGCTGGCGCTCCAGTCCTTCCGATCCTGGACCCACACCGTTACCCGCGATTTCGCCGAGCTCCTGGATGATTACCGCAAGAGCGAGAGACTCGAGCCGAAAGCGGATGGCACGGTCCTGGCAAACCTAACCCTGACCATGCTCACCAGCCTTTTCCGGTGGTACGACCCACTGGGATCGACCACGCCCGAGGACCTGGCGCACCAAGTGCTGGTGATGCTGTCGGGTCCCCTTCCGGCAATCGACCAAGACGGTGCCTGAGCCAGCTGTGCCCGGACGGGTAGAGCTTGCCCAGGTCGGTGGGGATCTCCGTGCCGTCGCCGTACCTCTTGTGGTTGAGCCGATCGGTGCCGAAGTCCCGACCGCTCCAGGTTTGGTGCCCGCCACCGATTCCGACGCTGACGAGTGGTCCGCCGACGCCCGGCGGCCAGCCCGAGCTCGGGCATCATCGCCGCGACGGTGTTCTCTCCTGCGCCGAACGGTCGCCGTCGCGCCACTCGTAGAACCTTCCCTGCGAACGCCGAGAAACGCCCGACGCGTAGTCGCCGACGGCAGCACGCCGTGGTTCGCCCTCTGGGCGGCGATAGATCCGGCCACGGATACCAGCACATCGCCTCGTGCACCCAGTGGGCCACCAAGCGCTTGGGCACATCACGCTGGCCGAAGATCGATGATCTCCCTGCGCAGGCGCTGCATCTCCGCGCGCTCGGACTCGCTCAACGGCGCGTTCTCGCGTGACCTCCCCGGCTGGGCCTTGGCCACCCAGGTCCCCAACGTCCCTCGATGATCCCCAACTCCCGGGCCACCTGCGCGATCGGTTTCCTGGTTCCGAGCACCAGCCGGACCGCGCCCTGCTCGAAGTTCGTCGAACTTCGGTACCTGGCCATGGCTCATCGTTTGTGGCGATGCTCCACGCTACGAGGGGAAGCCCATGGAAACTGGTCGGCGAGGGCTGACGGTGTAGACGACCCCGCCGGAGGTTGGGGTGGCGGTGGCCTGGCCGCGGGCGACGAGGAGGTCGAGGTGGGCCTTAGTCTCCATCGCGGCCATGCCTTGGTTGAAGATGTCGAGCTGGTCCCACGGGTGCTCGTGGCGGGTCCAGCCGAGGTGGGTCGCGACGCCCTTCGCGGTCGACGGACCACGGGCGAGGGCAGCGAGGCTGAGCTCGAGCCGCTGCTCGTGGTGTATGAGCAGCTCGTCTACCCGTGCGTGGGTCGACGGCGCGATCGGCCCGTGGGCAGGCAGGAGCTGGAGGTCGGGCAAGGCGCGTACCTTGGCCAGCGAGGTGAGGAAGTCCCTGAGCGGCTCATCAGCGGGCGGCACGGTGAGACCGATCGACGGTGTGATCGTCGGCAGCACGTGGTCGCCGGCGAAGAGCAGCCCGGCCGCCTGTTCGGCGAACACGTAGTGGCCGGGAGTGTGGCCGGGCGTGTGTACGGCGTCCAGCACCCGCGTGCCCAGGTCGACCGTGAGGTCTCCCTCGAGCCAGTTGTCCGGGAGCGCCCAGATCGACAAGTCCGGCATCTCGCCTGGGCCGGCCTCAACCCAGGCCTCGGCGACGTCACGCGCTCCGGCGGTGACCAGGACGTCGTGGAACGGGTTGCGCTTGGTGTCGGGAGTGAGCAGCAGCTCCAGCGCGGGCCGCTCCGGCTCGCCGAGTATGACCTCGGCGCCGTACTCCCGGCCGAGAACCGAGGCCATCGTGAAGTGGTCGCGGTGAATGTGGGTGACGAGGAACCGATCGATGTCGCCGAAGCCGTAGCCGAGCGAGCGCAGGCAGCGGTCCAGCAGTTCGCGGGCCTCGGGAATCGCCCAGCCGCCGTCGACGAGGATGGGGCCGGAATCGGTGTCGATGACGTAGACGTTGACCGCCCGCAGGCCGTCCATCGGCAGCGGCAGCGGGATTCGGTGGATGCCCTCAGCGACCTGCCACGCGCCCTCCGCGGTCCAGTGCGTGCCGGAGTCGGCCGAGATCGCCCGGTGGGTCGGTGTCGTTGGCGTCGTCATGTCATGGACCCCGTCCGAACCGTCACGACGGGCTGGACGACGATCGAGCACGTCACCACGTCACCGGCGCGCTGCGGCGAAGGAAGCGTATGTCGTGGATGTCCTCGCCCGCGACGAGGCCGTGCCGCTGGTACACGCCGGTCGCTGCGAACCCTTTGGATGATCCGGGCCGTGTGCAGACCGCTGGCGATCCAGTGCGCGGACGTCGGTGTGCGCGGCGAGATCGCGATCGACGTGGACGTACTGCGGGGCCCGGGCCGAGGCGAACTCGACGACCTCGTTCTCCGTGACCTGATAGGGGCCGCAGTCGATGTCTTGCCCGACGGGCATGTCCTCAGCGGGCAGGAGCACGGGTGCGTTGTCTCAACGTCGGAGCACGTCATAGGGCTCTGGCCACCAGTTCCTTCATGATCTCGTTCGTTCCCCCGTAGATCTTCTGGACGCGGGCGGCGGCGAACATCCGGGCGATCGGGTATTCCATCATGTAGCCGTAGCCGCCGAAGACCTGCAGGCAGCGATCGACCACCTTGTTCTGTATGTCGGTGCACCAGAACTTCGCGAGGGAGGCACCGGCCGCGTCCAGTTCGCCGGCGACGTGCCGGGTGATGCAGCTGTCGACGAGGGTGCGCGCGGCGAGGGCGTCAGCAGCGCACTCGGCAAGGACGAATCGGGTGTTCTGGAACGACAGGAGCGTCTCCCCGAAGGCCTCTCGCTCTTTCGCGTAGGCGATCGCGTGCCTTACAGCCGTCTCAGCCGCGGCTGCCGCCGTGACGGCGATGATGAGCCGTTCCTGGGGCAGCTGCTCCATGAGCTGCTGGAAGGCGCGGCCCTCGACGCCCCCGAGGAGATTGACGGCAGGCACGCGCATGTCCACGAACGCCAGCTCTCGGGTGTCCTGGCCGTGCATGCCGATCTTCTCGAGCACCCGGCCGCGCTCGAAGCCCGGCAGGTCCTGCGTCTCGGCGACGATGAGGGACAGGCCTCGGCCGCCGGGCTCGTCGCTGGTGCGGGCCACGATGATGAGCACGTCGCAGTGGGTTCCGTTGGAGATGAATGTCTTGGAGCCGTTGATGATGTAGCCGTAGCCGTCGCCGTCGCGTACGGCGCGGGTGCGGACCCGTTGCAGGTCCGAGCCAGTGGTCGGTTCGGTCATTGCGATCGCAGCGACGAGTTCACCGGAGGCCATGCCGGGTAGCCAGCGCAGCTTCTGCTCCTGCGTGCCGAAGGCGTTGACGTAGTGGGCGACGATGGTGCTGTGCACGCTGTTGGCCCAGGCGTCGTCGGCGACGTGGGCCTGCTCGGCCGCGATGATCGCTTCGTGTGCGAAAGTGGCGCCGCCGCCGCCGTACTCCTCGGGGATGCTGATACACAGCAGACCGGCGCGTCCGGCCGCGCGCCAGAAGTCGCGGTCGACCATGTGCTGCTCGGCCCACCGGGCTTGGTTCGGCACGACCTCCTTGTCGAGGAAGGTGCGGGTGAGCTGCTGCAGGTCGTCGAGTTCCTCGGTCAGCCAGGGTGACCGGTAGTCGTCCAGGATCATCGGGTCGTCCTTATCTGCCGGTGAAGGCGGGCGTGCGTCGGTCGGTGAAAGCGCTGATCCCTTCCTCAGCGTCGGACGTGCCGAGCGCGAGGAGGAAGTTGCGCCGCTCGTGGGCGAGTCCTTGTTGAAGCGGCAGGTCGTGGACCCGCCGGGCCGAGTCAGCGGCATACGCCACGGCTCGGGGAGCGTTGGCGGCGATCTGGGCGGCGAGCTCGAGCGCGCGGTCGAGTACCTGGCCGTCGTCGACGAGGTCGGCGACGAGGCCTGCCGTGTAGGCCCATTCGGCGTCGACTGGCGCGCCGGTGAGGAGCATCCGCATGGCCTTGGCCTTGCCGATGGCGTGGACCAGGCGCTGGGTGCCGCCGGCGCCGGGGATCACCCCGAGTTTGACCTCGGGGACGGCGAAGCGGGCCGAGCGCCCTGCGACGGCGGTGTCGCAGGCGAGGACGAGCTCGCAGCCGCCGCCGAAGGCGAGGCCGCGGACCGCGGCGATCGTCGGGACGGGCAGGGAGGCCACGGTCTCGAAGAGCCGGTCGAACGGAAACGCGTCGAGCGGGGAGGCGTTGACCATGCCGGGGATCTCGCCGATGTCCGCGCCAGCGCAGAATGCCTTGTCCGATCCGGACACGACAACCGCGCGGACGGCGTTGTCGACGGCGGCCTCCTCGAGGCGGTCAGCGAGGTGGTCGACGAGTGTGCGGCTCAACGCGTTGAGGGCGGCGGGCCGGTCAAGGGTGAGAACCAGGGTCGTACCGTGGGCTTCGGCGGACACGAGCTGCTCAGGCATCGGCCTGCTCACCCTCGTAGGCGGCGGCGTATGCCGAGCGGATCTGCTTCTTGTCGAACTTGCCGACGCTCGTACGGGGGATCTCGGCGACGATCTCGATGGCATCGGGCAGCTGCCACGCGGCGAATGCGCTAGACAGGTGGCTGCGGACCTGCTCGAGGGTGATCTCCTGCCCGGGCTTGGGGACGATGAGGACGAAGGGCCGCTCCTGCCACTTCGGGTGTGCCAGTCCCACGACCGCGGCTTCGGCGATAGCCGGGTGGCTGAGGAGCAGGTTCTCCATGTCGATCGAGGAGATCCATTCACCGCCGCTCTTGATGACGTCCTTGACCCGGTCGGTCACCTTCAGGTACCCATCCGCGTCGATCGTCCCGACGTCGCCGCTTCGCCAGTAGCCGTCGTGGAACCGGCCGGCTCGGTCGTCCTCTGGCATGTTGTGGTAGGTCCTGGTGACCCACGGGCCTCGCATGCAGATCTCCCCCTGGGTGACGCCATCCCATGCGACGTCGTTGCCGGTGCCGTCGATGAGCCGGACGTCGACGCCCGTGACGGGCAGGCCCTGTTTGCGCTTGAGCTCGAAGAGCTCGTTCTCGCTCAGGCGTTCGCGCACGCTCGGCTTGTAGCGGTTCATCGTCACGAGCGGGGTGGTCTCGGTCGCGCCGTAGGCGTGGACGATCTCGGCGCCGGTCAGGTCTCGGAAGCCGCGCATCATCGTCAGCGGCGGCTCGGTGGCTCCAGACATCATCCGCAGCCGGGACAGGTCCGGCTTCTCGTCGAGGCTCTCGATGTAATGCAACATCGGCAGGAAGATTGCAGGTGCGCCGTTGGTGACGGTGACGCCTTCGGCGATGATCGCGTCGGTCAGCGGTTTGGTGTCCTCGGCCATATAGCGGCCGGGTAGGACGATTTTGTTGGCCATCAGCGTCGCTGCCTGGGGAAGGCCCCACGCCTGGCCGTGGAACATCGGAGTGATGAGCATGGTGCAGTCGTCGAGGACCATCCCGATGTTCGTGGCGATGCCGTACGAGTGCAGGTAGATCGCCCGATGGGAGTAGTAGACGCCCTTGGGTCGCCCGGTCGTGCCGGTCGTGTAGCACGCGCTGTACGCGGAGCGCTCGTCGATCTCCGGCCAGACCAGGTGCGGGCTGGCCGCGGCGACGAGGTCCTCGTAGTGGTGCAGGTTGGGCAGGCTGGTCTCGACCTGTGAGAGCGGCTTGTCGGTCATCACGACCCATGCACGCACTCCGGGCAGCAGGTGGGCAACGGCCTCGGCGACCGGCAGGAGCGTCTCGTCGATGCAGATGACCGACGTGCCGCTGTCGTCGATCACGAATGACAGGTCCTCTGGCCCGAGGCGGAGGTTGAGCTGGACCAACACGGCGGCAAGGCCCGGGATGGCCCAGTAGAGCTCGTAGTGGCGGCGGCTGTTCCAGTCGAGGACGCCGACACGGTCCCCGGGCTGGACGCCAAGAGCGCGCAGCGCGTTTGCGCCCCGGATCACGCGCTCGTATGCCGCCGCGTAGGTGTAGCGGTCCCAGCCCCCTTCCGGGGTGCGATAGACGATCTCGCGCTCGGGATGCGTGCGTGCGGCGTGCAGGATGAGCGTGGTCGTGTTCAGCTGGACGTCGTCCCCCATGGTCGACGGGTAGCCGGTGACGAGGGGGCGGGTGGTGAAGGGGGAAGTCATGACGGTCTCCTGTTCAGCGGGCGGCCATGCGCAGGGCTCCGTCGAGACGGATCACCTCGCCGTTGACCATCTGGTTTTCGATGATGTGGATTGCGAGGGCGGCGTACTCGGACGGGTCGCCGAGCCGCGCCGGGAAGGGCACCTGCTGGCCAAGCGACTCCCTGGCGGCTTCAGGCAGCACGCCCATCATGGGGGTGAGGAACAGCCCCGGCGCGATGGTTGCCACCCGGATCCCGTACCGCGCAAGCTCGCGGGCGATCGGGAGCGTCATGGCGACGACTCCGCCCTTGGAGGCCGAGTAGGCGGCTTGGCCGATCTGGCCGTCGAAGGCGGCGGCCGAGGCGGTGTTGATGATCACACCACGCTCGCCGCTCGGGCCAGGCTCGGCGTCGCTCATCGCGGCGGCGGCGAGCCTGATCACGTTGAACGTACCGGCGAGGTTCACATCGAGGACCTTCATAAAGTCCTCGAGTTGGTGCGGCCCGGACCTGCCGAGCACCTTTTGGGCGACGCCGATTCCGGCGCAGTTGACCACCCCGCAGAGCGGTCCCGGCTGGTGGCTGGCGACTTCGACCGCGTGGGCCACCGCGCCGGCGTCGGTGACGTCGGTCTCGACGAAGACGGCGCCGGCGGGCGCTGTCCCGGCGCGGTCGGCGACGACGACGTGCGCGCCTCGCTCGAGTAGGGCGGCGGTGGTCGCGCCTCCGAGCCCGGATGCGCCTCCGGTGACGAGGAAGGTGTGGTTGCTGATCTCCATGTTGTTGCTCCTCAGGCGATGCGTTCGATGATCGTGGCGTTGGCCATGCCGCCGCCCTCGCAGATGGTGAGCAGGCCGTAGCGGGCCTCGCGGCGCTCGAGCTCGTTGACGAGCTGGGTCAGCAGGCGCGCGCCGGTCGAGCCGAGCGGGTGGCCGATGGCGATGGATCCGCCGTTGACGTTGAGCTGGTCCTCCGGGTAGCCGAACTCCTCGCACCACAGCAGCGGGACCGGCGAGAATGCCTCGTTGACCTCGACGAGGTCGATGTCGCCGACGGTGAGGCCGGCCTTGTCCAGGGCCTTCTGACTGGCTGGGATGATGGCCGTGAATTGAAGCACCGGGTCGTCCGCGGCGACGGCCATGGAGACGACCCTGGCCCGCGGTCGCAGTCCGGCCGCCTCAGCGGCGGCGCGTTCGGCGACCAGGAGGGCGGCCGCTCCGTCGCTCATCTGCGAGGCGTTGCCGGCGGTGATGACGCCGTCCGGGGAGAACACCGGCTGCAGGGCGGCGACCCGCGCGGGGGCGATGTCGAGCCGGATCCCCTCGTCCCGGGTCATCGGGGCGGTGGAGCCGTCTTTGGCCGCGCCGTCGAGGGGCACGAGCGCGGAGGCGAAGTGCCCGGCGTCGGTCGCTGCGGCGGCGCGGCGGTGGCTCTGGACGCTGAAGGTGTCGAGCTGCTCACGGGTGAAACCCCACTTCGTGGCGACGAGCTCGACTGATGGTCCTTGGGCGGGCAGGTTGCCGTCAAAGCGCGCCAGGGCCCGTTCGCCGTACCAGTCGCCCTGGGCGCCGCCGGGGACGAAGAGCGGACCGAGGTCGACCCGGCTCATGGACTCGACGCCGGCGCCGATGGCGAAGTCGTACTCGCCGGACTTGATCGCTTGGGCCGCGAAGTGGACCGCCTGTTGGCCGGACCCGCACTGTCGGTCGAGGGTCGTGCCGGGCACGGCGGTGGGCAGGCCCGCACCGAGCAGGGCGTTGCGGGCGACGTTGCCGCTCTGCTCACCGCGCTGGAGGGCGCAGCCGACGATGACGTCGGAGAGTCGGTCTGGGTCGAGGCCGGTGCGCTCGGCGAGGTGGGCGAGGGTGTGCGCGAGCAGGTCGACGGGGTGCCAGTCGCGCAGCTGGCCGCCACGCTTGCCGACCGGTGTGCGGACGGCGTCGACGATGACTGCTTCACGGGTCATGGTTGGGCTCCTTGGTGGCGGGTGCGGAAGGCGTTCAGGGCTTGGTGGAACTCGGGCGTCGACACGTTGGCGACCTGGGCTTCGGCTTCGCGGGCCAGCGCTTCGGTGAGGGCCGCGGTCCACGTGGCGTCGAGGAGGTGCTTGGTGCGTGCCTGGGCAGGGCGGGAGGAGCCGGCCAGGCGTCGGGCCAGGGCGGTGACCGCGTCATCGAGCTCCTCCGATGGCACGCAGCGTGCGATGAGTCCGACCTGAGCAGCGGTGGGCCCGTCGAGGTCGTCCCCGAGGAGGGCCAACTCGCGCGCCTGCCGCAGTCCGACGAGCCGGGGCAGGACCCAGCTGCCACCGAGGTCGATGGACAGGCCGAGCCGGGCGAAGTTCTGGGTGAACCGCGCCGTCTCGTCGGCGACGACGAAGTCGCAGGCGAGGGCCAGGTTGCAGCCGGCGCCGACCGCGGCGCCACGGACCTTGGCGATGACCGGCTGCGGCAAGTTGCGCAGGACAGGAACGATCTTGTTGAACTCGACCATGGCCTCGCCAAGTCGGCCGGGGTCGAGGTCGATGAGGTCGGCGCCGGCGCAGAAGTTGCCCCCCGCGCCGGTGAGCACCACGACACGAACGTCGTCGTCCCGCGCGACGTCGGCCAAAGCTGTGAGCAGATCCTGCGCCGAGTGAGGGCTCAGCGCGTTGCGGCGCTCAGGCCGGGTCAGCTCGACCGTGGCGACGGGTCCGTCCACGGTGAGGCGCAGGGTCGACGGCGCCGTCGGCGCCCTGGCGGTGGACCCACTGCCCAGGTCGCTCGGGGTGTCAGGCATTCAGTTTCGCCCGGATCTGGTGCTTGAGGAGCTTGCCGGAGGCGTTGCGGGGAATCTCGTCGATGATGATGAGCTCGCGGGGCAGTTTGTAGCTGCTGAGGCACTGCTGGCCGTACTCGCGCAGTTGCTCGAAGGTGAGCGTCGCACCGTCCCGTGGGGTCACGACGGCCACGACGCTCTCGCCGTACTCCTCGTTCGGTCGCGAGACGATGGCGATGTCCCCGACCGCTGGGTGACCGGCCAGGGCGCTCTCGACCTCGACCGAATAGACGTTGCGGCCACCGGTGATGATCATGTCCTTGAGCCGGTCGACCAGCGTGATGTATCCGTCCTCGTCGATGCTGGCGATGTCGCCGGTGTGCACCCAGCCGTCTCGGACGGTCTCCGCCGTCGCTTCGGGGTTGCCCCAGTAGCCCTTCATCATCGTCTCGCCGCGCATGATCATCTCGCCGACCCCGCCGGGCGCCACGTCGTTGCCGTCGAGGTCGACGATGTGCACCTCGGTGTTGGCGATGGCGCTGCGACCGCTCGCGCTCGGTCGCGCGAGCACCTCGTCATGCTGCAGGAGGATGCCCCCCGGCCCGCCCTCGGTCTGGCCGCATGCCTGGATGATCGACGCGCCCGGCAGCGCCGCCACGAGCGCCTCAGCCGTCGTCGCCGGCATCGGAGCAGCGCCGTACAAGCAGACACGCAGGCTCGACAGGTCGCGTGTCGCGATCGACGGGGTGCGCAGCAGGAACGTGTACATCGTCGGGACGCCGAAGAACTGGGTGATCCGCTCGCGTTCGAGCATCTCGAGCACCGTTTCCGGGTCGAAGCGGGGCAGGATGACGTGCGTCGCGCCATACATCATCCCGCCGATCAGAAGCATGTTGAGGGCCGCTGAGTGATACAGGGGAGCAACGTGCAACATCCGCTCCCCCTCATGAAGTCCTAAACCAATCGCCGTGTTGATGCCGACCCACAGGATGCGGTGCTGGTCGAAGAGGGCACCCTTGGGGCGACCGGTCGTGCCCGAGGTGTAGATGATGAGCGCGTCGTCGTCCTCCGCGACCTCGACGTCGATCGGCTCAGCGGACTGGACGGCCGCGGCTGCGAGCACGTCGTCGAAACCCGTTGCGCGACCCAGCGCGAGCGCGGGGATGCTACCTGCGCGCCCCCCGCCGCCTGCCAGCCCCTGGATGTTCTCGACGACCTCTGGACCGAAGAGCAGCAGACTGGCGCCCGAGTCGGTGACGAAGTGGTCGATCTCGGGCGGCGCCGACCGCGGGTTGACGGGCACGACGATGGCGCCCAGACGGAGTCCGGCGTAGAGCGCGACGACGAAGGCGCCGCTGTTGCCCGAGAGCAGGAGTAGACGGTCGCCCTTGGCCAGGCCCCGGTCGGTCAGCTCACGCGCGAGCTGGTTGACGCTGGCGTCGAGTTCGGCGTACGTCATCGAACCCGAACCGAACTCGACGGCGATCCGTTGGGGAACACGACTGGCAGTCCGGGCGAGGACTTGGGCGAGGCTGGGCACGGGAGACTCCTAGTTGGGGTGGGGATCAGCCGAGGTTGTGGAAAGGGACGGGCGGGTCAGGAACAGCGGCACGCGGGTCTTGGACGGCAACGAGGGGGATGTCGAGCGAACGGCCCAGCGACTCCCAGTGGGCGCTGGACTCGGTGCCGAAGCGGGCGATCAGTTCCTCACGCGTGCGCCCGACTGCGTCGGCGAGACGGCGGGCGAAGTGCGGTTCGATCGCGCCGACGGCGACGTGCCCGTCGGCTGTCGCGTAGATGCTGTAGGTGGGCAGGCCCCCTCCTAGGACGTCACCGGGACGCGTCAGGCCGTGGCGCACCGCGGCCGATGCGTGGAAGGCCACATCGTCGAGCACGACCCGCTCGCGTACGGCCGTCTTCCTTGACGTCCGTCGCCGCAGCCCGGCGAGTGTCGCGGTCACCGCTCGCTCTGCTCCGAGCACGTCGACAAACGGCACGAGGGGCATGGTTGGCGGCATGAGCGTGCCCTGGACGGCCTGGTACGTCAGGTCATGCCCGGCCTCGTCCGATCGTTCTCCGTCGTAGCCGACGACCTCGACCAGGACGAGACCATGCCGCTCGACGCTATCCACAAGCCCAAGCCGCGTGAGAGCCGAGGGTCGCATCGCGGTCAGCAGCACATCGGCAACCGCGAGCCGCGTCTCCAGCGCTGATCGGCCGGCTGGGCTCTTGAGGTCGAGCGTGACGACCTCCTGACCGGCGGCGAGCTCCTCGTACCAGCTCGGTGCGACCGCTTGGAGCGGGTCTCCGGAGGGCGGCTCGACCTTGGTCGCTGACGCCCCCATCGAGGCAAGGCGGGCGACCGCCAAGGGTCCGGGGAGGTTCACGGCCAGGGAAACGACCCCGACGCCCGCGACTGCGGTCGCGTCTGGCGTTCTCGACACTTACTGCTCCTTTGGCCGCTGCCTGTTTGTACAGTTGTATAGCAACTGGTACGTTCGTGCAATAGGTAACTAGTACGTTCGTGCCGATCCGAGAACGCAGACCGAGAAGGATGAGGAGACATGACGCGACGACAGCCCAGTGCGGCTCTACGCGCGGACGACCTCACGGCGAAGGCGCGGATCCGGAACGCCGCACTGGATCTCTTCGCGGCGAATGGCGCCGAGGCCACCTCGCTACGCGCGGTCGCGGCCGCGGCGGGCGTGACGGTCGGTCTAGTCGTCCACCACTACGGGACGAAGGAGGCACTGCGCGAAGCCGTCGAACTCGCGATCGTCGAGCAGTTCGCCCAGACGATCGCGTCCGTCCCGCTCGGCCCTTGCCCGCCCGGCCAGGTCACGGCGGCACGCGACCGTGCTGTGGCCGCCATGCTCTCGGCCAACCAAGCGATCGTCGACTACCTGCGGCGGGCTATCCTCGATGGGAGCGCAGGGCGAGTCGACTTGGTCAGCCGGCTCAGCCAGCTCTCCGCCCAGCAGGTCGACGATCTGCGGGAGGCCGGCGTCGCCTCGACGAAGCACACCGTCGGCGAGCAGGTCGTCACCATCATGGTGCGGCAGCTCGGACGCCTTTTCCTGCAGCCGCTTGTCGACCGCATCACCGACGAGTTCGCCGATGACACGGGCGCGTCGATGAGACCGCAGCTCGTTGTGGATGTGAACCACTGAGCCGTCACGCACGAGCGTCACCGGACAAGCGGGCTGGGTCCCTATGTCGCGGGATGGGCTTTGCCACCGGTCAAGTCCGGAGCTCGGCACGGTCGCCGCCCTCGTGATCGCGTGGGGCAGGACGGTGCAGCTGGCGCAGGCTGTCTCGGGAGGTGCCGGGATGGGTGGCATGCGTCTGCTGCAATCACTCCACTTCAAGCTTCATTACCTCGTCGCCGTGATCGTTGATGACCTTGGCCGCGACCTTGCCCGTAGCCGGCTTGGAGAAGGGGCGCGAGTCGGTGGCGTCGAGCGTGGCCCCGGCATCCCGGTCGATATCGGTCTTGAGGGCCGTCTTGAGCCGCTTGTATGGATCGTTGCCGTCGACGGGCTCGCCATGACGCCACCTCGGCGTCGGCACCCTCGGCGGTGGTATCGACTCCGCCGCTGGTGACAAACTCGGTCCCGGGCTCGTCGTCGTCGGTCTCGATTTGACGCAGCCGACGCACCGTCGCCTGGTCGAGCCCGGTCAGATGCATGACGTCCTTGACCGCGAGCCGCTCTGCGAGAAGCCGTTCGATCGCGGTCGCGGCCGCGACCTCCATGAACCGCATCCCAGTTCTGCTCACTGAATTTCCTCACAAGGACGCGGGGATCCAGGGCGAATTCAACCGGTCGTCGCAACACCTCATGATCACGGAGGTGTTTGATGGGTCGTCGTCAGCAGGCGTCAGATCGTGCGGTCCGGCCAGCGATGCGGTCCCCGGGTCGTCCTCCACCGCCCCGGCAGGTCGAGCAGGAGTTCTGGCGGCGGATCGCGGAGGGCATGAGCAGCGAGGACGCCGCCGCCGCTGTGGGCGTGTCAGGACCAGTCGGCTCCCGATGGTTCCGCCACGGTGGCGGCATGCCACCCCTGAGTCTTGCCCCGCCGTCGGGCCGGTACCTGTCGTTTCCTGAAAGGGAAGAGATCGCGATCTTGAAGGCGCAGGGCCTTGGGGTCCGTGAGACCGCCAGGCGCCTCGGTCGACATCCTTCGACGATCTCGCGCGAGCTGCGCCGCAACGCCGCCACTCGCAGCGGGAAGCTGGAGTATCGCGCATCGGTGGCGCAGTGGAAGGCCCAGATGGCCGCCCGGCGTCCCAAGGTTGCGAAGCTGTTGGCTGACCTGCGACTGCAGGGCTACGTCCAGGACAAGCTCGCCGGCGTGCTCCGCGGACCCGACGGCGCGGAGATCCTCGGGCCCGATGTCGCACCGTGGAAGGGGCGCAGAAAGCCGCACCGTCAGGACCGCCGCTGGAGCAAGGCCTGGAGCCCGGAGCAGATCTCGAACCGACTTCCTATCGACTTCCCCGATGATGAGTCCATGCGCTGTAGCCACGAGACGATCTACCAGGCGCTCTTCATCGAGAGCCGTGGCGCCCTCAAGCGCGAACTCGTTGCATGTCTGCGCACCGGTCGGGCATTGCGTGAGCCCAGGGCACGTACCCGCAACAGACCCGGCGGCCATGTCACCGCCGATGTCGTGATCAGTCAGCGACCTGCCGAGGTCGAGGACCGTGCAGTCCCGGGGCACTGGGAGGGAGATCTGATCATCGGGTTGAACCGCTCCGCGATCGGGACCCTGGTCGAGCGGAGCACGAGGTACACGATGCTGGTCCACCTTCCTCGCGCTGAGGGTTACGGGATGGTGGCGCCAACGAAGAACGGGCCACCGTTGGGTGGTTACGGCGCGGTGGCCATGAAGGAGGCCCTCGTCGAGACCATGACGACCTTGCCCGAGCAACTGCGACGCACGCTGACCTGGGACCGCGGCAAGGAGCTCTCCCAGCACGCGCAGTTCAAGATCGAGACCGGGATCGCGGTCTACTTCGCCGACCCGCAGAGCCCTTGGCAGCGCGGCACCAACGAGAACCACAACGGTCTGCTGCGCCAGTACTTCCCCAAGGGCACCGACATCTCGCGATGGAGCAACGAGGAGACACAAGCGGTCGAAGCTGCACTCAACAGCAGACCCAGGAAGAGCCTCGGATGGAAGACCCCAGCAGAGGCCCTCGACGAGCACCTACGATTGCTCCACCAAGCTGGTGTTGCTACCACCGGTTGAACCCAGTAAGGACCCCTTATGGACCCGATTGGCCGAGGCGGCGCGCTCGTTGATCAACGCCTTGCGATACCGCGTCAGGTCCCGCAGCTCCCGGATCGGCTTGGGCGGCACGAAGCTGGCCGACAGCAGGCCGTGTGCCAACAATTGGGCCAGCCACACCGCATCGATGGTGTCGGTCTTGCGGCCAGGCACGTGTTTGACGTGGACCAGCATCACCACGAAGTCGTCCTCCAGCAGGTAGTACACCGGCTTCCAGTACACCCCGGTGGACTCCATCACCACGTGAGTCACACCCAGACCGGCCATCCAGTCGCGCAGTTCCATCAGGTCCGGCGTGGTTGTCCCGTACGTCTCGATCAGTTCAGCAGGCCGCCCGGTCACCCGGTCGGGAACCCGGACGCACACCACCACCTCGGCCTGGCCCACGTCGATGCCCGCGCACCGATCAACGAGCTCTTCCATCTCTCCTCCTCTCCATTGGAGGACCACCGCTTGATCGAAAGCCGATCAAGCGATTCTGCTCGTCGTGCTCAAGGGCGACAGTCCGGGGTGCCGACACGGCTTTACGTCAGACTTACACTCGGGCTCTCTGGCACCAAAGAGGACCGACGTCACCACGAGCGGTGGCCCCGACCCCATTTTCATCCGCCGGGATGGCGGAGTAAACCGCCGCGAGTGACTTACACAGACCATCTGACATACATGCCCTATTGCCGCGATGGAGTTCCTGCTCGAGGCCCTCGACGAGATCGCCGCCGAAATCTTCGGTTCGGTCGCACACCTGCTCAACCTCGACCTCGACATCCTTTTCGTGGACACGACCTCTACCTATTGGGAGCTCGACATCGCCGACGAGCTGGTCGACCTGGCCGAGGTCGTCGATGACGACGGCAGCCGCCCGGTCGAGCAGGCCAAGCGGGAGTTCGGGCACTCCAAGGACCACCGCACCGACCTGCCCCAGGTGGTGATCGCGATGGCGGTGACCCGCGACGGGGTCCCGGTGCGGTGCTGGACCTTTTCCGGCGACACAGGCGACACCTCGATCATCCGCACCGTCAAGCACGACCTGGCCGGCTGGAACATGCGCCGGATGGTGTGGGTCGCGGACCGCGGCTTCGCCTCCGCGGCCAACCGGGCCTACCTGACCCGTGGTGGTGGGCACTACATCCACGCCGAGAAGCTGCGTCACACCAACGGCGAGGCCGCTGCAGCACTGGCCCGACCGGGCCGCTACCGCACCGTCGCGGGGAACCTGCGGGTCAAGGAGGTCGCGGTCGCCCCCGGCGGCAACGGTGATGGCGACGACGGCGCGAGGGCGCAGCGGTTCGTGGTCTGCCACAACCCCGAACAGGCCGACCGGGACGCCGCGGTCCGCACCCAGCTCGTCGCCCACCTGCAGGAACTCGTCACCGGGTCCGATGCCTGGACCGCACGGCGTCGCGACGAGTTCGTCGGATCGCTGAAGACCAAGCCCGGCTGCGCAGGTATCTGCGCCGCACCGGCGGCGGGTTGCTCCGGGTCGACGCGGCCGCGGTCAAGCGCGAGTCGCACCTGGACGGCAAGTGGCTGCTCCGCACCTCCGATGCCACCTTGACCCCCGAGGACCTCGCCGCGGCCTACAAACAGCTGCTGCAGGTCGAACGTGGCTGGCGCGACATGAAGTGAATATTCGCCTTACTGGGGTCCAGCGGCGGCGTGTTCCGGGGCCGTCGGGGTGACTGCTCGTTGGCGGGCTTGGGGGCCGGTGTTGGCGTGGTTGGGGGCCATCCGTTTCTAGGCTCC
>NZ_JAULSC010000126.1 GCF_030518195.1 Nocardioides cremeus
TGGTGGAATTCTTAATAACGCGGAAAGCTTATTTATACTCATCGCTCAGCTGGGAGGAAACGTATCTTATGGAATCAGTGGCGTGGTTTTGATTGTTGCCGATATCGTAGCTCTAATCAACGGGAACGCTACTGTGGAAGTCGTGATTAATGCCATCATTCAGTATGTAGCTTACTCCAGCATACTTGTTACCGCCGATTTCACTGTTGCCCTTAACGAAACACTCAAAGGATTTTTGTCCGTTGTAAAACGGATCAACGCTTCTTCTTCACTCAGCGGTCTTGTGTCTATTGTTCAAAAATTAATCGAAGGAAAACTAGTTATTGGTGGAGTCAATATTTCCG
>NZ_JAULSC010000127.1 GCF_030518195.1 Nocardioides cremeus
AAAAAAACGCCGCAGGACAAATGAGAACCAATTCCGAAAAAAAAATCGCAGCTGACGGAAGAGAGGAAGAGAAGGGGGTAGGGGGCGGGCAAACACTCAGTCTCTAGTCAGCTCTCGCCGCACGCGCGAAAGCGCGCAACGGAGATGACCTTTCCCTCGTATTCGGGCGTGCAGCCACGCTGTCCCCCCCTGGTACCTGCGCCCGGGTGTGCGTGGTGTGTGCCTGCCAAGTACGCGTTCCTGGCCCTAGTGTTGTGTGATCCATTCCGTTTTTTTCTTTCCACGGTCAAGCTACGGCCCCCCCCCCCTTCTTCCCCCCCCCCCCGGCGCCGTCTCTCTTGTCC
>NZ_JAULSC010000128.1 GCF_030518195.1 Nocardioides cremeus
GCATCTTCTGCCCAACCGTATCGAAATATCTCTGTTTCGCACTCTCCAGCCGATGGGAGATGCTATCTCCAACCCAGCTTTCATTCAAATGACTAAGTTCCGGACGAACATAGTCCAACTCTTTTTCCCTAAAGTTGTGAATCTCGCTCCCCGGCTTCACTGCTTGTACATGAATACTTGTTGCTCCCATAAGTTAACATTTTTGTGACAATCGATAACAGCCGGTGACAGCCGGCTGACAGGGGGTTAAGGGGGCTTGTCCCCTTACACACGTACCCTTTAGGGTGCTAGTGTGCTATCACCATACTGCATAGGTGCGAAGTTAGTGAATGTTTTGTAAATG
>NZ_JAULSC010000032.1 GCF_030518195.1 Nocardioides cremeus
GGAAACACCCGGTCCCATCCCGAACCCGGAAGTTAAGCCTTTCAGCGCCGATGGTACTGCAACCGAGAGGTTGTGGGAGAGTAGGACGCCGCCGGACAATTCTTCGCAGCAGCCCCACCGCACCGCGGTGGGGCTGCTGTCATTTCCAGATCGTTCGTCCACAGGATTCGTAAGCATGCTCCATCGGCGGCGGCCTGCCATGATGGTCCCCCCGACCCAGGTGGGAGCCGCCACGCCATGACGTCCGATCCCCAGTCCGAGAGCACGATCCGCGTCTACCTGCTCGACGACCACGAGGTCGTGCGGCAGGGCCTGCGCGCGCTGCTCGAGGGAGCAGGCGACATCGAGGTGGTGGGGGAGTCGGGGCTGGCCGAGGAGGCCACCGCCCGCATCCCCGCGCTGCGGCCCGACGTCGCGGTGCTCGACGCCCGTCTTCCCGACGGCTCCGGGATCGAGGTGTGCCGAGCGGTCCGGGCGGTCGACGACTCGATCCGGGCGCTGATCCTGACGTCGTACGACGACGACGAGGCGCTCTTCGCCGCGATCATGGCGGGCGCCTCCGGCTATGTGCTCAAGGAGGTCACCGGGCTCAACCTCGTCAACGCGGTGCGCCAGGTGGCCGGGGGCATGTCGCTGATCGACCCCGCCCTCACGGCCCGGGTGCTGGAGCGGGTGCGCAACGGGCCCACGACCGCCCCTGAGCTGGAGAGCCTCACCGAGCGGGAGATGGAGCTGCTCGCCCTGATCGCCGAGGGGCTGACCAACCGCCAGATCGGGGAGCGGATGTTCCTGGCGGAGAAGACCATCAAGAACTATGTCTCGGCCATCCTGGCCAAGCTGGGTCTCGAGCGGCGCACCCAGGCCGCGGTGCTGGCCAGTCGGCTGCTGGGCCCCGACGGCCGGGCCTGACCGGGTGCCCCGCACCACCCTGGCCGCGGCCCTGCGCAGGCTGCCGCACGAACCGCGTGTCGTGGTCGCCGGCAACCACGCGACGCCCTGGCACACCCTGGGCCTTCTCGATGCGCTGCTGCCCGCCTACCGGCTGTGGATGCTCAACGCCCAGCGTGGTCTGCCGGATCGTGACGGAGTCGTCCTGGAGACCTCCTTCGTGGGTCCTGGGATGCGACGCAGCCCACGGTTGTCCTACGTGCCCTCGCGGCTCTCCATGGTGCCCACGCTGTTCGCCTCGAGGATGCCGCCCGACGCCGTCGTGCTGCACACGACCCGCCCGCGGCACGGCCGGGTGTCGATGGGCGCCGAGGTCAACGTGCTGCCGGCTGCGGTCGAGCAGGTGCGTCGCCGCGGCGGGGTGGTGGTCGCACAGGTCTCCCGGCACGTGCCGTGGACCTTCGGCGACTCCGAGATCGACCTCGACCTCGTCGACGTCGTCGTCGAGGCGGACGAGGCGCCGCGGACGGCGCCCGAGGCGCCGATCGGTCCCGAGGCGGCGCGCATCGGCGAGCTGGTGGCCGCCCGGGTCCCCGACGGGGCCACGCTGCAGACCGGCATCGGGGCCGTCCCCGACGCGACGGTCAGCGGCCTGGTCGGACGTCGCGGCCTGCGGGTGTGGAGCGAGATGTTCTCCGACTCGGTGCTGCGGCTCGAGCGGGCCGGCGCGCTCGAGCGCTCGGTGCCGATCACCGCGTCCTTCCTCTTCGGTTCCGAGGAGCTCCTGGCGTGGGTGGACGGCAACGAACGGGTGCGGATGGCGCGCACCGAGGTCACCAACGACCCCGGCCGGATCGCCCGCAACCCCGCGATGACCAGTGTCAACACGGCGCTGCAGGTCGACCTCTTCGGCCAGGCGAACGCCTCGAGGATCGGTGCACGGATCCACTCGGGGTTCGGGGGCCAGACCGACTTCATCGTCGGGGCCATGCACAGCCCTGGCGGCCAGGCGGTGATCGCGCTGCGCTCCTGGCACCCGAAGGCCGACTGCTCGACGGTGGTGGCCATGGTCGACGAGCCGGTGACGTCGTTCCAGATGAGCGCGGTGGTCACCGAGCAGGGTGTGGCCGAGGTCTTCGGCCACACCCAGCAGGAGCAGGCCAGGCAGCTGGTCGAGCACACCGCCCACCCACGGGTGCGCGAGGAGCTGCGGGAGGAGGCGCAGGCGCTGGGCCTGAGGTGGTGACGGGAGTGGTGACGGGCCGGGCCGGCGATCAGCGCAGCACGGGCAGCCGGCGCACCAGGAGCACCTCGCGCCAGCGGCGGCCGAGCCCCCAGGTGTCGCCGGCGTGGAACGCCGCCAGCACCACCAGCGTCAGCCCACCCAGGAGGTGGTCGTCGAGCACGGGGTTGTTGGCCGGGGGCAGTGCGACGCTCCACATCAGCACGTAGAGCAGCGCGCCGCTCGCGGCCGCCACGCGCATCCCGACGCCCAGGGTGAGCGCGACACCGATGCCCAGCAGCCCGAGCATGAACAGGACGTCGGCCCAGACCGCGCCGGCGATGCCCTGGTAGAAGTCGGCGAGGGGGCCGTCGGCACCGAAGGTCAAGAACCCCTCCGTGGGACTGCCGCCGTTGACCCAGGCGGCGTCGCCGAAGCGGTCGACCTGCCCCTCGGGACCACGTCCGGTGGCGAAGCCGAGGGCCAGCAGCTTGTCGAGGAAGGCCCACAGGAAGGTCACGCCGAAGCCGATCCTCAGCAGCGCCAGGGCGCGCGCCGCGCCGGGGGCCGGGGGCGCTGCCCCCGGCGTCGTCTGCGCGAGTCGGGGAGCGTCGGGCTGCGGGTGACCGTGCTGGATCGTGCTCATGTGGTGTCTCCTGTCGTCGGTGGTCCCTCGGTGGACCCCCGCCCACCCTGGGGTCTCGGGACCACGCAGCGCAGGGGCCGGGCGTCCCGAGGTCCGGGTCCTTGGTCCCGAGCCTGCGCGGCCCGGCCGGCCGCTCAACCGACCGGGACGCTCCACACGAAGGACGTGCCGTGCGGCTCGCGGCGCGTGACCTCGCAGCGACCACCGAGCGCCGCGGCGCGGCGCCGGGCGTTGCGCAGGCCGCTCTCGGCGAGCTGGTCGGGCACCCCGACCCCGTCGTCGTCGACGCGCAGCACCAGCGCCCGGTCACCGAGGCTGAGGTCGATCTCGGCCTGCTCGGCCAGGGCGTGGCGCGAGACGTTCGACAGCGCCTCACGCAGCACCGGCACCAGCTGCTCGCGCACGTTGCCCGGCACCGCGGTGTCGAGCGGGCCGGCGGTGCGCACGACGGGGGTGAAGCCGAGGGCCGGGACGTACTCGCGCACCAGCGTGCGCACCTCGGAGCGCAGCGAGGCCCGCTCGCGGTGCTGCAGCTCGAAGATCGAGCCGCGGATGTCGCGGATCGTCAGGTCGAGGTCGCCCACCGCCTTGTCGAGCCGCCCGGCTAGGTCGGGACCGGCCAGCATTTGGGCGCCCTGCAGCTGCAGGCCGGTGGCGAAGAGCCGCTGGATCACCACGTCGTGCAGGTCGCGCGCGATCCGCTCGCGGTCGGAGATCACCGCCAGCTCGGCCCGCTCCTCGAGCGCCTGCGCCCGGTCGAGCGCCAGGGCGGCCTGGTCGGCGAACGAGATCATCAGCTCGCGCTCCTCGCTCTCGAGCGGGCCGGCCCCCTCGAAGAGCAGCACCAGCGCGGTCCGCTCGGCCAGGTGGGCACGCAGCGGCAGCACCAGCGCCCGGTAGCCACCGACGTCGCCCTCCACGGGCTCGACGCCGTCGGCGAGGGCGACGAGGGCGTCCTCGACGAGGCCGCGCAGGACGCCCCGGGCGTCGTGGGCGCCCTGGGCGTCCTGGCCACGCTCGTCCTCGCGGGGGTCGGCGAGCGAGGCCGCCTGGGCCGCCTCCCTGGCCGGCACCGACAGGCTCACGACCGCGGCGGCGTCGGCGCGCGCCATCGAGGCCGCCGACCAGGCGATCTGCTCGAGGGCGGCGTCGCGAGCGACCGGGGGCTGCAGGGCGTCGCTGAGCTCGGCGCTGGCCTGCAGCCACTCGCGTCGCCGCTCGCTGAGCCCGTAGGCGCGGGCGTTGTCGATGACGAATCCCGCCGCCGAGGCGAGCGCCTCGACGAGCACGGTGTCGGCGTCGCTGAACTGGTCGGCGCCCTGCTTCTCGGTCAGGTAGAGGTTGCCGAAGACGGTGCCGCGGATCCGCACCGGGACGCCCAGGAACGAGCGCATCGGCGGGTGGTTGGGCGGGAAGCCGTACGACGAGGGGTGCTGGCCCAGGTCGGGCATCCGCAGCGGCTCGGGATGCTCGATGAGCAGGCGCAGGATGCCGCGCCCCCGCGGTGGGGCGCCGATCTGCTCGCGCTGGTGCGGGTCGAGCCCCGAGGTGATGAACTCGCTGAGGTCACCGTCGGGGCCCACCACCCCCAGGGCGCCGAAGCGGGCTCCGGTGAGCTCGCGGGCCGACTCGACGATGCGGCTCAGCACGCTGGGCAGGTCGAGGTCGGAGGAGACCGCCACCACGGCGTCGAGCAGCGCCTGCGCCGAGCCGGTGAGCTCGGGGTGGCGCTGCGACGACGGGTCGGGCATGGCGCCATTGTCACAGGTCGCGACCCGGGGCGGCAGGCTCACACGAGGCGGCGGGTGGGCAGCGTGCTCATCGGGTCCCAGCCGCTGCCCAGGCGGCGCCCCGAGATCGAGGTCCAGGCGATGGCGACGTACAGCGACCGCGTGCCCGACGCCCACGGTCGCGGCTCCCACACCCGGCGGACCTGCTCGAGGTCCTCGGCGTCGCCCAGCACCTCGCTGCGCCCGCGCGCCACCACGCTCCAACCGCGCTGCCGCTCGTGGTCGAAGCCGTCGACCTCGAAGGCCAGCACGGAGCCGCGGGCGTTGCTGCCCAGCACCGAGTACGGCGTCGTGCGCACCACGACGCGGCTGTCGACCACGGCGTAGTTGACCGGCACGATGTGGGGGCCGTCGGGGGTCGAGACCGCGACCCTGCCCACGATCCCGGCGCGCAGCAGGGCCTCGCACTCGCTCTCCGACAGCTCGGCTGACTCCAGCACGGTGACCTCACGATGGACGGGGACCAGGACGCCGTCCATCGTCACGCCGCCCCCGAGGGCCCTACAGGGTCCTTGGTCCCGAGGTCATCCGCCGAAAGTGCCCTCGACGTAGACCCAGTGCCCCGCCCGTCGCTCGAAGCGGCTGCGCTCGCGCATGGTGCCGGTGCGCACGACGCCCGACGGGGAGGTCTCGCGGTGGTGGGCGGCGAACTCGACCCAGTCCTCCCCGTGGTCGAGCACCTCCAGCCCGGTCCACTCCCGTGCCGGGTCGAGCCCGTCCTCGAGCAGCCCGGCCGGGCGGGTGCGCGGGTGCCAGGTGCGGAAGAGGTGGTCGAGGTGGCCCAGCGCGAACGCGCTGTAGCGGCTGCGCATCAGCTCGACCGCCGTCTCCGCGCGCCGGGCTCCCCGGTGCAGCGGCCCGCAGCAGGCGTCGTACGCCGCGCCGGTGCCGCACGGGCACGGGCGGGCCCCGACGGCGCCCAGGGCGTGCTGCTCGTCGCTCATGTCTCCACCACCAACCTCCACAGGGTGTGCTCGCCGGGCAGGCCCTTCAGCTCGACCTCGCCGGCCTCCTCGAACCGCATCCGCCGCTCGTCGGTGCCCTCGACCTGGGCGCGCACGGCGTCGGTCACCAGCACCTCGCCGCCGTCGGCGAGGTCGGCGACGCGAGCGGCCAGGGCCACGTTGCGCCCGAAGTAGTCCCCGTCGCGCGAGATCACCGGCCCGCAGTGCACCCCGATGCGCACCCTGACCTGGGTCAGGCGCAGCCGGGGGTCGAGGGTGCGGGCCAGGGCGCGCTGGATGCCGCGCGCCGCGCGCACCGCCGAGTAGGGGTCGCGGAAGGCGACCATGAACCCGTCGCCGGCGCTCTTGACGACCTGGCCGCGGTGCCGCTCGACGTGGGTGCGGACCACCTGGTCGTGCGCCTCGAGCACCTTGACCCAGGTGCGGTCGCCGAGCCGGTGGTTGAGCGTCGTGGAGCCCTCGATGTCGGAGAAGAGCAGGGTGACGGTGCCGTCGGCCGCCGCGACCTGCAGGATGTCGGGCCGCTTCTCGAGGGCCCAGGCCTGCAGGTCCTCCAGCGAGGAGCCGAGCACGCCGGCGACGCCCTGGCGGCGTACCCGCGAGGCGGTCCCGACCACGGCGCGCAGCGCCCGCTCGGTGGGTGAGAGCGCGGGGGAGGGGCGCAGCGCGGCGTCGAGGTCGGACTCGAGCTGGGCCAGCATCCGCTGCGACACGTCGAGCTCGCGGCGGGTGCGGACCAGCAGCACGACCGTGACGACCAGCGCGAGCGCCAGCACGGTCACCAGCAGCACGGCCATCACCCCTGTCGCCGTCTGCACCCCGGCAGCCTAGTGCTGCGCGGCCGCCGGGCGCCCGGGTGCTCGGGACCAAGGTCCCGGGCCCCCACGACCACCGCCCCTGAGAGGCGGGGGCCGGCCGGGCCCAGGGTGAGGACATGGACACCGATCTCGAGAACACCGACAGCCAGGGCCACACCGACGCCGAGGCCGACAGCGGCCTCTCGGTCGCCGACCACCTCACCTCCACCGGCGCCGTCGTGGTCGCCGTGGACGGCTCCGAGCACGCCGAGGACGCGCTGGCCTGGGCCGCCGACCACGCGGCGCTGCACCACCGGCCGCTGGCCGTGGTCTCGGTGTGGGAGCCGGTGCCCAGCATGTGGCTCGACACCACCGGCATCAACCACACCGTCCTCTACGCCGAGCTCGCCTCGGCCGGCGCCGACCGCGTCAAGGTCGCCGCCGAGAAGGCGCGCTCGCTGCACCCCGAGCTCAGCATCGAGACCGCGGTCGGCCGCGGCGACGTGCGCGGTGAGCTGCTGCGGCTCTCCAAGCGCGCCTCGCTGCTCGTGCTCGGCTCCCGCGGGCGCGGCCCGATCCGCTCGCTGCTGCTGGGCTCGGTCAGCGCGGCCGTGGCCCGCCACGCGCTCGGACCCGTCGTCGTGGTGCGCCCCGGCGGCGCGGGCGGCGGCGGCGTCCTGGTGGGCATCGACGGCACCGAGCGCTCGATGGGCGCCGTGACGGCGGCGTACGAGCAGGCGGCGGCGACCGGCCAGCACCTCACGGTGCTGCACTGCTTCTGGGACGCCCGGGTGGCCTACGCCGGAGCGATGGTCGTCGACGAGTCCGACGACGCCGCCGACGTGCGCGCCCTGGTCGCCGAGACGACCGCCGGCCTGGCCGAGAAGCACCCCGACGTGGACGTCGAGGTGCGCATCGTGCGCGGCCTGGCCGACCAGGTGCTGGTGGCCGAGTCGCAGGGCCGCGACCTGGTGGTGCTGGGATACCACCGCCAGCACGCGCTGGGCGAGGCGCTCTTCCCGTCGGTGGTCACCTCGGTGCTCGAGCACGCGCACGGCGCCGTGATGGTGGTGCCCGCGCGCGACTGAGTCGGGCCCCTCTGGTCGGCCGGCACGGGTTGGCGGGCGCAGTAGCGTGGTCGTCGTGACCTCCGCCGAGACCGCGCCCGCCACCCCCCGGCCCACGATCGCCACGCTCGGTGAGCTGCGCGCGTCGGGCCACGAGCACCGGCCGCTGCGCACCGAGCTGCGCGACAACCTGCTGGCCCACCTGCGCGAGGGGCGCGACCCCTGGCCCGGCCTGCACGGCTTCGAGGACACCGTGGTGCCCCAGCTCGAGCGGGCCCTGATCGCCGGGCACGACGTGGTGCTGCTGGGCGAGCGCGGCCAGGGCAAGACCCGGCTGCTGCGCACGATGGTGGGCCTGCTCGACGAGTGGACCCCCGTGATCGCCGGCTCCGACCTGGGCGAGCACCCCTACGAGCCGATCACCGTGGCCTCGCGCCGCCGGGCCCTCGAGCTCGGCGACGACCTGCCGGTCGAGTGGCGCGCCCGCGAGGAGCGCTACGCCGAGAAGCTGGCCACACCCGACACCTCGGTGGCCGACCTGATCGGTGACGTCGACCCGATGAAGGTGGCCGAGGGCCGCTCGCTCGGGGACCCCGAGACCATCCACTACGGGCTGGTGCCGCGCAGCCACCGCGGCATCGTGGCCATCAACGAGCTGCCCGACCTCGCCGAGCGGATCCAGGTCGCGATGCTCAACGTGATGGAGGAGCGCGACATCCAGGTCCGCGGCTACGTGCTGCGGCTGCCGCTCGACGTGCTCGTCGTGGCCAGCGCCAACCCCGAGGACTACACCAACCGCGGACGCATCATCACCCCGCTCAAGGACCGCTTCGGCGCCGAGATCCGCACCCACTACCCGACCGAGCTGCACGACGAGGTCGCGGTGATCCGCCAGGAGGCCGCGATCGACCCGGCCCTCGTCGACGTGCCCGACCACCTCGTCGAGATCCTGGCCCGCTTCACCCGCCACCTGCGTGGGTCGAGCTCGGTCGACCAGCGCTCGGGCGTCTCGGCCCGCTTCGCGATCGCCGGCGCCGAGACGATCGCGGCCGCCGCGCTGCACCGGGCCACCGCCCAGGGCGAGGAGGCCGCCGTGGCCCGCGTGGTCGACCTCGAGACCGCCGTCGACGTGCTCGGCGGCAAGATCGAGTTCGAGAGCGGCGAGGAGGGCCGCGAGGCCGAGATCCTCACCCACCTGCTGCGCACCGCGGTCGCCGAGACCGTGCGCGTGCACCTGCGCGGCCTCGACATGGGCGTGCTGGTCGACGCCCTCGAGGCCGGCCAGATGGTGACCACCGGTGAGCAGGTCACCGCCCGCGACTTCCTGGCCGGCCTGCCGGTGCTGGGGGAGTCGGAGCTCTACGACGACATCTGCGACCGCCTCGAGGCCACCACCGACGGGCACCGCGCCGGCGCGATCGAGCTGGCCCTCGAGGGCCTCTTCCTGGCCCGGCGGGTCAGCAAGGCCTCCGGGCGCGGTGAGAGCGTGTATGGCTGACATCTGGTCGCAGCGACGCGCGACGCGCTACGGCCGCTACGACGGCGGCCCCGACCCGCTCGCGCCCCCGGTCGACCTCGCCGAGGCGCTCGACGAGATCGGCGAGGACGTGATGGCCGGCTACAGCCCCGAGCGCGCGCTGCGCGAGCTGCTGCGCCGCGGGGCCGGCGACCGCGAGGGCCTCGACGACCTGGCCAGGCGCGTCGCAGAGCGCCGCCGCCAGCTGCTGGCCGAGCACGACCTCGACGGCACCCTGCAGGAGATCCGCGAGCTGCTCGACACCGCGGTGCTCGAGGAGCGCAAGCAGCTGGCCCGCGACGTCGCCATGGACGACGGCGACCGGGCGCTGCGCGAGATGCAGCTCGACAGCCTGCCGCCCAACCCCGCGGCCGCGGTCAGCGAGCTGGGCTCCTACGACTGGCAGAGCACGCAGGCACGCGAGGCCTACGAGCAGATCAAGGACCTGCTGGGCCGCGAGCTGCTCGACCAGCGCTTCCAGGGCATGAAGCAGGCCCTCGAGAACGCCACCGACGAGGACCGCGCCGCCATCGACGCGATGCTCTCGGACCTCAACGAGCTGCTCGAGAAGCGCGAGCGCGGCGAGGACACCCAGCAGGACTTCGAGGAGTTCATGGCCGCGCACGGCCAGCACTTCCCCGAGCAGCCCGAGACCCTCGACGAGCTGCTCGACGCGATGGCCGCCCGGGCGGCGGCGGCCCAGCGGATGCTGGCCTCGATGAGCCCCGAGCAGCGCCAGCAGCTGATGGAGCTCTCGGCGCAGGCCTTCGGCTCACCGCAGCTGATGGAGTCGCTGGCGCGCCTGGACTCCCACCTGCAGGCGCTGCGACCCGGCGAGGACTGGTCGGGCTCGGAGCAGATGGGCGGCGAGGGCGCCCAGGGGGTCGGGCTCGGCGACGGCACCGGCGTCTTCCAGGACCTCGCCGAGCTCGACGCGCTCTCCGAGCAGCTCTCGCAGTCCTACGGCGGCGCCCGCATGGACGACCTCGACCTCGACGCGCTGGCCCGCCAGCTCGGCGGCGACGCCTCGGTCAGCGCCCGCGAGCTGCAGCAGCTCGAGCGGGCGCTGCGCGACTCCGGCACCCTGCAGCGCGGCTCCGACGGCGCGCTGCGGCTGACCCCGAAGGCGATGCGCCAGCTCGGCCGCTCGCTGCTGCGCGACGTCGCGCAGCGGATGTCGGGCCGCCAGGGACAGCGCGACATGGACCGCGCCGGCGCCGCCGGCGAGCGCTCGGGGGCCACCCGGGCCTGGGCGTACGGCGACACCGAGCCGTGGGACGTGACCCGCACCGTCACCAACGCGATCACCCGCACCGTGGGCGAGGGCGGCTCGCCGGCGACGGGGGTGCGACTGCAGGTCGACGACGTCGAGGTGCAGGAGACCGAGGCCCGCACCCAGGCAGCCGTCGCGCTGCTGGTCGACACGTCCTTCTCGATGGCCATGGACGGACGCTGGGTGCCGATGAAGCGCACCGCGCTGGCGCTGCACACGTTGATCCGCAGCAGGTTCCGCGGCGACGCGCTGCAGCTGGTCGGCTTCGGGCGGCACGCCGAGGTGATGGAGATCGAGCAGCTCACCGCCCTCGACGCGCGCTGGGAGAAGGGCACCAACCTGCACCACGCGCTGCTGCTGGCCAACCGGCACTTCCGCAAGCACCCCAACGCCCAGCCGGTGCTGCTCATCGTCACCGACGGCGAGCCGACCTCGCACCTCGAGGCCGGCGGCGAGGTCTTCTTCTCCTACCCGCCGCACCCGCTGACCGTCGCGCACGCCGTGCGCGAGCTCGACACCTCGATGCGCCTCGGCGCCCAGACGACGTTCTTCCGCCTCGGCGAGGACCCCGGCCTGGCCCGGTTCATCGAGCAGATGGCGCGCCGCGTCGACGGGCGGGTCGTGGCGCCCGAGCTCGACGACCTCGGCGCCGCCGTCGTCGGCTCCTACCTCGGCGGACGGGGGGGACGTGGCACGGGGACCGGCGCGTCGATGGGCGACTGGTTCGGCGGCCGCGGCTTCTGGGTCGGCGACTGAGCCGCTGTCCCCAGTGACCGCTCAGGCGCGGCTGGCGCGGGGACGGCGCTCCCAGTGCCGGCAGGGGCGGCTGCTGGTGGGCCCCACCCCGGCACAGCCGGGCCAGCGCTCCGGCTCCTCCAGCTCGTCGGTGTGCAGGTCGCGCACCATCACCTCGCGCGCCGGCCCCAGGCCCTCGCGCACGACGGCGCAGTCGCAGCCGCCGAGCGCGAGCAGGCGGCGTACGAGCGAGTGGGCGGTGGGTGAGCGCAGGTCGCGGAAGCGCTCGGCCCAGCCCAGGGTGTGCGCGCACCCGTGCTCGCCCACGACCCGGCGCAGGTAGCAGGCCACGCACTCGTCGGGGTACGGCTCGGGCGCGTCGGGGTCGGTGGGCAGCACGGCTCGGTTCTACCCGCCGGCACCGACGCCCGGAGCGGGCCGCGCGTCAGGCGACGTCTGCTAGACACCTGGTGTGACCCTCGAGCTCGGCCGCCACAGCTTCGCCGACGACCGGACGCTGATGATGGCGATCGTCAACCGCACCCCCGACTCGTTCTACGACAAGGGCGCGACGTGGGCGGAGGACAAGGCCTTCGAGCGGGTCGCCACGGTCGTGGCGCAGGGCGCCGAGATCGTCGACATCGGGGGCATCAAGGCCGCGCCCGGGGTCGAGATCGACGCGGCCGAGGAGAAGAGCCGGGTCGTCGACTTCGTCGCCCGGGTCCGCGGAACCTTCCCCGACCTGGTGATCTCGGTCGACACCTGGCGCGCCGAGGTGGGCGACGCGGTGTGCCGGGCCGGTGCCGACGTGCTCAACGACGCCTGGGGTGGGGCCGACCCCGAGCTGGTCGACGTCGCCGCCGCCCACGACGCCGCGCTCATCTGCACCCACACCGGTGGCGCCACCCCGCGCACCCGCCCCTACCGCGTCGAGTACGACGACGTGGTGGCCGCGGCGATCGCCGACACGATGGCCTACGCCGACCGGGCGGTCGCGGCCGGCGTCGACCCGCGCAGCGTGGTCATCGACCCGGCGCACGACTTCGGCAAGAACACCTTCCACTCCCTCGAGCTGACCCGGCGCCTGGGGGAGATGGTGGCCACCGGCCGCCCGGTGCTGGTCTCGCTGAGCAACAAGGACTTCGTGGGCGAGTCGCTCGACCTGCCGGTGGGCGAGCGCCTCACCGGCACCCTGGCCGCCACCGCGGTCTGCGCGCTGGCCGGGGCCCGGATCTACCGGGTGCACGAGGTGGTCGAGACCCGGCAGACCGTCGACATGGTCGCCGTGATCGCCGGGCGGCTGCTCCCGGCCCGGGCGATCCGCGGGCTGCAGTAGCCGACCCGGCCCCGCGATGGGCTGCTCAGCCGAGGAGCCCGTGCGCCTGCAGGGCCGAGCGCAGGTCGGCGACCCCGTCGACGACGCGGGGCCCGGGCCGGGCCCAGTGGCCGTTGGCGTCGACGGCGTGCACCGGCACGCCGGTCGGCAGCAGCCCGGAGTCGACCAGCCGGTCGGCCTGCTCCTGCGCGGCCGCGCGGTCGTAGCCGCAGGGCGCGACGACGACCAGGTCGGGGCGTGCGGCGTGCACGTCGTCCCAGGTCACCCGCACCGACTTCGCCCCGGCGGTGCCGAGCACGCACTCGCCCCCGGCCGCCTCGACCATCTCGGGGATCCAGTGCCCCGGGGCGTACGGCGGGTCGGTCCACTCCAGCACCACGACGCGCGGTCGGTGGGCACCGGTCGGCGGGGTCGCCGCCTGCTCGACGAGGGCCTCGAGCGGCGCGGCCAGCCGGCCGGCCTCGTCGGGCCGGCCCACCGCCGCACCGATGTGCAGCACGCTGTCGCGGATCTCGGCGAGGGTGTGCGGGTCGAAGGAGAGCACCTCGGCCCGGCAGCCCAGGTGGTCGAGCGCCTCGTCGACGGAGCCGACGTCGATCGCGCACACCGCGCACAGGTCCTGGGTGAGCACCAGCTCGGGGTCGAGGTCGGCCAGGGCGCCCGCGTCGAGGCGGTAGAGGTCCTCGCCGGCGGCGGCCGCGCGAGCGACGTACGCGTCGATCTCGGCGGGGTCCAGGCCCTCGGGCATGGTCGTGGACGACACGATGCGCCGGGAGCGGGCCTCGGCGGGGTGGTCGCACTCGAAGGTCACCCCGACCACGTCGTCGCCGGCGCCGAGGCCGAAGAGGATCTCGGTGGTCGAGGGCAGGAGGGAGACGATCCGCTGTGGCCGCATGGGGACACGGTAGGACGTGGCCCCGGGCGCCACATCTAGGGTCACGGTGTGGAGGACCCGACCCTGACCGTGCTGCTCCTGCTGGGGCTCGCCGCCCTCGTCGCCGGCTTCGTCGACGCTATCGTCGGCGGCGGCGGGCTGATCCAGCTGCCGGCGCTGCTGGTGGGGCTGCCGGGCGCCAGCCCGGTGCAGATCCTGGCCACCAACAAGCTCGGCTCGATCTGCGGCACCAGCGTCAGCAGCGTGACGTTCTACCGGCGGGTGCGGCCCGACCCGCGCACGTTCGGGCCGTTGATGCTCACCGCGTTCCTCGGCTCCGCCGGTGGCGCCGCGGTGGCGAGCCTGATCCCGCGCGAGGCGTTCGAGCCGATCGTGCTGGTGGTGCTGCTGCTGGTGGGCTCCTACGTGCTGTTCAGGCCCAGCCTCGGCCAGGTCACCGCGCTGCGCTTCGCCGGGCGCCGCCACACCGGCGCGACGATGGGCACCGGCTTCGCGATCGGCTTCTACGACGGGGCGCTGGGCCCCGGCACCGGCTCCTTCTTCGTCTTCGCGCTGGTCGGGCTGCTCGGCTACGGCTTCCTCGAGGCCTCGGCGAAGTCGAAGATGGCCAACTGGGCCACCAACCTCGCCGCCCTGGTCGTCTTCATCCCGCAGGGCGCGGTGCTGTGGAAGGTCGGGCTGCTGATGGGCCTGGCCAACCTTGTCGGCGGGTACGTCGGTGCCCGCACCGCCGTGGCCAAGGGGTCGCGGTTCGTGCGGGTCTTCTTCATCGGCGTCGTGGGGGCCTTCGTGGTCAAGATCGGCGGCGACGTGACGGGGCTGTGGTGAGTGACCACGCGTCGTACCTGGTGGTGGCGCGGGACGCCGAGGCGGAGATCGAGGTCAAGCGCTCCCGGTTCCTGGCCACCGCGGCGCGGGTGGCCAGCGAGGACGAGGCGCGCGCGGTGGTCGAGCGGCTGCGCAAGCAGCACTGGGACGCCCGGCACCACTGCTCGGCGATGGTGGTGGGGCCGCCTCCGGTGCCGGTGCAGCGCTCCTCCGACGACGGCGAGCCCGCGGGCACGGCCGGCGCGCCGATGCTCGAGGTGCTGCGCGGGGCCGGCCTCAGCGACACCGTCGTGGTCGTGACCCGCTGGTTCGGCGGCACGCTGCTGGGCGCCGGCGGGCTGGTGCGGGCGTACAGCGACGCGGTGCGCGCCGCGCTCGAGGTGGCCGGCACGCGTGAGCGACGCCTGCTGCGCGAGCTCGACCTCGAGGTCGACCACGCCGAGGCTGGCCGGGTCGAGGGCGAGCTGCGGGCGCGCGGGGTGGACGTGCTCGACGCTCGGTGGGGCGCGAGCGTGCACCTGGTGCTGGGCGTCGCCCCTGCTGACGAGGAGGCGACCCGGGCGGTGCTGGCCGAGGTGACCGGGGGAGCGGGCGAGCCGGTCGTGCTGGGCGAGCGCTGGATCGGCTGAGCGCGGCCCGGCGAGCCCTAGGGTGGGGTGCATGAGCATCCCCGTGGCGGTGGCCGAGCTGGGCGAGACGTTGGCGCGGTTCGGCGCCGGCTTCCTGCTGACGACCGACCCGTCGGGGGTGCCGGCGCGGGTCAAGGTGGTCTCGGTGCGTCCGGTGCTCGACGACGACGTGCTCCTGCTGGGCTCGCCGGGCCGGGGGTCGCTGGCCAACGCCGCGGCGAACGAGGCGGTGACGCTGCTGTTCCCGCCGCTGCAGGCCGAGGACTTCTCCCTGATCGTCGACGGCACCGCGGAGGTCAGCGGCGACGGGCTGCGGGTGCGCCCCACCGGTGCGGTGCTGCACCGACCCGCCGGCGGCGGGCCGGCATGAGGGCCGAGCTGCCCGCGTCGAGCCCGCTGTGGATCAGCGCCTTCCTCGACCTCGCGGCCGACGAGCTCGAGCGCGGCACCGCGTTCTGGGCCCAGGTCACCGGCACCACGCTCTCGACGGTGCGCGGCGAGCGGGCCGAGTTCACGACGCTGGTCCCGCCCGACGGTGACGACCACCTGCGCGTCCAGCGCCGCGACGAGGGACCCTCGCGGGTCCACCTCGACCTGCACGTCGCCGACCAGGCGGCGGCCGCCGAGCACGCCCAGCGGCTCGGGGCCCAGGTGGTCGGCGCGGCCGAGCAGGGCTACGTGGTGCTGCGCTCGCCCGGCGGGCTGGCTTTCTGCTTCGTGGGCCACCCCGCGAGCACGCGCAGCCGGCCCACCACCTGGCCGACCGGCCACCACTCGCAGGTCGACCAGCTCTCGATCGACGTGCCGGCACCGTTGCTGGAGGCCGAGCTGGCGTTCTGGCGCGACCTGACCGGCTGGCGGCTGCGCCGCACGGCGTACGAGGAGTTCCACCTGCTCGAGGTGCCGGCGGGGCAGCCGTTGCAGGTGCTGCTGCAGCGCCTCGACGACGACGTGCCCGAGGTGTCGGTGCACCTCGACCTGACCACCGACGACGTGGGCGCCGAGCTCGCGCGCCACGTCGCGCTCGGGGCGCGGGTGGTGACCAGCCACGACCACTGGACGGTGATGGCCGACCCCGGCGGGCTGCGCTACTGCATCGCGGGCGACCCGCCCGACGACGACGTGCCCGCATGAGCCGGACACCGTTGCCGGACATCCCCTTCGTCGCCGACGAGGTGAGCGCGGTGCGCTCCTTCCTGGCCTACTTCCGGGCGACCCTGCGCCGCCAGGTCGAGGACCTCGACGCCGAGCAGCTCGACAGGACGCTGGCACCCAGCCCGATGACGCTCGGCGGGATGGTCTCGCACCTGGCCTTCGTCGAGGACTACTGGTGCCGCCACGTGCTGCACGGCGACCAGCCGGCCGAGCCGTGGCGCAGCATCGACTGGGCGACCGACCCCGACCAGGACTGGCACCGCGCCGCCGGGCAGAGCGCCGACGAGCTGCTCGCGCTGCACGAGACCGCGGTGCGCGCCGCCGACGAGGCGGTCGACCGGGCCCTGGCCGCCGGCGGCCTCGACACCCTCGCCGTCGTCGACCGGCACGGCGAGGCTCCCAGCCTGCGCTGGATCCTCCTGCACATGGTCGAGGAGTACGCCCGGCACGCGGGCCACGCCGACCTGATCCGCGAGTCCATCGACGGCACCACCGGCCTCTGAGCGGCCGGCCTGCAGGAGTCCCCGGCCGGCCGGGGACTCCTGCGCTTGTCGGGGGTTGCATCACCCATCAAGCGCAGGAGCTCCCTGACAAGTCCGCGGCCGCCGGCGCCAGGGGCCCTGTGCCCGGTGACCTGTCATGGCCCACGACCTACGGTGGCCAGGTGCCGTCCGTGATCTCGCGTCCCCGCCGCCCCCTCCTCCTTGCCGCAGTGCTCGCCATGCTCCTGGCTGCGCTCCTCGCGTGCGGCTCGGACGAGCCCGCACCGTCCACCGGCGAGTCCACCGGCGGGGAGTCGTCGCGGATCTCGCTGGTCGACGACGGCGACGCGCTGCGCTGGGGTGACGGCTCGTACGGCGTCGTGCTCGCCCACGGTGCGGCCTTCGACGCCGCGAGCTGGCAGGACCAGGCGGAGGCGATGGCCGACCAGGGCAACAGCGTCATCGCGGTGGAGGACCTGACGGCGGAGGCGATGACGGCAGCCGTGGAGCGGCTGCGCCAGGACGGGGCCGAGAGCGTCGCCCTGGTCGGCGGCAGCGCCGGCGCCGACGCCGCCCTGCGCCTGCTGAGCGAGCAGCCCGACCTCGTCGACCGGGTCGTGATGCTCTCGGCCAACAGCACCGTCGAGGGCCTCGGCGACCAGCCCAAGCTGTTCATCGCCAGCGAGGACGAGAGCGTCGCCGACGTCTCCACCGAGCTGGCCGAGACCGCGCCGGGCGACAACGAGGTGCTGCTGCTCCCCGGTTCCGACCACGCCCAGAACATCTTCGACGGCGACCAGGCCGAGCCCGCCCTGGAGGCCCTGCTCGACGCCGTCGCCCCGCAGCAGCCCTAGACCGGCTCGGCGAAGCCCGGCAGCAGCTCGCGCAGGATCTCGCCGAAGGCGACGTCGGCCTCGAGCTGGGAGAGGATGCCGACCGCGCCGAGCCAGGTGCGGTGGATGAGCAGGTACGACGGCGGCAGGTTGATCTTCATCGCCACCGTGAACGACGGGTTCCTCGGGTCGTTGATGCGCTGGAACTGCTCCTGCATCCAGGCCCGCGTGAACTGGAAGCGCTCGGTGCGCGCCGGCTCGACGAACGGCGCGAGGTAGTCGAGCAGCTCGCGCGAGCCGATGCTCACCCCCGGCTTGACGAAGCCCTCCTCGCGCAGCCCCTCGAGCAGGGTGGCGTCGTCCTCGATGCTGGCGATCCGGATCAGGGTGCCCATCGCGGTCGGCAGCCCGTCGGGCAGTCGCGCGACCGCGCCGTAGTCGAGCACGCCCATGCGGGGTGGTCCGCCGTCGATGCCCGGCACGACGCGGAAGTTGCCGGGGTGCGGGTCGGCGTGCAGCATCCCGGTCAGGCCGGGGGCGCCGAGCAGGAAGCGGGTGAACAGGTCGCCGAAGCGGTCGCGGTCCTCCTGGGAGCCCTCCGCGATCACCTTGGCCAGCGACGAGGTCGAGTCGAGCCACTCGGTCACCAGCGTCGCCGGGCCGTGGGCCACCACGTCGGGCACCACGATGTCGGGGTCACCGGCGTACGCCGTCGCGAAGGTGCGCTGGGCGGAGGCCTCGAGGTCGTAGTCGAGCTCCTCCTCCATCCGCGCCTGCATCTCGACGACCAGCGGCTTGACGTCGAGGCCGGGGACCAGCGGTCCGAGGCTGCGCGCGACGCGGGCGAGCTGGCGCAGGTCGGAGCGCAGCGCCTCGCCGGCGCGGGGGTACTGCACCTTGACCGCGACCTCGCGGCCGTCGTGCCAGCGGCCCTTGTGCACCTGCCCGATGGAGGCGGCCGCGGTCGGGCCGCCGTCGAGCCAGACCAGCTGGTCCTGCCAGTCGGGGCCGAGGTCGCGCGCGAGCGTCTCGCGCACGGTCTGGGTCGGCATCGGGGGCGCGGCGTCCTGCAGCTTGGTCAGCTGCTCGCGGTAGGGGGCGGCCAGCTCGTCGGGCAGCGCCGACTCGAGCACCGACAGGGCCTGGCCGAACTTCATCGCCCCGCCCTTGAGCTCGCCCAGGGTGCGGAACAGCTGCTCGGCGGTGCGCATCTGGATCTCGCTCAGCACCGCCTCGGCGGGGCGACCGCCCAGCCGCTTGCCGAACCCGATCGCGTTGCGCCCGGCGTAGCCCAGCGGGAGTGCCGCCAGACGTGCGGTGCGCCCGAACGCCTTGCGCGGCATGTCGCTCATGGGCCCATTGTCACCCGGCGTGACAAGTGGGCCCACGAGCGACGAGCGGTCCGCTGGGTCCGCTCAGCCGAGGACGCGCTTGCGCAGCCCGTGGCGCTGCTCGCTGGCGCGCTGCTGCTCTCCGGCGTACGCGCTGACCAGGACGACGGCGCCGGTCAGCGCCGGGACCACCCACTGCAGGGCGGCCAGGCGGCGCTGGGCCTGCGCGACGTGCGGGGGCGTCTGGTTCAGCGGGGTGGTGCCGGACTCCGCGGGCACGTCGTCGTGCTCCGAGACGGTGCGTCCCAGCACCCGCGAGTACGCCGTCGCGCCCAGGGCGGCCGCGGTGAGCGCGGTCTTGGTGCCGGCCATCGTGGGCACGCCCTGCTGCGCGGCGAGGCGGCCCTTGTTGCCGATGAGCTGGCCGATGCTGCCGACCAGGTGCAGGCCGATGGCGCCGGCGTTGACCGGCGTCCACCGGTCCCAGCCCTTGTTGGCGACGGCGCCGGTGTCGCGGCTGTCGGATGCCTCGCCGGCGGCGGCGTTGAGCGCCACGGCGTTGGCGAGGGTGCCGCCGAACCAGGCGGCCAGGCCGAGGTCGTGCATCGAGCGGGACAGGGTGTCGCGGGCCATCAGGTGCTCCTTGCGCGTCGTCGGGAACGGTCGTCGGGCACCGTGCCCCTCGTCCCTCCCACGCAAGCCCACCCGCAGGGGTGGCGGCAGCGCGGCGTCCGGCGAGGCTGTGGCCGGGCGGGCGGCAGGCCGCGGCTAGTCTGCTGCTCGTCCTGGCGGGCCGCCGCCACCACGCTGGGAGGGCAGATCATGAGGGTCGTCGTCGCTGGGGGAACGGGCGTCGTCGGGCGGTACGTCGTCGAGGAGCTGTCGGCTCTCGGGCACACGCCCGTGGTGCTGGCGCGGGGTCGGGGGGTCGACCTCCTGACGGGGACGGGGCTGGACGAGGCGATGGCAGGAGCCGAGGCCGCCATCGACGTCAGCAACGTCGTCACGATGCGACGCAGCAGCGCTGTCGGCTTCTTCGAGGCTGCGACGGGGCGCCTGGTCGACTCGAGCCGCAGGGCCGGCGTCCGGCACCTGGTCGTGCTGTCGATCGTCGGCGTCGATCGCGTCGGCCTCGGCTACTACGAGGCCAAGCTGCGCCAGGAACGGATTGCGCTGTCGGGAGCCGTGCCCGCGACCGTCCTGCGGGCGACCCAGTTCCACGAGTTCGCGGGCCAGCTGCTGGCGAGGGTCCCCGGACCGGTCGCGGTGCTGCCCCGGCAGCGGATCCGGCCTGTCGCCGCGGCCGAGGTGGCCGCGGAGCTCGTGAGGATCGCCGTGGGAGAGCCACAGGGACTGGGGCCCGAGCTGGCCGGCCCGGAGGAGCACCAGCTCGTCGACCTCGCCCGGCGCGTCGTGCGCGCCTCGGGCCGACGTCGACCGGTGCTCGGTGTCCGACTGCCGGGAGCCGTCGGCCGGGCCATGGCCTCGGGCGGGCTGCTCCCCGGCGACACCGCCCGCCTCGGGACGGTGACCTTCGAGTCGTGGCTGGCCGACCCGGCGACGTGAGCGGCGCCGGCGCCGCGGCTCCCGGTCAGCCGTCGCTGGGGAACGGCACGCCGGTGTTGGCATGGCAGCGGTAGCCGTAGGGTTTTTGGCCAGGTACTGCTGCAACTACCGGACGCGTACCCGCACCTTCCGGCTGGACCGGCTGTCTCCGACGTTGTTGGTGGCGGTGACGTTGAACTTGTAGCGGCCGGGCTTCAGTTTGCGGAAGACGACCTTGGTCTTGCCAGGCGGGACGGTCTTGAGGTGGCCCCGATTGCTGGCGACGGTGTAACTGATGAGGTCGCTGCCGTTGGAGCCAACGGGCTCCCACCGGATGACGACCTTGCGGTTCTTGACCTTGGCTTGGGGCTTGTCGACGCGGTCGGGGACGGTGGCCGGGGCCGCCGGCGTGACCTCATTGGACGCGCTTGAGGCCGGGCTGACACCGATGGCGTTGGTGGCGGTCACGGTGAAGGTGTAGGTGGTGCCGTTGTTCAGGCCGTCGATGGTGGCGGTGGTGGTGTCGCCGGTGACGCTCTTTGAGACTCCACCGGGGGTGCTGGTGATGGTGTAGCCGGTGACGGGGGAGTTGTTGTTCTCGTCGGGGGCGGTCCAGGACACCGTCGCGGAGGCGTTGCCTCCGGCTGCGGTCACGTTGGCGGGGGCCGAGGGGGCCGTCGCAGGAGCCGCGGGCGTGACCTCGTTGGAGGGCTCCGAGGCCGGGCTGTCGCCGATGGCGTTGGTGGCAACCACGGTGAAGGTGTAGGTGGTGCCGTTGTTCAGGCCGCCGATGGTGGTGCTGGTGGTGTCGGCGGGCACGGTCTTGGTGGCGCCGCCGGGAGCTGCGGTGATGGTGTAGCCGGTGACCGGGGACCCGTTGCCGGGCGGCTTGGTCCAGGTGATGGTCGCGGACTTGTCGCCGCGGGTGGCGGACGGCTTGGTGACGGTGTCGGGGACGCCGGCGGGGGTGACCTCGTTCGACGGGTCGCTCGCCGTCGAGGTGCCGATGGCGTTGGTGGCGACCACGGTGAAGGTGTAGGTGGTGCCGTTGTTCAGGCCGCCGATGGTGGCGGTGGTGGTGTCGGCGTCGACGCTCTTCGAGACTCCACCGGGGGAGCTGGTGATGGTGTAGCCGGTGACCGGGGACCCGTTGCCGGGCGGCTTGGTCCAGGTGATGGTCGCGGACTTGTCGCCGCGGGTGGCGGTGGGCTTGGTGACGGTGTCGGGGACGCCGGCGGGGGTGACCTCGTTGGACTTCTCCGAGGCCGCGCTGGTGCCTACGGCGTTGGTGGCGACCACGGTGAAGGTGTAGGCGGTGCCGTTGGTCAGACCGCCGATGGTGGCGGTGGTCTGGTCGCCGGGGACGGTCTTCGACACGGCGTCGGGGGTGCTGGTGATGGTGTAGCCGGTGACCGGGGACCCGTTGCCGGACGGCTTGGTCCAGGTGATGGTCGCGGACTTGTCGCCGCGGGTGGCGGTGGGCTTGGTGACGGTGTCGGGGACGCCGGCGGGGGTGACCTCGTTCGACGGGTCGCTCGCCGTCGAGGTGCCGATGGCGTTGGTGGCGGTCACGGTGAAGGTGTAGGCGGTGCCGTTGGTCAGACCGCCGATGGTGGCGGTGGTCTGGTCTCCGGGGACGGTCTTCGACACGGCGTCGGGGGTGCTGGTGATGGTGTAGCCGGTGACCGGG
>NZ_JAULSC010000129.1 GCF_030518195.1 Nocardioides cremeus
CCCGTGTCAAATATGCATGAGCATTCGAGTTGTGCCCTGGTTGGGTGACATGCCACCCGGCCGGCGGTGTGACGTCGCATCAAGGTCAAGTCGTCAACGCTAGATCGCCTGCGCTGTGCGATCGATGACGGGATGTATCGAGTAGCGGCGACGGGCGGCCCGAAAGGCTGGAACGAGATCGCGACTAGTGCGATCGCATGCGAACCGGTACCTGCATGACGATATCATGTTTCCTCTTCAAGGACTTGAGACGTCGCTAGTCCGTCGACGTGAGAGGCGGCGATACCAGGTTCGCACCCTGCCTAGGATGGTGTCGGGTAGTGGCTCATCATCGGGAAATGG
>NZ_JAULSC010000130.1 GCF_030518195.1 Nocardioides cremeus
ATAATTGTCTTTTCTCTATATTTCGTTGTTGTACGCCTAGACTAAGACAATAGTGTAACGGCGCTGGGAAGAAGAATTGGATTTATTTTAGAGGGAGAGTCACTTAGAGGTGCTAAAGTAGGAAGGCAGCTACTTATTCCTAGTAGACTCAGAGGCAGATAATACCATCGACGGATTCTAGATAGAAAGATTGTGCTAGGGGAGAGAGAATCGAAATTAGTTCATTATTATCTTCTTATTTTGCTCTACCCTGCTATCTGCTCGCTATTCTAATACTATATATATTCCTTGTCTCAGATTCTAGAGAATTCTATTTAGCAGTAACTAGCTTATGTAATTCTT
>NZ_JAULSC010000131.1 GCF_030518195.1 Nocardioides cremeus
CACCATGACCAAGTCCTGCTCCAAGTAAACCACCGTGACCTAAGGTGATAGATCCAGGGGCTACAGCAGCTCTAACAACACCTCCAGGAATGGGAGCGGCAGCAACGGCTCCGGCTTGTCCAGCGGCGGCGATATGACTTCCGTCGGGTCCCAAAAGAGCACCTTCAGCTGCAGGTCCCCTGATTAGAGCTCCAGGATTTCCAGGTCCTACGAGGGTGGCAGCTCCACCTAGACCGATGAAGGAGGCGTGGCTGTAAGCAGCTACGCTGGCGATAAAGAAGATTACGAGCATGGAGTTCATGATGATGGAAATTGTAGGTTGTTATTACCCGGAGAAAAAT
>NZ_JAULSC010000132.1 GCF_030518195.1 Nocardioides cremeus
GTGGCGAGGAAAGTTTCTAAGTGAGTAGAAAGTTCGCGGAAGTTTCTAAATCCCTTTGTATCGAATAGAGTCACTAGATCGTTCCTTTCTAGGGCGTTTTGGAGCTCGTGGAAGCTTTCTGGGCTGTCTGCTTCCTGGATGAGGACGGCGTAGAGGCCTGCGAGGCGTCGCTCGTCTTCTTCGTTCGTAGTGCAGACGAAGCCAAAGGAGTACCAGGCACTCTCGTGTTTTGCAGGTAGTTGGCCGCGTGAAGCGGTTTCAATGAGGTAGGCGACTTCCTGCTTAGTCCTAGTAGGGACCGGCTTGCGCACTAGCGGCACAGCATCTTTCACCAGGCGAG
>NZ_JAULSC010000133.1 GCF_030518195.1 Nocardioides cremeus
GATCTGGTGTTAGCCGCCGGTCTATTATGCGCTGTGGGTAATGATGCCGGATGAACTACTTATGTCAGATTACGACGCTGCAATGAGTGACGGTAATAGCTTTTTTAAGAATACTGCGGCTCGAATCTATCGTTATTTACCGAGGCACACCTAGGTGAAGACGTGTACCAGGAATGATAGTGTGTATCGTCTCTGCTATCTACTATCATCATTTATATTTGGCATACAGCTATTGCTCTTTCTCGTTGAGGTGGCGTATTTTTGTTGTTGGAGTGGCTTACTACCTTAGCTCAGCTAAAGTCATTACTTCTGCGACCTTGTACAGACTGCGACACCAAT
>NZ_JAULSC010000033.1 GCF_030518195.1 Nocardioides cremeus
CTCTCGTGACTCGCCTTGGCAGACGGGCACGAAAGTACGGGGACAAGTAGGTCGAGGGTGGGGCCACTTCAAGCCAGCACTACGGCTCCAAGTGGGGCCACTTCAGACTGGCACACTCACCCACGACGCGGCTGCGGCGCTTGATCTCCTTGTTGACCCGCTCGAGCGGGTTGGTCGACCAGATCTTGCGCCAGTGAGCCTTGGGGAAGCCGGTGAAGGCGAGCACCTCGGCCTTCGCTGTGTCCATCAGTGGCCCGACCTTCGGGAACGAGCCGGCGAGCTGGTCACGGACCTCGTCCCAGGCCGTCGAGACAGCTTCGGGGTCGGGTTGGGCGAAGATCGTGCGGAACACCGCAGCGACCATGTCGGCGTGCGACTTCGGGACGTGGGCGAGCAGGTTGCGGGCGAAGTGGACCCGGCAGCGTTGGTGCGCGGAGCCCTGGAAGGCGCGCTTGAGCGCGGCCACGAGCCCGGAGTGCTGATCGCTGATGACCAGCTGCACTCCGCCCAGCCCGCGTTGCTTGAGGCTGAGCAGGAAGGCACGCCAGAACGTCTCGTCCTCGCTGTCGCCGACGTCGAGTCCCAGGACCTCGCGGCTGCCGTCGGCGGCGATGCCGGTGGCGACCACGACGGCCATCGAGACGACCTGGCCGCCCTTGCCGGGCTTGTTGCGCACGTGCAGGTAGGTCGCGTCGAGGTAGACGTAGGGGAACGCGGTGTGGTCCAGCGCGCGGGTGCGGAACGCACCCACGGACTCGTCGAGCTGCTCGCAGATCCGGGACACCTCGGACTTGCTGATCCCAGAATCGGCGCCCAGCGCGACCACGAGGTCCTCGACGCTGCGCGTGGAGATGCCGTGGAAGTAGGCCTCCATCACCACCGCATACAGCGCCTGATCGATCCGTCGCCGCGGCTCGAGGATCGAGGGGAAGAACGAGCCCTTGCGCAGCTTGGGGATCCGGACCTCGATGTCGCCGGCCTTGGTGGCCAGCAGCTTGGGACGGGTGCCGTTGCGTTCGGTGACACGCTCGTCGGTGCGCTCGTAGCGCTCGGCGCCGATCGCGCCGGCTGCTTCGAACTCGACGAGCTCTTGGAGCACGGTGCGGACCGACTCGCGGATCATGTCGACACCATCGCCGGTGCGGAACGCCTCGAGAAACTCGGACAGGGCAGACTGGGACAAGGCCATCGGTGGGTCTCCTTCAGTGCGTGACTTGGTCGTTTCACACCGAAGATCCCGCCGATGGCCGCCTACTTCACGCCACCACGCCGGTCCTCAAACCCCACCACTCCACGGGACTCTCCTCGATGAGCGGTGCTGAAGCGCCCCATTGCCCCCGAGGAAGGGACACCGTGAAGTCTGCCGAGGGGATCATGAAAATCTTGGACGCCTACGACCTGACCGGGTCGTTGCGCGATGCCGGCGAGCTGGCCGGCTGCTCGCACCACACCGTGAAGCACTACGTCGAGCGCCGCGCTGCGGCCGGCGTGCTGGACAAGGCCGCGGCGCGCCCGCAGTTGATCGATGCCTACCTGGACAAGGTCGAGGAGTGGGTCGAGCGGTCCCAGGGCAAGGTCCGCGCCGACGTGGCCCACGAGAAGCTCGTGGCGTTGGGCTACACCGGCTCGGAGCGCACCACCCGCCGGGCAGTCGCGAAGGTCAAGACCGACTACCGCGCCGGTCGGGTGCGGGTGCACCGGCCGTGGGTCACCGAGCCGGGGATGTGGCTGCAGTACGACTACGGCGACGGCCCGGTCGTCGATGGCGTGAAGACGGTGCTGTTCGTGGCCTAGCTGGCCTGGTCGAGGTTCCGGGTCGTGCCCCCCGCTGCGGGACAAGACGATGCCCAGCGTGTTCGCTGCCCTGGATCAGACGTTCCGGCGCCTGGGCGGGGTCCCGACCTACGTGCTGACCGACAACGAGAAGACCGTCACCGTCGAGCACATCGCCGGGATCGCGGTCCGCAACCCGCAGCTGGTCGCGTTCGCCGAGCACTACTCGTTGGTGGTCCACACCTGCGTTCCGGCCGATCCGGCGTCCAAGGGCGGCACGGAGTCGTCGGTGAAACCCAGCTCGGCCGACATCGTCCCCAAGGACACCAACCTGCGCGAGGCCTACACCAGCTTCGCGGAGCTTGAGGCGGCGTGCGGGGCGTTCTGCGCCAAGGTCAACACCCGGGCGCATCGGGTGACGAAGCGGCCGCCGGACCAGATGCTCGCCGAGGAGCGGGCCCGGCTGCACCCGGTGACGGCGGCACCGCACACGGTCGCGTTCGGGACCACTCGCATGGTGCCGGGCAACACGCCGACGGTGACGTTCGAGTCCGGGCAGTACTCGGTCCCGCACACCCTGCTCGGGGCGACGATGTGGGTGCGCGCCCAGGGCGTCAGTGACGGTGAGCAGGTCGTGATCGTCCACGTCGGCGAGGCTGGCCCGGTCGAGGTCGCGCGCCACCGACGGGCCACTCCCGGCAGCCCACAGCTGATCGCTGAGCACTTCCCGGCTCAGCCGTCCGGGCCCCTGGATCGACGACCCCGCGCGAAGAACACCGCGGAGTCCGAGTTCCTCGACCTGGGCGAGGGCGCCCGGTTGTGGCTGGTCGAGGCCGCCGCTGCGGGCACCACCAAGATGCGGGTCAAGATGGCCGAAGCACTCAGCCTGGCCAGGTTGTTCGACCCCGTCGAGGTCGACTGGGCGCTGGGTCATGCCGCCGTGCACGGCCGGTTCGCCGAGGCCGACCTGTCCTCGATCCTCGACCATCACGCCCGAGCCCCGAAGGCTGGTGAGCACCGGGCCAGCGAAGACTCCTCGCTGACCCAGGGCACCAGCGCGTGGGCCCGACTCGGCCAGCACGACGGCCACGACGCCCACGGCGTGGAGGGGGTGACTCGATGACGACCACGACAGCGGCCGCGCCGCCGCTGCCCACCGAACTCGAGGACCTCCTGCGCAAGCTGCGGCTGCCGCACATCCGCCGCCACGCCCCCGAAGTCGTCGCGACTGCGAAAGCTCAACGCTGGGAGCCGGTCGAGGTGTTGAAGGCGCTGTTCGTCGACGAGGTCGCCGGCCGGGAGCGCTCCGCCCTGGCCACCCGCCGCGCCGCCGCGGGGTTCCCGACCGGGAAGACCTTCGATGCCTGGCAGCCCGAGATCTCCTCGATCCCCGCACCGACCCAGCAGGCGCTACGCACCCTGGAATGGGTGCACCGCCGCGAGAACCTCGTGCTGTGCGGGCCATCGGGGACCGGGAAGACGTTTCTGCTTGAGGCGCTGGGCCAGCAGGCCGTCGAGGCCGGGCTAAAGGTCGCCTGGTTCACCCTAGAAGACCGCGGGGTGCTGCAGCGCCGCCATCGTGCCGACGACACCGCGTCCAAGGCCATCGCCCGCATCCTGCGAGTCGACCTCGTCATCGTCGATGACATCGGGCTACTCCCGGTCGCCACTGGCGCCGCCGAGGGGCTCTACCGCCTCGTCGATGCCGCCTACGAGAAACGCTCGGTCGCGATCTCCTCGAACCTGCGCCCAGCCGGGTTCGACGAGCTGATGCCCAAGACGCTGGCCACCGCCACCGTCGACAGGCTGCTGCACCACGCCCACGTCTGTCAGACCTCAGGTGAGTCAGTCCGACTCACCCAGGCACTCGCCGGTCAGGGGGTGAACCCCTTGAGCTGACCATCCTGGACCGGGTGGTGGCCGCAGCCCCCGTGGGCAGATCCATGGCCACCACCGGGCAGATCTCGTGACCGTCACCGGGCAGGTTTCATGACCGCCCCTGGGCAATTCTCACTGGCCCTTGAAAGACGTCGCGGCGTGCCAGGCCACGATCCGGCGGGCGTACCGCCTCCGCAGCACTCAGCGAGGGGTACTCGCCCTCGTGATCTTTGACCAGACGTCCAGCTCTGGCCTTCAGCTCCTGATCGATTTTCTTCGGCGTGGTGCTCATTTTCCTGGAATCAAACGGAGCGGCCATCAAACCTGGGGCGCTTCAGAGCGAGTCGCAAGGCTTCAGGCCATGAGGGTGGACTCACACCTGACAGTCGCACCTCGTAGTATGCCAACCACAGACTGGTAGATCCTGGCACGTCATGACATTTTTGAGTTCGAGAACACAACGCGATTCCCGCCAGAACTGAGATGCTCCAATACAAGACTCGACCACTGGAGAAGCATTGCGAATCACCATCATTGGCATGCACTACTCGCCCGAAGTAAGCGGAAATGCTCCCTACACGACGAGTTTGACCGAAGGACTTGCAGCCACCGGCAACTCGGTGTCAGTAATTAGCGGCACCCCACACTACCCAGAATGGGAAGTCTACAAAGAATTTAGGCAGTGGACGAAGGTTGAGAAACAGCGCAACGTAACTCTGACAAGGCTCCGTCACTACGTCCCCAGACGACCGACTCTTGGTCGCAGGTTAATCATGGAAATCAGTTTCGGACTGCGCCTCGTTCTTCGACGCATGCCAAAGTCGGACGTAACAGTGCTAGTCACCCCCACTCTGTTTTCAGCGGCATTGTTCTTGATGAAGCGGAGCGTTATTCGTTCTAAGTCGCCGACGGTCCTTTGGGTGCAAGACCTGTACTCCAAGGGCGTCCGGGAAACAACACAATCGTCATCAATGGTTGTTCGTGGAATTTCGGCCATAGAACGCTGGGTAGCATCCAATTGTAACCACGTGATCGTAATCCACGAAGGGTTCTCTCGAAGCCTAGAAGCTTATGGCCTTTCCACCGGGAACATTAGCGTGGTCCCCAACTGGGTCCACCTCCCCTCCCAACCACACACTCCTGACCGAGCTTCGACCCGACGTCGAATGGGATGGGAAGACAAAGTCGTCGCTCTCCATGCTGGCAACATGGGCGTGAAACAGGGCCTCGACACAGTCATTTCGGCCGCTAAACTCGCCGACACCGAATCTGCCCATGTCGTCTTCGTCTTGCTCGGTGACGGAAATCAGCGCAGCCGCCTTGAGGGGCTTTCAGACGGGGTCCACTCCGTGACCTTCATTGACCCGGTGTCAACCTCGGAGTTTCAGGAACTCATGCAAGCTGCCGACACATTGATCGTTTGTGAACTTGAGGGAGTTGCGGAGATGTCCGTACCCAGCAAAGTAACATCATACCTAACCAGCGGCACACCAATCGTGGCCTCTGTTGGGAACGGGCTTACGCGCATTGAGCTTGAGCGTTCAGGCGGCGCGATCTGTGTCGACGCCGGGGACCCCGCGGCCCTGCTTGGCACGATTCAGGCATTGGCAGCCGATCGTGAACGAGCCGGCCGGCTCGGCGAGCAAGGCCGATCCTATGCCTTCCATCAACTATCAGGCGACAGCGCCATCCGAATCTTCGAGCAAACGCTGCGATCCGCAGCCGCAACGACGGAATAACTGCTGCGGACGGGAGATTGGAGTGCGCTGCGCGCAGACCGATCTCACGTAAATATACTCATGCAGTCAAGAAACCAGACGGCTTCTATATCTCTGTCGCCCTCGAGAAGCACACTAGCAATGCCACCAGCGAAAGTCGGTTGACAACCGTTGTGATCGAGAAAGCCAAAGCGGCACCAATTATTCCTTCATAGTAGACCAGTACTGGGATCGCGATACTGGCTGTCGCTAGAGTGAGTGCCGCCACCCAGTTCAAACCATTCGTCTTGTGATGAAGGACCGCCAAAGTCTCGGGCAGGAATCCTGCGGAGTTCACAACTTGACCGACAAGCATAATCGGCAATATCGTTCCAACCTGCGTGAACTCGTCTCCGAAAATGCTGGCAAGCAACTCCTTTTGCCACCACAAGACGCCAGCCAAGACAGCCAGGGCAGCCATTGCCGTCGCCGAGCCTCGTAAAACGGCGGCTGGCTTCAACTGATCATCCGCCGCATGGCTGGACAGATAGGTCGATATGGTTGAACTTTTGACGATCACCCCAAAGATTCCGACCATCATGGCAATTCTATATGCTGCATTGTAATTTGCCACGTCTTGTAGTTGTCCGCTGAATCCCAGCGCCACAACCGGCAGCCATATGACGATGCCATTTACAGCTGCGACCGATGCGAATCGGAACGCTCCCAGAAGGGCGTCCTTGAAACCTTTCCACACATGTCGAGCGGCAGTGCCGGCGGCACCCCTGCTGCGCAAAACTAGGTAACTGAGTGGGCCAAGCACCACCAACGATGCGGCGATATCATCTAGGCTGGGCGTCAGTCCCAAGGTATCTGCTGCCATAAAGACAAGCAACAGCCAGGCATAGATCAGGGTGCTCTCAAGCAGCACGGCCGAGGGACCTCGCCCGAGCGATCGCAAGTACGCAGCACCAACGAAGACGAAATTGAAACCAACAGCACTGAGGGCTAGCAACTCTGGTCCCGATAGAGTTCCTAGAAGTCGCTCCTGCAGGTCAGGGCGAAGAAGTAAAGCGAGTTTGACTGCCAAGTAGAGCACCATGGCAAGCAGAGTCGACGCAAAGATCGCCGAGCGTAGCAAACCAGGCGGCGCCTTCCTTCCCGCAGCCAACTCAGGTGTACATTCCGCCACGAGGTGAGCTTCTAGACCTAGCCTAGAAAGAATGGCAAGGATGGCAACGGAACCTATGAAAAAGTAAAATTCACCCGAGTATTCTGCACCCTGACTCCGTGCTATGTAGATGGCCAAGACGGCGGTCGCAACCGCTCCGACCACTCGCGACATGATGTGTCCCGCCATGCGCCGTAAAGCGAGCCAGTACAAGGAACAGCCCTTCTCGATCCATCCAGAGATTGATAAGCTTTCGTCAAAGACTCGCGCTTCTATACCAGTTGCGGTATTCCAACTGCCGACGTGAGGACTACGTTCAGAGTGAAAAGTGCTGCAGTCACTCGTTGGATAGTTGTGGAGTCCCGAAGGTAGGCGCCGACTTGAACTCCCCGCGGCGCGAATATTGATGCTAGTGCGAGAACAAGAAGAGGCGCCAGCGTGAAGTAATACCTTCCATGCTCGAATACGTGCAACGCCGTAGTCATTCCAAAAAAGACGACCACAGTGGAAAGTACGAGATAGAAGGCACGTTCACCCAGTTCGTCCGTCCGACTCGTTGCGAAGACCAGAAGTCGCCAGAATACAGGCAATGCAATGATATAGAACGGGATAAGAAGGACGAAATACTCGGTTGCACCGGGCAGATACGCCAGGCCTGCGTATAGCAGCACTGGGCTTTGTGCCAAGTTGTACCCCTTCGCGCGTGTGTACGCTAGAGTCTCAGATGCGCTGGTGAGACTCGAGGGATCGGCTAGGAATCCAGCTAAGAGCCCGCCACCGTCGAGGACTATGCTTGCAACCAGGCGCCCCAGAACTACGCCGATCACACTCGCGCCAAAGAGTAGCGCTAAACGGAGGGCGCGTCGGTGGTGAATCTTTCTCCAGAGCAAGACTTTGGGCGCCGCAGCATACGCAAGCGCTATGCAGGCCAGGATCGCGAAGGATCTGTCTTCAACAGTTAGCAAGCAGCAAATAACAGCGAATACGATTTTAAGCTTGGTCTGAGTGATGAAATATAGACCCATGGAAAGCAAAATGAAGGTGAGATCGGTAGAAACTTGTAGCAGTTGGTAACTAGCGGCAGGCAGAAGTAGCGATAGAACGTAAAGATTCAATTGATCGCGTCTTGACTGCGTCAAACCCATCGCCAAGCGAAACCCTAAGATTGCGGCGACGACGATCACAATGTTAGTCGCCTTCGCCACGTAATATGACAGCGGAGCGGCAAGCGGTTGGGTTAGGTAGCGAAGTGAGCCGTCGCCGTAACGCCAATCGACGTTCTGACCAACTCCCCAAGTAACTCGATCAAACGGACCCACCAAATAGAAGCCCGAGACGGCTTCCCTGAGGGCCGATTGTCCAACAGCGTATAACCACCCATAGTCACCCGTCTCGAGAAGCATCAAATTCCGTCGCTCGTCCGGCCAATTTACCGGCGGGAAGACGGCAGCGATGAATACCAGTGAGAACAGCAGGGCTACTAGAGGGGCGTGTCGACCTTTCTGAGACGTCTCAATCCTCTTTGATTCAGATCCGTATTCCTCTGTTTTTGGAAACTGGGTCACCAAGACAGATCGCGCTCGTAATTGAGCCGTACAAGTAAGTCTCCCGCCACTTGCTTGAACGCTTCGATGTGTTCCGAGGAGAAGTGTTCTCTCCAACCTCCAGGCTCAGACTTTCTGAAGGTATGTGAGCGGCGCGGGTCAATGGCCAGCATGCAGTCCTGAGCTATGGCTTCCACCTTTGCGGGCAGCACTGGACCACTTGACCGTTCAAGGTAGTGGACCACGATCGCCTTGACAGTCTCCGGCAGGGCAGGGCCTCGAAGATCCTCGAATCTCATGCTGAGCGTGCTTGGGTCACTGATCCAACCCTGATAATGCGAGAACCTGGCGGCGATATCCGGATAATCCTCCAGTGCCGACCCATCTCGCGATCCCAAGATACTAAGCATTAAGCGCTCGTCGTCGTCGGGTAACGCACGGTAACTCCGAGACATGCGGTGCCACTTATTCATGTACGTTAGATAGCGAGCCTCGGAAACCACGACGTCGCGAGGATCCCTATAGATAAAGTATGAAGCTATGCCTTGGTCCTGTAGTACGGATGAAGCTGCTTCCGACCAGAAAAGGTGCCCCATAACGACCTCACCGTCTAGCGTTCGGCTAAGCCTTCGGGCAGTGGACGAATCAGGTTTTCTTCGCATCGTAATTGAAGGCGTAGAGGCAATAAACTCACCGCGGTCCTGCGTCCCGGGCAACGCCCCTACTATTTGCGAGAGAAGGTGAGTCCCGCTCTTAGGGAAGGAATTGACTAATAGGCCACTATACTTTCCAGTTTGGAACCGCTGTCTGCCGCTATTCAATGCAATTGTTTTCGTTCCGCGAAGGATAGCCGCACTTCCCTTCCGCACGAAGGGATTCTTTGCTTCACGAAACTCCTGGCGCACGATAGCACTCCAAATTCACTAACCGGGGCCGAAGCGAAGGCGATAGCGGGACGGCCTACTGCAAATACAGAGGTCTAGCCATTAATGATTCCCGCACCCACAGTGACGCCCGTGGCCTCATCAATGAGGATGAAGGAGCCAGTCGTGCGATTCTGCGAATAAGAGTCGCAGAGTAGGGGCGCAGTCGTTCTGAGTTGAACGCGGGCGATCTCGTTCACGCCAATCTCTTTTGTTTCTTGGTCACGGTGGAGTGTGTTGATATCGAGTCGATACTGGATGTCTTTAACCAGAGCCCGGGCGTTGCGGGTCGTGTGCTTGATTGCAAGTTTCTGACGCGGCTTGAGCGGCGTCGAGGCCATCCAACAGACCATGGCGTCGATGTCTTGACTGGGGGTGGGGGCGTTCCTGATGCGAGCAATCGTGTCCCCGCGAGACACATCGACGTCGTCCTCGAGCCGCACGGTAACTGACATTGGTGGGAACGCCTCGTCGACCTCCCGATCGAACAGATCGATGCCAGCGATCTTCGTCGTCATGCCGCTGGGCAGAACTACGACCTCATCACCGGGCTTCAAGACGCCTCCGGCGATCTGTCCAGCATAGCCGCGGTAGTCGTGATGCTCATCGGACTTGGGGCGGATCACGTACTGCACCGGGAATCGGGTGTCGACCAAGTCGCGGTCGGATGCAACGTGAACGTGCTCCAAGTGGTGCATGAGCGTCGGCCCGGAGTACCAGGCCATGTTCTCCGAGCGGTTGACTACGTTGTCGCCCTGCAGCGCCGAAATGGGGATGACCTCGAGATCCGGGATGTTGAGTTTGGTGGCGAACTGGGTGAATTCGGCATGGATCTTGTCGTAGACCTCCTGGGAGAAGTCCACGAGATCCATCTTGTTCACTGCAAGCACCAGGTGCGGCACCCGCAGCAGCGACAGGATGACGGCGTGGCGGCGCGACTGCTCGGTCAGGCCCTGCCGGGCGTCGACGAGCACGAGTCCCAGGTCGGCGGTCGAGGCGCCGGTGACCATGTTCCGGGTGTACTGCACGTGGCCCGGGGTGTCGGCGATGATGAACTTGCGCGCCGGGGTCGCAAAGTAGCGGTAGGCGACATCGATGGTGATGCCCTGCTCACGCTCGGAACGCAGACCGTCCGTCAGCAGGGCGAGGTCGGTGTAGTCGTACCCCTTGCCCTTGCTGGTGGTCTCGACGGCCTCAAGCTGGTCCTCGAAGATCGACTTCGAGTCCAGCAGCAGCCGCCCGATGAGGGTGGACTTGCCGTCATCGACGGAGCCTGCGGTCGCGAAGCGCAGCAGGTCCATGTTGGTGGTGACGTTTTCGACGGCCTGCTCGCCGGCGGTGGTGTTCTCGGCCATCAGAAGTAGCCCTCCTTCTTGCGGTCTTCCATGGCGGCCTCGGAGAACTTGTCATCGCCGCGAGTGGCGCCACGCTCGGTCACGCGGGAAATGGCGGTCTCTTCGATGATCTCCTCGACCGTGCTGGCCGTGGACTCCACGCAGCCGGTCAAGGTGATGTCGCCGCAGGTGCGGAACCGCACGGTGCGCTCTTCAGCGATCTCGCCCTCACGGCACGGGTTCAGCGGGGTCTCAGTCATCAACATGCCGCCGCGCTCGAACACGCGACGCTGGTGGGAGAAATAGATCTGGGGGATCTCGATGCCCTCGCGGGCGATGTAGGACCAGACGTCGAGTTCGGTCCAGTTCGAGATCGGGAAGATCCGCATGTGCTCGCCCTCGTGCAGGCGGCCGTTATAGAGGCTCCAGAGCTCGGGGCGCTGGTTCTTGGGGTCCCACTGCCCGAACTCATCGCGGTGGGAGTAGACGCGCTCCTTGGCGCGAGCCTTCTCCTCGTCGCGGCGTCCGCCACCGAAGGCGGCGGTGAAGCCATTCTCCTCGATGGCGTTGAGCAGAGTGCCGATCTGGAGGCGATTGCGGCTGGTCTTGCCGTCCTCGGTCACCACGCCCTTGGCGATCGCGTCGTCGATGCTCGCGACAACGAGCTGGACGCCGAGACGGTCGACCCAGCGGTCCCGGGTCTCCATGACCTCAGGGAAGTCCAGGCCGGTGTCGACCTGGAGGATTGGGAACGGGATCTTCGCCGGGTAGAAGGCTTTCTCGGCCAGGCGGAGCATCACGATGGAGTCCTTGCCGCCCGAGAACATCAGGACGGGCTTCTCGAACTCGGCTGCGACCTCGCGGAAGATGTGGATCGACTCCGCCTCCAGCTGATCAAGCTGACTCAGCCGGTAGTCGGCGTGCGTTTCGGTCATGCTCAGATGAACCTCTCCTCGTGACAAGTCGGCTCATCGTAGACTGTCACGGCCTCACAACATCAACCGCGCGCCTGTGAGTTGGCCGACCGGTCGAGCGAACGTTCGTCTCGACGCCCGCTGTAGGCGTGGCGCCTGGCTGGCCTGGGGTGTTGGCGACGACACGGTCCTGGCCGTTTGTTGGTCGCGGTGGGTGTGGGGCCTCGACGGTTGTCCATTGCACCCATCCGAGGTCAACGCGCTCACTTGCGAGCCAGGCAAGGGCCGTTCGCGAGCTCGACTGGACGGCGGCGATGGCAGGGGCTGACCGCTCTCGGCTCATGGTCGACGCCCGACATCGCTGCCCTAGGGGGCGGTGCCGGCCGGGTCGACCAGCCGGCGCTAGTCGACTGGCCCGTCCACCCGCTCGGCAGCCTCTGACTTCTCCTGCTGGGACGTGCGCGTGGAACGCCCGTAGGTCCAGCTGTCGAGCTCTCTGACGGTGGGCGCGCCCATAAATGGCAGGCCCTGTTCCTTGCGCAGGAAGCCCCAGACGACAGGGACCAGGACGGCCATGCCGAGGCCGATCAAGCCGATGACGGCTGGGTAGGTCTCCTCGCGGCCCAGCGGTGCCCAGCCGGCCTTGTCGAGCAGTGCCACGCCCGACATGGTCAGCACCACGACGATGCCGCGACGGATGAACGACTGCGGGACGTGCGGTGCGATCCGGCTGCCGAGCAGGGTCCCGGGAACGGACCCGACGATCAGCGGGATGGCGATCGACCAGTCGAGGCCGTGGATGGCGATGTTGGCGACGGCGGCAGCCAACACCAGCGGCACGGCCTGCACCAAGTCGGTGCCGACGAGCTTCACCGCGGACAGGCCGGGGTAGAGCATCAAAAGCGCGATCATGATCACGGAGCCGGAGCCCACGCTGGTGATGCCCACCAGGAGACCGCCGAGCATGCCGACCAGGAGTGTCGGGACGACCTTGATCTTGGGGTCGGGGTCGCCGGTGAAGCCGCCGGAACGGACCGCGCGCAGGTTGATGTAGAGCCGCAGCGCGTAGGTGGCAGCGGCGAAGAGCAGCGCGAATCCGATGGCTAGCTTAAGGACTCGGTCGAGCTGCTCCGCATCGTTGGTGAAGAACTTGACCATGTAGGGCCCGAGGAAGGCCATCGGCACCGAGCCGATGATCAGCCACTTGGCCAGGGTGAAGTTGGGCGACCCGTGTCGGGCGTGCACGGCAGCGCCACCGGTCTTGTAGACCGCGGCCGCGGTCAGGTCGGCGGTGACGATGGTGGCCGCCTCGCCAGACCCGACACCGAGGAAGATCAGTGCCGGCGTCATCAGTGCGCCGCCGCCCATGCCGGTCAGGCCGACGACGATGCCGACGATGAAGCCAGCTGCCAGAATGGACAGGGCGGTGAGGGTGATGAGGTCCATCAGGTGGCCTTTCCAGCGCTGGACAGCGCGGCGACAGCGGCGCGAAGCAACCGGTCGATGTGGTCGGCGGCGGTGCGGGCTGCCTTGTCGCCGCGGCGGTAGGGGTCGGCGACGTCGAGGTCAGCCGTTGCCGGGCCGCGACGCTGCTGAAGCTGACCTAGGAGCTCGCGTCCGTGGACGCCGGCACCGATATCGGCGACCGCCTCGATGAACTGGCCGAGGGTGAAGACCTTGCGGAAGAGCGCCGGGTTGTCGTCAAGGATGAACTGGCGGTGCGAGGCCTCGGCGGTGAGGACGATGTCGGCCCACTCGAGCTCGGCGGTGGTCAGGCGACGGCTGCGGAAGTCGTCGTGACCGGTGGTGCCGGGGTGAAGGACCTCGACCATGGGCTGGTTCATCGGCTCGTCGGTGAAGCCGTGGGTGCCGGCGCTCGCGAACTCGAGGGTCGGATCGTTGCCTGCCAGGTGGCGTGCGGTGAGTTCCATGTAGGGGGAGCGGCAGATGTTGGCGGTGCAGACGAAGAGGACCTTGAGTGGTTTCGAGGCAGGCGCTAGCGCGCCTTCCTCAACCTCCGTGGGGGCGGATGCTTCGTCGCTCACCGGGTTTCGGCGGGCGGTCGTCGCTGGCGCTCCTCCCTGCTCAACCAACGAGGGGGGCTGCTCGGCGGCCGGCGGGGTACGGAGGTCGAGGTAGCCGGCTTCGGCGAGGGCGTCGATGACGTCCTGGAGGGCGTCGTCGATGGTGCGGCCGGTGGTGTCGACGCGAACATCGGCATCCTGGGGCTCCTCGTAAGGAGACGAGATGCCGGTGAACTCGGGGATCTCGCCTCGGCGAGCCTTGGCGTAGAGGCCCTTGCGGTCGCGGCGCTCGCACTCCTCGAGCGGGGTGGCGACGTGGACGAGGAAGAACGCGCCGCCGGCTTCGTCGACCATGGCCCGCACCTGCTGGCGGGTCTCGTCGAAGGGGGCGATGGGGCTGACGACGGCGAGGCCGCGATGCCGCGAGATCTCAGCAGCGACCCAGCCGATGCGGCGGATGTTCGTCTCGCGATCCTGCTTGGAGAAGGTCAGGCCCGCGGAGAGGTTGCGGCGGACGACATCGCCGTCGAGGGAGGTGATGGTGCGGATACCCTGCTCGAGGACGCGGTCCATCAGAGCCTGGGCGAGGGTGGACTTGCCGCTGCCGGAGAGGCCGGTGAAGAAGAGGACGAGGCCCTGTTCCTCGGGTCCCGGCTGGTCGGCCTCGATGATGGCCGCAACGTCGGGGGCGTAGGTCGCGTCGTCGCCGGCGTCGGGCAGGGCGAGCACGTCGGCATCGCCGGCGTACGTGCGCGCCACCTGGGCCCCCAGGGCGTGGTCGACCGTCGCGTCGCCGCGGCTCGCGAGGGGCACCGCGGCGACATACGCGTCCTCCAGCCGTGCCGCAACAGCGAGGGTGGCGCGGATGAGCGCGGTGGGAGTCAGATCGGGGGTCCCGGTGCCGACGAAGGCCAGCAGCAGGACCGGACCGGCGCCAGACAGCCGCTCGAGCTGCTGCTCGGAGAGCGCGTCGACGACCGGCACCACCTTTCGGTCGGGATGCTGCTCGCGCACCTGCTCGGGGCTGAGGTAGTAGCGCCGGAAGGGTCCGTACTGCGCGTGCGTCAATGGCTCCACGGCTCCACCGGGAAGCGAGACGCGGGCGAGGGGCAGGCCCTCCGGGTCGACCAGCTCGACGCCACCAGCACTCTCGGCCGCCGCCTGGACGTCCCCAGGCAGCGACAGAGTCACCGGGCTGCCGGGCTCGTTGAAAGCGACGATCGGGACCAGCGTGCCGGTCGTCAACAGCTCGAGGTCGTCGAGCTCGCGGGGAGAAGGGCAGTACTGCGGGTAACTCACCGAAGTATCTTGACAGATTCAGTCGAGTTTCAACGTCATCCTGGGCGCCCTCTACGGTGCGAGGCATGACTGGACCTGTCGCCGTGGCCGAGATCGTGCGTTCCGGGATCGTGGAAGGGCACCACTACGGCTCCGTGGTGGCGCTCCGCGCCGACGGGACCGTCGAATGGTCGGTGGGCGACGCGACCTCACCGGTGCTCCCGCGCTCGTCGAACAAGCCGATCCAGGCGCTCGCCATGGTCGAGCACGGTCTCGACCTGCCACCCGAGCTGCTAGCGCTTGCTTGCGCGTCCCATTCGGGCGAGACGCATCACCTGGAGGGTGCACGACGCATCCTGATCAGCGCTGGACTCGACGAGTCGGCGCTGCAGACCCCGCCGGACTGGCCGCTGGACGAGGCGGCTCGGGAGTCGATGCTTCGCGCTGGCGGCGAAAAGTCGTCGCTCACGATGAACTGCTCGGGCAAGCACGCGGCGATGCTCGCGACCTGTGCGCACAACGGGTGGGATACCACCACCTACCTCGACCCGGAGCACCCGCTGCAGGTGGCGATCAAGGCGACATTCGAGCGGACGACGGGAGAGACCGCGCAAGTCGCTGTGGACGGTTGTGGTGCTCCGCTGTTGTCGACCTCGCTCGTTGGGCTGGCGAGGGCGTTCTCGCGGCTCGCAGTGGCCACCGACGGTCCCGAGCGTCGGATCGCCGAGGCGATCCGGGCGCACCCCGAGTACGTGTCGGGCACGACTAGGGACGAGCGGACGCTGCTGACCGCCATGCCCGGGTCGATCGGGAAGGCCGGGGCGGAGTCGTGCTATGCCGTCGCGCTGGCTGATGGGCGGGCGTTCGCACTCAAGACCGACGACGGTGGGGCGCGGGCTCGGCCTGTGGTGATGGCTGCGGCGCTGGAGCGGTCCGGGGTCACGTCGGAGGACTGGGTGGACGCTGAGGCTGTCCGGAAGACCGGGGAGCACGTGCTGCTCGGTGGTGGGAAGCCGGTCGGGGAGATCCGGGCCTGCTTCTGAGGCCGCGGCTGAGGTAGTGGGTCGTTTGGGGGATCTCGACGGGCGCTCGGGCCTGGCGGCCCTCCCTGCTCGATCAACGGTGGGTGGCTGCGACCTGCCGCAAGGACGGTGGTTTCGAGACAGGCGCTGCACGCCTTCCTCAACCACCGCTGGGGTTCGGTTCGCGGTGCGTCCCGAGGGCGCCTGCGCGGGCGGCCGTAGGGTGAGGGTGTGTTGGACGTCTACTCCCTCGAGCTCGGCTTCTATGCCCTGCTCGCATTCGTGCTGCTGGCGGTCAAGATCTACGCCTTTGTCAGCTCTCTGATGTTTTCAGCTGAGTCCTACGAGGCGGCGGGGAAGCTCACGAAGCCGACGTGGACGATCCTGCTCGGGCTGGGAGTGGCGCTGCAGGTGTTGTTCCTCAACAACCCGATCGGCATCTTCAACCTGATCTTCACCATCGCTGCGATCGTCTATCTGGTTGACGTCCGTCCTGCCATGGCTGGGCTACGGCGTCGCTAACGTTTGGTAACACAGCACCCACTCGCGTGCCGTAACCTTTAACCTCGCAGAGCGCGTGGCACCCGGCCGCCGATGTAAGGAGACTGTTGATGATCGGCGAGAGCGAAGACCGCCCGTGGGGCTCGTGGACCGTCCTCGACGAGGGTGACGGCTTCAAGGTCAAGCGCATCCACGTCAACCCGCACTCGCGGTTGAGCTACCAGACCCACGAGCACCGTGCCGAGCACTGGGTGATCGCCGCCGGTCGCTGCACCGCCGTCATCGACGGTGAGACCGTCGTGGCCGGTCCGGGTGAATCGATCTGGGTCGAGGTCGGCCAGGCGCACCGCATCACCAACCAGGAGGACCACCCCCTGGTCGTGGTCGAGGTGCAGCTCGGCTCCTACACCGGGGAGGACGACATCTGCCGCCTCGAGGACGACTACGGCCGCACGCCGGTCGCTGCTGGCTGACTCCCGGGGGCGCGGGCCGGATGCCGGCCTGGCCACTCATTGGCACTAAAGTCCCTACCGTCACAGACGACGGGAGTCGGACACATGGAACTTCGGGACTACCTGCGCATCCTCCGCCGACGGTGGATGCTGGTCCTCACCTCGACCCTGATCGTCGTGGCAGCCGCGGCGGCGTACACCTTCACGGTCACGCCGATGTACCAGTCGACGGCCAAGCTCTTCATCTCCTCTTCGGCCGACGGCGGGGAGACCGTCTCTGGCGCCTTCCAGGGAGCCCAGTTCAGCCAGCAGCGAGTGACCTCGTACGCGGACTTCGTCAAGGACGCCGACCTGGCGGCCGTGGTCATCGACGACCTTGACTTGGCCATGGCGCCGAGCACCCTCCGGGACCAGGTGACCGCCACGGTCTCACCCGAGACCGTCATCATCGCGCTGCAGGCGCAGGACGAGTCCCCCTCCCAGGCGCAGGCCATAGCGCAGGGCTACGCCAGCGCACTGGCCGACCAGATCCGCGCCGTGGAGACCCCAGTGGGTGAGACGGAGCCGCTGGTGCGGCCCAGTGTCACGTCGGACGCGACCCTGCCGACGGCGCCGGTCTCACCGCAGCCGGTCCGCAACCTCGCCCTGGCCCTGGTGCTCGGCCTGCTGCTGGGTGTCGGCCTGGCGGTGGCCCGAGAACTGCTCGACACCACCGTGAAGTCCGTTGACGACATCCGCGAGACCACCGACGCTCCGCTGCTGGGAGCCATCAACTTCGACTCACAGATCCGCACCGAGCCGCTCGTCACTTCGCTGTCGTCGCACGCCCCCCGGGCCGAGGCGTTCCGGGTGCTGCGCACCAACCTGCAGTTCGTCGACGTCGACGCCACCACGAAGGTCTTCGTGGTCACCTCGGCGCTGCCGGGCGAGGGCAAGACCACGACGTCGGTCAATCTCGCCATCACCCTCGCCCAAGCTGGCCAGAAGACGCTGCTCATCGAGTGCGACCTGCGCCGCCCCAAGGCGGCGGTCGCGCTCGACGTGGACAACTCCGTCGGCGTGACGACGGTGCTGCTCGGCAAGGTGAGCTTCGACGACGCCCTCCAAGAGCACCCCGGCACCGGTCTGGCTGTGCTCGCCAGCGGCGCCGTACCGCCCAACCCGGCCGAGCTGCTGCAGTCACGAGCCATGGCCGAGTTGCTGAACCACGCCAAGGACCGCTTCGACACCATCATCATCGATGCTCCTCCGCTGCTGCCGGTGACCGATGCCGCTCTCCTGGCCTCCCAGGCCGACGGTGCCATCGTCGTCGCCGCCCACGGACGTACCACCCGTGAGCAGCTGGCACAGGCCGGGGAGCGGCTCGAGCAGGTGGGGGCTCAGCAGGTGGGCATCGTCCTGAACATGACCCCCGCACGCCAGCGCTCCGGCTATGGGTACGGCTACGGTTATGGATACGGCTACGCCCCGACGCCCGAGAAGCCCGCGGGCGGCAAGCGCGCCAAGCAGGACCCGGCCTAACCAGCGTCCCTGGAACGCCCCTAGGCGTCCGACCACGGCTGTGGCAACCGCCGTTCAGCGGCGTTGGGCACAGAGACCCCTCCCGGGTCCACTCCCGTCGCAGTCCAGCGGCTGGTTCAGCAGGCTCCCGAGAGCTGAGTCGAGTAGTCGCGCGGCTCGAGGCCCGGCGTCACCCGCACCTCACGCGGGCCGTCCACAGGCGGTGCCGTGACCTGCCAGGTGACCTCAGCGGTCTGCTCGGGCTCCAGGAAGATGTAGGCCGTCGTCGTCGCACGGTCGCCCAACGGGCTCTTGTCGGGCTTGAAGTCCTTGCCGTTGATGCTGAACTCCCGAACCGCTCCCCCAGAAGGAGTGAAGAGACGCACTTCGACCAGCTGCTTGCCGGGCGCGACGCCGTTCCTACCGGTCCCGGAGAGGTACGGCGGCAGTGATGTCGCGGAATCCAGCGGGGCCGTGGACCTCAGACGAGCAGTAACCTGGGTGCTCTCGACCCCGTTGCTGCACATCGGGCTCGAGGCCCGGACGTCGTAGTCCAGGTAGTAAGACATCTTCGAGGCAGTGCCCGAATTCAGGGTCACGTCGATGCGCTCGGCTCCTCCGTCGGGGGTGGCAGGTTCGCCGGCGATAGAACGACCCTCGATCAGAGTCTGCGCTCCCTCGTCGAAGAAGTGCGTATAGATGCGGTGCTCGTTCCCTCCGCGGACCAGGGAAGCGAGGAGCTCGCGCGGGCGCCCCAGGTCGCCCTGCAGGATGCGACCGAACATGGTCGACACGACCTGGCGGAAGAACGCGTCCTGGGCCTGCGGGTCGGGTCGGTCGATGTAGATCTGGTTGATCAGCACGTCGACGGCGTTGTCGGCCGTCAGGTCGTAGCCGTCGACGCTCAACGGACCGGTCGCCTCAAGCAGGTAGGAGACGGCCACGGCGTCGAGCGAAATGACGCCGTCGAGCCGCTCCGGGTGCACCTCTTCCCAGCGCTGCTTCATCAGCTCGGCCGTGCGCGAGAAAACAGGCGTGAAGTTGGCGTCGAGCATGTAGCGGCCGAGGTAGTCGGTGAAGACTTCTTCTTCGTCTTTCGTGATGGGTAGCGGGGTGGTGCGCTCACCGAAGGAGCTCGCCGCCACCTGTCGGCCAAGCGAGATGCGTCCATCGTCGGCGTTCAAGAGCGACAGGGCGCCGGGGAGACCGCCGGTGGCACGAATCTCCGCATTGTTCTGGAAGACGAGCAGATAGCGCTGAGGGTCCTCAGCGCCCAACGCCAGGGGCATCAGGTCGACAGCCACGGAGGCCGCGTCCATAGCGTCAGCGGCGTCGCCCACCAAGCGGGCCAGCTCGTCGTAGCGGGCACGGAACTGGTCAACGTAGCCGCGTGAGTCCTCTGCCTGAAGCCGGGCGTCTGCGGCCTCCAATGCTTGCGCGGCCTGGTTGACCGGCTGCTGCAGCTCAGCCACCGCCTCGAGTGCGACTCGACCTCCCTCGGGTAGCAGCTCGTCAAGATCAGTGGCTCGCTGAGCCACCGGTGCCAGCGCCTCACTGAGATCAGAGACCGCGGTCGCCGCGGCACGCACACCGCGGGCGTCGTCCCCGATGACGGGGGTGTAGGTCAGGATTGACCAGCGCAAGCCCGACGTACGCTCCTCGGCCTCCCCTGCACTGTCCTGGAGGTCGCTGAGAGCAGCGTCTACCTCCTGCTCGTCCCCCGCCTCCAGGGCAGCGCGGAACGTGCCCGCGTCGGCGACTGCGGTCCGTAGAGCACTGTTGACCTGGAGCGCCTGCCAGGCAACGAGGCCAGCCGCCAGGAGGAAGAAGACTCCAGCCCCGACGAGGAGCGAGAACACGAGGCGCGCGCGAGACATGAGCCAGACCCTAGGTGATCAGGCCAGTCGTCCTAGACGACCGGCGAGAAGGTGGACCCGCACGGACAACAGTGCGGATACACGAAGACCCCCCGAGCCGAGGCTCGGGGGGTCTTCGTTCAAGCGTTGAGCGTCAGGACGCCTTGACGATCTTCTTGTCACGCGAGAAGGAGCACGGGTCCTGGCCGCCGCGGGTGTACTTCACCACGGTGCGGTAGACGCCCTTCTTCGGGTACGCGAACCGGAACTGGTTCGAGTCCTTGACGTTCTTGGTGGACTCCTTGACAACCCGCTGCGGCTTGGGGTGCAGGCGGGTCACCTGGATGTACACCTGGCCGGTGCAGACGGCACCCTCGTTGGTGTTGGTGTTGAGCTTGATCCGGACCTTGACCTTCTTCTTGGCCTCGACGTTCTTCGGGACCTTGACGTCGGCTTCGGTCTGGACGGTGGCCTCGTAGGCCGAGGCGGACGGCGCGGTGACGCCGAACATCAGCGTGGCGGCGAACACGCCGGAGATGAGCTTCTTCATGTTTGAGACTCCCCATATGTGACGCCGCGGGGCGCCCAAGACGATGGTTCAGTGAGCAAAGCAAACCACAGGACTGGCCGACCTGCACGTTCGCGGTCCAAATGTTGCGTCACGTCCCCGAAAGTTAGCCTCCGCGAAACATTCTGGCTGCCGTTCAGCCCACCCTGGGCCTGGTCTAGGTTGCTGGCGGCGTTGGGCCGACCCAGGTGTCGCGCGTACTCCTGGCGCCGAGCGGCGTACGGCTGTCTCTCCCGCGGGGTCTCGCCGTCGCTCGGCGCTGGGGCGCCTCACTGCTCGACCAGCGGTGGTTTCGAGCCGGGGCTTCGTCCCTCCTCAACCAGCGTCGGGACTGAGGAAGGCATTGACGCGGTCGAGATAGCCCGGGGGGTCGAGGAGGAAGGAGTCGTGGCCGTAGGGGCTGTGGATCTCGGCGTGGTCGGCGTCGACGCCGCACTTCTGCAGCTGCTCGGTCAGGCGGACCGACTGTGCGGTGTCGAAGCGCCAGTCAGAGGAGAAGGAGGTGACCTGGAAGCGG
>NZ_JAULSC010000134.1 GCF_030518195.1 Nocardioides cremeus
GCCGGAATTGTGGAGGTTTGAGCCTGAGCGGATGTTGAGCTGGGAGACGGCAGAAATGACACTGGGAACGACGCAATGGGCGGCGGTCAAGACAATTTGGGGGGCGATGATTATTCCTCCGCAGATCTGAGCGCCGTTACGGAGCAGAGCTACTTGCCAAGGTAAATCCTGGATGGACGCCACTACTCCACCTACAATCCTGCCACCGATGGTGGGGTGGTATGGGTAGGTGCCGTTTTGCTCCAGCTGATTGATGTCGAAGTCATTTTGGAGGTCTATGCTGGGAGCAGCAAAAACCAATCCAAGGGTGGCCAAAATCACAATGACTTGTTTCATTT
>NZ_JAULSC010000135.1 GCF_030518195.1 Nocardioides cremeus
CATCGCAGCTGACTGCCGAGTTTGAGGCTGCTCAAGACTCAACTTCTTCCCCCCATGGCGCCTACCCCTCGAACCAGCAGGGCGACTTCGGCCATGTCGGCTCCCTTGCCGTAGGCAGCAGCAGCAGCGGCAGCGCTACTACGCTTACCTGCTACTGTACTCTACTTACTACATGCTCTGACTTTGCTCTATTCTACTTACTGCCCGTCTGCCCGGCCTGGTCCGACTACGGGCCCCGCTCGTCCAGCCACGTTGTCTTAGCAGGGCGGAGAAAGGCGCCCTGGCCGCGTTTGATGCTTGGGAATGAGCACACCACCAGGTCACACCCGCAACCCGAC
>NZ_JAULSC010000034.1 GCF_030518195.1 Nocardioides cremeus
GTCCAAAGACATCCATGATCGACGGGGCATAACAAACTAATTCGTCGACTATGACACACTGTTGAGTTCTCAAGAATCAGACGCACACCGTCCCAGCACCTCTCGGCACCAGCGGCGGGGCTCTGCGCCCAGTCATCGCAGCGAACTGCGGTGCTGAGCTGTGGTCGTCCCGGGGCCGGGAGCCCGGCCAGACCGGCCTTGCTCCCCGCCGCTCCCTGGCGACATGGAAAACATTAGGCGAACGGCTGCCACCCGGCAAATCGAGTCGGGGTGACCCGGAGCACATCCGCGTTTGTGCAGGTCAGAGGGGGTGCGGCCGCTCGTCGGGGGCCATGGCCAGCAGATCACGGGTGTCAGCGGGCGTGCGGCACCCGGCCAGGCGCATCGCCTCGACGGTCTCGACGAGGAGAGCGGCGTGCAGCCGCGCCACCCCGGCCTCGCCATCGACCAGCGCGTGCAGCACGGGTCGGCCGACGAAGACCGCGTCGGCGCCGGCGGCCAGCGCGGTCAGGACGTCGAGCCCGCAGCGCACTCCCCCGTCGACGTACACCTCGGCCTCGTCGCCGACCGCGCGACGCACCTCGGGCAGGGCGACCGCGGTGCTCAGGCTGCGGTCGAGCTGGCGACCACCGTGCGTCGAGACCCAGACGCCCGCGGCGCCGGCCTGCACGCAGCGGCGCGCGTCGTCGCCCCGCAGCACTCCCTTGACCACGACGGGGAGCCCGGTGCGCTCGCGCAGCCAGTCGATGTCGTGCGGTCCGAGGTCGAGGGCCTTCTCCGATCCGGGCTGGTCCTCGTAGCCGGGGTCGAAGTTGACCCGGGTCCACCCGGGGTCGGCGACGTCCCAGATCAGGGCCTCCGAGGGGTGCCAGGCGGCGACCACCGGGGTGTCGACCGTCAGGACGACGGCGGCCGCACCGGCGGCGACCGCCCGGTCGAGCAGCGGGCCGGCCAACGTGCGGTCGGAGGGCAGGTAGACCTGCAACCACCAGGTGACCCCCGTGGCGGCGATGTCGTCGAAGGTGCTGCCCGCGTTGCTCGAGACGACCATCACCGCGCCGGCCGCAGCCGAGGCTCGCGCGGTGGCCACCTCCCCGTCGGGGTGCACGGCGCGCTGCAGCGAGGTCGGGGCCACGCCCCAGGGCACCCGGGCGGAGCGACCCAGGAGCTCGACGGACGGGTCGACGTCGGTGACGTCGCGCAGGACGTGCGGTCGCAGCCGCAGCTCGCCCCAGGCCGCGGCGGCCTCGCCGGCGGTGACACCGGCGCCCGCGGCGTGCTCGACGTACTCGCGCAGCGGGGTGGACATCGACCCGGCGGCGCGCGCGGCCAGCCCGGTCAGCCAGCTGCTGCTCCCCGGGTCGTCCACCTCAGACGACCTCGACGCCCTTGAAGCTCTTCTTGCCCTTGCGCAGCACCAACCAGGTGCCGCCGAGCAGGTCGTCGGCGCCCGGGACCCTGTCGGGGTCCTCGACGCGCACGTTGTTGAGGTAGGCGCCGCCCTCCCCCACGGTGCGACGTGCGTCGCCCCTGCTCTTGGCCAGCCCGGTCTCGACGAGCAGGTCGACGACGGAGGGCAGTCCTCCGGCCGACTCGACACGCAGCACCCCGGTCTCGCGCAGCGCTGCGCCGAGCGTGTCGGGGCTCAGCTCACCCATGTCGCCGCCGCCGAAGAGTGCGGCGGAGGCCGCCTGGATGCGGGCGGTCTCGTCGGCCCCGTGGACCAGCGTGGTCATCTCCTCGGCGAGCGCCTTCTGCCCTGCCCGCAGGAACGGCTTCTCGGCGTGCGCCGCCTCGAGCTCCTCGATGCGGGCCCGGTCGAGGAAGGTGAACAGGCGCAGCAGCTCGCCGACCTTCTCGTCCTCGACGTTGAGCCAGAACTGGTAGAAGGCGTAGGGCGAGAGCATCTCGGGGTCCAGCCACAGGGCCCCGCCCTCGGTCTTGCCGTACTTGGTGCCGTCGGCCCGCGTCACCAGCGGGGTGACGAAGGCGTGCACCCGCTCGCCGTCGGCGCGGCGCACGAGCTCGACCCCTCCAGTGATGTTGCCCCACTGGTCGGAGCCGCCGAGCTGGAGGGAGACACCGTGCTCGCGGTGCAGGTGCAGGTAGTCCATCGACTGCAGCAGGATGTAGGAGAACTCGGTGTAGCTGATGCCGTCCTCGAGCCGGTTGCGCACCACGTCGCGGGCCAGCATCCGGTTGACCGGGAAGTGCTTGCCGATGTCGCGCAGGAAGTCGATCGCGGAGACGCCGGCGGTCCAGTCGAGGTTGTTGACCATCGTGGCGGCGTTCTGGCCCTCGAAGGAGAGGAACGGCTCGACCTGCCGGCGAATGCGCTCGACCCACTCGGCCACGGTCTCGAGCGTGTTGAGCGTGCGCTCGCCGGAGTCGCGGGGGTCGCCGATCATGCCGGTCGAGCCGCCGACGAGCACGAAGGGCGTGTGGCCGGCGCGCTGCAGGCGCATCGCGGTGACGATCTGCAGGAGGTTGCCCATGTGCAGGCTCGGCGCGGTGGGGTCGAAGCCGACGTAGTAGCGGACGCTGCCCTCCGCGAGCGCGGCACGCAGCGCGTCGCGGTCCGTCGAGTGAGCGACGAGGCCGCGCCACTCGAGGTCGTCGAGGAGGGTGGGGTCGATGCTCACGTCTGGTGCCTTCTCCGCTGCGGGGCGCGGACGCGCAGTCCGCCGGACGACGCCAAGCCTGCCTCATCGCCGATCGGGGCGGCCACCGGGTTCACCGGCGGTCGGCCCGGGGCCCACCGCGGCCGGACGCCCTATCCTCGTGCGCATGGAGGTCGAGCAGGCGTGATCGCGGGCAGGTACACGCTCGAGCGGGAGATCGGCCGCGGCGGGATGGGCGCGGTGTGGCTCGGGCGCGACGAGATGCTCGGCCGGCCCGTGGCGATCAAGCGCCTGGGCGCCGTGCCGGGCCAGGACCCCGACGACCGGGAGCGCGCCGAGCGCGCCGAGCGCGAGGCCCGCCTCGCCGCGCGCCTGAGCCACCCCCACGTCGTGGCGGTCTACGACCTCGTCGAGCAGGACGACCAGCAGTACCTGGTGATGGAGCACGTCGACGGCACCAACCTCTCCGGCTATCTGCGCGCCGAGGGCCCCCTCTCCCCCGACCGGGCCGCACAGCTGCTGGGCCAGGCGGCCGAGGCGCTCGCGGCGGCCCACGAGGCGGGCATCGTGCACCGCGACGTCAAGCCCTCCAACATGCTGGTCACCTCCGACGGGCAGGTGAAGCTCTCGGACTTCGGCATCGCCCGCGCCGAGGCCGACCCGTCCCTGACCCAGACCGGGCTGGTGACCGGCTCCCCCGCCTACCTGGCGCCGGAGGTGGCCTCGGGGGCCACGGCCACCGCGCGCAGCGACGTCTGGTCGCTGGGAGCCTCGCTCTACCACGCCCTGGCCGGCCACCCGCCGTACGAGGTGAGCGACAACGTGCTCGGGGCGCTCTACCGGATCGTGCACGAGGAGCCCCCGCGCGTCGACGAGCCGGGGTGGCTCGGACCGCTGCTGCGCGCCACCATGTGCCGCGACCCCGAGCAGCGCTGGGACATGGCCACCGTGCGCGACGTGCTGCAGCAGGGTCCGGGAGCCGCCGGGCCCCTCCCTGTGCCGTCCGGTGACGACACCCGCTCGATGGAGGAGATCGCGCCGGTCAACACCGGGGCCCAGCCCACCGTCATCCCGGGCTCCGGGGCCCCCGACTCCCCCGGCACGCCGCAGCGCCGCGGACGCCGTGCGGCCCTCGTGCCGCTGGCACTCGGTGCTGCGGTGCTGGCCGTGGTCGTCGTGATCGCCTTCGCGGTCGGCCAGGGCCGCGACCCCGGTGACGAGGGACCCACCGCCGCGGCGAGCAGTCCCGAACCGACCACGAGCAGCGCGTCCGAGGACCCGACGCCGTCGCCGTCCGAGGGCCCCACCGCAGCGGACATCGAGGAGTTCGCGGCCGACTACGTGCAGACTGCCGCGTCCGACCCCGCTGCGGGCTACGCCATGCTCACCCCGGCCTACCAGCGCGCCAGCGGCCGACTGCAGGGCTACACCGGCTTCTGGGGCAGCGTGCGCGAGGTGCGCGACTTCACGATGAAGGGGGCCGACCCTGTGGCCGGGACCGCCACCTACACCTACACCTACCGGCGCGCAGGCACGGGCACCGTCACCGAGACCGTCGAGCTGACGCTGCAGGAGCAGCCGGACGGCGGGTTCCTGATCTCGGACGCACGCACGATCTGACAGCGCGGCGGGGCCTCGAGGCCCTATCGTGGCCCGGGGCGGAGGTGTGATGACGGCTGGTGGGATGTACCGCGACATCGTCGAGCGCTCGCCGGACGGCATCTGGGTCATCGACCTGACCGGGCGCACGATCTACGCCAACCCCGCGATGGCGCGGCTCTACGGCGTGCCGCACGAGCGGATGCAGGACGTCCCCATGCAGGCCAGCCTCGACGAGGTCGGCCGGACCCAGCTCGAGGAGCACCTCGGGCGGGTCCGCGAGGGGCACGTCAACCACGACGCCGTCGAGGTCCAGCTCGTGCGCCACGACGGGGGCATCACCTGGGTGCTGGTGCGCGAGTGCCCGGTGCACGACGAGGCCGGGCGAGCCGTCGCGCTGCAGCTGACCTTCAGCGACTACAACGAGCGCCGCGCGGCGGTGCTGGCCCACGAGGAGAGCCGGCGGCGCCTCGAGGAGGCCCAGGAGATCGCCCGCATCGGCGCCTGGACCTGGGACCTGACCGCCGGCGAGATCATCGGCTCCGCCCAGGTCGACCGGCTCTTCGACGTCGACACGACCACCGGGGCCTGGACCCTGGACCGCTTCGTCGAGAAGGTCCACCCCGACGACCGCGACCGGGTGCGCGAGCTGGTGGCCGCCAGCCTGGCCGACGGCAGCGTCCTCGACTTCACCGTGCAGGTCCGGGTCGGCGAGGAGTGGCGCTGGGCCAGGTCGCGCGGGGTGCTGCAGCCCGATCCCGAGCACCCGCGGATGGTCGGCACGCTGCAGGACGTCACCGAGACCAAGCAGACCGAGATCGCACTGGCCGACCAGGCCGCCCAGAACACCCTGATGCAGACCGTGTCGACGGCCGCCAACGACGCCGAGGACTTCGAGGGCCTGCTGCGCCAGGCCCGCGACCTGGTGCTGCTGCACGACGACTGGGCGCGGGCGCGGGCCTTCACGGTCGACCACGACGAGGTGCTGCAGCCGCTGTACGTCGACTCGCTCAGCGCCGCCGAGGACGAGGCCGACCCGGCCACGGCCGAGGCAGAGCTCACCCTGGCCCGCAAGGTGCTGGCCGGGCGCGAGGTGCTCTGGGACGACGCACGGCTCACCATCGCCTTCCCGGTGATGGTGCTCGACGAGGTCCGCGCGGTGCTGACCATCACCTCCGACCCGCCGCTCTACCGCCATGCGATGATCGAGCAGATGGTCGCGCACGTGGCCGAGCAGATGGGCCGCGTGGCGTGGCGCGAGCAGGTGCGCGACGAGCTGGCCGAGGCGCGCGACCAGGCGATGGACGCCTCGCGGCAGAAGTCGGAGTTCCTGGCCACGATGAGCCACGAGATCCGCACCCCGCTCAACGGGGTCATCGGCCTCAACGACCTGCTCATGCGCAGCACGCTCACCGGCGAGCAGCAGCGCCTCGCGGCCGGCGTGCAGGTGGCCAGCCGCGCGCTGCTGGGCGTCATCAACGACATCCTCGACTTCTCCAAGATCGAGGCCGGCCGTCTCGAGGTCGAGGTCCTCGACTTCGAGGTGCGACCGGTCCTCGACCAGGTGGTCGGGGTGCTCGCCGCGCAGGCCCGCGCCAAGGGTGTCGAGCTCACGCTCTCGTGCGCCGCCGACGTGCCCCGGGTGCTGGCCGGCGACCCCACCCGCATCGCGCAGGTGCTGACCAACCTGGTCTCGAACGCCGTCAAGTTCACCGACCGCGGCCACGTCGACGTCGAGGCGACCGCGCGCCCGGCCCACGACGGCGGCGCCACCCTGGTCGTCTCCGTGACCGACACCGGCATCGGCGTGCCTCCCGACAAGGTCGCCGGGCTCTTCGACCCCTTCACCCAGGCCGACGCCTCCACCACCCGCGTCTACGGCGGCACCGGCCTCGGGCTGGCGATCTCCCACGAGATCGTCCAGGCCCTGGGCGGGACCCTGGCCCACAGTCCCAACCCGGCCGGGGGTGCTGTCTTCACCGCCGAGATCCCGCTGGCGCTGCCCGACGGCGACGTCGTCGACGCCGCCGACGAGCAGGCGCGCTCGCTGCTCGGCGGGCGCCGGGTCCTGGTGGTCGATGACAACCCGGCCAACCGGATGATCCTGGTCGAGCAGCTCGGCTGGTGGGGTCTCGAGGTCGACGTCGCGGCCTCGGTCGACGAGGCGCTGGCGGCCGTGGCCCGCAACGACCGCGACGCGGCCGAGCAGCAGGTGGCGGCGTACGCCGCTGTGCTGCTCGACATGGCGATGCCCGAGCGCGACGGTCTCGACCTGGCGCGCACGCTGCGTGCCGACCCCGCGCACCGCTCGACCGTGCTGCTGATGCTCACCTCGATGAACCACCTCACCGGCGCCGAGGTGCGCCGGGCCGGGCTCGACGACTGCCTCGTCAAGCCGGTGCTGTCGGGCGTGCTGCGCAGCGCCCTGGTCGAGCACCTCACGACCACGCAGCCCGCGAGCGCCCCGGCGGCGACCCGGGGGCGGCACCGGGTGCTGGTCGTGGAGGACAACCCCGTCAACCAGATGGTCGCCTCGGGGCTGCTCGAGCACCTGGGCTACGACCACGCGACCGTCGACGACGGCCGGGCCGCCGTCGAGGCCGTGGCGCGCGGCGGCTGGGACGCCGTGCTGATGGACGTGCAGATGCCGGTGCTCGACGGGTACGCCGCGACCCGCGCGATCCGGGCCGCCGAGGCGGCCGCCGGCTCCCCCCGCCTGCCGGTCATCGCGATGACCGCGGCTGCCGTGGAGGGCGAGCGCGAGCGCTGCGCCGACGCCGGGATGGACGACTACCTGACCAAGCCCGTCGATCCCGCCGCCCTCACCGACACCCTGGCGCGGTGGCTCGACGCCTCCGAGCACGATGATGGTCCCGGCCACCAGCCCGCCGACCAGTCCGGCCCCGCACCCTGCCCCGAGCGTGACCACGAGGAGAACCCGATGCCCGAGCCCGTCCCGCCCACGGACGACCCGGCCCTGGCCGGTCTCGACCTCGACCGGCTCGAGATGCTGCGCGAGCTCGACGAGGACAACACCGACTACCTCGACCGGGCCATCGCCAACTTCGGGCGCAACTGCACCGAGGCGATGGCCGCGATGGGCGCCGCGATCGAGGCGGACGACGCCGACGCGCTGCGCCAGTCGTCGCACAAGCTGGCCGGCGGCGCGCTCAACCTCGGGGTGGTCTACGCGGGCGAGGCGGTGCGCCGCCTGGAGGCGGTGGCCGACACCGGGTCCGTCGACGGTGCCGCCGAGCTGCTGCCCTCGACGCAGGAGGCGCTCGAGCGCGGGCAGGCCGCACTGGCCGCCTACCAGGAGTGGTACCGCGGGCTGGGCGGCTGAGTCAGCCCGGCAGCTGTCCGGCCGCGTCCTCGGACGGCGCCTGGCGGTCCTCGCCGGTCCAGGCGCACGAGCCCTCCGTGCCCCGGGCACGGTCGGGGTCGGCCTTGCGCACCGCACGCTCGGGCGGGTCGATCGCCCGAGCCACCGTTGCCCGCACGTGGTCGTAGTCGGGGTCGGCCGAGGAGAAGCGCTCCGAGGGCTTGAACACCACGGAGCGGACCTTCGCGTCCTTCATCCGCAGCCCGAGCTCGACCAGCGCGGGCAGCAGGTCGCGCGGGATGTCGGTGGTCACGATGTCCATCCCGGCCTCGGCCAGGCCCGTGTAGCGGCGCAGCAGCGTCATCGGGTCGGCCGCCTCGATGATCGCGTCGACCGCGCAGCGCTGGCGCTCCATGCGCCGGTAGTCGTCGGAGCCGTAGCGTCCCCGGGCGAACCACAGCGCGTGGAAGCCGTCGAGGTGCTGGTCGGGGCCGGGCTCGATCCAGGCCGTGGGCTCGATGCCGGCGTCGGTGTTGCCGTTGATGGCCACCGGCTCGTTGACGTCGACGGTGATCCCGCCGATCGCGTCGACCACCTGCTCGAAGCCGCGCAGGTTGACCAGCACGTAGTAGTCGACGTCGAGGCCGAGCGAGCCGGCCACCGCGAGCTTGAGCGCGTCGGCTCCCTCGTCGGCCCCCTCGTCCGCGCTGGCACCGAGCACGCCGGGGTGCAGCAGCGGCACCTGCCCGTAGACGGCGTTGAGCATGTACGCCGCTGGGTCGCCGTCGCCGGTGAACCCGTCGGGGTAGAGCTCGTGCAGCGCGCTGCCCTCGGGGAACTGGGCGCGCATGAGGTTGCGGGGCAGCGAGAACATCACGGTCTTGCCCGTGGCGGTCTCGATGCTCGCGAGGATCAGGCTGTCGGTGCGCACCCCCGCGCGCGAGTCGGAGCCGTCCCCGCCGAGCAGCAGCAGGTTGACCCGCTCGCGCCCGCCCCACGGGTCGGCCACGGTCACGTCGCGCGGGATCGTGGCGCTGCGCGGCGCCTCCTCGAAGACGGTCTCGACGAGGTCGGCCTGCACGGTGGCGTAGCGGGCGGCCAGCCCCAGCGGCGCGCCGACGACCGCGACGAGCAGCAGCACGACGGCGTGGCCGGCCACCGTGGCGGCGCGCGAGCGGCGTACGGGGCGGGCCTGGCGGTAGGTCAGCCAGACGGTGGCCGCCCATACCGCCAGCCCGAGCAGGGCCGCGGCCGCCAGGGTCTTGAGCCGGGCGGGGTCCATGGCCAGGTCGATGAGGGTACGCAGGTCGGCGACCCTGCTGGCCGTCCCGGCGGCGTACGCCGCGACCAGCAGGAAGGGCACCAGGACCAGGAGCCCGAGCAGCCGGCGGCCGGTCCACACCAGGCCAGAGCCGGGCACCACGGCGCCCAACAGGGTCACCGCCACGGTGCCCCGCAGACCGGCGGCCCGGCGTCGCGGCCGGAGCCGGCGCCGGCGGCCGCGGCGGGGCGTGGGCGGCGGGCCGGGGTGCTCCGGCGCGGTGGAGCCGTGGGGCGGCTCGGCCATGACGACCTCGCAGGCTGGGGAAGCGGGCGCTCGGAAGGTAACAGCCCGACGGCCGCGCGTCGGGGACCTCGGCTCCCCCGCGCTCGAGGCTTTGCCGTGGTCGGGGTCAGTCCCCCGCCAGGCGCCCCGTCGCGACGTCGCGGTGCAGCGCCAGGTCGGCGGCGTAGGTCTGCTCGACCAGGTCGCGCGTGGCCGCGGAGACGTCGTGCTCCCGGTCGGGCGAGACGTTGCGCTGGCGCAGCTCGGTCTTGCGCGCCTTCTTGGGCCCCAGGCACCCGCGCAGCCAGGCGAGGCACTCGTCGAGGTCCTCGTAGCGGTAGAGCCGGTCGACACCCGGCGTGCCGTCGGCGCGGTTGACGTAGCTGGACTGCGACGGCAGGTCGATCTCGCCGGTGGCGACCCGGCCGACGAACTCGTCGAAGCTCATGTCGCCGGTGTACGTCGCGGTGCCGACGATGCCGGGCCGGGAGCGGTAGCGCCACCACGACGACATCCACGACACCGGGTCACGCACCAGGGCGCAGGTCTCGTAGTCGGCCCGGGCGTAGCCGTGCTGGTCGAGCAGCGGCGCGATGTCGCGCTCGAACCCCTCGGCGCCGACGTGCTTGAGCGAGTGCGGCCCCGAGGTCACCAGCTGGGCGTGCCTGGCGAAGGCCGCCTCGAGGGCGGTGGACCCCGACTTGGGCACGGCGAGGACGACGAAGCCGTACTTGGGCGCGGCGATCATGGCCCCAGTCTGCCGCCTGCCGGCCGCTCACCCCACAGGGGCCTTGGGGTCGGCGCGTGCGGTGGGTAGCGTCGTCGGCATGGAATCGAACGCACGTGCGAACAACGACCGGTCCGACGTCCTGGGTGCCGAGGCGCCCGACCCCACCGCGACCGAGAAGGACCCGCAGGACTGGGTGAGCGGCGACGAGCCCGCCACCGGCGCGCAGAAGAGCTACCTCGACACCCTGGCCCGCGAGGCCGGCGAAACCATCGACGCCGACCTGACCAAGGCCGAGGCCTCCGAGCACATCGACCGGCTGCAGGGTGAGGGCCGCGGCTGAGCGGCGCGGCGCCCGGCGCCGGTGCTGGCACGGGCCCAGGATGAGGCCATGAGCGAGCACGCGGTCGAGGGCCGCGACCACGCCGAGGACTCATCCCGTTCCCAGGGAAGCACCGACGGCCCGCTGGAGGACGAGCTCGAGAGCGCCATGGACCGCCAGCTCGGCGAGGGCGTCCAGCGGATGGGTCGCGGCGTCGTGACGACCGGCGTCACCGGCTTCTTCGGCGGCTCCGAGGTCGCCTTCGGCGTGCTCGCACTGCTGGCGGTCTACCACGAGACCGGCAGCCACCTGCTGGCCGGTCTCGCGTTCTCGCTGGGCTTCGTGGCGCTGCTGCTGGCCCGCTCGGAGCTCTTCACCGAGGGCTTCCTGATCCCCGTGGTCACGGTGGCGGCGCGCCGCGCCCGGGTGCGCTCGCTGCTGCGGCTGTGGGGCCTGACGCTGGTGGGCAACCTGCTCGGCGGCTGGGTGATCATGTGGCTGGTGGTCCAGGCGTTCCCCGCCTACCACTCCGACCTGGTGACGATGGCCGCGCACTTCGTCGAGGCCGGGCTGTCGCTGGAGACCTTCTCGCTGGCCGTCCTGGCCGGCGCCGCGATCACGCTGCTCGCCCGCATGCAGCAGGGCACCGACGAGATGACGGCCAAGATCATCGCCGCGGTCGCCATCGGCTTCCTGCTCGCGGGCCTGCAGATGTTCCACTCGATCCTCGACTCGCTGCTCGCCTTCGGGGCCCTTCACACCGGCGAGGCGGGCTTCGGGTACGTCGACTGGGCGCGGTGGTTCTCCTGGACCGTGCTGGGCAACATGGTCGGCGGCCTGGGGCTGGTCACCCTGCTGCGACTGGTGCGCAGCCGCGACCGCGTCCTGGAGGAGCGGCAGGCCTCGCAGCAGCGCTGACCTCGCGGCTGGCTCGGCCGGGCCGAGGCCCGCCGCCCGGGTCAGTCCCCCGAGCCGCCGCCCGAGACCGCACGCACCAGCGCCTGCGCCAGGGCGTTCACCGGCACGCCAGCGCGCAGTGCGGCGTCGCGCAGCACCGACTCGGCGTCGTCGACGTCGACCCCCAGGTGGGCGGCCAGCATGCCGGTGGCCTGCGCGAGCACCGCCGAGTCCTTGAGCAGGCCGGGCGCCCGCTCGGCCTCCTCACGGGTGCGGAAGGACAGGTCGGCGTTGGCCACCGCGCCGGGGGCCCAGCCGCCCAGCAGCTCGGCCAGGGCCTCGTGCTGGTCGTCGAAGGCCGCGCGCGAGGCGGCGTACAGGTTGGCGGTGCCGGCCACCTCGTCACCCTCGAGCAGCGGCATCGTCAGGCTGCTGCGCACGGCGGTGGCCGCCGAGAGCTCGGCGAAGGCCTGCCAGGCCGTCTCGTCGAGAGCGTCGATGTCGGGCACGTCGGTGCACTCCCCGACCTCGATCGCCTCCACGCAGGGGCCGCCCATCGCGTACTGCACCGCGTCGAGCAGCCCGATCTCCTCGTCGGTGGCCACCAGGGTCAGCACCACCCCGTGGCGCCGCCACCCGATCGACATCCCCACGCAGTCGGGCACCAGCTCGCGCACCCTCGTCGCCAGGTCCTGCAGGCTGGCCCGCAGGTCGTCGCCCTCGGGGTGCTCGGTCGCGAGCTCGTCGAGCGCGGCCAGCGTCTCCTTGATCGGCTCCATGCAGGGATCCCACCAGGGACGCGAAGAGCGCTCTTCACCCTCGCGGGCTACGGATGGAGCACTCATAGTCGTTGGTAGGGCGGGTGGGGCTCGAACCCACGACCCAAGGATTATGAGGGGTAGGACTGTGGCCCCGGTGGAGTTAGGCCTTCTAGCCGCCTACCTGCGGAAACGCACTCGATACCCGGTTTGACCAGCAGTTTCTTGCAAGCTCGGCTGGTCGTACCGTCGCATACCGGCTCATATCGGCTGCAACCGCTAGGAGCCGCTACGGAGCCTTTCGGATCAGCCGAACGGGTTCCAGCCCTGCCAAGCCACCACCGCGACGACACCCCCGATGACTGTGGCCGCGCCAACGACGAATGCGCCGGGCTTGCGGAGTCGCGCCCAGAGGGAGTGGTCGGGGGTGGGACTTGGGTTGGCGGTCGCCGTGTTGCCCGCACCCGAAGCGCTGACAGTGTTGACCGTGATCGGACTCCGCTTCGCGCCATGAACGACAACGTGCACGGCTTGGTTTGCGGCAGCCGTGGACGGGACCTCGTTGACACCCAGCGCCCCGGATGCCCGCAGTTCCGCGACGAGGCCGACGAGGATCGTGCGAACTCGGTCTAGGAGCCCGCTCAACGCGGACGAAGTAAGCGCCCAATAAAGGCCCGTGATGGACTGCCCGTACCGCGTGTCTTGTGCGTTCATATACCGGACAAGGTCCGAGGCGTGGGGAAGGGTGATCTTCACCGTGCCTCCGTCGGCATCTTTGATCAGAGCCTCGATCTGTCCGATGCCCCAGTAGATCGGCGCCTGCTCACCGATCGCCTCCTGGGCGAAGTCCGGCAGCGCGGAGGGACTGATGTGCTGCTGATTCACTATCGAGCTGATGGTGACGCCGTCGAGCGCAATAACCGCCGGCAGCACCCTGTAATCCGGAAGGTCCTCCCGCTGCTCGTAGCCCTCCAACTCCTGCCGAGCCCAGTCTCGCAACTCCGTCGATCCAGACTTGCCGCCAAGCGCGAGGCACTTACGCAGGACATCAGCGAGCGGGACACTGCTATCCAGAGCACCCTTCTCGATCTGATCCAACAAGCTTGCCATCCAGAACCCCTATCCGTATGGCCCGATCATCCCAAGGAGCGCCGACACCAATCGCGCGACTCACCGCATCTGTGCAGGTCGCACATGTCGACTTTCCAAGGGTGTGCCGCTGGCGTAGCGTCGCGACATTTGGTTGCATTCGGCAACCATCCAGCGATGGAGGTTCCCATGCCAGCGACGAAGGACACCCGCCACGCCGTCTCCCGATCGACCGGGGCGACCACCTGGACCCGCAAGGAGGGCGACCAGTGGAAGACCACCTGCTTGAACCACAAGACCGAGACGACCGCGCCGAACCGGGGTGCAGCCTGGAAGAACGGCTCTACCCCGGCGCAGTTCTGCCCGAAGTGCAGGGCGATTACCGAGGGCAAGGCCGACAAGCTTCTGGGCGGCCTGCTCGATCTGCCCACCCCCACCCCGGCGAAGAAGCGCAGCAAGTCCACGCCGAAGAAGCCGGTCGCCAAGAGGGCGGAGCCCGATTCGACCGAGATGGCATGACCAAGTACATGGACCCTTGGGGACCGGGCGGCAAGTTCATCGAGTCCGGCCTGTACCGCATCCTTTGAATAGACGCCGACCCTGATCGCTCAGCCGCGCGGTCAGGGTCGGACCACATGTACGAGCGGCGCACTGCTGTCCGGGTCCGTGGCGAGCCGAAGGCATCCCACGGGGCGAGGGTGAAAGCATGACGGCGCCAGACCTACCCGAACGGGGATGACAACCGAGAATGCACACGACCGACGCTCACGCCCTCCAGGCCATACTCGCCGAACTCAACAGCCCCGCAAGCGGCTCATCCCTCAATGCGCGCTGGGCTAAGGCGCTGGGCGTGCAGCCGGGCGCGGCTGGGTTTCCGAGGCGGCATGCCGAGGTCATGAATCTCCTCGCCGAGACCATCCGTCAGATCGGCGTCCTCCCACCTGCGAGGCGCGGGAATTACGAACCGTCGGCGCCCCTTTGGTGGAAGGCCGTAGTCGCTCCAGACATCGCCTGGGGTGCCGGCAACACCACCGGTCCCATCATCGGTCAGGAACACATCGCGTTGCTGGGAAGCATGGGTGATGTGATCGAGGCTCGGCAAGAAGGGACTGCACTGGCCCCCGGAGGGGTCAATCTCGAGGCCCTAACGGACCAGTGCAAAGAGTGGATTGAGGTACTGCAGGGTACTCATCTGCCCAACGGCCTACGCACTCTGCTGATTGAGAGCCTCGAACACGTTATTTGGCTGGCCGATAGCGTGGACAGATTCGGCTACGCACGTGTGGCACGCGAAGCCGAGAGCGTCACAGGCGCTCTAGTTCTGGCCACTCCACAGGTCCCGGACGAAGCGCGCCCGTCATGGAATCAGCGCTTCCGTCGCTGGACGGCAACTCTTGCAACCTTCACCCTCCTCGCCAGTGGGACACAGTTGGCGATCGAGGGAGCGACGGACGTCGTCAACGAGGTGGCACCCGCCGTGGGCCAGGTCATTGAGATGATCGAAGGTAGCGACGACTCCACACCCTCCACAGAATGAACGCGAACGACTGTGGTTCCGCGTGACTAGATTCGACTAGTTAAGCGGATCAGGCTCCAAGCGATAGGTGGATGAGTAAGCGATCGACCCGAACTGCGAACCTCCTGGCCGCCCAATGATTGCGGGGTCCTCGGCTCCGGCAAGGTTGAGCGCCAGCAATTGCGCCAACAAATCGTCTCCCGGAGCGAAGCCGTACGCGTCGAGGACTGCCGCGTCGAGCGCATCGTGAAGGTCGCGAAGGGGAGAGGAGCCTGAGACCCGTAGGGCGTCGTACATCCGCCCGAGGGTGATGCCGTGGTCGAGGTAGGACTCTCGGGCTTCGATGATGTTCTTCGTAGCCTCGGCGATCGCAGCGACCTGAAAATCTGTCACGTTCGCAGGCCACGGGAAGGTGTTCCAGACAGTAGTCGGGGTGTAGCGGGGTCGAGTCTCGAGCTTGGAGCAGCGCTCATCCAGCCAAGCTCGATGCAACGATGACGACAAGATTCCGAATGAGTAATCGTCGTCGAACGCAAAGACCTGGAGCGACGCGTCGGGTCTCACACCCGCCCCGACGAAGTTGTAGATGGACATGCGATCGGCGGCCGCGACGATGCTTAGCGCAATGTACCGTTCCCTCGGCAATGCGGCTACGGCACTAAGCATGTCATCTCGGCGATAGGCATGACGCCACCAATACTCGAGAAATTTCGAGTGGTGCTTCTTGCGCTTGTACCGCGGATTGGCCGCCAGCGATTCCTCATTATTGCGACGTTCGTCGGCTGCGGCCGACTCTCGGGTAGGCAATACAGTCGCACGCAAGTGATCCAGCGCCCCCGACGCTTCGGCGTGCACCTTGATCGAGTCGGTATGCGGCAAGTCGATCACATACTGACTGATGCCCAGCGTCTTGATCATTGGGTCCGCGGAAAGCATTGGATGTATATACTCACCACTGCCTGGGTCCCGTGTGGCCATGTCCTTTGCGGCCGACCTACTCAAACGGAATCCGGCAACATTTCCGGTGGTTTGCCCTTGAAAACAGGACTTCGGCCGTTTGTTCACGGCCAAGTCGACCGCCTTGCGCACATCGGTCACGGCTCGCAGACTAGGCGGAACGACCTCAACGGGGAGACGCAATTCACCATTGTCAAGCCAGAGAGTTTTTTCTGACGGTTCAAACGGCGAGCCTTTCACCCAGTTGACGATAGATACTGTGACAGCAGCGTCGCCCGACCAGGTCTGAGATGAGACGGCGTCGAAGATATGCCCGTCGTTTGTCGTGATGTAATCGAGAGAACGCTTTCGCGAATCGCCATCACGGATGGCCTGCGTGGCCACGAACCCTGCCCGTCCCCCATCTGGCAACGCGTCGTGCGCCAACGGGAACCAGTAGGTCACAAAGTCTGAGACCCCCGGGTTGGGGTAACGCTCCGCGAGTTCGCCGACATAGCCAGCACCTAGTTCGTCCGCCATCTTTCGGCGTCCCATGTACGGAGGGTTACCGATGATGACGTCCGCCCTTGGCCACGGATTTAGTAGGGCATCGCCGTAAAGGATAGTTTCGTCGAGGTTGTCCAATGGCAGGACGTTCGCCTGTCCACCCTCAAGCTCGTCCGCTGCGAGCTTCTTCGCCATCATCAACGTCACCTTCGCAACCTCGACCGCATACGGATTGCTATCGAGTCCCAGAAAGTGGTCCGTGGTTACGTACGAGAAGGCAGCCTGGTCCGCGTTGCCGCTGGACCGGCGTCGTTCGTCAACTCGTCGCTTTGCTTCTGCCTCCAACCGTCGCATTTCTCGATACGCGACGTAGAGGAAGTTGCCGGAGCCACAGGCCGGATCTAGGACTCGGAATGACGCCATGTCGAGAAGCAGACGCTCGTAATCGTTGATGTTCTTCGCAGCATCGATGCGTTTCTGCCACGGCTGAACGATGCAGGGTCCAACAATCTTCATGATGTCTGCCTGTGTGGTGAAGTGCGCCCCATATGCGTGGCGTTCACCAGCATCCATCGATGTCTCGAACAGGGTTCCGAAGATTTCGGGGCGCACTGCGGCCCAGTTGGTGGTGCAGGCCGCTCGCATAGCGCGCAACTCTTCATCGGTCATCTGCACCGGCTGTACGTCGGCGAAAAGTCCGCCGTTGAAATAGGGAGTTCCCTCAAAGCGACCGCCGCTCGTATTCCCGGGCGTGTTCATTTCGCGAAGCAGCGACCCTAGGAGGTCATAGGCCTCGCGACCGTTTTGAGCATCGGTCGTCACCGTACGCGTGAACATTTGAGAAGGAAGGAGCCCGATGTCTTCGGCAAACATCGCGACCACGCACTGGAGAACGAAGTGCTGAGCCTGTAGGCGGTTAACACCCCGAGCCACCATGGATCGGAATGCGCCAGATACTTGGGCCGCCGCCTCGCGGGTGACTTCAACCAGATTGTTCTCGAAGATGGGCGGCTGCTCATCCGGCAGCATGAACGCCATCGCCTCATGCCGTTCGGGCAATTCTTCGACCCGAAGCACATCCATAGGTGCGTCGAGCTGCTGGTCGAAGTCGTAGATCCAAAACTCGTCGAAGTTACAGAGCACCACGTAACGCGGTCGCGTCGGGACGGCTTGCTGCCAGTAGTCGAAGGCTTGTCTGAAGTGGCGCGACAAGTCGGAGCCCGACTTCTTCATCTCGAAGAGCACGCGGGGTTTCCACATCAAGTCCGCGTAGGACACCCCGAGGTAGTCGATCCGACGCTGGATGCGATCCTCGTAGATCGCCCCAGCCTCTATTGCTCCATCGTGCCCGAAGGCCTTGAAGAGCCGGTCGAGGAAGATCTGCGCCTCACTCTTCTCGTCTCCGCGTAGGTGTATGCGGCGCCATTCGACGAAGGTGCTCAGGCTGGGTCGCAGTTCTTCCGGTTCCACCGGGCAATATCATCACGCTCGCACGCCGTGGCCCGGACGCAGCGCCGCATTCACGCGCCCTTGATGATCGGGACGACGTTGTCCCCCGCCCTTCGACCGAACGCCGCATCGAGTGCAGCCTCGTGGGTGGCCGTATCTTCGGCGAACAGGTGGGTATAGATCGTGCGGGTCACTACCTCGTTGCCGTGCCCCATCCACGCAGCCACCTGAGCGGCAGGTATGCCGTTGCTCGCGCAGATGCTCGCGAACGTGTGCCGCAGGTCGTGCTGACGCAACGCGTCGGGGATGCCGGGCGTCGCCCGGACGGTCGGCTTGAAGATGTTGCGGAAGAACGGCCCGGGGCTCCACGGCTGGTCGTAGTCGATTGCGCTGGTGTTGCCGTAGCGGCTCCGGCCGGTGATCGACCTGCCCGGCCAGAAGGGCGCCTGGGGGTCGTCGGCGTGCGGGTGCTGCTGCACGTACCCGGCGAGGTCGCGGGCTAACGCTCGCGGGAGCGGCGCCGTCCGAGTCTTGTCGGACTTTGGCGTACCTGTCTCCCATCCGCCCTTGACCTTGGCCCGGGTGCGCCTCACGTGCACGCGACGGGCCGCGAGGTCGACGTCTGCCATGTTGAGCCCGGCGCACTCCCCCACCCTCAACCCGGTGAAGGCGAGGAACGTGACCAGTAGGTCGTACGGGTACACGAACTCGGCTGCAAGCTCGGACACCTGTCTCGGCGTCAGGAACACATACTCGTGAGCCGCCCGACCACGGCTCTTGTTCGTCGGTAGTCGTACGCCCTTAGCCGGGTTCTGACTGATGGCCCGGTTCTGAGCCGCGTACTGCAGGACGTTGCTGAGCACGAGGTAGTGGTGCTTGATCGTGGCGGGGCTGATCGGCTGACCACCTCGCCCTAAGCGGTTGTCTTCGATGTACCGCAGCCACTCCGCCACGTCGCTCGGCCCGAGGTCTCGGATGCGCCGGTGCCCGAGCCTCGGAACCACGGTCGCGTCCAGCAGCCCTCTGCACTTGCGCGCCGTGTTGGGGCTGACCGTGCGCTCATAGTCGACGAACCAGCGGTTGGCCCAGGCCTCGACAGTCTCCTTGCCCGCGTTGTGGTCGACGGCGAGCCCCTGCGCCTTGCGATCATCGATCTCGCGGCGCTTGGCCTCGGCGTCGAGCTTGCGCGTGAACCGCTGCTTCTGGAACTTACGCCGGGTCTCCCCTGGGTTAGCGGGATCGGGCTCGTCGTACGACCAACGGCACTCCCAGCCCTTGCCGTTGGGCGCTTTCGTCACGTGCGCCATCACTTCTCCTTGGTGATCTCATCGAGCCAGGCTTGTGCCTCGGCTTCGGTGTCGAAGGTCTTGCCGCGCTTGCGCTTGTTGATCGTGGTGACAGCGAGCCAGCGCCCGTTGGGCTTCTGCTTCGGCTTGGGCCACCGGACCCGATCGGCTCGCTTGGAGCGGTTCGCCTTGTAGGTCTCGGAGCGCTGCTCGCTGTTGGCCTCACGCTCGGCGCGCACCTGCATCGCCCGCTCGACCTTCTTGCGGCGTCGCAGGTCCTTTTCGCTCAGGTAGCCCCGAGGAACGCCGTCGTATGTCGCAGTGGCCGAGCCCTGGTGCCCCGCGTTCGCTTTCGGTGGGGAAGGAGCCTCGCGCCGCAGTGCCTTGACCCGCCTGTCGAGGTCGCGGCTGTCCTCGTCGGTCCAGAGCCTCATGAGGTCACCGGCTCGCGGGCGAGGATGCGAGCGACGACGGGCGGCGACCAGCCCCCACCCCTCGCGGTTGGGTGGCCCTCGTCGGCGAGGGTCTGGGCGATTGCACGGGTAGAAAGGCCTTCGGCCTGCATTGCCCTCATGCGCCGGAGTGCGGCCTGCTGCGCCTTGATGGGGCCGTTGGGCCCGTAGCCGTAGCAGTAGCGCCCATTGGCGTGGCCGCCGGTGGCGGCCTTGGCGGCTCGACCGTCTCGCAAGCGCTTGACGATCAGGAGACGGTCAAGCTCGTGGAAGACCCCGGCCATCTTCCGCATCGCCGTGCGCATCGGGTCGTCGGGGTCGTCCTTCAACACCTCGTCCGCGACGGCTGTGAAGACGCGGCCGTCGAGCCGGGTCCAGACCTCGGCGAGCACGGCTTCTTGGACGCTGACCTCGCGGGCCAGGCGGTCGAGGTCGCGCACGATCAGCCCGCCTGCGGCGCCGTTGTGCAAGTCACGCAACGCCGCGGTAAGGCCGGGCCGGTCGGTGGCGGGCTTCGCCCCGCTGACGCCTTCATCTCGGTGGACCGCGACGATCTTGTGGCCGTTCGCTCGGGCCCATCGCCGGATCGCCTTCTCCTGAATGCCGAGCCCTTGTCCGTGCTCGACCTGCTCCCGGGTGCTGACCCGGACATACGCAACAAGCTTCACCGCTCTCTCCCTCCGTGACCCCCTAGCCGCCCGACCTGGGAAGCCGCCGAACCTTCGGGTTCGGCGTCGGGCGGGCGACGCTAGGCCTCCTCGGAAATGCCGTCGAGCGGGCCACACCCGCGCCCCGTAGCGCTGTCCTCGGCGACGGGGCGGGGGCGAGGCGCCCGAACCGCACGGCAATCCGCCTACGCCCCACGAGCGGGTCTGACGCGTGTGCCTTCGGGCTCGCCCCCAGCGGGCTTCACGACGACCGAGCCGACGATGGTGTTCTCGTCGGGCCTGATACGGCCGGACTCGTAGTCGCGGGCATCCTCGTTGTCGAGGTCTCGCCACGCCTCCGCCTGGGCGTCGTGCTGAGCCTGGTCCAGGTCCTCGCTGTCCCCCACCCCCGACGGCAAGGCAGCGTGGTCGTCTGGGCCCGCGAGCGAGCCCCGGTCGACGCCGCCCTGGAACACGTCATCGAGCACGCTCTCCCACTTGGACGTACTGACCTCGATCGTCTGACCAGGGCCGTAGCCGATGCGGTCGAGCACCCCGAGCGCGGCTCGCAGGCGGACCGCATCGTCGGTGTCCTCATCGCGGACGATCTTGGACAGCGCTGCGATGGCCGGGTCTGCAAGCTCGAGAAGTCGCTCCTTCGCCGACTTCTGTACTTGGGGGGCGGCGCCGCCGTGCGACGTACAGACCGTGCCGCCCTTGATCGCGGCTCGCTTGCAGCGCAGGCCGGTGCTGAACACGGTCGCCTTGCATCGACGCTCGGGGTTCTTACTGCCCGGCACACCGGCAATTCCGCGCCGTTCGCTACCTGAGCGTCGCGCCCTTTCATCGTGCTTCGACGCTCGACCGCCCTTGCCGTTCTTGCTAGGTCCACGTGTGGACGGGTCGCGACTGTTCTTTGCAGTCGGCGCGCCCTCGGCCGCGTTCACTTCGTCCGTCATTGCACTTCTCCTTTTCCTCGACACCCACGCGGCCCGAACCGCTTTCGACCGGTTCGATCGGTTCGGTCCCC
>NZ_JAULSC010000136.1 GCF_030518195.1 Nocardioides cremeus
TATCAATAACACTCTTAGCGTAGCCGCGCTCAACACCTTGAACAAGGCAGCCTAGCTCATAGTACGCTGCATAGTACTTGATTATCAAATTCGATTAATTTTACTTTTCTAGCACATACGTCCATAGATTTCTGGCCCAGGGAAACCCGTTTGATCTTCCGTACTTAAGCAGTTAATCGGCGGATTAGTAGTCAGGTGGGTGACCACTGGCGAATACCCGCTGTCGTATGTTTTTGTTTTGCAACTTTTTATTTTTGCCCACTTCGCCTGTCACGTGGGCATGGGCCTAGGCATCCTTGCTAACGCAACCTGGACTTCGATCTAAACTCCAT
>NZ_JAULSC010000137.1 GCF_030518195.1 Nocardioides cremeus
TACGTACTTGGTATCCTTGATCATCTCTTTCTTACTAAACGCATGACTTTCAGCGTCACATAGACACACGAGAGAGAGAGAGAGAGCTCGTTTATAAAAAGCATGATTTCCAAACCAAAGATTTATCGCCTGCGTGACAACATATGCAATTAAGTACATAGCGAGCATGCCAGATGGTCATGAGATGTGTTGATTAGTAATGTACTGATATATTCATGAGAAGAAAAAAGATCAAACTCATACTTGATTGGGGATTATGTATCGTCACTCAGTACAGACCATGTCTGGTTCATTGACATGGTATTACACAATAACATACCCAGACTCTAAG
>NZ_JAULSC010000138.1 GCF_030518195.1 Nocardioides cremeus
CAAGATACGGACCGCCTCAAAGCCCAGGAGGCACTCTGTCGGGAATGAGGACGCCAGAGACCTTGGACGACCGAGATTTTTGCAGCTTGACAGAAGGTATATATGGTACCCCACATTCCGATCCATCTTTTTCAACTCTCGATCGTACTCTGAGGTCATCAAGTTGTACTTCTGGACTTGAGGCCATAAATACCCTAAGCCAGATAACAGATGAGGAGTTAGAATCACTTTTGTGTACGGAATTGGAGTATTCCGCTGAAACATATTGCACAACTGGGAGTGCAAACTCAAGCAATCTGTCTATGTGGCACGACATGTCACCAAACGTCTT
>NZ_JAULSC010000035.1 GCF_030518195.1 Nocardioides cremeus
CGCAGGCTCCATTCGACCCTGGGAAACATCCCGCCCGTCGAGTACGAGCAAGCCCACTACGCTGCTCTCAACCGAGAGCCGCACCCCGTATAGGAACGGCCGAGAACCTGGGGCGCTTCAACCTGCCGCGCCGTGCTTCGAGACGGTTGCTGGGCAACCTCCTCAGCAACCGTGTGGCATCCGCTGTCGCCGGGGGTGTCGTTGGTGAGGTCGAGGGTGGTCTGGGTGCGGGCGAGGATGCCGAGGGCCTGGGAGCGGCGTACGTCGAGTGGTTGGTCGGAGCCGGCGAGGGCGAGGTTGCGGGCCTCGCGGGCCACGGCGTTCTCGAGGTCGAGGGCGTCGGCGAGGTCGAGGCAGCCGGTGACGTCGGCGGTGCCCTCGATGCAGGCGCCGCCGCGGGTGGCGGTGTCGAGGTGGATGTCGAGCTTGCGGGACTCGGCGGCCTTGGCGCGGTTGTCCTCGGCGGTCTCGGGGTCGAAGCGGCACAGCGCTTCCTCGACCAGGCGGGCCAGGGCGGCGTAGGAGCAGGTGGCCGCTACGCCGGCGAGGTGCCGGTCGACCCACTCGGCGGCCTCGGCGGGCAGGGCGAGGGTGGCCTCGGCGATGCGCCGGGCCCGCCACACCGGCACCCGACCCGCCACGACCGCACCGTGGAGTCGGGAGAGGCGGTAGCGGGTCTCGACGACGTGGGCGACGTAGCCCACGGCGGCGTCGGCGGAGAGGCCGATGGCGGTGCCGTACTCGATGATCGCGAACTCCGAGACCGACGGGGCTCCGGGCCCGGCGATGCTGATCTGCAGGTCGGTGCCGGGCAGCACCGCGGCGCGGGCGGGGTCGAAGGTGGTGCGCATCGCGGCCCAGGTGCAGGTCGCCTCGTACATGTCGACCTCGGCCTGGTCACGCGCGGCCTTGCGGGAGCGGGCGTAGTCAAGCACCGCGTCGGCGGTGTCGCAGTGCTCCAGCTCCTGGGTGGTCATGACCCCATTGTATTCGAACCTGTGTTCGAGTCAATGGTTCGACCGGGTCTGTGGAAGGGCGCCTCGGCTTCGCCAGGCAGGGATGGCCGACGGACGAGGGTCCAGACGCCCTGCAACCTCACCAGCGTCTTGCGCGGCCGTTCTCGGCCTAGTAGCTGTGCGTGAAGTAGGCCGTTCCTTTCAGGATGGCAGGGACCACTCCCAGGACCATCAGCAACAGGATCGGCGCGCGACGCGGTCCAGCCAGCGCGAAGCCGAGGGCAGCGCCGCATCCCACACCCGCGATCGCACTAGCAATGAGCATGGGGAGGTCGCGCCTCAACTGGTCGCCCGGATCAGTCTCGAAGCCCCATCCGGTCATCGCTACGGCGAAGAGGGCGACGAGGCCGCTTAGCGGCACGACGATCAATGCGACCAACAGTCGGATGAGCCACGCCGGAGGGCCGAGGCCAGAAGGCTGCGCTGTGGGTAGCACAAGGGACCGGTTGCTGGTCATCACGCCCCTTCAACGATCGGCCTGGCACGTGGTCACCCCCGTCAGTTGCTTGGGCGGCGGCCAGAATGGGATTGGACGTCTGCCCGCGTCCCCTCATACGCACAACTGCGCCCTATCAGCGGCGATGGCGTGCGCTATAGAATGCGCGCCGGGGCCAATCCACATCGCAAACGTTTTCGGCGGACGCCTAAAACTACTTATACCCGTATCGACTGGAGATTCGATGAGTCCTGAAAAGCGCTTGCCTGGTCAGAGCAACTCAGACCTCGGACGCTCTAACCCGAATAGCGAGTTCATCGGTACGCAGTCCGTCTACGGGGGCGGAGACCCGTCGTTCGGTCTGCGCCTATTCCGGGCGATCGGCGCGTGGCGCGATCGGCGCCGGGCGACTCGTTCATAGGCGCACTTCTGGCTCCAACGTCCCACAAGTACGGCTTCAGTCCGGGACCTTGCGCGAGCCTCATCGTCGGAACCGAACCATGCCTTGGAATGCGGCACAGAGTCCACGTGGTCGGCGTACTTGGACGTGATCTGTCAGGTATCCGCTCACCGGCATGAGGGACGCGTACGTGCCCTGCATCTGGTTCACACGCACCCGCTTGCGGGCGTGCTGTCACCTCGCGACATCTCGAAGCCCGGCATGAAGGCGAAGGCGCACCAGGTGCGGGGCCGCCGACCGGCGCGCGGGACTAGGAGCGGCGTACGTCGTCGCGGTGCTGGGTGAGCGCGTCGAGCGCGGCCGTCACGACCTCGTCGAGGGGCGGGGTGACGTCGACGACGCGTCCCGCCTCGTCGTCGCCGAGCGGCTCGAGGGTGTCGATCTGGGAGGTGAGCAGGGAGGTGGGCATGAAGTGGCGGGTGCGCTGGGCCATCCGCTCGGCCAGCACCTCGGTCGGGGCGTGCAGGTGCAGGAACCACAGGTCGGGCACGTGCTCGCGCAGCCGGTCGCGGTAGGCGCGCTTGAGCGCCGAGCAGGTCACCACGCCGTGGCGGCCGTCGCGCTCGTGAGCGGCCATCGCCTCGCCGACCCGAGTCAGCCAGGGCCACCGGTCGGCGTCGGTGAGCGGGTCGCCGGCCTCCATCTTGGCCACGTTGGCGCGCGGGTGCAGGTCGTCACCCTCGACGAAGTCCCACCCCAGGGCCTCGGCGACGCGCTCGGCGACGCGCGACTTGCCGGTGGCGGAGACACCCATCACCACGACCTGCACGAGCACGACCCTAGGCGACGCCGGCGCCTCAGGAGCGGCAGGCGGGGCAGGTGCCGAAGATCTCGAGCGTGTGGCTGACCTCGTCGTAGCCGTGCTCGGCGGCGATCGAGCGGGTCCAGCTCTCCACCGCCGGGCCCTCGACCTCGACCGTGCGCCCGCAGGAGCGGCACACCAGGTGGTGGTGGTGGGTGGCCGAGCAGGCCCGGTAGATCGCCTCGCCGCCCTCGGTCAGCAGCCGGTCGATCTCGCCGGTGTCGGCCAGGCGCTGCAGGGTGCGGTAGACGGTGGCCAGCCCGACGGTCTCGCCGCGCCTGCCCAGCAGGTCGTGGATCTCCTGGGCCGAGCGGAAGTCGTCGAAGCTGGCCATCGCCTCGGCGACGGCCAACCGCTGGCGGGTCGGTCGCAGGCCCGGCGAGGGGGGTGCCGGGCGGTCAGTGCTCGTCATAGTGCTTCCCGTGGGGGGCGTGCCGGTGGCCGTCGTGGACGTAGTCGACGTGGTCGCCGTGGGGGACCGCGAGGTGGCCGCAGTCGGGTCCGTGCTCGTGGTCGTGGTGGGCGGTGACCTCGTGCTCGTCGGGCGCCACGTCGGGGAACGGTGTCGACCGCTGCTGGCGACGGCGCAGCAGCGCACCCAGCGGCCAGGTCGCGACGAAGCAGGCCAGCGCGAGCAGCACGATCGCGGACCCGGGCGGCACCGTGAGGTCGTAGGACTGCGAGAGGTACGCCGACACCAGCAGGCCGCCCACGCCCGCGCCCGCACCGACCACCACGGCCCCGGTGACCGTGGCCCGGAACGAGCGGGCCAGCTGCTGCGACGTCGCGACCGGCACGATCATCAGCGCCGAGACGAGCAGCAGCCCGACGGTGCGCATCGCCACCGTGACCGTGACGGCGGCCAGCACGGCGACCAGCAGGTTGTAGGCCCGCACGTTGAGCCCGGCCACCTTGGCGAAGTCCTGGTCCTGGGCGACCGTGAAGAGCTGGGGCATCAGCCCCAGGCCGAGGCCCAGGATCACCACGGCCAGACCGATGGTGAACCAGATGTCGGTCAGGGAGATCGAGGTGATCGACCCGAAGAGGTACCGCTGCAGGGTGGCTCCGGTCTGGCCGGCGAGCCCGGTGATCATCACGCCGCCGGCCAGGCCGCCGTAGAAGAGCAGGGCCAGCGCCAGGTCACCGCTGGTGTGGCCGCGGTCGCGGATCAGCTCGATGGCCACCGCGCCGAGGATGGCGACCACGACGGCCGTCCAGGTGGGGGCGATCCCGGTGAGCAGGCCCAGCGCGACGCCGGTGACCGCGACGTGGCCCAGCCCGTCACCGAGCAGCGCCAGCCGGCGCTGCACCAGGTAGGTGCCGATGACCGGGGCGGCCAGGCCGGTGACCAGCGCCGCGATCAGCGCGCGCTGCATGAACTCGTAGCCGAGGAGGTCGATCACAGCCGGTGGTCCTCCCGGTCCCAGGGAGCCACCACGTCGGGGTGGTGGTCGTGGCGACCCGCGTCGTGGTCGTGGTGGTGGTGGTGCCCGTGGGCGTCGCTCAGGTCGAGCGGCGGGCCGTCGTACACGACGCGGCCGTCACGCAGGACGACGGTGCGGTCGACCAGCGGCGCCAGCGGCCCGAGCTCGTGGGTCACCAGGACGATGGTGCTGCCCGAGCGCGAGAGGGTGGCCAGCGCGTCGGCCAGCGCCTCCTGGTTGGGCAGGTCGACACCCGCGGTCGGCTCGTCGAGGAAGAACAGGTCGGGCCCCCCGGCCAGCGCGCGGGCGATCAGCACCCGCTGCTGCTGGCCGCCGGAGAGCGTGCCCACGCTGTCCTTCGCGCGGTCGGCGAGCCCGACGACCTCGAGCGCCTCGGTCACGGCCGCCCGGTCGGCGCGGCTGGGCAGCGACAGCACCCGCCGGCGGGTGAGCCGCCCGGAGGCGACGACCTCACGCACCGAGACCGGTACGCCGCTGGCCGCGCCGGCGCGCTGCGGCACGTAGCCGAGCCGGTGCCAGTCGCGGAAGGAGCCCATCGGGGTGCCGAAGAGCGACAACGAGCCCCGGGCCAGCGGGCGCAGCCCGGTCAGGGCGCGCACCAGGGTGGACTTGCCGGAGCCGTTGGGGCCCAGCAGCGTCACGAACTCGCCGGCGCGGACGGTGAGGTCGACCTGGCGCACGACGGGGCGTCCGCCGAGCACCACCGCGCCGTCGCGCAGCTCGACCACGGGGTCCGCGTGGGGGGTCAACAGCGGTTGGCTTCCTGGAGGGTGGCGAGGTTGGAGCGCATGAGAGAAAGGTAGTCCTCGTCGGCGGTGTCGTCGGTCAGCCCCTCGATGGTGTCCAGGACCGCGGTGTCGACCCCGGCGTCGGAGGCCAGGACCTCGGCGGCCTGGGGGCTGACCAGGGTCTCGGAGAAGACCGTGGTGATGCCGGTCTCGTCGATGAGGTCCTGCAGCTCGGCCAGCGCCGCGGGGGTCGGCTCGGCGTCGGGGGAGATGCCGTTGATGGAGGCCAGCTCGAGGTCGTAGCCCTCGAGGTAGCCGAACGCGTCGTGGTTGGTCACCACGGTCCGGACCTCGCAGTCCGACAGGCCGGTGGAGTACTCCTCGTCGAGGGCCTCCAGGTCGCTGCGCAGCTCGGCGGCGCGCTCCTCGAAGGACTCGGCCTCGTCGGGGTCGATCTCGGCGAGTCGCTCGGCGACCGCGTCGCCCAGGTCGGCCATCCGCAGCGGGTCGTGCCAGAAGTGCGGGTCGAGCTCGCCGTGGTCGTGGCCGCTGTGCTCCTCCTCCGAGACCTCCTCCTCAGAGTGCTCGTCCTCGAACGGCGCCAGGTCGACGACGGTCGCGGCGTCGAGCACCTCGGTGCCGCTGACCTCGTCGGCGGCCTCGTCCACGGCCGGCTGCAGGGAGTCGACGTAGACCAGCAGGGCGGCGTCGGAGAGCGCCGCGGTCTGGCCGATGCCGAGCTCGAGGTCGTGCGGCTCGCCGCCGGGCTGGGTGAGGTTCTCGACCTCGAAGGCGTCACCGGCCACGCGCTGCGCGACGTACTGCAGGGGGTAGAGGCCGGCCACGACCGTGTCGGAGCTGTCCGACCCGCTGGACCCGGAGGCGTCGTCCGAGGTCAGTGCCCCGCAGCCGCTCAGGGACAGGGCGAGCGCGGCGGTGGCGGGGAGCAGGGTGCGGCGAAGCGTCATGAGAACCATTCTCAGGAGGTTGAGAATGGTTGTCAATTCGTGCGTGTCAGGACTACTCGCCGTGCCACATCAGGCGCTCGGCGGGCTCGTCGTCCGGCCAGTCCGGCGACACGCCGTGGTCGACGAAGCCGGCGCGGAGGTAGCAGCGGATGGCGCCGACGTTGTCGTCGCGCACCATCAGGCAGGTACGCCGCCCCCGCCGGCGCGCCCAGGCGACCACCTCGTCGACGAGGCGTCCTGCCAGCCCGGTCCCGCGCTGACTCGGAGCGACCCACATCGAGATCAGCTCGACCCACTGCCCCGAGTCCGCGCCCGAGACCATGCCGACCGGCTCGCCGTCGCCGCGGCGGGCCAGGAGCGTGAGCTCGACGTCGGTGAGCCGGGCCCGCCAGCGCGCCTCCTCGGCCGCCACCCAGTCGTCGTGGCGCGACCCGAAGGCGCCGGGGGCGTCGAGGAGCGCGGCGAGGCGCACGTCGCGGAGCTCGCGCCAGTCGTCGGGGCCGATCCGGACCAGGTCGATGTCGGGCACGGGCGCAGGCTAGTGGCTCGGTGGCCCACGGCTAGGCTCGCCGGATGCTGGTCGTCAACAGGTTCCGCGTCCCCGAGGACGAGGCGGTGCAGTTCCGCGCCGACCTCGAGAGCGCGCACGCGGTGCTGGCTGCCCGGCCCGGCTACGTCGACGGCACGGTCGGGCGCAACCTCGACGAGCCGACCCTGTGGGTGCTGACCACGCGCTGGGAGCACGTGGGCGCCTACCGCCGCGCCCTGTCGTCGTACGACGTCAAGATGGGCGCCGTGCGCCTGCTCGCGCGCGCGGTCGACGAGGCCAGCGCCTTCGAGGTCGTCGAGCCCGGGACCGACCTCAACGTGGCGGCTGCCCGGTCGTTAGGCTGAGCGCTTCCCGCACGTCCTCCCGCCCGCCGGCAGCCAGCCGGTGCGCCTGCACGCGAAAGTGAGCCCCCTCCGTGGCCAAGCCGCCTCCCTCCGTCGTCGACAGCGTCGTCTCCCTCGCCAAGCGCCGGGGCTTCGTCTACCCCTGCGGCGAGATCTACGGCGGCACCCGGTCGGCGTGGGACTACGGCCCGCTCGGCGTGGAGCTCAAGGACAACATCAAGCGCCAGTGGTGGAAGTCCATGGTGCAGATGCGCGACGACGTGGTGGGCCTCGACTCCAGCGTCATCCTGCCGACCCGCACCTGGGAGGCCAGCGGCCACGTCGACACCTTCAGCGACCCGCTGACCGAGTGCCAGTCGTGCCACAAGCGCTTCCGCGCCGACCACCTGCAGGAGGCCGTGGCCGAGAAGAAAGGCATCGACGACCCCGACACGGTCACCTTCGAGGACCTCGCCTGCCCCAACTGCGGCACGCGTGGCGCCTGGACCGAGCCGCGCCAGTTCTCCGGCCTGCTCAAGACCTACCTCGGCGTCCACGACGACGAGTCGGGCCTGCACTACCTGCGCCCCGAGACCGCTCAGGGCATCTTCCTCAACTTCGCCAACGTGGTGACCAGCCAGCGGATGAAGCCGCCCTTCGGCATCGCCCAGATCGGCAAGTCGTTCCGCAACGAGATCACGCCCGGCAACTTCATCTTCCGCACCCGCGAGTTCGAGCAGATGGAGATGGAGTTCTTCGTCAAGCCCGGCGAGGACGAGGAGTGGCACCAGCACTGGATCGACGAGCGCACCAAGTGGTACGTCGAGCTGGGCATCGACCCCGACAACCTGCGCCACTACGAGCACGCGCAGGAGAAGCTGTCGCACTACTCCAAGCGCACCGTCGACATCGAGTACCGCTTCCGCTTCGCCGGCTCGGAGTGGGGCGAGCTCGAGGGCATCGCCAACCGCACCGACTTCGACCTCTCGACGCACGCCAAGCACTCCGGCAAGGACCTGTCGTACTACGACCAGGCCGCCGGTGAGCGCTACACGCCCTACGTCATCGAGCCCGCGGCCGGCCTGTCGCGCTCGCTGATGACCTTCCTGGTCGACGCCTACTCCGAGGACGAGGCGCCCAACACCAAGGGTGGCGTCGACAAGCGCACCGTGCTGCGCCTCGACCCGCGCCTGGCGCCGGTCAAGGTGGCCGTGCTGCCGCTGAGCCGCAACGCCGACCTCTCGCCCAAGGCCCGCGACCTGGCCACCGAGCTGCGCCGCAACTGGTACGTCGACTTCGACGACGCCGGCGCGATCGGCAAGCGCTACCGCCGCCAGGACGAGATCGGCACCCCGTTCTGCGTCACGGTCGACTTCGACACCCTCGACGACCACGCGGTCACCGTGCGCGAGCGCGACACGATGGCCCAGGAGCGCATCGGCCTGGACCGCATCTCGGCGTACTTCGCCGAGAAGTTCCTCGGTGCGTGAGGGGCCCGCATGCACAATGGTCCGATGCTGAGCAGCCATCCCCTCCGGGGGAGTGCCACCCGCGTGGTCGCGCCCCTGGCCGCCCTGGTCCTGACCGTCGGCGCCCTGGGCGCCTGCTCGGGCGACGACGCCGACGAGGCGTCGTCGTCGCAGAGCGCGACACCCGGTGAGGACACCACCATCGACCCCACCGCCGGGGCCGAGGAGACGCCGTACCTGCCGGTGCCCGAGGACGTCGAGCTGACCGAGCAGGGCAGCGCCCTCGAGGTCGGGGAGACCGCGACCGTGGCCTACCAGCCCAACCAGAAGGACGTCGGTGTCCTCGACATCACCGTCACCGACCTGCGCAAGACCTCCTTCAAGGAGTCCTTCCAGGGCTGGAAGCTGGACAAGAAGGTCAAGAAGTCGCAGCCCTACTTCGTGCGCGCCAAGGTCGAGAACGTCGGCGAGGACGACCTCGGTGGCAAGCGGGTGCCGCTCTACCTGGTCGACGGCGACAACACGCTCGTGGAGTCCTCCACGTTCGTGAGCACCTTCAAGCCCTGCCCGTCGAAGGCGCTGCCGAAGAAGTTCGGGCCGGGCAAGAAGGCCACCACCTGCCTGGTCTACCTGGCGCCCGCCAAGGGCGACCTCGAGGCCATCAGCTTCCGACCCGCCCAGGAGTTCAACCCGATCACCTGGACCGGCGAGGTCCTCAAGATCGGCGAGAAGACGGCCGAGCAGAAGCAGGCCGCCAAGGAGAAGAAGCAGCGGGACAAGAAGAAGAACAGGAACGGCAACGGCGACGGGTAGCCGCCCCACCTGATTTGGGGCGGGGCGGGCGGCCCGCGAGAATGGCCGCATGTCCAGTCCCGCCCCCACCGCCGTCTTCCCGGGCCTGCGCCTGGGCGACCTCGAGGTGGCGACGCCGGTGGTGCTCGCGCCGATGGCCGGCATCACCAACGCGGCGTACCGCCGGCTCTGCGCCGAGCAGGGCGCCGGCCTCTACGTCTGCGAGATGATCACCAGCCGCGGCCTGGTCGAGGGCGACAAGCACACTCTCGACATGCTCGTCTTCGACGAGGCCGAGACGACCCGCTCGGTCCAGCTCTACGGCAGCGACCCGGTGCACGTCGGCAAGGCCGCCGAGATCCTGTGCACCGAGCACGGCGTCGACCACATCGACCTCAACTTCGGGTGCCCGGTGCCCAAGGTGACCCGCAAGGGCGGGGGAGGGGCGCTGCCCTGGAAGCGCGGCCTGCTGGGTGAGATCCTCGAGGCCGCCGTCGGCGCGGCCTCGCGCCACGGGGTGCCGGTGACGATGAAGACCCGCAAGGGCATCGACGACGACCACCTGACCTACCTCGACGCCGGACGGATCGCCCAGGAGGCCGGCTGCGCGGCGATCGCCCTGCACGGGCGCACCGTCTCGCAGGCCTACTCCGGCAGGGCCGACTGGGAGGCGATCGGCGAGCTGGTCGCCCACGTCGACATCCCGGTGCTCGGCAACGGCGACATCTGGGAGGCCGCCGACGCGGTGCGGATGGTCGAGCAGACCGGCGCCGCCGGTGTCGTCGTCGGGCGCGGCTGCCTCGGGCGTCCGTGGCTCTTCCGCGACCTGGCGGCCGCCTTCGCCGGCGAGCAGGTGGCCACCCTGCCCACGCTGGGCGAGGTGCGCGACATGATGCGCCGCCACGCCGAGCTGCTGTGCCGCCACATGGGCGAGGAGCGCGGCTGCAAGGAGTTCCGCAAGCACGTCTCGTGGTACCTCAAGGGCTTCGCGGCCGGCAGCGACGCGCGTCGCTCGCTGGGCCTGGTCTCCTCGCTCGCCGACCTCGACGCGCTGCTCGCCGACCTCGACCCCGACGAGCAGTTCCCGACCGCCGCGCTGGGTGCGCCGCGCGGTCGCCAGGGCTCGCCGCGGGCCAGGGTCGCGCTGCCCGAGGGCTGGCTCGACGACACCGACGGACGCGGCCTGGCCACCACCGAGGACGCCGTGGAGACCACCGGCGGCTGAGACCGGCTGAGACCGGCTGGCGCCGGCTGACCCTGGGGGGGGTGAGCGAGCACACGCACGATTTTGCCCGCGTTGATGCCCGGTGCGGCGCCGCAGTGTGTTTCAGTAGGTGACTTCGCCGGCCCGCCACAGCGGACCGGCGACGCCTGTGTCATCAACAGCAAAGGATCAGCGCTGTGGCAGACCTACGCCACAAGCGGGACGCCAATGCCCGCCTCCGCCCGCGCGCCACTGTCGTGGCCGGGACCCTCGCCGTGCTGGCGACCGCATCCGCGGTCACCGTCGGCATCGCCTCCTCCGAACCCACCGCCACCGAGGTGCCCGTCGCGGCCTCGGTCTCCTCGTCGAGCGCCGGCATCGCCGCCGAGCTCGCCGAGCGCGGTTCTGTGGTCTCGCGTACCTCCGACCGCTCGCTGGCCACCGCTCCGGTGCGCCAGGGCGTGCGGCTGGAGAAGAAGTCCGCGCTCGACAAGATGATGGCCCCCGCGGCCGTGCAGGCCGCCGTCGCCGGCGCCGACACCAAGCTGTGGACCACCGCCGACCTCAACCTGTGGGTCTCGCCGGCCAAGAAGGCCGGCAAGAGCGGTGTCCTGGGCGCCGAGAAGAAGGTCCTGGTCACCGGCCGCTCGCTCTACGGCCGCGACGAGGTCGTCGTCGGCGGCAAGTCGCGCTGGGTCAGCGCCGGCTACCTGAGCGACGAGAAGCCCGTCGACGAGGCCGAGGAGAAGTCCGAGCCGGCCGAGGCGGCGACCTCTTCCGACGCCACCTGCAGCAACGGCACGTCCGTGGCCTCCGGCGTCAGCCCCAACATCGTCAAGGTGCACGAGGCCGTCTGCGCCGCCTTCCCGGAGATCACCACCTACGGGACCTTCCGCGGCGACGGTGAGCACGCCCAGGGCATCGCGGTCGACATCATGGTCAGCGGCTCGCGTGGCTGGGAGGTCGCCGAGTTCGTGCGCGCCAACGCTGGCAGCCTCGGCGTCTCCTACGCGATCTACTCGCAGAACATCTGGTCGGTCGAGCGCAGCGGTGAGGGCTGGCGGGGCATGTCGGACCGTGGTTCGACGACCGCCAACCACTACGACCACGTGCACGTCACGACGTACTGACGCCGGCGGAGGGCCGTCCCGAGTGGGCGGCCTCACCAGTGCACGAGTGTTTCGGAGCGGGCCCCACCGGGTAACGTCATGGTCATGGGGGGCCGTTTCGCTGTGCTCGTAGCCGCCGCGGTCTCGACCGCGGTGGCATTCGCTGGCGTCCTGCTGGTGCGCGCCGAGCAGGGCGCTGGTGCCCCGGAGGCCCTGCAGGCCACCGACGTCCAGGTGGGGACCGCCTCCTCCTCGCAGCTGGGGCCGCTCGAGGACCCACCCGACCCGTCCTCCCTGCCGGCCCTGGGACTGCAGTTCCACGGCACCTGGACGCACTACGACGCGTCCGAGCGCGACGAGGTGCTCGATCGCATCGAGAGGTCCGGAGCCCGCTGGGTGCGTCTCGACGTCGGCTGGGCGATGCTCCAGCCGCGACCCGGCGCCCTTGACGAGGACTGGGCGGTGCCCCTGCTCGACGAGGTGATGGACCAGCTGCGCGAGCGTGACCTCAAGGTCCTCGTGATGTTCTGGCTGACGCCGACCTGGGCCTCCTCGGAGCCCGACGAGTTCACCGCGCAGTACACCAGCCCCGACGACCCGGCCGACTACGCGGCCGCACTGGGCCGGGTGGCGCAGCGCTGGGGCGACGTGGTCGACGCCTACGAGGTGTGGAACGAGCCGAACCTCGAGGTCTTCTACCACGGCACCGACCCCGAGACGTACGCCGACCTGCTCTGCGCGACGTACCCCGTCGTGCGGCGCGAGGACCCCGACGCCCGCGTGGTCTTCGGTGGGCTGATGTACAACGACGACGACTGGCTCCAGCGCGCCTACGACGCCGGCGCAGGGGGCTGCTTCGACGTGATGTCGGTGCACTCCTACCAGGCGCCGGCCGACGCCCCGCCCAGCGTCGTCGACGACGGTGAGGTCTGGAACCTGCGCAACCTCGACGAGGTGCGCGACACCATGGTGGAGAACGGCGACCGGCTGCCGGTGTGGATCACCGAGTTCGGCTGGAGCGTGCACGGCAACGACTCCGAGACCGAGCCGTGGCGGCGCGGGGTCGACGAGCCGACCCAGGCCCGCTACGCCGCCGAGGCGCTGACCCTGCTGGCCATGGAGTTCCCCTACGTCAACGCGGCGTTCTGGTACAAGGACGCGATCAACGACGAGAGCACCGACCTGCACCAGGAGGGCTACGCCATGCTCGACGAGGAACGCCGTCCGCGCGAGGTGTGGCACGTCTTCCGCGACCTCTACGGGGTGTCCCGGTGACCGGCGCGCCGTTCCTGCGCGTGCTGGGTCGCGCGCTGCGCTTCCGGTGGGCGGTGCTCCTGGCCGTGCTGGTGCCGGCTGCCGTCGTCGGGATCCTGGCCGTCGAGCAGCGCACCGACCGCACGACCGCGGTGGCCGTGGTCGGCGTGGCCCCCGAGTCGGCCGACGTGCTCAGCACCGACGCCGTGCAGCTCGCGCTGGGTCGCTACTCCGTGGCCCTGACCTCGCCGGAGGTGCTCACCCAGGTCGCCGCCGAGACCGGCATCGCCCTCGACGTCCTCGACGCCGCCGTCGAGGTGAGCGCCTCCCAGGAGGCCGGCAACCTCTCGGTGCGTGCGACGCTGCCCAGCACCGACGACGCGCTGCTCGTGGCGCGGGCGGTCGCGGAGCAGACGGTGACCCTCGGCCAGGAGGACCCGCTCGCCGACGCGTCGGTGCTCGCCGGCGCCCGCACCGAGGCCCCGGGCCTGCTCTCCGGCACCCGGTCGCTGCAGGCGCTGCTGGTGCTCGCCGCCCTGGTCGCAGGTCTCGTGGTCGCCTACGCGCTCGAGGCCGTGCGGCCCCGGGCCCGCACCGGCGGGGACGCGGCCGACGCGGCCGGCGGACCGGTGCTGGGCAGCCTGCCCGCCTTCACCTCCACGTGGCCCCGGCGTGCGGTCGCACCCGACAGCGAGATCCTGGCCTCGGCGCGCTCCCTGCGCTCGGGCTTCCTGGCCTCGGGCGCCGGCTCCCCGGCCGGACCGGTCCTGGTGGTCGGTGTCGAGCGCGGTGCCGGCGCGAGCACCGTCGCCTTCCTGCTGGCTCGCACCCTGGTCGACCGCGGTGAGTCCACGCTGGTGCTCGACCTCGACCTCGAGCACGCCGGTCTGAGCGCCACGATGGGCACCCCCAGCCGCTTCGCCCTGCACGACGCCCTCACCGAGAGCACCCCGCTCGCCGAGGCCGTGCACAGCGAGGGCGGGGTGGCGGTGCTGACCACCGAGCCGATGAGCGGCTTCGACGACCTCGTCGACCACCGTCTGCCCGACCTGCTCAAGCGCGGCGCCGACCGCTACGAGGTCGTGCTGTGCGACAGCGGACCGCTGGGCGCCGGCGAGCTCAGCGAGGTCGTCGCAGCGCACGCCGCCTCGGCGGTCGTGGTGGTGCGGGCGGGCACCTCGACGGCGACCATCGAGCGCACCGCGGCCCGGCTGCGCCGTCTGGGCGTGCCGGTGCGTGGCGTCGTGCTCAACCACGCCACCCGGGCCCAGGCCGAGGCCCCCGGCCTGCGCGAGACCGGGCGTGGTGACTGAGCAGGCCGGTGCCGGTCGCCCGGCGCTGCTCGGTCGCCCGCCCGTGGTGCTGATGTACCACGGGTTCTGCGCGCACCGGCGCGACGACGACCCCGAGAACCTCTTCGTCGAGGTCGACCGGTTCGAGCAGCAGCTGCGCTGGCTCCTCGACCAGGGCTGGCAGGCCCTCGACCTCGACGGCTACGTGGCCGCGCGCGCCGACCGGGCCCACCGGCCGCGGCGCTCCTTCCTGGTGACCATCGACGACGGCTTCACCTCGGTGCTGCAGCTGGCCGTGCCGGTGCTGGAGCGCCTCGGCGTGCCCGCCCTGCTCTACGTGCCCTCCGACCTGGCGGGGCGCACCGCCACCTGGCTGCCGCGCCCCGCTGACGAGCCGCTGCTCGGCCCCGACGAGCTGCGCCACCTGCACACACTGCCCTGGCTCGAGCTGGGCGTGCACGGGGCCGACCACCGCGACCTGCGCGGCCTGGGCGCCGACGCGCTCGACCACCAGGTCCGCCGCGCGCACGGGCGCCTCGGCGACCTGGTCGGCGACCCGCTGCGCTCCTTCGCCTACCCCTACGGCGCCCACGACGCCGCCGCGCGGCGGTCGGTCGCCGCCGAGGGCTTCGACGTCGCCTTCTCGGTCTTCGACGACGCGGGGCCGCACGCCGTGAGCCGCGTCGACGTCAACGCCACCGACACCCTGGCCTCCTTCCGCCTCAAGACGCAGCTGCCCGGCTACCGGCAGTGGTGGGCGGCGCTCGACCGGGCGCCGGTGGTGCGACGCACCGTGCGCGCGGCGCTGACCTCCCTGGGCGGGCAGCGGGGCCGTCGGTGAGCCCACCGCCGGCCACCTCAACCCGCCCGGGCTCGCGGGCCTGGGGCGACGTGCCCCGCCGCCCGCGTCGTACGCCGACCGGCGCTGCGCCGGCGAGCCGCGCGGCCGCCCGCACCCGGGGGGCCGCGGCACTGGCCGCCCTGGCGTTCGCCGGCGCAGCGCTCGGGCTGCTGCTCGCCGGAGCCGGCCTGGTCGCCGGCCCGCTCGCGCCGCTCCTGCTAGTGCTGGCCCCGGTCCTGGTCGTGCTGGCCTGGCGGCGCCCCGACCTCGTGGTGCCCACCGTCGCGCTCACCCTGCCCCTGGGCCACGTCGGCGCGGGGCAGGTCGACCTGGTGCAGCTGGTGACGGCGCTGGGCGTCGTCGCGGTGCTGGTGCCGGCCGCCGCCCGGCTCGACTGGCGCCTGCCCCCCTGGCCGGTGGCCGTGCCCCTGGGACTGTTCCTGGTGGTAGCGGTCCTCGCCACGCCCCGGGCCCGTGACGCCGACCTGGCCTTCCGGCTCGACGTGCAGCTGCTGCTGCTCGTGCTGCTGGTGGTGGCGGTGCTGACGGGGGTGCGCACCGCGCGTCACCTCACACGTCTGGTCGTGGCGCTCCTGGTGGCCGGTGCCGCCTCCTCGGTGTGGGCGCTGGCGGCCTCGGGGCCCACCGAGAGCTTCTACGGCGGTGGCGTCGTCACCGGCCGGGCGGTGGGCGTCTTCTCCCAGCCCAACGAGCTCGGTCTCTTCAGCGCGGTGCTGCTCGTGCTCGCGCTCGGCGTCGGGCTGGGCTCCGCCGCGCCCCGGCTGCGCGCGACCGGGATGGTCGCCGCTGGCCTGCTGGTCGCCGCGCTGGGTGCCTCGCTGTCGCGCGGCGCCTGGTTCGGCGCGCTGGCCGGTGTGGTGGCCCTGGCGGTCCTGGTGGCGCCGACGCGGCGTGCGCTGCTGCGCCTGGGGGCCGGGCTGGTCGTGGTGGTCGGTGTCCTGGGCCTGCTCGGCGTCGGACCGCTGGGCCAGGTGCTCGACCGGGTCGCCTCGCTCGGGGAGGCCGGCGCGAACCCCTACGACCAGCGGCCGCTGATCTGGGCCGAGGGGTTGCGCCTGGTCGCCGAAGCGCCGTTGCTGGGGCACGGGCCCGGTGGCTACTTCCTCGAGGCCGCCAGCGACTCGCTGCGCGCGGGAGCCGTCCTCGAGGTCGAGCACGCCCACCACCTGCTGCTCAACACCGCGGTCGAGTTCGGGCTCCTCGGGCTCGCCGGGCTGCTGGCCCTGGTCGCCGGGCTGGGAGCGGTGCTGGTCGGGGCGCGCCGCGCCACGACCAGCCTGCCGCCCACCGCCGCGACGCGCTGGCTGCCCGGGGTGCTGGCCGCCGCGCTCGTCCCGGTCCTGGCGCACGGCATGCTCGACTACCCGCTGCGCAACCCTGTCGTGCTCACCACGGTGTGGCTGGTGCTGGCCGCGCTCGTGGCCGCGTGCGAGCATGCTCGGGCGGCGGCACCCACCCCGACCCAGGAGCCCCGTTGACCTCCAGCACCACCGATCACCGTGCCGGTGCCCCGGACGGTCCGGAACCCCTGGCCCCGCTGCGAGCCCTGGTGCTCACCCCGACCGGCACCCTGGGCGGGTCGGAGACCTGGTTGCTCGACCTGCTGCGCACCAGCCGGGCGCGGCTGCGCCCCGAGGTCTGGATGCTGGAGGACGGCCCCCTGCGGGCGGCGCTGGAGTCCGACGGCGTGCCCGTCACGGTGCTGCCGACCGGGCCGCGCGCCCGCGACCTGGCGCTGCGCAACCTCGACCTGGGCCGCCGCCTGCGCGACAGCGACGCCGAGGTGCTGCTGGCCAACGGGGTCAAGGCCGCGGCCGCCGTGGTGCCCGCCGCCCGAGCGGTCGGGGTGCCCGTGGTCTGGGCCAAGCACGACTTCTCCTGGGACCGCGAGCTCGCGCCCCGCCTGGGCCGGATGAGCGACGCGGTGCTGGCCACCTCGGCCTCGGTCGCCGCGGCCACCCGTCGCGACGACGCCACGATCGTGCCGCCGCCCCGCCCGCCCGCGCCGGCCCCGCGCGCCGAGGCAGCGGCGTACTGGGCGGAGCAGGGGGTGGCGAGCGGCGACGGGCCGGTGCTGGGGGTGCTGGGCCGGCTGGTCGGCTACAAGGGTGTCGACACCGCGATCGAGGCGCTGGCCGACGACGCCGCGCGGGCGTGGCGACTCGTCGTGGTCGGCCCCGACGACCCGACGGAGCCGGGGGAGCGGACCCGCCTCGAGGCGCTCGCGCATCGGCTCGGCGTGGCCGACCGGGTGCAGCTGACCGGGCCGGTTCCCGACGCGGGCCGGCACCTGGCGGCCTTCGATGCCGTGGCCGTGCTGACCCGCGGCGACGGCGAGCGCTTCGGGCGCGAGGGCTACTCCCTGGTCGCGCTCGAGGCGCTGGGCGCCGGGGTGCCGCTGGTCGGGGCCACCGGCAACCCGGAGGTCGAGCGGATGGCGCGCGCCGCCGGTCGGGTCGTGCCGGCCCGCGACCCCCGGGCGGTCGCGCGGGCGCTGGCCGATCTCGAGGATCCCCAGGCGCGCGAGGCGTGCGGGCGGGCCGGGCGGGCGGTGCTCGCCGATCATCCCGACGCGACCGCCTGCGCCGAGCGCGTCGTCCAGGTGCTGGCCCATGTCGCCCGCCGGCCCGGGGCCGGTCTGGCGGGGCCGCCGATGAGCGTGCTGACCTGCTTCCGCGACGAGGCCGGCCACGTCGACGAGGTCGTCGGTGCGGTCGTGGCCCAGCTCGGTCCCGACGACGAGTACCTGCTGCTCGACGACTGCTCCACCGACTCGACCGGAGCCGAGCTGGCGGCCTGGGCCGCCCGCGACGACCGCATCCGGCTGCTGGAGGGTCCCGGGGTGAACCTCTCGGTGGCCCGCAACACCGGGTTCGCCCGGGCCCGGCACCCCCGGGTCGCCTGCACCGACGCCGGCTGTGCCCCGGGGCCGCAGTGGCTCACCGGCCTGCGCGCCGCCTTCGCCGAGCCCGACCCCGTCGACCTGGTCGTCGGGGTCTACGACGTCGACTGCGGCGACCCGGTGCGCGACGCCGCCCGGGTCGCGCTCTTCCCCTCGATCGAGGAGGCCCGCCGCCCCGGCGCCCTGACCCGGCTGGCCGGCCGGGTGAGCGGGCGCAGCTTCTCCGCGCGCCGTCTCGACGGACGCTCCATGGCCTGCTCGGTGCCGGCCTGGGAGGCCGCCGGTGGCTTCGACGCGAGGCTGCGCAGCTCCGAGGACGCCGTCTTCGGCGACGCCGTGCTGGCCACCGGCGCCCGCAGCGCGCTGGCCCTCGACGCCCGGGTCACCTGGGCGCAGACCGGCGACCTGGCCGACATGGCGCGGATGTACGCCAAGTACGGCGAGTGGGGTGGTCGCGCCGGGTCCTGGCAGCTGGTGAGCCGCGACCTGGTGCGCGCCTCGGCGTACGCCGTCGGGCCGCTGCTGCTCGCGACCGGCGGGGCCCGCACCCGCGCGGCGGTGCTGGCCGGGGCCGCCGGCTACCTGGCACTGCCGGCGCTGCGCGCCCGCGACGTCGACGTCGTGCCCGGCACCTGGGTGCGGGTGCCGGTGGTCATTGCGCTCAAGGACGTCGCCAAGGCCACCGGCTGCCTGCGGGGGCTGCTGGGGCGCGCGGCCGGGGACGCCGGTGGCTGAGCAGGTCATCAGCGCCACCACCCAGCGGGCCGCCCGCAACGCCGTGGTGCGCGCGGTCGCCGAGGTCCTCGGCAAGGTCGCCACGCTGGCCTGGACCGTCGCCGCCGCCCGGATGCTGCCGGCCGACGACTTCGGCGCGGTCTTCTACGCGCTGACGATCATGCTGGTGCTGACCTCGCTGGCCGCGTGGGGCTTCGACAGCGGGCTGACCCGTCGTGGCAGCGCCGTGCCCGAGTCGCTGCCACGGCTCTTCCGGGCCACCCAGGTGTGGAAGTCGGCGCTGTCGGTGCCGCTGCTGCTGGCCGCGGGACTGCTGCTGGCCGGGGTGCCGGCCGTCGGGTCGTGGACGGTGCTGGTGCTGATGCTGGCCGCCGGGCTGCCCGAGCTGTGGAGCCAGACGATCCGCACGGCCGCCGCCTGCCGGCAGGTATCGGCCGGGGTGTCGACGGCCCTGGTGGTGCAGCGGGTGGCGACCGCCGCCGCGGTGCTGGCGGCGCTCGGCGCGGGCACGGGCGCCGAGGGGGTCGCGGCCGGGTTCCTGGCCGGCACGGTCGTCGGGTGGCTGGCCCACGTGCTCGCCGCGCGCCGGCTCGACGTGCGCCAGCCGCTGCGCGGCCTCGAGCGCGCCGACCTCGCCGCGGCGGTGCGCGAGACGGTCCTGGTCGGGGTCAGCGGGCTGGTGCTGATGCTGCTCTTCCGCGTCGACGTGCTGATCCTCGGCCAGCTCGAGGGCGCCGGGTCGGTGGCCGTCTACACGGTGGCCTACCGGCTGCTCGAGACCGTGCTCTTCGTGACGTATGCGATCAACGCAGCGGTGCTGCCGGTGCTCAGCTCCACCCGCAGCCGTGAGACCCGTCTGCTCGGCTGCGAGCGCGCGATCGCGGTCGGCGGCTTCGTCTACCTGCCCTTCGTCGCCGTGGCGCTCACCGAGGGCGAGGACGTGATCGACCTGCTCTTCGGGGCGACGTACGCCGGCCCCGCGGCGCCGGTGCTGGCCTGGCTGGCCCCGGCCGCGATGCTGCTGGCGCTGGCCAGCTTCACCGACTCGCTGCTGCACGTGCTGGGCCGCCACCGCGCCCTGCTGGCCTCCTCCAGCGTGGCGCTCGGCGTCAACGTCGCGCTCAACCTCGCGCTGATCCCGGTGCTCGGGGCCACCGGTGCCGCCGTCGCCACGACCCTGTCCTACCTGGTGCAGGCGGTCGTGGTGCTGACCTTCCTGCAGCGGGCGGGGGAGCGGCCCCGGGTGCTGAGCCCTCTGCTGAGCTCGGGCGCCGCGTCACTCGTCCTGGTCGTGCTGCTGGTGCTGCTGCACCTGCCGGTCCTGGTCGAGCTGGTCGTCGGTGCGGTGGTCTACCTCGGCGCGTGGCTGCTCCTGGTGCGCCGCTTCGCGCCCGAGCAGCAGCAGGTCCTCGTCGGCCTCGTACGCCGCCGCCGCGTCGCCGCCTGAGCAGACACCGTTGGTCGAGCAGGGAGGAGCGCCAGCGACGAGCGACGCCGAGACCCCGTGAGTGGCCCACTCGCGGTGCGCCATGGGCTCACCGGGTTTCGAGCAACCCAGCGGCCAACCCCGGGCCGCGCCATGGCGCGGGGAAGTCGACACATCGGTCACTCCAGGCCACCGGCGTCTCAGGAGTGTCGTACTTCCGTATCAGACGGTTGCTGCGCAACCTCCTCAACCAACGACGTCGTTGGTCGAGCAGGGAGGAGCGCCAGCGACGAGCGACGCCGAGACCCCGTGAGCACCGCGCTCGCCGTACGCCATGGAGTCACCGGGTTTCGAGCAACCCAGCGGCCAACCCCGGGCCGCGCCATGGCGCGGGGAAGTCGACACATCGGTCACTCCAGGCCACCGGCGTCTCAGGAGTGTCGTACTTCCGTATCAGCAACCCAGCGGCCAACCCCGGGCCGCGCCATGGCGCGGGGAAGTCGACACATCGGTCACTCCAGGCCACCGGCGTCTCAGGAGTGTCGTACTTCCGTATCAGACGGTTGCTGCGCAACCTCCTCAACCAACG
>NZ_JAULSC010000139.1 GCF_030518195.1 Nocardioides cremeus
CTTTTAGAAAAAAAATTTTAAATCTGTAATCTCTTAAAATGGACCTAAAATTATCAAATTTCGAAGCTGAAATCTAACGACTTTTAAACGCTAATATTTTAACTAAAGATATTATAAATATATTAAATAAGCCTTCTACTTCTATTGATTTAGCTATATCTTAAATTAGAAAGAAAAAAAAAGAAAAAAATTAAGCTATAATAAGGAAAAAAAGTAAAGCTTTAAAGGTAACTTCTAGAGTTAAAAGAGCTATTAATAGAGACTTAACTAGAAGCTCTAAGAAGTAAAATAAAAAATTATTAGAAGAAAATAATTTAGATATATTGACTAG
>NZ_JAULSC010000140.1 GCF_030518195.1 Nocardioides cremeus
CGTGACAAGAAACGAGACAAGAAGCGTCCAGAGAGGGACCATTCTGTTATACGAGCATCGATGGCATTGGAAATCTGGGCCGTGGAGCTCGCCTTGATAGCTCTCATCTGTTGAATCATCGTCTTCAGTGAGAAGGTTTTTTTCTTCGTGATATTCATCAGCACTTGACATCTTCTCTTGCGGTTGAGTTTTGGGAATAACTAGATGCAAAGAGATATAAAAAGAATTCAATGTTGTTATAATCTGTGAACCACTTTGGGTTTCTACTTGAACAGGCTACAAGAGTAACTCGGCGCACGGATAGCATAGCCGGTTCGGAACCAGAACTTC
>NZ_JAULSC010000141.1 GCF_030518195.1 Nocardioides cremeus
CGCTGGCCGACCTCGTGCCGCCCGGCACCAGCGTCAGCGTGGAGGCCGAGGAGGAGATCCTCGACCCCTTCGACCGCGTGCTGCTCTACGTCTACGACGCCGGCGGCGACATGGTGAACCGGGCCATGGTGCGGGCCGGGCACGCCGAGGCGGTGCTCTACGAGCCCAACGACCGCCACATCGAGCGGATGCGCGCCGCCGAGGCCGCGGCCCGCGACGCCGGGCGGGGACTCTGGTCGGCCTGCTGAACCGACCGCCCACGACCATGCGGCGGGCGCCCGTCCCGGTGGTGGACGATGGGGCCATGAGCCCGCGCGCCCCCGTCACCG
>NZ_JAULSC010000142.1 GCF_030518195.1 Nocardioides cremeus
ATCTTGTAGACCAAAGACCATGACCTTTATTAAGATCATTTAGAATATTTTCTTTTATAATAGGAATAATTAAATGATTTCATCTTCACCAAATAAATCTTTTAATTTTAAGAACTATTACTACTATATTAGTTATAGCTCAATGATGACGAGATATTATTCGTGAAAGAACTTTTCAAGGTCATCATACATTAAAAGTAACTTTAGGTTTACGATGAGGTATAATCTTATTTATTACTTCGGAAGTTTTCTTTTTTTTAGCTTTTTTCTGAGCATTTTTCCATGCTAGTTTGTCTCCTAGAATTGAACTTGGGATAAATTGACCTCCC
>NZ_JAULSC010000143.1 GCF_030518195.1 Nocardioides cremeus
GCTTGGACTAACAATGATATGACTTCACATGACCCAGTCACGGCGGCAAGATGTAAAGGTGTATTACCATGGTTATCTTTAGCTGATACGTCCGCACCCTCTTTTATAAGCAGTGCTACTGCCTCTTTCATGTTTCGACCAGCAGCATAATGAAGCGGTGTCAGGAGTGAGAGATCGCAGCAAAATGGATCCATGTGCAACTTTCTTAGAGTAGCGACAAGAATTCTGATATAAGAAACAAGATTTTGTGCGCATAGTCGGTGAAGAAGCGTTACCCCATAAACATCCTTCTGGTGTAGATCGATCCCTGGTACATGAAGTAATTGTTG
>NZ_JAULSC010000036.1 GCF_030518195.1 Nocardioides cremeus
TTCACGGGGTCTCGGCGTCGCTCCTCGCTGGCGCTCGTCGCTGCTCGACCAACGGAGTCGGCGGACGCAGACCGGCGCCGGCCCCACGAGGGGACCGGCGCCGGTACTGTGCTGCTGGCTGTGCTGCTGGGCTACTTCTTGGTGACGAACCCGTCGACGTAGGCCAGCTTGGAGCGGACCTTCAGCACGAGGGTGTGCGAGCCCTTGCCGAGACCGGTGAACCGGCGCTCCAGGGCCACCCGTCGCGAGGGCTCGTCGCTCTTGAACGAGATCACCCCGACGCGCTTGCCGTCGACGAGCACCGTGGCCTTGCCGCCGCGGGCGTCGGTGCCGTAGACCACGGCGGCCTGCGGGCCGCTGAAGTCGAGGCGCAGCACGTCCTTGCCGCCGCCCTGGCCCTTGGCAGCGTTGTCGCAGTAGTTGCCGCCGGGCCCGCGCTGCGACCCGACCGTGCGCCACGAGCCGGAGCGCTCGACCCTGCCGGACTGGCAGGCCGAGAACCGGTGCACCCGGAACCGGATCGTGTCGGTGTCGCTGGCGCCGGCCTCGTCGGTGACGGTCAGGGTGACCTTCTGCACCCCCACCTCACGGAAGCGGTGCTTGGTGCGGCGCCCGCGGGCGTCGACCTCGCTGCCACCGTCGTGGAAGTCCCAGGTGTAGGTCAGGTCCTTGGCGTCGGTCTCGGCGTCGCTGGAGCCCTTGCCCGACAGCCGCACCGAGCGCGCGTCGGTCGCGCGCGCCGGCTTGGCCTTCGCCTCGGCGGTAGGGGCGGTGTTCTCGCCGCCGCCCTCGGTGACGGTGATGGTCACCGACGCGGTGTCGACGGCGCCCTGCGGGTCGGTCACCGTGACCGTGGCGGTCTTGGTGCCCGCCGTGTCGTACGACGCGGTCACGACCTCGCCGGTCGCGTCCTTGGCCTCGCCGCCGTTGCCGAGGTCCCAGACGAAGTCGAGGTCCTCGACGCCGCTCTGGGCGTCGGTGCTGCCCTCGGCCGAGAGCGTCACGTCCTCACCGGTGCTCACCGTGGCGGGGGTGGCCTTGGCCACGGCCTGCGGCGCGGTGTTGTCGCCGGCCGGCTCCTCGTCGAGGAAGCCGTAGTCGAACTCGCCGCAGCCCGAGCCGACCGTCAGGTCGACCGCGCCGGTCAGGTTGTTGGCCGGGGCCGCGTCGGCGCCGGTCATCTCCTTGACGGTGAAGCCGAGGCAGCCGAAGGCGAACTCCCAGTCGCCCGAGGTGGTGCTCGGGTCGGAGTAGTTGTCCACGTGCGGCTTGGCCGGGGCGTCGGAGAAGCTCGAGCGGCCGGTTGCGGCGGTGAAGGCCGCGTCGTCGAGCTCGGGGGTGTCGCTGCCCGGGGTGGGCGTGGCGTCGAGCGGCGACTGGGCCGGCGGGTTGTCGGTGCCGGTGTTGCCGTAGCCGTGCGCCTCGTCGGTGTAGACCAGCGAGAGGCCGGCCTCGAAGGCGGCGCCGCCGCGGTCGGCCTGGCCCTTGCCGTCGAAGTCGAAGCCCGACCGGTCACGCATCTCGAGGTAGTAGGCGTGGTCCTGCTGCGAGGCCGCGCCGGCCTGCAGGAACTTCCAGCCCTGGGTGCAGCTCTGGGCCACGCTCAGGTCCTTGCGGCACCCGCCGTTGAAGATGCGGCCGTCGTCGGGACCACCGCTGGTCTCGAGGTCGGCGACCAGCACGTCGTACGGCGCCTTGCCGGGCTCGGTGACGGTGACCTTGAGGTCGTCGACGAACCAGCCGGGCCGCGCCAGGCCCGGGTCGGTGGCGTAGCTGAACCGCAGCGCGCCGGCCTGCTGCCCGGCGAGCTCGCTGATGTCGTACTTGTCGGCGAGGAAGACGGCCTCGGGGGTCTCACCGGCCTTGCGGTCGATGGCCTCCGAGCCGGCCTGGTAGCTGCCGGAGGTGCCGGTCAGGCCGTTGTCGAAGGTGGCCTGGCACTGGTTCTGGTTGGGGTTGCCGGCCAGCGGGTCGGTGTTGGAGGTGGTGTAGCCGTTCTCCGACTCGTTGGAGGTGTAGGTCTTGCCGCCGTCGGTGGTGGTGAGCACGAAGCCGTAGTCGTAGTCCCACTCGATGTCCCACCACGACTTCATCGACAGCTCCACCTTGCTGCCCGCGGGCACGGCGGCCAGCTGGGGGATCGCGACGTCGAGGTTGCGACCGCTCTGCGGGGCGCAGCCGAAGTCGTTGCCCGAGCCGGACCACCAGGCGTGGGTCTTGCTGGCCTTGTCGCCGGAGTCGAAGACGGCCGGGTCGAGCAGCTGGCGACCGGGCAGCTTGGCGACGTACATCTGCGAGTTCTGCACGCGACCGTCGGTGCCCTCGCGCAGCGTGTACGGCGTGCCGTCGGGGGTCTGCCAGGTGATCGCGTCGATGTCGGTCTTGGAGTCCTTCCAGCCCGTGACCGAGGTCGAGGCGTCGAGGACCTGCGGGACGACCCAGCCCATCTCCTGGCGCGAGAACGCGTCCATGTTCTGCGACTGGTCGGTGGCCATCAGGTTCCAGTCGCCGTAGGTCTCGCGGCTGCCGGTGGAGTAGAAGTCGGGAAGGCCCAGCGAGTGGCCGTACTCGTGGCTGATGACGCTCGCGGCGTCGATGGCGGTCTCGGGGTTGACGTTGTAGGGCCCGACCCGGACGAAGACCTTGAGGTCCTTGCCCTTGTCGGTCGTGGTCATCGTGGTCCGCGTGGTGTCGGTGTACCAGAGCGGACGGCCCTCGAGGTCCTTGAGCTGGTCGTCGGTGGTGAAGCCGGCCAGCCCGGTCGTCGGGTCGGTGTAGTAGAACTCCAGCGACGAGGAGTGCGGCCACACGTTGTCGTACGGCGCATCGGCGTACTCGCAGCCGGCCACGCTCAGCTGGCTCGCGCCGTTGCCGCCGCAGCCGGCGAAGACGGCCATGAAGAAGTCGACGACGCCGTCCTTGTCGGTGTCGAAGTCGGAGTAGTCGACCTCGGGGTCGGCGATCGCGGCGGCGTCGTAGACCATCTTGCCGGGCGTGCCGCAGCCGCTGTCGATGGCCTGGAGGGCCCCGACGCCGGCGAGCGCGCCGATCAGCGCCGAGCCGTTGGCGTCGGCGCCGTAGTAGGCGGTGTTGCCGGGCAGGTTGTAGACGCCGTTGCTGATCCGCTCGGGGTAGACCGGGGTGCCGGCCGGGTCGAGCGGGGAGTCGGCGAAGGTGACGCCGCCGGTGCAGGTCTGGCCGACCTGGACGCCGGTGAAGTCGAAGCCCGGCTCGTAGGTGAAGTCGGTGCCGTCGAGGCCGGCCGAGGGCACGGTGCCCTCGGGGAAGAGCTGGCCCAGGCTCATCTCCTGGAACAGGTTGAACGTGGAGCCCTCGAAGATCGGGTCGTTGATGATCTTCTCGAGCTGGCCGCCGGTGTGGGTGTCCTGGTACTTCCGGTCGGTGTACTGCACCGGGACGATCGGGAAGGGCCGGTCGCCGTAGCGCGCGGTGTCGTAGACCTCGCTGGGCGGGATCACCTTGGGGCCGTGGCTGGTCACGCTGGTGCTCTGCGAGGCCAGGGTGACCTTGGCGGTGGTCGACAGGTCGCGCCACACGATGGTGGGCTCCTGGGCCAGCGAGTCGGCCCGGTGCTCGAGGACCAGGGTGACCCGGGCCGGCGACTCGGCGCTGCCGGCGGGCACCAGCGGCACGGTCCACATGAGCGTCTCGGTGCCGCCGGCGGGCACCGGGCTGGCGGAGGTCCCGCCCGGTGTGCGTGCGGCGGTGATGGTGCTGCCGCGCGGGGCGGTGACGGTGATGCTCACGCCGGTGACCGGGGTGGTGCCCGAGTTGGTGAGCAGGATCCGCGAGGGGTAGGTCTCGCCGGGCTTCACCCAGCCCACCGAGGAGACGAAGCTGTTCTCCACGGTGAGGCCACCGAGGGTGGCCTCGCTGGGCGGGGCGGCGACGACGCCGGGAGCCGCGGTGGCGGCGACGACGCCGGGAGCCGCGGTGGCGGCGACGGCGCTGCTGCTGGTGCTGCTGGTGCTGGCGGGGGCCGCGCCGGCGGAGGCGCCGAGGCCGAGGGCCCCGAGTCCGGACAGCGCGGTGGTGCCGGCGGCGATCAGGGCGGTGGCCCGGAGCCGCCGGCGGTGGCGGGGTGTGGGGTGCATGGAGGTCCTCGAGACGGGGCGCCCCCTGGTGGGGACGCGTACGCCGAGGCAACGACCCCCGCCCGTCCGGGGTTACGAAACCCGGGGACGTATGTCGCGCGACGACGAACGGCGCGGACCCGATGGGTCCGCGCCGTCCTCGGTGCTGCTGCTGCTGGGGTGCTGCTCAGCGGGTGGTGCTCACTCCTCGCCGGCGATGAAGGCCTCGACGCGGCGGCGGCCCTCGTCGTCGGGCAGCTGCACCGGCGGGGACTTCATCAGGTACGACGACGCCGAGATGATCGGGCCGCCGATCCCGCGGTCCTTGGCGATCTTCGCGGCGCGCAGGGCGTCGATGATGATGCCGGCGGAGTTGGGGGAGTCCCAGACCTCGAGCTTGTACTCGAGGTTCAGCGGCACGTCGCCGAAGGCACGACCCTCGAGGCGCACGTAGGCCCACTTGCGGTCGTCGAGCCACTCGACGTGGTCGGAGGGACCGATGTGGACGTTGCGGTCGGAGATCTTGCCCTTGAGCTCGCCGGTCAGGTTCGAGGTGACGGCCTGGGTCTTGGAGACCTTCTTGGACTCCAGGCGCTCGCGCTCGAGCATGTTCTTGAAGTCCATGTTGCCGCCGACGTTGAGCTGGTAGGTGCGGTCCAGCGTCACGCCGCGGTCCTCGAACAGGCGGGCCATCACCCGGTGGGTGATGGTGGCGCCGACCTGGCTCTTGATGTCGTCGCCCACGATCGGGACGCCGGCGTCCTCGACCTTCTTGGCCCACACCGGGTCGGAGGCGATGAAGACGGGCAGCGCGTTGACGAAGGCCACACCGGCGTCGATGGCGCACTGGGCGTAGAACTTGTCCGCCTCCTCCGAGCCCACGGGCAGGTAGGAGACCATCACGTCGACCTCGGCGTCGCGCAGGGCGGCGACCACGTCGACCGGCTCGGCGCCGGACTCCTCGATGGTCTCGCGGTAGTACTTGCCCAGGCCGTCGAGCGTCGGGCCGCGCTGGACCTCGACACCCAGGGTGGGCACGTCGGCGATCTTGATGGTGTTGTTCTGGGAGGCGTGGATGGCCTCGGAGAGGTCCTTGCCGACCTTCATGTCGTCGACGTCGAAGGCGGCGACGAACTCGACGTCCTTGACGTGGTACTCGCCGAACATGACGTGCATCAGACCGGGGACGCTGGCCTCGGGGTCGGCGTCCTTGTAGTACTCGACACCCTGGACGAGGGAGGTGGCGCAGTTGCCGACTCCCACGATTGCTACTCGAACCGAACCCATCGGGTCGTTCCTTCCTTGTCTCACGACTCCCCGGCCGCGGGGCCGGGTCGTCGAGCTGTGGTCGCCGGCACCTCGGCTGAGGTGTCCGGTGGGACGTGCTGGTCGTCGATCTTGTGGTTCTCGTCGGTGTCCGCGTCCTGCGGCTGCGGCGATGCGGGGGACTGCGGCCGGGCCGCGTCGTGACCCGGGTGGTTGCCGTCGCGCTCGGCGTTGATGAGGTCGGAGAGCCAGCGCACCTCGCGCTCGACCGACTCCACGCCGTGGCGCTGCAGCTCCGCGGCGTAGCGGTCGACCTCCTTCTGCGTCATCGAGAGCTGGCCCTGGACCCGCTCGAGACGCTCCTGGAGGCGGGTGCGGCGACCCTCGAGCACGCGCAGCCGGATCTCCATGTCGGTGGAGGAGAAGAAGGCGAAGCGGATGTCGAAGTTGTCGTCCTCCCACGCGGTGGGCCCGACCTCCGACATCAGCCGCTCGAACTCGTGGGTGCCGGCCTCGGTGACCTCGTAGGTGATGCGGGGCCGGCGGCTCACCGGTGTGCGGGTGGGTGCCGACTCCTCGATCAGCCCGGCGCGCAGCATCTTCTTCAGCGTCGGGTAGAGCGAGCCGTAGGACAGCACCCGGCCCCAGCCGAGCATCAGGTTCAGCCGCTTGCGCAGCTCGTAGCCGTGCATGGGTCCCTCGTGCAGCAGTCCGAGGACTGCCAGCTCGATGGTCTCTCCACGACGTGCCATGCGACCTATCGTAGCGATATATCCCCGCGATGAGAAAAGTGCGTGGGAGGCGGTGTGGCGCCGGCAACGGTGCGTCCTGGCCCGGGATGCGTACCCTGATGGACGGTCCGGACCACCGGGCGCCCCCCGCGCCCCCTTCCCCTGGAGCAGCACCGACGTGACAGCCAAGCGCAGGGCCGAGGGCCCGGCCGTGAAGAAGTCCCCCGCGAAGAAGACGGCGCCGCGGACCTGGAAGCAGCGTTCGACCAGCGTCCTGAAGTGGGGCTCGATCGCCGCCCTGGTCGGGCTGCTGCTCGGGGCCGGCGGGTTCTTCTACCTCTACCAGAGCACCGACATCCCCGACCCCAACGCGGAGTTCGAGACCGAGACGACCTTCGTCTACTACGCCGACGGGAAGACCGAGGCGGGCCGGTTCGCGACCCAGGACCGCACCTCCATCTCCTACGACGAGATGCCCGACTCCATCAAGGACGCCGTGGTGGCCGCGGAGAACCAGTCCTTCTGGAGCGACTCCGGCCTGGACCCCAAGGGCATCGCGCGGGCCTTCTTCAACAACGCCTCGGGCGACGACACCCAGGGCGCCTCCACGATCACCCAGCAGTACGTCAAGGTGCTCTACCTGACCCAGGAGCGCTCCTACGAGCGCAAGGTCAAGGAGGCCATCCTGGCGCTGAAGCTGCACCGCCAGCAGTCCAAGACCGAGATCCTTCAGGGCTACCTCAACACCATCTACTTCGGCCGCGGCGCGTACGGCGTGCAGGCGGCCGCCCGAGCGTACTTCGACAAGGACGCCGCCGACATGAACCTGCGCCAGTCGGCCGTGCTGGCCGCGGTGCTCAACAACCCCTCGCGCTTCGACCCGGCGGGCGGCAAGGACAGCAAGCAGGAGCTCGAGGGCCGCTACGACTACGTGCTGAGCCAGATGGAGAAGCTCGAGTCGATCACGCCCGAGGAGGCGGAGAAGGCCGCGAAGCGGCTGCCCAAGTTCCCCGAGGTCGAGGCCGAGAGCACCTACGGCGGCCAGAAGGGCCACGTGCTCGAGATGGTGCGCAACGAGCTCAACCAGCTCGGCTTCAGCGACGACGAGATCGACGGTGGCGGCCTGCGGGTGACCACGACCTTCACCGAGGACGCGATGACCGCCGCCGAGCAGGGCGTGCTCGAGGCGCGCCCCGAGGGCTTCGGCGACAAGCAGCTGCACGTCGGCGTGGCCAGCGTCGAGCCCGGCACCGGCGCGGTCCGCGGCTTCTACGGCGGTCAGGACTACGTGCAGTCGCAGTTCAACTGGGCCGTCACGGGCGGCCAGGCCGGCTCGACCCTGAAGGCCTTCGCCCTGGCCGCTGCCATCAAGGAGGGCTTCTCGCTGCGCGACACCTTCGACGGCAACTCCCCCTACGAGCTGCCCGACGGCACCGAGGTCGAGAACCAGGGCGACACGAGCTACGGCTCGGCCATCGACATGGTCTACGCGACCCAGAAGTCGGCGAACTCCGCCTTCATCGACATGACGCTGGCGATGGAGAAAGGCCCGCAGAAAATCCTCGACATGGCCAACGCGATGGGCATCCCGCCGGCCGAGGCCGGCAAGGACGCCGCCGGCATCCCGCCGACCTCGCCGGGCCTCGAGGCGATCACCGGCATCGCCCTGGGCAACGCCACCGTGAGCCCGGTCAACATGGCCAACGCCTACGCCACGATCGCCAACGAGGGCGTGTACTCCGAGCCGTACGTCGTGGAGGAGGTCGTGAGCGCCGACGGCGAGGTCGAGTACACCCACGAGGAGAGCACCGAGCGGGCCGTGGGCGCCGACATCGCCGCCGACGTCTCCTACGCCCTGCAGCAGAACGTCACCGGGGGCTCCGGCACCGCCGCGCTCGCCCTGGGCCGCCCCGCGGCCGGCAAGACCGGCACCGCCACCAACGGCAAGGGCGAGGTCTCCTCGGCCTGGTTCGCCGGCTACACCCCGCAGATGTCCACCGCGGTCATGTACGTGCGCGGCAAGGGCAACGAGCAGCTGCAGGGTTGGCTGCCCGAGTACTTCGGCGGCGCCTACCCCGCCGACACCTGGCTCGCGGTGATGAGCGACCTGATGGAGGGCCTGGAGGTCGAGGAGTTCCCCGAGCCGGTCTTCGTCGACGGCGAGGCGCCCCCGGGCTACGCGCCGACCACCGCCCCGCCGGCGCCGTCGAGCCCGCAGCCCACGCAGCAGTCGCCGACCAGGCAGCCCTCGCCGACCAAGGAGCCGAGCCCCACCCAGGAGCCGACCACCTCGTCGCCGACGCCGACCCCGAGCCCGACACCGACCGACGACTGCGAGGGGGTCCTCTGCGGGCCGAGCAGCAGTCCGTCGCCGTCGGGCAGCCCCTCCCCGTCCTCGCAGCCGTCGTCGAGCTCGTCGCCGGCGGCCGGCGGCGGCAGCAGCGGACCCAGCCAGGGCCCGGGCGGTCGCCGTGACGAGCCGGCGTACGCCGAGCGTCGCCGCGGCCAGTGACCGACGCGGCGCCCACCCGCGAGGACCCGCTCGCCGCGACCCTCAGCGAGGGTCTCGGCGGGCCCCTGGGTGAGCGCGCCGGGCCGCACCCCTGGTGGACGCCGGTGCGGGTGCTGCTGGCCCTGGCCGCGGTCGTGGTCGCGCTGGGGATGCTGCAGAAGGCGCCCTGCTACTCCGAGACCTGGAGCGACAGCGACGCCCGCTTCAGCCAGATGTGCTACTCCGACCTGCCCTACCTCTACACCGGCCGGGCGCTGGTGGAGCGGGCCTGGCCCTACTCGGGCGACGAGACGCTGCGCGAGCGCTACCCCGAGGTGATGGAGTACCCGGTCGGGATCTCCTACTGGGCGTGGGGCACCGCGCTGGTGGCGCAGGGACTGACCGAGGGGCTCACCGGCCTGCCCGACCTCGCCGAGCGCCGTGCCGCCGAGCCCGGCACGCTCTTCGGCGACGTCGAGGTGCAGCGCGAGATCCGCGCCTTCGTCATCGTCAACGCGCTCGGCTTCGCCGTGCTGACCCTCCTCGCGGTGTGGCTGCTGGCCCGCACCCACCCCCGGCGGCCGTGGGACGCGCTGTGGTTCGCGGCCTCACCGGCACTGCTGCTGACCGGCCTCGTCAACTGGGACCTGCTGGCCGTGGTGCTGGTCGCCGGCGCGACCTGGGCGTGGGCGACCGGGCGACCGCTGCTGACCGGGGTGCTCGTCGGGCTCGGCACCGCCACCAAGCTCTACCCGCTCTTCCTTCTCGGGGCGCTGCTGGTGATCTGCCTGCGCGGGCGCCGCTGGCGCGAGCTCGGGCTGGCCTGGCTCGGCGCGGGCGTCGCGTGGGTGCTGGCCAACCTGCCGGCGATGGTGACCGGCCTCGAGCAGTGGCGGGTCTTCTGGTCCTTCAACTCCGAGCGCGGCGCCGACCTGGGCTCGCTGTGGCTGGTCGCCGCGCAGGCCGCCGACCTCGACATCGCCCCCTCCACCATCAACACCACCTCGCTGGTCTTCTTCGCCGCCTGGTGCGCCGGGGTCTTCGTGCTCGGCATGCTGGCCCCCGAGACCCCGCGCCTGGCCCAGCTCGGCTTCCTGCTGGTCGCCGGCTTCCTGCTGGTCAACAAGGTCTACTCGCCGCAGTACGTCCTGTGGCTGCTGCCGCTCGCGGTGCTCGCCCGGCCCCGGCTGCGCGACCAGCTGGTGTGGCAGGCCGGCGAGGTCCTCTACTTCGCCTCGGTCTGGTGGTACCTCGGCGGCCTCCTCGACGCCGGCGGGGGCGGTGACGCCGGCTTCTACTGGGTCGCCATCGTGCTCCGGGTCGCCGCCGAGCTCTACCTCGTGGCCCTGGTCGCCCGCGACGTCTGGCGGCCCCGCCACGACCCGGTGCGGCGGCGTACGGACCGGCTGCAGGAATCCCCGGCCAGCCGGTGACTCATGCGCTTGACGGGTGTTGCAACCCCTGACAAGTGCAGGAGTCCCCGGTCAGCCGGGGACTCATGCAGAGGCCGGGCGCACCCCTCAGGTGACCACGACGCGGTCGAAGGTGGTGGCGGTGTAGCGCACCCGGACGTCGACGGTGTCGCCGACGGCGGGCACCCGGGCGCCGGCGGGCAGGAAGAGCATCGAGGCCTGCATGTGGGGCGGCTCGGCGAAGAGCCGCTGCTTGGCGTCGATCGAGAACGGGGAGCGCACGAACCCCACGGCGTCGAGGCCGCCGCGCGCGATCGTCGCGGCACGCCCGCGCAGGCCGAGGTCGCCGGTCGGCGCCTCGAGCCCGATGCCGTGGGCGGTGCCGCCGGTGACGATGAGCAGGTGGCCCGACTTGGGGGCGGTGCGGCCGCGGTAGCCGAAGACGTCGCCGCGCTCGAGGGGGTGCACGTCGAGGACGGTCGAGGTCACCGTCAGCGCGCTGCGCTCGCCCAGCCACAGGCCGGTGCCCATCCGGGAGCGGAAGCGGTACTCGGGCCACCGGGCGGCCAGCCCGGCCAGCTCGGTGTCGCTGAGGTGCGAGACCCACACCGTGCGGGCGCCGGGGCCCTCGGGCAGCTCGGCGCCGACGACGTCGGTGAGCAGGCGCGAGGCCTCGGAGGTGTGCGAGCCGTGGGCGAGCGGGAAGTGCATGGCGACGCCCTCGAGCCGGGCGCCGGGGTGGTCGCGCAGCACCTCGCCGACCGACCACAGGCCGCGGGCGCTGAACCCGTGGCGCTGCATGCTGGTCATCCGCTCCAGCACGAACCGGGCCCGGGGGCGGCGCGCGAGCAGCCCGCGCAGGTCCTCGAGACGGCCCACGGTGTGCACCAGCCGGTCGGCCAGCGCGTCGTCGTCGGTGGCCTCGAGGGCGGCGCCGAAGGGGCGCCACGGGGTCAGCACGACGATGCTGCCGTCGAAGCGCTGCGCGACCTCGCCGATCTCGTCGTACATGCCGACGGCCAGGGTGTCGCAGGTGCCCGCCGCGGCGTCGTGGCCCAGGTCCTGCTCAGCCAGCCACTGGGTACGCCGCGCGAGCCGGCCGCGGCCGAAGCCGTAGCCGTTGCCCTTGACCACGGGCACCAGCCCGGGGTGGGCCGCGGCGGTGCGGCGCAGGTGCTCGCGCCAGCGCGGGCCGTCGACGGTCAGGACCAGGCTCATCGCGCGCTCACCTGCGTGCCATGTAGAGGCTGAAGGCGCGGTAGAGCACCTTGTTGATGGGCAGGTCCCACTCGCCGGCCAGCTCGACGGCCTGGCCGCCGGTGCCGACCTTGAACTGGATCAGCCCGACGTGGCTGTCGTCGGCCTCGAGGGTGTCGGTGATGCCGCGCAGGTCGTAGACGTGGGCCCCGGCGGCGAGCGCGTCGCGCATCATCGCCCACTGCGCGGCGTTGGAGCCGCGCACGTCGCGCTTGTCGGTGGAGGAGGCGCCGTAGGAGTACCAGGCGTGGGTGCCGACGCGGATCGCGATGGTAGCCGCGACCAGGTCGCCCTCGTGGCGGGCCAGGTGCAGGCGCATCCGGTCGGGCTGGCCGAGCTCCTCGCCCTCGCCGGCCAGCGCCTCGACCATGGTGCGGAAGTAGGAGAGCGGGCGCGGGGTGAAGTGGTCGCGCTCCGCGGTGTGCACGTAGAGCTCGTGGAAGGCCGGCAGCGCCTCGAGCGCCTCGGCCACCCCGGAGGTCGACTGCACCTCGACGCCGGCCTTGGCGGCCTTCTTGATGTTGCGGCGCCACTGCTGGTTCATCGCCTTGAGCACGGCGTCCTCGTCGAGGGCCGCGCCGTCGGCGTCGACGAGGGGCACCTGGAAGACGAACTGCGGCTGACCGGCGGCGAAGCCGCCCTCCACGCCCTGGTGGCGCCAGCCCAGCGACTCGAGCTGGGAGAGCACCCGGGCGCCGACGTGGTCGCGCTCGAGGGGGGCCAGGTCGCCGAGGCGGCGTACGCCGTCGTCGGCGATGCCGTCCTTGACCTGCTGGGCGCTCCAGCGGGCGGTGACCACCGGGGGCCCCATCCGCACCCCGAAGGCGCCGCGGGCCCGGCAGTGCGCCGCCAGCGGCTGCAGCCACCGGGCCAGGTCGTCGGCGGCCCAGTCGATGACCGGGCCCTCGGGCACGTAGGCCAGGTAGCGCTTGAGGCGGGGCAGCTGGCGGTAGAGCACCAGCGCCGCGCCGACGAGCTCGTCGCCGTCGAAGAAGCCGAGCGACTCGCGCCGCCACTCCGACTTCACCCGGCCCCACGCGGGGGTCTGCAGGAAGCTGGCCGACTCGCGGGTCTCGAGGAAGCCCAGGTGCTCGGCGGGCGTGATCTCCCGCACCCGGATCGGGGCGGAGGTCTCGGCTCGGGGCGCGCTGCGGGTCACGGCGGCGACGTTACAGCCGATCGCGGAGCCAGGCCGCGTCGGCGACGTGCGCCTCGGCGGGGCCGGGAGTCTCCATCACGACCGGCGCTGCGGCGTCGCGCACCACGGCGGCCAGCAGGTCGGGGTCGATGCGCCCGGCGCCGAAGTTGGCGTGCCGGTCGGCGCCCGAGCCGAACTCGTCGCGGCTGTCGTTGGCGTGCACCAGGTCGATGCGTCCGGTGATGGCCAGCACGTCGGCGACCACCGTCTCGAGGTCGTTGCCCCCGGCGTGGGCGTGGCAGGTGTCGAGGCAGAAGCCGACCATGTCGGCCCCCTCCGTGCCCTCGATCGCGGCCCACACGCCGGCGATCCTCTCGAGGTAGCGGGTCATCGCGTTGTCGCCGCCGGCGGTGTTCTCGATCAGCAGCGGGACCTTGAGGTCGGTGGCCTCGACGGCCTTGCGCCAGTTGTCGAAGCCGATCGACGGGTCGTCGGCCTTGTTGACGTGGCCGCCGTGCACGATCAGCCCCTTCGCGCCGATCTCCGCGGCGGCGTCGACGTGCTGCTGCAGGAGCTTGCGGCTGGGGATCCGGATGCGGTTGTTGGTCGTGGCGACGTTGACGATGTACGGCGCGTGCACGTACAGATCGACGCCCGCCTCCGCGGCCTCCTCGCGCAGCCCGGCCGCGCCGCCCGGGTGCTGGATCTCGGGGCCCCGGTAGCCCTGCGGGTCGCCGAGGAACATCTGGACCAGGGGCACCCCGCGCTCGCGGGCCTCCCCGACCGGGTCGGCCTGGTCGACGTGGGCACCGATGGCGATCTGCTGGGACTGCGGGGACATGTCCTCAGCCTAGGAGCGCGCACCGACCACGCCTCCCAGGGCCCGGCCCGGGTCGACCTCGGGTTTGTCGCGGACTGTCCCGGGCACGCTGGGCCCGTGCACCTTCCAGCGACTCTCCTCACGCCGGCGCTGGCCGAGCAGCGGCTGGGCGTCGCCAGCGTGCTGCTGCTCGCAGCGGTCGTGCTGCTGGTCGCGGGCCTCCTGCTGCTGCGCCGCTGACGCCGGGCGGTCCCGCTCAACCGGTCAGCAGCAGCCCCAGCGCCACCAGGCACAGCGCCGAGGCGCCGGCCAGGCACAGCGCCGCGAGCGTGGTGCGGGCGCGGAGCGGGACGGCGGGGCGGGAGGAGCGTGGCGGGGCGGGCTCGCCGAGCCGGTCGGGCACGTGCGGCGGGCGGGTCAGCTCGTCCCACGGCGTGCCCGGTGGCACCCCGAGCCGGTGCAGCCGCTCCAGGGCGGCCAGCGCCGTGGGCGGGCGGTGGGCCGGGTCGGGGCTGGTCAGCGCCGCGAGCAGGCCGGCGAGGTCCCCGGGTTGCGGGTGCGGCGAGGCAGGCAGGGCCGGCAGGGCTGGCGGGCCCTGGGGCGTCGGCGTACGGCCGGTGAGGAGCTGGAGCGCGACGACGCCGGCGGCGTACAGGTCCTGGCGCGGGTCGGGCAGCGCGCCGCGGCGCTGCTCGGGGGCCATGTAGCCGTCGGTGCCGACCGCCCCCGGGTGCCGGGTCAGGCGCGGCTCGTGGAGCAGCGTGGCGACGCCGAAGTCGCCCAGTCGCAGGTGCGGCCGGGCGCCGCCGCTGGGCTCGAGCAGCAGGTTGGCCGGCTTGACGTCGCGGTGCACGACCCCCGCCTCGTGCACCGCGGCCAGGGCGCGCAGCAGCTGGGCCAGGAGCACCCGCACGTAGCTCTCGGGCAGCGGCCCGTGCTCGGCGAGCAGGTCGTCGAGCGACCCGCCGCGCACCAGGTCCATGGTGAGGACGACCAGGTGGTCCTCGGCGGCCCAGCCGGTGGGGGCCACGACGTGCGGGTGCGCGACACGCACCGACTGCTCGCGCACGAAGCGCAGCAGCATCCCGGCGTCGCCCGCGGCGGTGGTCTGGTCGAGCACCTTGGCGCCCACCCAGCGACCGGACTGGTGGTCCCAGGCCCGCCAGACCGACCCCATCGCGCCCAGGCCGATGCGGTCGGCGAGCTCGTAGCGCCCGACCAGGCGCGCCGGCGGGCCCGCCGGCGGCGGGGGGCGTGGCAGGGCGCGGGGTGGGGCCGGGGGCTCGGTGCGGCTCATCAGGTGCTGTCTACCCGCCCGCGGGGCCGCCCACGCTCGCGCGTCCACACCCCGGGGTCGGGGCCGGGTTTGGGCCGGCGCACCGCCGCGCTGCTATCTTGCCCTGTCCGAGATCGCACGACCCACCGACGGGTCCGTGTCCTCGGGCCCCGCTCCCACCAGCTCTCCGCTCCGCGGCGTGCCGGGTGCGGGAACCGCACAGCCCTCCTGCCACGGAGAGACCGTGGCCGCCGAGTCCAGAGGAGGTGGAGACCGCTATGCGTGCCTACGAAGTGATGGTCATCCTCGACCCCAGCCTCGAAGAGCGGACGATTCAGCCGTCCCTCGAGAAGTACCTCAACGTGATCACCAAGGACGGTGGCACCGTCGAGTCCGTCGACGTCTGGGGACGTCGTCGCCTCGCGTACGAGGTGAAGAAGAACGCCGAGGGCATCTACGCCGTCATCTCGCTGAACGCCGAGCCCGACACGGTCAAGGAGTTCGACCGTCAGCTCGGCCTCAACGAGGCGATCCTGCGCACCAAGGTCATCCGGCCCGACGCGCACTGAGCCCCCGGCTCGACGCCTCGGGTCGTCCACTTGTGGATGACCCTGTCCGATGTCGGCGCCAGCGGCCACCATGGTCGCGAACGCTGTCTCGGACGACCGAACAGCACCAGGATCAGCACACCGCTAGGGAGACCTCATGGCAGGCGAGACCGTCATCACGGTGGTCGGCAACCTCGTCGACGACCCGGAGCTGCGCTTCACCCCCTCGGGGGCGGCCGTGGCCAACTTCCGGATCGCGTCGACGCCGCGCACCCTCAACAAGCAGACGAACGAGTGGGAGGACGGCGAAGCGCTGTTCCTGTCCTGCTCGATCTGGCGCCAGGCCGCGGAGAACGTCGCCGAGTCCCTCCAGAAGGGGATGCGCGTCGTGGTCCAGGGCCGCCTCAAGGCCCGGTCCTACGAGACCCGCGAGGGTGAGAAGCGCACCGTGATGGAGCTCGAGGTCGACGAGGTCGGCCCGTCCCTGCGCTACGCGACCGCCAAGGTCGCCCGCACCACCCGACAGGGCGGCGGCGGGGGCTACTCCGGCGGTGGCCAGGGCGGCGGCGGAGGCTACTCCGGCGGCGCCCAGCAGGGTGGCGGCCAGGGCGCTGCCCCGGCCAACGACCCGTGGGCCTCGCCGGCTCCCCAGCAGGGGGGCCAGCAGGGCGGCGGGTTCGGCGGAGGCCAGTCCCGGCCGGCACCGGCCCAGGGCAACGACCCCTGGGGCGCCCCGGGCGTGGGCGAGGAGCCCCCGTTCTGATCCCGGACCCCTCGGTCCAGCACCACCTGTCCGATCAACCTGACCCATTCCGACCCGGTACCCACTCCGGGGCGGGCTTCTAGAAAGGAAGCACCACAATGGCCAAGGCAGTGATTCGCAAGCCCAAGAAGAAGGTTTGCCAGTTCTGCAAGGAGAAGGCGAGCGGCGTCGACTACAAGGACGCCACCCTGCTCCGCAAGTTCATCTCCGACCGCGGCAAGATCCGCGCGCGTCGGGTGACCGGCAACTGCGTCCAGCACCAGCGCGACGTGGCCATCGCCGTCAAGAACGCCCGCGAGGTGGCCCTGCTGCCCTACACCTCCACCGGTCGCTGAGAGGAGCACGGACGATGAAGCTCATCCTGACCCAGGAGGTCACCGGTCTCGGTGGCCCGGGCGACGTGGTCGAGGTCAAGGACGGCTACGGCCGCAACTACCTCGTGCCCCGTGGCGTGGCCATCCGTTGGACCCGCGGCGGCGAGAAGACCGTCGCGTCGATCAAGGCCGCGCGCACCAGCCGCGCGGTCCGCGACATCGAGCACGCCGCCGAGATCAAGGCGAAGCTCGAGGCCGCATCGGTCAACGTCGCGGTCAAGGCCGGCGAGGGCGGGCGTCTCTTCGGCGCCGTCACCCCCGCCGACATCGCCTCGGCGCTGACCGAGACGACCGGCGAGGCCGTCGACAAGCGCACGATCGCGGTCAAGAACCCGATCCGTTCGCTCGGCGCCCACGAGGTCTCGGTGCGACTGCACGACGAGGTGTCCGCCACGGTGGCCCTCAACGTCGTCAAGGCCTGAGACCCAGCAGCACCCGCTCCACCACGACGGGCCCGGACCTCCACTGGAGGTCCGGGCCCGTCGTGCGTCGTCAGGTGCGGCTCAGCGCAGCATGATCGCGTCGAGCTGCACCGGCTTGCCGCGGCTCATCACGCGGAAGGCGATCTTGCCGGTGAACGGAGCGCTCTGCTCGTTGCGCACGATGACGACCTGGCCGCGCTTGGTCGTCTTGCCGCCGAGCTTGACCTTGCGCCACGCGCCGCCGGGCGTCTTGTACTTCAGCTTGCCGCTCTTCGGGCCGGTGTTGGCCAGCAGGCGCACCTCGCGCACGTCGACGCCGGCGACGGTGATCTTGGTCTTGTACGCCGACGCCTCGAGGTAGTCGCCGCCGAACGCCTGGCGCGAGGCCCGGGTCTTCCAGCGCCGACCCGGAGCGACCAGGTCCTCGGGCACGGTGAAGCTCGTGGTGGCCGGCTCGGCCGAGGTGTTGCCGGCCCGGTCGGTGACCGAGACGGAGAGGGTCTGGGTGCCGGGGCCGAGGTCGGCGAAGGTGACGTTGTCGTCGCGGCAGGGCACCTCGCGACCGTCGATGTCGCAGTCGAAGACCAGGGCGGGCTCGTTGCCGTTGATGCGCAGCGTGGGGCTGTCGGTGGTGATCATCGGCCGCTCGGGGGTCTCGCGGTCGAAGGGCGTGTTGAAGATGCTCGCGACCGGGCGCTGGGTGTCGACCTTGAAGCTGGTCTGCTCGGGCGTCTGGTCGGTGTCGGGCAGGTCGGTCTCGGCGCCGCCGGTGCCGAGCAGCAGGTTGGTCGGCGAGGTGGCGTCGATGCCGCGGTCAGCGGCGTCGTACGCGCGCACCCGGAAGGTGTAGGGCGTCTCCACCCCGCCGAGCTGGCGGCGGGTGTCCTCGAGGTCGGTGTAGGTCTGCGGGCTGGCGCAGGGCGTCCACTCGTCGTCGGCCGGCGGCTCGGGGGTGTTGAAGAACTGGCACTCGAAGGCGATCGGGTCGGCGTCGGCGTCGGTGTGGGCGCCGGTGAAGGTGAAGGTCACCGAGTCCTGGGCGATGAAGCCGGCGGCGTTGGCGGCGGGGGCGGCGGTCACCGACGAGGTCACCGGCGCCTCGCTGTCGTCGCAGCGGTCGCCGGGTCCGAGGGGGGAGGGCAGCGGCAGCGGCACCGGCAGCTCACCGGGCGGGGCCGCCTCGCTGGTGCAGCCCGGGTCGGCCTGGGCGGCGGGCAGGGCGAGCACCGGGAGCAGGGTGCCCACGAGCACGGCCGCGGACAGCGTCGCGCCGCGGCGCACGGACGAGGGGACGGTCATCGAGGTTCCTCCGGGGGCTGGCGGGGTCGATGCTTCAACGCCCCGCTGCGCCACAGGCTACGAATCCTCGGCCGCCCCCGCGGTGCTTCGACCGAAGTCGCGGGGGGTGCCACCGGCCCACGGACGCCGGGCATCGACCAGCAGCATCACGATCACGGCGAGGATCAGCAGGTCGGCGAGCACGAAGGCCAGGGGCTCCAGCCGGTCCAGACCAGCGCCGTAGACGAGCACCGGCAGCACGGCCACCAGCACGGCCACGGTGCGCGCCAGCTGCCAGCGCCGCCGGGCCGGGCGGTCCAGGCCCCTCGCGGCCGCAGCGGCCAGCTCGTGGGCCAGCAGCACGCTCACCAGCAGGGCCGGCAGGCTCAGCGCCCAGGCGATCGCGGGGTCGACGTCGACCAGCGGCTCGTGCAGCACCGGGAACCACAGCACCGCCGAGAGCAGGCCGGCGGCCACCGCCAGCCCGAGCAGCAGGGGTCGCTGCCGCGTCGCGGTCGCGGCGGGGAGGCGGCGCAGGCCCACCACGACCAGGGCCCAGCCCGCCCAGTCGGCCAGCACGTCGTACCCGCCGGCGGGGGCGACCAGCGCGACCAGGAGCAGGCCCGAGGCGACCAGGGAGAGCGGGGCCATGGCGGGGAGCCTACGACTCGGTGCTCGACCGGGGCCGGGCCGGGCCGGGCGTGCCGGCGCCGGTGACGACCCAGGCGTCGCCGCGCTCGCGCAGCACCAGCACGACCATCCGCGAGCCCATGAAGACCGTCGTGTAGGCCACCCACAGCGCGAGCAGCCCGCCCCACGACGCGGCGAGCAGCGCGACGGGCAGGTAGACCAGCAGGGTGACCAGGCCGCCGAGAGCCAGGTAGCGCCCGTCGCCGGCGCCGATCAGCACCCCGTCGAGCACGAAGACGATGCCGGCCACCGGCTGGCCCAGGGCCGCGATGAGCAGCACCGGCACCAGCGCCTCGTGCACGGCGTCGTCGCGGCTGAAGAGCGGGCCCAGCAGCGGGCTGGCCGCGGCCAGCAGGACGCCGGTGACCACCCCGCTGACCACGCCCCAGCGCAGCATCCGGCGGGTCAGGCGGCGGGTGGCCTCGACGTCGCCGGCCCCCAGGGTGCGACCGGTCAGCGCCTGGGCGGCGATGGCGATGGCGTCGAGCACGAAGGCCAGGAAGCCCCACAGCGTCATCGCCAGCTGGTGGGTGGCCAGGTCGACGTCGAGCCCGGCGCCGGGCGCGGCGCCCAGGGTGACGGCGTACGTCGTGGCGAGGATGGCCGCGCGCAGGGTCAGGGTGCGCACCACCAGCGGCACGCCTGCCCGGGCGGCGAGCCGGATGCCGGGCAGGTCGGGGCCCAGGGGGGCGCCCTGGGCGCGGGCCCCGCGCACCACCACGGTGCAGAGCACGGCGGCGCTGAGCACCTGGGCCACGACCGAGCCGATCGCCGAGCCGGCGATGCCCAGGCCGACCGGGTAGACCAGCACGACGTTGAGCACGATGTTGAGCACGTTGCCGCCCACGGCGACGTAGAGCGGGGTCCGGGTGTCCAGCATCCCGCGCAGCACCCCGGTGGCGGCCAGCATGAGCAGCAGCGGGGTGGTGCCGAGGAAGGCGATGCGCAGGTACGTCGTGGCCTGCTCGCTGATCTCGGCCCCGGCGCCGAACGCCGCCACGAGCGGGCCGGTCAGCGCGACGCCGGCCACGGTGGTGACCGCGCCGATGCCGAGCGCCAGCCACAGGCCGTCGACGCCCTGGGCCAGCGCGCCGCGCAGGTCGCCGGCGCCCAGGCGGCGCGCGACGCTGGCGGTGGTGCCGTAGGCGAGGAAGACGCACAGGCCCACGGCGGTCTGCAGCACCACCGCGGCGATGCCCAGACCGGCCAGCTCGGTGGTGCCGAGCCGGCCCAC
>NZ_JAULSC010000144.1 GCF_030518195.1 Nocardioides cremeus
AATCGGGTCAGGGAACAACCACTCGGTCGACTGGTTGCTTACCTGATACAGACTGTAACAGACCTTACGGCGACCTTTTTTATGCTTGATCGGGGATTCGATCGGTCAGGCGATCAATTCTTCTGAGTTTACGGGAAATTATCTGTTAAGAGTAAGATCCTTGAGTAGAAGTAATATGAGACTTCCGGTGTCAAGACTCTAGAGGTTGGTTTTCGCGGATGAAGCAACAGGGTGCAATAGGACAAAGGGTTCTCAAGTAACTGTATAGTATTCTTGTACTCGTAACTTAAGTTGAACACGTCGAGCCATAAGGGCTCAATGCCTTTT
>NZ_JAULSC010000037.1 GCF_030518195.1 Nocardioides cremeus
GCAGGCCGCTGCTGCGCAAGGCAACCATCAGCACGAAGCCGACGAGGAACCAGGGGAGCAGCGGGACCCGGCCCGCGCTCGCGGGTGCGCCCACGCTGCGCACAGCGACCAGGTAGGTCGGGGCCAGCAGGGCGACCCGGCCGAGCTTGACCGTGGTGGCCACGGCCACCGCGCCGGGCCCGATGATCGAGGCGGCGGCCACCACCTGCGCGACCTCGTGGATGCTCGCCCCGGCCCAGATCGCGCCCTGCTCCTCGCTGAGCCCGAGCCCGGCCGCGGCCCAGGGCACCAGGACGATCATCGCGGTGCCGTAGATGGTCACCAGCGCCACCGAGTGGGCCACGTCCTTCTGCCGCGCTCCCACCGCGTCGGCCAGCGCCGCGATGGCTGCCGCCCCGCAGATCGAGAAGCCGGCGGCCAGCAGGGTCACCAGCCGCTGGTCGAGGCCCAGGCGGGTGCCCAGGGCTCGGGTAGCGGCGTAGGTGAGCACCACCGTCGCGACCACGACCAGCACGCCCGCGGCCCCGATCGCGGCCACGTCGCCCAGCGGGAGCCGCAGCCCGAGCAGCACGACGCCCAGGCGCAGCAGCAGCTTGGTCACCGCGGCATGGCCGACCAGCGCCCGCGCGTGGGCCAGGGGCGTGTTCGCCACGACCGTGCCCAGCGCCAGCGCGACCAGCAGCGCCCCCAGCAGGGGCACCAGCCCGCTCACCGCGACCGCCACGAGCGCGGCCGCGAGCGCCACGCCCAGCGGGGGCAGGCGGCGTACGAGGGTGGGCACGGGGCAAGTCTGGTGGGGGCCGGGGGCTCCCCGTCGCGCGGGCCCCTAGCCTGGGCGCGTGAGCGAGACGAAGGCGATCCACAGCACCGAGGTCGGCGACGCGGGGGACCGGGTGGTGTTCCTGCACGGCCTCTTCGGCCAGGGCCGCAACTTCACCCAGATCGCCAAGGCGATGACGCCCGACTTCCGCAGCCTGCTGGTCGACCTACCCAACCACGGCCGCTCGCAGTGGAGCGAGACCTTCTCGTACGCCGACACCGCCGACCGGGTCGCGGAGCACCTGGCCGACGGGTTCGCGGGCGACGGGCCGGTGCACCTGGTCGGGCACTCGATGGGCGGCAAGGTCGCGATGCTGCTGGCGCTGCGCCACCCGCACCTGGTCGAGCGGCTGGTCGTCGTCGACATCTCACCGGCCCCCAGCACCGGCGCCGGCGAGTTCGAGCACCTGCTCGGCAGCCTGGCCGGCCTCGAGCTGGAGGGGCTCACGCGTCGCAGCGACGCCGACGAGCAGCTGGCCGAGGCGATCCCCGACGAGCGGGTGCGGGGCTTCCTGCTGCAGAACCTGCGCTCCGGCAGCGACGGCTTCACCTGGCAGGCGAACCTGGGGCTGCTGCGCGAGGAGCTCGAGGCGATCGGCGACTTCCCCCACGTCGAGGAGACCTTCGACCACCCGGTGCTGTGGATGGCCGGGGAGCGCTCGGGCTACGTCACGGCCGATGCCGAGGAGGAGATGGAGCGGCTCTTCCCGCGCACGGTGCAGGTGACCATCAAGGGCGCCGGGCACTGGGTGCACTCGGAGAAGCCCGAGGCGTTCGTCTCGGCGCTGCGCACCTTCCTCGGCACCGGCCGCGACGACTGAGCCGTCCCCGGACGCACGACGGCCCCCGACGCAGTGCGTCGGGGGCCGTGCGGTTCACAGCTGGGTTCAGCGGCCGGTGCGCTCCCAGGTGCGCTGGTGCCACGGGACGAACGCCTCGAGGAACTCGGAGTCGAAGCGACGGAACAGGGTCATGATGGTGGTCATGCGCACCTCCTCAGGTGTGATCGGTGACTAGGTCAGAAGGCTCCACCAGGTGCCTTCATGTACCAGTGTGCGGCCCATAGCAGAGCAACCCAACCCGGCGAGCACATGATGTCGCTCACGTTGTGAAGAGGCGTCTTGCCCAGCCCCGTCAGTACTCTCCGGGCATGCCCTCGCGCGTCGACATCGTGACCTTCCACGACGACCCCCCGCCGCCCGGCGAGCAGCGCTACGTACCGGGTGCGGGCCCGTGGACCGGGGCCCGCGTCGACGAGCCCGACGAGCGCTGGGCGCAGTGGTACGACGTGCTGGCCGAGCGCGTGCGCGGGGCTCTCGGGTGGCGGGTGCTGGACCTGCAGCACATCGGTTCGACGTCGGTGCCGGGCCTGGCCGCGAAGCCGATCATCGACATCGACCTGGTGGTCGCCGACGCCGCCGACGAGGCGGCGTACCTGCCGGCGCTCGAGGCACGCGGCTTCGAGCTGCAGGTGCGCGAGCCGTGGTGGTTCGAGCACCGGGTGCTGCGCCACACCGACCCGCGCTGTCACCTGCACGTCTTCGGCCCCGAGGCGCCCGAGCCGGTCAAGCACCGGATCTTCCGCGACTGGCTGCGCGGCAACCCCGACGAGCGCGACCTGTACGCCGCCACCAAGCGGGAGGCGGCCGAGGCGGCGCGGGCCGCGGGGGAGCACTCGATGCAGTACAACGCTCGCAAGGAGAAGGTCGTGCGCGAGATCTACGCGCGTGCCTTCGCGGCCGCCGGCCTGGTCGACTGATGGCTGCGACGACGGGCGCCGGCCCGGCCTGGGAGGGCGCCCGCAACCTCGCCGACCTGGGCGGCCTCCCACTGCAGGGCGGCGGCCGCACGGCGTACGGCGTCGTGTGGCGCTCGGGGGCGCCCGACGACGTCAGCGCGCAGGGCTGGGCCGACGCCCGCGCCGCCGGGCTGCGCCGGATCGTCGACCTGCGCAACGCGGTGGAGCGCGAGCAGGAGGTCACCCCCGACGGCATCGAGGTGGTGCACGCCCCGACCGAGGACCCCGAGGACGAGGACTTCCTCGCCGAGTGCGGGCCCTGGCTCGACCACCCGCGTTCGTGGACGCCGAACCTGCGCCGCTACCCCGACAAGGTCGCGCACGCCGTGACGGCCGTGGGCGAGGCCGACGGGGGAGTGCTGCTGCACTGCGCCGGCGGTCGTGACCGCACCGGCATGATCGGCTCGATGCTGCTGGTCCTGGCCGGGGTCGGCGTCGAGGGCCTGCTGGTCAACTACGAGCGCGGCTTCCGCGGCGCAGCCGCCCACCGCGGGCACACGATGGCCTACGACGCGGCCACCGGGGCGTGGGCGCCCGAGCAGCCTGACGCCGATCGCGACCCGGGCGAGCTCGACCGGGCGGTCGAGGAGCGTCGCCCGGCGCTGCGCGAGTGGCACGCCACCTTCGACGTACGGGGCTACCTGGAGGAGGCGGGCGTGGACGCGCGATTGCTGCGCCGGCTGGGGGACCGGCTGCGGGGGAGTGAGCCGAGCAAGCAGCACTAGCCGGACGCTCGGACCGTGCGGATCACAGCGCGGACAGCCTCTCGCTCCACCCGCCGGGGACCGCCGGGTAGAGCGGCAGCGCCTCGGCGTGGTCGTCCAGCGGTCGCCACACCACCGGGACGACGCTGCCGTCGCTCTCGGTGAGGGTCGCGCCGGAGGGGGGCGGCAGCGGGTCGAGTCGGCCGGTGTGGACGAACACGATCTCGTGGCCCAGGTGGCCGTCGATGCGGAAGATGTTCTCGATGACGTCGACGAGCTCAAGATCGTCGACGTCCGCCCCGAGCTCCTCACGCACCTCGCGGACGACGGCATCGCGGTGTGTCTCGCCCAGCTCGACGCTGCCACCGATCAGGCGGTGGTAGCCCTCGGGGTGCTCGGCCGTGGGCGGGTTCAGGCTGACGGCGTGCGCAGTTCGCTCGGGGTTCGGGGCGAGCAGCATCGCCTTCACGCGGATGAAGGAACGATCGACGGTCACGCTGGGACGGTAGTGGTCGGCCTACGTCCGCCGATGGAACTCGACCTGGTTGCGCTCCACGACCCGGGTCTCGTAGGCCGGGTCGTGGGCGCGCCGGTGGTGGTGTCCGCACAGGAGTCGACCGCGGCCAAGGTCGGTCGTGCCGTCGTGGGACCAGAGGTCCTCGTGGTGGGAGTCGCACATGCCCGGTGGGGCGTCGCAGCCGACGGCGGTGCAGCAGCCGTCGCGCAGGATCATCGCCACCCGCTGGGGCCGGCTGAACAAGCGCCGGGACCGTCCGAGGTCGAGGACCTCGCTGGGCCCGCCCAGGACCGCGGGCAGCACGCCCGCCGTGCAGGCCAGGCGACGAGCCGTGCCGGCGGAGATCCGGGACCCCGTGTCGAGCGTGGCCGAGGCCAGCGCCCCGCCCAGGGTGGCGGTCGTCATGGTGACGACCACAGCGGCGTTGACCCCGCCGCTGCGGGGGAGCGCACGGGGGTCCAGCCGCTCGACCAGCTCGACGAACGCGCGGCCCCAGCGAGAGCGTGACGGCGTCGGTTCATCCGTGGCGGCTCGGTCGTCGCGGTGCGGGGAGCCGTAGGCGATCAGCACCTTCTGCAGCATCTCGGCGGCGAGCGTCGGGATGGTGAAGCTGCCGCGGGTGCGCCCGTCGCCCTGGTCGCGCATCCGGAAGGAGGCGGTGCGGTAGGCCTCGCGCTCCTCCTCGGCCAGCTTCTCGGCCTCCCAGGCCTCACCGACCTCGGGTGCGACGACGTCGAGGATGCGGCGGCCCAGGATGCGCAGCGCCTTGGCGTCGTGCACCAGCGCGAGCCGCACCAGCTCGACCTCCGCCTCCCGCCGCACGCTCGCCTCGAGGTCGTCGGGCAGCTCGTCGAGCGCGTGGGCGACGACCTGCGCCTGCTCGAGGTTCAGGTCGCCCGCGGCGAGGGCGCGCCGCAGCTCGTCGTACCGGCTCAGGGCCGCGGCGAAGCGTGTCTGTCGCACCGCGTCGCGCTTGGTCGCGGTGGTGGCGTTGGCCAGCCAGACCGCCACCGACGGAGCCGCCGAACGCTCGTGGACGGCCACCGTCTCGGCGTGCGAGAGGACCCGGGCCTGCAGCTCGGCGAAGCGTGACTGGGCCCGCGCGAGGTCGCCGAGGAGGTCTGCGGTGGTCGACTGGTCCAACGACCACGTGGCTGTCTGAGCAACCTCGTCCAAGGTCGAGTGCAGGCGCGCGACGGCCTCGGCGAGGGGGTGCCGGGTCGTCGTGCTCATGACTTCATCCAAGCAGGCAGCACCGACAGTCCAGCCTGGTCAGACCACCTCTCTCGAAACTTTTTTCGAGAGACGCTCCGGACGGCCCATCGGCCAGGGGAGTGGTCTCCTAGGGTGCATCCGTGGACGACATCTTCGGGCAGCGCTACCACGCGGTCCGCTTCGACTGGGGCCTGCCGGGTGCGCTCGCCACGGCTGCTGACGTGTGCGTCGTCGTCGACGTGCTGAGCTTCTCGACCTCGGTCACCATCGCCGTCGAGCGCGGCATGCAGGTGTTCCCGTTCGCGTGGAAGGACGAGCGAGCCGCGTCGTACGCCGCGCGGCTCGGCGCCGTGCTCGCCGTCGGCCGGCTCGAGGCGACGCACGAGGGATCCGTCCCGGCACCGTCGCTGTCACCGGACGGACTGATGGAGTGCGAGCCGGTGCCGAGGCTGGTGCTGCCCTCACCGAACGGGTCGACGATCTCAGCAGCGCTGCAGGCCTCGGGTGCCACCGTGCTGGCCGGGTGCCTGCGCAACGCCAGCGCGGTCGGTCGCCACCTTGCTCGCCACGTGGACGACGGTCGGTCGGTCGCGGTGATCGCTGCAGGGGAGCGCTGGCACCACGACGACTCGCTGCGCCCGGCCCTGGAGGACCACCTGGGCGCCGGCGCCGTGCTCAGCGCGCTCGTGCGCATTGGGCACGGTGCCGACCTGAGCCCCGAGGCCCGCGCCGCCGTGGCGCTGTGGGACGCGACCGCAGACCAGCTGCTGTCCACGCTGCACGCCTGCGTCGGCGGACGCGAGCTCGCCGCCAAGGGATTCAGCGCCGACGTCGACGTCGCCGGCGCGCTCGACACGTCCAACGTCGTCGCTGTGCTCGACAACGGCGCGTTCACGAAGGCTCGCCCGTGAACTCGTACTTCTCGCCGGCGACGACCCCTCTTGGCGACCTCGTTCCGATTCGCCGATAACTGACATTATGTCAACTACTGTGGATCTGGAGGGGCTGAGACTTACACCGTTGTCATGCTCGAACCCCTCTCCCGGCAGTCGACGTAGGGTCGGCGGATGACCGCCACCGACCGTGACCGTGACGACGACGGCCGGGCCAAGCAGGCCCGGCCGCGTGACGCCCTGGGACGACCGTTGCCGTACGACGCCGTCGGCGTCGAGCCGGTCTCCGAGGAACCGTTGCCGCCGCTGGAGACGTTGGACGCCGCCCGGGCGCTGCTCGACGACGGTCGCCCGTTCTCGGCCCACGAGGTGCTGGAGGCCCGCTGGAAGGACTGCCCGGAGCCCGAGCGGCCGCTGTGGCAGGGCCTGGCGCAGCTGTGCGTGGGCGTCACCCACGCCCGGCGCGGCAACCCCACCGGCGCCCAGCGCCTGCTCGACCGCGCCACCAGCCACCTGACGGCGTACGTCGGCACCGGCGGGCCGACGTACGGGCTCGACCTCGACGAGGTGCTCGGCCGGGCGCGCCACTGCGTGGAGACCGCCGTCCCCGAGTAGTCAGGCCGGCTCGATGTCGGCGTCCTCGGCACTTCTGTCCAGCACGCAGAACTCATTGCCCTCCGGGTCCCCAGCACCACCCAACCGCCGTCCTCCAGGCCGCGTCGGTCGTCCACGACGCTGGCACCCAGCGCGACGATCCGCTCGACCTCGGCGTCGACCGTCGACCGTCGTGCCGACCGGGCGCAGGCACAGGTGCAGTCGGTTCTTGACCGTCTTGGCCTCGGGCACCCGCAGGAACTCCAGCGACCGCCCGCCCGGGCCGATCAGCTCGGCGTCGTCGTCGCTCCAGACGCCCTCGGGGACGACGTGGAAGTCGTCGAGCACCTGCTCCCACCACCGCGCCTGCGCGATCGGGTCGTGGGCGTCGACGGAGATGTTGGCGACTCGAGAGGCCATGCGCAGGACCCTAGGCCGCCGCTCCCCCGCTGGCGAGCGAGTCGACGGTCAGAGCCGGGCCAGCCAGGCGTGCCCCGGCGCGGTCCGCTCGACGGCGTTGCGCAGCCAGTCCCGCTGCGCGACGGACAGCACCGGCAGGCACGCCTCGAGGTCGGGGTCGTCCTTCGGGCGGCCCAGCCGTGCCTTGTAGGAGAGCACGACCTCGGGCGCCAGGTAGCGGATGCCGTCGTCGCCGAGCCAGGTCACCTCGTCGACCTCGGCGTCCTCGCCGGGCAGGAACTTGTGGGTCCAGCGGCCGTCGCGGTCGGGGGTCAGCGGCACGTCGACCACCCACGGATCGGCCGCGCTCTCGCGCAGCCACAGCTGGCTGGCGGGGTCCTCGACGTCGGTCCACCGCTCCCCCAGCGGCCGCAGCACGCCACCGGCGTTGTTCCACACGTGCCACCGACCGCGCAGGTGCTCCACGAAGGCCGGCACGTCGCAGGCCAGGATCGAGACGTCGAGGTCCTCGTGCTCGCGCCGGTAGCCGGTCGCGGCTTCGACCGCCCAACCGCCGACCACCCACCACGGCCGGGCGAAGCCCTCCATCTGGGCGGCCATCTGCGGCGGCGTCAACGGCGCCCACTCGCCGTACAGCCGCAGGAACGCCTCGTCCTCCGCCTGCTCCGCGGGAGTGCGCAGGATCGGGACCCTCAGTGGGATGCCCACTCCCACCACAGCTGCGACAGGTCGCCCGCGGCCACGGCGGCCGGGTCGCCGAAGAGGTGCGCGCTGCCGACGTCGCCCCACCGGAAGAGCCCGCCGCTCATCCCGACCAGCAGCTGGCTCGCGGCGTACGCCGGCACGTCGGGCGCCGACTGCACGAACGACGGCCAGCCGCCCACGTGCACGCCGCTCCAGCGACCGCTCTCCTCGACCGCCTGCTCGAGCCCCTCCACGAGGTCCTCGCGCTTCTCGAGCAGCTCCTCCAGCGCCTCGAACGCCTCCGGGGCGCCTGCGACGTCGTCGGCGAGGTTCTCCCAGCCCAGCGGCAGCATCGGGATGGCGACGAACTCCAGCTCCGCCGGGTGCTGGGGGTCGGCGAGCGGGGAGTCGTCGCTGGTGAAGGCCGAGGTCGTCGAGGTCACCTCGACGGGCTGCGCGAGCGCGGCGGCGTCGTACCACCGGCACAGCAGCCCGCGCGTGCCGGCGGTGTCGTCGAAGGTCAGCCCGTGCATCGGGTCGTCGCGCACGAACATCTGCAGCAGCCCCTCGCGCGGGAAGCCGGGCAGGGCCGGCACGTCGGCGAAGGCCACCTGCAGCACGAAGTGCATCGGCCAGCCGTCGACGTCCTGGGGCCACTCCGCGTCGTCGGGCTGGAAGGGGTGCCCACCCACGTAGGAGCTCGTCACCTGGGGTGCCACCGTCGTACGCCGCCGCAGCAGGCCGCTGCGCTCCGCGTGCTCGCTCACGAGCCCGGCCGCAGCGGGCCGCACCAGTGAGCGCACCCCGGAATCGGGCGGTGCCGCCGCCACCAGCGCCCCGAGCGCCTCCTTGTAGCCCACCACCACTCCCCTCCCGCGCACGGTCCGATGCCGCACGGGCCGCCCAGCATCGCAGCGCCCGGTGCACCTGTCACTCATCCCTGCAGCGCGCTGCTCCTCTCGAGGTGACCTACGTCCCCCAGCGCCTCGACGCGCCGGTCGCCGGTCGTCGGGTCGAGCCGCAGCGTGCTGATGCTGCCCGGGGGCGTCACGAACCGCACCGGCCCGACAGCCTCGGGTGCCAACCCGAGGAACGCCGTCACCACGTACGTCGCCGCTCCCCCGTGGGTCACCAGGACCAGGTGCTCGGGCGCCGCGCCCAGGTGCTCGCGCAGCGAGTCGTGCACCCGCACGGCCACCTGCCACCGGGTCTCCGAGCCGGCCACCCCATCGTGGTGGTGCAGCGGGTCGTCGTCGGCCGTCGGGGGCCGCCACGCGCAGCTGCCCACCGGGCGGCCCTCCGCGGCGCCGTACGACTGCTCGCGCAGGCGCGGGTCGAGCCGCACGTCGACTCCCACGCCCAGCGCGGCCGCCACCAGCTCGGCCGCGCGGCGGCAGCGCACGAGGTCGGAGGAGACGACGTCCACCCGCGCCCCGGCGGCTCGCGCCGGCGCTAGACGTGCGGCCATTTCGGCCACCACCGCGCGGGCCTGCTGCTCGCCGCGCTCGGTGAGGTCGGCGTCGTACCAGCCTCCGACCAGCCCGTCGACGACGTGGGTCGCCTCCGGGTGCAACGTCGGCATCCGGACCTCCTGGGGGCGTCGGTCATCATCGTCACATGAGCAGCCCACCCGTCTACACCAACCGCACCGGCCGCCCGCCCGGGCGCTCCGTGCGGGCGCTGGGCGTGGTGCTGCCCGGCATCGCGCGGGTGCGGGCCCAGGCCGAGCCGTACGCCGACGCCTGGCTGGAGCGCACCCGCGCCGCGGCCGTCGCGCCGGGGCGTCGCTGGGTGGTGCTCGGCGACTCCATGTCGCAGGCGATCGGCGCCACCGGACCCGACCGCGGCTGGGTCGACCAGCTGCTCGGGCGGCTGGGCGACGCAGGAGACGACCTGCGGGTGGTCAACCTGTCGGCCACCGGCGCCCGCGTGCCCGACGTGCTCGACCAGCAACTGCCTGCCTGGGCGGCCCTGCCGCCCTCGCGCTCGCCGCTGCCCGACCTGGTCACCGTGATGATCGGCTCCAACGACCTCTTCAGCGGGGCCCGGCACCGCGCCCGCCTGCCGGGCGCGATGGCCGAGCTCGTGGCCCGCCTGCCCGCCGGCAGCGTCGTGACCACGCTCCCCCAGCCGCGCGCGGCGGCCCGGCAGGCCAACCGCCACCTCGACGAGGCGGCGCTGCGCGGGCACCTGCGGGTGGTCGACCTGCGCACCGACGGACCCTCGTCGTGGCGGGGCAGGCTGGCGGCCGACTTCTTCCACCCCAACGAGGCGGGGTACGCCGCCATCACCGACGCCTTCGAGCCGGTCGTGCGGTCGGCGCTACGGACCTCCGGCCGGCCGTCTACCTAAAGAATTGCTCAAGATGAGCACAAGATCGCCTCAAGACGGGACGATGGTGCCGTCCCGGTGACCTCCGGGACGGGCCGCACCCCTGGTCGGCACCCACGGCCCGACCCCCGAGGAACCCGATGTCCGCGCTGCCTTCCCGCCACCCCCTGGTGCACCGCACCACCTCGGCGCTCGTCTGCCTGGCCGTGGCCGGCCTGGGGATGCTGCTGCTGACGGACCCCGCCGACGCGGCCCGGGCACGCAAGGGCTCGTCGGCCGCCGTGGCCGCACCCCAGCCCACCGAGCGGCTGCTCGGCGTGGCCGTGCCCGGCGCCCCCACCGACCTGCAGGAGTACGAGGACCTCGCCGGCGCCCTGGGCCGTCGCCCCGAGCAGATCACCTTCTACGCCGCCTGGGCCACGGTCGCCGACTTCCCCGCCGCCGACGCCGCCAGGATCGCGTCGGCCGGGGCCGTCCCCGAGCTGACCTGGGAGCCCTGGGACCCGGCAGCCGGCACCACCCAGCCGGCGTACGCGCTCGACCGCATCGCCGCCGGCGACCACGACGCCTACCTCAAGCGCTGGGCCCGCCAGGTCCGCTCCTACGGCGGACCGCTCGTGGTCCGGATGGCGCACGAGATGAACGGCTCGTGGTACCCGTGGGCCGAGGGCGTCAACGGCAACCAGGCCGGCGACTACCGCGCCGCCTGGCGGCACGTCGTGCAGGTCTTCCGCGCGCAGCGGGTCACCAACGTCTCGTGGTTCTGGGCCCCCAACGTGCCGTACGAGGGCTCGGTGCCGCTGGCCGGGCTCTACCCCGGTGACGACGTCGTCGACCGCGTCGGCCTCGACGGCTACAACTGGGGCACCACCCAGTCGTGGTCGAGCTGGCAGAGCGCCGAGCAGGTCTTCGGGCCCGGTCTCGCCGAGATCGGCGCGTTCACCTCGCGCCCCTTCTACATCGGCGAGATCGGCAGCGCCGAGCACGGCGGCGACAAGGCCGCCTGGCTGCGCGACATGTGGGCCTGGCTCGACCGGACCCCGGCCGTCCGCGGCCTGACGTGGTTCCACTTCCACAAGGAGACCGACTGGCGGATCTGGAGCAGCCCCGGCTCGTTCGAGGCCTTCAAGGCGGGGTACGCCGCCTTCCGCTGAGCGCGACTGGCGGGTGGGCCGACCCCCTCTGCGGGTGGGTTGTCGCGCCGCGGCGGCGACGTACGTTCGTCGCCATGACCGACAGCAACCAGTCCCCCCTGACCGACGAGCAGATCACCGCGGTGCAGGGCGTCGTCGACCGCGTCAACAGCTACCAGGAGACCGCTCCCGAGGGCACCGTGGAGTCCCACCTGCGCGGCGGGCTCGGCGAGGCCGGCATCGAGCTCACCGACGACCAGGTCGCCGCGCTGACCCACGAGATCGAGGCCAACGGCTCGGCCGACGCGAGCCAGGTCCTGCGGTGAGCGACCGCCCCGACGCGGAGCACCAGCGCCCCGAGGGCACCAGCGACAAGACCGTCGAGGCGCTCGGCAAGATCTCTGAGGCGCTCGAGGCCATCGAGATCGCGCGGGGCCACCTCTACACCTTCCACCGCCTCTCCGGCACCGCCGACCTGACCCTGGGCCAGGGCGTCGAGCAGCTGCGCGAGGCCGGGCACGACGAGCTGGCCGACCTGATCGACCGCGAGCTCGTGGGCCGCAACGTGCTCGACGGACGTTGGACCTTCCAGGTCATGGAGGAGTACGACGACGGCTACTACGCCGACTTCAAGCGCCTGGAGAAGCAGGCCCGCGACGAGCTCGTGGGCGGTCGCCGGCACCTCTTCGAGGCCGAGATGAAGGAGGACCGTCGCACCCACGGACTCCCCCACCACACCGCTCGTCCCGGCGTCACCCCCGGCGAGGAGTGAGCCGCCCGGCGACCTAGGCTTCGAGCATGCCCGTGCCCACCCCGCACCTGCGCGTGGACCTCGAGCGGCTGCGCCACAACGTGCGGCGCGCGGCCGACCACGCCGCCGCTGCCCGGGTCAGCCTGCGACCGCACGTCAAGACCCACAAGAGCATCGAGATCGCCCGGCTCCAGCTCGTCTCCGGCGCGCGCGGCATCACCGTGGCGACCGTGGGCGAGGCCGAGGCGTTCGTGCGCCTGGGCTGCACCGACGTCTTCATCGCCTTCCCCGTCTGGGTCGACGACGACAAGGCCACCCGGCTGCGCGACCTCGCCGAGGTCGCGCGGGTCGCCATCGGCGTCGACTCGTTGTACGGCGCCGCCAACACCGGACGTCGTCTGGGCGGCAGCGGCATCGAGGTGATGGTCGAGATCGACTCGGGCCACCACCGCACCGGCATCGAGCCCGACAAGGCGGGCGTGGTGGCCCAGGCCGCCCGCCGGGCCGGCCTGACGGTGCGCGGCGTCTTCACCTTCCCCGGCCACGGCTACGCCCCCGGGGCGATGGCCGAAGTCGCCGCCGCCGAGGCCCTCTCGCTGCAGGCTGCCAAGGCCGCGGTCGAGGCGACCGGGCTCGAGGTGCACGTCGTCTCCGGCGGGTCGACGCCGACGCTGACCGCGAGCCTGTCGGGACCTCGGGTCTACCGGGACGACGACCCCACCGAGGTCGAGATGCGACCCGGCGTCTACGTCTTCGGCGACGCCCAGCAGTGGGAGCTCGGCACCTGCACCCCCGACGACATCGCGCTCACCGCCCGCGCCACCGTGGTCAGCCTCGCCGACGGCCGGATGGTCCTCGACTCCGGCAGCAAGGTCCTCGGCGCCGACCGGGCGTCGTACGCCAGCGGGTTCGGGCGGCTGCTGCACCGTCCCGAGGCGCGCATCGTCTCCCTCTCCGAGCACCACGCCGTCGTCGAGCCCGGCCCGGGCCGGCGCCCCCGGCTCGGCGACCAGGTCGACGTGGTGCCCAACCACGTCTGCGCGGCCGTCAACCTCGCCGACGAGCTGTGGGTCGAGGAGGCCGGAGGCCTGCGGCCCTGGCCGGTCACCGCCCGCGGACTCAACGCCTGAGCGGGCCCGCGCACCGGCGTCCAGGGCGCTCAGGAGCCGCTCAGGGGGCTCCCCTACGATGCACGCCATGCTGACCCGACCCCTCGCAACCGCGGCCGTCCTGGCCTGCGTCGGCGTCCTCGCCGCCTGCGGCTCCGAGAACGACGAGACCGCTTCCGACACCCCCACCGAGAGCAGCCAGAGCCCCGAGAGCAGCGGGTCGTCGGAGTCCGGCGACACCGGCTCCTTCTCGCCCTCGGCCGAGGGCGAGTGCTCCTACATGGAGGACGGGAACCCGGCCAAGGACGTCGAGCTGCCCCCCGCCGACCCGACGGTCGAGGGCGAGGTCGAGGTCACGATGGCCACCAGCATCGGCGACCTGAACGCCACGCTCGACGCCTCCAGCACCCCCTGCACCGTGGGCTCGTTCGTCTCCCTGGCCGAGCAGGGCTACTTCGCCGACACCACCTGCCACCGGCTCACCACGCAGGGCATCTTCGTGCTGCAGTGCGGTGACCCGACGGCCACCGGCACCGGTGGTCCCGGCTACACGATCCCCGACGAGCTGAGCGGCGAGGAGTCCTACCCCGCCGGCACCCTGGCGATGGCCAAGACGCCCTACCCCGACTCGGGCGGCTCGCAGTTCTTCATCGTCTACGAGGACACGCCGCTGCCGCCGCAGTACACCGTCTTCGGCACCGTGGACGCCGCGGGCATCGAGGCGGTCGCCGAGGCGGCGGAGGCCGGCTCCGACGACCGCAACGGTCCCGGCGACGGCTCGCCCAAGACCGCTGTGGACATCGAGGGCGTCACTGTCGGCTGAAGCTGTCAGGCCTCGTCGGCGCTGCGGTAGCGCACGTGGTCGCCCACGGTGATGGTGCGCCCCACCGTGCACAGCCGCTCCTCGACCTGGCGCAGCGTGCGCGGCACGACGGCCCGGGCCGCGTCGCCGGCCTCGCCCTCGGGGAACTCGACCTCGAAGGTCACCGTGATCCCGGTGAGCCGGCTGCCGTGCTCGTCGCGGACCTTGTGGCCCTCGACGTGGGCGCCGAAGGCGGTCGGCTCGGCCCGCTTGCCGGTGATCAGCGTGAGGTCGATCGCGCCGCACCCGGCCACCGCGGCGAGCAGCAGCTCCACCGGGCTGAAGTCGGGGTCGTCGCCCGAGCCGATGGGCAGCACCCCGCCGCGGCCATTGGTGGCCTTGAAGCGCTCGGGGCCGATCTTGACCAGGTCGACGCTGCGCAGGCTCGGGTCACTGGTCTGCTCGCCGGTCTCGGCGCTGGTGCCTGGGATGCTCGGGTTCATGGGTCCCAGCCTCGCACGACCGACACGCCCGGGAACCGCGCCGAGTTGAACCTGGGCGACGTGTCGGGTTGTGTGGAGGACTTCTGCACCCCATCCGAGGAAAGCGAGTCCACATGCTCACCCTCACCGAGAACGCCAGCCTCATCGTCAAGGAGATCGCCTCCCAGGACGGCCTCCCCGAGACCGCCGGCCTCCGGATCACCTCGGAGTCCGAGTCCGACCCCAGCTTCGCCGTCACGGCCGCCGACGCGGGCCAGCCCGGCGACCAGGTGGTCGAGCAGTCCGGCGCCACCGTCTACCTCGACGAGTCCGCCGCCACCATGCTCGAAGACAAGGTGCTCGACGCCGCCGTCGACCCCAGCGGCAAGGTCGAGTTCGCGCTGGGCCTGCAGCAGTAGGCCTCGCGCCCCACGACAACAGGAGCCCCGGACCGTCTCGGTCCGGGGCTCTTGACGTGCGTGGGAGGGGTCGCTCAGCGACCCAGCAGGCGTCGGGTACGCCGCTTGGGGCGGGCCTCGGCGGCCAGCTCGACGTTGCGCAGCAGTGCGTGCTCCTGGTCCGGGCGACGCCGTCCGGCGGCGATGCCGTTGGCCAGGTCCAGCTGCGTGCTCATGATTCTCATCCCTCTCGGCCCGTCTCGGGCCAGGTCTCGTGGTGCCGTCCCATGACCCTCGTGGTCATGAGTCATCGTCTTTGACGACGCTTACACTGTAGCGGTCGCTACACCTCGACCCCTCTTTACCGACGCTGTGATCTCAGGCACCCGGCACCGGCCTCCACGGGGGCCGTCGGGCACGCACCGGCGCACTGGCAGGATCGGGAGCATGAGCACCCCCACGCGACAGATCCAGCTGACCGCCCGCCCGCACGGGGAGCCGGTGCCCACCGACTTCCGCACCGTCGAGACCGAGCTGCCGGCGCCCGGCGCCGGCGAGGTCCTGGTGCGCAACACCTTCCTGTCCGTCGACCCCTACATGCGCGGGCGGATGAACGACACCAAGTCCTACGTCCCGCCCTACGCCCTCGACGCTCCCATGGAGGGCGGCGCCGTCGGCGAGGTCGTCGAGAGCAACGACGACTCCCTCTCCCCCGGCGACACCGTGCTGCACATGGCCGGCTGGCGCGAGCACGCCGTGCTGCCCGCCTCGGCCGCACGAAAGATCGACACCTCGTCGATCCCGGCCTCCGCCTACCTCGGGGTCCTCGGCATGCCTGGCCTGACGGCGTACGTCGGGCTGACCCGCGTCGCGGAGATGGAAGAGGGCGACGTCGTCTTCGTCTCCGGTGCGGCCGGTGCCGTCGGCTCGCTCGCGGGCCAGATGGCGCGCCACCTCGGCGCCTCGAAGGTGATCGGCTCGGCCGGCACCCCCGAGAAGGTGCGCTGGCTGACCGAGGAGCTCGGCTTCGACGCCGCCTTCGACTACCACGACGGCCCGGTCGGCAAGCAGCTGCGCGAGCACGGCCCGATCGACGTCTACTTCGACAACGTCGGCGGCGAGCACCTCGAGGCCGCGATCAGCAACCTCAACGACTTCGGCCGGGTCGCGGCCTGCGGCGCGATCGCCTCCTACAACGCCACCGAGGCACCCGCCGGGCCCCGCAACATGATGATGCTGGTGCAGAAGCGGCTCATGCTGCGCGGCTTCATCGTCAGCGACCACGCCGAGGCCGCCGGCGAGTTCTACCGCCGTGCCGGCCAGTGGGTCGCCGACGGCGACCTGGTGGCGCGCGAGACCGTGAGCGACGGGCTCGACAGCACCGTCGACGCCTTCCTCGGCCTGCTCTCGGGCCGCAACACCGGCAAGATGATCGTGCGCCTCTGACCGCCGACCAGTCACCTTTGCACCATCGACCGGTCGGTGAGGTCAGAGGAATGTCGCAACACCCTCTGACCTGGGGGTACGACCCATGCCTACTCCACCGATGCCTGCTGAGCAGGTCGATCTGATCCACTGCCTGCTTC
>NZ_JAULSC010000145.1 GCF_030518195.1 Nocardioides cremeus
TGCAAGATACAGGCGACGGTGGAGACTGACGAGGCCGAGAAAAATATGAACTGTATACCAGTATTATATCCCTCTGTCATTACCTGTCAGCTGTCACTTTCTTGAATGCACCTCTCCGTCTCCACGCGAACACCCTGTATCTTTCAGACACAACATGGACCTCTTCCCCCTTTCCCACGTACCTATACCTTTTCTCGAGTCTGAACCGTACCACCCGCGGCCCAGATCCGATCGATCCGCACCCATTCGTTACACCGAAAAAAACACCCTCGGCTAAGACTTGAGTTTGAACTTGAATCGTTGCACACGACTAGTTTGGTGT
>NZ_JAULSC010000038.1 GCF_030518195.1 Nocardioides cremeus
GAAGCAGGCAGTGGATCAGATCGACCTGCTCAGCAGGCATCGGTGGAGTAGGCATGGGTCGTACCCCCAGGTCAGAGGGTGTTGCGACATTCCTCTGACCTCACCGACCGGTCGATGGTGCGAAAGTGACTGCTCGTGCGCGGGCCGGACGCACCACGACCCGCCCGGGAAGTCCGGGCGGGTCGTGGGTGCTCGGTGCTGCTGGTTACTTGTTCTTCTTGGGCTTCTTCGCCTCGCGGACCACGAGGGTGAGGGTCTCCTCGGAGGCCGCCACCAGCTCGTCACCGGCGTAGCGGATGACCACGGTCTTCTCGCCCGCGCTGCCGAACGGCTTGCTCATCTTCAGCACGACCTGACCGGCGGCGTTGAGCTCGCCGACGAGGTCCTGCTTGCCGGGCAGGTCCACGACGACCTCACCGGTCGGCGTGGCGCCCTCGGCAGTCACGTCGACCTTGAAGGTGGCGCGGTGCTGACCGGCGCGCGGGCGCTTGGGGGCGACCTTCACGGCGATGTCGGCGTCGAGCAGCTCGGGCTCGTCGGCGACCAGGTCGAGGCCCAGCACGACGGGGTCGTGGTCGCTGGAGCGGTAGGGACCCGCGTCGTGGAAGACGGTGCCGTGGATGTTGAAGCGGCTGTACTCCAGGGCCACCGACTCGCCCGAGTTGATGTTCCAGATGTCGGTGCCGGTGGCCAGCTCGAGGGCGGCCTCGTTGGCGAGCACGTGGTCCAGCGAACCGGAGAGACCGCTGAAGGAGTAGGACCACTCCTCGACCGGGGAGAGCTCCTGGACGTTGGTGTAGCCACCGTCGTAGAGGACCTGCATGGGGTCCTCCATCGCGTAGGCGTTGAAGTCACCCACGAGCAGCACGGCCTCGGTGCCGGTCTCGTCCTGCACGGTGGGCACCCACTCCTCGAGCGCGGTCGCCTGGGCGATGCGGTCGGGGTTGGCGTTGCCCTGGCCGGTGCCGTCGTTGGTCCCGGAACCCTTGGACTTGAAGTGGTTGACCACGAAGAGGAACTGCTCGCCGCCCTCCACAGGAGCGAAGACCTGGCCGATCGGCTCGCGGGCGTTGCCGAAGGCCTGCTCGCTGCCGCTCTGGTCGCCCAGGGCCCGCGCCTCACCGACACGCTCGACGGCGGCCGGCTTGTAGATGATCGCGTTGGTGATCACGTCCTGCTCGCTCGGCGCGGGCAGCTCGCTCGAGGACGGGTTGGCCGCCCACGTACCGGCACCGGCGTCGGCGTTCAGCGCCGCCACCAGGGTCTCGGTGGCCTCGTCGGCCTCCTCGCCGAGCGCGGCCGAGTTCTCGATCTCCATCAGGCCCACGACGTCGGCGTCGAGGGCGTTGATCGCCGCGACGATCTTCTCCTGCTGACGGGCGAAGTCCTCGGGGTCCCAGGCGCCGCGCACGTCGCAGCCGCCGCGGACGTTGTTGCCGTCGCCGTCCCGGTCGTCGTACGACGTGCAGCCGCCGTCACCGATGTCGTCGTTGTCGGGGTCGCCCAGCGTGGTGAAGTAGTTCAGCACGTTGAACGAGGCGACCTTGAGGTCCGGGGTGCCGTCGGCAGCGATCTGGGCAGCGTCGGGGGCCGTGGTGCGGGTGTTCTCGAACGTCGCCGGCGAGGTCGCCGGGAAATCTGTGCCGTCGACCGACTCCAGCGGCTGGAAGCGGTACGTCGGCGAGCTCGGCGAGCCGCCCTGGGTCAGGATCACGTCCTCGATGAACTCGGCCGCCGCCCCGACGCGCACGGGGTGCTCGTTGGAGACGTAGGCCGGGGTGAGCGAGCTGTTACGGGTGTAGTCGGTGCTCGACCCGTCGTCGAGCGTGATGGCCCGCGCCGCGTTGTCGGCCACGACCGCAGCGATCGCCGCCTCGTCCTGGGCGTCGGCGACCTCGGTGGGCTGGACGAGCGGCTTGTCGCCGACCGCCAGGCCCACCTCGCCGAAGCGGTTGGTGTTGTAGGTCTCGGTGACGGTGAAGCCGCCCTGGGGGCTGAAGAGCATGGCCTCCAGCGACTCCTTGGCCGCGTCGGTGGCGGGCCACTCGCCGGCGTACGCCGTCACGGCGCCGGCGGGCTCGGTCAGCTCGACGGTGCCCGCCTCGGAGGAGACGACCTGGGTCTGGCCCGCGAACTCGTCGACCTCACCGGTGACCTCGACGTGGTCACCGGGCTCGACGGTGATGCTGCCGGAGCCCTGGGGGTAGTAGACGAACACGGCGTCGGACGTGGCGGCGTCGCCGTCGCCCTGCGGGTCCTGCAGGTAGAAGCCGTAGAGGTACTGCGGGGTGGCGGTGACGACACCGGTGGTGATCACGTCGTCGCCGTCGAGCGGCGAGGTGGTGCCGCTGCCCTGGATCTCGGGGATCGAGATCTCGGTGGGCTCCGGCTCCGGCTCGGGCTCCTGGCCACCGCTGCTCTGCGGGCCGGGCGCACCGACGGTGAACTCCCCAGCGTTGTTGTCGGCGTCGGGCGAGGTGCGGGCGGCGGCGGTGGTGTTGCTCAGCGTCGGGGTGGCCGCGGTCTCGTACACCGCGGCGCTGCTGCCGAAGCCGACCATGTCGACGAAGGCGGTGCTGCCGGCGACGTCGCCGGAGCCCGGGACCTCGGCGGTGGTCAGCGCCTGCGTGCCGTCGACGAGGTAGACCTGACCGTTGGTGCCGGACATCGCGATCGTGCCCTCGGCGTCCGGCGGGGGCAGCGCGGTCGTGCCGCCCGAGCCCTTCGCCTGCTGCACCAGGTAGTGACCGTCCGCGGGCACCGAACCGCTCAGCTCGGTGACCTGCGCCGTCGTCCCGGCGGACGAGCGGTACTGCACCGACATCCCCTCGACGCTGATCGCGGCGTCGGTGGGGTTGTGCAGCTCGATGAAGTCGTGGGTGTAGGTGGCGCCGGAGTTGCCGCCGCCGCCGTAGACCTCGCTGATCACGAGGCCGGTGCTGGCGGCGTGGGCCGGCGCCAGGGTCACGCCGGTGGCCAGGGCCGCGAGGCCCAGCGATCCGGCGAGGAGGGGGGCCAGCCGACGGCTGGCCCGGGTGGAGATGGGCATGGAGAAGCCTTCCGAGGAGAGGGACGTCAGGCCCGCCGACCGTGGGGTCGGCGGGCCTGACGGTGGATCAGCGGACCTTGAAGCGCAGGATGTCCGAGTAGTCGCCGTAGCTGACCAGGATCGTGTGGGTGCCCTTCTTGAAGGGGCCGACCTTGGTCTTGGCCTTGCCGTTCTTGTTCAGCTCGACCGTCTTGTCGACGCCCTTGCCGGTGAAGGTGACCTCGCCGGCGGCGGGCTCGCCCTCGATGCTCACGATCGCGGTGACCTTGAGTCGCTTGGTCGACTTGATGGCGCCCTTGGGGCGGCGCTTGGCCTCCACCACGGCGTCGGGGCCGGTCTCGAAGGCGACCGGGACCTCGACCGAGGTGCCCGTGGTGGTGCCGACGACGGTGACCGACTCGGGGGTACCGGCGTACACCGGGAGGGTCAGGCTGACCGAGGCGGTGCCGTTCTCGTCGGCGGTGTCGCTGACGACGGTGTTGTCGACGTCGAACGTGCCGAGCAGATGGCCGTCGAGGCGGACCTCGACCTCGTCGTCGCTGAGAGAGAACACGTCCTTGGTCGGAGCGAGCAGCAGCGAGGAGAGGTCCATCGCGAGGGTGTCACCGGCGGCGTACGTCGCCGGGGCGCCCTCGGGGAAGGTCACGCCGACGCTGTGCTGCGAGTAGTCGACCTCGACTGCTGCGTCGGAGCCGAACTCCTCCATGTAGTCGACCATCGCCTGCAGGTCGGACTGCCCGGTGTCGGTGGGGTTGGCGCCCTGGGCGAAGGTGGTGAAGCTGTCGCCGCCCGAGGCCAGGAAGGAGTTGGCCGTCACCGAGTAGGTGGCGTCCGGCTCGACCATCTCACCGTCGAGCCACATGCCGGTGATGTGCTCACCCTTGGCCGCGGCGGGGTCGTAGGTCCACTCGAAGCCCTTCGAGGCACCGAGGTGCAGGAACGGCCGCGAGGCGCCGGCCGGCTGCCACTGCTCCTCGAGCACCGACTTCAGCTGGGCACCGGTGAGGTCCATCTTGACCAGGGTGTTGGCGAACGGCTGCACCACCGCTGCCTGCTTGTAGGTCAGGGTGGCGGGGTAGCCGCCCTGAGCCAGGCCGACGATGTCGTCACGCAGACCACCAGGGTTCATGAACCCGATGTCGGTGCCGGTGGCCCAGCGCTGCACCTCGCCCACGAGGTTGCCCACGGTGGACTCGCCACCGCGGTTCTCCGTGGTGCCGTCGGCGCGCTTGGCGCGGGTGAAGGGCCCGGCGATCTCGCCGAGCTTGGCGGCACCCAGCTCGTCGGAGACCGCGACCGCGTCGTCGACGATCTGCTTGACCGCGGGGTCCTCGGTGAACGGGTTCGCCGTGCGGGCCACGTTGATGATCTCGGTGTCCACGCCCAGGATCGAGCCGGCGACGGGGTCGACGTCGAAGGACACGCGGTTGATGTTGAAGCCGTACTGGCCCGCGGAGACGACCGGGCGCAGCTGGGCCGGCGCCTCGGCGGAGCCGAGCTTGCAGTCGTATGCCAGGTGCGTGTGGCCCGAGACGATCGCGTCGACCGAGGAGTCGACACCCTTGACGATCGAGCCGAAGTCGGACTCGGCGCTCAACGCACCGATCTTGGTGCAGTCGGTGGTCGGCGCGCCCTCGTGGACCAGCATCACGATGACGTCGACGCCCTCGGCCTCGAGCGCGTCGGCCTCGGCGTTGACCTCGTCGACGATGTCGGTCACGACGATCTCGGAGATCCCGTCGGGCGAGACCAGCTCGGGCAGGTGCTCGGTCACGGCCCCGATGAAGCCGACGTCGACGGCGTCGGCACCCTCGCCGACCGTGTGCACGTAGGTCGGGTCGAGGGCGTCGGAGCCGGTGTCACGCATCTTGACGTTCGCGCCGATGTAGGCCCACTCGGCCCCGCCGAACGGGTTGGCCTCCGACTCCGGCGCCATCACCCGGTTGACCAGGTCGTCGTAGCCCTGGTCGAACTCGTGGTTGCCCACGGCGGAGACGTCGAGGCCGGCCTCGTTGAGCGCGTCGATGGTCGGCTTGTCCTGCTGGATGAACGACTCGAAGGTCGAGGCGCCGATGAGGTCGCCGGCCGCCGCGAAGATGGCGTCGGGGTGGTCGGCGCGCACCGAGTCGACCGCCGAGGCCAGCTTGGCTGCGCCGCCGGCGTCGCGGGCCGGCAGCAGCCGCCCGTGGAAGTCGTTGGTGGCGACGATGGTGACGTCGATCGGTTCGACGACCGCGCTGGCGGTCGACGAGGTGGTGAGGGTCAGGGCGCTGGCAGCGAGGCCCAGCCCGAGACCGACGGCGAGAGGACGGGTGGCCCGTCCCGTCCAGATGTGGGATGACACGTGTGAGAGTCCTTACGGTGACCGGATACGGCCAGCGCAACGTATCCCCCGGGGGGTGCCCGGCTCGGGACCGTGACGTGAATGTTGCACGACCGGGACCTGCACAGACGATCAGGTCAACCCCTGCCACCCAGGCGCCTCGGACCTGGGCAGGATCACCCCTTGACCCCCGAGGTCGGAGTGTGCGAACGCCTCGTCAGGCGCTGCGCGGACCGCGCAGCGTGTGCCGCTGCTTCCACAGGTCGCGGAAGAACTCCCAGCCCGACCACAGGGTCAGGGCCACGGCCACGGCCAGCAGCGCCTGGGCGACGTAGAAGAGCACCTCGCCGGGCACCTCGAGCACGTCGGGCAGGTCGGGGTCGCGCAGCGGCAGGGTCAGGGTGCCCAGGGCCAGCGCCTGAGCGGTGGTCTTCCACTTGCCCAGGTCCTTGGCCGCGATCACCACCCGCTTGGCGACCGAGAGCCGCATCAGGGTGACGCTCCACTCGCGCAGCAGCACCACGATGGTGACCCACCACCACACGTCGCCGACGATTGCGAGCGCGATGAGGGCCATGCCGGTGATCGCCTTGTCGGCGATCGGGTCGGCGATCTTGCCGAAGTCGGTGACCAGGTTGCGCGCCCGCGCGATGTCGCCGTCGATCTTGTCGGTGATCATCGCCAGCGCGAAGATCACGTAGGCGACGGTGCGCCAGGTGGCGGAGTCGCCGCCGTCGACGAGCAGCGCGGCGCCGAAGAACGGCACCATCACGATCCGCAGCGTCGTCAGCGCGTTGGGCAGGTTCCAGTTGCTCGGGCGCGTCGACTGGCCGGCGTCGCCGGACTGCCGGCTCGTGGGCTCGGTCATCGGATCTCCTCCGCGATCAGGTCGACGCCGTCGGTGCCGGTCACCACGGCCGGCACCAGGTCGCCGATGCGCAGGCCCGTGGCCTCGGGCAGGTAGGTGATGCCGTCGACCTCGGGGCCCTGGTGGGCCGCCCGGCCGGAGGCCAGCGGGTCGCCGTCCTCGTCGAGCAGGCCCTCGACGAGCACCTCGACCCGCTCGCCGATGCGCTCCTCGGCGCGCTCGGAGTTGAGCTGCTCGACCAGGGCCGTGACGTGCTCGGTGCGCGCGCGCACCTCGTCCTCGTCGAGCTTGCCGTCGAGACGCGCCGCCTCGGTGCCGTCCTCGTCGGAGTAGCCGAAGACACCGGTGACGTCCATGCGCGCGGCGACCAGGAAGTCGCACAGCGTCTCGAGGTCGTCCTCGCTCTCCCCGGGGAAGCCGACGATCACGTTGGAGCGCACCCCGGCCAGCGGCGCGAAGGAGCGGACCTGCTCGAGCAGGCCCAGGAAGCTCTCCGGGTCGCCGAAGCGGCGCATCCGGCGCAGCACGGGGTTGCTGGCGTGCTGGAAGGAGAGGTCGAAGTAGGGCACCACGCCGGGGGTCGTCGCGATCGCCTCGATCAGCCCCGGCCGGGTCTCGGCGGGCTGCAGGTAGGAGACCCGGACCCGCTCGACGCCCTCGATCGCGGCCAGCTCGGGCAGCATCGTCTCGAGCAGGCGCAGGTCGCCGAGGTCCTTGCCGTAGGACGTGGAGTTCTCGGAGACCAGGAACAGCTCGCGCACCCCCTGGGTGGCCAGCCAGCGCGCCTCGGTCAGCACGTCGGCGGGCCGACGGGAGACGAACGAGCCGCGGAAGGCCGGGATCGCGCAGAACGAGCAGCGCCGGTCACAGCCCGAGGCCAGCTTGAGGGGGGCCATCGGCCCCGAGTCGAGGCGACGGCGTACGGCGCGCGGACCGGTCGCGGGCCCGCCCTGGCCGACCGTGGTGACGTCGCCGTGGCCGGGCACCGCCAGCTCGGTGTCGGCCCGGTCGACGGGGCTGATCGGCAGCAGCCGGCGCCGGTCCTGGGGCGTGTGCGCCTGGTGGGTCTCCCCCGCCACGATCGAGCGCAGCCGCGCCGCGATGTCGGGGTAGTCGTCGAAGCCCAGCACCGCGTCGGCCTCGGGCAGCGACTCGGCCAGGTCCTTGCCGTAGCGCTCGGCCAGGCAGCCGACCGCCACGACCGCCTGCGCCTTGCCGCCGTGCTCGGTCTTGAGGTCGGCGGCCTGGAGCAGCGTGTCGACGGAGTCCTTCTTGGCCGCCTCGACGAAGCCGCAGGTGTTGACCACGACGGTGTCGGCCTCGGAGGCGTCGTCGACGAGCCGGAACCCGCCGGCCTCGAGCCGGCCGGCGAGCTCCTCGGAGTCGACCTCGTTGCGCGCGCAGCCGAGGGTCACCATCGCCACCGACAGCAGGTCGGGGGTCGCGGTCTGGTCAGGGGCGGCGGGTGTCTGGGTGCTCATGGCTGTCGTCGAGTATGGCCGCCCGGCACCCGGCCGCGCGAACCAGCGCTCACCGGTCGGCGACGAACGTGTTCTGCGCCTCCTGGCCGGTGCTGCCCAGCGCGCCCTGCTCGACGCCGTCGACGCTGACCTCGAGCGAGCCGTCGCTGGACTGCACCCGCACCGGCTGCGAGACCTTGGTCAGCACCTTGGTCTCGCCGAAGGCCAGCGAGCCTTTGTAGACCAGCTCGTTGGCACCGTCGCGGACCACCACCTCGGCACCGCCGCCGGCGGCCGTCAGCACCACCGGCACCGGGTCACCGGCGCTGGTGGAGCCGGCCGTCGAGAGCTGCGGCACGGGGTCGCGCAGCTCGACGGGGCTGTCGGTGATCAGCCGTGCGACCGACCAGGCCAGCACCAGCGCCATCACCGCGGCGATCAGCACCGACCAGTTCGGCCCGCCGCGGGTGGCCCGGATGGCGCCGCCCGAGCCGAGCTCGGCCTCGAAGACGCGACGCGGGTTGATCGGGGCGTCGGCGTACCGCTCGTCGTAGTGGGCCAGCAGCGGCGTCACGTCGGTGCCCAGCACCCGCGCGAGGGTGCGCAGGTGGCCGCGGGCGTAGAAGTCGCCGCCGCAGGGCGCGAAGTCGTCGACCTCGATCGACTCGATCACGTGCGGACGGATGCGGGTGCGGTCGGCCAGCTGGTCGACGCTGAGCCCCAGCCGGGTGCGGGCGGCGGCCAGCTCGGGGCCGATCACCGGGTCGACCGCGGGCTCGCCCAGGTCGTCGAGCACGATCGGCTCGACCGGCGAGCCCTCGGTGGCGATCGGGCGGACCCGGTCGTCGCGCTGGCTCCACTGCACGGTGTCCTCGACCAGCGAGACGCTGCCGGGGCGGCGCAGCTCGCGGGCCTCCGGCAGCCGGGTCGCGGTGCCGGAGCCCTCGGACTCGTGGGTGTCGAGGCGCAGCGCGTTGGCGCCGAAGACCTGGGTCTGCTCCTGGTCGGGGCGCGCCAGGCTCACGTCGCTGCGGATCTCGGCGCGCACGGCGGTGACCGGGTCGCGCAGCGCGGCCGGGGTGGCGCTGGCGTACGACGCCGCCGGCTCCAGCGCCGGCTGGGCCTCCCTCGATGCCGTGCCGCCCGGGCGGAACCGGTCGGGCAGCCCGGAGGCCACGCGTCCGATCGCGTGGGCCAGCAACGGACGCGGGTCGGGCAGGCGGTGACCCGCGGGCTCGACGTCTGCCTCGGCGTTGCTGTCAGTGTCGGCGTCGGTCTCGGTCTCGATCTCGGTCGCGGCGTCGCTGTGGAGCACCGGGTCCGGCTGGACCTCGGGCTCCTCGGCGAGGGGAGCCTGCGCCTCGTTGTCCAGGTCGCCCCGGGCCGCGGCCCACTCCTCCTCGTCGACGTACTCGTAGCCCTCGATCTGGACGACCTCGGTCGCCCCGTCGGCCAGGCCGTCGAGCGCGCCCACGAGGTCGGAGCCCTCGGGCACGCCGGTCACGGTGGTGGCCAGGGCCAGCGGCACGCTGCGCGGCTCGTCCTCGCCCGACAGCACGTCGAGCGAGCCGTCGCGCCACCAGCGGCGTCGCGGCAGCACCTCGACGGCGTCGATGTCGCTCCAGGGCAGGCCGTGCCAGGTGCGGCCGCGACGCAGCCGCACCCCGTGCTCGTCGGCGACGAAGAGCGGTGCCCGGCTGTCGGCCAGCGTCGCGAGGTGCACCACGGCGATCGCGCCCACCAGGCTCAGCAGCGCCCAGTCGAGGGTGCTGCCGCCGCCGGTGACGCGCGCGACGTACGCCGCGGTCACCAGGGTGGCCAGCACGCCGAGGCCGGCCGCGACGCGCACGTCGCGGCGCACCTCGACGGTCCCTGGCGCGGTCTCGACCTGGGTGTCGGCCTCGGTCTGGTCCACGGTCTGGTCCTCGGTCATGGTCGGGTCCATCTGGTCCTCGCTCACAGCTCCCCCTGCAGGGTCGCGATCAGGCCGTCGACCTCGTCGGGCTTGATCAGCACGTCACGGGCCTTGGAGCCCTCGGAGGGACCGACCACGCCACGGGACTCCAGGATGTCCATGAGGCGGCCGGCCTTGGCGAAGCCCACGCGGAGCTTGCGCTGCAGCATCGATGTGGAGCCGAACTGGGTCGAGACGACCAGCTCGATCGCCTGGATGACCAGGTCCATGTCGTCGCCGATGTCGTCGTCGAGGTCGCGCTTGGCGGCCGCCGGGGCGGTGACGTCCTCGCGGTAGGTCGGCTCCAGCTGGGTCTTGCAGTGCTGCACGACCTGCGCGATCTCGGCCTCGGTGACCCACGAGCCCTGCACACGCACGGCCTTGGAGGCCCCCATGGGCAGAAACAGCCCGTCACCCTGGCCGACCAGCTTCTCCGCACCCGGCTGGTCGAGGATGACCCGGCTGTCGGAGAGGCTCGAGGTGGCGAAGGCCAGCCGGCTCGGCACGTTGGCCTTGATCAGGCCGGTGACCACGTCGACGCTCGGGCGCTGGGTCGCCAGCACCAGGTGGATGCCGGCCGCGCGGGCCAGCTGGGTGATCCGCACGACCGCGTCCTCGACGTCGCGCGGGGCGACCATCATCAGGTCGGCCAGCTCGTCGACGATCACCAGCAGGTAGGGGTAGGGCGAGAGCTCGCGCTCGCTGCCCGGAGGCACCTCCACCTTGCCGGCGCGCACCGCCTTGTTGAAGTCGTCGATGTGGCGGAAGCCGAAGTTGGCCAGGTCGTCGTAGCGCATGTCCATCTCGCGCACGACCCAGGCCAGCGCCTCGGCGGCCTTCTTGGGGTTGGTGATGATCGGGGTGATCAGGTGCGGCACGCCCTCGTAGGCGTTGAGCTCGACCCGCTTGGGGTCGACCATGATCATCCGGACCTCGTCGGGCGTGGAGCGCATCAGGATCGAGGTGATCATCGAGTTGATGAACGACGACTTTCCCGAGCCGGTGGCACCGGCCACCAGCAGGTGCGGCATCTTCGCCAGGTTGGCGACGACGAAGCCGCCCTCCACGTCCTTGCCCAGGCCGCAGACCATCGGGTGGTGGTCGCCGCGGGCGGTGCCCGAGCGCAGCACGTCGCCGAGGCTGACGATCTCCTTGTCGATGTTGGGGATCTCGATGCCGATCGCGGACTTGCCGGGGATCGGGCTGAGGATCCGCACGTCGGCCGAGGCGACGGCGTACGCGATGTTCTTGCTCAGCGCGGTGACCTTCTCGACCTTGATGCCGGCGCCGAGCTCGACCTCGTAGCGGGTGACGGTGGGCCCCCGGGTGTAGCCGGTGACCTGGGCGTCGATGCCGAACTCGTCGAGCACGTTGGTGAGCCGGGCGACGACGTCGTCGCTGGCCTTGGAGCGGGCCTTGTGCACCGAGCCAGGCTTGAGCACCTCGTTGGCCGGCAGCGAGTAGGTGATGTCGCCCGAGAGCGAGAGCTGCTCGACGCGCGGCGGCAGCGGCGAGTGCGGCGGCGGCTCGAGCTCCTCCTTGGCGGCCTTGGGCTCGGGCACGACCGGGGCCGGGGCGAAGATGTCGACGCCGACGCTGCTGTCCTCGCGCTCGCCGCGCGCGGCCTGCTGCTCGACGGTGAGGTCCTCGTCGAGCGCCACGTCGAGGGGGTCGCGCTCCCGCTTGCGCTTGCGCTTGTCGATCTCGCGGTCGCTGAGCACCGGGGTGTCGTACGCCGGGTCGCCCATGTCGGGGTCGATCTCGTCGTCGTCGCGGCGCGAGCGCCCACGCGGGGCGCGCTCCTCGTCGTCGAGGTGGCGGCCCAGGGCCTGGTCGCGCAGGGCCGCGAGCTTGTCGGGCACCTGGTAGACGGGGGTGGCGGTGACGACCAGCACGCCGAACGCCACGAGCATCAGCAGCAGCGGCACCACGACGTACGTCGAGCGCAGCAGGTCGAGCAGCAGCGAGGAGACGACGTAGCCCACCGCTCCCCCGCCGGCCTGCAGCGGGGTCGCGTCGCCGGCGACCGGCTGGGGGCTGTCGTTGGCGATGTGCACGATGCCGAGCAGCCCGAAGGCCAGCGCGGTCCACCCGATGACCTGGCGGCCGGCGGGGCCGTTGCTGACGGGGTCGCGCATGGTGCGCCAGCCGACCCACACGAGCGCCATCGGCACGAACCAGCCGAGCTTGCCGACCGAGCCGGCGACGGCGGTGCGCACCGGGTCGGTGACCGGGCTCTGGATCTGGAACCACACCGCGCCCGCGGTCACCACCGACAGCGCCAGCAGCAGCAGGCCGGCGCCGTCCCGACGGTGCTCGGGGTCGAGGTCACGGGCGCTGCGCCCGATCCCCCGGGCCAGCGCGCCGATGCCGTGGGCCACGGCGAGCCACACCGCACCGATCCCGCGCGCCACCGCACCGATCGTCAGCAGCACCGGGCTGGGCCCGCTGCGCACCGCGCGAGGGGCCGGCCGCTTGGCGGGGCTCTTCTTCTTGGTCGTCGGGGTGCGCTTGGAGCTCGACGGGCGCTTGCCGGTCGAGCTCGCGCGCGCAGCGCTGGTGGTGGAGGTACTCCGAGGTCGGGTGCCTGAGCTGCCGGACCGGGTCGAGGACCCGTTCGTGGACGTGCTCGTGCTCCGCGACCCCGGCGGGGAAGACGTACGGGTCGCCATGCTGGCCACCCTAGGCGAACGCCTCACCAGTCCCAGGGATTAACACTCGCCCCACCCTCACGTGTCGCTTGAGGGTTTGTGCGAGCAGCGCAGGGCGAGGCACGAGCCCAGCGCGTGGTCTCGCGCAGGTCGAGCAAGCCCCGCGGCCGAGGAACGAGGCCGCGCCGGGCGGGTCGAGACCACCCGACCCACCGATGAGGCCCGAGCCCCAGCGACGATCAGGACTCGATGACCACCGGGATGATCATCGGGCGGCGCCGGTGGGTGCTGGAGACCCAGCGGCCGATGACGCGCCGCACGGTCTGCTGCAGCTGGTACGTGTCGGTGCTGCCCTCGGCCACCGCCAGGTCGAGCGCCTCGATGATCGCGGGCTTGACCTCCTCGAAGCTGGCGGTCTCGATGGCGTTGCCGCGGGCGTGGATCTCGGGGCCGCTGGCGACCTTGCCGGTGACCGAGTCCATCACCACGATCACCGAGATGAAGCCCTCCTCGCCGAGGATCCGGCGGTCCTTGAGGTCGGACTCGGTGACGTCGCCGACCGAGGAGCCGTCGACGTAGACGTAGCCGCACTCGACCTTGCCGACCACCCGGGCCACCCCGTCGACGAGGTCGACGACGACGCCGTCCTCGGCGACCACCACGTTGGGCACGCCGATCATCCGGGCCAGCGCGGCGTTGGCCTGCATGTGCCGGATCTCGCCGTGCACCGGCAGCACGTTGCGGGGCTGGACGATGTTGTAGCAGTAGAGGAGCTCACCGGCGCTGGCGTGCCCGCTGACGTGGACCATCGCGTTGCCCTTGTGCACCACCTTCGCGCCCCAGCGGGCCAGCCCGTTGATGACGCGGTAGACGGCGTTCTCGTTGCCGGGGATCAGGCTCGAGGCGAGCAGGACGGTGTCGCCCTCCTCGATGTGCACGATGTTGTGGTTGCGCTGGGCGATCCGCGCCAGGGCGCTCATCGGCTCGCCCTGCGAGCCGGTCGAGATCAGCACCTGGCGCTCGGGCGGCAGCTGCGCGAGCTGCTTGGCCTCCACCACCGTGTCGGGCGGCACCTTGAGGTAGCCCAGGTCGCGGGCGATGCCCATGTTGCGCACCATCGAGCGCCCGACCCACGCCACCTGGCGCCCGTGGGCGTGCGCCGCGTCGAGGACCTGCTGGACCCGGTGGATGTGGGAGGCGAAGCAGGCCACGATGATCCGCTGCTCGGAGTCGCGGAAGACCTGGTCGATGACCGGGGTGATCGCCTTCTCGGTGGGCGTGAACCCGGGGGTCTCGGCGTTCGTGGAGTCGGTGAGGAAGAGGTCGACCCCCTCCTCCCCCAGCCGCGCGAACGCCCGCAGGTCGGTGATCCGCCCGTCGAGGGGCAGCTGGTCCATCTTGAAGTCACCGGTGTGCAGCACCGTGCCGGCGCTGGTGCGGATCGCCACGGCCAGCGCGTCGGGGATGGAGTGGTTGACCGCGACGAACTCGAGGTCGAAGGGCCCGAAGCTGATCCGGTCGCCCTCCGTGACCACGTGGTGCACGGTCTCGCGCAGCCGGTGCTCGCGCAGCTTGGAGCCCAGCAGCGCCAGGGTCAGCTCGGAGCCGACCAGCGCGATGTCCTCTCGCTCGCGCAGCAGGTACGGCGTCGCGCCGATGTGGTCCTCGTGCCCGTGGGTCAGCACCAGGGCCTCGACGGTGTCGAGGCGGTCACGGATCGAGGACCAGTCGGGCAGGATCAGGTCGACGCCGGGCTGGTGGTCCTCGGGGAAGAGCACCCCGCAGTCGACGATGAGCAGCCGGCCCCGGTGCTCGAAAGCGGTCATGTTGCGACCGACCTCGCCCAGCCCGCCGAAGGGGATGACGCGCAGCCCGTCGTCGGGCAGGGCCGGTGGCGCGGACAGCTCGGGGTGGGGGTGCGACATGCAGGTCCTGTCTGGTGGTCAGGCCTCGGTCGCGCCGGCCGGCACGAGCCCGGCCGCCACGAGCCCGACGCGCAGCGCCTCGACCTCGTCGTCGTCGAGCGCGACCAGGGGCGCGCGGACGTGGCGGTTCTCGAGCACGCCCAGCAGCTGCAGCGCGGCCTTGGCGGTGGTGGCTCCGTAGTTGGCGACGCCCATGACGGCGTCGATCGCGGGGAGCATCCGCGTGAAGATCTCGAGGGCGGCGGCGTTGTCGCCGCGCGCGTGCGCGTCGGCCATCGCCCGCAGCTCGCGGCCGGCGACGTGGCCCACGACGCTGACGAAGCCGACGGCGCCGTGCGCGAGGTAGCCGAGGTTCGCCTCGTCGTCACCGGAGTAGACGGCGTAGCCCATCTGGCTCAGCCGCACCGCGCGCACGAGATCGCCGACGGCGTCCTTGACCGCGACGACCCGGTCCCAGGCGATGGCCTGCTCGTAGGTCTCCATCGCGATGGTGGTGCCGGTGCGGCCGGGCACGTCGTAGAGCATCACGGGCAGGTCGGCCGACTCCACGACCGTGCGGAAGTGGTGCAGCACGCCGGCCTGGCCGGGCTTGTTGTAGTAGGGGGTGACCAGCAGGATGCCGTCGACGCCGACCTTCTCGGCCTGCTGGGCCAGCTCGACCGAGTGGGCGGTGGCGTTGGTGCCGACGCCGGCGATGACGACCGCCCGGTCGCCCACGGCGTCCTTGACCGCGGCGAGGATCCTGCCGTCCTCGGCGACCGTCGTGGTCGGCGACTCACCGGTCGTGCCCGAGACCACGACGCCGTCGTTGCCGTGCTCGACCAGGTGGGCGGCGATGCGCGCGGTGGCGTCGAGGTCGACCGACCCGTCCTCGTGGAACGCGGTGGCCATCGCGGTCAGGACTCGGCCGAACGGCGCGGGGGTCGGCGCGGGGGTCGAGGTCATGGGAGCAGGTTATCGCTGGTTTCGAGCAACCCAGCGGCCAACCCCGGGCCGCGCCGTGGCGCGGGAAGATCGGGGCCGGTGACGGTTCCTGCGTGGCGTGGTCGGGGTGATGCTTGGAGGGTGTCGGTCGTGACGGACCCCGAGCGTCTCTGGCGCTTTGAGCCTGCTTTCGAGCATGGGGCGGGGAGCTCCCACGAGAACCGTGGATTGTTGCCGTTGAGCACGCGTATTCAGACTTCGAATCACTCGCTCCCCTCGCGGCCGGCACCTGCGACGCCGGGTCGGTGTCGCTACCTGATCAAGGAGGACGCAGTGATGGAGGAAATACATCCGCGGTGCGCGGGCATCGATATCGGCAAGAAGTTCGCGAAGGTCTGCGTGCGGACTCCCGGCGTGAATCCCCACAGCCGCAGGGCCAAGGACCGCATCAGCGAGGTCGTCACCACGTGGGGGTCGATGACCAACACCATCCTGGCGTTGCGTGAGCACCTGATCGAGCAGCAGGTCACGTTGGTGCTCATGGAAGCCACCAGCGACTACTGGA
>NZ_JAULSC010000146.1 GCF_030518195.1 Nocardioides cremeus
GTTACGGATTCGACAGGCATTATGAGACCTATTTTGCGACTCATCTAGCGGATGTAAAACGCCAGTTAAATATAACTGCAAAAAATACAAATTCTTACGCAGTAGCTGCCTAAAAACCAGCCTGTGTGATCAATAACAAATTGCTTGTGTTTGTTGATTGGTCTTATTGTTAACAAGCTACGTTAGAACTGAGTCAGGCTGTTCTAAAAGAGTTCTACTGACTCGCATCGTTAGAGTTTGAGTTATGTATTGTAACGGTGTTAAATAAACACATAACCTATAGTTGTAGACAAATGGGTTAGCAGATGTTTGGACGTGGG
>NZ_JAULSC010000147.1 GCF_030518195.1 Nocardioides cremeus
TTGTGTGTAAATAAAAAAATAAATATTGTTCATCTACAAGTTTTGACATATGAAACGAAAGAAAAAAAACAAACTAAAACTTTCCTACCTACAAAAAAAAGCACAAAGACGAAAAGGGGGGAAACAGAACAGAACAGGAACCAAAAAGATATATATCCATATGGTAAGTATAAGACAGACCATATACACGCACACACACACACACACAAAGTAAGACGACGACATCGCTTTCCAACTAAACCCAATAAAACAACAAGTTCATCCTCCCATTTGATGAAGAAAAGAGAGGAAAAAAAAGGCGAGACATATGACACGCATCC
>NZ_JAULSC010000148.1 GCF_030518195.1 Nocardioides cremeus
ATCATGGAATTATAGCGCGGTTTGTATCCACTAGCTTCGGGGGATTGTGTGGCGGGTCTAGAATCGATCAGCCGCACCCTACTTTTCCAATCCGCTTTGGGCCAGAACACTGTCTCCAGCACACGTTTTTTTTCTCCGAATCATGAAACGTTCACATTATCCGGTACATAGGAGTCCCTGCAGACGCCTCCGCGATATGCACTAGCGGCTAGCTAGTTGACCACTGCACCGTGTCTGCGATCGTATCATGCAGAGTCAATCAGCGTTAGTATTGGCATCCACAAATCTCCAGAATAAGGGGAACCAAGCCAACCACAG
>NZ_JAULSC010000039.1 GCF_030518195.1 Nocardioides cremeus
CCCTGAGCGCACCAAAGGCCGCGCCCTGCACCAGCTCGAACAACTCGGCTACACCGTCACCCTGGAGAAAGCCAGCTAACCCCGGCCAACTGTTTATCTTCGTATCAGACGGTTGCTGCGCGACCTCCTCAACCGACGTGCCGGGCGCCTCGCTCAACCGACGTGCGGGGCGACCTGCTCGGCCACGAGCCGCAGGTGGTCGAGGTCGCCCAGGTCGAGGGTCTGCAGGTAGAGGCGCGCCTGGCCGGAGTCCGCGTAGCGGCCGATCGTGTCGACGACCTCCTCGACCGTGCCGGCCAGTCCGTTCTCGCGCAGCTCGGCAGGGTCGCGGCCGATGCTCGCCGCGCGCCGCGCCACGTCGGCCTCGGTCTCCCCCACGCACAACACGAGGGCGGCGGAGTAGACGAGCGAGGCCGGGTCGCGGTCGACGGCCTCGCAGGCGGCCCGCACCCTGTCGTGCTGCTCGAGGCCCTCGTCGAAGGGCACGAACGGCAGGTTGAACTCGTCGGCGTACGCCGCCGCGAGCGCCGGGGTGCGCTTCTTGCCGCGCCCGCCGATGAGCACCGGCGGCCCACCACGGTGGCCGTCGCGCTGCACCGGCTTGGGCAGGCCCGGCGAGTCGAGCACCGAGTGGTGCCGGCCCTCGTAGGTGAATCCGCCCTCGGTGGACCACAGCCCGGTCACCACCGCCAGCTGCTCCTCGAAGCGGTCGAACCGCTCGCCCACCGGCGGGAACGGGATGGCGTACTTCTGGTGCTCGGCCTCGAACCAGCCGGCACCCAGGCCGAGCTCGACACGCCCGCCGCTCATCTGGTCGACGTTGGCGACCGAGATCGCCAGCGGCCCCGGGTGGCGGAAGGTGGCGCTGGTCATCATCGTGCCGAGCCTGATCGTGCTGGTCTCGCGGGCCAGCCCGGCCAGCGTGATCCAGGCGTCGCTCGGCCCCGGCAGCCCCTCGGTGCCCATGCCGAGGTAGTGGTCGGAGCGGAAGAACGCCCCGAACCCGAGTCGTTCGGCCTCCTGGGCCACCCGCAGCAGGGCGTCGTAGGTGGCGCCCTGCTGGGGCTCGGTGAAGATGCGCAGCTCCATGGGGCCAGCCTGCCAGGTGGCGGGCACCAGCGACCTGCCGCCGCCGCACAGCGTCCCTCCAGGTTCGTCGATCGGTTGATCAACGGACCCGCCCATTGATCAACCGGTCGACGAACTCGAGGGGTGGTCAGTGCGAGCGGGGTGCCACGGACGGCCCGAGGGCGCGCAGCGCGGGGAGCACGTGGTGCTCCAGCATCGGAGCGAGGTCTTCGTGGCCCTCGCCGTCGAGCGACATCCACCGCAGCTCGGCGATCTCGGCGGCTGCCCGCGGCTCCGCGGGCAACGCCGCGGTGAAGACCGTCGAGTGCAGCTCGCGGCCCGGCTCGTTGGCGGCCGGGGCGAGGTAGACGCCCAGCGGCTCGAGCGCGCCGGGCCCGCTGACGTCGAGCCCGACCTCCTCCAAGGTCTCGCGCACCGCGGCGTCGTACGCCGACTCGCCGGGCTCGGGCTTGCCGCCGACGAGCATGAAGCGCGTGGTGCCGCGCTTGCGCACGGTGAGCACCTGGCCGTCACGCACGAAGGCCACCGCCGCGACGACGATCGTCCGCGCGGTCATGGGGCGAGCGCCCGGTCGACGGCGGCCTCGCAGTGCAGCCGGGTGGTCGGGAACAGCCGTGCGCCTGCGGGACGAGCGGACGGGTCGAGCAGCAGCTCGATCTCGGTGCAGCCCAGCACCACCGCCTCGCAGCCGTCGTCGACCAGCGCGGCGACCACCCGCTCGTACTCGCGCCGCGACTGCTCGCGCACGACGCCGCGGCACAGCTCGTCGTAGATGACCGTGTCGACAAGTCGCCGGTCGTCGGCGCCGGGCACCACCACGTCGAGCCCGTGCCCGCGCAGCCGGTCGACGTAGAAGTCCTCCTCCATCGTGAACCGGGTGCCGAGCAGACCGACCCGGCGCACCCCCGCCGCGCTCACGGCCGCGGCGGTGGCGTCGGCCAGGTGCAGCAGGTCGATGCCCACCGCCGCCTGCACCCGGTCGGCAAGCTTGTGCATCGTGTTGGTGCACAGCACCAGGAAGTCGGCGCCGCCGGCCTCGAGCACCCGGGCCTCGCGGACCAGCAGTGCCGCCGCGTCGTCCCAGCGCCCCTGCGACTGCATCTGCTCGACCACCGCGAAGTCGACGGAGGCGAGCAGCAGGTCGGCCGAGTGAAGCCCGCCGAGCCGCTCGGCGACCAGGGTGTTGAGCAGCCGGTAGTACTCGGCCGTCGACTCCCAGCTCATGCCACCGATCAGCCCGATCCGCCTCACCGGCGCTCCCACCAGACCCAGTCGAGGCCCAGGTCGGGGCGGTGCTCGCGGCGGGTCTCGGTCCACTCGTCGACGGAGAACTCGGGGTACGTCGCGTCGCCGGCGGGCTCGAGGTCGACCTCGGTCAGCACCTGGTGGGTCGCGAGCGGCAGCGCGAGGCGGTAGACCTCCCCTCCCCCGGCGACGGCCACGTCACCGGGCAGGTCGGCGGCGACCGCGAGCGCCTCGTCGAGGCCGCGCACCACCCGCACGTCCTCGAACCCGGGGTCGAAGGACGGGTCGCGGGTCAGCACGACCGTGGTGCGACCCGGCAGCGGACGGCCGATGGAGTCCCAGGTGCGCCGGCCCATCACCAGGGTGTGGCCGAGCGTCTCGCGCTTGAAGTGCGCGAAGTCCTCGGAGATGTGCCACGGGATGTCGCCGTCGGCACCGATCACGCGGTTGCGGGCGTACGCCGCGACCAGCACGACGCGCGTCATACGGCGATCGGCGCCTTGATCACCGGGTGCGGGTCGTAGCCCTCGAGCACGACGTGCTCGAGCTCGAAGGCGTCGATCTCGGTGACCGAGGGGTCCAGGCGCAGCGTCGGCAGCGGCCGGGGCTCGCGGGTCAGCTGCAGGCGGGCCTGGTCGAGGTGGTTGGTGTAGAGGTGCGCGTCGCCCAGCGTGTGCACGAGGTCGCCGACCTCGAGCCCGGTGACCTGGGCGACCATGTGGGTCAGCAGCGCGTAGGAGGCGATGTTGAACGGCACGCCCAGGAACGTGTCGGCCGAGCGCTGGTAGAGCTGGCACGACAGCCGGCCCGGCCCGCCGTCGGGCGAGGGCGCGACGTAGAACTGGAAGAGCGTGTGGCAGGGCGGCAGCGCCATGTCGTCGACGTCGGCGACGTTCCAGGCCGAGACGATGTGGCGCCGGGAGTCGGGGTTGGTGCGGATCTGCTCGACGACCTTCGCGAGCTGGTCGACGTGTCCGCCGTCGGGGGTCGGCCACGAGCGCCACTGGTGGCCGTAGACCGGGCCGAGGTCGCCTTTCTCGTCGGCCCACTCGTCCCAGATGCTGATGCCGCGCTCCTGCAGCCACGCGACGTTGGTGTCGCCGCGCAGGAACCACAGCAGCTCGCCGAAGACCGAGCGGGTGTGCACCTTCTTGGTGGTCACCAGCGGAAAGCCCGCGCGCAGGTCGAAGCGCATCTGGTGGCCGAAGACGCTGAGCGTCCCGGTGCCGGTGCGGTCGGACTTCTCGACGCCCTCGTCGAGGATCCGCTGGAGGAGGTCGAGGTAGGCCTGCACGACGCGACCCTAACCCTGCGGCCGGGTCACAGGTGCAGCTCACCGGCGATGGTGGTGCGCGTGGCGCCGCCGACCCACACCTCGGCGTCGGGGCCCTCGCCCACCAGGTCGACGTGCACGCGGCCCCGGCGCCCGATCGCGGTGCCCTGCGCGGCGACGTACGACGACGCGAGGTGCTCGCCCAGCACCCGCTCGCCCAGGAGCCACTGGGCGACGCCGGCGTTGAGGCTGCCGGTGACCGGGTCCTCGGGCACGCCGATGCCGGGACAAAAGGCCCGCACCTCCAGCGCCGTCTCGCCACCGGCCGGGTGCGCTCCGACGACCCCGATCTCGAGGTCCTCGAAGGCCGACCAGTCGGGCCGCAGGTCGAGCACGGCATCGGCGTCGCGCAGCAGCACCGCCACCCACCCGGGGCCGTTGTCGACCCACGCGGAGGCCACCACCTCGTCGGGGGCCAGCCCGAGCGCGCGGCGGACCCGGGCGAGGTCGGTCTCCTCGACCGGTCCGGAGCGCACCAGCGGCGGGGCCCGGAAGGCGAGCCGCTCGCCGTCGCGGCGCACCTGCACCAGCCCGGCGCCGCACTCCTGCACCACCGTCGCGCCCTGCGGGCGGCCGCCGGCCTCGAGCCAGGCGTGCGCCGACCCGAGGGTCGGGTGGCCGGCGAAGGGCAGCTCCTCGCCCGGTGTGAAGATCCGCAGCCGGTAGTCGGCGGCCGGGTCGGTGGGGCGCAGCAGGAACGTCGTCTCCGAGAGGTTGGTCCAGCGCGCGAACGCCGCCATCTGCTCGGTGGTGAGGTCGTCGGCGTCGTGGACCACCGCGACCGGGTTGCCGAGCAGCGGCTCGGTGCTGAACACGTCGACCTGGCTCATCCGCACGACGCCGACTCTAGGAGGCCGGGCGACGCCGGCGGTCCAGTGGGCCTCAGTGGGCCTCACCGAGCCAGCAGCGGCTCGCCGTCGGCGCTGGAGACCCGCAGGTGGTCGGTGCAGGAGCCGGAGCCGACGAAGCAGGTGCGCAGCAGCCACCCCCGCGCCTCGGAGAGCCGGCGGAACTCGTCGGCGCCGGCGACCTGCGAGCCGTCACCGATCACGTAGGTGATCGCGCCGGTGGTGCTGAAGGAGGCGTCGAGGACGATCTCGTCGGGCCGGACGCCGGCGGCGCGCCGCCGGCCGTTGGCGGTGTCGTAGACCCGCACGGCGGCGTACCGGTCGGCACCCCCGCGGGTCAGCACGTAGCCGCCCCCGAAGGAGAGCTGGGCCCCCACGCCTCGCCGGGTGAGCGGCGGCCCGAACGGCCCGTCGAAGGTGATCGTCTCCGGGCTGCTCTGCACCGCCCAGGTCAGCCCGTCGACGTCGAGCAGCATGACCGGTCCCACGGACCCGCTCCCCCGGCCGGTGACGTCACCCACCGGCCGCCACTCGTGCGAGCCGGCGCCGTCGACGTAGTGCACGGTCGGCCCTTCGAGCGACAGCGGTCCGAAGCCCGCCGCCGGCCCGTCGCCGCCGGCGGGCACCAGGTCGCGCCGGCCCAGCTCGGTGCCGTCGGTCGCGTCGACGACGACCAGGTCACCGGTGCCGGCCTCGACCCAGGAGACCCAGCTCCGCTCCCGCTCGGCGACGATCGTCGCGCCCGGCGCGGAGCGGCCCAGCAGCAGCCGCTGGCCCGAGGGGTCGGCCCGCACGACGCGGCCCTCGCCGTCGCCGTAGACGACGGCGTCGCGCACCGCCACCAACCGACGCACCCCGGGCACCCGCAGCGCGCTGAACCCGACCACGACCTCACCGGCGGCGTACCACGGGATCGGCACCGAGTGCTCGAGCTGTCGCACCCGTGCCGGACCGACGACCTCCTCGGCCTCCGGCGGCTCCTCGGGCTGCATGCCGCGCCAGGTGCCGACACCGGCCAGCAGCGCCAGCACCACGACGAGGACCAGCAGCCCGCGCGGCACCCGGCGGGGCGACCGCTGCGCCGCGACCTCCGCGCCCGAGCGGGAGACCACCGGCACGGCCGCGGCCAGCTCGCGCGCCTCCTGCTCCAGCGCCGGCGTCGCGGGGTCGCCGGGGCTGGGCCAGCAGCCCGACAGCGCCGCCACGTCCTCGTCGGGGAGCCCGGCGAGCGCGGAGAGCACGAGACCGGTGCGACGACCGGGGTCGAGCCGGTCGAGGCCCGGGGCCGCGGCGGCGGGCTCGTCGTGCCACCACCGCGTGCGGTCGCGCGCCCGCTCCTCGAGCAGCAGCCGCCACACCTCGACGTCGGGGCCGGGGCCCTCCCGCAGCTCACCCCAGTCGTGCCCGGCGCGGGCCAGCGCGCGGTCGGCCAGGACCGCGGCGTGGCCCGGCGGGCTGCCCAGCACCGCGACCGCCTGCACCAGGGCGGGGCGTCTCGCCGCGACGTACGCCGCGAAGTCCTGCTCGTCGGCGGCGCGCACGGGGACCGGGTGGGTCAGGGATGCAGCGACATCGGGCCGTAGACCCGGCGCTCGAGCTCGAAGAGGACCACCGCGTCGACGCCCTCGTCGGCCAGGTCGGCGAACGCCTCGCCCACCCACGACTCCGCGTCGGCCTGGCTGGTGAAGCGCTGGTCGGCCAGCTCGCCCTCGACGCTCACCTCGTTGCCCTCGGCGTCCTCCAGGCGCCACCACCAGGGGCGCTCGGCGGGCGTGGGCGGACGGAAGGTCGGGGGCTGCTCGGGCAGGTTCATCAGGACTCCTTCACCGACGGGTCGACGAACGGGGGCTTGGTGAGCTGGAAGATCTCGCGGCGGCCGCGGATGTCGACGCCGACCTCGGCGTCGGGGGCCACGCTGGCGGCCACCAGCGCCAGGCCGACACCCTTGCGCAGGGTCGGGCTGAAGGTGCCGGAGGTGACCTCGCCGACCAGCACGTCGGCGCTCAGCGAGACGCTCATGCCCGGGCGCGGGATGCCCCGGCCGGTGGCGACGATGCCGCGCAGCACCCGCGCCGGCTTGTCGGCCCGCTCGCGCACCAGCACGTCGCGGCCCCAGAAGGCCGGCTTGTCCCAGCCGACCGCCCAGGCCATCCGGGCCTGCACGGGGGTGACGTCGAGGGAGATGTCCTGGCCGTGCAGCGGGTAGCCCATCTCGGTGCGCAGGGTGTCGCGGGCGCCCAGCCCGCAGGGCAGGATGCCGTGCTCGGCACCCGCCTCGAGCAGGGCGTCCCACACCGCGCCCGCCGACTCGTTGGGCACCAGCAGCTCGTAGCCCCGCTCGCCGGTGTAGCCGGTGCGGCACACCACGACCGTCGCGCCGTCGTACGTCGCCTCGACGAAGCTCATGTAGTCGTGGTCGACCGGCAGCCCCAGCGCGGTCATCACCTCGTCGCTGCGCGGGCCCTGCACCGCCAGCACGGCCAGGTCGCGGTGCCGGTCGACGACCTCGACGCCCTCGGGCGCGGGTCCGGCCAGGCGGCGCACCACCTCGGCGGTGTTGGCCGCGTTGGGCACCAGCAGCACCCGCTCGTCGGAGTAGCGGTAGACGATCAGGTCGTCGACCACGCCGCCGCTCTCGTCGTCGCAGCACAGCGTGTACTGCGCCTGCCCGGGGCCGATCCGGTCGAGGTCGTTGGTCAGGCAGGCGTTGACGTACGCCGCCGCCCCGGGGCCGGTGACCTCGGCCTTGCCGAGGTGGCTGACGTCGAAGACGCCCACGGCGGTGCGCACCGCGGTGTGCTCGGCGACCACGCCGGTGGGGTACTCCAGCGGCATCTCCCACCCCCCGAACGGGGCGGTCTTGGCCCCCAGCGCCCGGTGGCGGTCGTGCAGCGGCGAGGTCAGCAGGTCGGCCATGGCGCGAACCTACCCCAGCGGCGCCCGCCCGGGGCGGGGGTGACGTGGGGCGCGTCACGGGGTGGTCGCGCCATGGTTAGTGTGGCGCGGTGACCTCGTTTACCTTGCGCAGTGCCAGCCCCGCCAAGACCAAGGCCGACGCCGTCGTCGTCGGAGTCGTGCAGAGCAGCCCCACGGGCCGCCGCTCGGCCAAGGAGAGCGGCCCCCACCTCGACCTCGCGCCCGGCGCGGAGGACGTCGCCAAGGCCTACGGGCGCAAGCTGCGCCCGCTGCTGGCCAGCCTCGACGTCAAGGGCACCGTCGGCGAGGTCACCCGCATCCCCACCTCCGGCGCCATCGGCGCGCCGATGCTGGTGCTGGTCGGGCTGGGCAACGACCCGCAGCCCGCCGACCTGCGCCGCGCCGCCGGCGCCGCAGCCCGTGCGGTCACCAACGCCGCCAACGTCGCGGTCGCGCTGCCGGCCGAGGCTCCCGAGCAGGTGCGCGCGGTGGCCGAGGGCTGGGCGCTGGGCGCCTACACGTTCACGACGTACAAGCAGGACACGACGCCCGACGACACGACCGCGGGCGAGGTGGTGCTGCTCAGCGGTGCTGCCCGCAAGAAGGAGGTCGTCACCGCGCTCGAGGAGGCCCAGGTCGTCACCCGCGCGGTCGCCGCCACCCGCGACTGGGTCAACACTCCCCCGGGCGACCTGCGCCCGCCGGCCTTCGCCGAGTCGGCCCAGACCCGCGCCAAGGAGCTCGGCAAGGGCCGCGGCGCCCCGAAGATCACCCTGCGGGTGCTCGACGAGGCCGAGCTCGCCGCGCTGGGCTGCGGCGGCATCCTCGGCGTCGGCGCCGGCTCCTCCGCCCCGCCGCGCCTGGTCGAGATCACCTACGCGCCCAAGGGCGCCACGACGCACCTGGCGCTGGTGGGCAAGGGCATCACCTTCGACTCCGGCGGCCTGAGCATCAAGCCCGCCCAGGGCATGCACGAGATGAAGTCCGACATGGCCGGCGCCGCCGCGGTCATCCAGGCCACCTTCGCCATCGCCGAGCTCGGCCTGCCGGTCAAGGTCTCCTGCTTCGCCCCGATGGCCGAGAACATGGTCTCCGGCGACGCGACGCGACCCGGCGACATCCTGACGATGTACGGCGGCAAGACCGTCGAGGTGCTCAACACCGACGCCGAGGGCCGCCTCGTGCTCGGCGACGCGCTGGTGCGCGCGGTCGAGACCGAGCCCGACCTGATCGTCGACGTCGCCACCCTGACCGGCGCCATGGTCGTCGCCCTCGGCAACAAGATGGCCGGCGTGATGGGCTCCGAGGAGGTCGTGGCCAAGGTCCTCGACGCGGGCGCCAGCGCCGGCGAGCCGATCTGGGCGATGCCGATCCCCGAGGAGATGAAGCAGCGCGTCACCTCGAGCAAGATCGCCGACCTCGCCCAGCACGACTGGGTGCGCTGGGGCGGCGGGCTCTTCGCCGGCGCGTTCCTGCGCGAGTTCACCGACGGGCGCCCCTGGGCGCACCTCGACATCGCCGGGCCGTCGTACAACGCCGGCGGCCCCGACGGCCACCTCACCAACGGCGGCACCGGCTTCGCCGTCGCGACCCTGGTCGACCTGGCCCGCGGCCTGGCCTGACCGCTCCTGCGGGAGTTTCATCGGCCGGCCGATGAACCTGGCGGGTGGCCGATGAAACTTCATCGGCCACCCGGGAGCTCTGTCGGCCGGCCGATGAAACTCCGCCGACAAAACGGCTCCGGGGGCCGGCGGACCTACGGGTCCTGCCGGCCCTGCTTCTTCATCCGGCTGTTGTAGTCGCGCATCCGCTGCGGGATGCCCACCAGCCCGGCGTCGTACGACGGCACCTGGAAGCGGTTGCAGAAGTCGTGCGCCCACTCGATCGAGGGCACCCGGCGCCGGGTCCACTCGCCGTCGTGGGCCACCAGCAGCAGCGTCACGTCGCTGACGGCCGTGCGGGGCTCGACGAATCCCTCGACACCGCGCCGCTCGGAGACCCAGGAGCTGAGGTGCTCGCGGTCGACGGCGTCGGAGGCGCGCACCCTCGTCGAGCCGGTGCGCGCGGCGTCACGCGCGGGCTTGCGCATGCGCGGCTTCGAGCCCCGGCGGAAGCGGTCCATGAGTCCCATGGGGACCAGTCTGCCAAGAGACCCGAGCCGACGACCCGAAGGGCGGTGTGGACACGCTCGCCGGAAGTGCAAGGATGAGCCGCAGATCGTGATCACCCACGGAAGGACGACGGTGGCCGACACCGACTTCGACGTACTCATCCTCGGCGCTGGTTCGGGGGGTTATGCGTGCGCGTTGCGCGCCGCCCAGCTCGGGCTCAAGGTCGCGCTGGTGGAGAAGGGCGACCTCGGCGGCACCTGCCTGCACGTGGGCTGCATCCCCACCAAGGCGCTGCTGCACGCCGCGGAGATCGCCGACTCGGCGCGCGACTCGGAGCAGTTCGGGGTGCGCGCCACGCTCGAGGGCATCGACATGGCCGGGGTGAACTCCTACAAGGACGGTGTCGTCTCCCGTCTCTTCAAGGGCCTGACCGGGCTGGTCAAGGGCCGCGGCGTCACCGTCGTCGCCGGCGAGGGCCGCCTGACCGGGCCCCGCGAGGTCACCGTCGACGGCACCGCCTACACCGGGCGCCACGTCGTGCTGGCCACCGGCTCCTACGCCCGCTCGCTGCCCGGCCTCGAGGTCGACGGCGAGCGCGTGATCACCTCCGAGCACGCGCTGCGCCTCGAGCGGGTGCCCGCCTCGGTCGTCGTGCTCGGCGGCGGGGTCATCGGCTGCGAGTTCGCCAGCGTGTGGCGCAGCTTCGGCGCCGAGGTCACCATCGTCGAGGCGCTGCCCCGCCTGGTGGCCGCCGAGGACGAGGCCAGCTCGAAGGTGCTCGAGCGGACCTTCAAGAAGCGCGGCATCAAGGCCCGCACCGGCACCCCGTTCCAGAGCGTCAAGACCACCGACGACGGCGTCGCGGTCACCCTCGAGGGCGGCGACGTCGTCGAGGCCGAGCTGCTGCTCGTCGCGGTCGGTCGCGGCCCGGTCACCGAGGGCCTGGGCTTCGACGAGCAGGGCGTCGAGATGGAGCGCGGCTTCGTGCGCACCGACGAGCGCTGCCGCACCAACCTCGAGGGCGTCTACGCCGTCGGCGACATCGTGCCGGGCCTGCAGCTGGCCCACCGCGGCTTCCAGCAGGGCATCTTCGTGGCCGAGGAGATCGCCGGCCTCGAGCCGACGCCGATCGACGAGACCGGCATCCCCCGCGTCACCTACTCCCACCCCGAGGTCGCCTCGGTCGGCCTCGACGAGGCCACCGCCCGGGCGACGTACGGCGACGACCAGGTCGAGACGCTGACCTACGACCTCGGCGGCAACGGCAAGAGCCAGATCCTCAAGACCCAGGGCTTCGTCAAGCTCGTACGCCGCACCGACGGCCCCGTCGTGGGCGTCCACATGGTCGGCGACCGGGTCGGTGAGCTGATCGGCGAGGCGCAGCTGATCTACGGCTGGGAGGCGCACGCCGAGGACGTCGCCCCGCTGGTGCACGCCCACCCCACCCAGAACGAGGCTCTCGGCGAGGCCCACCTCGCCCTGGCCGGCAAGGCGCTGCACGCGCACTCGTGACGGGCTCCTAGCCTGGAGCTCCCACACACCGCACACCCGTCACACCGCACCACCGAGCACCCCACCGAAGACCGCGAGCGAAGGAACTGCATTGGCCACCGAAGTCAACCTCCCGGAACTGGGTGAGTCCGTCACCGAGGGCACCGTCACACGCTGGCTCAAGCAGGTCGGCGACACGGTCTCGGTCGACGAGCCGCTGCTGGAGATCTCCACCGACAAGGTCGACACCGAGATCCCCAGCCCGGTCGCGGGCACGCTGCTCGAGATCAAGGTCGAGGAGGACGACACCGTCGAGGTGGGCGCGCTCCTGGCCGTGATCGGTGACGAGGGCGAGTCCAGCGACGACTCCGACGACTCGAGCGACGCCGACGACACCGCCACCCCGGAGGCGCAGCCCGCCGACGAGGACGAGGCCGAGAAGAAGGCCGAGCAGGAGGAGGAGGTCGCCGAGGAGACCGGCGACCTGCCGCCCGGCGACGAGACCCCCGAGTCGGCCAAGTCCGGCTCCGAGGACAAGCCGCTCGAGGAGACCGAGAAGCCCGCCGCCGCGACCAAGAAGTCCGGCGGCAGCGGCACCACCGTGACCCTGCCCGAGCTGGGCGAGTCGGTCACCGAGGGCACCGTGACCCGCTGGCTCAAGCAGGTCGGCGACGAGGTCGCCGTCGACGAGCCGCTGCTGGAGATCTCCACCGACAAGGTCGACACCGAGATCCCCTCCCCCGTGGCCGGCACCCTGCTCGAGGTGAAGGTCTCCGAGGACGAGACCGTCGAGATCGGCGCCGAGCTGGCCGTCATCGGTGACGGCTCCGCCGACGACTCCGAGCCCGAGCCGGAGCCGGAGCCCGAGCCGGAGCCGGAGCCCGCGAAGGAGGAGCCGAAGCAGGAGGCCGCTCCCGCGCAGGAGAAGGCGCCGGAGCCGACCAAGGAGCAGGAGAAGCCCGCTGCCCGTGCCTCCGAGCCGGCCCCCGAGCAGCCCGCCCGCGAGAGCGGCTCGTCGTCGGGCGGCTCGTCGTCCGGTGGCCAGGGCGACGGTCCCGGCTACGTGACCCCGCTGGTGCGCAAGCTCGCCGGCCAGCACGGCGTCGACCTCAACACCGTCACCGGCACCGGTGTCGGTGGGCGCATCCGCAAGCAGGACGTGCTCGAGGCCGCGAAGGCGAAGGAGGAGCCGGCCGCGCCGGCCGCCTCCTCGGCCCCCTCGTCGTCGGCTCCGGCCGCGAGCTCGGGCGGCGCCCCGGCGCCGACCAGCCCCTCGCCGCTGCGCGGCAAGACCGAGAAGCTCTCGCGGCTGCGCAAGATCATCGCCGCGCGGATGGTCGAGTCGCTGCAGGTCTCGGCCCAGCTCACGCAGGTCGTCGAGGTCGACGTCACCAACATCGCCCGCCTGCGCGAGGCCAACAAGGCCGACTTCCAGGCCCGCGAGGGCGTCAAGCTCTCCTACCTGCCGTTCTTCGCCAAGGCGGCGGTCGACGCGCTCAAGCAGCACCCCTCGCTGAACGCGACGATCGAGACCGAGGCCGGCGAGGTCACCTACTACGACCGCGAGAACCTCGCGTTCGCGGTGGACACCGAGAAGGGCCTGATCACCCCGGTGGTCAAGGACGCCGGCGACCTGTCGATCTCGGGCCTGGCCCGCAAGATCGCCGACGTGGCCGAGCGCACCCGCACCAACAAGATCGGCCCCGACGAGCTGTCGGGCGGCACCTTCACGATCACCAACCTCGGTAGCGTGGGTGCGCTCTTCGACACCCCCGTGATCAACCAGCCGCAGGTCGCGATCCTGGGCCCCGGTGCGGTGGTCAAGCGTCCGGTCGTCATCGACGACCCCAACCTGGGCGAGACCATCGCGGTGCGCCACATGGTCTACCTGGCGCTGACCTACGACCACCGCCTGGTCGACGGCGCCGACGCGGGCCGCTTCCTGCAGGAGGTCAAGCAGCGCCTCGAGAGCGGCCAGTTCGAGGTCTGAGCCCCGCTCGCGGCAGCGCCGCGCACGCACGACCACCACGCCCCGCCCGGGCCTCCCGGGCGGGGCGTGGTGCTTGCGGCGTCCTGTCGGCACGTGGCGCTCGTCGCAGCGCGGCGCCACCGTGAAATGAAGAGGCGCCCCGGGGTCCCGAGGGCATACCGTCGGGGGCACCGTGACGATGACCGACCTCGGCGCCCACCCCGCGCCTCTCCAGACCCCTCCGCCCACCGAGCCGCCGGCACAGCGACGACCCGTCGACTGGCGCCGGATGCGCAGCCCGTGGGCGGTGCTCGCCCTGCTCGGGTCGCTGCTCGGCGCCATCGGCACCGCGGCCGGCTCGGCCGTGGCCGGCCGCCTGGCCGAGGACGCGAGCGTGGCCCTGGTCTGGCTGCTGGCGCTGTGCGTGGTCGGGGCCGCGGTGCTCGACTCGCTGGGGCGCACCGTCTGGGCCGGGGTCACCGACCGCGCCGAGGGCCGGCTGCGCGCCGACCTGCTCGACGCCGCCATGCTGCAGCCGCTGGCTGCGCTCGACGAGCAGGCCGTCGGCGAGGTGCTCGACCGGGTCGACGACGACACCCACGAGGTCGGCTCGCTGCTGCGCCAGAGCGTGTGGATGGCCATCCGCACGCTGCTCGCCTCCGGTCCGCTGTGGCTGGTCGCGGGCCTCACCTGGTGGCCGGCCTTCATCCTGTTCCCGCTGGCCGGCGTCGCCGCGGTCGCGGTGGTGCGCCCGCTGCTGCCGCAGATCTCCGAGCGCAAGGTCGTCGAGGAGATCGCCTGGACCGACCACGCGGCGGCCATGGAGGAGGGCGTCGCCGCCCGCGACGACCTGCGCACCTCCCTGGGCCAGGCCCACCTCGTACGCCGCTGCACCGAGCTGGCCGCGACGGTGCACGCCCGCTTCGCCGAGGTCCTGCAGCTGGAGAGCCAGGTCGGGCGGCGCACCGGCACCCTGCTGCACGGCATGCTCGCCGGCACCGCGGTCGTCGGGGTCGCCCTGGTGCTCGGCGACCGGCTCGGCACCGCCGCGCTGGTCACGCTGTTCCTGGTCACCACCACCTTTGTGGGCCAGGTCGACCAGCTGGCCCGCCAGCTGCCCGACCTGCAGGCCGGCTTCGGCGCGGTGCTGCGGCTGCGCCAGCTGATGGGCGCCGAGGCCGAGCCCACGGGCGGCGAGCCGCTGCCCACCGGGCCGCTCGGCCTCGAGCTGCGCGACCTGCACTTCTCCTACGGCACCGGGCCGTTCGCGCTGCAGGGCGTCGAGCTCACGGTGCCCGCGGGCACCACCTGCGCGCTCGTGGGCCGCACCGGCTCGGGCAAGTCGACGCTCGCCTCGCTGGTCTCCCGCGCCGTCGACCCCGAGCCGGGCAGCGTGCTGCTGGGCGGTCGCGACGTGCTCGACCTCGACCTGCAGGCGCTGCGCAGCGCCGTCGGGGTGGTCACCCAGCGCACCGAGATCCTTGCCGGCACCCTCGCCGAGAACATCGCGCTCTTCGCGGCGGGCTCGCGCGAGGCCGTCGAGGGCGCGGTCACCGAGCTCGGCCT
>NZ_JAULSC010000003.1 GCF_030518195.1 Nocardioides cremeus
AGTTACGGCGGCCATAGCGAAAGGGAAACACCCGGTCCCATCCCGAACCCGGAAGTTAAGCCTTTCAGCGCCGATGGTACTGCAACCGAGAGGTTGTGGGAGAGTAGGACGCCGCCGGACATACACTCCGTAGGGGCCACCGCAAGGTGGCCCCTACGTGCATTTACCCCCGACCTCAGGGTCGACGAAGGAGCATCCCCGTGGCTGAGCAGCGACGCAACCAGCGCCCCACCGGCGGTCGCCCCTCGGGTGGGCGACCCACCGGAGGCGGGCGACCGTCCTCGAGCAGGTCCTCGGAGGGCCGACCCGACCGTGGCGGTCGCTCCGACTCGCGCGACTCGCGTGACTCCCGCGACTCGCGCGGTGACCGTGACTCCCGAGGGGGACGCGGTGGACCGTCCCGCGACCGCAAGTCCGGCCCGCGTGGCGCGGGCAGCGGCCGCTCGGTCGAGAAGGAGGCCCCCCGCTCAGCCGACCAGGCGGTCTACGACGGGCCGGACCTGCCGGACGACATCACCGGCAAGGAGCTCGACCGCGCGGTGATCGCCCAGCTCAAGGGCCTGCCCGAGAAGCTGGCCGCCCGGGTGGCGCGCCACCTCGCGGCCGCGGGGGCGCTCATCGACGAGGACCCCGAGACCGCCTACCAGCACACCCTGGCCGCCCGTGCCCGGGCGCCGCGGCTGGCGGTGGTGCGCGAGGCCGCCGGCGAGGCGGCGTACGCGGCCGGGCACTACGCCGAGGCGCTGGCCGACCTGCGCGCGGCCAAGCGGATGAACGGCGCGACCGCCTACCTGCCGATCATCGCGGACTGCCACCGGGCGCTGGGCCAGCCCGACCAGGCCCTCAAGCTCGCGAAGAGCCCGTCGGTGGCCAACTTCGAGTCCGAGGCCAAGGCCGAGATGACGATCGTCGAGGCGGGCGCGCGTCGCGACATGGGCCAGATGGACGCCGCTCTGCGCACCCTCGAGCTGGCGCCGCTGCTGTCGAAGAGCCGGGCCCCGTGGGTCGTGCGGCTGCGCTACGCCTACGCCGACACCCTCGAGGCCGCGGGTCGCACGACCGACGCGCTGGCGTGGTTCCACCGCACCGACGCGATCGATGCCGACGAGATCACCGACGCAGCCGAGCGTGCGGCCCTGCTCGAGAAGGCCGAGCGCGGCTGAGCGAGGCCGGCCGTGACGGGCGCGCCCGGGGTGGTCAGGGCGTGACGATCGCCAGGACCGCCTCGGTGCCCGCCTCGCGGTTGCCCCATCGCGGGCCCTCGCGGAAGGCGAGCGACGGCCGGTCGAGGTAGACCGCGCCGGGCTCCTCGGCCACGACTCGCACCACCAACGAGTCGCCGGGGCCGAGCGTGGTCCCGGCCGGGTCGAGCAGGTCACGGCAGAACGGTGCGGGATCGCTGGTGACCCCCACCGAGCCGCCCCGGCACAGCAGCGGCTCGAGGTCGACGGCGACCGTGGCATCGGCACGCAGTCGCACGCCGGCCACGTGCAGCTCGCGGCCGAAGTCGGAGCCGGTGCTCCAGACGCCCACGAAGACGGGCTTGCCCACCGTCGTGACGGCGGTGACGTGCCCCTCGCGGGTGGGCAGGGCCGGGGGAGTGGTGACGAACCACCAGACGAAGAGCAGGGCCCCCACGGCGGCGACGGCGAGCACGCCGCGGCGCCACAGCCGACCCGGCACCACCCCGAGGCCTCGACCGGCGAGCTGCTGCGACATGGCTGGAGCGTAGGGCATCGCGGCCGCCCCGCCGCGCATGGGAGAACGTGTTCTCGTTCTGGTCGTCGGCGGTGGCATGATGGGCGGATGAGTGCTCCTCTGACCTTGGACAGACCTGCCCTGGAGGGCAGCGTGGCGGTGCGTGCGGGGCGGCGGTTGAGCTTCGCCGAGTACGGCGTGCCTCGGGGCCGGGCCGTGGTCTGGATGCACGGGACTCCGGGGGCTCGCCGGCAGGTGCCGGTGGAGGCACGTCGTCTGGCGCTGGAGCAGGGGCTGCGCATCATCGGTGTCGACCGGCCGGGCATCGGGTCGTCGACGCCGTACCTCTACCCCGACCTGCTCGACTGGATCCACGACCTCGAGCACCTCCTCGACGCGCTCGGGGTGGACTCCACCCACCTCATCGGGCTCTCCGGGGGAGGTCCCTACGTGCTCGCCGCTGGCGCCGCCCTGCCCGAGCGGGTCCACGGCATCGCGGTGCTCGGGGGCGTGGCGCCGACGGTGGGACCGGACGCGGCGGAGGGCGGTGCGATCAGCCTGGCCGTGCGCCTGGCGCCGCTGCTAGCGCTGGGCAGGGTGCCGCTGGGGGTGGCCATGAACCAGTTCGTCAGGCTGGCCAAGCCCGTGGCGGGGTCCTTCCTCGACCTCTACGCCGCCGTGCAGCCACCCGGCGACAGGACGCTCCTCTCGCGCCCGGAGTTCCGGGCGATGTTCGTCGACGACCTGCTCAACGGCAACCGGTTCCAGTCCACGGCGCCGATCAACGACCTGCTCCTGTTCTGCCGTGAGTGGGGCTTCGCGCCGGCCGACGTGCGGGTGCCGGTGCGCTGGTGGCACGGCGACGACGACCACATCGTGCCGCTGCGCCACGGCCGGCACGTCGTGGACCGGCTCCCCGACGCCGAGCTCACGGTCATCGAGGGCGAGAGCCACCTCGGCGGACTCGGGGCGGTCGAGGAGGTGCTGGGGACCCTGCTGGGTCTCGGCCCGCGCCGCGACGCCGGCGCCGTGGCGCCGGCCTGAGGACGGGCCCGCGACACGGGCCGCGACACGGGCGCGGGGGACTGGTGCTCTGGCGCCTCATGGGCCACAATGGTCCCAAACCACATACGTGTCACTCGATCCTTCGAGACTCCTGACGAGACCGCTGGGGAAGGCGTACCTCGCGCCGGAGATGAAGGAGGTCACGGTGACCGCAACGACTGCCACCCGCACCGCGACGAGGGGCGTGCTCTACGTCCATTCAGCACCCTCCGCGCTGTGCCCCCACATCGAGTGGGCCGTGGGCGGCGTGCTCGGCATGCCCGTGAGCCTGGACTGGACCCCCCAGCCCGCGCAGAGCGGGAGCTACCGCGCCGAGCTCTCCTGGACCGGTGCCGTGGGCTCGGCCGCCGCGACCGCATCGGCGCTGCGCGGCTGGAACCACCTGCGCTTCGAGATCACCGAAGAGCCCAGCCCCGGCGTCGAGGGCACCCGCTACTCCTACACCCCCGACCTCGGCGTCTACCACGCCGTGACCGGGATGCACGGCGACATCATGATCCCCGAGGACCGGCTCAAGGCCGCGGTGGTCAAGGCCGCTCTCGGCGACACGACGCTGCTGGTCGAGATCGACAAGCTGCTCGGCAAGCCCTGGGACGACGAGCTCGAGACCTTCCGCCACGCGGGCGACGGCGCGCCCGTGCGCTGGCTGCACCAGGTGGTCTGAGCCGCCCGCTCAGCGACGGCGCAGCCGGAACCTGGTGCGGTCGGCCCAGCCGTCGTGCGCGGTGAAGCCGACGTAGTAGGTCAGCTTGGCGCGGATCTTGAACTTGCCCGGACGCGTCGAGGTGCTGCAGAACTCGAAGGTGTCGCGCCCCTTGCGACGGTCGGAGCCGCTGTGCAGCGCGCCCGACGAGACGCTGTCGCCGCCGGGGCCGACCAGGAAGGTCTCCAGGCCCCATGCCTGGTCGCTGGGCGGACTCACCTTGTAACGGTAGGGGTAGGACCGGCAACCAGGTCGCAGCACCTGGTCCTTGGCCCAGGTGCGGGCGTACTGCGCCATGTCGTGCTTCTCGGCGCCGGTGTGGGCCGCGGCCGGCGTCACCGAGCCGGCCAGCAGCCCGGCGGTGAGCAGGGCAGCCGAGGTGGCGGCGAGGGGCGCGGTGAGCGTGCGGGTCCTGGTCGTCATGCGGTCCTCCACGAGAGACGTCGTCGGTTCAACGCAGGTGCGCGCCGAACGTTACGTACGTCACAGCCCCGCGTCGACGACGTCCACCGGGTGGAACGTCAGAGCGGGATGTTGCCGTGCGCCCCGCGGCGTACGCCGACGCTCTGGACCGCCTCGTCGATCGCCCGGGCGATCGCGGAGCGGGTGGCTGCGGGCTCGACGACCTCGTCGACCACGCCGATCTCCACCGCGCGCTCCACGCCACCGGCGATCCGCTCGTGCTCGGCGGCCAGCTCGGCCTCGAGCGCGGGACGGATCTCGGGGGAGACCTCGGCGAGGCGCCGTCGGTGCAGGATGCGCACCGCGGCGACGGCCCCCATCACCGCGACCTCGGCGCCGGGCCAGGCGAAGACCTTGGTGGCGCCCAGGGAGCGTGCGTTCATCGCGATGTAGGCGCCGCCGTAGGTCTTGCGGGTCACCAGGGTCACGCGCGGGACCACGCACTCGCCGAAGGCGTGCAGCAGCTTGGCGCCGCGTCGTACGACGCCGTCCCACTCCTGGCCCACGCCGGGCAGGTAGCCCGGCACGTCGACGAGGACCACCAGCGGGATGCCGAAGGCGTCGCACATGCGCACGAAGCGGCTGGCCTTCTCGGCCGAGAGCGAGTCCAGGCAGCCGCCGAGGCGCAGCGGGTTGTTGGCCACGACGCCGACCGTGCGACCGCCGAAGCGGCCCAGGGCGGTGACGATGTTGGGTGCCCAGCGGGCGTGCAGCTCCTCGACGGTGCCCTCGTCGAGCACCTGCTCGACGAGCGGGTGCACGTCGTAGGCGCGCTTCTTCGACTCGGGCAGGACGGCCGCCAGGTCGCGGTCCTCGACGTCGGCGACCCGCAGGCTGCCCTGGGCGCCGAGCAGGTTCGCGATGCTGCGTGCGCGCTGGAGCGCATCCGCCTCGGAGTCGGTGAGCACGTGCACGACGCCCGAGCGGCGACCGTGCGGCTCGGGGCCGCCCAGGCGCAGCATGTCGACGTCCTCGCCGGTCACCGAGCGCACCACGTCGGGCCCGGTGACGAAGATCCGTCCCTCGGGCCCCAGGATCACGACGTCGGTCAGGGCCGGCCCGTACGCCGCGCCGCCGGCCGCCGGGCCGAGGACCACGGAGACCTGGGGGATGCGTCCGGAGGCCTGGGTCATCACCTGGAAGATGCGGCCCACGGCGTGCAGGCTGAGCACGCCCTCGGCCAGGCGGGCGCCGCCCGAGTGCCACAGCCCGATGATCGGGATCCGGTCGGTCATGGCCCGGTGGTAGGCATCGACGACCACGCGGCAGCCCTGGTCGCCCATCGCGCCGCCCATCACGGTGGCGTCGGAGCAGAAGGCCACCACGGGCGCCCCGCCGACCGTGCCGACGGCGGCCAGCATGCCGGACTCGTCGTCGGGGGTGATCAGCTCGAGGGAACCCTCGTCGAGCAGCGCCCCCAGCCGGTGCCGGGGGTGGCGCGGGTCCTGCTCGCGGGGGAGCTTGGCCGGCTTCGCGGCGGGCGGGGCGGGGGCGGTGCTCGCGGTGCTCACGTGGTGGTCTCCTGGTCTCAGACGCTGCCGAAGGCGACGGCGACGTTGGCGCCGCCGAACCCGAACGAGTTGTTGACCGCGACGATGTCGCCCATCGGCAGGTCGCGGGCCTTGGTGGCGATGTCGAGGTCGACGGCCGGGTCCTGGTCGTCGAGGTTGATGGTGGGCGGCGAGGTGCGGTGGTGCAGGGCCATCACGGTGGCCACGGCCTCCACGGCGCCGGCGCCGCCGAGCAGGTGGCCGGTCATCGACTTCGTCGAGGTCACCACCACGTCGGTGGCGTGCGCGCCGAGGGTGGCGTGCAGCATCAGCCCCTCGGCGATGTCGCCCAGCGGGGTGGAGGTGGCGTGCGCGTTGACGTGCACCACGTCGGTGGGGTCGACCTCGCCCTCGTGCAGGGCCCGGGCGATGGCCCGGGTGCCGCCGCGGCCCTCGGGGTCGGGCTGGGCGATGTCGTGGGAGTCGGCGGTCACGCCGGCACCCATCACGACGGCGTAGATCCGGGCGCCGCGGGCCAGCGCGTGCTCCTCGGACTCGAGCACCAGCGCACCGGCGCCCTCACCGAGCACGAACCCGTCGCGGCCGGTGTCCCAGGGTCGCGAGACCGTGGTCGGGTCGTTGGTGCTCTTCGAGAGCGCCATCATGTTGGCGAACGCCGCGATGTTGAGCGGGTGGATGGCCGCCTCGGTGCCGCCGGCGACCACGACGTCGGCGCGTCCCAGGCGGATCTGGTCGAGGGCCAGCGAGATCGCCTCGTTGCCCGACGCGCAGGCCGAGACCGGGGTGCTGGCGAAGGCGCGGGCGCCGAAGGCCAGGCTGACGCTGGCCGCGGGGGCGTTGGGCATCAGCATTGGGACCGCGAGGGGCGAGACCCGGCGGGGGCCCTTCTCGAGCAGCGCGTCGTAGTTGGCGAGCAGGGTGGTCACGCCGCCGATGCCCGAGGCGAACGCGACGCCGACCCGGTCGCCGTCGGGGCCGTCGCCCTCGGCGAGGTCGGCGAACCCGGCGTCGCTCCACGCCTCGGTGGCCGCGATCATCGCCAGCTGGGTGGAGCGGTCCCAGCGCCTGGCCTTGACCCGCTCGAGCACGTCGGTGGGCTCGACGGCGGCGGTGCCCGCGATGCGCACAGGCAGTGTCTCGGCCCAGTCCTGGGTCAGTGGTCGGACGCCGGAACGTCCGTTGACGAGAGCGTCCCAGGTGCTGGGCACGTCTCCGCCGACCGGGGAGGTGACCCCGAGGCCGGTGACGACGACTCGCTTCGACGACATGCGTGGGTGTCCTTACGTGGAGGGGTGGGTGCTGGTGCTGGTGCTCGTCTTGCTGGGTGGTGCGGGTCCGGCGGCCGCCCGGGGGCGGCCGCCGGCAGCCGGCTCAGGCCTGGGCGCGCTCGATGTAGGCGACGGCGTCGCCCACGGTCTTGAGGTTCTTGACCTCGTCGTCGGGGATCGAGACGCCGAACTTCTCCTCGGCGGCCACGACGACCTCGACCATGGACAGCGAGTCGACGTCGAGGTCGTCGACGAAGGACTTGTCGAGCTGGACGTCGTCGGTGTCGACGCCGGCGACCTCGTTGACGATCTCGGCGAGGTCGGTGCGGATCTCTTCGGTGGTGGCCATGTGCAGGCTGTCTCCTGTTTCTTGTTGGGTGGTGCTGGACGGTGCGGGTGATGGTGCCGGTGGATCAGGGCAGGACGACGACCTGGGCGGCGTACGCCAGGCCGGCGCCGAAGGCGATGAGCAGGGCGGTGTCGCCCGAGCGGGCCTGGCCCTCCTCGCGCATCCGGTCGAGCGCGAGCGGGATGGAGGCGGCCGAGGTGTTGCCCTGGTGGACGATGTCGCGGGCGATGGCCACGGTGCCGGGCAGCTTCATCGCGCGGGCCATGGCGTCGGTGATGCGGTTGTTGGCCTGGTGGGGCACGAAGCAGTCGAGGTCGTCGACCCCGATGCCGGCGCGGTCGAGGGCCTGGAGCCCGGTCTTGGCCATCTGGAAGGAGGCCCAGCGGAAGACCGCGTTGCCCTGCATGACCAGGTGGGGCATGCGCGGGGAGTCGGAGGTCAGCACGTCGCGCCAGTCCTCGCGCGAGCGGATCAGGTCGTACTGCTCGCCGTCGGAGCCCCAGACCACCGGGCCGATGCCCGGCTCGTCGCTGGGACCCACGACCGCGGCGCCGGCGCCGTCGGCGAAGATGAAGGCGGTACCGCGGTCGGAGGGGTCGGTCTGCTCAGAGAGCCGCTCGGCGCCGATGACCAGCACGTGGCGGGCGCTGCCGCCACGGACCATGTCGGAGGCCATCGCGACGCCGTGGCAGAAGCCCGCACAGGCGGCCGAGACGTCGAAGGCGGCCGCCTGGTCGGTGCCGAGGTCGTGGGCGACCAGGGTGGCCAGGGCGGGGGTCTGCATGAAGTGGCTGACCGTGGCGACCACCACGCAGTCGATCTGGCGGGCGTCGACACCGGAGTCGGCCAGCGCCCGACGCGCCGCCTCGACCGACATCATCCGCAGGGTCTCGTCGTCGGTGGCCCAGCGGCGCTCCTCGATGCCCGAGCGCTGACGGATCCACTCGTCGGTGGAGTCGATGCCGGTGACGACCTCGGAGTTCGGGACGACGCGGGAGGGCCGGTAGGCGCCCAGCCCGAGGACCCGGGCGTGCGCGACGCCCGTGTTGGGGCGCAGCGCGGGCCGGGGGGTCGTGCCGCCCATCAGGCCGCTCCCTCGGGGTGCAGGCGCAGCAGCGGCTGGCCGGGGGCGACGGGGTCGCCGTCCTCGACGAGCCACTCGACCACCTGGCCGCCGTGGGCGGCGGTGATGGCCACGCGGTCGCGCGAGCTGGCCACGTCACCGATCGGTGCACCGGCGCTCAGCACGGTGCTGGAGGCGGCGGCCTCGTCGAGGTGGAAGGTGCCCTTGGCGGGGGAGACCACCACGCGCCACGTCGGGGTGAGGTCGAGCCCGGCGGACTCGCCGTGCTTGTCGACGAAGGCCCGTGCGTCGTCGAGCTGGTCGGGGGTCTTGAGCGCGAAGGTCTCGACGCCCTTGAGGGCGCGCTTGGCGATGCCGGTCAGGGTGCCGGCCGGCGGCATCTCCAGGATGCCGGTGACGCCGAGGTCCTCCATCGTCTCCAGGCACAGGTCCCAGCGCACCGGGTGGGCAATCTGGCCCACCATCCGGCGCAGCACCTCGCGGCCGTCGTGCACCACCTGGCCGTCGCGGTTGGAGATCAGCCGGGTGCGCGGGTCGTGGGTCGAGACCGAGCGCGCCAGGTCGCCGAGGTGCTCGACCGCCGGTGCCATGTGGTGGGTGTGGAAGGCGCCCGCGACCGACAGCGGCACCAGCCGGGCCTTGGCCGGCGGGTCGTCCTTGAGGGCGGCGAGCTGCTCGAGCGTGCCGGCGGCCACGACCTGGCCGGGACCGTTGTCGTTGGCCGGGGTCAGCCCGTGCCTGGCGAGGGCGTCGAGCACCTCGTCGCGGTCCCCGCCGAGGACGGCGGTCATCCCGGTGGGGGTCTGCGCGGCTGCTCGCGCCATCGCGAGCCCGCGCTCGCGCACCAGCACCATGGCCTGCTCGGCGGTGATCACCCGGGCGCCGGCGGCCGCGCCGATCTCGCCGACGCTGTGGCCGGCGACGGCGCCGATGCGCTCGAAGGCGTCGCTGGGGTGGGGGAACAGCTCGAGCGCGGCCACCAGGCCGGTGGCGACGAGCAGCGGCTGGGCCACCTCGGTGGCCCGGATCGCCTCGGCGTCGGCCTCGGTGCCGTAGTGCACGAGGTCGAGGCCCGCGACGGTGGAGAGCCACTCGAAGCGGCGGGCGAAGCCGGTGTCCTCGAGCCAGGGACGCAGGAAACCGGGGGTCTGGGCTCCCTGTCCGGGAGCGACGATGACAAGCACGGGACCTACTGTGCCGCAGCAGGTCCTACGACTCACGAGTGCCACCGACGATCTTTCGGCCACTTTTGTTGTGAGTTTCCTACAACAACCCGAGCAGGGCGGCGCTGGAGCGCCGGCGTACGGGCGGGGGTATGCCGCTCAGTCGTCGGCGGAGCGGCCCGACTGGCGACCGAGCACCAGCGCGATCTGGAGGGTGAAGGCCTCGCGCGCCTCGGTGGGGTCGAGCCCCACGAGGTCGGCGACCTGGCGCAACCGGTAGCGCACGGTGTTGGCGTGCACGAAGAGGGCGCGCGCGGTCGCCTCGATCGAGCTGCCGGACTCGAAGTAGGCCGTCAGCGTGGTGGTCAGGGTGCCGCGCGAGCGCAGCAGCGGCACGTACACCTCCTCGACCAGGTGGCGCCGGGCGTGGCCGTCGCCGCCGAGCGCCCGCTCGGGCAGCAGCTCGTCGGTGCGGACCGGGCGGGGCGCGCCGGGCCACCCGACGGCGACCCGGTGAGCGGAGACCGCGGCCCGCGCCGAGAGGTGGGCGGTGTCGAGGCTGTCGGCGACCGGCCCCACCACGACCGGGCCCTCGCCGAAGACGTCCACGACGTGGGCGGCGGCGGCCCGTGGCTCGGTGACCCCGCCCAGCAGCAGGACCAGCCGGTCGCCCTGGACCGCCCCGAGAGCGTCCATGCCCGCGGCCTGGGCGGCGCGACGGGCCTCCTCGAAGAGGTCGGTCTCGGCGCGGCGGGCGGGTGCCTTGCCGAGCACGACGACGACCTGGCCGCGCCCGCGCCAGCCCAGGGCGCTTGCCCGGGAGGCGATGGTCTCGTCGGCCTCGGCGCGCAGCACCGCGTCGACCACGAGCGCCTCCAGCCGCGCGTCCCAGGCGCCGCGGGACTCGGCGGCGCGGGCGTAGACCTCCGCGGTGGCGAAGGCGACCTCGCGGGCGTAGCGCAGCACGGCCGCGTGCACCTCGAGCGCGTCCTCCGGCTCCAGGAGGGAGTCGACGTTGGCCTCGATGACCTCGATCGAGAGCCGCACCAGGTCGACGGTCTGCTGCAGGCTGATCACCCCGGCCAGGGCGCGGGGTGCGGCGCCGAAGACCGAGGAGGCCAGCGCCCCCTCGCCCGACGGGGTGCTCTCGCCGTCCTCGGCGTACCAGCTGACGAACTGGCGCACACCGGCCTGGACGATCAGGCCCACCCAGGACCGGTGCTCCGCGGCCAGGTCGCGGAACCACGGGAGCGTCGTCTCCATCCGCCCGGTCGCGGCCGTGCTCAACGTCCCGGTGGAGCGCAGCAGGGTCTGGGCGGCGCGGCTGCGCGACGCCGGGGCATGGTCGACCACCCCTGCAGGCTAGTGCGCCCGCCTGCGCGCAGGGGCAGACCCAGGTCGGGGAAGGGCGGTGCCGGCCGCACGCGCAGGTCAAGTTTCGGCCGCGAAGGGGTGAGAACCCTTACGTGCAAGGGAATTGTGCGACATGGTGTCCCGACGCCGCAGTGCTCACGACCCCCAGGTGGGGTGTCGGCTGCGGTCGCCACGACAGGAGGACCGGTGCCCCCCAGCCGCCACCACGTCCAGCACCTCACCGTCCACGGCCACCAGCGCGCCTTCGTGCAGGTCGGGCAGGGGCCGGTGCTGCTGCTGCTGCACGGCCTGGGCTGCGACCACACGACCTGGTCGCCGGTGATCGACGGGCTCGCCGAGCACTACACCGTCATCGCGCCCGACCTGCTCGGGCACGGGCTCTCGGACAAGCCGCGCGCCGACTACAGCGTCGGCGGCTACGCCAACGGCGTGCGCGACCTGCTGACGGTGCTGGGCATCGACAAGGTCACTGTGGTGGGCCACAGCTTCGGCGGCGGCGTCGCGATGCAGTTCGCCTACCAGTTCCCCGAGCGGACCGAGCGGATGATCCTGGTCGCCTCGGGCGGGCTGGGCCCCGAGGTGACGCCGGCGATCCGCGCGATCACCACGCCCGGCTTCCAGCAGGCGATGGGTCTGCTGACCCTCCCGGGCGTGCGCCACGTGGGCACGGCGGGCCTGCGCACGCTCGCCGCGCTGCCGACCGCGGCCACCCGCGACCTCGGCGAGGTCGCCGACATCTACGACTCCTTCAAGGACCCGCGCGCCCGCGCCGCGATCCGCCACGTGGTCAGCGCGGTCGTGGACTGGAAGGGCCAGATCGTCACGATGGCCGACCGGGCCTACCTGACCGAGGCGATGCCGATGTGCGTGGTGTGGGGACGCGACGACCTGGTCATCCCGGTGCGGCACGCGCGCAACGCGGCCGCGCTGGCGCCGAAGGCGCGCGTCGAGATCATCGCGCGCAGCGGCCACTTCCCGCACAAGGATCACCCCGAGCGCTTCGTGGAGGTCGTGCACGACTTCGTGCGCGACACCCGGCCGGCGACGTACTCGCGCGCCCGCTGGCGCCGCCTGCTCAAGAACGGTCCGACCAGCCCTGCCGGCTCCGTGGCGCAGGTCGTGCCGCTGGCCGCCGCCGACGCGGGCGCCTGAGCCGAGCGGCGTACGCCGCAGCCGCCCGAAGCGCGGCCAGCACGTGACGACGGCCCCGGAGCAGTGCTCCGGGGCCGTCGTCGTCGCCGGGGCCCGTGTGCCACGGGCCCCGGCTCAGGCGTCGCCGCCCTCCTGCTTGACCCCGCTCACGGCGGTCGGGTCGTCGATGCGGTACTTCGAGAACGCCTTCTCCACCAGGCTCGGGTCGATCTCGCCGGCGTCGGCCAGCGCCTGCAGCGAGCGGACCACGACCGACTCGGCGTCGATGTGGAAGAAGCGCCGCGCCGCGGGGCGGGTGTCGGCGAAGCCGAACCCGTCGGCTCCCAGCACGCAGTAGTCGCCGGGGACCCAGCGCGCGATCTGCATCGGCACCGCGGTCATGTAGTCGCTCACCGCGACGAACGGGCCGTCGTGGCCGGACAGGGCGGTGGTCACGAACGGGGTGCGGGGCTCGGCGGTTGGGTTGAGCAGGTTGTGCTCCTCCGAGGCGACGGCCTCGCGGGCCAGCTCGTTCCACGACGTCACCGACCAGGTGTCGGCCTGCACGCCCCACTCCTCGGCGAGCAGCTGGCGCGCCTTCTCGACCCAGGGGAAGCCCACGCCCGAGGTCATCAGCTGGACCCGGGGGCCCTCGCCGTCGGCCGTGGAGACCTTGTGCACGCCCTTGAGGATCCCCTCGACGTCGACGTCGTCGGGCTCCTTGGGCTGGTGCACCGGCTCGTTGTAGACCGTGATGTAGAAGATCACGTTCTCGCCGTCGGGGTGCTCCTCGCTGGTGCCGTACATCCGCTCGAGGCCCGAGCGCATGATGTGCCCGATCTCGTAGGCGAAGGCAGGGTCGTAGTGCACGACCGCCGGGTTGGTGGCCGCCAGCAGCGGCGAGTGGCCGTCGGCGTGCTGCAGGCCCTCGCCGGTCAGCGTGGTGCGACCGGCGGTCGCGCCGATGAGGAAGCCTCGGGCCAGCTGGTCGGCCATCGCCCAGATCGAGTCGCCGGTGCGCTGGAAGCCGAACATCGAGTAGAAGATGTAGAACGGGATCATGTGCTCGCCGTGCGTGGTGTACGCCGATCCCGCGGCGGTGGCCGAGGCCATCGCGCCGGCCTCGGAGATGCCCTCGTGGAGCATCTGGCCCTGCTGGGACTCCTTGTAGGAGAGCAGCAGCTTGCGGTCCACCGACTCGTAGAGCTGGCCCTGCGGGTTGTAGACCTTGGCCGAGGGGAACATCGAGTCCATGCCGAAGGTGCGGTACTCGTCGGGCGCGATCGGGACCAGGCGCTGGCCGATCTCGGGGTCCTTCATCCAGTCGCGCAGCAGGCGCACGACCGCCATCGTGGTGGCCACCGAGTTCTTGCCCGAGCCCTGCTTGAGCTCGGAGTAGACCTTGTCTCCGGGCAGGGTGAGCGACTTGGCCCGGTTGACCCGGCGCGGCACGGCGCCGCCGAGGGCCTTGCGGCGCTCCATCATGTACTCGATCTCGGGGGCGTCGGCGCCGGGGTGGAAGAACGGCGCGGCGCCGGTCTCCTCGTAGGAGCGCTCGAGGTCGCGGTCGGAGATCGGCAGGTAGAGACGGTCGCGGAACTTCTTGACGTCGTCCTGCGTCAGCTTCTTCATCTGGTGGGTGGCGTTCTTGCCCTCGAGGGCGTCGATCGTCCAGCCCTTGACGGTCTTGGCCAGGATCACCGTGGGCTGCCCGACGTGCTTCTTGGCGGCGTCGAAGGCGGCGTAGACCTTGCGGTAGTCGTGGCCGCCGCGGGGCAGCTTCTGGATCTGCCGGTCGTTCATGTGCTCGACCATCTTGCGCAGGCGCGGGTCGCCGCCGAAGAAGCTGTCGCGGATGTAGGCGCCGTCCTCGACGGAGTAGGTCTGGAAGGCGCCGTCGGGGGTGGTGTTCATCTTGTTGACCAGCACGCCGTCGACGTCGCGGGCCAGCAGGTCGTCCCACTCGCGGCCCCAGACGACCTTGATGACGTTCCAGCCGGCGCCCCGGAAGGTCGACTCGAGCTCCTGGATGATCTTGCCGTTGCCGCGCACCGGGCCGTCGAGCTGCTGCAAGTTGCAGTTGATGACCCAGGTCAGGTTGTCGAGCTCCTCGCGGGCCGCGACCCCGATGGCGCCCAGCGACTCGGGCTCGGCCATTTCGCCGTCACCGAGGAAGGCCCACACGTGCTGCTGGTCGGTGTCCTTGATGCCGCGGTTGTGCAGGTAGCGGTTGAAGCGGGCCTGGTAGATCGAGTTGATGCCGGTCAGGCCCATCGAGACCGTGGGGAACTCCCAGAAGTCGGGCATCAGCCGCGGGTGCGGGTAGGAGGGCAGCCCGGCTCCGGTGCCGTGCTGGACCTCCTGGCGGAAGCGGTAGAGCTGCTCCTCGGTGAGGCGGCCCTCGAGGTAGGCGCGGGCGTAGACGCCGGGGGAGCCGTGGCCCTGGATGTAGATCTGGTCGCCGCCGCCGGGCGCGTCCTTGCCCTGGAAGAAGTGGTTGAAGCCGACCTCGTAGAGGCTGGCCGAGGACTGGTAGGTGGCGATGTGACCGCCCACCTCCAGGCCCTTGCGGTTGGCGCTGGAGACCATCACCGCGGCGTTCCAGCGGATGAAGGCGCGGATGCGTCGCTCGACGTCCTCGTCACCGGGGAACCACGGCTCGCGCTCGGGCGGGATGGTGTTGATGTAGTCGGTGCTGCGCAGCGCCGGGACCCCCACCTGGGTCTCGCGGGCGCGCTCGAGCAGGCGCAGCATCACGTAGCGGGCGCGGTCGCGGCCGCGCTCGGCCAGCATCGAGTCGAACGACTCGATCCAGTCGCGGGTCTCGTCCGGGTCGATGTCGGGCAGCTGGGTGGGCAGACCCTCGTGGATCACCGAGGTCTTGGCGCTGCCACGCGAGGTGGGCGTGCTCCGCTCGCTCTCGGAGCCGGTGGGCTCGGTGGCGTCCGCGGAGGTGCCTGCTGCAGGAGCTGAGTCGTCGGTCACTCGTCCATCGTGGCACGCAGACCGGCGAACCGAAATCTACCCGTCGGTATGTCCTGTATGCGGTCACCGGCGTCCTGAGAGGGGTCCCGAACGGCCTCGGGGCGGGTGCGCCGACGCCAGCGCAGGAGGCTCGTCACCCGCGCGGGAGGTTGCGTCGCCCGCCCAACTCCGCTGGACTGTCCGCACTACCCTGCGGCGCGGTGCCGCGGGTGTGACGACGTGGAGGTCTCAGTGAGCTCGACCGCGGGTGGCGGGTCCACCCAGACAGGCACCCCTTCAGGCCCGGCCGAGCGCCTCGGCCTCAGCAAGGGAATGGTGGTCCAAGAGCTCGGGTGGGACAACGACACCGACGACGCGCTGCGGGTGGCCATCGAGGACGCCATCGACGCCGACATGGTCGACGGTGACTACGGCAACGTCGTCGACGCCGTCGTGCTCTGGTTCCGCGACGACGACGGTGACCTGGTCGACTCGCTGGTCGACGCCCTGACCGACCTGGTCGGCGGTGGCGCCATCTGGCTGCTCACCCCGCGCATCGGACGACCGGGGTCGGTCGACCCCGCCGACGTCGCCGAGGCCGCCCCCGTGGCCGGCCTCGCGCAGACCACCACCGCGACCGTGAGCAAGGACTGGGCCGCCACGCGCCTGGTCACCCCCAAGACCCCCGCCTGACCCAGGTCCGGCCACACCCCCGGCCACGACCGTCCCGCCCCGGCCGCGGGTCGCGGGGTGGCCCCGGCAGATCGGACGTCATGATCTCCACGCTGCTCACCAGCGCCGGATCGGCGGGCACCAGCCTGCGCGTGCTGGCACGCGCGGGCGTGCTGCGCCCCTACTCACCGGTGGTCCTGGCCAGGCTGGCCAAGGTGCTCAAGGACTGGGGCACCGGCCCGGCCGGCGGGTTCGCCTCCCTGGCCGTGCGCGCCCCCGACGACGTCGGGGTCGTCGACGAGCTCGGCGAGCTCACCTGGAGCCAGCTGCACCGGCGCTCGAACGCCCTGGCCCGGGCCCTGCGCGAGCGCGGGATCGGCGAGGGCGACGCCGTCGCGGTGATGTGCCGCAACCACCGCTTCTTCCTCGACGTGACCTGCGCGGCCGCCAAGCTGGGGGCCGACGCGCTCTACCTCAACACCGCCTTCGCCGGGCCGCAGCTGGTCGAGGTGCTGGGGCGCGACCGCCCCGCCGCGGTCGTGCACGACCAGGAGTTCCTCGACCTGCTCGGGGAGGCCGACGTGCAGCGCCGCGTCGTGGCCTTCGTCGACGACGAGCGCGACCTCCCGGACGGCGCCGACACCGTCGAGCGGCTCGTCGCGACCCACGACAGCAGCGACCTCGAGCCGCCCGCGCGCCACGGGCGCACGGTCATCCTGACCTCGGGCACCACCGGCACCCCCAAGGGCGCGCCGCGCAGCGAGGCCGGCGTCGACGCCGCCGTGGCCCTGCTCTCGGCGATGCCGCTGCGGCGCGGGTGGCGCTGCCACGTGGCCGCCCCGCTCTTCCACACCTGGGGCTTCGCCCACATGGCCCTGGCGATGCTGCTGGGCTCCACCCTCGTGCTCCGGCGCCGCTTCGAGCCCGAGGAGGCGCTGCGCACGATCGCCGAGGAGCGCTGCGAGAGCGTCGCGGTGGTCCCGGTGATGCTGCAGCGCATCCTCGCCCTGCCCGACGAGGTCCTCGACGCCCACGACCTCTCCCGCGTCGAGGTAGTCGCGTCGTCCGGCTCCGCGCTGCCCGGCGACCTCGCCCTGACCTGGATGGACCGCTTCGGCGACAACCTCTACTCGACCTACGGCTCGACCGAGGTCGCCTACGCCGCCGTGGCCGGGCCCGCGGACCTGCGCGCGGCGCCCTCGACGGCCGGCCGGGCGCCGTACGCCACGGTGCTGAAGGTGCTCGACGAGACCGGCGCCGAGGTGCCCGCAGGACAGGCCGGGCGCATCTTCGTCGGCAACACGCTGCTCTTCGAGGGCTACACCGGCGGCGGCTCGAAGGAGGTCGTCGACGGGTTGATGGCCACCGGTGACATGGGCCGCATCGGCGACGACGGGCGGCTCTACGTCGAGGGGCGCGACGACGACATGATCGTCTCGGGCGGCGAGAACGTCTTCCCCCAGGAGGTCGAGGACTGCATCGCCCGCCACGACGACGTCGCCGAGGTGGCGGCCGTCGGTGTCGACGACGACGACTACGGCCAGCGGCTGCGTGCCTTCGTGGTGGTCCGCGACGGCGCCCGGCTCGACCAGGAGGACGTCCAGGGATGGGTCAAGCAGCACCTTGCGCGCTACAAGGTGCCCCGCGAGGTGGTCTTCCTCGACGAGCTGCCGCGCAACGCCACCGGCAAGGTGCTCAAGCGGGACCTGCGGGGCGAGGACGCGTGAGCCAGCACCACACCGACGAGCGCGGCCTGACCCTGGGCGGCCCGGCCCCCGACTTCACGCTGCGCGACCAGTTCGGCCAGGACGTCACCCTGTCGTCGTACCGCGGGGTGAAGGCGGTGGCGATCCTCTTCTACCCCTTCGCCTTCTCCGGGGTGTGCACCAGCGAGATGACCGGGGTGCGTGACCGGCTCGCGGAGTTCATGACCTTCGACACCGAGGTGCTCGCCATCTCCTGCGACCCGATGTTCGCGCTGCGGGCCTTCGCCGACGCCGACGGCCTGAACTTCCCGCTGCTCTCCGACTTCTGGCCGCACGGGCAGGTCGCGCGGTCCTACGACGTCTTCGACGAGGTCGCCGGGGCGCCGCGTCGCTCGTCGTACGTGGTGGACAAGCAGGGCCTGGTGCGGTGGGCGGTGCACAACGCGAACCCGGACGGACGCGACCTCGACGAGCACCTGCGCGAGCTCACGGCCCTGGCCTGAGCGCCGTCCCCGGTACGAGTCCGGGGTCCTGGTCTGGACCGCTGCCGGCAAAATCCGCCGCGAATCGTGGAGAGTCCTCACGGACGCGTCGAGCACCCCGTAGCCTTGGCATCGTCGAACCGCTGGTGACCCGAGACGCCAGCGGTTCGACTCATTTCCGACCCGCGTGCGTGAGCGTCTAGTGTGTGGCCCGCCCGCGGTGCGCTCCGTGCGGGCTCCGGGGCGTATAGCTCAGCGGTAGAGCACCTCGCTTACAACGAGGTGGTCGGGGGTTCGATCCCCTCTGCGCCCACCACCGCGACGGCCGGCGAGAAACTAATCGCCGTGTCGTCCCATCCGGGAGGGTGAGCGTGCCGAAGCACCTGTGACCCGCCTCACCAGGGGCGGTCGCAGACCCGTGGAGGCAACTCGGATGAGTGAGACCAGCAGAAGGAACGTGATCGCGGTGGCAGGTGCCGGCGCCGCGGTCGGAGCAGCAGCACTCATGGGTGGGGGAGCGGCCTCGGCGGCCTCCCGCCCGAGCCGCATCAGCGCCCAGGAGCCGCTCGTCGCCTATGTCGAGGACCACCGCTCCGACCGGGTGACGCTGATGATCGGCGAGGACGAGGTGGTCGTGCGCGACCGCGACCTCGTCACCCGCCTGCTCGCCGCGATGGGAGGCAAGTGAGATGTCGTCCCACCGCGAAGCACCCGAGATCTCCAAGGACCCCGTGGCCGACAGCACGGATGTCTACGCGTTCCGCAGCCCCGCCAACCCGGGCAACGTCGTCCTGATCGCCAACTTCATCCCGCTGCAGAAGCCTGACTCGGGCCCGAACTTCTTCGAGTTCGGCGACGACGTGCTCTACGAGATCCACGTCTCCAACAAGGGCACGGCCCAGGCCGACATCAGCTACCAGTTCAAGTTCAAGACCAAGGTGCGCAACGACCGGACCTTCCTCTACAACACCGGTCAGATCAACAACATCGACGACGAGTCCTGGAACCGGCCGCAGAGCTACTCGGTCAAGCGGGTCAAGGGCAACGACACGACGACGCTGGGCAGCAACCTGCCCTGCCCGCCGGTCAACGTCGGCAAGCGCTCCACCCCCGACTACGCCAAGCTCGGCGAGCAGGCGGTGCACCAGCTGCCGCGTGGGCGCAAGGTCTTCGCGGGCCAGCGCGCCGACGCGTTCTGGGTCGACCTGGGCTCCATCTTCGACCTCGGGGCGCTGCGCCCCTTCAACGAGGCGCACCTGATCCCGATGGGTGCGATGGACGGCATCAACTCGGTGCAGTCCTTCAACGTGCACACCATCGCCATCGAGGTGCCGATCGACGAGCTGACCCGGGACGGCTCCACGCCCTCGGACCCGATGTCGGCCACCTCGACCATCGGTGTGTGGGCCACGGCCAGCCGGCGTACCTCGCGGGTCTTCAACAAGAAGACCGGCACCTACCGTGACTTCGGCAAGTGGCGCCAGGTCTCGCGCCTGGGCAACCCGCTCTTCAACGAGGTCGTGGTGCCGATGGCCGAGAAGGACCTCTGGAACAGCCGCGAGCCCTCGGGCGACAGCAAGTACCAGAAGTTCGTCTACGAGCCCGAGCTCGCCGGTCTGCTGCCGGTGCTCTACCCGGGGGTCTTCCCGAACCTCGAGGCCTACGACAAGCGTCGCGCCGACCTGCACGCGATCCTGCTCACGGGCATCCCCGAGGGCGTCGTGCCGGGCTTCCAGAACTACACCGGCCCGGTGCCCTCCGACATGCTGCGCCTCAACGTGGCGATCCCGCCGAGCAAGGACCCGAACCCGCTGGGTCTCGTCGGCGGCGACCCCGCCGGCTTCCCCAACGGACGCCGGCTCGAGGACAACGTGACGACCATCGAGCTGCGGGCCATCGCCGGGCTCACCATCCCGCTGGTGGACCCGTCCTACAAGCCCGACGACGCCGCCGCCGCGGTCGAGGACGGCTCGGAGTACACCAACTCGCCGCTGCTGGGCGAGTTCCCCTACCTCGGTCTGCCCGGTGGCGGATACCAGACCGAGCCCGGCACGACGCAGGCGTCGTGACCGGGGTCGCGACCGTCCCGGGGAGCGGCCCCGCGGGTCCTGACGAGACGAGCCTGCCGAGGCACCTGCAGGCCAACCTCGACGAGAACCCGTGGGCCGGCGAGGGCTCGGTGCTGCTCGACATCGGGGGCGACGTGGGGGCCCTCGTCGTCGACATGCCCGCGGCACTGGTCGGCTACGAGGTCGAGATCGACCCCGTGGACGGTCGCGACCGCCACGAGCACTCGCACTCCCACGAGCACGACCATGGGCACGGGCACGACCACGGGCACGGGCACCCGCACCGCCGGCACGTCGCGGTGGTGCCGCGGCGTACCCCGGCGGGCATCTCGCCCTCGGTGGTCTTCCCCGACCTGCACGAGGGCGGCTACCTGCTCTACGCACCCGGCACCGATGACGTCGTCCTCGACGTCGTGGTGCGGGGCGGAGAGGTCACCTGGGCCACCTGGCCGGCCTGAGCCCCCTCCCGCGCAGCGCCGTACGTCTGTACGGTGCTGCGCGTGCGGGTTCGCAGCCCGCGGCGAGGAGGACGCATGACTCAGGCACCGTCCGGGTCGGTGGCCGGCAGGCTCGCGGGCCGGCACCTGCTGCTGACCGGGGTCACCGGCTTCGTCGGCGAGGCGCTGCTGCACCTGCTGCTGCACGAGGTGCCCGACGTGCGCGTCAGCCTCCTGGTGCGCCCCAAGGGCTCGACCGGCGGCGCGGCGCGGATCGCCAAGCTGCTGGAGAAGCCGGTCTTCGCGCAGGCGGTCGCCGACGCCGGCGGCGTCGAGGCCCTGCTCGCCTCCCGGCTGGGAGTGGTCGAGGGGGACCTGGCCGACGTGCCGCCGCTGCCCGGCGACCTCGACGCGGTGGTGCACTGCGCCGGCGACGTCAGCTTCGACCCGCCGGTCGACGAGGCCTTCACCACCAACGTGGTCGGCACCCGCGACCTGCTCGCCCGGGTGGTCGAGGCGGGCCGGGAAGCCGGCCGCGACGTGCACTACCTGCACGTCTCGACGGCGTACGTCGCCGGGAGACGCCGCGGGCACGTGCCGGAGGCGCCGGTCGAGCACGACGTCGACCTGGAGGCCGAGCTGGCGTGGGGCCTGGCCCAGCGCCGCGACACCGAGCACCGCAGCCGCAGCGCGGAGGTCCTCGAGGCCGCCCGGCGCAGGGCCGAGAAGGCGCACTCGCGCGCCGGCCTGCTGACCGCGGCGACGGCCACCGAGCAGGCGCGTCGCGACTGGGTCTCCGCCGAGCTGGTGCGGGTCGGCACCGAGCGCGCCCGCAGCCTGGGCTGGACCGACTGCTACACCTTCACCAAGGCGCTTGGCGAGCGGGTCGTCGAGGCGCACGCGCGGGCCGGTCACCGGGTCACGGTGCTGCGCCCCAGCATCATCGAGTCGGCCCTCGACCGCCCGCACGCCGGCTGGATCGAGGGGTTCAAGATGGCCGAGCCGCTGATCCTGGCCTACGGCCGCGGCGAGCTGCCGGAGTTCCCCGCCGCCGCCGACACCATCGTCGACATCGTGCCGGTCGACCACGTGGCCTCGGCGATCGTCGCGGCCCTGGCGCACCCGCCCGAGCCCGGCGAGGCGGCGTACCTGCACGTCTGCTCGGGCGACCGCAACCCGCTGACCTTCGGCGAGCTCTACTCCCACGTGCGCGCCTACTTCGACGAGCACCCCTTCCAGGTCGGCGCCCGGGGCGCCGCCCGGCTGCCCGACTGGCGCTTCCCGGGCGCGGCCTCGGTCGACCGGCTGCTGACCACCAGCGAGCGGGCCTTCAAGGTCGCCGACTACGTCGTGGGCCACGCGCCGCGCGGCGACCGCACCCGCCAGGTGGCCCGCGAGCTCGACCGGCGGGGGCGGCGGCTGGAGTTCCTGCGCCGCTACCTGACGCTCTACCAGGAGTACGCGCAGGCGGAGCTGCGCTTCTCCGACGACGCGACGACGGCGCTGCGCGAGCGGCTCTCGCCCGACGACCAGCGCACCTTCGCCTTCGACACCGCCACCATCGACTGGCCCGTCTACCTGCGCGAGATCCACTGCCCGGCCGTCACGGCGCCGGTGCGTCGCCTCGACGAGCTCCGCGCCCGTCGCCAGGGCGCCCGGGGGCCCAGCGCCGGCGGCGATCGGCTGCCCGAGGTGTCGGGTCGTGCGGGGACGGAGGGCAGCGGCGCCGGCGAGGTGGCCGCGTTCTTCGACATGGACGGCACGCTGCTGTCCTCCAACGTGATCGAGACCTACCTGTGGATGCGGCTCCAGGAGCTCGACGGTGCGGGCCGCTTCGCCGAGCTGGCGCGGGTCGCTGCCCGGGTGCCGTCGCTGGTGCGCGCCGAGCGCCGCGAGCGCAGCGCGTTCCTGCGCGCGGTCTACCGCGAGTACGCCGGCGCCCGGCTCGACGACCTCGACGCCGTGGTCGACGAGCTGCTCAGCGACCACGTGCTCTCGCGCCTGGCCCCGGCGGCCGTACGACGGGTGCGCGAGCACCGGCGCGCCGGTCACCGCACCGTGCTGATCACCGGGGCCGTGCGCCCGCTGACCCGCCCGCTGGCGCCGCTCTTCGACCACATCGAGGCCGCTGAGCTGGCCGTCGACGGGTCGGGCACCTGCACCGGGCACCTGTCCGGCTCGCCGGTGGTGGGGGAGTCGCGGGCCGCGTTCATGCGCGACTGGGCCGCCCGCAACGGCGTCGACCTGGCCCGCTCCTACGCCTACGCCGACTCGCACTCCGACCTGCCGCTGCTGGCGGCCGCCGGGCACCCGGTGGCGGTGCGCCCCGACGTGTCGCTCTACCGGCACGCGCGCCGGCACCACTGGACGATCGTCGACTGGGCCAGCCCGCCCTCGGCCAGCCGCGGGCTCAACCCGGCGGGAGCACGCCGATGATGCTCGCGCTGGAGATGTTCCGCTCGCTGCCACGCACCGTGGTCGGGCGGGCCGTGGGCCCGCGGATGCCAGGCCTGCTCTCCGGGGTGGCCGCGCCGCTGCGGCTGGCCACCATCGAGGCCCCGGTCGTGCGCCGTCCGGGCTGGGCGCGGCTGCGCACCCGGCTCTCGGGCATCTGCGGCTCCGACCTGTCGATGCTCTCGGGTGGCACCAGCCTGTACTTCTCGGCGCTGGTCTCGCTGCCCTTCGTGCCCGGCCACGAGGTGGTCGCCGACCTGGCGGAGGACTGCGACGACCTGCCCGCCGGCACCCGGGTCGTCGTCGACCCGGTGCTGGCCTGCGCGGCACGCGGGGTCGAGCCCTGCGAGGGCTGCGCGGCCGGCGCGACGAACCGCTGCTCGCGCATCACCGTCGGCGACGTCTCGCCGGGGCTGCAGACCGGCTTCTGCCACGACACCGGAGGCGGGTGGGGCCAGCAGCTGAGCGCCCACCGCAGCCAGCTGCACCCGGTCCCCGAGGCCCTCACCGACGCCCAGGCGCTGCTCGCCGAGCCGCTGGCCTGCGCGGTGCACACAGCCCTGCGCGCCGGGGTGGCGCCCGGCGACCGGGTGCTGGTCAGCGGAGCCGGGGCCGTGGGCCTGTTCGTGACCCTGGCCCTGCGGGAGCTGACCCAGGCAGGCGAGATCCTGGTCGTGGCCAAGCACGCGCACCAGCGCGAGCTGGCGCTCGCGCTGGGGGCCAGCGAGGTGGTGGCCCCCCACGAGGTGCTGCGGCGGGTACGCCGCGCCACCGGCGCCTTCCAGCTGCGACCCGAGCTGTCGTCGGCGTACCTGCTCGGCGGGGTCGACGTGGCCCTCGACGCCGTCGGCAGCAAGCAGTCGTTGGAGACCTCGCTGCAGGCCACCCGCGCCGGCGGCCGGGTGGTGCTGTCGGGGATGCCGCGCCCCGCCGACCTGTCGGCGGCCTGGTTCCGCGAGCTCGAGGTGGTCGGCAGCTACGCCTCGGCCCGCGCCGAGCCGGGCGGGCGCAGCGCCTTCGCGACCGCCCTCGAGCTGGCCGGGCACGACGCGCTCTCGAGGGTCGCCGACGGGGTGGCGGCCTACCCGCTGCACCGCTGGCGCGAGGCCCTCGACCACGCCCACTCCACCGGACGCCTCGGCACCGTGAAGGTGGCCTTCGACCCCAGGAGATCGCAGTGATGATCCCAGTGAGGACCGCAGTGAGGACCATGAGGAGCGCCCAGTGACCCGACCAGGTTTCGTGCTCGAGGTCGACGACCGCACCCCGCCGCTGGTGGTCCACGAGGGCCTCGGCTTCCGGCTCGAGGACTTCCCCCTCGGCACCCGGGTGATCTACCCGCCCGAGTCGCTGCCGGGCATCGCCGACGTCGAGGGCGCCGTGCGCGAGGCGCTGCTGCACCCCGTCGACAGCGACCCGCTGCCCGAGCGGCTCTTCGCCGGGATGCGGCTGACGATCGCCTTCGACGACGTGTCGCTGCCGCTGCCCAGCATGCGCCGACCCGACATCCGCCAACGCATCATCGAGCAGGTGCTGACCATGGCCGCCGAGGCCGGGGTCGACGACGTGGAGATCATCGCCGCCAACGCGCTGCACCGCCGGATGACCGCGGCCGAGCTCGAGCACATCGTCGGGGAGCGGGTCTTCCGCTCCTTCCACCCCCAGGGCAAGCTCTACAACTTCGACGCCGAGGACCGCGACGCCCTGACCCACCTGGGCACCACCGACCGCGGCGAGGACATCGAGATCAGCAAGCGGGCGGCGGAGTCCGACCTGCTGGTCTACGTCAACGTGAACCTGGTCGCCATGGACGGCGGCCACAAGTCGGTCGGCATCGGGCTGGCGTCGTACAAGAGCCTGCGCCACCACCACAACGCGCACACGATGGTGCACTCGCGCTCCTTCATGGACCACCAGAAGTCGGCGATGCACCAGTCGGCGTGGCGGATCGGGCGGGTCATCAAGGACACCGTGCCGGTCTTCCAGGTCGAGACCACGCTCAACAACGACGTCTTCCCGCGCCCCTACGAGTTCTTGATGAAGCGCGAGTGGGAGTGGTCGGTGCGCGACCAGGCCTCGATGCTCGCCGCCCGGCGGGGCCTCGCGCTGGCGCCGCAGAAGCTGCGGCACAAGCTCTTCCACGACCTGCGCGCGCCCTACGGGCTCACCGGCATCGCCGCCGGCGAGGTCGAGGCCGTGCACGAGCAGACCCTCGCCCGGGTGCACCGCCAGCAGCTCGTGGAGGTGCAGGGCACCTCCGACGTGCTGGTGATGGGCGTGCCCTACCTGGGCCCCTACAACGTCGACAGCTCGATGAACCCGGTGCTGGCCACCTGCATGGGCCTGGGCTACTACTTCAACTCCTACCGCGGGCACCCGGTGGTGCGCCGCGGCGGCGCGGTGATCCTCTACCACCCGCTCGACGAGGGCTTCAACCAGCTGCACCACCCGTCGTACGTCGACTTCTACGAGGAGGTGCTGGCCGAGACCACCGACCCAGCGGTGATCGGCGAGAAGTACGAGCGGCAGTTCGCCGAGGACCCGTGGTACCGCCACCTCTACCGCACCTCGCACGCCTACCACGGGGTGCACCCCTTCTACATGTGGTACTGGGCGGCGCACGCGATGGACCACGTCGGCGACGTCATCTGGGTCGGTGGCGACCGGCGCGCCGCGGCCCGGCTCGGCTTCCGGGCGGCCTCGACGCTGGCCGACGCCCTCGAGATGGCCTCGGGCACCGTCGGCACCAGCCCCTCCATCACCTACCTGCACAACCCGCCGCACCTGCTGGCGGACGTGCGGGTCTGAGGAGGCACTGATGGGGTTCCTGCGCGAGGGCGTCGACGACGTGCGCCGCACCGCCCGCGGCTGGCGCTGGGGGCGCCGCTCGCAGGTGCCACGATCGGCCGAGCCGTACGTCGAGCCCGTGCGCGCGCAGGTGTTCGGCTCCGACTGGGCGCGGCGTCGCCCGGCGCTCGCCGCGCGCGAGGTGGCCCAGAAGGTGGGCCTCGAACCGGTCTTCCGCTCCCAGGTGCGCACCCGGGTCGAGGGCCTCGACGTGCTCGACCGGGTCGAGGGCCCGGTCATCTTCGTGGCCAACCACGCCTCCCACCTCGACACCCCGCTGCTGCTGCTCTCGCTGCCCGACGAGTGGCGCCGGCGCACGGCCGTGGCCGCCGCGGCCGACTACTTCTTCGACACCTGGTGGCGCGCGGTGGGCTCGTCGCTGCTGTTCAACACCTTCCCCATCGACCGCCGCGGGGGCTCCATGTCGGCGACGCCGGGGGAGGTGCTGGCCGACGGCTGGAGCCTGGTGATCTTCCCCGAGGGCACCCGTTCGGGCGACGGCTGGATGCACACCTTCCGGATGGGTGCGGCCTACCTGTCGCACACCCACGACGTACCGATCGTGCCGGTGGCCCACCGCGGCACCTTCGCCGCCATGCCGCGCGGGGCCGGCTGGCCCGGGCGCGACGAGGGCGGGCGCCGGCAGCTGACCGTGCGCTTCGGCGAGCCGCTGCGTGCCCGCGAGGGCGAGACGGTGCGCGACTACGCCCCGCGGGTGCGCGAGGCCGTCGCGGCGCTGCTCGACGAGGACAGCACCACCTGGTGGGAGGCCCAGCGCCGACGCGCCACCGGCTCGACGCCCGACCCGGGAGGTCCCGACGTGGCGACCTGGCGACGGGTCTGGGCCCAGACCGAGTCGCCGGCCGGCGACCCGCCCTCCGGCCCCCGCCGCCGGGTCTGGCAGCGCTGACACCTCCCCGAGCCGGCACGAGTTCCTGCCGAGCCGGCGTGACTTCCTCGCCGAGCCGGCACGAGTTCCTGCCGAGCCGGCGTGAGTTCCTGGTGTACGGCGCCGTGCGCCGCGAGTCGGCTCGTTTGAACCGGCCGGGTCGGGGGTGGTCTTGTGGTCTTGCGGGTTGCTTGTGGGAACGGGGGGTCTTTGCCGGGTGGTGGCTTGAGGTGGGGGCGTCAGAGTTTGGTTCATCGCCCCCGGACCGGCACTCGCCGGCCTCTAGACAAGGACCTCCCTCATGGCCTCGAACCCCACATCTTCCTCGCGCAAGTCCCTCACTCGTGTCGTCGCGTCGGTGGCGCTGGTCGCTGGTGCGACCGCGGTGGCGGGTCTGGGCACGTTCGGTTCGTTCACCTCCTCGACTGAGGCGACCGAGGCGGTGGCGTCGGGGGAGACGAAGATCGAGCTGGCCGGTCAGGGCACGCAGGGCCTGGACATGGCCGCGGTCGGTCTGGTGCCCGGCGACGCCGTGGAGCGTGCGGTGCAGCTGACCCGGGCCGGGACCACCGAGGGGTTCGGGTCGGTGGCGCTGACCACGACCTCGGCTGCTGCGGCGCCCTCGATCCTGACCAGCGACGCCAGGAACGGTCTGCAGCTGTCCATCGACCAGTGCGCCACGGCGTGGGTCAAGGCCGCTGAGTCCAAGAAGATGACCTGCGCCGGCCCGATCACCTCGATCGTCGCGTCGGTGCCCGTGCTCGGTGCGAACCGCGACCTGGCCCAGGTCACCGCGGCGCTGAACGGCTCCGCGATGGTCTCGAACCTGCGGATCACCCTGGCCCTGCCCCAGGCGGCCGACAACACCTTCCAGCTCAAGACCGACACCGTGAAGTTCGTCTTCGACGCCACCCAGCGCGCCGCCGAGGCCCGCTGACCCTGATCGCTCCGGCCCCGAGCCGGAGACACCTGTGGCCGCCGTGGAGGGAGCGGCGGCCGCACGGCACCTGGTTCTTCTGCCTGCCTCGAGCCGGCTCGTCATCGACGAGCCGGCTCGAGTGCATTGCGGGTTCCGCGAGCCGGCGTGACTTCCTGCCGAGCCGGCGTGAGTTCCTGGCGTACGGCGGCGTACGACGTGAACTGGCGCCGGCTCGCGGGGAACTGGCGCCGGCTCGCGCGGAACTGGCGCCGGCTCGCGGGTCAGGTGAGGAGTTGCTCGCCCAGCCAGGAGCCCTGCTCGAAGCCCGGCAGCACCGCGAAGGTGGCTGAGCCGATGGCGGTGGTCCAGTCGTTGAGCTGGTCGGACTCGTCGAGCGCCTGCTGCACCGGCACGAACTGGTCGGCGAGGTCGGCCTGGAAGGCCAGGAACACCAGCCCGCTCTCCACCTCGACGCCCTGCCCGGTCTCCACCTCGCGGGTGTAGTTGGCGCCCTTGCGGAACATCCGCCGGCCCCCGTGGAGACTGGGGTGCGCCCGCCGGGCGTGGGCGTCGGCCGGCACCACCAGCCGGCCCTGCGACCGGGCCTCGAGGTCGAGGTCGTGGAGCTCCGGGCCGCCCGTCAGCGGCGCACCGTCGGCCAGGGTCCGCCCGACCGAGCGCTCCTGCTCGTCGCGGGTCAGCTCGTCCCAGGTGTCGAGGTCCATCCGGATGCAGCGCACCACGAGGCTGCTGCCCCCGGCCCAGCGGCCCTCGCGCACCCACACCGTGGCGTCGAAGAGCGGGGTGCCGGGCTGCGGGTTGCCGGAGCCGTCGACCTGGCCGAAGAGGTTGCGCCCGGTCTGGGGACGGCCCGTGGGGTCGGTCGGGTTCCACGAGCCCACCTGGCGCCACCGCGCCCGCGCGAAGGGCGCTGCGTCGGCGACCAGGCGGCGTACGGCGTGGGCGACGGTGGTGCCGTCGCGGCCGGCCACCAGCACCGCCAGGTCGCCGCCGCTCCAGCGCTCCTGCAACCGGTCGTGACGCATCGGCGGCACGTCGCCGAAGCCCGGGGGACCGGCCCCGAAGAGCCCCGGCCGGCAGGCTCCGGGCCCGACCCCGACCGTGATGGTCAGGTCTGAGGCCGGCTGGGACAACCAGGGGGCCGGGTCGCCCGGGGCGCCGCGACCGGCGGCGAGGGCCTCGATGTCGCCGGTCCAGAGACGCATCAACCGGCCCAGGGCCTCCCGGTCGACGTCGGGGAGCAGGTCGAGGGCGACCAGCTCGCTCACGGCCGCCTGCGGCGCGGCGACGCCGGGCTGGTGGGCGCCCCAGGGCTCGATGGTGCGGCCGGGCGCGGCCGGTGCGGGTGCCGAGGACGCGGGGGCCGCGTCCTCGGCACCGACGGCCAGCACCGCTCCCGCGCCGGCAGCGGCGCCGACACCGGCGCTGCCGACGTACCCCAGGAGCCGGCGACGGCTGACGCGGGGAGCCGGGCTCACGAGTGGTCGTGCTCGCCGGTGCCGGGCTCGTGGTAATGGCCCTCCTCCTCGGTGAACTCCTTCACGGGCGCGGTGAGGGCCTGCTCGCTGCCGTCGGAGAACTCCAGGGTCAGCTCGACCTCGTCGCCGGCGGCCAGCTCGCCCTGCAGGTCCATCAGCATCACGTGGTAGCCACCGGGCTCGAGCACCTTGCCGCGGCCGGCCGCGACGACCAGGCCGTCGGGCATCGCCTGCATCGCCATCGCGCCGTCGACCATCGACATCTCGTGCAGCTCGACCATGGCGGCGACCTCGGTGCTGGCGCCGACCAGCGTGACGTCCTGCTCACCGTCGTTGTCGATGGTCATGAACGCGGCCGACATGGAGGTGTCCTCGGCGCCGACGGTCGCGCGGACCCAGGGGTCGCCGATCGTGACGGAGCCGGCCTGCTCGGTGGTCTCGGAGGTGGAGTCCGTCGAGCCGGTGGGCTCCTCGTCGCCACAGGACGCCAGGCCGGTGCCCAGGGCGAGGGCCAGGGCGGCCGCGGGGACGAGCCGGCGGACGCGGCCGCGGGCAGGGGCGGTGCGGTTGGTGCGGGTGGTGCGGGTCATGGGGTTCTCCTCGTACGACGGGGGCGCGCGGCAGCGCGCGGGAAGCACCGCCGGCGGCGGTGCGGGTCAGGCGGCGAGGAGGAACGGAGGACCGCGACGGGTGACGAGACGGTGGGGCAGGGTGCGCTCCAGCGGCAGGAGCAGCAGCGGCGGCACGGGCAGCCGACGGGAGGCGTCGAGGCCGCCCAGGGCGGAGGCGTGCAGCGGCAGCAGCGCGAGAGGCAGGGTCGCTGCGACCCGTGCCTTCACGGACGCCAGGACGAGCAGGTGCCACAGGGCCGACTCGCCGACCGCCAGCCACAGCCCGAGCACGACGGCGCCCAGGGTGTGGGCCAGGAGCATGAGCGGGCCCTGGGCGAGCGTGTGCTCGACCAGGTGAGCCGAGGCCTGGGCGAGGGGCCCCGCCGTCACGGCCTCACCCGCGCGGCCGCCGGCCGCCGAGGCGGCGTCGAAGTGGTCGGCCAGCGACCCGACGCGGCGTCCGCCGTCGTCGGCGACGACCTGCAGGGCCGGGCCCGCCGACGAGCCGGGTGCCGGGCTCGGGCCCGATGCGCCCGACCCGGCGCCGTGGTGGCCGGCCGTCACGGACAGCAGGAGGTGGGTGGCGGCCTGGCCGCCGACGAGCAGCGCCACGAGCCGCAGCGCGCTGGCCCGCGAGCGCAGGAAGAACGCGCTCAGCACGGTGCAGGCCGCCAGCACCAGGACCATCGGCACCACCGACGGCAGCCGGCCGTCGGCGGCCACGTGGGACACCGCGCCCGAGACCAGCACCACCGGACCGAGCACGGCCGCCCGCGACCACACGAGCGTGCTCGTGGGCCGGGTGGGGTGCTGCTCGCGCGTGATGGTCGGTCTCCGGTGCAGGCGGCGGGCTGGGGTGGTGAGCTGGGGTCGGCCAAGGCTACAGCCGGCGAGAGGGCGGCGGACCGTTCGTCGCCGCACCCGCACCGCTCGGCGTACCGGCCCCGGCGGCGTACGCCGCGCTGCTGGTCGCCTGCCTAGAGTGGTCGGCGTCACACCACTGACTGGAGGAGCCACATGATCGTCCCGTTCAGCGTCTCGGACTTCATCGACCGCGCCGTGCAGGTCTACGGCGACCGGGTCGGGGTGGTGGACGAGCCCGACCAGCCCGCGGAGCCGTTGGGCGACAAGGGCCGGCTGACCTACCGCGAGATGGCCCGGCTCGCGGCCCGCCAGGCCGCGCGGCTCGACGAGCTTGGCATCGGGGTCGGCGAGCGCGTGGCGGTCGTCAGCCACAACAGCGCGCGGCTGCTGACCTCGTTCTTCGGGGTCGCGGGCTACGGGCGGGTGCTGGTGCCGGTGAACTTCCGGCTGCGCCCCGACGAGGTGCAGTACATCGTCGACCACTCCGGTGCGCGGGTGCTGGTCGTGGACCCCGAGATCGACGAGGAGCTGCGCGACGTCACCGCCGAGCACCGCTTCGTCATCGGCGACGACGACCTCATCTACGCACCCGAGGGCAGCGAGCCGCGGCCCTGGGAGCCCGACGAGAACGCCACGGCGACCATCAACTACACCTCGGGCACCACCGCGCGGCCCAAGGGCGTGCAGATCACCCACCGCAACATCTGGACCAACGCGGTGACCTTCGGGATGCACGCGGGTGTCAGCGACCGCGACGTCTACCTGCACACCCTGCCGATGTTCCACGCCAACGGGTGGGGTTGGCCCTTCGTGGCCACCCAGGCCGGCGCCAAGCACGTGGTGATCCGCAAGATCGACGGCGCCGAGATCCTGCGCCGTGTCGAGGAGCACGGGGTCACCGTCATGTGCGCCGCCCCGGCGGTCGCGGCCGCCGTGCTGGAGGCCGCCCAGGAGTGGGACGGGCCGATCCCCGGGCGCGACCGGGTGCGCATCATCATGGCCGGCGCGCCGCCGCCGACGAAGACGGTCGTGCGGGTGGAGGAGGAGCTGGGCTGGGAGTTCATCCAGATCTACGGCCTCACCGAGACCTCCCCGTTGCTGACCATCAACCGCGGTCGCGCCGAGTGGGACTACCTGGAGCCCGAGGAGCGGGCCGCGAGGCTGACCCGCGCCGGCGCCCCGGCCCTCGGCGTACGCCTCGCGATCTCGGAGGAGCCCGACAACCAGGGAGAGGTGCTGGCCCGCTCCAACGTCTGCCTCGAGGGCTACTGGGAGCAGCCCGAGGAGAGCGAGCGCTGCCTGGCCGGCGGGTGGTTCCACACCGGTGACGGTGGCGTGGTCGGCGACGACGGCTACCTCACCATCAGCGACCGCAAGAAGGACGTGATCATCACCGGCGGCGAGAACGTGTCGTCCATCGAGGTCGAGGACGTGCTCTTCTCGCACCCGGCGGTGGCCGAGGTGGCCGTCATCGGCGTGCCCAGCGAGAAGTGGGGCGAGACCATCAAGGCCCTGGTCGTGCTGGCGCCCGACACCGAGGCCACCGAGGCCGAGCTGATCGCCTGGTGCAAGGAGCGCGCCGCGGGCTACAAGGCCCCGACGTCGGTCGAGATCCGCGACGAGCTGGCCCGCACCGCCACCGGCAAGCTGCAGAAGTTCAAGCTGCGGGCGCCGTACTGGGAGGGCCAGCAGCGCCAGGTGAACTGACCCGCGGGGATGCTCAGGAGGGGCGGACGTCCATGACGACCTCGAACTCCAGCAGGTCGGCGCCGCTGGCGACGGGCTTGGCCCGCTCGCCGGCGTGCGCGGCCTGGGCGCCGCCGTCGCGCCACGCGGCGAAGGACTCCTCGTCCTCCCAGTGCGTGACGACGAAGTAGCGCTCCTCGCCCGCGGTGGGGCGCAGCAGCTGGAAGCCCAGGAACCCGGGGGAGCCCTCGACGGCGCCGGCACGGGCGGCGAAGCGCTTCTCGAGCTCGGGGCCGGCCTGCGGCGGGACGGAGATGGCGTTGATCTTCACGACGGGCATGACGCCACCCTAGGCGCCGGGCCCGGCGCCGGTGCCGGCGCCGATAGCCTCCTGTCATGCACACGAGCTCGGAGCCCACGCTGAGGGACGTCGTCGACCTGGTGCACGGGTGGTACCCGCCCGGCACCGCCGACTCCTGGGACCGCGTGGGGCTGGTGCACGGCGACCCCGCCCAGCCGGTACGCCGGATCATGATGGCCGTGGACCCCTCGCCGGCGGTGGCGCAGGAGGCCGCCGACTGGGGCGCCGACCTGCTGGTGGTGCACCACCCGCTGTTCCTCAAGGGCGTGCACGGCTTCACCACCGAGACACCCAAGGGACGCACCCTGCACACGCTGGCCCGGGCCGGCTGCGCGCTGCTGGCCGCCCACACCAACGCCGACCAGGCCGAGGGCGGGGTCTCGGAGTCGCTGGCCCTGGCGCTGGGGCTCGACGACCTGCGCCCGATCCTCACCGCGCCGCGCCCGGCCCTCGACAAGCTCGGCGTGCTGGTGCCCGTGGCCGACGCCGACCGGCTGCGGGCGGCCCTCGCCGAGGTGGGCGCGGGGCGTCTGGGCGACTACGAGTCGGCCTCGTTCACCGTCGAGGGCGTCGGCCGCTTCCGCCCGCTGCCCGGGGCCACCCCGACCATCGGCACGGTCGGTGACCTCGAGGAGGTGCCCGAGGAGCGGGTCGAGGTCGTCGCCCCCCGCTCGCGCCGCAGCGAGGTGCTGCGCGCGATGCTGGCCGTGCACCCCTACGAGGAGCCGGCCTACGACGTCGTCGAGCTCGCCGACCCCGGCCTGTCGAGCACCGGCACCGGTCGGGTCGGCACGGTGGAGCCGATGTCGCTGGCCGCCTTCGCCGCCCGGGTCGCCGAGGTGCTGCCCCCGACGGTGCACGGCGTGCGGGTCGGCGGCGACCCCGACCGCGAGGTGCGACGGGTCGCGGTCTGCGGCGGCGCGGGCGACTTCCTCCTCGACACGGTGCTCGACATGGGGAGCTCGGGGGGTGCCGACGTCTACGTCACGAGCGACCTGCGTCACCACCCCGCCTCGGAGTTCCTCGAGCACGACGGGCCCGCGCTGGTCGACGTCGCGCACTGGGCGGCGGAGTGGACCTGGCTGCCCGTGCTCGAGGCGCGACTCCGGGCGGCGCTGGTGGGCGAGCGGGGCGCTACGGTGGAGACCCGCGTGAGCACCCGGTGCACCGACCCGTGGACGTTCCGCCCCGATGCACACACAGCACACCCCACAGCCAGGAGAGACCGCTGAAAGCCGATCCGACCGCCCAGGTCACCCTGCTCGAGGTCCAGGAGCTCGACTCCCGGGCCGACCAGCTGCGCCACCAGCGCCGCGCCCTGCCCGAGATCGCCGAGATCACCGAGCTGCAGGCCCACCGCAACGAGCTCGACGACCAGGCCCGCGACGCCCGGATCGTCGTCGACGACCTGAGCGCCGAGCAGGCCAAGGTCGACGCCGACGTCGAGCAGGTCAAGGCCCGCCGGGCCCGCGACCGCCAGCGGATGGACACCGGCCAGGTCGGCAACCCCAAGGACCTCGAGCGCCTCGGCCACGAGCTCGAGTCGCTGGAGCGCCGCATCGCCAGCCTCGAGGACGACGAGATCGAGGTGATGGAGCGTCTCGAGGAGGCCCAGTCGGTGCTCGACTCGGTCACCAAGCTCCTCGAGCAGGCCGACGTGCGGCTCGGCGAGCTGATCGCGGCTCGCGACGAGAAGGTCGCCGCCATCGACGCCCAGCTGGTCGACGTTGAGGCCCAGCGCGGCCCGTCGGTCGACGGGCTGCCCGAGGACCTGCTCGCGCTCTACGAGAAGCTGCGGGCCAACAAGGGCGGGGTGGGCGCGGCGATGCTGCACCAGCGCCGCTGCACCGGCTGCCAGCTCAGCATCGACAACGCCGAGCTCTCGGTGATCCGCTCCGCGCCGGCCGACCTCGTGGTCCGCTGCGAGGAGTGCACGCGCATCCTGGTGCGCACCGCGGAGTCAGGGCTGTGACCTCGCGCGTCGTCGTCGAGGCCGACGGCGGCTCGCGCGGCAACCCCGGCCCGGCGGCGTACGGCGCCGTGCTGAAGGACGCCGCCAGTGACCAGGTCATCGCCGAGGACGCCCGCACCATCGGGGTGGCCAGCAACAACGTGGCCGAGTACTCCGGGCTGGTCGCCGGGCTGCGCCTGGCCGTCGAGCACGCCCCGGGCGCCGAGGTGGAGGTCCGGATGGACTCCAAGCTCGTCGTGGAGCAGATGTCGGGCCGCTGGAAGATCAAGCACCCCGACATGCGGGTGCTGGCCGCCGAGGCCGGCGAGGTCGCACCCCCGGGCACGACGTACACCTGGATCCCGCGGGCCCGCAACGCGCACGCCGACCGCCTGGCCAACGAGGCGCTCGACGGGGTGCGCGAGGGCGTCGTGGTGGCCGAGGCCGAGCCGGCGCTCCCCGCTGACGCCCCCGGCGAGGAGGCGCCCGACGAGGAGTCGCTGATCGAGGAGATCGAGTCACCGGGCGCGACCCGAGGCGAGCAGCCCCGCGACCAGGCCGGGCACCGTGGCTGGAGCGGCCCCACTGCCCCGCCCACCACGCTGGTCCTGGTGCGCCACGGCGTCACCCGCCACACCGCGGCCAAGCGCTTCTCCGGCGGCCTCGGCGGCGACGACCCGGCCCTGAGCGAGGAGGGCCTGGCCCAGGCCCGCGACACCGCCGACTGGCTGACCGGGCTCGGCGAACGGGTCGACGCGGTCGTCTCGTCGCCCGTGCGCCGCACCCGCGAGACCGCGGAGGTGGTCGCCGCGCGGCTCGAGCGCACCGTGGAGGTCGAACCCGGCTTCGCCGAGATGGAGTTCGGCGAGTGGGACGGGCTGACCTTCGCCGAGGTCGCCGAGCGCGACAAGGCGGGCCTCGACGCCTGGCTGGGCTCGATGGACGTGGCGCCGCCCGGGGGCGAGTCCTTCGGCACCGTGCGCGAGCGGGTGCTGGCCGGGCTCGACCGGGTGCTCGCCGAGCACGCCGGGCGCACCGTCGTGGTGGTCAGCCACGTGACCCCGATCAAGACGCTGGTCGCGCACGCGCTGGGCGCGCCGCTCGAGGCGGTCTACCGCATGGAGCTCTCGCCGGCCTCGGTCACGGTGCTCTCCTTCTACGCCGACCCGGCCGCCGACGGCGCGGCGCGCGGCTCGATGCGGCTCTACAACGCGCTGCCGCCGGGGGAGCGCGCCACCGTCGAGCCGGGTCGCTGGTAGCTCAGCCCACCTGGTGGACGGTGCGCCCGGCCACCATCGTGCGCAGCAGGCGGGGCAGCTCGGCGCCGGGCTCGAGCACCGGCACGCCGTCGGCGTCGACGCCTGCCGGGGTCTCCCAGACGGCCAGGTCGGCCACCCAGCCGCGCGCCAGCCGGCCGCGATGGTCCTGGGCGGCGGCCAGCCAGCCGCCGCGGGAGTGGGCGAGCACGGCTGCCAGCGGCGTGAGCCCCTGACCGGGCACGCGGTGGTGCACCGCGGCGCGCACGGCCGCCCACGGGCCCAGCGCCGTCACCGGTGAGTCCGAGCCGAACGCCAGCGGCACCCCGGCCCCGGCCAGGTCGCGGAACGGGTTGGTCTCGCGCCAGCGCTCGCCGAGGCGGGCGGCGTACATGCCCGAGGGCCCGCCCCACAGCCCGTCGAACATCGGCTGCACGCTCGCGGTGACGCCCAGCCGGCCGAGCACGGCGATGGTGGCCGCCGACGGCATCTCGACGTGCTCGAGCCGGTGCCGACCGGCCCGCACAGCCTCGTCGCCGAGCTCGTCGGCGGCGGCCGCGAAGCCCTCGCCGATCGCGTCGAGCGCGGCGTCGCCGATGCAGTGGAAGCCGGCCTGCAGCCCCGCGCGGGTGCACGCCACGACGTGCTCGTGCACCTGATCGGCGCTGACGTAGGCGTGCCCGCAGGTCGGTGCGTCGGCGTACGCCGCCCCGAGCGCGGCGGTGCGCGAGCCGAACGCGCCGTCGGCCACCAGGTCGCCGGCCAGGCCGGCCACCCCCAGCCGCGCGGCGGTCTCGACCGCCATCAGCTCGCCCCAGTAGACCGTCGCGGCGAGGCCGACCTCGTCGGCGGCCTGGCGCACCAGGGCGATCTCGGCCTCCGGGCCGATGTGCGGGGCGGCGTTCTCGTGGAACCCGGCGATGCCGACGGCCGCCATCGCGTGACAGGCGGCCCGGGCCGCGTCGAGGCGCTCGACGTCGCCGATCAGGGTCTCCAGCGTGTGCCGCACCGCGTGGTGGGCGTCGCGCTCGACGCGCCCGTCGGGCGTCCAGCCCTGCAGGTCGGGGAGCCCCGGCACCAGCGAGGCGAGCGCGGGGGAGACGACCGAGGAGTGGCCGTCGACGCGGGTCAGGTAGGTACGCCGTCCCGGCGCGGCCCGCTCGAGCTCGTCGCCGGTGGGCGGGCGGCCCGCGCGCCACGGCGTCTCGTCCCAGCCCTGGCCCACGAGCACCGCGTCGTCGGGGTGGCGCCGCGCGTGACGGGCGAGGGCGTCGAGCACGTCGTCGAGCCCCGTGGCGGCGGCGTACGCCGGGCCGGAGAGGTCGAGGCCGGTCAGCGCGAAGCCGGTGCGCACGGTGTGCACGTGGCTGTCGACGAAAGCAGGGGTGACCAGGGCGCCGTCGAGGGCGACCACGTGCGGCGCCGCGTCGCCGGTGCCGACCCAGGCGTCGGCGTCGTCCTCGCTGCCCAGCGCCACGACCCGGCCGTCCTCGACGGCCAGGGCCGTGGGTCCGGAGCCGGGCTCTGCGGGCGAGGTGGGGTCGAGCACCCGGCCGCCGCGCAGCACGGTCCGGCGGGCGCGGGCGGGAGCAGCAGCGGCGTCCATGGCGACACCCTAGGTCGGGGGTGGGCCGGGGACGGACCGGGTGGCCCCGGTGTCGGCGGGCGGGAATAGCCTCGGTCGTCGCGGGGTTCGCCCGCGGTCGGGCGGGACGAGGACGGGACACGCGGTGAGCGAGCAGGCAGGGTCGGAGCCGAGGGCGGCAGCGAGCCGGGCCACGACCACCCGCGACGGGTTCGCCGTGCTGTGGGTCGCCATCAAGCGCGAGCCGTGGGTCTTCGCCGTCTCCGCCCTGGGCAGCGTGCTGTTCGGCGCCCTGACCGTGGCCGACGCCTGGGTGCTGGGCTGGTCGACGGAGAACGTGGTGCTGCCGGCCCTCGAGACCGGCGAGGTCGGTGCCGGGATGCTGTGGGCGGTGCTGACGCTCTTCCTGGGCGTGGCCATCCTGCGCGCGGTCGGCATCGTCGCGCGTCGGCTCGGCGCCGGCATCATGCAGTACCGGATGCAGGCGCACACCCGCCGCGCCGTGACCCGCCAGTACCTCGCGCTGCCGATGGAGTGGCACCAGCGCCACCCGACCGGGCAGCTGCTCTCCAACGCCAACTCCGACGTCGAGGCCGCCTGGGGCCCGGTCGCGCCGCTGCCGATGGCGGTCGGCACGGTCGCGATGATGGTCATCGCGGTGGTCCAGATGCTCGTCGCCGACCTGGTGCTGGCCGTGGTCGGGCTGCTCGTCTTCCCGGCGGTGATCGCGGCCAACGTCGTCTTCCAGCGGCTCAGCTCGCCGCTGATGACCCGCGCGCAGCAGCTGCGCGCCGAGCTCTCCGAGGTCGCCCACGAGTCCTTCGACGGGGCGATGGTCGTCAAGACGCTGGGTCGCGAGGGCGAGGAGACCGCCCGGTTCTCGGCCAAGGCCCAGGAGCTGCGCGGGGTGCTGGTGCGCGCCGGTCGCATCCGCGCGGCCTTCGACCCGGCCCTCGCAGCGCTGCCCAACCTCGGCGTCCTGGTCGTCCTGGCCGTCGGGGTCGCGCGGGTGCAGAGCGGCGCCACCGACCCCGGCAACGTGGTCCAGGTCGCCTACCTGCTGACCATCGTGTCGTTCCCGATCCGCTCCATCGGCTGGCTGCTGGGCGAGTTCCCCCGCAGCGTCGTCGGCTTCCGCCGGGTCACCAGCGTGCTCGAGGCCACCGGCGAGATGCCGTACGGCGATGCCGCCCTGGCGACCACCGGCCGCGGCGGTGCACGGCTCGAGGTCGACGGCCTCAGCTACTCCTACGTCCCGGGCCAGCGGCTCCTCGACGACCTGCGCTTCACCGTGGAGCCCGGGCGCACGGTGGCGCTGGTCGGGGCCACCGCGTCCGGCAAGAGCACCCTGACCTCGCTGGTCAGCCGCCTCGTCGACCCCGACGGCGGACGGATCCTCCTCGACGGGCAGGACCTGCGCGACCTCGCACCGGGCCAGCTGGCCCAGGCGGTCTCGCTGGTGGCCCAGACCGCCTTCCTCTTCGACGACACGGTGCGCGGCAACATCACGCTGGGCGCCGACGTCAGCGACGAGGAGGTGTGGGCGGTGCTGCGCGCTGCCCAGGCCGACGGGTTCGTGGCCGCCCTGCCGCACGGCCTCGACAGCCGGCTCGGCGAGCGCGGCACCTCGCTGTCCGGGGGCCAGCGCCAGCGGATCTCGCTGGCCCGGGCGCTGGTGCGCCGGCCCCGGCTGCTGGTGCTCGACGACGCGACGTCCGCGGTCGACCCCGAGGTCGAGGCGCGCATCCTGGCGGCGCTGCGCTCGGGCGCCGACGGGGCCGAGCGCCCGAGCCTGCTGGTGGTGGCCTACCGCAAGGCCACGATCGGGCTGGCCGACGAGGTGGTGCACCTCGAGGACGGACGCGTCGTCGACCGCGGCACCCACCAGGAGCTGCTGGCGCGCAACCCCTCCTACGCCGCGCTGGTCAACGCCTACGAGGACGAGCCCGACCCCGATGCCGCCGTCGCCACCACCGCAGGAGAGCCGTCATGAGTGCCGTACGGGCCGCCTCCAGCTCGGGCACCGCGCTCGATACCGGCGAGGAGATGCGCGCGATCGAGACGATCCGCCGCGGGCTGCACCACTCGCCCGAGCTGACCGTCGGCATCCGCACCACGCTGGCCTACGCGGTGCTGGCCTCCGCCGGACAGGTCGTGGTGCCGATCGCGGTGCAGCAGACCCTCGACCGGGGGCTGGGTGCCGAGGGCGGCCCCGACCTCACCTTCACGGCCTGGATGGGCGTGCTCGCCGCGCTCGCCATCGTGCTGACCTCCTGGGCGTCGTACAAGATGACCAGCCGACTCTTCCGCACCGCCGAGGGCGGGCTGGCGACGCTGCGCACCAAAGCGTTCCGCCACGTCCACGACCTGCCGCTGCTGACGCAGAACACCGAGCGCCGCGGTGCGCTGGTCGCGCGCGTGACCAGCGACGTCGACCAGGTCAGCCAGTTCCTGGTCTTCGGCGGGCTGCTCTTCGTGGTCAGCATCGGCCAGGTGGTCATCGCCACCGCGGTGATGCTCATCTACTCGTGGCAGCTGACGCTGGTGGTGTGGCTGTGCTTCGCACCGCTCTTCGCCTCGCTGAAGTTCTTCCAGCGCAAGCTGTCGCAGGCCTACGGCACCGTGCGTCGCCAGGTCGGCGCGATGCTCTCGGCCATCTCCGAGCCCGTGGTCGGCGCCGCGGTCGTGCGCTCGTACGCCGTGCAGTCGCGCACCCAGGACCGCATCGACGAAGCCGTCGACGCACACCGCGTCGCGAGCACCCGCGCCCAGGGCTTCACGGCCTTCTCCTTCTCCCTCGGTGGCGTGTCCGCGGGCCTGGCCAACGCGGGCGTGATCGTCGTGGGCGTGCTGCTCGGGATCGCCGGCGACATCACCGCCGGCGAGATCCTGGCCTTCGCGTTCCTGGTCACCCTGTTCGTCGGGCCGGTGCAGATGGGCACCCAGATCCTCACCGACGCCCAGCTGGCGATCGCCGGGTGGCGCCGCGTCATCGGCATCCTCGACACCCCCGCCGACCTCGTCGACCCGGGGTCCGCGGGCCACGACCTCCCGCCGGGCCCGATCGACGTGCGCTTCCAGGACGTCACCTTCGCCTACCCCGGCGGCCCGCCGGTGCTGCAGGACTTGGACATGTCGATCGCCGCGGGGCGCCGGGTGGCGATCGTGGGGGAGACCGGGTCGGGCAAGTCGACCTTCGCCAAGCTGCTGACCCGGTTGATGGATCCCTCCGAGGGGGCCGTGCTGCTCGACGGCGTCGACGTGCGCGACATCGCCCAGGCCACGCTGCGTCGCAGCGTCGTCCTGGTGCCGCAGGAGGGCTTCCTCTTCGACGACACGATCACCGCCAACGTGCGCTACGGCCGTCTCGACGCGTCCGAGGCCGACATCTGGGCCAGCGCCGAGGAGCTCGGCCTGGGTGACTGGCTGGCCGGCCTGCCGGCCGGGCTCGAGACCCGCGTGGGCCAGCGCGGCGACTCCCTGTCCGCCGGCGAGCGCCAGCTCGTGGCGCTGCTGCGGGCCCACCTGGCCGACCCCGACCTGCTGGTGCTCGACGAGGCCACCAGCGCCGTCGACCCGTCGCTGGAGATGCGGATCGGACGCGCCCTGGAGCGGCTGATGAGCGGTCGCACCTCGGTCACCATCGCGCACCGGATGTCGACTGCCGAGGCCGCCGACGAGGTGGTCGTGGTCGACCGCGGCCGCATCGTGCAGCGTGGCCCGCACGCCGACCTGGTCGTCCAGCAGGGCTCGGTCTACGCCGGGCTGCACGCCTCGTGGGTGGCCCAGCAGGGTCGCTGAGCGGCCACCGCGCGGGGTCCTTTACCTTCGCAGCCCGGTCGGGCGCAAGGGGTCTGGACCGGTCGGTCTGGACCTGCGGAGCGTTCGGGGTCTTTCTTTACCCCCACCCGTAACACCGCCCACGGCCTGCGGTTGGGGCGTGTGCCGACCCCTCGCGGGCGGTGCCGCGTCCCCCCACAGGAGAGGTGTTCCATGCCCTCGTCATCGTCCCGCCACGCCCGCAGAGCGCTCTCGCTGCCGCTGCTGCTCCTGACCGTCCTCGCGCTGGTGGTCGGCACCTTCTCGGTGGCCGCGCACGCGGCCACCGTGACCGTCTCCGGCAAGGTGACAGGTCAGGACGGGGCGCCGCTGCAGGGGGTGACCGTCCGGCTCGGCGATCGGGACGGCGGCAGCTTCAAGGAGCTGGTCGCGGTCGACGCCACCACCGACGCCAACGGCGCGTGGACGACCACGCTCGACGACGCGACCCGCAGCACCTACCTGGTGCGCTACACCGCCCCCGGCTACGACCCGGCGTACCTGCGGACGGGCGGCAACGCCACCACCGACCTCGCCCAAGCCACCTACGTGACGGTGACCGGCGGTCGCACCGACGTCGACGAGCAGCTGCAGGCCGGCAGCGCCGAGCTCAGCGGCGTCGTGACGCGCAAGGGCAGCCTCGAGGACGACCCGGTGGCCGGTGCGACCGTCACCCTGTCGCGCACGGGCACCACCGCGCAGCAGCGGTCGACCGACTCTGACGGCGCCTACCGCTTCGACGACCTGCTGCCCGGCACCTACCGGCTGACCTTCGAGCGCGCCGGCTACCGCACCCACTACTACGTCTCCAGCACGGCAAGCACCGCCGACCCGGCCGCGGCCGGCTCGGTGACGCTGGCCGACCAGCAGACTGTCGCCGCGGCCCACGGCTTCCTCACCCAGATGACCCGCTCGCAGATGGGCGGCACGGTCATGACCAAGGACGGCACGCCCATCAAGGACGCGACCATCCGGGTCTTCACCCGTCGTTTCGCCGACGGCGGGACCGGCAGCGTGCAGTACACGCAGGTGGACAAGGACGGCAACGCCACCACGGCCGCCAGCGACACCACCGAGGGTGACGGCCGGTGGCTCGTCGACCAGGTCTTCGGCGACTACGTCGTCGAGGTGACCGCGCCCGCCTTCGGCACCTACTACTTCGACAACGGCTCGTTGAGCACGGACAAGTCCCGGACTGCCCTGGTGGCGATCGAGGAGGGCACCGCTCGTCGCCTGGACGCCCGACTCGACAGCCGCAGCACCACAACCATCACCGGCATCGTGAAGGAGGCCGGTGGCAACGATCCGGTCAAGGGCGTCGTGATCTCGGTCGAGACCGGCACCACCGACGCCTCCGGCCAGCCGGTGTGGACCGAGGTCCAGGCGACACGGGCCACGACCGGCGCCGACGGCTTCTACTCCGCCCAGGTGCCGCCCGGCAGCGGCTACGTCGTGGGCTTCCACGCGCCGGGCTTCGAGACCCAGTACTTCGACGCGAAGCCGACGCAGGCAGCGGCGGACGAGGTCGAGACCACCTTCAAGACGCCGAAGGCCGGCGTCAACGCGAGCCTGAACCGGGTCGCTCAGGTCATCGGGACCGTGCGGGACAACGCGGGCAACGCGTTGCAGGACGTCCGCGTGACCCCGGTCGTCTATGACGCCGCCGCCGACCAGTGGGTCAGCAGGGCGGCGTATGCCACCCCCGCGACCACCGACAAGACCGGTCGCTACGCGATCACGGTGAAGGACGCCGGCCTCGACCAGCCCTTCCGCCTGCGCTTCGAGAAGGCGGGCCGCGAGACCCGCTGGTTCCCGGCCGCCACGGTCGCCGACGAGGGCCAGAACATCTCGGTCGCCGAGCACCAGGTCCTCCACGGTCGCGACGTCACCCTGCCGACCCTCGCGGTCCTGGCCGGCTCGCTCACCGAGCGCGACGGCTCGGCGTACGACGACGGCGGCGCGGTCTCGCTGTGGCGCAAGGTCTCCTTCACGGAGAAGGGCGAGCAGGGCGGCGCCGCGCACACCGTGTGGCGCGAGGTCGCCACCAGGAGCCTGACCGGCTCGGGTGGATTCTCCTTCTCGGTCGCCAGCGGCAGCTACCGCCTCCTGGCCGACCTCGCGGACGGCAACCGGGGCTTCCTGCCCGGTCTGGTCGGCCTCGACCAGGCGCCGGACGTCACGTTGACCGCCGAGCAGAGCCGGACGCTGCAGCAGTACTCGCTGCCCGGCGTCTCGGCCATCCGGGGCACCGTCACGACCACCACCGGCGCGCCGGCCCGCGACGAGTCCGTGCACGCCCGCTACCGCTTCGTGGAGAACATCGTCGACGGCGCACCCGTGCTGGCCGGCTGGAAGTCCGTCCAGCCCGCAGCCAGCACCCAGAGCGACGGCTCGTACGAGCTGAGGGTGCGCGCGCGCACCTACCGGGTGGGTGTGCCCGGCAAGGGCTTCTACACGACCGACGAGCTGCCCGCACAGGAGATCGGTGACGCCTCCGACGTCGTGGTCGGGGCAGCCGCCAGCACCGGGATCGACGTCCGCCTGAGCGACGGACGGCCGGTCAACCTCGCCGCACCGTGGATCGCCGGGCAGGCCGTCGAGGGGGGCACGCTGACCGCGAAGCCGGGTACCTGGTCGGCCGCGGACGTCACCTACGCCTACCAGTGGTTCCAGTCCGACTCTGCGGCCGGTCCGTGGACGAAGGCGTCGGGCACCTCCGACGGGGCGACCTACAAAATTCCCACAGCGACGCCGATCGTGGGGACCTTCGAGGCCAAGCACTACCTGGTGCACCTGACCGCCCGACGCGCCACGGGCGACGTCAGCGAGGCGGCGAGCAGCAAGCCCACCGGCAAGGCGCAGGCCTCGTCGATGTTCGGCTCGCCCGACCCGTCGACCGAGAACCGCCAGGACCCGCTGGTCACCGGCAGGGCCGTGGTGGGGGAGACCCTGACCGGCACCACCGGTGAGTGGAGCAAGGGCGGCACCTTCGAGCTGCAGTGGCTCGCCGACGGCCAGGCCGTCGCAGGGGCCACCAGCAGCACCCTGCTGCTCGACGCCGCGCAGCTGGGCAAGAAGATCTCGCTGAAGGTCACCGAGACGACCAACGACCCCGACCGCGTCGCGGTCTCGCGCACCACCGTCGAGGTCGTGCGCGGCACGCTGCGGGCCACGACGCTGCCGAGCGTCAAGGGACAGCCGTTCGTGGGCAAGCCGCTCAGCGCCGAGCCCGGCACCTGGAACGCCGCCAAGCCGACCTTCACCTACCAGTGGCTGGTGGACGGCCGGGCGGTGCCCGGCGCGACCGGCACGACGTACACCCCCAGCGGTGCCGACGAGGGCAAGACCGTCGCGGTGCGCGTCGGGGCCAGCGTCGCGAAGGGGATGGACCCGGGCACGGCCACCTCGGAGTCGACCGCCCTGGTCGCCCCCGACCCGACGACCGTGTCGAACCGGACCGCTCCGAAGGTGAGCGGCACGCCGCGCGTCGGCGAGACGCTCTCGAGCACCGAGGGCACCTGGACGAACGAGCCCACCTCGTTCTCCTACCAGTGGCTGGTCGGCGGCGTCGCGATCACCGGCGCCACCCGCCCCACCTACGAGCTGGAGCGCAGCACGGCCGGCAAGGTGGTCACGGTCCGGGTCACGGCCAGCAAGGCCGGGCTCACCTCCGGGACGGCGACGTCCGACCCGGTCGGTCCGATCGCCTCGGGTCCGATCACCAACACCACGCTCCCGGTGGTCACCGGCACCGCTGCGCCGGGTGGGACCCTCAGCGCCAGCACCGGCACCTGGGACCCCGCGGACGGGCTGACCTACGACTACCAGTGGCTCGCCGACGGCACCCCCGTCGCCGGCGCGACCTCGTCGTCGATCGTGGTCACCGAGAGCCTCGTCGGCAAGGCCGTCGCGGTCGTCGTGACCGCCCGCCGGGGGGCCGACAGCGCGTCGGCGACCTCGCAGCCCCGCACCATCGCCGAGCAGCCGGTGCAGCCGGTCGAGGTCGTGGTGGCACCCACCGTCGAGGGACGCGCCGTGGTCGGCGAGGAGCTGGTCGTCGACACCGGCACCAGCGACCCGGCCGACGCGACCCGCGCCGTGCAGTGGCTGCGTGACGACGCCCCGCTCAGCGGTGCCATCGGGGAGCGCTACCGCGCCACCCGCGCCGACGCCGGCACGGTCCTCTCGGCCCGCGTCACCTACAGCCACGCCGACCGGGCGGACACCGTGCGCACCGTCTCGGCCGGCCGCGTGGCCGACCCGGCCGGCACGCCGGAGAAGCCCGAGCTGCAGGTGGTCGAGCGGACCAAGGGCTCGAAGCTCGTGGTCAAGGTGAAGGTGTTCGCCGAGGCCGTCTCGCCGGTGCCCGGTCGAGTGGTGCTCAAGGAGAACGGCCGCACCCTGGGCGCCAAGAAGCTGACCGGTGGGACCCGCAAGATCGTGGTCCGCGGCCTGAGCCGTGGCAAGCACGTCGTGCGGGTGAAGTTCCTCAGCGCCAGCGAGGACGTCCTCGACGCCAAGAGGACGATCAGGGTCCGCATCCGCTGACCGCCCACCAGCGCCAGCACCACGACCGCCCCCGCGCCGCCCGGCGCGGGGGCGGTCGTGCTCGCGGGGGATGATGGGGCCATGACCGACCAGCTCGCCCCTGACGTGGCCGCACGCCTCAAGCGCACCAGCGACGGCCTGGTCCCGGCCGTGGCCCAGCAGCACGACACCGGCGAGGTGCTGATGCTGGGCTGGATGGACGACACCGCTCTGGCCCGCACCCTCTCGACCGGCCGGGCGACCTACTGGTCGCGCAGCCGGGGGGAGTACTGGGTCAAGGGCGACACCTCGGGGCACGTGCAGCACGTCGTCGAGGTCCGCCTCGACTGCGACGGCGACACGATCCTCGTCAAGGTCGACCAGGTCGGCGCCGCCTGCCACACCGGCGAGCACACCTGCTTCGACGCCGACCTGCTCCCGCTGGGCGCCCCCGAGCGTGGCTGAGCCCCACCGCGCGCGGCGCACCTTCGCCCCGGTCGTGCTGCTGGGTCTCGCCGCTGGAGCCCTGACGGCCGTCGCGGGCACCAGGCCGGGCGTCGACGTCGAGGGTGACCCCGGGTCCGGCGTCACCGCCTCGGTCGGGCTCGGCGGCCCCGAGGCGGCCTACGACCTGCCCCTGGTCACCTCGCTCGCGCTGGTGGCCCTGGCCGCCTGGGGCGTGGTGCTGGTGACCCGCGGCCGGGTGCGCCGCGCCGTCGTCGCGGTGGCTCTCCTCGGGTCGGTGGCCGCCCTCGTGGCGACGCTCGCCGCGTGGGGAAGCCTGCCCGACGAGCTGCGCACCGCGCTCGAGCAGGTCGGCGCCGGCGACACCGGGGTCTCGCGCACCGGCTGGTACGCCGCGGCGGTGGTCGGCTCGCTGCTGCTGGTGCTCGCCTCGGGCGCGGCACTGCGGCTGGTGCCGCACTGGCCCGAGATGGGCACCCGGTACGACGCCCCGACCGGCTCGGCGGCCGAGGCGCGGTCCGCCGCGCCCACCCGCCCCGCGGAGGAGCTCTCCGGCCTCGACCTGTGGCGCGCCATCGACGAGGGTCGCGACCCGACCGACGACGACACGTCGGGGCCAGACCGGGGTGCGGGCTGAGCGGGGCCCGCCACTACACTCGGCCGCACCGATCGACGTACACCCGAGGAGCAGCAACATGTCGAACAACCACGGCAACACCCCCGCAGCCTGGACCGCGGTGGTCGTGGGACTCCTCGGTTTCACCGTGGGCAGCGTGGGCCTGCTGTTCAGCCCCGTGAGCTTCATGGTCTTCTGGGTCGGCGTGGCGATCACCGTCGCCGCCGGCATCGTCTTCCTCGTGATGGCCAAGATGGGCCTGCACGAGGAGTCCGGGCACTGAGCCACTTCCCGCGATGAGCGTCCTGGCCCCCACCGCTCCGCCGCCGACGCGGCGCGAGCGGGTGCGGGCCCCGGCGCTGACGATCGGGGCCCTGGCCCTGACGACGCTGGCGCTGCGGCTGCGCGACCCCCACGTCGGCGGCAGCTGGGGCATCTGCCCCTCCGCGGCCCTGGGCTTCTGGTGCCCCGGCTGCGGTGGCCTGCGGGCGGTCAACGACCTCACCCACGGCGACGTCGCCTCCGCCGCGTCCAGCAACCTGCTGCTCGTGGTGGCCATGCCTGTGGTCGTGGCGCTGCTCGCGCTGTGGGCCGTGTCGCGGTGGCGGAGCCGAGCGATGCCGCGGCTGCAGGCCCGCGCGGCCTCGGTGGTGCTCGTGGCGGGGCTGGGCGTGGTGGGCGCGTTCACGCTCCTGCGCAACCTGCCGCTGCCGGCGGGCGCCTGGCTGGCGCCCTGAGGCCGGGTCAGCTGGTCGAGAAGTCGAAGTCGACGCCGCCGGAGGCGAAGACGATGATCTGGATCACGAAGAAGACCAGCGCCACGATGCCGAGGATGAAGCCGGCCTTGGCCAGGCCGGCGCCCTGCTGGCCGGTGGTGGCGATCTCGGCCTGCGCCTGACGGCCCAGCACGATCGCCAGGATGCCCAGCGGGCCGCAGCAGAGCAGCGAGACGATGCCGCTGACCAGCGACCAGGTCGCCTTCTTCGAGGTGCCGGTGGGCTGGTCACCGCCGTAGGAGGGCTGTCCGTACTGCGGCGGCGGGGGAGGCGGCTCGTTGTAGCTCATGGTGCTCCTTCGTCGTGCGGCCAGGGTCCTGGGAACATATCGCCGTCGGCGGCCCCGGCGCAGGCGGACGCGCCAGGCGGGCGCAGCCACCGTCGTGACAGACTCGGGGGGTCCCCACCACCGTTCCAGGAGTCCCCGTGTCCGTCCTCGACGACATCGTCGCCGGCGTCCGGGTCGACCTCGCCGAGCGCCAGGCCACCACGTCGCTGAGCGACCTGCGTGCCGCGCTCGCCGACGTCGACGCGCCGCGCGACCCGATGCCGCACCTGCGCGCCCCCGGCTCGAGCGTCATCGCCGAGGTCAAGCGCAGGAGCCCCAGCAAGGGCGCGCTCGCCGACATCCCCGACCCCACGGTCCTGGCCCGCGAGTACGCCGCTGGGGGAGCGGCGGCGATCAGCGTGCTGACCGAGCAGCGCCGCTTCGGCGGCTCGCTGGCCGACCTGCGCGCGGTGCGCGCCGCCGTCGAGACCCCGCTGCTGCGCAAGGACTTCATCGTCACCGACTACCAGCTGTGGGAGGCCCGGGCCGCCGGCGCCGACCTGGCGCTGCTGATCGTCGCCGCGCTCGACGACGACGAGCTGCGCCGCCTGCACGACCTGGCCGGCGAGCTGGGCCTGACCGCGCTGGTCGAGGTGCACGACGAGGCCGAGACCGAGCGCGCGGTGGCCCTCGGGGCGCCGCTGGTCGGCGTCAACGCCCGCAACCTCAAGACGCTCGAGATCGACCCCGCCACCTTCGCCCGGCTGGCCCCGCAGATCCCCGACGACGTGGTCAAGGTCGCCGAGTCCGGGGTCTTCGGCCCCGACGACGTCCGTCGCCACGTCGGTGAGGGCGCCCGCGCGGTGCTCGTCGGCGAGGCGCTCGTCAAGGACGGCGACCCCCGCGCCGCCGTCGCCGCCATGACAGGAGTCCAGGCATGAGCACCACCAGCAGCCCCGTCCCGCCGTCCTCGGGTCGCTTCGACGCCGACGCGCAGGGCTGGTTCGGCGGGCCCGAGCAGGGCTGGGGCGGGCGCTTCATGCCCGAGGCGCTCATCGCCGCCCTCGACGAGCTCACCGAGGCCTGGACCGGCGCGATGGCCGACCCCGCCTTCGTGGGCGAGTTCGAGCACGTGCTGCGCGACTACGCCGGCCTGCCCAGCCCGCTCTTCCACGCCACCCGGCTCAGCGAGCAGGTCGGCTGCCGGGTGCTGCTCAAGCGCGAGGACCTCAACCACACCGGCGCCCACAAGATCCGAAACGTGCTGGGCCAGGCGCTGCTGACCAAGCGGATGGGCAAGCAGCGGGTCATCGCCGAGACCGGCGCCGGCCAGCACGGGGTCGCGAGCGCCACGGCGGCGGCGTACTTCGGGCTCGACTGCACCGTCTACATGGGCGCGGTCGACACCCGGCGCCAGGCTCTCAACGTGGCCCGGATGCACCTGCTGGGCGCCGAGGTCATCCCGGTGGAGTCGGGCAGCGCCACCCTCAAGGACGCCATCAACGAGGCGCTGCGCGACTGGGTCGCCTCGGTCGACCACACCGCCTACCTCTTCGGCACCGCCGCCGGCCCGCACCCGTTCCCGAGCATGGTCCGCGACTTCACCCGCGGCATCGGCGACGAGTCCCGCGCCCAGTGCCTCGAGCAGTACGGCGTGCTGCCCGACGCGATCGCGGCCTGCGTGGGTGGCGGCTCCAACGCGATCGGCCTCTTCACCGCGTTCCTCGACGACGACGACGTGGCGATCTACGGCTTCGAGCCCGGCGGCGAGGGCGTCGACACCCCGCGGCACGCCGCGACCATCCACGCCGCCGACCGGGGCGTGCTGCACGGCGCCCGCACCTACGTGCTGCAGGACGCCGACGGCCAGACGCTCGAGTCGCACTCGATCAGCGCCGGCCTGGACTACCCCGGCGTGGGCCCGCAGCACGCCCACCTCGCCGCGACCGGCCGGGCGACGTACCTGCCGGTGACCGACGACGAGGCGATGAGCGCGATGGCGCTGCTGAGCCGCACCGAGGGCATCATCCCGGCGATCGAGACCGCGCACGCGGTGGCGGGCGCGATCCGCGTCGCCGAGCGGCTGGCGGTCGAGAAGGGCCCGGAGGCCACCGTGCTGATCAGCCTCTCCGGACGCGGCGACAAGGACATGGGCACCGCGATCGAGTACTTCGGCCTCGGCGAGACCAAGGTCGACCTCGACGACGACATCACCGAGGAGCCGGTCGGATGAGCGCGCCCACCAGCAGCACCGACCGCACCGTCGCCTTCGCCTTCGCCACCGCGCGGGCCGAGGGCCGCGCGGCGCTGGTCGGCTACCTGCCCGCCGGCTTCCCCGACGTCCAGGGCGGCATCGACGCGATGCTGGTCATGGTCGAGGCGGGCTGCGACGTGATCGAGGTCGGGCTGCCCTACTCCGACCCGGTGATGGACGGCCCCACGATCCAGGCCGCCGCCCAGCAGGCTCTCGAGCGCGGCGCCCGCACCGACGACGTGCTGCGCACGGTCGAGGCCGTGGCCGCCACCGGCACGCCCACCGTGGTGATGACCTACTGGAACCCGGTGGAGCGCTACGGCGTCGAGCGGTTCGCCGCCGGGCTGGCGGCCGCCGGGGGAGCGGGCCTCATCACGCCCGACCTGACCCCCGACTTCGCCCCCGAGTGGATCGCCGCCGCCGACCGGCACGGCCTCGACAAGATCTTCCTGGTGGCGCCGTCCTCGACGCCCGAGCGGGTCGCGATGACCGTGCGCGCCAGCCGCGGCTTCGTCTACGCCACCGCCGTGATGGGCGTGACCGGCGCCCGCACGACCACCAGCGACCTAGCCGGCCCCCTCGTGAGCCGCACCAAGCAGGCCGTGGCCGAGGCCGGCCTCGACCTGCCGGTCGGCGTGGGGCTCGGCGTCGGCAACGGCGACCAGGCCGCCGAGGTCGCGTCGTACGCCGACGCGGTCATCGTCGGCTCGGCCTTCGTGCGCACCCTGCTCGACCACCCCGACGACCGCGCGGCCGGCCTCGAGGCCCTGCGCGCGCTGACCCACGACCTCGCGGAGGGCGTCCGACGTGCCTGAGACCACTCGATCGACCCGCCGGCTGCTCGCGCCGGTGCTCGCGGCGGCCGCCCTGCTGCTCAGCGCCTGCGGGGGCGGCAGCGAGGCCTCGACGGCACAGCTGAGCGCCCAGGTGGTCGACCCGCCCTTCGACGTCTCCTCGACGCCGCTGACCGACACCGAGGGCGAGCCGTTCTCGCTGACCGACGACACCGACGCGCGCCTGACGCTGGTGTTCTTCGGCTACACCCGCTGCCCCGACATCTGCCCGGCGGTGCTCACCAACCTGGCCAGCGCGATGACCCGGCTCGACGAGGCCGACCGCGAGCAGGTCGAGGTGGTCTTCGTGACCAGCGACCCGGCCCGCGACGACGCCGAGACGGTGCGCTCCTACCTCGACCGGATCGACCCCGACTTCATCGGGCTCACCGGCGACATCGACGACATCGAGGAGGTCGGTGAGTCGATCGCCATCGGCGTCACCGACGGCACCCGCCTGCCCAGCGGCGGCTACGACCCCAACACCCACAGCACCCAGGTGGTGGCCATCGACGGCGGCGACGACGCCCCGCTCTACTGGGGCCAGGAGACTTCGTCGGCGCAGTTCGCCGCCGACATCCACGCCCTGCTCGAGAGGGGCTGAGCATGGCGCTCGACCTGCTCGCCGTGCTGCCGCTGTCGATCCCGAGCCCCTCCGAGGGCACCTGGTACGTCGGCCCGCTGCCGCTGCGCGGCTACGCGCTGAGCATCATCGCGGGCATCGTGGCCGCCATCTGGATCGGCGAGCGCCGCTGGGTGGCCCGCGGCGGGCGCGCTGGCGACATCCAGGACCTCGCGATCTGGGCGGTGCCCTTCGGCCTGGTCGGTGCGCGCGCCTACCACGTGGCCACCGACGCGAGCCGCTACTTCGGCGAGGACGGCAACCCCTGGCAGGCGCTGTACGTCTGGAAGGGCGGCCTGGGCATCTGGGGCGGCATCGCCCTGGGCGCCGTCGGCGTCGTCATCGGCGCGCGGCTCAAGGGCATCCGGCTGCTGCCGGTGCTCGACGCGATGGCCCCCGGCGTGCTCGTGGCCCAGGCGCTGGGCCGCTGGGGCAACTGGTTCAACCAGGAGCTCTACGGCCGGCCCACCGACCTGCCCTGGGGCCTGGAGATCGACCCGGCCAACTGGCCGCCGGGGCGCAGCTTCGAGCCGGGCACCACCTTCCACCCCACCTTCCTCTACGAGTCGCTGTGGGGCCTGGCGGCCTTCGCGGTGCTCGTGTGGGCCGACCGGCGCTTCCGGCTGGGCCACGGGCAGGTGCTGGCGGCCTACGTCGCGCTCTACACGCTGGGACGCGGCTGGATCGAGACGCTGCGCATCGACGACGTCGAGCTCTCCGACGTGGGCGGGCTGCGCTTCAACGTCTGGACCTCGATCGTGCTGTTCGTCGCGGCGGTGGCGTTCCTGGCCTGGTCGCGCCGGCGCCACCCCGAGCGGGAGGAGCGGGTCTACGAGCCGGGCCGCGAGCCCGCCGAGGACGCCACGGCCTGAGGCGGCGGCGTCCCACCAGGCGTCTCACCAGGCGGCGGCCAGGACCGTGTGGACCGGCGGCCCAGGTCACCGGTGCTAGCCTGATCCTTCGCGTGGGCCAATGTCGTCCCCTGCGCTCGACTCAAGATCCGCTCCACCGCAGTCGCCGGTCCCGGACCAGCTCGACCAGGGTCCGTTCCCCGGCGGCGACGACGACGGGAGACCCCGGTGCCCTACCAGCACGCATTCCCGCCGCCCCAAGGGCTCTACGACCCCCGCCACGAGCACGACGCGTGCGGTGTGGCTTTCGTCGCGACCCTGACCGGCGTCGCCAGCCACGACATCGTGGCCCAGGCACTCACCGCCCTGCGCAACCTCGAGCACCGCGGTGCCGCGGGCGCCGAGCCCGACTCCGGCGACGGCGCCGGCATCCTGATGCAGGTGCCCGACGCGTTCCTGCGCGAGGCGACCGCCGAGCTCGGCATCGAGCTCCCGCCGCAGCGCGCGTACGCCGTCGGCACGGCGTTCCTGCCCGGTGACGACGAGCACGTGGACGCCACCGTGGCCCGCATCGAGGAGATCGCCGCCGAGGAGGGCCTCGCGGTCCTCGGCTGGCGCGAGGTCCCCACCGACCCCAGCACCCTGGGCGCCACCGCCCTCGGCGTGATGCCGACCTTCCGCCAGCTCTTCGTGGCCGGGGCGACCCAGCGGGTCACCGGCATGTCGCTGGAGCGGATGGCCTTCTGCCTGCGCAAGCGCGCCGAGCGCGAGACCGACGTCTACTTCCCGTCGCTGTCGGCGCGCACCCTGGCCTACAAGGGCATGCTGACCACCGAGCAGCTCGACCAGTTCTACCCCGACCTGGTCGACGAGCGCGTCGCCTCGGCGCTGGCCGTGGTGCACTCGCGCTTCTCGACCAACACCTTCCCGAGCTGGCCGCTCTCGCACCCGTTCCGCTACATCGCCCACAACGGCGAGATCAACACCGTGATGGGCAACCGCAACTGGATGCGGGCCCGCGAGGCGCTGCTCGACTCCGACCTGATCCCCGGCGACCTCGAGCGGCTCTACCCGATCGTCACCGACGGCGCCTCCGACTCCGCGTCCTTCGACGAGGTGCTCGAGCTGCTGCACATGGGTGGGCGCTCGCTGCCGCACTCGGTGCTGATGATGATCCCCGAGGCGTGGGAGAACCACACCGAGATGGACGCGGCCCGCCGCGCCTTCTACGAGTTCCACGCCAGCATGATGGAGCCGTGGGACGGCCCGGCCTGCGTCGTCTTCACCGACGGCGACCAGATCGGCGCGGTGCTCGACCGCAACGGCCTGCGCCCCTCGCGCTACTGGGTCACCGGCGACGGTCTCGTCGTGCTGGCCTCCGAGGTCGGCGTGCTCGACCTCGACCCCGCCACGATCGTGCGCAAGGGCCGGCTGCAGCCGGGCCGGATGTTCCTCGTCGACACCGAGGAGCACCGCATCATCGAGGACGAGGAGGTCAAGTCGGGCCTCGCGGCCGAGCACCCCTACGAGGAGTGGCTGCACGCCGGGCTGATCCACCTCGACGACATCCCCGAGCGCGAGCACATCGTGCACACCCACGCCAGCGTCACCCGGCGCCAGCAGGTCTTCGGCTACACCGAGGAGGAGCTGCGGGTCATCATCACCCCGATGGCCAACACCGGCGCCGAGCCGATCGGCTCGATGGGCACCGACACGCCCATCGCGGCGCTCTCGCAGAAGCCGCGCCTGCTCTTCGACTACTTCGCGCAGCTCTTCGCCCAGGTCACCAACCCGCCGCTCGACGCGATCCGCGAGGAGCTCGTCACCTCGCTGAGCGGCACCATCGGCCCAGAGTCCAACCTGCTCGAGCCCACCCCGGCCTCGTGCCGCCAGGTGGTGCTGCCGTTCCCGGTGATCTCCAACGACGACCTGGCCAAGATCCGCCACGTCAACCGCGACGGCGACATGCCGGGCTTCATCACCCACGTCTCCCGCGGCCTGTACGAGGTCGACGGTGGCGGCGCCGCGCTGGCGGCCCGCATCGACGAGGTGTGCGCCGAGGTCAGCGCCGCCATCGCCGAGGGGGCGCGGATCATCGTGCTCTCCGACCGGCACTCCACCGCCGAGCTGGCCCCGATCCCGTCGCTGCTGCTCACCGCCGCGGTTCACCACCACCTGGTGCGCGAGAAGACCCGCACCCAGGTCGGCCTGCTGGTCGAGGCCGGCGACGTGCGCGAGACCCACCACGTGGCGCTGCTGGTCGGCTACGGCGCGGCCGCGGTCAACCCCTACCTGGCCATGGAGTCGGCCGAGGACCTGGCCCGCGAGGGCTACTACGTCACCAGCGAGCCCGAGCAGGCCGTGGCCAACCTGGTCAAGGCGCTGGGCAAGGGCGTGCTCAAGGTGATGTCGAAGATGGGCGTCTCCACGGTCGCCTCCTACACCGGTGCGCAGATCTTCGAGGCCCTGGGCCTCTCGCAGTCGGTGGTCGACAAGTACTTCACCGGCACGACCTCCAAGCTCGGCGGCATCGAGCTCGACACCATCGCCGAGGAGGTCGCCCGTCGCCACCGCACGGCGTACCCGCGCGGCGGCATCATGCCCGCGCACCGCGAGCTCGAGATCGGCGGCGAGTACCAGTGGCGCCGCAGCGTCAACGGCGAGGCCGAGCCGCACCTGTTCGACCCCGAGACGGTCTTCCGCCTGCAGCACTCCACGCGCACCGGGCGCTACGACGTCTTCAAGCAGTACACCCAGCGCGTCGACGAGCAGTCCGAGCGGCTGATGACCCTGCGCGGGCTGTTCCGGTTCAAGGACGCCGAGCAGGCCGGGCGCGCCCCGGTGCCGATCGAGGAGGTCGAGCCGGTCTCCGAGATCGTCAAGCGGTTCTCGACCGGCGCGATGTCCTACGGCTCGATCAGCGGCGAGGCGCACGAGACCCTCGCCATCGCGATGAACCGGCTCGGCGCGAAGTCGAACACCGGTGAGGGCGGCGAGGACCCCGAGCGGCTCTACGACCCCGAGCGGCGCAGCTCCATCAAGCAGGTCGCCAGCGGCCGGTTCGGCGTGACGTCGGAGTACCTGACCAACGCCGACGACATCCAGATCAAGATGGCCCAGGGCGCCAAGCCGGGCGAGGGCGGGCAGCTGCCCGGCCACAAGGTCTACCCGTGGGTGGCCAAGACCCGGCACAGCACGCCCGGCGTGGGCCTGATCAGCCCGCCGCCGCACCACGACATCTACTCGATCGAGGACCTGGCCCAGCTGATCCACGACCTCAAGAACGCCAACCCGGCGGCCCGCGTGCACGTCAAGCTGGTCTCCGAGGTCGGCGTCGGCACGGTCGCGACCGGTGTCTCCAAGGCGCACGCCGACGTGGTGCTGATCTCCGGCCACGACGGCGGCACCGGCGCCTCGCCGCTGACCTCGCTCAAGCACGCCGGCGGACCCTGGGAGCTCGGCCTCGCCGAGACCCAGCAGACGCTGCTGCTCAACGGGCTGCGCGACCGGATCGTGGTGCAGACCGACGGCCAGCTCAAGACCGGTCGCGACGTCGTCGTGGCGGCACTGCTGGGCGCCGAGGAGTACGGCTTCGCCACCGCGCCGCTGGTGGTCTCGGGCTGCATCATGATGCGGGTCTGCCACCTCGACACCTGCCCGGTGGGCGTGGCGACGCAGAACCCGGTGCTGCGCGAGCGGTTCTCGGGCAAGGCGGAGTACATCGTCAACTTCTTCACCTACATCGCCGAGGAGGTGCGCGAGCTCCTCGCCGAGCTCGGCTTCCGCAGCCTCGACGAGGCCATCGGCCAGGTCGAGGCGCTCGACGTGGCCCCGGCGGTCGAGCACTGGAAGGCCGCGGGTCTCGACCTGAGCCCGATCCTGCACAGCCCCGACACGTCGGCCTTCCCCGACCAGGACCTGCGCTGCACCAAGACCCAGGACCACGGGCTGGAGAAGTCGCTCGACGTGACCGAGCTGGTGCCGCTGGCCCAGCCGGCGCTCGAGAACGGCGAGCCGGTGCGGGCCCAGGTCGCGGTGCGCAACGTGCACCGCACGGTGGGCACGATCCTGGGCCACGAGGTGACCAAGCGCTACGGCGGCGAGGGTCTGCCCGACGGCACCATCGACCTGACGTTCCTCGGCTCCGCGGGCCAGTCCTTCGGCGCGTTCGTGCCGCCGGGCATCACCCTGCGGCTCGAGGGCGACGCCAACGACTACGTCGGCAAGGGCCTCTCCGGCGGGCGCATCGTGGTGCGTCCCGACCGCTCGGCGACCTTCACCGCCTCCGAGCAGGTCATCGCCGGCAACACGATCGCCTACGGCGCGACCTCGGGCTCGGTCTTCATCCGGGGCGGGGTCGGCGAGCGTTGCTGCGTGCGCAACTCCGGCGCGCGGGTGGTCACCGAGGGCGTGGGCGACCATGCCGCGGAGTACATGACCGGCGGCCGCCTGGTCGTGCTGGGCCCCACCGGCCGCAACGTCGCGGCCGGCATGTCCGGCGGCGTGGCCTGGGTGCTCGACCTCGACGAGGCGCGGGTCAACCGCGAGCTCGTCGAGCTGATGCCCGTCGAGGGCGAGGCCGCCGAGGAGCTCGAGGCCCTGGTGCGCAGCCACCTCGAGGAGACCGGGTCGGAGGTCGCCGAGGCGCTGCTGGCCGACTGGTCGCAGTCGCTGGCCCGCTTCACCGAGGTGATGCCCCGTGACTACCGCATCTCCCTGGAGGCCAAGGCGAAGGCCGAGGCCGACGGGCTCGACGAGAACCAGACCGCTCACGCGATGATGGAGGCGCTCCATGGCTGACCCCAAGGGCTTTCTGAAGGAGGGTCGCAAGGTCGCGACCCGTCGTCCGGTCGAGGAGCGGGTGGGGGACTGGAACGAGGTCTACCCCGACGGCGTCGGCCGTGCCCTGCTGCCGATCATCACCCCGCAGGCCGGGCGCTGCATGGACTGCGGCATCCCGTTCTGCCACCAGGGCTGCCCGCTGGGCAACATCATCCCCGAGTGGAACGACCTGGTCTGGCGCGACGACTGGGAGGGGGCGATCGAGCGGCTGCACGCCACGAACAACTTCCCCGAGTTCACCGGTCGGCTCTGCCCGGCGCCCTGCGAGACCGCCTGCGTGCTGGGCATCAACCAGGACCCGGTGACGATCAAGAACGTCGAGGTCTCGATCATCGACAAGGCGTGGGAGTCCGGCACCGTGCGGCCCCAGCCGCCGGAGTGGCTCTCGGGCCGCACCGTGGCCGTGATCGGCTCGGGCCCCGCCGGCCTGGCCGCCGCCCAGCAGCTCACCCGGGCCGGGCACACCGTGGCCGTCTACGAGCGCGCCGACAAGATCGGCGGGCTGCTGCGCTACGGCATCCCCGAGTTCAAGATGGAGAAGAAGCACCTCGACCGGCGCCTCGACCAGATGCGCCGCGAGGGCACGGTCTTCCGCGCCGGCGTCGACGTCGGGGGCGACCTGACCGGGCAGCGTCTGGCCGACCGGTACGACGCCGTCGTGCTGGCCACCGGCTCGACCGTGGCCCGCGACCTCGGTGTCGAGGGCCGTGAGCTCGACGGCATCCACCAGGCCATGGACTTCCTGCCGCAGGCCAACCGCGTCGCGGTCGGCGAGAGCGTGGAGGGCCAGGTCACCGCCGAGGGCAAGCACGTGGTGATCATCGGCGGCGGCGACACCGGTGCCGACTGCCTGGGCACCTCGACGCGCCAGCAGGCGGCCTCGATCACCCAGCTCGAGATCATGCCGGAGCCGCCGGGCACCCGCCCGGAGGGCCAGCCGTGGCCGACCTACCCGATGACGTTCCGGGTCTCCTCGGCCCACGAGGAGGCGGGGGAGCGGGTCTACGCCGTCTCCACGAAGCGCTTCATCGGCGACGACGACGGGCACGTGCGCGCGCTCGAGCTCGTCGACGTCGTCCTCGAGGACGGTCGCCCGACCGAGGTCGAGGGCAGCAGCCGCGAGATCCCGGCCGACCTGGTGCTCTTCGCGATGGGCTTCACCGGTCCCGAGCGCGAGGGCCTGGTCGAGCAGCTCGACCTCGAGCTCGACGAGCGGGGCAACGTGCGGCGCGACGCGTCGTACGCCGCCTCGCGCCCGGGTGTCTTCGTGGCCGGTGACTGCGGTCGCGGCCAGTCGCTCATCGTGTGGGCGATCGCCGAGGGCCGCGCGGCGGCGTCGTACGTCGACGCCTACCTGACCGGCGAGACCGCGCTGCCCGCGCCGGTCAAGCCGACCGACCGCCCGCTGACGGTCTGACGCGCGCCCGCCGGGCCGGGGGTCCCCGGTCCGGCGGGGCGCGTGGCGGTGACCCCTGTTTGAACGTTCCAACGGACAGGTAGGGTGAGCGCGTGCGTAGAGCCAAGATCGTCTGCACCCTCGGTCCCGTCACGTCCTCGCGCGAGAGCATCCGTGCCCTCGTCAGCGCCGGCATGGACGTCGCCCGACTCAACATGAGCCACGGCAGCCATGCCGACCACGCCGAGGTCTACCGCCTGGTGCGCGAGGCCGCCGACGAGACCGGCCACGGCGTCGGGATCTTCGCCGACCTCCAGGGCCCGAAGATCCGGCTCGAGACCTTCGCCGAGGGCTCGGCGCGGCTCGAGGTCGGGGCGGAGTGGACGATCACCACCCGCGACGTGCCGGGCGACGACGAGATCTGCGGGACGACGTACAAGGGCCTGCCCGGTGACGTGGCCCCGGGCGACCCGCTGCTGATCGACGACGGACGGGTGCGCCTCGAGGTGCTCGAGGTCGGCGAGACCGACGTGCGCTGCAAGGTCGTCGTGGGCGGCAAGGTCAGCAACAACAAGGGCATCAACCTGCCCGGCGTCGCGGTCTCCGTGCCGGCCCTGTCCGAGAAGGACATCGAGGACCTGCGCTTCGCGCTGAGGCTCAGCGTCGACTTCGTCGCGCTCTCGTTCGTGCGCGACGCCGCCGACGCCGAGGACGTGCGTGCGATCATGCGCGAGGAGGGCGTGCTCGTCCCCGTCATCGCCAAGATCGAGAAGCCGCAGGCGATGGACAACCTCGACGAGATCATCGCGGCCTTCGACGGCTTCATGGTCGCCCGGGGCGACCTGGGTGTGGAGTGCCCCCTCGAGGACGTCCCCTTCCTGCAGAAGCGGATCATCGAGCAGGCCCGACTCAACGCCAAGCCCGTCATCGTCGCCACCCAGATGCTGGAGTCGATGATCAGCGCCCCGGCGCCGACGCGGGCCGAGGCCTCCGACGTGGCCAACGCGGTCCTCGACGGCGCCGACGCGGTGATGCTGTCGGGCGAGACCAGCGTGGGGGACCACCCCGTGACCACCGTCGAGACGATGGCGCGCATCATCACCTCCACCGAGAACCACGCCCTGGCCAGCAACGGCTCCGGCGTGGCCACCATCGACTGGGACCCCCACACCCGCTCCGGCGTGATCGCCAAGGCGGCCGCCGAGGTCGCTGAGCGGGTCGGGGCGAAGTACGTCGTCGCCTTCACCACCAGTGGCGACACCGCCCGGCGGATGGCGCGGCTGCGCGGGCGGGTGCCGCTGCTGGCCTTCACGCCCGAGAACATCGTGCGCTCGCAGCTGTCACTGACCTGGGGCGTCGAGACGTTCCGCACCGTCGAGGTGGAGCACACCGACGAGATGGTGCGCCAGGTCGACGAGCAGCTGCTGCAGATCGGCCGGGTCGCCGAGGGCGACCTGGTCGTCATCATCGCCGGTGCGCCCCCGGGCATCCCCGGGTCGACCAACGCGCTGCGGATCCACCAGATGGGCGACGCCATCAACGAGGTGGCCCCGGCCTACCGCCGCGGCTGAGCCCCGCCCCGGTCAGGTCTTCGGCCCGACCAGCTCGTCGAGGCGGGCGACCCCGGCGCGTGTCGAGACGCTCACGGTGCTCGGCCCCGACCGGCGCCACGCCACGCCCGCGAGGTCGAGCGCCCAGCAGCAGAGCCCCAGGATGTCCTCCGACCTGTTGCTGAACTGCCAGCGCGGGTAGTCGTAGCGCTTCAGCTCACCGGCCACCCGCCTGGTCGCCCAGTTGCGGACGCGGGCGCCGTCGGAGTGCAGCAACCCCCGGAGGAAGTCGCCAGGAGCCTGGCACACGGCCTCCTCCTGCCACGGCTCGAGGACGATGGGCCGTTCGTGCTTCCTGCCGGGGCCGTGCTGGGGAAACAGGCACGGCCAGTGCTGCCAGTGCGCCTGGACCACGACGACCCCCGGCGCCTCGACCAGGAAGACGCGGCAGTGCGGACGCACGGCTGTGATGAGGTGCTGGACGTCGGCGACGATGCCGGGATACGTCGCATCGCACGACACCCGGAGCGCGTGGTACCTGGCGGCTCGGGAGATGTGGCCGTCGCCCAGGTAGTAGCCGAGCAGGGCCGGGTACCCACTCCCGAGCGCCACGCCCGCACAGCGTGGGCACTCTCCTCGCCGCGGAGTGGCCGGGGGTCGGGACCAGTCCCGGACCGTCGACCTCGCCAGGCCCAGCTGTCGAGCGGCCTCAGCGACGCCCACGCCAGCCGCGAGCAGCTCCTCGGCGGCTCTGCGGTGAGCGGGTGGGTGCATGATCACCAGCATCGGCGAGAGCACCGACAGTGGCTGCGCTGTGGCGGGCAGCGGTCGCGCGACGACGCGCTGCCGTGGTGCCCCGGGTGGGATTCGAACCCACACTGGCGGTGGTTTGAGCACCGTGTCTCTGCCGTTGGACTACCGGGGCGACAGGTGTCAGGAACGCTACTAGAGCGGGCCCCCTCGGCCGACAGCGGTCCTGGCGCGACCCGTGGCCCCCGCCGGTGGCCGGACGAGGCTAGCCTGCTGTCGTGAGCAGCGCCGCAGCCCCTGACCCGACCGCGACCTCCCGCACCGTCGTCATCGCCGAGGACGAGGTGCTGATCCGCATGGACCTCGCCGAGATGCTCGCCGAGGAGGGCTTCGACGTCGTGGGCCAGGCCGGCGACGGCGAGAGCGCCGTACGCCTGGCCGAGGAGCACCGTCCCGACCTGGTCATCCTCGACGTGAAGATGCCGGTCCTCGACGGGATCGCGGCGGCGGAGGCGATCGCGCGCCAGCGGATCGCGCCGGTCATCGTGCTGACCGCCTTCTCCCAGCGTGAGCTCGTCGAGCGGGCCCGCGACGCCGGCGCGATGGCGTACCTGGTCAAGCCGTTCAGCCACACCGACCTGGTGCCCGCGATCGAGATGGCGCTGAGCCGGTACGCCGAGGTGCAGGCGTTGGAGACCGAGGTGGCCGGCCTGACCGACCGGCTCGAGACCCGCAAGAGCGTCGACCGCGCCAAGAGCGTGCTGCAGCGCGAGCTCGGGGTCTCCGAGCCCGAGGCGTTCCGCTGGATCCAGAAGACCGCGATGGACCTGCGGCTCTCGATGCGCCAGGTCGCCGAGGGCGTCGTCGAGCACGGTGTGGCCGAAGCCGGGGCCGGCGGCGACGACGACCCGCAGCCGCAGGACGGCTGAGCACCCCTCTTGGTCTCGGCTCGGTCACGAGCCGGTAAAGCCCGACACGACGCGGACAGAAGTTGTCGACGTTGTGGTGAGGTGGGTCTCACTGTGCCCCTAGACTGCCGGGCGGCGCCCAGCCGGGCGCGCGAGAGGAGATCGCACGTGAAGGCTTGCCCCAGGCCACCTGGCCTACGACGACGAACGTCCGTGGTCGGTGCCCTCTTGGGCATGCTGCTGGCCCCGCTCCTCGCCCTGGGCCTCGGTGCCTCGCCGGCGAGCGCCGGTGTGGCGACCCTCTGCCTGGCCCAGCCCGGCCAGACCGCGTGTGTCAGCGGCACCGTCGGCAACCGGACCAACCCGGTCGAGGGTGCCGACGTGGTGCTGCGCGACGAGGCCGGCACCGAGGTCAACTCCATCACCACGGCGGCCGACGGCAAGTACAGCTTCCAGGTCACCGAGGCGGGTAACTACTTCCTGTTCGTCGACCCCGAGTCGCTGCCCGACGACGTGGAGATCATCCCGCCCGCGCCGCGGTTCCAGGAGGACGACGGCAGCATCCGGGTGCCGGTCAAGCTGGGCCGCACCGCGACGCCCGACCTCGAGGTCCGCTCGGTCGACTACGACGCGGAGGGCAGTGGGTTCGGTGAGCAGATCGTCCAGAGCATCGCCCAGGGCCTGCGTCTGGGCCTGCTGCTGGCGCTCGCCTCGGTCGGTCTCTCGCTGATCTACGGCACCACCGGTCTGTCCAGCTTCTCGCACGCCGAGCAGGTGACGCTGGGCGGCATGGTCGCCTACGGCCTGGTCAACGTCGCGGGGCTCAACCTGTGGATCGGCATCCTGCTGACCACGATCATCTGTGGCGCGACCGGCTACGTGCAGGACCGCCTGATGTGGCAACCGCTACGACGGCGGGGCCTGGGCCTGACCCAGATGATGATCGTGACGATCGGTCTCGCGCTCGCCGCGCAGTACGCCTTCCAGTTCTTCGTGGGCGCCTCGCAGCAGAAGGTCGTCGTGCGTACCTTCGACGTCGTCGAGATCGGCCCGGTCCGGATGACCGACATGTCCTTCGTGGCGATGGGCGTCGCGCTCGTGGCCATCGCCGTGGTCGGCTTCGTGCTGCTGCGCACCCGGGTCGGGCAGGCCACCCGCGCGGTGTCCGACAACCCGGCCCTGGCCGCCGCCTCCGGCATCGACGTGGACCGCATCATCCGCTTCGTGTGGATCGCGGCCACCGCGCTGGCCGGCCTGGGCGGCGTCTTCTACGCCCTGGTGGTCAGCAACGGCATCCGTTGGGACACCGGCATGCAGATCCTGCTGCTGCTCTTCGCGGCCGTGACGCTGGGTGGTCTGGGCACCGCCTTCGGCGCCTTCGTGGGCGCCATCATCATCGGTCTCGTCGTGGAGCTGGCCGGTCCGCTGGGCGCGCCCGGTGACCTCAAGTACGCGGTGGCGCTGGTCATCCTCATCCTGCTGCTGATGGTCAGGCCCCAGGGCCTGCTCGGACGCGCCGTCCGAGTCGGCTGAGAAGGAGCCTGCAGATGAACGAGTTCCTCGGAATCCTCGATGCCGTGGTCGGCGAGGCCATCTCGCCCGACACCGCGGCGGTCGCCATCGCCGTGATCGGCCTCAACATCCACTTCGGCTTCACCGGCCTGCTCAACATCGGCCAGGCCGGCTACATGCTGCTCGGTGCGTACGGCATGGCCATCTCCATCACCTACGACATCCCGCTGGCCGTCGCCGTGCTCATCGGTCTGGTCGTCTCGGTGCTCTTCTCCTTCATCCTGGGTCTGCCCACGCTGAAGCTACGAGGCGACTACCTGGCCATCGTGACCATCTCGGCGGCGGAGATCATCCGCTACACCGGCCGTCTCGCCGCCTTCGAGGACTTCACCGGCGGCTCGCAGGGCATCTTCGGCAAGGACTACCAGGGTCCGTTCATGGACCTGTCGTTCTTCGGGAGCGGCAGCTTCGACCTGCTGCCCCTGAACTACCGCGACGCGGGTGGGGGTGCCGGCCTGCGGGTCGTGGGCCTGCTCGTGGCCGTCGCGGCCGTCGTCGGCATCGTCGTGATCGCCAAGCGGATGAAGTCGGCTGACGGGCAGGCGCCCAAGATCGGGACCACCGCCACCCCCAAGCTGGTGGTCGCTGCCCTCTTCGTCGTCCTCTTCCTGGCCCTCTTCTTCTCCTTCCCCCAGACCGAGCCGCGCACCAGCGTGGACGGGTGGTGGGTCCGGGTGGTGGCCTGGTCGCTGGTGGGCGTCTCCTGCATCATCGTCTTCCTGCTGGTGCGCAGCCCGTGGGGCCGCCTCCTGCGCGGCATCCGCGAGGACGAGGAGGCGATGCGCAGCCTCGGCAAGAACGTCTTCGCCATCAAGATGCAGGCGCTGATCATCGGCGGCATGTTCGGTGCCCTCGGCGGCATGGTCTACGTGCTGACCGGCTCCGTGCAGGCCGACTCGATGGGTCGCCAGCTGACGTTCTTCGCCTACACCGCGCTCCTGCTCGGTGGCGCGGCGACGATCTTCGGCCCCGTCCTCGGCTCGATCATCTTCTTCTCCGCCCGCATCCTGGTCCGCGAGCTGTCGGGTGCCTACGTGCCCAACAGCATCATGAGCACCCAGCAGACCGAGCAGTTCTCCTACGTCGTCGTCGGCGTGGCGCTGGTGCTGCTGGTGATCTTCCGACCACAAGGCATCCTTGGTGACAAGAGAGAGCTGCGCTTCCATGTCTGAGCCCACGAACCCGAGCACCCCGAGCGGGACCACGACGACCGACGGCCAGGGCGACCTGGCCGATCCCGCCGCGCGTCGCGCCCTGATGAGCGGCGTCGCGCAGGTGCCGGGCGCCGAGAAGCCCGACCCGATCCTGAGCGTCGACCGCATCACCCGGCACTTCGGTGGCATCACGGCCGTCGACGTCGAGCACCTCGAGGTCCAGCGCGGCCTGATCACCGCGCTGATCGGCCCCAACGGTGCCGGCAAGACGACGTTCTTCAACCTCATCACCGGCTTCGACAAGCCGTCGTCGGCCGGCAAGGGCGCGCACTGGTCCTTCAACGGGGCCAAGCTCGACAAGACCTCGGCGCCCAAGGTGGCCAAGGCGGGCATGGTGCGCACCTTCCAGCTGACCAAGGCCCTGAGCCGGATGACGGTGATGGACAACATGATGCTGGGCGCCAAGGACCAGACCGGCGAGAGCCTGGCCAAGGCCATGTTCAAGCCGCTGTGGCACTCCCAGGAGGGCGAGGTGCGGGCCAAGGCCGAGGAGCTGCTGGCCCGCTTCAAGCTGCTGGAGAAGAAGGACGACTACGCGGGCAGCCTCTCCGGCGGCCAGCGCAAGCTCCTCGAGATGGCCCGGGCGCTGATGACCGACCCGACCATGATCATGCTCGACGAGCCGATGGCCGGTGTGAACCCGGCACTGACCCAGTCGCTGCTCGGCCACATCCAGAGCCTGCGCGACGAGGGCATGACCGTTCTCTTCGTCGAGCACGACATGCACGTCGTCCAGCACATCTCCGACTGGGTCGTGGTGATGGCCGAGGGACGCATCGTCGCCGAGGGCCCGGCCGACACGGTGATGGCCAACCCGGCGGTGATCGACGCCTACCTCGGTGCGCACCACGACACCGACCTGGGCGACGACGACCTGCTCCGCGACGAGGTCGTCAAGGATCTGCACCACGAGGCCGACGAGGAAGAGGCGGCCCGACGGGACGCGGAGAAGGGGAAGCGATGACCACCCAGACGAACGCCGAGCTGCCGCCGGGCGTCCCGGCCGGCTCGCGGCCCGTGGTCGAGGCCAAGGACCTCGTCGCCGGCTACCTGCCGGGCGTCAACATCCTCAACGGGTGCAGCCTCACCGCCTACCCCGGCGAGATGATCGGCATCATCGGCCCCAACGGTGCCGGCAAGTCCACGCTGCTCAAGGCGATGTTCGGGCTGGTGAAGATCCACTCGGGCAGCGTGCACCTGGGCGAGCGCGAGATCACCAACATGCGCGCCAACCAGCTGGTGCAGATGGGTGTCGGCTTCGTGCCGCAGACGGAGAACGTCTTCCCGTCCTTGTCCATCCAGGAGAACCTGCGGATGGGGCTCTTCCTGCGCCCCAAGAAGCTGCGCGAGCGCCTCGACGCCATGTGGGACCTGTTCCCCAACCTCCACGAGCGCAAGGACCGCAGCGCCGGCGCGCTGTCGGGCGGTGAGCGCCAGTCGCTGGCGATGGCCCGTGCGCTGATGATGGAGCCGTCCGTGCTGCTGCTCGACGAGCCCTCCGCCGGTCTCTCGCCCGTGCGCCAGGACGAGACGTTCATCCGCACCCGCCAGATCAACAAGACCGGCGTGTGCGTGGTGATGGTCGAGCAGAACGCCCGTCGCTGCCTGCAGGTCTGCGACCGCGGCTACGTCCTCGACCAGGGCCGCGACGCCTACACCGGTAGCGGCCGCGAGCTGGCCAACGACCCCAAGGTCATCGAGCTCTACCTGGGCACGCTGGCCAAGGAGGTCGGCAAGGAGTAGCCACCCCTCCTCCTGCGCGACGTACGCCGCACGGCCCCGGACCTGCTCGGTCCGGGGCCGTTCGTGCGTCCTGGGGGCGTCGCGGCGGGGGTGCTGGGGGAGGACCTCGGCGAGGCGCTGGGGTGGTCCCGCAGGGCTGTCCCCGCGCCCCCGTGTGCGGTCCAGGGGACGACGAAGGGCCCCGCACCAGGATCGGCCTGTTCGGCTTTTAGTGTGGGTTCACGGCGCGCCTATGGCGCATCGAAGCGCCCCCCGGTCCGATCGGACCGGGGGGCGCTTTCACGTCTGCGCCTCCGAGCCGATGGCTCCAGCCTGCACGCGATGGGCGGAGCTCGGGGGCAGGTAGCGGTCGGGCGGCGTGTCGGCGAGCGCTACTCGAGCGTGACCGGCGCGCGGTGGAGCGTTCTCTTGTCGAGGGTGACGGCGACTAGGCCCGCGCTACCTGCACGTGCTCGACCGCTGGCCAGGCGAAGCATCAGAGCCCGAAGGCTCCGCCGCTGTAGAGGATGACCAGGCCCAGGCCGATGAGGACGACCGGGAACAGGATGTGCTCCCAGCGTTCGAGGACTTCGTCGATTCCTGGTCGGGTGGCGACGAACCTGGCTGCGACCACCAAGGCGGCGACGAGGACGAGGAAGACGACGCAGTAGGCGGCTGTCGCGGCGGGGCCCACGTTCAAGAAGACGGGGACGTAGACGCCGATGTTGTCGCCGCCGTTGGCGAAGGTGACGGCGGCGACGGTCCACACTGCGACGGCCTTGCCGGCGACTTTGGCGTCGTCGTCATCATCATCATCATCATCATCGCGCCATGCCTGCCATGCAGCCCAGAGGCCGAGGACCAGCGGGATGAGGCCGAAGTAGGGGATCGCGGCCTCGGGCAGGAAGGCTCCGGCGCCGAGCGACACGAGCACTGCCGCGGCGAGGATGCCGGCGAACCCCAGGTACTGCCCAGCCAGGATGCGCGACGTGGTTCCGGGCCGTCCAGCTCCTCGGGCGAAGAACAGCGACAGCACGATGATGTCGTCGATGTTGGTGGCGATGAACAGGCCGATGGCCTGCGCTGCGGAGGTCAGCATCAGGCGCCGGCCCCTTGGGTGCCACACCCGGGCAGGACACATTGCTGGTCGATGCAGGGTGCGCTCTCGTCGACGGCCAGGGTGACGTCGATGAGCGCAGTGAGAGCCCGGGTGAGGTGCGGGTCAGCGACGGCGTAGCGCGTGTGTCGGCCTTCGGGTTCGGCTACGACGATGCCGCAGTCGCGCAGGCACGCGAGGTGGTTCGACACGTTGGACCGGGTCAGGTCTAGGTCGCGGGCGAGGTCGCCGGGGTAGGCGGGGCCCTCCAGAAGGGCCATGAGTAGGCGGGAGCGCGTGGGGTCGGCCATCGCCCGACCCAACCTGTTCATCACGTCAAGACGGCTAGCAGTGGTCAGCATGTGCTGAATAGTACAGCGTGCGCTGAACATTGCTTTCATCGCGGTGGGAGAACGGGCGCGCGCTTCAACGCCGGCTGGGATGTCCGAGTGGTTCGTCCATCAGCGCGGCAGGTAGGGGTTCGGGTTCACGCGCCCTTCGGGGCGGGCGAGGCGCCGGTGGGTGATGGTGCGCGGCTGCTGGGCCCGGGCGGTGGCGACCGCGGCCTGCTCGTGCCAGGTCATCCACAGTTCGAGCTCATCGTAGGCCGGGTCGGTCGTGCGGCCGGCGAGCACCGTCCCCGCGACCTCCTTCGCTGCGGTCAGCCCGCGGGTCTCCGCGATCGACTGGCACGCGACTCGGGCCAGGCGCGGCTCGAGCAGGTGGAGCCCCTTGCTCATCGCGACGGCGAGGTAGTCGTTCGCGGCGAGGACCCGGTCCTCCTCGACGGTGAAGGTGAACACCATCCAAGCCATGTACGCGGTCTCGCGCGGGTGGGTCGGTGACCAGCGGTTGATGCGACGGTCCTCGCGCTTGCCGAAGAGGCGGTCTCGGATGCCGGTCTTGGTGAGCCTGCCCTGCTCGCCGAGCACCGCGATCCGGGTCACTGGCTGGTACAGCGTGTCGCGGGGGCAACCGTGACCTTCCCAGCAGTCGGGGCAGGAGCGAGACCCGGACGGCTCGCACGGGGTGGAGGCTTCGACCTGGGGCCGCTGCTTGGCCCACCAGCGCAGCGCCCGGGTGTGCGCGAGCGCGGGCGCGGCCGCGGGCGGGTCGGCACCAGGGCTGGAGGCGGTGATGAGTGCGGCGACGGCGCCGAGCAGGGTGCCTGCCTGGCCGGGCTCGGTGACGGTGGCCAGCAGCGCGACGAGTGGGTCGAACAGCGCGGCGCCGTTCTCCTGGGCGGCGAGGGTGGCTTCGGTGCGCAGGTGCGGGCAGCGCAGCCGCACGCACTCCACGGCCAGCTCCAACCACGCCTGCTGCTCGGCCGGAGTGCCCGCGTGGGTGAGCGGGGAGTCGTGGCGGACCAGGTGCTCGGTCGGGACGACGGGCGCTTCGCGGCGGCTGCGGATGTAGCCAGGAAGCTTCGGGTCGTGGGTAGTGCCCCGGGCGTGATCTTCGAGCAGCGCCTCGAGGCTGTCGTAGGCGAACGCCCCGGCGGCGTGAAGGAGCAGCTTGACCAGGGCGTCGGCGGTGGCGCGGGCGTCCGCGCGGGCGTGGTGCGCCTCGGCGTTGGCGACCCCGACGAGCTGGCACAAGGTGGCGAGGCTGACGACGCCGCGCTGACCGACGCCGGGCAGCCGGAGCAGTCGCGGCAGGGTGCTGGTGTCGATGATGGGCAGCTCGGGCAGCTGCTCGAGGCCGACGGGCACCGTCGCGTCCCCGGTTGCCCTCGCCTCGTCGAGCCGCTCCAACTCGCGGCGCAGCACCCGGATGTCGCTGCCGGTGTGGCAGACCAGCACCGCGTCGGGGACGGTGAGGGCGTCGAGCACCGCGGGCGCGTAGTAGCCGAAGCGGCGCTTGCGGGCCACGGCCTCGGTGGTGAAGCCGTGCACCGCGGTGGAGCGGGGGTCAACGGGCACGCCGGGGTTCATCTCGACGTACAGCTCGCCGTCGCGAACCCGTTTCCCGCCGACAACCGGGGTGATGGCCAGGGAGATGATGCGGTCGCCATCCCCGTCGGGGTCGCGGGTGTACTCGGTGTCGAGCACGAGGAAGGTGCGGGCGGTGAGGTGCTGGAACAGCTCGAAGCCGGCGTCGGTGAGCGTCACGGTCGCCCTCCGCTCTGCTGCCCGCCCTGCTGCCCGTCCTGCTGCCGAACGGGTGGTTGGGTGAGCCGCTGCTCGGCGAGCGCGGCGACCAGCAGCGGGTTCAACAGCGAGGAGTACACCGGTGGCGGCTCACCCTCGGCGCGCTGTGGCGGTTGAGCGTCGGCGAGGGTGCGCGGGGCGGGTGCCCACCCGCCGGCGGCCTCGTTGTCTTCGCGCAGCAGCCGGGTGACCTCGTCGAGGTCGGTGAACGCGCCCTGGGCCCGGGCGACCGCGAGATCGAGCAGGAAGTTCGTCCGGGCGAGGTTGCGGTACAGCTGCTTGCGGTTGTCCAGGAACGGCTCAAGCGCGTGCCGGATCCGGTTCTCGACCGCGGCGTTGGACGCCGGCAGCTGCGGCTGTCGGGCCAGGATGGGCAGCGCGGCCGCGACCCGGGGTTCGTAGATGCGGCGCTGCTCCAGCACTCCGGTCACGGGCGCCGGCAGCGTGGCGACGGCTCCGATGAGGTCGTCCCACCACCGTGTCCAGTCGGCGGGGCCGAGGTTGAGCAGCTCGTCGCGAGCGAGCACGTCGAGGTGCTTGGCCAGTTCGGGGACCAGCACGGTGCGCCCCTCGAGCTTGGTGGTCGCCCCTGGCAGCTTCCTCAGTGCGTCGCGGAGGTTGCGCTGGATGTGGAACAGGCTCGGGACCAGTCCGACGACCCCTGCGCCGTACTGCTTCGTCACCGCGTTGCTGATGGCTTCGGCGTTGTCGGCGACGATGAAGTCCGGGCGTTCGCCGAGCTCGTCCAGCACCAGCCGCCACGCCTGTTCGTTCGCGCGCGGGTAGGCGCGCGCCAGCCGGAGCCGGTACTCCCGACGCGGGTAGCTCATCGGGTCCTCGGCCGGGTGCCAGCGGACCTCGACGACCACCAGCAAGCTCCACTGGTTCCGCTCAAGGCGCCGCTGCTGGCCGCGCCGGCGACGGCCGGACAAAATGACCGGCTGCTCGTCGAGCAGCCAGGTGATGGGGGTGGCGAGCGCGGCGTTCGGTGCAGCGGCGAGCTGCTGGTCGTTCGCGGCGCGCTGCTGCCGGTCGCGGTCGCGCATCTGCTGCTCGACGGGGCGCCACAGCAGCGGTGCGTACTGCTCCACCAGGTCGGCGGCGAGGTGCCAGGCGGACTTGCCCTGCGCGGCGGTGTACGACTGCGCGGCCCCGGTCGCCTGCCCGTCGAGCAGCGCGCCGCCGCCATGGTGCTCGAGCAGGTGGCGGCTGGCTCGGTCGCGGTACTCGCGCATCATCAGCGACACCGCCGCGTAGCTGGCGCCCATCGAGAGCTCGTTCAGCGCCCGGGCGTACAACGCGAGCGTCCACGGGGTGTGCCGGGCGCCGGTGAGCGCGCCGCGGTGCGGGGAGAGCAGTTCGTCGCAAGTCGTGCAGCTCTCGACACCGACCTCGACGGCCTCCCGTGCCAGTGGCGGGGTGAAGGTGTGTGGCGCCGTGCCGTCGGCGGGGACACAGCGGTAGCGCTGCCGCTTCGTGGCGCCGCGGCCGTACACGCCCTGCCGGGTCACCTTCGAGACCGCGTGCTCGGGGCACCCCGGCGGGCGGTCGAGCGAGGTGAGCTGGGTGCCGGCCGCCGAGGCGAGCACCTGGAAGAAGTGCGAGCTGCCGTCGGGCCGGGTGCACCGGAACCGCCGCCAGGTGCCCGCCTTCGTCGTGCGCGTGCCTCGTCCCTGGACCCGGGCGTCGGCGTGCCACGGGTCAGGGCACCGCTGCCTCGGTGAGCGTCCAGCCTCGACCGCTCCGGCGGCCGGGGTGGTGAAGAAGTGCCGCTTTCCGGTCTCGGGCAGGCACTCGAACCGCTGCCGTGTGCCGGCCGCGGAGGCCCTGAGCCCACGGCGGCGCACCCGGCTCCCCGCGTGTGACGGGTCCGGGCACTGCGGTGCTGCTGCGTCGGTCAGTTGTCCTCCTGGCGGGACGTCTCCGCCAGACAGCGTGCCGGCGCCGGTCCCACCGGCAGTGCCGTCCTCGAGGTCGCGGGCGGCAACCACCAGCGACCCCCTCCGAACGCGAACCGGCCCTCCCGGGCCCTGACCGAAGGGTCAAGGTTACCGGGAGGGCCGGACAAGGCGCGCCCAAAACCACACTAAAAGCCGAACAGGCCAGGATCGGTGCGGGGCCCTCGTCGGACGAGCGTCAGGGGGTCAGGACTGCTTCTGGCCCTCGACCGTGGCGGTCAGCTCGTTCTTGTTCTCGTCGTTGAAGGTGTAGATGCCGACGAACGCCGAGGACGGGTCGTTCTCCTCGTCGATCGGGCCGATGCCCGAAGGACCGACGTAGCGGATCTCGTTGCCCTCGTCGAGCATGGCGGTGCAGTCGGCGTAGGAGGTGCACTCCTCGCCGCCGTTGGCGCCCGAGACCGCAGCGAAGTTCTGCTGCACCGTCTCGGAGTCGGTCGCACCGCCCTTGTAGGCAGCCAGGGCCGCCAGGATGGTGGCGTCGTACGACTCGGCCGCGTAGGCGAAGTCGGTCAGGCCGTCACCGAAGGCGAACTCGTTCCAGGCGATCAGGCGGTCCTTGAAGTCCTGGGCCGCGTCGGCACCGGGGATGGTGCCCTGGGCGCCGGTGAGGGTGCCCGCCTCGAAGTCCTCCGAGTAGTCGGCGGTGTTGCCGTCGGAGAAGTAGGTCGCCGACATGTCCCACCCGGTCGACGCGAGCTCGGGCACGATGGCCTTGGTCTCGTCGAAGGCGAGGATGACGATGGCGTCGGGGTTGGAGTTGGTGGCGGCAGAGACCTCGGAGGAGAAGGTCGTCTGGCCGGCCGGGAACTCGTCGCCGTCGCCCTTGCAGCCGTAGGTGCACTCGCCGCCGCCGGCCTCGATCGTCTCCTGGACCACGTCACGCAGACCGGTGCCGTAGGTGTCGGAGAAGACGATGAAGGCGACCTTCTGGAAGCCGTCGGAGGAGATCAGCGAACCGAGGGCGTTGCCCTGGATGCCGTCCGGCGGGGCGGTGCGGAAGTAGAAGTCGCTGTAGCCGCTCAGGTCGACCGCGGTGTTGGCGGGCGAGACCTGGGTGACCTTGGCGGCGGTGAGGCGGTCCACGAAGTTCAGCGAGACGCTGGAGGACGCGGCGCCGATGACGACCGAGGCCTCGTCCTGGATCAGCTTGCGCGCCGAGGCGGTGCTGATGGACAGGTCGGTGGTGTCACCGGAGTCCTCGATCTGGTGGCACGCCTGGGCACCGTTGACGCCGCCGGCGGCGTTGATGTCGGAGACGGCCATGCCGACTCCGGCGACCTCGGGCGGGCCGAGGAACGCCAGGTTGCCGGTCAGGGGCAGGATGCCGCCAGCCTTGAACGTGTCGGCGTTCGAGGAGCCGTCGGCGCACTCGTCGTTGGTGAACTCGTCGTCGGCGGGTGCCCCCGACTCGCTCGACTCGCTGGTGGGCTCGTTGTCAGTGGCCTCGGGCTCGGAGTCCTCCGAACCGCAGGCGGTCAGCACCAGGCCGAGCGCGGCGGTGCCGGCCATGAGCTTGACCCAGTGGGATGTGGTCGATCGATTCACGTGGTGAACCCTTTCCTCAGGTGTTGGTGCCTTCACCGGTGCCCGACCCCCGGAGGTCTGGCTTAGCACGGTCACGGTAGACCTACAGGGGTGTGAGGCGCGGCACACTCGGGGAGCGTTGCCGAATCGTGACGTGATCGGGGGATCTCCGTCACCGAAGGAAGACGACCAGCTGCACGAGAAGGGGTGCGACCAGCAGTGCCGGCAGCAGGTCGGAGACCGCGACCTCGCGGATGCGCAGCAGCCGCAGCGCCACCCCGACCAGCACCAGCCCGCCCACGGCGGTGACGGCTGCCAGGTGCGCGTCCGGCAGCAGGTCGCCCAGCCCGAGACCGGCCAGGGTCAGGCCGCCCTGCACGACCACGATCGTGAGCACCGACGCCGCGACCCCCCAGCCGAAGGACGCGGCGAAGGCGATCGCGGCGAAGCCGTCGAGGGTCGACTTGAGGAAGAGCTGGTCGGCCCCGTTGCCCAGCCCGTCGTTGAGCGAGCCCAGGATGGTCAGCGGGCCGGTGCAGAAGACCAGCGAGGCGACCACGAAGCCCTCGACGAAGCGTTGGCGGTCCACCGAGCCCGCCCCGCCCGCGAGGCGGCGCTGCAGCCACCTGCCCAGGCCCTCGACCCGCTGCTCGAGGCGCAGCAGCGAACCGGTGATGCCGCCCAGCAGGACCGACCCCAGCACGATCAGCATCGGAGCGCTGTCGCCGACCGCGGCGGCCAGCTCCGGGGAGAGCACCTCCACGGCGGCGGTGGCCGCGATCAGCAGCGTCACCAGGCCGAGGCCGTCGGTGACCAGCTCGCGGGTGCGCTCGGGCAGACGGTGGCCCAGCAGCACGCCCAGCAGGCAGCCGACCAGCACCGTCACGACGTTGACCGCGGTGCCGACACCGGGGACCAGCAACGGCGGCGGGGTCAGCAGCAGGGGGCTCAACGGTGGTCCTCGGGGCTCCGGCCCGTCCGGGCGGGTTAAAGGTGGTCTCGACCATGCGACAGCACGGCGCGCAGGAGCGTAGTCTCGCCCGGTCGGACGCGCCCACGTGGGCGCGCCACTGTCGAGGGTCCGAAGGGGTGCGCGAGATGAGTCGGAGTCCCGTGAGCCTGCGGTGCGCGGGCGAGCAGGACGCTCTGTTCCTGGCCGAGCTGTGGAGCGAGCACCTGCGCCGCTGCGACCTTGAGGAGCAGGTCGCCGACCTCGAGCAGGTCATCAAGGAGGCTGCCCTCTCGCCGGAGCAGCGGCTCTTCATCGCCGAGCACGACGGCCGCCCGGCCGGAGCGGTGCTGCTGCGGGTGGCGACGCTGAGCCCGATCAACCTCGAGCCCGTCGTCCAGTGCTACACGCCCACCGTGGTGCCCGACCAGCGCCGCCACGGGGTCGGCCGCACGCTGGTCGAGGCCGCCGTCGCGTGGGCCGAGGACCTCGGCATCACGCACGTGATGACCGCAGCGTCGGCGTCCTCGCGCGATGCCAACCGGTTCATGGCCCGTCTCGCCCTGCGCCCCCAGGCCGTGCTGCGGGTCGCCGCGACGCCCGCCGTGCGCGCCAAGGTCGAGGCGCAGCGCCCGGTCTCCGAGCGCCCCCGGTCGGCGCGGGGACAGATGCTCGCCGCGCGACGGTCGTTGCGTCGCCAGCAGAGCCTCGGCTAGAGGCCGACCCGCTCGCGGGGCACCAGCGAGCAGGTGATCCGCGAGGTGCACACGCGCTTGCCGCGCTCGTCGGTGACCACGACCTCCCAGGTCGCGCTCGTGCGTCCCAGGTGGGCCGGGGTCGCGACCCCGGTCACGGTGCCGCTGGTGGCGGAGCGGTGGTGGGTGGCGTTGATGTCGACGCCCACCGCGACCCGGTCGGGATGGGCGTGCAGCGCCGAGCCGATGGAGCCCAGGGTCTCGGCCAGCACCACGGACGCTCCGCCGTGCAGCAGGCCGTAGGGCTGCGTGTTGCCCTCGACGGGCATCGTGGCCACGACCCGCTCGGTGGAGACCTCGAGCAGCTCGATGCCCATCTTCTCGTTCAGCCCGCCCATGCCCTGGGGCATCGAGGCGACGTACTGCTCCACGTCCATCTCGCTCATGGGCTCAACCTAGCGAGGCGCCGTCGGCGCCAACGGTTAGGGTCGCTGCGTGCCCGAGACGACTGCCCCCACCCGCCCGCGGCTGCTCCTGCTCGACGGCCACTCCTTGGCCTACCGGGCCTTCTTCGCGCTGCCGGTCGAGAACTTCTCCACCACCACGGGCCAGCACACGAACGCCGTCTACGGGTTCACCTCGATGCTCATCAACGTGCTGCGCGACGAGCAGCCGACCCACGTGGGCGTCGCCTTCGACGTCTCGCGCCAGACCTTCCGGATGGCGGAGTACTCCGAGTACAAGGCCAAGCGGCAGAAGACGCCGGGGGAGTTCTCCAGCCAGCTCCCGCTGATCGAGGAGGTCCTCGACGCGCTGCGCATCCCCTTCCTCAAGAAGGAGGGCTACGAGGCCGACGACATCATCGCCACCCTCGTGACCCAGGCCCTCGCCGAGGACCCCGAGATGGACGTGCTGATCCTGACCGGCGACCGCGACTCGCTGCAGCTGGTCACCGAGCGCTCCACGGTGCTCTACCCGATGCGTGGCGTCTCCGACCTGGCCCGGATGACCCCCGAGGCGGTCGAGACCAAGTACGGCGTGCCTCCGGCGCGCTACCCCGAGCTGGCCGCGATCGTGGGCGAGACCTCCGACAACCTGCCGGGCGTGCCCGGTGTCGGCCAGGGGTTCGCGGCGCGGTGGATCAACACCTACGACGGGCTCGACAACGTCATCACCCACGCCGACAAGATCACCGGCAAGAAGGGCGAGGCCCTGCGCGAGCACCTGGGCGACGTGATGCGCAACCGGCGCCTCAACGCCCTGGTGCGCGACCTCGACCTCGAGCTGCGCCCCGCCGACCTCGCGCTGCGGCCCTGGGACCGCCAGGAGGTGCACACCCTCTTCGACGGGCTGGAGTTCCGGGTGCTGCGCGACCGGCTCTTCGAGACCCTGACCTCCGAGGAGGTCGTCGACGGCTCGGGCTTCGAGCTCGAGGGGGTCCGCCTGGCGCCGGGCGAGGTGTCCGCCTGGCTGGCCCGGCACGCCACCGAGCGCGTCGGCGTCACCGTGCAGGGCACCTGGCGCGCCGGCACTGGCGAGGTGCACTCGCTGGCCCTGGCCGCCGACGACGGCACCGCCGCCTGGTTCGACGCCGCCGAGGTCACCCCCGACGACGACGCGGCGGTGGCGGCCTGGCTGGCCGACCCCGAGCGCCCCAAGGTGCTGCACGACGCCAAGGGTCCGATGCTGGCGCTGGCGGCCCGCGGCTGGCGGCTCGAGGGCCTGCAGTCCGACACCGCCCTGGCCGCCTACCTGGTGCGCCCCGACCAGCGCTCCTACGACCTTTCCGACCTGACGCTGCGCTACCTCAAGCGCGAGCTCAAGCAGGGCGGCGGCGACGACGGCCAGCTGAGCCTCGACAGCCTCGACGCCGGCCTCGACTCCGGGCTCGAGGGCGCCGGCGACTCCGCGGCACGCACCGCGATGCTGCACGCCCGCGCGGTGCTCGACCTCGCAGAGGCGCTCGACGGCGCCGTCGCCGAGCACGGGGGCACCGAGCTGCTCGCCAAGGTCGAGCTGCCGCTGGTGCACCTGCTGGCCCGCATGGAGACCACCGGCATCGCCGTCGACACCGACCACCTCGAGTCGCTCGAGTCGCACTTCGGTGACGAGGTGCGCGCGGCCGTGGACGCGGCGTACGCCGTGATCGGCAAGGAGATCAACCTCGGCTCGCCCAAGCAGCTGCAGGTGGTGCTCTTCGACGAGCTCGCGATGCCGAAGACCAAGCGCACCAAGACCGGCTACACGACCGACGCCGACGCGCTGCAGGCGCTGTACGTCAAGACCGAGCACCCGTTCCTGCTGCACCTGCTGCGCCACCGCGACGTCATCCGGCTGCGCCAGACCATCGAGGGCCTGCTCAAGACCGTGGCCTCCGACGGGCGCATCCACACCACCTTCAACCAGACCATCGCCGCGACCGGGCGGCTCTCCAGCACCGACCCCAACCTGCAGAACATCCCGGTGCGCACCGAGGAGGGCCGGCGCATCCGCGAGGCCTTCGTGGTGGGCGAGGGGCACGAGTCGCTGATGACGGCCGACTACAGCCAGATCGAGATGCGGATCATGGCGCACCTCTCCGAGGACGCGCTGCTCATCGAGGCGTTCAAGTCCGGGAGCGACTTCCACTCCATCACCGCAGCCCGCGTCTTCGACATCCCCGCCGAGCAGGTCGGCACCGAGGAGCGGGCCAAGATCAAGGCGATGAACTACGGCCTGGCCTACGGCCTCTCGGCCTTCGGCCTGGGCCAGCAGCTCGGCATCGAGCCGGCCGAGGCCAGGGGCCTGATGGACGAGTACTTCGAGACCTTCGGCGGCATCCGCGACTACCTGGGCGGCATCGTCGACGAGGCGCGGCGCACCGGCTACACCGAGACCATCGAGGGACGCCGCCGCTACCTGCCCGACCTGACCAGCGACAACCGCCAGCGCCGCGAGATGGCCGAGCGGATGGCCCTGAACGCCCCCATCCAGGGCTCGGCCGCCGACCTCATCAAGATCGCGATGCTGCGGGTGCAGCGCGCGATCGACGAGTCCTCGCTCTCGTCGCGGATGCTGCTGCAGGTCCACGACGAGCTCGTGCTCGAGGTGGCTCCCGGCGAGCGCGAGCCGCTCGAGGCGCTGGTGCGCGCCGAGATGGGCGCGGCGGCCGACCTGACGGTCCCGCTCGACGTGTCGGTCGGCACCGGCCGCAGCTGGCACGAGGCCGCGCACTGACGAGGGCGTCGATCCGGGCCGGGTCGACGCGAAGTACGGGCCGGGTCGGCGCGAGATTCAGGCCGGGTCGCGCAGGCGGTGCAGGCTCAGCGCCAGCAGGGCGGTGAAGAGGGTCGCGTCGACCGCGATCACCACCAGCACCAGCGCGCTCAACGAGGCGGTGGCGGCCGCCGCGGCGACCAGCACCAGCACCGCCAGCCACACCAGGTACGCCGAGCGGGTGCCGCGGCGGGCCAGCACCGAGTAGACCAGCAGCTGCAGCATCGCCAGCAGCGTGCCGATCACGGCGAAGAGCCACAGCCGCGACTGCACGTCGGCGTACTCCTGGCCTCCGACGAAGACCATGGCCAGCCCGCTGAGCAGCCAGGCACCGAGCGTGGCGGCCACGCCGAGGGCAGCGACCAGGCCCAGGCTGCGCAGCAGGGCCAGGCGCCGCTCCTCGACCGTCGACATGGACGGGAAGGCGACGACCACCACGAACTGAGGCAGGAAGAGCACCGCCTTGGTCAGGATCAGCCCGGCGGCGTAGAGCCCGGCGTCGTGGTCGTCGAGGACGTTGCGGGCCACCACGATGTCGGCGTTGGAGAGCACGAAGAAGGCGAGCAGCGCCAGCGAGGCGGTCACCGCCTCACGGGCCACCGGGCGCCGGGTGTGCGCCTCGCTGTGCCTGGCCTCGTCGCGGGGGCGGCGCAGGGCGAACCAGCCGATCAGCGCAGGCACGAACATCGCGATCATCACGCCGAGCATGGCCGCGGTCTCGGTGGGGGAGACCAGCAGGCACAGGGTGCCGACGACGACGCGCGGCACGCCCATGCCGAGGTAGACCATGCCGAGGGGCAGCCAGCGCCGCTCGCCCTGCAGGATGCCGGCCTGGCCGCCCATCACCGTGAGCGGGACCGCGCTGACCGCGAGCAGCACGGCCGGGAGCATGCTGTCGAGGCGCAGCACCACCATCACCACGGGGGAGAGCACGAGCATCAGCGCGCCCAGGCCGAGCGCGGCGCGGTAGGTCACGCCGAGCACCACGCGCTCGATCTGCGCCACGTGCTCGGGGTCGGCTGAGATGCGGCGGGCGCCGGTGGCCTGCAGGCCCAGCTGCAGCACCGCGACCACCATCAGCAGCGCCATCAGCGGCGCGAGCACGCCGTAGTCGGCGGGGCCGAGCAGGCGGGCCGAGATCATCTGGAACGCGTAGGTCGCCACGTTCATGACGCCCATCGCCACGGCGATGCCGGCGCTGCCGCGCAGCAGTGCCCGCAGTCCGGTGCGACCGGGGGCGCCGGCGCCGGGGGCGGTCGGACCGCTCGGCGCGTCGTCCGTGGTGCTCGTCACGGGTCGAGCGTAGGTCAGCGGACCGCGCGGTGGACAACTTCGGCGGGCTCGGACGGTGACGGTGTGGTTTCCTTCGCGCGTGGACCTGGGGCGGCGGCGAGGACTGGTGGTGCCGCTCTGGTCGGTGCTGCTGGCCGTGCTGCTGCTCGGCCCGGCGCTGGGCCCTGGCTACGTGCTGTCCTACGACATGGTGTGGGTGCCCGACCTGGCGCTGCGCGCCGACGCGCTCGGCACCGGCAGCGGGCTGCCGCGCGCGGTGCCCTCCGACGCGGTCGTCGCGGTCCTCGACGAGGTCGTGCCGGGCATGGTGCTGCAGAAGCTCGTGCTGCTGGGCTCGCTGGTCGTGGGCGGGCTGGGCGCGGCCCGGTTGGCTCCGCGGGGCAGTCTCGTCGGCGCGCTGGCCGCGGTGACGCTGTGGCAGTGGAACCCGCTGGTCGTCGAGCGGCTGGGCCTGGGCCACTGGCCCGTCCTGCTGGGGTACGCCGCACTTCCGTGGCTGGTCGGCGCGGCCCGGCGCTGGCGCGAGGAGGGCCGGATGCCCGGCGTGCTGCCGGTGCTGGTCGTCGTCGCGTCCCTGAGCGCGAGCGCGGGCCTGGCCACCGCGGCGGTGCTGCTGGTCCTCGCGAACCGGAAGGACCCGGCCCAGGTGGCGCGGGTGGCGGCGGTGGCGCTGCTGGCCAACGCGCCGTGGCTGGTGGCCGGCCTGCTGCACGCGGGCGCGGCGCTGGGCGACCCCGCCGGGGCTGCGGTCTTCGCGCTGGCCGACGAGGGCGCCCTGCCCGGGCCGCTGGCGGCCCTGGGGCTGGGCGGGGCCTGGAACTCCGAGGTGCTGCCCGGGTCCCGGGCCGGGGTGGCGGCCTGGTTGTCGACCGGCGTGCTGGTGCTCCTGGTCGCGGCCGGGTGGCGCGGCTGGTGGCGGCGGCTGGGGACCCGCGAGGCCGGCGGGCTGCTCGTGCTGTGGTGGCTGGGGTGGGGGACCGCGGTGCTGACCTGGGCCGCCCCGGCTGCGGTGGGGGCGGTGACGGCAGCGGTACCGGGCGCCGGGGTGGTCAGGGACGGGGCGCGGATCCTCGTGCTCTGCGCGCCCCTGCTCGTCGGGGCGGCCTCCCAGGGCGTGGTCGAGGCCCGCGCGCGGGTCGCACGTGCCTGGCCGGGGCCGGTGCCGGCCGTGCCGCGGCTGCTGCTGGCCGGCGTGCTGGTCGTGTGGCCGGTGACGCTGATGCCCGACGTGGCCTGGGGACTCGGCGGGACCCCGGGCGGCGGGCTGCGCGCGGTGTCGTACCCGCCGTCGTACGAGCAGGCGCGCGAGGCGGTGGAGTCAGCCGCCCCCGGCGACGTGCTGGTGCTGCCGCTGAGCAGCTTCCGCGCTCCCGCCTGGAACGGCGGCCGCACGGTGCTGGACCCGCTGGGCCGCTACCTGGGGCGCGACCACGTGGCCAGCGACGAGCTGGTGGTCTCGGGCACCGTGGTGGCGGGGGAGGACCCCCGGGTGCAGGAGGCGCGGGCCGCGCTGGCGCAGCCCGACCCGCAGGGCCGGGCTGCGGCGCTGGCCCGGGCCGGGATCGGGGTCGTGGTGGTCGACCGGAGCGCCCCGGGCGGCGAGGAGGCCGGCGCCGTCGAGGTGGCGGGGCGCCGGCTACCGGTGGCCGACGACCTGGTGGTGGTCGAGGTGCCGGGAGCGGTCGCGCGCCAGGTGCCGCGGGCCTGGGTCGTGGCGACGGCGGCCGGGTGGGGCGGCTGGCTGGTGCTGCTCCTGGGCCCCTTGCTGCGGGCCGGGCAAAGGATGAGCCACCGTCGTCAACAATGAGTCAAAGATTCGTCGTACCCCTGGGTTCCGCTGTTACTCTCCAGTCACCTTTGAGGGAGGGTCAACTGTGTCTGCTGTTCTCAGTGGCGGAATCGCCACCATCTTCGCCACCGTCACCACCACTGTGGTCGGCGGTGTCGTCGCCGCCGTGACGGTCGTCGGTCTGGTCAACGCCAACACCGGCACCGAGGGTCCGTCCCCGGCGAACGTCAACCAGCCGGTCGTCCAGTACGGCACCAACGGCTGATCCGGGCTGATCCGGGCCGCTAGTCGGAGCCGGCCACCCGCCGGCCCGACAGCACCTCCACCAGCACGTCGGCGAACGACTGCTGGGCACGCGACCACGTGAAGCGGTGGCTCTGCTCCAGGGCCCCGCGACCCAGCTGCTGGCGCAGGTCCGCGTCGTCCAGCAGGCGACCCAGCGTGGCGGTGAACGTCGCCTGGTCGTCGACCAGGACGCCCGAGGTGCCGTCGACCACCGACTCCTGGGTCCCGCCCGCGGAGCGGTAGGCCACGGTGGGCGTGGTGTGCATGCCGGCCTCGCCGATCACCAGGCCCCAGCCCTCCTTCAGCGAGGGCAGCGCCAGGACCCAGGCCCGCTCGTACACCTCGTGCTTGTGCTCCTCCTCGACATGGCCCTCGAACACGACGCTGCCGCCGGCGCCGTGGGCCTCGGCGTAGGCGTGCAGCTCGGCCTCCCACCAGCCCGAGCCGACCACGTGCAGCCGCAGCCCGGGGAAGCGTCCGCGCAGGGCCAGCACGGCGTCGATGGCGTGCTCGACCTGCTTGTGGGGCACCAGCCGGCCCACCACCGCCACCATCGGCGCCGGGCTCTTGCCCGGGTCGACGTGCACGTAGGGGTCGGTGCCGTTGTGCACCACGGCGGTGCGGGCCGGGTCGACCCCCAGCTCGCCGAGCTCGTCGCGGGTCGCGCTGGAGACGGCGACGTACTGCTCGCGCCGGTAGAGCCACGGCGCGAGCCGGCGCTCGATCCACCACCCGACGCGCCCGGCCCGGCCGGGGTAGACCACCGGCCACTGCTCGCGGTGCACGTGGTGCACCAGCACGACCACCGGACGCCGGGTGACCAGGCGCGAGAAGAAGGGCAGCCCGTTCTGCACGTCGACCACCACGTCCGGCGGCCCGTGCGGCCCGTCCAGGTCGCCCCGGCGCAGCGCGCGCATCCCCTGCGCGTAGACGCTGAGCTTCGAGCCCCGGCGCACGAAACGGATCCCGTCGACGACCTCCTCGGGCGCTGCCGCCGCGTGCGCGGCGCAGAAGATCGTCACGGTGCAGCCGCGCTCGACCAGGCCGGCTGCCATCTTCTCCAGGTAGCGCTCGGCACCCCCGCCCTCGGGGTTGGCGGTGTCGCGCCAGCTGAGCAGGACGACGTGGCGGCCGGTGAGCGGTCCGGGGTGGGCCTGGTGCATCGAGCGAACCTACCAAGGGCCGCAGTGGGTAGGGTGCGCGCGTGCCGAGCCCGATGAACCGCCGTCCCCGACCCGGGTCCCACCGGGCGACGCTGCGCCGGTCGGTGCGGCTGCTGCGCGAGTTCCGCCACGAGCAGGACGACCCGGCGCGGTTCTACACGGCCCTGGCGCAGGACTCCGCGGCCCAGCTGGCCTCCTACACCGACCTGGAGGACGCAGTCCTCCTCGACGTCGGTGGCGGTCCCGGCTACTTCCGGGACGCCTTCACCGCCGCCGGGGCGACGTACCTGGCGCTCGACTCCGATGTCGGTGAGCTCGCCGGCCTCGGCACCATCGCCAACGGCACCGTGGTGGGCAGCGGCATGCAGCTGCCCTTCCGCGACGACAGCGTCGACGTCTGCTATTCCTCCAACGTGCTCGAGCACGTGCCGCAGCCGTGGACGATGGCACGCGAGATGGTGCGCGTGACCCGCCCCGGCGGCCTGGTCTTCATCAGCTACACGGTCTGGTTCGGGCCGTGGGGCGGCCACGAGACCGCGCCGTGGCACTACCTCGGCGGCGCCCGGGCGCGACGCCGCTACGAGCGCACCCACGGCCACGAGCCCAAGAACAAGTACGGCGAGTCGCTGTTCGCGGTCACCGTGGGCGCGGGCCTCGACTGGGCGCGCCGGGAGGCCGCCGCCGGGGGCGTGGAGCTGGTCGACCTGAGCCCGCGCTACAACCCGTGGTGGTCGCGCTGGCTGCTGCGGGTGCCGGTGCTGCGCGAGGTCGTGACCTGGAACCTCGTCATCGTGCTGCGCCGACGATGAGCGCGACCGCCGCCACCGACGGCGGTCGCTTCGGGCTGCGCGTGCTCGCCGGCTGCGCGCTGCTGGTCGGCCTGGCCTTCGTGCAGGACCCCGGCCTGCTGGCCGCCGACACGAAGTTCGACCTCGTCGCAGCACCGGGTGACTTCCTGGCCCGGGCCCTGCACCTGTGGGACGGCGAGGGCGCGTTCGGACAGCTGCAGAACCAGGCCTACGGCTACCTGTGGCCGATGGGCAGCTTCTTCTGGGTCGGCGCGCTGCTGGCCGTCCCCGGCTGGGTGGTGCAGCGGCTGTGGTGGGGGCTGGTGCTGGCGGTCGCCTTCGCGGGCACCGCCCGCCTGGCCCGGGCGCTGGGGGTGCGCAGCGACCTGGCCTGCCTGGTCGCGGGAGCGGCGTTCGCGCTCTCTCCACGGGTGCTCACCACCATGGGCCCGATCTCCAGCGAGACCTGGCCGATCGCCCTGGCGCCGTGGGTGCTGCTGCCCCTGGTGACCGGTGCCGAGCGGGGCTCCCCGCGGCGCGCGGCCGCGCTGTCGGCGCTGGCGATCAGCCTCGTCGGAGGCGTCAACGCCGCGGCGTCGTTCGCGGTGATCCCGCTGGGCGCGGTGTGGCTGCTGACCCGCGCCCCCGGCCCCCGTCGGCGCGCGCTGATGCTCTGGTGGCCGGCCTTCACCGTCCTGGGGACCCTGTGGTGGCTGGTCCCGCTGGCGCTGATGGGCTCCTACAGCCCGCCGTTCCTCGACTACATCGAGTCGGCGTCGGTCACCACCTTCCCCACCACGCTCGTCGACGCGCTGCGGGGCACCTCGAACTGGGTGCCCTACATCGAGGAGGGCTCCCGCGCCGGGCGCGACCTGCTCACCACGTCGTACCTGGCGCTGAACTCGGCCGTCGTCCTGGCGCTCGGGCTCGCCGGCCTGATGCTGCGCCACCACCCGCACCGACGCTTCCTGGGCCTGGGGCTGCTCGTCGGCCTCCTGATGGTCACCGCGGGCCACCTGGGTGCCGTCCAGGGCTGGTTCGCCGCGGACCTGCAGGCCCAGCTCGACGGCGTGCTCTCCCCGTTGCGCAACGTCCACAAGTTTGACCCCGTGGTGCGCCTGCCGCTGGTCCTCGGCCTGGCGCTGAGCATCGACGCGCTGGTGCGGGCCGGGCGGCGCGAGGCCGGCCGCGCTCCTGACGGCCGCACCCGCAGCCTGGTGCGGCTCAACACCGCGACCGCGCTCGCGGTCACCGTGGCGGTGGTCGCGGGCGCGGCCGCCCCGGCCCTGGCCGGTCGGATCGCGCCGGCCGACGCGGTGCTCGAGGTGCCGTCCTACTGGAGCGACACGGCCGCCTGGCTCGAGGAGCAGGAGGCCGAGCGGGGCGACGCCACAGCGCTGCTGGTGCCCGGCTCGCCCTTCGGCCGCTACCTGTGGGGCGACCCCGACGACGAGCCGATGCAGTGGCTGGCGGGCTCGCGCTGGGCGGTGCGCAACGTGGTGCCGCTCGTGCCCCCGGGGGCGATCCGCCTCCTCGACGGGATCGAGGCACGCCTGGCCCAGGGCCACGGGTCCCCGGGGCTCGCGGCGGCGCTGCGCCGGGCCGGGGTCCGCTACGTCGTCGTGCGCGGCGACCTCGAGCGCGCCGACGCCACCCCCGACCCGGTGCTGGTGCGCCAGGCGCTGCGCGAGAGCCCGGGCGTGGCCCAGGTGACCGGCTTCGGGCCGCTGCTCGGCGGGGCCTCGCTGCTCGGCCAGGACGACGACGGCCGGGTGCTGGCCGCGGGCGGCTGGCAGAGCACCTACCAGGCCGTGGAGGTCTGGGAGGTCTCCGACGCCGACCCGGCCGTCGCTGCCGACGTCACCGCGCTGGTCGCGGCCGGCCCCGAGGACCTCGCCGACCTCGTCGACGCCGAGGCGCTCGACGACCGGCCGGTGGTGCTGGCCGCCGACGCGCCCGACGAGCTGCCCGAGGCGCTGGACGACGCCCCGGTCGTGCTGACCGACGGGCTGCGGGCCCGCGAGCGGTCCTTCGCACGCATCCACGACGGCAGCTCGGCGGCGCTCGTGGCCGGCGACGTACGTCGCACCGGCAACCCGGTGCGCGACTACCGGCTCGACTCCGACGACCGGTGGTCGACCACCGCCAGGCTCGTGGGCGCGGCCTCGCTCTCGGCCTCGTCCTCGGCCTCCGACGCCGACTCGTTCGGCACGATCCGGCGCGGCTCGTCACCGTGGGCGGCGCTCGACGGCTCCACCGCGTCGGCGTGGCGCTCCGGCGCCGGGCGCAGCGGCACGGCCTGGTGGCGCCTCGAGCTCGACTCGCCCCGCTCACCCAGCACCGTGCGCCTGGTCGGCGGCCCCGACGCCACCGACGAGCAGGAGCTGGTGGTGCGCACCGAGGGCAGCACGTCCGAGCCCGTCGCGGTCGGGCCAGGGGAGAGCCGCACCGTCCCGCTCGAGGGCGGGCCCACGTCGTACGTCGAGGTGCGCGCGCTGGAGGCCGACCGACAGCTGAGCCTTGCCGAGGTGCGGATCCCGGGGGTGCAGGTGCGCCGGCCCCTCGTGCTGCCGCTGCTGCCCGAGGCCTGGGGTGCGCCCGACGCCGTCGTGCTGCGTGCCGACAAGGACCGACGCGCCGGCTGCGTCGAGGTCGGCGACGCCGAGCAGGAGCGGTCGGAGGTGCGCTGCGTCCAGCGCCGCGTCGTCGAGCCGGAGGAGGCCACCGGCCTCGACCGGGTGGTGCGCCTCGCCGGGCCGGCCGACTTCTCCGAGGTCTCCCTGCGGGTGCGTCCGCGGGCCTCCGACGAGCTGTCGGAGCTGGTGCTGCAGGGGCGCGCCCTCTCGGTGCAGGCCAGCAGCAGCGCCGTGCCGGACCCCCGGGCCTCGGCGCTGGCGGCCCTCGACGGCGACCTCGGCACCACCTGGACCGCGGACCCCGCCGACCCCACGCCCACCCTGCGGGTCTCGTGGCTGGGCACCGAGCGGGTCCGCTCGCTGCGCGTGCGCACCGACCCCGACACGGCCGCCGCCGTCCCGACGCGGGTGCGGGTGAGCTGGGAGGACCAGAGCCTCGAGGTCGACCTCGACGACGGGCGGGCTCGGCTGCCCGGCGTGCGCACCGACGCGCTGGCCATCGAGGTGCTCGAGAGCGAGGCCGTCACCGACCTCGGTTTCGACGGCGTCCCGCACCCCGTGGGGGTCGGCATCGGTGAGCTGCGCCTGGGCGGGGTGCCCTACGAGCCGCTGCGCCTCTCCCTCGAGCAGCGGCGCTACGCGTGCGGCACCGGCCCGACCCTGCGCGTCGGCACAACGACGTGGCGCACCCGCGTCGAGGCCTCGCCGGCCCAGCTGGCGGCGGGACGCAGCACCGAGGTCGTGCCCTGCGGGCCCGGCGCCGGCCCCACCCAGCGACGGCTGGCGCTGCCGGCCGGAGAGACCACGGTGCGGATGGGCGACACGGCGGCGCTCGAGGTCGAGTCGGTGGTGCTGGGCGCCCTGCCGACGCCGCCGGCCGGAGCCCTGCTCGACCAAGGACTGGCCGTCGACCGCGAGCCCGCGAGCCGCGTGGTCGCGGCACCGCCGGACGGTGCGTCGCTGCTCGTGGCCCGCGAGAACACCAACCCGGGCTGGGCGGCCACCCAGGACGGGACCTCCCTCACGCCCGTGACGGTCGACGGGTGGCAGCAGGGCTGGGTGCTCCCTCCCGACGCCTCCGGCCCCGTCGCCCTGCGCTTCGAGCCGGACCGGGCCTACCGCTGGGGCCTCCTGGTCGGCGCGGGCGCCCTGCTGGCGCTGCTGCTGGTGGTCGCCGCACCCCTGGTGCGCCGCCGCCGGCCGCGCGACGCCGACCTCCCCCCGCTGGCGGCCCGCGGGGCGCGTCCGGCGACCGCTGCCGCGACCGCGCTGCTGGGCGCCGGCCTGCTGGCCGGGTGGTGGGGGCTGCTGGCCGCCGCGGGCAGCATCGCGCTCGTGGTGCTGCTGCGCCGCCGGGCCCCCGGCTGGGAGCCGTGGGTGCTGGCGCTGCCGGTGCTCCCCGCCGTGGCGGCGTACGCCGTGCGGCCGTGGGGTGACCCCGCCGGCTGGGCCGCGGCCCTGGCCTGGCCCGCCTACCTCGTCGTGCTGCCGGTGGCCGCGGTGCTCTTCTCGGCGGGCGCAGCGCCGCGGCGCCGCAGGGGGTGGAGCGTCTTCAGGCGCAGCGCCGGACGCTCGACGAGCCGGTAGGCCGCCTCGGCGGCGATGACGCTGATGACGAGGGTGAGCACCCAGATCTGCAGCCCGCGGCCAGCGAAGAGCTCCCAGCCCGTCGCCCACATCACCAGGTGCAGCAGCGGCAGGTGCAGGCAGAAGATGCCGTAGGAGACCAGGCCGAGGTGCCGCGCGCCGCGGTTGGTCAGCAGGCGGTCGAAGGTGGTGGCGGGGGCGTCGGCGTGCCGCTGGCGCAGCACGGCCGGCAGCACCAGCAGGCCGCCCACGGCCGCGTAGAGCAGGTTCTTGGTCAGCGACTGGCCCGTCGTGGGGGCGGCCAGCAGCACCGGCCCCGCGACCGGCGTGGAGGCGACCAGCAGCAGGCCGCCGGCGGCGCTCCAGCAGACCCCGGGCTGGGCGGCCAGGCGCACCAGCAGCGTGGTGCCGCGTCCGGCGCGCCCGCGCACCAGGAGCACCTGTGCCAGCGCCAGCCCGATGCCGACCGCGAACCAGCCCAGGTAGGCCGGCAACCACTGCCCCGCGTCGATGCTGCGACCCTCGCCGACGCGCAGCGCGCCGTCGAGGTGCCACCACACGCTGACCACCAGCATCGCCACCAGCACCGCGCAGGTGCGGCGCACGTCGAGGCCCCCGCGGCGTCCGGTGGCCAGCAGCATCAGCAACGGCAGCAGCAGGTAGAAGTGCACCTCGACCATCAGGCTCCACATGTGGGTCAGCCCGGCCGGGAACGAGGGGTCGACCAGCGAGGAGGACAGCAGCAGCGCGGCCGCCCGGTCGCCGGTCGTCAGGGCGGCGTTGGCGTCGATGAACCACAGGGCGGCCAGGACCGCGACCAGGTAGACCGGCACGATCCGCAGGAACCGCTTCCACAGGTAGTGGCCGGTCTCCGGGCGCGGCGACGAGTCGGCCGCCGCCTGCAGCCAGGCGCGCGAGAGCAGGAACCCCGAGAGCACGAAGAAGAGCGCCACACCGACGTCGAGGCGGGCCAGCAGGCGGCCGGCGGTGCCGTTGTCGGTGTACTCGCCGCCCCAGAACGCGGTGTGGGTGGTCAGCACGGCGACCGCGCCGACGGCGCGCAGCGCGTCGAGGTGCGGGAACTGCTCGACGACCCGCTCGGGCGGGGGAGTGGTCACAGCGGTGCCCCGGGGACGGCGTCGCCGACCTCGACCACGTCGACGCACAGGCTGGTGCCCGAGCGCAGCCCGCCGATCGTCAGCGACCCGATCTCGGCCTCCACGCGCCAGTAGAGCGAGTTGGGACCCTGGCGCACCGCAGCGCGCGTCGTGGTGTCCTGCACCGTCACCTCCACCGTGTCGTCCGTCGACGCCGCGAAGCCCAGGTGCACCCACCAGGTGCTGTCGAAGGCCGTGCCGTCCAGGTCGATGGTGACGGGCGCGGAGCCGATCCGCCAACCGCAGCCCTCCTCCGGACCCGGCGGCGCGTCCACCGCGACGTCGATCTCGGCCCGGTGGGCACGGCCGGTGTCGTCGAGGACGACCAGGTCGTCGGTGACCTCGGGGAAGCGCAGGCCGGGCACCTGCAGGGGCAGCAGCAGCTTCGTGGTGTTGGCGGGGAACTGGTAGCCCGGCACGACGTCGGGCGGCACCACCTGGTCGGCGAGGTCGAGGCTGCCCCGGCCGGTCAGCGTCTCCCGCGCCGTCACCAGGTAGGCCTCGCCCGGGTTGTCCTGGTGCCAGGTGCGCACGTACGTCACCGAGCTCAGCACCCCACCCACCAGCACCGCCGCGACCAGCAGCGCCGTGACCGGCAGCGCCAGCTTCGCGTACGGCGCGGCGTACCGCGTGGGCCTCGCGGCGCGGGGCTCGCTCGAGCCCACGGCACCCTCGACCCGGGTGGTGGCCAGCACCAGCGCCAGCAGCGCCACCGGCAGCACGTCGGTGAGGTAGCGGTACTCGAGGCCCACCACGCCGCCGACGACCTGGGCGCGGCTGGTCTGGACGAGCACGAACGCCACCGCGGCGTAGCCGCCCAGCAGCAGCCAGGCCCGGCCGGTGCGGCGGCGCAGCAGGGCCAGTCCGGCGACGAGGGAGAGCAGCACCACCCAGCTGAGCGCGACCGCCCACCCCGGCGGGTCGGCGTACGACGTCGGCGGGTTGCTGGTGTCCCAGCGCCAGGGCCCGCCGAGCAGCCCGACGGGCAGCGTCGAGCCGAGCATCGAGCCGGCCAGGTCGTCGGCGACCTGCTCCCCGGTCTGCGACTCGACGAAGACCTGGGGGACCTGGGTCAGGTAGTAGACGCTGAAGACCGCGCCCAGCGTGCCCAGCGCCAGCGCGGCCTGCCACTGGCCGCGCACCGCGGCGCGCACCCGCTGCCACGGGCCGCCGTCGGTGAACCAGCCCAGCAGGAGGGCGGCCAGCACCAGGGGCACCAGCACCGCCTTGACGTAGGCCAGCAGGCCCACCGCCACCAGCACGGCCGTCGCGGCGGCCCAGCGCCGACGCCCGGACCGCAGGTGCAGCACCCAGGTGGCCACCGAGCCCATCAGCACCGCCTGCAGCGGCAGCTGGTTGAGCGCTGCTGCCCACCACATCGTGGCCGGCAGCACCACCGCCGAGGTCTGGTAGAGCGCCAGCAGCACCACGACGCGCCACCGCACGCCGACCAGCACCACCAGCATCGCCAGGCAGGCCAGCGAGGCGAGCAGGTGGAGCACCACGGTGGTGGTCGCGGTCAGCACCCACCGGTCCGGCGACGTGGTGGAGACCAGCCAGGCCAGGGCGCGGCCCAGCGGCATGAGCTGGGAGTCGAACGGGTCCAGCAGCCGGGCGGGCGAGTCCGTGGTGAGGCCGTCGCGCACCAGCCGGTGGTCGTCGGTGTAGAACCACGAGCCCTGCACCGCCCAGATGCGTCCGAGGAGCCCGCCCACGAGCACCGCGGCGGAGGCGACCAGGACGGCGGGACGACCGGCGAGGAGGGGATGCGGCACGGCGCCGAGTGTGCCACCGGGGGCATGTGTTAGTGACGGATGCCACGAAAGCGGCTACTCGGCAGTATCGTGCTCGCGACACATCATTCTCTGGGGAGGGAAATTCGTGCGCAAGATTCTAGGACCGGTCCTGTTGGGGCTCGGCGGCTTCCTGTTGATCGCCGGCCTGCTGGGCCTCGTCTGGGCGCCGGGCGTCGTCGAGAAGACGCCCGAGCAGGTCGAGACGATCACCTACCTCGAGGGCCGGGCCGGCAAGCTCGACACCTCGACCGGCGAGCTGGTCGAGAACCCCGTCTACGCCATCAGCGACACCCGCACCGACACCGAGCTGTCGACCGACGAGACCAACGCCTGGGTCTCCACCTCGTGCCTGATGGTCGACCGCGGGGGTGAGCGGGAGTGCGTCGACGGCTCCGAGGACATGATCACCGCCTCCGTCGACATCTTCGCGACCGACCGGGTCACCGCCCTGTCCGACAACGAGAGCCTCGACCTGCCGGCCGACGCCGTGCCGCACGAGGGCCTGGTCAACAAGTGGCCCTTCGGTGCCGAGCAGAAGACCTACCCCTACTGGGACGGCGTGACCGGGCAGGCCGTCGACGCCGCCTACGACCGCACGGAGTCCCTCGAGGGCGTCGAGACCTACGTCTACCGCGTCGAGATCGACGAGGCGCCGATCGAGATCGCCGAGGGTGTCCCGGGCACCTACACCACGGTCAAGGAGATCTTCATCGAGCCGCAGACCGGCGCGATCCTCAACCAGACCGAGGACCAGCAGCGGGTCCTCGCCGACGGCACGCCGGCGCTGGACCTGGAGTTCGGGTTCACCGACGAGCAGGTCGCGAGCAACGTCGAGGACAACGCGGGTGACCGTCGCCTGCTCGACGCGCTGACCGTGTGGCTGCCGATCGTCGGGCTCGCCGGCGGCGTGCTCGCCCTGGTCGCCGGGTTCCTGCTGCTGCGCGGCGCCCGCCGCTCGAGCAACGCCGGTCCCAACCGTCAGAAGGACCTCGTCGGCGCCGGTCGCTGACCCGCACCACCCACCGGTCCTGGTGGTCGGCCCGCGCTGCTCAGCGCAGGTCGGCCACCAGGATCGCTGTTCCAGGGGTCACCCGGCCCCGCACGCCCGACCAGCCGCCCCACACCCGCTCGTGGTGCTCAGGCCACTCCGGCTCCAGCAGCCGGGTCAGCGCGAAGCCGGACCCCGCCAGCAGGCCGACCCAGTCGCCCAGGGTGCGGTGGTGCTCGACGTAGCTCACCTCGCCCGTCGCGTCGTCGACCTCGACGTAGGGCGTGCGGTCCCAGTAGGACTGCGAGGCCACCAGGCCCGCCTCACCCGGGTCGTCGGGGAACATCCACCGCGTCGGGTGGGTGATGGAGAAGGCGAAGCGCCCGCCCGGTCGCAGCACGCGCGCGGCCTCGGCCACGGCCTCGTCGATGTCGGCCACGAACTGCAGCGCCCCGAACGAGCTGAAGACCACGTCGAAGGAGTCGTCGCGGAACGGCAGCGCCGTCGCGGTGGCCAGGACCGAGGGCACCGCCACGTCGGTGGCGGCGTCGATGCGACGCGAGTGCTGCAGCTGGCGGTGCGAGAGGTCGAGCCCGAAGGAGCGCCCGCCGGCGGCCCGCACCCACCGCGAGCACTGCCCGGCCCCGGAGCCGACCTCGAGCACGTCGCGGCCCCCGAGGTCGCCCAGCACCCCGGCCTCGGCCTCGGTGAGTCCCTCGGGGCCCCACACGAAGCCGACGTCACCGAGGAACTCGCCGTGGGTGGCCTGGTAGTCGTCGGCGTAGCGGTCCCAGTCGGGTCCGTTGGCGCGGCGCGACTCGGTCTCGTCGACCGCGCGCCGCTCGGCGCGCACCGGTGTCTGCGGCGGGTGGTCGCGGGAGTCGGGGGTGACCGGGGGACGCCCCGGCGGCTGGACGGTCACGGGCCGAGCGGGGTCGGCTTGCGCCGCGACATCGGGAACCGCCCGGCCAGGTCACCCAGCGGGCCCACGGCCCGGCCCAGGGCGTCGGCCGACGACGACAGCGTCGGCACCACCTCGGCCAGCTCGGCGAGCCGGGGCTGGATCGCCTCGAGGGTGGCGCCGAGCTGGACCAGCTGGTCGAGCGTGCCGCCCTCGTCGAGCAGCTTCTCGATGAACGAGTCGTCGGTGAGCAGCCGGTCGGCCAGCCCCCCGGGCCGCAGCACCCGGTCGAGCACGCCGTCGGCGGCCACCACCCGCTCGAGCGCACCGTCCTCGGCGAGCAGCCGGTCCAGCGAGCCCCCCGGCGCCAGCAGCCGGTCGACCGGTCCGCCCTCGACGAGCAGCCGGTCGACGACGCCGTCGCGGGCCAGCATCCGGCCCAGCGGCCGGTCGGGGGCGACGAGCTCGTTGACCGCCCCGGCCAGCCGCATCGGTCCCTGCTCGTCGGTGAGCAGGTCGGTGAGCTGCTGGGCGTAGCCCCGCTCGCCGATGACCCGCAGCAGCAGGTCGGCGTACCCGCCGGGTCGGCGCAACGGCCCCTCGGGCGAGGCCAGCACGCCCAGGGCCAGCGTGGTGCGGGTCGCGGCGACACCGACGCGCCACGGCAGTAGCGCGGCCTCGCGGAGCGCCGGGGGCAGGGGGAGCAGCATGGGACAACCGTACGGTCACGCGCCCCCGTGCGGGCGCCGGCGTGGCAGCATCCGGGCCGTGGACACCCCTGATCCGAGCCCCGACCCGGACTTCGCCTCGCTGCACCCCCTCGAGGGAGGCTGGTCGGGGGAGACGTTCGTGGCCGAGGCCGGTGGCGAGCGCACGGTGGTGCGGATCTACGCGGGTCGCCGCGGGCCCGAGGCGCCGGCCATCGACGCGGCGGTGCTCGCGCACGCGGCCGGCGTGGTGCCGGGGGTGCCGCCGGTGCTCGAGGTGCGCCGCGCCGACTCGAGCCAGGGGCTGCCCGGCCTGCTGGTCACCGGCTTCCTCCCCGGCGAGCGCGGCGACCTGCTGCTGCCGCGCCTCGACGACGACGAGGCCGCCCGGGCCGGGCAGGCGCTGGGGCGGGTGCTGGTCGCGCTGGCCGGGGCGGCGCTGCCGCGAGGGGGAGCGTTCGTCGACGCCGCGCTGACGATCGGCCCGCACCCGGCGCCGTACGACGTCGACGGGCTCGTCGAGCTGGTGGAGGTGCTCGTGGACGTGCCCGGGTCGCGCCTGCCCGACCTGGGCCGCCCGGCGCTCGACACCCTGGCCGGCCTGGCCCGTGAGGCGCAGGACCTGCTCGACGAGGTGCCGCAGCACTGCCTGGTGCACAGCGACCTGAACCCCAAGAACCTGCTGCTGCGCGTCTCCGACGAGGCCGGAGTCGAGGTCGGCGTCGAGGTCACCGGGGTGCTCGACTGGGAGTTCGCGCACGCCGGCCACCCGTTCACCGACCTGGGCAACCTGCTGCGCTTCGAGCGGCGAGCGGCCTTCCACGACGCCGTCGTCTCGACGTACGCCGACCTGCGCGGCCTCGACGTGCGCCGCGCGCTCGACCTGGCCCGGGCGGCCGACCTGCCGGCCCTGGTCGAGCTCGCCTCGCGGGCGGGGTCGAACCCGGTCAGCGACCGGGCCGCGGCCCGGCTGCGCGCCATCATCGCGACCGGTGACCTGCACACGAGCGAGGACTGACGCCGCGAGCTCCCGGCAGAGGCCCCCGGAAGGGCCCCGGACGCACCACGCGGGCACGTGGCGCCGAGCGCCACGTGCCCGCCCCGCCCCGCCATGGTGCGGTCTGGGTGGGGGACCGGTCTCAGCCGGTCACCCCGCGCGCGGCGGTGCCGCGCGGGTTCTTGGGCGTGCTGCTCGGGTCGAGGGGGTCGCTGCCGGCAGCGATCTCCTTGCCGTCGCTGGCGCCGCCGTCGTCGGTGTCGCGGTCACAGGGGTTGGTCTTGAACTTCTTGATCTCGCGCCGGTCGCTGAGCCCGTCCTTGTCGGTGTCCTTCTTGCGCGGGTTGGTCGGGCACTTGTCGTAGCGCTTGTTGGCCAGGCCCTTGATCTCGCGCCGGTCGTTGAGCCCGTCCTTGTCGGTGTCGGAGCGGTGCGGCTTGGTCCGGAAGCGCTTGACCTCGCGGCCGTCGTTGAGACCGTCGCCGTCGGTGTCCTTCTTGAGCGGGTCGGCCTTGGTCTCGAAGACCTCGAAGCCGTCCTCGAGGCCGTCGTCGTCGGTGTCGGGGTCGAGGGGGTCGGTGGCGAAGGTGTTGACCTCGGCCCCGTCCTCGAGGCCGTCGTCGTCGGTGTCGGCGTCGAGCGGGTCGGTGCCGTGCGTGTCGACCTCGGCGCCGTCGAGGAGCGTGTCGTCGTCGGTGTCGGGGTCGGTGGGGTCGGTGCCGAGCGCCAGCTCCTCGACGTCGGTCAGGCCGTCCTGGTCGGTGTCCAGCACCGAGCCGTCGGTGTCGTCGCCGGCGTCGTTGGGGTCGGTGCCGGCCTCGACCTCGTCACCGTCGCTCACGCCTCCGTCGTCGGAGTCGGCGTCGGTGGGGTCGGTGGGCTCGTTGTCGAAGGAGTCGTTCTCGGAGCCGGTGACCTCCTCGCCGTTGCTCAGGCCGTCGGCGTCGGCGTCCTCGTCGAAGTCGGAGGTGCCGTCACCGTCGGTGTCGGGGTCGTTGGGGTCGGTGCCGGTCTGGTCGATCTCCTGGCCGTCGGTGAGTCCGTCGTCGTCGGAGTCGGCGTCGGTGGGGTCGGTGGGCTCGTTGCCGTAGCCGTCGTTCTCCGAGCCGCTGGTCTCCTCGGCATCGGTGATCCCGTCGCCGTCGGTGTCGCCGTCGGGGTCGGTGCCGTCGTCGCCGTCGTCACCGGCGTCGTTGGGGTCGGTCGCGGGGTCGGCGCCGGTCTCATCACCGTCGCTGGAGCCGCCGTCGTCGCTGTCGGCGTCGTTGGGGTCGGTGGGCTCGTTGCCGAAGGCGTCGTTCTCGGAACCGCTGGTCTCCTGGCCGTCGGTGAGGCCGTCGTCGTCGGAGTCGGCGTCGGTGGGGTCGGTGGGCTCGTTGTCGAAGGAGTCGTTCTCGGAGCCGGTGACCTCCTCGCCGTTGCTCAGGCCGTCGGCGTCGGCGTCCTCGTCGAAGTCGGAGGTGCCGTCACCGTCGGTGTCGGGGTCGTTGGGGTCGGTGCCGGTCTGGTCGATCTCCTGGCCGTCAGTGAGGCCGTCGTCGTCGGAGTCGGCGTCGGTGGGGTCGGTGGGCTCGTTGCCGTAGCCGTCGTTCTCGGAGCCGGTGACCTCCTCCAGGTTGGTGACCTGGTCGCCGTCGGCGTCCTCGTCGCCGTCGGGCGTGCCGTCGTCGTCGGTGTCGGGGTCCTGGGGGTCGGTGCCGATGACCTCCTCGACGTCGTCGGTCAGCCCGTCGCCGTCGGAGTCGGGAGCGCTGCCGCAGGTGACGCCGCCGGCCGGGGCGGTGACCTGCGCGGCCATCGGGAAGAGGTCGATCTCGGCCACGTCGACCAGCCCGCCCAGCGTCACCTTGAGGTGCAGGGCGGTCGCCTCGGCGACGATCTTCGTCGGCGTCCGCTCACTGACCACCAGCTGACCGGCCGACAGCTCGACGAGCATGCCGGCCTCGGCGGGCAGGCTGGCGGCCCCGTCGGCGAGGTCCACGACCTCGCCGCCGATGGCGACCAGGGGAGCCGTGTACGTCGCCCGGGTGCCGTCGGCGGTGCCGTCGCTCTCGACGACGAGCTCGGGCGCGGTCAGCACCTCGACGACCTGCTGGCCGCCGATGGAGAGGTCCACGGTGCTGCCTCTCACGCTGCTGACCACGGTGCGGCCGCCGTCGGGGCGGCCGTTGGCGACCAGACGGGTGGACTGCGAGGTGGCGGCCACGCCGGGCAGCTGGACCAGCCCGAGCAGGTCGACGTCGGCCGTCGAGACCCTCGAGGTGGTCACCGGCACCGGGCCGGGCAGGCACAGGCCGCTGTCGAGGAAGCGGGCGTGCGCCGAGGCGTTGGAGAGCCCGATGGCCAGCGGGTCGAGGGTGTCGGCCGGGAGCAGGGAGTCGGTGGCCGGGGCGTCGTTGCTGGGCGGCGCCTCCTGGTGCGCGTCGGCGAGCACGGCGTCGAGCTCCCCGAGCGGGAGGGCGGTCAGCAGGGAGCCGTCGATGTTGCGGGCGTCGGCCACCGCGCGCGGCGCCGTGGCGGCCATGGTGCCGGTGACCTGGGCGACCCCGGCGTCGACGGCGGAGACGCCGAGCTGCGGCACCGACAGGGCGGTCACGCGGGCGACCTCGCCGGTGGCCGACGAGGTCGCGCCGACCGGCACCGGCAGCTGGTCGGCCTGGGCGGCGGGCACGGCGGTCAGGGAGTAGAGGGCAGCGGTCGAGAGCGCGACCCCCACGGAGAGGGGACGCAGGGGGCGGGGACGTCCGCGGCGTGCGCGACGTGGATCGGTCGTCATGTCTGGCTCCTGGTGGTGCATCGGGGGGGGAATGGCGGGGCACGCCGCAGTGCCCGGCGGAGCTGACCAGTTCGGAGGGAGCGGTGACGGGTCGGCCTGCGGCATCGGGGGGCGCACCGGGCAGTCCTGGGGGAGGACCGGTGCGACCCCGTCGTGCTGGGTCCGTACCCAGAGGTACCGTCGGTATGCAGAGGGCTCCTTACCGGTCTGGACCAGTGGGTGCCGTGCTGGTTGGACGGGGCTGCGACGCGCGGCGTACGCTGTTACAGCGCCTGGAGTCTGCCTTGGTCCCATACGGAGCGGACCTGGCTCACCGCCGCCCGGCCTCGCCGGCCGGGTTCGTCGCAGCCGCACCCCTCACGGTGCCGGCACAGCGTCGTCGGTGGTGGACGAGGACCCCCGGTGCACGTCCGCACGATCCCTGACCACGTGAAGGTTCCACTTCCCTTATGACGAGCACCATCTCCACTCTTCCTGACTACGACGCGCCGCAGATCGCGATCAACGACATCGGGTCGGAAGAGGACTTCCTCGCCGCGATCGACGCGACCATCAAGTACTTCAACGACGGCGACATCGTCGACGGCACCATCGTCAAGGTGGACCGCGACGAGGTCCTGCTTGACATCGGCTACAAGACCGAGGGCGTCATCCCCTCGCGCGAGCTGTCGATCAAGCACGACGTCGACCCCAACGAGGTCGTCGCCGTCGGCGACAAGGTCGAGGCCCTCGTCCTCCAGAAGGAGGACAAGGAAGGCCGCCTGATCCTGTCCAAGAAGCGCGCGCAGTACGAGCGGGCCTGGGGCACCATCGAGCAGGTCAAGGAGGAGGACGGCGTCGTCGAGGGCACCGTCATCGAGGTCGTCAAGGGCGGCCTCATCCTCGACATCGGCCTGCGCGGCTTCCTGCCCGCCTCGCTGGTGGAGATGCGTCGCGTCCGCGACCTGCAGCCCTACGTGGGCCAGACGCTCGAGGCGAAGATCATCGAGCTCGACAAGAACCGCAACAACGTGGTCCTCTCGCGCCGCGCCTGGCTCGAGCAGACCCAGTCCGAGGTCCGCCACGGCTTCCTCACCCAGCTGCAGAAGGGCCAGATCCGCAAGGGTGTCGTGTCCTCGATCGTCAACTTCGGTGCCTTCGTGGACCTCGGTGGCGTCGACGGCCTCGTGCACGTCTCGGAGCTGTCCTGGAAGCACATCGACCACCCCTCCGAGGTCGTGGCCGTGGGCGACGAGGTCACCGTCGAGGTCCTCGACGTCGACATGGACCGCGAGCGGGTCTCGCTGTCGCTCAAGGCGACGCAGGAGGACCCCTGGCAGCACTTCGCCCGCACCCACCAGATCGGTCAGATCGTGCCCGGCAAGGTCACCAAGCTGGTGCCCTTCGGCTCGTTCGTCCGCGTCGAGGAGGGCATCGAGGGCCTGGTGCACATCTCCGAGCTGGCCGAGCGCCACGTGGAGATCCCCGAGCAGGTCGTCCAGGTCAACGACGACGTCATGGTCAAGATCATCGACATCGACCTCGAGCGTCGCCGGATCTCGCTGTCGCTCAAGCAGGCCAACGAGACCGCTGCCGCGGCGGACGTCGAGGAGTTCGACCCGACGCTGTACGGCATGACCGCGACCTACGACGAGCAGGGCAACTACGTCTACCCCGAGGGCTTCGACCCCGAGACGGGCGAGTGGCTCGAGGGCTTCGACGACCAGCGCGCCGTCTGGGAGGAGCAGTACGCCAAGGCGCACGCTCGCTGGGAGGCCCACGTCAAGCAGCAGGCCGAGGCCAAGGTGGCCGAGGTCGAGGCCGGCGAGGCCACCTCGTACTCCAGCGGCGGTGCCAGCAGCAGCAGCACCGACGAGGTCGAGGGCGACGAGACCGACAGCGGCTCCGGCTCGCTGGCTTCCGACGAGGCGCTGCAGGCGCTGCGCGAGAAGCTCACCGGCGGCGGCAACTGATCGGCTGAACCCCAGCCGGTCGGCGCCACGCTGACCTGACGACGAGGGCCCGGTCACCGAGAGGTGACCGGGCCCTTGTCGCGTCCGCGGACGCCGCCGGCTCAGTGGTACCAGGAGCCGGAGTGGTCGAACGGCTCGTCCGGGTGGCTCCTGGGCGGGCGGTAGTCGGTGTGGAAGAAGGGGTCGTCGGCGTCGATGACCTCGAGGAGCGCCAGTGCGACGCCCGTGACCAGCAGGACCAGGGTGATGAAGAAGAGTAGCTCGCTCATGGCAGTAATCCTGCGCCTGAACTGATCCTGCCACCAGTGGCAGAGATGTCAGGTGTCGACGTTTTCCTGCCATCCGTGGCACACTGGCGCCATGCTCGGCAACGTCGCGGTCCTCGTCTACGACGGGGTCGCGCCCTTCGAGCTCGGCGTGGTCTGCGAGGCGTTCGGGGTCGACCGGCGAGACGACGGCGTGCCCCTGGTCGACTTCGCCGTGTGCGCACCGCGACCAGGACAGGTCGCGACGGACGGCGGCTTCTCGATCGTGGTCGAGCACGGGCTGGACCGGCTCGAGCAGGCCGACCTGGTCTGCGTGCCGGCGATGCCGCGCGCTCCCGGTCTCCCGGAGGGCGTCGCCGAGGCGCTGCAGCGCGTGGTGGCTCGCGGCGCGCGGGTGCTCTCGGTCTGCTCGGGCGCCTTCACGCTCGGGGAGGCGGGGCTGCTCGACGGCCGGGCCTGCACGACGCACTGGCGGCACACGACCGAGCTCGCCGAGCGGTTCCCCCTGGCGCAGGTGGTGCCCGAGGTCCTGTACGTCGACGCCGGCCAGGTCGTGACCGGCGCCGGCACCGCGGCCGGCATCGACGCCTGCCTGCACCTGTGGCGCCAGGAGCACGGGTCCCGGGTCGCCGGAGCGGTCGCCAGGCGGATGGTGGTGGCCCCGCAGCGCGACGGGGGACAGGCGCAGTTCATCGCGCGGGCCGTGCCCGACTGCGAGGCCGAGACGCTGGGCCCGCTGCTGACGTGGATCGTCGAGCACCTCGACGAGGAGCTGGGTGTCGATGCCCTGGCGCGCCGGGCGCTGATGTCGCCGCGGACGTTCGCACGACGCTTCCGCGAGGAGACCGGCACCACCCCGCACAGCTGGGTGACCCACCAGCGGGTGGCCGCGGCCGAGGAGCTGCTCGAGCGCAGCGACCTGTCGGTCGAGCAGGTCGCCGCCCGGGTCGGCTTCGGCAACGCCGCCACGCTGCGCCAGCAGTTCAGCCGGGTGCGGGGGATCAGCCCGCAGCAGTACCGGCGCCAGTTCGCCTGCTGAGCCCTTCGCGGGTCACAGCACCAGGCCGAGGGCGAACGGGCCGATCGCGACGGTGAAGATCGTGATCAGCACGATGCCCAGCACGTTGAGCACGGCTCCGCCGCGGGCCATGTCGGCGATGCGCACCGCGCCGGTCCCGAAGACGATGGCGTTGGGCGGGGTGCCGACGGGCAGCATGAAGGCGCACGTCGCCGCGAGCGCCGCCGGGATCAGCAGGGTCACCGGGTCGACGCCGAGGCCGGCGGCGACGCCGCCGAGCACGGGGATGAAGGTCGCGGCCGTGGCGGTGTTGCTGGTGACCTCGGTCAGCAGCAGCACCAACGTGACGACGGCGGCCAGCAGCAGGACGATCGGCAGGGCGCCGAGTGCGCCCACCTGCTCACCGAACCAGGCGTCGAGCCCGTGGCGGCCACGGCGCCGGCGAGGCTGAGCCCGCCGCCGAAGAGGAGCAGCACGCCCCACGGGAGGCCGCGCTCGGCGTCGTGCCACTCCAGGGTCATCCGGCCGCGGTCGTCGCCGGGGATCAGGAACATCACCAGGCCGGCGGTGATGGCGATCGCGGTGTCGTCGAAGCCGTCGAGCCAGGGGGCCCGCTCGCCGAGGTCGCCGATGCTGGCCAGCACCCCGGGCACGACCCAGAAGAAAGCTGCGGTGGCGAAGACGGCCAGCACCACCTTCTCGCCCTGGCTGGCGGGGCCGAGGTCGTCGATCTGGGAGTCGATCAGCTCGCGTCCGCCGGGGATGGAGTCGAGCCGGAAGCGGAAGATCACCCGGGTCACCAGCAGCCAGGCGAGGGTCAGGAAGACCACGACCAGGGGCAGGCCGAGCATCATCCACTCGGCGAAGCCGATGTCGCGGTCGAGCTCGGTGGCCAGGTAGCCCGCCACGATCGCGTTGGGCGGCGAGCCGAGCAGGGTGCCGAGCCCGCCGACGGAGGCGGCCCAGGCCACCGAGAGCAGCAGCGCGACGCCGAAGAGCCGCACGTCGGGGTCGTCGATCACCTCGTGCAGGCTCTCGCGCCCACCGAGGCGCTCGGCGAGCTCGGCCTCGTCGGTGCTCTGCCCGCTGCCGACGCTGTTCTCGACCACCAGCGCCAGCACCGACAGGGCGATCGGCAGCATCATCAGGGTGGTGGCGGTGTTGGAGACCCACATCGACAGGAAGGCCGTCGCGATCATCATCCCAAGGATGATCCGGCGCGGGTGGGTGCCGACGCGGCGCAGGGTGAGCAGGGCGATGCGCCGGTGCAGGTCCCACTTCTGCATGGCGATGGCGATCAGGAAACCGCCGAGGAAGAGGAAGACGATGGGGTCGGCGTACGGCGCGGTCGCGTCGGGGACGGCGACGCCGTCGGTCAGTGCCGGCAGCAGGGCGATGGGCAGCAGGGCCGTGGCCGCCAGGGGGAGCGCCTCGGTCATCCACCAGGTGGCCATCAGGGCGCCGACGGCGGCGACCACGCGCCCGTCCTGGGACAGCTCGGCCCCGCCCAGGGCGACGTAGACCGCGGCGGCGATGACGACGCCGAGCACCCGCACCCCCCACGTGTGCCGGGCCGAGCGGGTGGGCCCGTCCTCGTGCTGTGCTGGGGCCGTCTGGTCCGTGCTGGTCGTCTTGCCTCCCGAGAGAGACCGGCCCAGGAAGTCAGCCGATCCGCTACACCCCACACCCCGCTCGGCCGGAGCGGGCTCACCCCTGACGGTGGGACGCGAGCTGGTCGCGGCGTACCTTGCCGGTCGCCGTGCGGGGCAGGTCGGGCACGTGGGTCCAGGTCTTCGGCCGCTTGGGCGGAGCGAGGTGCTGACGGGCCCAGTCGTCGAGCTGGTCGTCGGTCGCCTCGCCCACGACCGCCGCGCAGACCCGCTGGCCCCAGTCGGGGTCGGGAGCGGCGTAGACCGCCACGTCGTCGACCGCCGGGTGCTCGCGCAGCGCGTGCTCGACCTCGAGCGGGTAGACGTTGACGCCGCCGCTGATGATCAGGTCGGTGCGTCGTCCGTCGAGGTAGAGGTAGCCGTCGTCGTCGAGGCGGCCGACGTCGCCGACGGTGAACGCCGGGCCGGCCGGCGTCTCGCGCCAGGCGGCGGCGGTCTTGTCGGGTGCGCCGTGGTACTCGAATCGGGCATGGTCGGGCACCGTGCACCAGATGGTGCCGTCGTCGTCGACGTGGAGGCGGCGCCCGGGTCGGGCCCGCCCGACGGTGCCGGGGCGATCGAGCCACTCCTCGCTGCGGCACGCGGTGAACTGGCCCTCGGTGGAGCCGTAGAACTCCCACGTGGTGCCAGGCGGGAAGGTCTCGAGGAGTCGTCGCTTGGTGGCCACCGGGCAGGGTGCCCCGGCGTGGGCGACGAGACGGAAGCTGCTCAGGTCGGGGGTGCCGACCTCGTCCCAGTGCGTGAAGAGGCGCTGCAGGTGCGTGGGGACGCAGAACATGGTGGTCGGGCGCTCGGCCTCGATGGCCAGGGTGACCCGGTCGGGGGCGAAGGGCCCGGGGACGACCACGCGGCCACCGGCCAGCACCGTGCCCATCGCGAACCGGAGCGGCGCGGAGTGGTACAGCGGGCTGAGGACGAGGTTGACGTCGGTGGCGGCGAACCCCCACAGCTCGCGCTCCTCCGCGACGAGCGCGGCAGCCGCGGTGGGGGAGAGCAGTCCGCTGCTGACGCCCTTGGGGGTGCCGGTGGTCCCGCTGGTGACGTGCATCGGACGAGCCCGAGGCGTCCAGCCGCTCATCGGGCCCTCGGGTCGGACGTCGTCGAGCAGCGCAGCCAGGTCGTCCTCGTCGGTGACCACCAGAGCGGGGTCGAGGCCGCCGAGGATCCGCTCGCGCTCGTACGCCGTCAGCCGCGGGTCGAGGGGCACGGGCAGGACGCCGCGAGACAGCAGCGCCATCACCGTCTCGAGGAGCAGCAGCGAGCCGGGCACCAGCAGCGCGACGCGCGATCCCTCGGGCAGCGGGGTGGGCATGGGCCGATGGTAGGTGGGGACGTGCAGCTGCCGGTGGGCGGTTCAGCGCCTGCGGCGGTCGCGTGTGCTCAGCTCCCAGCCGCGGAGTGGGTGTTGGGTGAGGTGCCATCGGGGGTCGTGGGCGCGGTGGTGGTGCCAGGAGCAGAGTGGGATGGCGTCGAGGTCGGTGTCGCCTCCTCGTCCCCAGGGGATGAGGTGGTGTATCTCGGACCAGGCGAACGGTCTCTCGCAGGTCCCGATCGCACAGGTGTCGTGGACCAGTGACAGGGCTCTTCGTTGGTGGTGGCTGTGCAGCCGTTTCGTTCGGCCCAGGTCGAGTGGGACTGACTTCGAGTTCAGGACGGCGGGGACGAGGCCGGCCTCGCACGCCAGGCGAGTCGGCGCAGGTCGCCGGCGGCGGTGCGGGTGCCGGTGTCGAGCTTGGCGGTGCCGGTCTCGTCGGGCCCGCGCCAGTCGGGCCAGTCGGCGGGGTCGAGCTTCCCGGCCTGGGTGAGGTCGTGGGTGAGGTCCTCGGCGGTCATCGTGACCAGCAGGGTCAGGGCGTTGGCGCCGTTCCAGCCGTCGGTGGGCAGGTGCTCGATGAGCTCGCACAGGGCGTTGCCGTGGATCTCCCAGCCGGAGAGCCCGTAGCCGGGTCCGGTGGGCGCGGAGTCGTCGTACCCGGAGACCTGTTCACCGTCGGCGGTGGTGCGGGTCTTGTTGAGCCGTCGTGGGGCGGAGAGGGTCTCGAGCGCGGTGCGCAGCAGGGAGCCGTGCAGCTCGGGGATGGTGAACTTGCCGGAGTAGGTGCCGTCGCCGTTGTCGTGCAGCGCGAGGTAGGTCTCGTGCTTCGCCCGGCGTGATTCACGCCCGAGCATGATCGCTTCGTGCTTGTCGGCCAGGTCGCGGTCGACGACGTCGAGCATCCGCCGCGCTGCCTGGCGTAGCCGTTTGGGGTTCATCGGGCGCCCGGTGCGGGTCCCGATGCCGCTGGCCTTGCCGACGAGGACCTCCTCGGCGGCGGCGAGCTGCTCGGGGGTGGTCTCGAGGGGTGCCTGTTCGGCGGCGGCGACGATGACGCGGACCTGGCGGGTGGTGATCGCGCCGATGGCGTAGGCCTGCCGGGCGTGGTGGTACTTGGTGCGCAGCAGCTCCGCGATGCGCGCGCCGCCTGCGAGGACCTCGCGGGACTGTCCGGTCAGTGCGGCGGCCCAGGCGTCGGTGCCGGTGGCGGCCTCGCTGTCCGCGACCTGGCGGCGTTCGGCCTCGCCGAGCACGTCGCCCATCAGGGCGGAGGCCTCGGCCTCGAGAGCGGAGAGTGCCTGCACCAGGCCGGCGAGGTCGCCGACCGGCTGGTCCTTCAGGTCGCCTTCGCGTGCCGCGGCCATCGCGGCCCGAGCGGTCGCGACGGCCTGCGCCACCGGACCGGCCTCCGCGGTCGGGAGGCTGCTCGCGGGCACCCCGGCACCCGGGGCGGGGGCCCGGTCGCTGGTGGGGTTCTGGAGCAGCCTCATGCCCACCATTCTCCCAAGCAAAGACGCCGATGGGAACACCAGTTCGACAATCTGTGGAGAACTTCTCGGCCCGGGTTGAGCGAGGCCCCGTTGTCCGACAGTGGCCGTTGGGGCACGCCTTGAGCAGCGACGGCTTTGTCGAAGACGGTGATCGCGGCTTGAAGTAGTACGAACCCCGATGGCCTGCTGCTTGACCTCGATGGTCAGCTTCGACGGGCTCGTCGTGGGACGTCGGGTCCGGGGGGCTCGAGCACGGCGGCCGGCCCGTCGACCCCCGCGCGTTTGCGCAGCTCGTAGAAGGACTTGCGGAACACGTCGTGCTCGGCACAGCACGTCGAGATCCCCCGCGGGCGCGTGATCGAGCCAGTGCCAAATCGAGCCGGGCACGGGGATGAATGGGTTCACTGGCAGCCACCGCCGAGGCCTCGGGGCTGAAGTGTCACCCCCAAGACGATTCGAAGTGTCACCGATGTCTTGATGCAGAGCTGTCACCGACGTCCTGAGACATGACACTTCTCGGCGCCGCCCGGCCGCGACCGCTCGGGCCGACGTGCGGACGTGCCGCGGGACGCCCGGGGAGGCCGTGCGAGGCTTACGGCGTGGTCAAGCCGGCGAGTGTCGCCTTCGTGGCGCTCGGTGTCATCTGGGGCAGCAACTTCATCTTCATGAAGTGGGCCACGGAGACCATCTCGGCGGGCCAGGTCACGCTTCTCCGGGTCCTGTTCGGGTTCGTGCCGGTGATGGCCTACGCGCTGCATCGGCGGGTGCTCGCGAGGCGCCACCTGCGCCACGCGCACCACTTCTTCGTCATGTCCTTGCTGGCGACGACGGTCTACTACTTCGCCTTCGCCGCAGGGACCGCGCTGCTCCCCTCAGGGGTCGCAGGGGTGCTCAGCGGTGCGATCCCGCTCTTCACCTTCATCAGCGCCGCGATCTTCCTGCGCAGCGAGCGAGTCACCCCGCTACGTCTCGTCGGGGTCCTCATCGGCTTCGGTGGGGTTCTCCTGACAGCTCGCCCGTGGGAGACGGGTGGCGGCGTCGATCCGGTCGGCGTGCTGTACATGCTCCTCGGGGCAGCCAGCGTCGGAGTGTCCTTCGTGTACGCGCGGAAGTTCGTCTCACCCCTCGCCATCGCTCCCGCTGCGCTCACGACCTACCAGGTCGGACTCGCGCTCCTCACCCTGCTGCTCGTGACGGACCTCGACGGGGTCACCGCCCTCACGCAAGACACCCGAGCCACGGTAGGGGTGGTCCTCGGGCTCGGCCTGCTCGGAACGGGCGTGGCGTACATCCTCTACTACTTCATCGTGGCGACGCTCGGCGCGGTGACAGCGTCGAGCGCCACGTACATCCCTCCCGTCGTCGCACTCGTCATCGGCTGGCTGCTCGTGGACGAGCCGCTGCACCTCCTCGACGGCGTCGCGGTGCTGCTCATCCTGAGCGGCGTAGCGGTTCTGCGAGTGCCACAGCGCCAGACTCTGCCGCGGACGTGACAGCTCCCTTGACCCCCGTCGCCCGCGGAGAGAAACTCGAAGCAGAGCTGAGGAGGCGGTCCTGGTGGATGAGTACCTGGTCGTGGCCAACCAGACCTTGGGTGGCGAGAAGCTCGAGCGCACGGTGCGTGAGCGCATCGAGCGAGGAGACAGCAGCTTCTTCGTGTTGGTGCCGATGACACCTCCGCACGACGAGAGCGGGTGGGCCGGCGGCTTCGTCGCCTACGAGGGCATGTCCGGCGACGAGGCGCGGGCGTGGTTCGAGCAGGACGGTGAGCACCGGCGGGCGCAGATGGAAGAGGCTCGCAGCCTGGCGGAGCGGCGGCTGGCCAGGATGGTCCAGGCGATCGAGGAGGCCGGTGCCCGGGCGGAGGGCGCCGTCTGCGACGCCGACCCGCTCGACGCCGTCAAGAAGCGGCTGGCGGAAAGCTCCTACACGGAGGTGATCGTCTCGACGCTGCCGGAGCGGCTCTCGCGCTGGCTGAAGATGGACCTGCCCAGCCGGGTGGCGCGCGCCTCGAGTGCGCCGGTGACGACGATCGAGGCGGACAGGACGGCTGACGTCTAGCAGCCGCGGTTGACTTCGCTGTCGGTCTTCAACGCCAGGGCGAACCTGTCGAAGGAGGTCTGGAGGTCGGGCAGCACCCTGACCACCAGGGGCGAGAGCGGTCCGGTGACGTCCTCCACCATGCTGAAGCTGCAGGTGTCTCCCGTCGCCTCGACCTGGAAGGTTCGGCGCCCCGTGCACAGCCCGAGCGGGAGCCCCCCGGTCCACAGCATGGTGGCGGGTGCGTGGATCTCGGTGACGCCGAGCTCGGAGCCCCGGTCGGGCGCGTCCTCGGAGACGACCAGGACCCGGCGTCCCTCCAGGATGGTGCCCTCGAGACGCAGCACGCCGTTGTCCGAGGCCTCCCACCAGCCACGGTCGGTGAGCAGCCCCCACACGCGTTCCGCCGACGCCGAGATGGCGGTGCTGGTGCTGGCGGTCGTGGTCATCGGTGGTCCTCTCGTGCGATCGGACCCGAGAGCTGCGGTTGGATCAGGCCTCGCTGTCTGTCTTCAGCGCGGCGGCGAACTGGTCGAAGGAGCCCTGGAAGTCGGGCAGCGAGCGGATGATGAGCGGGGCCAGGGGGCCGGTGAAGTCCTCGGCCATCGTGAAGCTGCAGCGGGCGGGCCCGTCCGGCTCGATCCGGAAGGTCCGGCGCCCGGTGCACAGGCCCAGGGGCATGCCCCCGGTCCAGGTCATCGACCGGGGCTGGTCGACCTCGGCGACCTTGAGCTTGAAGCCGCGCTTGGGGTCCAGCTCGGAGACCAGCTTGACCTGCTGGCCCTCGCGGATGGTGCCGGCGACGTCGACGACCCCGTTGTCGGCCCGGTTCCACCAGTCGGTGTCGGTGAGCAGGCGCCAGACCTCCTCGGAAGGGGCGGCGATCGTGGTGCTCGTGCTCGTGGTGGTCGTCATCGTGTGCCCGTCGTCAGGTGGTCGAACCCCGATCGTCCCAACACCCCAGCCGCCCGGGAAGGCGCGCCCCGGGTCCGATGGGCAAAATCCTCCGGCCACGACGTAGCGTGGCGCCCATGCGAGTGGGTCTCACGGGGGGTGTCGCGTCGGGCAAGAGCACCGTCGCGACGATGCTGGCCGAGCTGGGTGCCGTCGTCATCGACGCAGACGCCCTGGCGCGCGAGGTGGTCGAGAAGGGCACGCCGGGACTGGCTGCGGTCGTCGCCGAGTTCGGCGCGCAGCTGCTGACCCCCGAGGGCGACCTCGACCGGCCGGCGATGGGCCGCCTCGTCTTCGGTGACGACGCCGCGCGCAAGCGGCTCGAGGCGATCGTGCACCCGCTGGTCTTCGAGCGGTACGCCGAGCTGGAGGCGTCCGCTCCCGAGGGTGCCCTGGTCGTGCACGACATCCCGCTGCTCGCCGAGTCGGGGCGCGCCGACGGCTTCGACGCCGTGATCGTCGTCGACGTGCCCACCGAGACCCAGGTCGAGCGGATGCTGGGCGAGCGCGGTTGGACCCGCGAGGACGCCGAGTCGCGCATCGCCGCCCAGGCCACCCGCGAGCAGCGCCTCGCCGTGGCCACCCACGTCATCGACAACACCGGCACCCTCGACGACCTGCGGGCCCAGGTGCGCGCCGTCCACGACCAGCTGCAGGTGACCGCGTGAGGCGCCCCGGCGCACTGGCTGCCGCCGCGCTGAGCCTGGGGCTGCTGGTCACCGGCTGCTCCGGCACCACTGGCACCACGGACGAGACCACCACCGTCGGCAGCGGATCGGGCACGCCGTCGGCCGACGCGACCACCGAGCCCGGGGAGCAGTCCCGGGAGCTCGAGCAGCCCGAGGAGACGGTCGACCCCGACCAGCCCACCTCGTGGGGCCCCACCGAGGGCGAGCTCGCCGAGGCCCGCGAGGTCGTGGTGCAGATGAGCCCCGAGGAGCTCGCCGGCCAGGTGATCGTGGGCCGCTACGCCGGCACCGACCCCGCCGAGCCCGCCCGGCTCGTCTCCGACCTGCACCTCTCGGGCGTCTGCGTCACCGGCGACAACGTCGTCGACGAGGCTCAGGTGCGCGCCACCACGGCCGCGGTCTCGCAGGCCGTCGCCGACAGCGGTCGCGACTTCCCGGCCGTGATCGGTGTCGACCAGGAGGGAGGCACGGTCTCCCACCTGCGCGGCATCGCCACCGAGTTCCCCGCGTTCCGCGCCGCCGGCGAGGCCGTCGACGGCAACGGGCGTCGCGGGAAGACGGCGGTGCGCGACGCGGCGTACACGACCGGGCTCGAGCTGCGCGAGCTCGGCTTCACCTGGGTCTACGCCCCGGTCGCCGACGTCACGATCGGCGCCGCCGACCCCACCATCGGCAGCCGATCGCCCTCCACCGACCCCCGTCTCGCCGCCAAGGCGACCGCGGCCGCCGTCGACGGCTTCGACCGCTCCGGCACGGTCTCGACGACCAAGCACTACCCCGGCCACGGCGGAGCCACGGCCGACAGCCACCTCACGCTGCCCGCCCTCGACGCCCCGGCCGAGGAGCTGGAGAAGCGTGACCTGAAGCCGTTCCGCGCCGCCACCAAGGCCGGCGCGCCGTCGGTGATGATCGGCCACCTCGACGTCGAGGCACTGGCTCCGGGCACCCCCTCCAGCATCGCGCCCGAGATCTACGAGCACCTGCGCGAGGAGGTCGGCTTCGAGGGCGTGGCCATCACCGACTCCCTCGGCATGGGAGCCGTGGCGGGCATCCCCGACCTGGCCGTCAAGGCGCTCGTGGCCGGGGCCGACCTGCTGCTGATGCCGGCCGACACCCGCCGCACCCACGCCCGCGTCACCAAGGCGATCAGCGACGGCGAGGTCACCCCCGAACGCATCGAGGAGGCGGCGGTCCGCGTCGTGGCGCTGCAGATGTGGCAGGCGCGGGTCGCATCGGAGAAGAAGGTCCCCGACGACATCAGCGCCCGGGCGGCCGAGGCCGCCCGGGCGCTGGAGGTCGCGGCGTACGCCGCTCCGTGACCGGTCCGCTCAGGCGGCCAGGTCGGGGTCGGCGAAGCGGCGCAGCTTCTGCAGCGCCTCGCGCTCGAGCTGGCGCACCCGCTCGGCGGAGATGCCGTGCTTGGCGCCGATGTCGGCCAGCTTGTGCTGGCGGCCGTCGCTGAGGCCGTAGCGCGAGCGGATGATGTCGGCCGCCCGGTCGTCGAGGTGGCCCACCAGGGCGTTGAGGCGGTCGCGGGACTCCACGTCGATGACGTTGAGGTCGGGACCGGGCGAGGTCTCCTGGGCCATCAGGTCACCCAGCGAGGTGTCGCCGTCCTCGTCGACGGGGGTGTCGAGCGAGACGTGCTCGCGGCCCCACGACAGCAGGTCGAGCACCCGGTCGATCTCCATGCCCAGCTCGAGGGCGATCTCGGCCGGCTCCGGGTCGCGACCCAGCTGGCGCTCCAGGGTGCGGCGTGCGCCGCCGACCTGGTTGAGCTCCTCGACCACGTGCACCGGCAGCCGCACGACACGCGCCTGCTGGGCGATGCCGCGGGTGATGGCCTGGCGCACCCACCAGGTGGCGTAGGTGGAGAACTTGTAGCCCTTGGTGTAGTCGAACTTCTCGACCGCACGGATCAGGCCGGTGTTGCCCTCCTGGATCAGGTCGAGCATCGGCATCTGCGCCCGGCCGTACTTGCGGGCGATCGAGACCACCAGGCGCAGGTTGGCGGTGATGAACGTGTCGACCGCCTGGCGCCCCTGCTCGGCGAGCCACTCCAGCTCCTCCTGGGTGGCCCGGCCCGGTGCGCCGCCCTTGCGGCGACCCACGCGGCCCTCGGCCAGCAGGTGCTCGGCGTACAGGCCGGCCTCGATGGTCTGCGACAGGTCCACTTCGGCGGCGGCGTCGAGGAGCGGGTTGCGGGCGATCTCGTCGAGGTACAGCCCGACGCTGTCGCGGCCCTCGATCTCGCGGCCGGCGGCAGGTGCGGTACGGGTGGCGGTGCGGGTGGCCATGGAACCCCTCCTCAGTCACGTGGTCGCTCTCGCGCTCCCACGTCGTGTCCAACGCTCCCGCAGTGGCCCGGATTCCCGTACCGCCGTGGAGCCTTCACCATCAAGGACGTCCGGCCCGACCCCGGAGTTGCATCGTCGAGCAACTCTCAGGGACTTCTCAGGGCCTCGCATCCTCGCTAGTTGTTCGGTGCCCCGCACGCACCGGATGCCTCTCACCCGCCGGGGTGGGACAGGTCACGTCCTCGTCACCCCCCGCGTCACGTGCACAGCCTCAGGCGTCGGCCAGACCCATCCGGTCGAGCATCCACGCCAGTGCGAAGGCCCGGTCGTGCCAGGCCTTGTAGCGGCCCGAGACGCCACCGTGCCCGGCCGACATCTCCGTGCGCAGCAGCACGTCGGGCCGGTGGTCGGGGGCCGTGGCCCGCAGCCGCGCCACCCACTTGGCGGGCTCGACGTAGAGCACCCGGGTGTCGTTGAGCGAGGTCTCGGCCAGGATCGCCGGGTAGTCCTGCTCGGTGACGTTGTCGTACGGCGCGTAGGAGGCCATGTAGTCGTAGACCTCGGGGTCGGCCTCGGGGTTGCCCCACTCGTCGTACTCGGTGACGGTCAGCGGGAGAGTGGCGTCGAGCATCGTGGTGAGCGCGTCGACGAACGGCACCTGGGCCACGATGCCGGTGAACAGCTCGGGCGCCTGGTTGGCCACCGCGCCCATCAGCATCCCGCCCGCGCTGCCGCCCTCGGCGACCAGCGTCTCGGGGCGCGACCAGCCGGTCGCGACGAGGTGGCGGGCGCAGGCGATGAAGTCGGAGAAGGTGTTCTGCTTCTTGGCCATCTTGCCGTCGTCGTACCAGCGCCGGCCCATCTCGCCGCCACCTCGCACGTGGGCGATGGCGAAGGCGGCACCCCGGTCGAGCAGCGAGAGCCGGGCGATGGAGAAGTAGGGGTCGATGGAGGCCTCGTAGGAGCCGTAGCCGTAGAGCAGCGTCGGGACGGGGCGGGTGCCGCCGCCGTCGTCCTCGCGCGAGCCGCGCCGGGCCACGATCGAGATCGGCACCTGCTCGCCGTCGTCGGCGGTGGCCCAGAGGCGGTGCTCCTCGTAGTCGGCCGGGTCGTAGCCGCCGAGCACGGGGGTGCGCCGCAGCAGCGTCAGCCCACGGCTGCGCACGTCGTAGTCGTAGACCGAGGAGGGCACCGCCATCGAGGTGAAGCCCAGGCGGACCGTCGGCTGGTCGAATGTCAGGTTGCCGCCGGCGCCGACGGTGTAGACGGGCGCGTCGAAGGGCACCAGGTAGTCGTCACCGACGCCGTCGGGGCCCAGCTCGATGATGCGCAGCTGGGTCAGGCCCTGGCTGCGCTGGTGCACCACGAGGTGGCCGGCGAAGGCGTCGACCTCCTCGAGCCGCACGGCAGGGTCGTGGGCCACCAGCGGCTGCCAGTCGGCGGCCGGGGTGGGGGAGACCGGTGCGCTGGCGATCTCGAAGTCGGGACCGGTGGCGTTGTGCAGGACCAGGAAGCGGTCCTCGCCGGCGATCACGGCGTGCTCGAGGGAGTACTCCACGTCCTCGACGCGCTCGGCGAAGACCTGCCAGCCCGCCTCGGGGGCGTCGGCGTCGAGGAAGCGGTACTCCGAGGTGGTCTTGCTGCCCGAGGCCACCACCAGGAAGCGGTCGGAGCGGGTGCGCCCGACGCCGACGAAGAAGCGCCCGTCCTCCTCGTGGTGCACCAGCTCGTCCTGCGACTGCTCGGTGCCGAGCCGGTGGCGCCAGATCTTGTCGGCGCGCCAGGACTCGTCGACGGTCGCGTAGTAGAGGTTCTCGCCGGCACGGTCCCAGGTGGTGCCGTGGATGACGCCCTCGATGACGTCGGGCAGCAGCTCGCCGCTGGTGAGCTCCTTGATGCGCGCGGTGTAGCGCTCGTCGCCGACCACGTCGACGCTGTAGGCCAGCAGGGTGGCGTCGGGGCTGATGCTGGCGCCGCCCAGGGAGAAGAACTCGTGGCCCTCGGCCAGCGCGTCGAGGTCGAGCAGCACCTCCTCGCCCGGCAGGGCCGGCTGGTCGGGGGCGCAGTCCTCGGCGGGGGTCGGCGGGGTCCAGTCGTCGGGCCCGGCGACCGGCACGCGGCAGGTCGCGCCGTACTCGCGGCCCTCGAAGGAGCGCCCGTAGTACCAGTGGTCGCGGTTGCGGGTGGGCACCGACAGGTCGGTCTCGCGGGTGCGGGCCCGGATCTCCTCGAAGATCCGGGTGCGCAGGTCGGCCAGGTGCGCGGTGCGGGCCTCGGTCCAGGCGTTCTCGGCCTCCAGGTGCGCGCGCACCTCGGGGGAGTCCTTCTCGCGCAGCCACTCGTAGTCGTCGTGGCGGGTGCGGCCGTGGAGCTCGCGCTGCGTGGGACGCCGCGGCGCCACCGGGGGAGCCGTGGGCGGGTGCGGGGACGTGGAGGAGGACATGGCTGCCAACCTAGAGGCGGGGCGATAGCGTCCGCACATGCGGTACGTCGACCTGAACGCCGACCTCGGCGAGGAGGTCACCGACGACGCGGCGCTGCTGGGCGTGGTGACCTCGGCGAACCTGGCCTGCGGCTACCACGCGGGCTCGGTGGCGATCATGCGCGCGGTCTGCGACGAGGCGGCCCGGCTGGGCGTCTCCATCGGCGCCCAGGTCTCGTACGCCGACCGGGAGCACTTCGGCCGGCGTCCTCTCGACGTCGCCCCCGACACGCTGCGCGAGCAGGTGGCCGACCAGGTCGGCACCCTGGCCGCGATCGCGCGGGCGGCGGGCACCACGGTGCGCTACCTCAAGCCGCACGGCGCGCTCTACCACCGCACCGCCACCGACGCCGAGCAGGCGCAGGCCGTGATCGAGGGGTCCGGCGACCTGCCGGTGCTCGGCATGCCCGGCGTGCTGCTCGACCTGGCGACCGGGCGCGGGCGCGAGGTGCGGCACGAGGGCTTCCCCGACCGCGGGTACGACGCCAGCGGGCGGCTGGTGCCCCGCGGCGAGCCCGGCGCCCTGCTCGAGGGCGCCGACGCCGTCGCCGAGCACGCGCTGCGGCTGCTGCGCGAACCGCCCGGCGGCGTGCCCGGCCTCGCCTCGCTCTGCGTGCACGGCGACAGCCCCGGCGCGGTCGAGCACGCCCGCGCCGTGCGGGACGCCCTCGAGGCCGCCGGCTGGACGCTGCGCGGGCTGTGAACGTGGACCCCGTGCACGTGCGCGCCTTCGGGCCCACCGCCCTGCTGGCCGAGGTCGACGACGCGGCCGCCGCGCTCGCCCTGGCGACCTGGCTCCGCGAGCACCGGGTCGCGGCCACCGAGGTGGTGCCGGCCGCGCGCACGGTGCTGCTCGACGGCCTCGACCCCGCCGACCTCGGGGGCGCCCGTGCGCTGCTGGCGGGCTGGCGCGACGAGCCGGCCGCGGGCGACGACGCGGGACAGGGGCGCGGCCCCGTCGGGCCGGTCGTCGAGCTGCCGGTGGTCTACGACGGTCCCGACCTCGACGACGTCGCCGACCTGTGGGGCGTCTCGCGCGAGGAGGTCGTGGCCCGCCACACCGGGCTCGAGCTGCTCAGCGTCTTCTGCGGCTTCGCGCCCGGCTTCGCCTACCTCTCCGGGCTGCCGCAGGAGTGGGCGGTGCCGCGGCTGGACTCGCCGCGCACCCGGGTGCCGGCCGGGTCGGTCGCGGTCGCCGACACGTGGTGCGGCGTCTACCCGACGGTCTCGCCGGGCGGCTGGCGGCTGCTCGGTCGCACCCGCACCCCGCTCTGGGACGTCGACCGCGACCCGCCGGCGCTGCTGGCGCCCGGCACCCGGGTGCGCTTCGTCGTCGAGGACCCGTCGTGACCGGAGGGGTCCTCGAGGTGCTGGCCACCGGGCCGCTGTGCACCGTGCAGGACCATGGCCGCCCCGGGCTGGCCCACCTCGGCGTGCCCCGCGCCGGCCCGCTGGACCGGCCGGCCGCCGACCTCGCCAACCGGCTGGTCGGCAACCGGCCCGGGGCGGCGCTGCTCGAGGTGGTGCTCGGCGGGCTCGAGCTTCGGGCCACCGTCGACACGTGGGTCGCGGTCACCGGCGCCCCGGCCCCGGCGGCGGTCGGACGCCGCTCCGCGGGGCTGGCCCGGGCCGAGCGGCTGCCGGCCGGCGCGGTGCTGCGCCTGGGCGCTCCCGCAACAGGGGTGCGCAGCTACGTCGCCGTGGCCGGCGGGGTCGACGTCGCACCCGTCCTCGGCTCGCGCTCCACCGACACCCTCGCCGAGGTCGGGCCGCCGGTCGTGGCGCCCGGGCAGCGGTTGCCCCTGGGGTCCCCGGCGGGGCCGCCCGCGGCCGTCGAGGCGCCGGTGGCGCCGACCGGCCCGCCCACCGGCCTGCTGCGGGTGCATCCCGGCCCGCGCCTCGAGCGCCTCGGCCCGCACGCGCTCGCCGAGCTGTGCGCGACGGCGTACGTCGTCGGGGCGGAGGCGGACCGGGTCGGGCTGCGCCTCGACGGGCCGCCGCTCACGCGCGCCGACGCGGGCGAGCTGCCCAGCGAGGGGATGGTGCTGGGCTCGGTGCAGGTGCCGCCGAGCGGGCGGCCGGTGGTCTTCCTGGCCGACCACCCGCCCACCGGTGGCTACCCGGTGGTGGCGGTGGTCGACCCGCGTGACCTGTGGCAGTGCGGCCAGCTGCGCCCGGGGGAGCCGGTGCGGTTCACGCGGGCCCGCTGACCGCGTCGTCCTCCGCGGGCTCCGTCGGCGACCACGGCGTCAGCGCGGGGTCGTCGTCGGGGAAGGAGCGCACCGGCCCCGCGGGTGTCTCGCGGGTCTCGAACCGCACGGTGACCACGCCGCGTCCCGCGCCCCAGACCCAGCCGCGCCCGAGCTCGGCGTGCTCGACGTCCATGCCGGGCGCCCAGGCTCCGAGGTGGCGGGCCCGCGGCGGCTCCGGCAGCTCCTCGTCCTCGGCCTCGTCGTCAGCCTCGGTGTCGGCGAAGAGGTCCTCCTGCACCCAGTCGGCCAGCCCCGAGACGCCGACGCCGAGCAGCCGGACGCCGGCGCGCACCTGCGGACCCGTGTCGGGACCGGCGACCAGCTCGGCGAGCAGGGCCCGGGCGCTGCGCGCGACCGTCGGGCCGTGGTCGGTGGGGGAGGCCAGCGTCATCGAGCGGCTCAGGGTGGTGAAGTCGTGGAATCGGACCTTGATGCTCACCGTGCGTCCCGAGAGGCCCGCCGCCCGCAGCCGGGCCGCGACCTCGCCGGCCTGGCGGGCCAGCAGCCCCTCGATCAGGCGCAGGTCGGAGAGGTCGGTGTCGTAGGTGCCCTCGACGCTGACCGACTTGGCCTCCCGCTCGGCCACCACCGCCCGGTCGTCGCGCCCGCGTGCCATCTGGTGCAGCCCGCCACCGTGGGCACGGCCCAGCAGGCGCACCAGCTCGTCGAGGCCGGCGGCCTCGAGGTCGGCGACGGTGACGATGCCGGCCCGGCGCAGCCGCTGGGCCGTCGCCGGGCCGACGCCGGGGATGATCGTGGCCCGCATCGGGCGCAGCAGCTCCAGCTCGGTGCCCGGGGCGACCACGACCAGCCCGTCGGGCTTGTCGAGGTCGCTGGCGATCTTGGCCACCAGCTTGCTGGTCGCCAGGCCCACCGAGGCGGTGAGGCCGTCGGTCGCCTCGTGCACCCGCCGGCGCAGGTCCTGGGCGAAGTCGGTGACCGTCGGCACCTCGAGGTCGGGCAGGTCGGCGCGCTCGAGGTCGACGAAGGCCTCGTCGAGCGAGAGCGGCTCCACCAGCGGGGAGACCTCCCGCAGGAGTCCCATCACCACCCGGCTCGCCTCGCGGTAGGCGTGGAAGCGGCCCGACAGGAACGCGGCGTGCGGGCAGCGCGAGCGGGCCTCGCGCGTCGACATCGCCGAGCGGACGCCGTGCACCCGCGCCTCGTACGACGCCGTGGCGACGACGCCGCGTCCGCCGACCCCGCCGACCACGACGGGCTTGCCGCGCAGCGAGGGCTTGTCGCGCTGCTCGACGGCCGCGAAGAAGGCGTCGAGGTCCAGGTGGAGGACCGAGGCCTGGGAGCGCACCCCGGCACGCTACCCGCGCCGGCCCACCAGGCGTGCACAGGCGGGGCCTGCGGGGGGTGCGTCCCCAGGTCGCGGCGGCCCGCCGCCCCGCCGGCCGCCACCGGGGCAGCCTCGCGCCATGACGACTCCCGAGATGCCCTCCCTGCCCGCCCCTCCACGCGGCTTCGTGGCCCGCGAGCCCGCCGACGTCCTGGCCGTGGTGCCGCTGCTGCTCGGCTTCGAGCCCGAGGACTGCGTGGTGATGATGACCTTCGGCGCCGAGCACCAGTTCCACGCGCGGCTCGACCTGCCGCCGGCCGGGGCCACCGACGCCGAGGTCGCCCAGGTCGCCGCGCTGCTGGTCGAGCCGGCCGTGCGCCACCACGTCACCGGGGTGCTGCTGGTGTTCTACTCCGACGACGCCGAGCGAGCGCGGCGCAGCGCCCGCTGCCTCGTCGACGCCTTCGGCGCCGCTGGGATCGCGGTGCTCGACGCCATCCGCGCCGACGGGCAGCGGCACTGGCCGGCGACCGGCCCCGGCGAGGGCACGGCGTACGACGTGAGCGCGCACCCGGTGCGCGCACAGGCCGTGCTCGACGGCCACGTGACCCGCCGCTCGCGGGCCGAGCTGGCCGCGACCCTCGACCCCGACGCCCGCGGTCGCGCCGACGTGGCCCGGGCGCTGGAGCACCGCTCCGCGCTGCCGGCCGACGAGGTGTCCGCGCTGCTGCTCGGGTGCCTGGTCACCGGCAGCGCACCCGGCGCCGACGAGGTGGCCGGGCTGGTGCGGGCGGTCGCCGACCCGGTCGTGCGCGACGTGGCCTGGCTGGGGATGACCCGGCACGACGCCGACCGTCACGTCGCGCTGTGGTCCGACGTGGTGCGCCGCACCCCCGACGAGTGGCTGCCCGGAGCAGCGGCCGTGCTGGGCTTCGCGGCCTGGCTCTCCGGCAGCGGGGCCCTGGCCTGGTGCGCCGTCGACCGGTGCCTGGCGGTGGATCCCGACCACGTCCTGGGCGGCTACGTCGGGCAGCTCCTCGAGCGCGCGGTGCCGCCGCAGGCCTGGGCCGAGGCGGGGGCCGACGCCGGGCGGCCCGCCTGAGGGGGGTCCCTCCGGAGCGGGGGTGGGCCTAGGGTCGGGGCATGGGTGAAGAGGTCGAGGCTCAGGAGTTCAGCCGCGCGGACCGCACGCGGCACCGCGCCAAGGTACGACGCTGCCTCGACGTGTTCGCGCGGATGCTGCGCGAGGCGGCCTTCGACACCGACGACCCGATGACCGGTCTGGAGGTCGAGCTCAACCTCATCGACGAGCGTGGCGACCCGGCGCTGAAGAACGCCGACGTGCTCGAGCGGATTGCCGACCCCGACTTCCAGACCGAGCTCGGCCAGTACAACATCGAGATCAACGTGCCCCCGGCCCGGTTGCGCGAGGGCGGGCTGACCCAGTTCGAGGACGAGCTGCGTCGCGACCTCGACGACGCGGAGGCCAAGGCCTCCGAGGTCGGTGCCCACCTGCTGATGATCGGCATCCTCCCGACGCTGGCCGACGGCCACATGACCCGGCAGACGCTCAGCGCGAACCCGCGCTACGCGCTGCTCAGCGACCAGATACTCGATGCACGCGGCGAGGACATCTCGATCTCGATCTCGGGCGCCGAGACCCTCGAGACCACCGCCGACTCGATCGTGCCCGAGGCCGCCTGCACCAGCACCCAGTTCCACGTGCAGACCTCGCCCGACCAGTTCGCGGCCTACTGGAACGCCTCGCAGGCGATCGCCGCCCCCCAGCTCGCGCTGGCCGCCAACTCGCCGTACCTGCTGGGCCGCGAGCTGTGGCGCGAGACCCGCATCCCCCTCTTCGAGCAGGCCACCGAGACCCGCAGCGAGGAGCTGAAGGCCCAGGGGGTGCGCCCGCGGGTGTGGTTCGGGGAGCGCTGGATCACCTCGGTCTTCGACCTGTTCGAGGAGAACGTGCGCTACTTCCCGGCCCTGCTGCCGGTCACCGAGGACGAGGACCCGCTCGAGGTGCTGGAGTCGGGTGGCACCCCGGCCCTCGCCGAGCTGCGCCTGCACAACGGCACCGTCTACCGCTGGAACCGGCCGGTCTACGACGTGGTCGACGACGTGCCGCACCTGCGGGTCGAGAACCGGCTGCTGGCCGCCGGCCCGACCGTGGTCGACACGGTCGCCAACGCCGCCTTCTACTACGGCCTGGTGCGCGCGCTGGTCGACTCGCCGCGTCCGTTGTGGTCGCAGATGTCCTTCAGCGCCGCGGAGGAGAACCTCCACGTCGCAGCCCAGCAGGGCATCGAGGCCCAGGTCTACTGGCCCGGGGTGGGCCAGGTGCCGGCCACCGAGCTGGTGCTGCGCCGGCTGCTGCCGATGGCCCACGAGGGCCTGGAGTCGTGGGGCGTCGAGGCCGACGTGCGCGACCGGCTCCTGGGCATCATCGAGCAGCGCTGCCTGACCGGCACCAACGGGGCGGAGTGGTTCGTGGAGCGGATGCGGCGCCGCAGCGGTGAGGACCGCTACGACGCGCTGCGCGCCACGGTGCTGGAGTACCGCGAGCGGATGCACACCAACGAGCCGGTGCACACCTGGGACTAGCCCGACCGGGAGCGCAGCCGCTTCCAGGTGCGCGAGAGCCCCGACCGCGGGTCGCGCCAGCCGTGCCGGCCGACCAGCACCATCTCGACGGGGCGGCCCAGCTCGCCCGCGGCCGCCCGGGTGGCAGCCACCCAGCAGGCGTCGTCGTCCTGGGTACTGAGCTCGCCGGGGCGGGTGACCCACACCAGCAGCTCCGGCCCGTGCTCCGGCCCGTGCTCGAGCCGGGGGACGCGGGCCAGGAGGGCGAGGAGGACGTCGGTGCGCACGCCGAGGTCGACGGGGTCGTCGGCGGTGCAGGCGAAGACGACCTCGTGGCCGCCGGGGTGGCCCACGTGCACCACGGCGGGGTGCCGGCGACGCCGCTCGGCCTCGACGTGGGCCAGCACCGCGAGCCGCAGCATGCGTTCGAGCGGGCGGGGCAGCGGCTCGTGCAGGCCCTCGCCGTCGGGTGGTGGGTGCACGCGTCCAGCCTGCCCGCCGCGGCGCCGGTGCGCGCCGCTCCTCCACAGGCGCACGGGGGTGAGCCGTGATCGGTTAGCGTGCCAGGGAGCGCGGTCGGCACGACCGGGCACCAGGCATTCGAGGAGGACCGATGGGCACCGTCGTGGTCGGGTACGTGAACAAGCCCGAGGGGCGCGCCGCGCTGGCGCGCGGGATCGAGGAGGCCAAGCTGCGCGGGTTGCGCCTGGTCGTGGTGTCCTCGCACCGCGGCGGCCAGGAGTACGACACCGAGGCCGCGGGCAAGGCCCAGGTCGAGCTCGACGAGGTGCGCGCCGAGCTGGAGGGCACCGGCGTCGACTTCGAGCTGCGACAGCTGGTGCGCGGCTTCGAGCCGGCCGAGGACCTGATCGGGCTGGCCTCCGACAGCGACGCCGAGCTGCTGGTGATCGGGCTGCGACGCCGCTCGCCGGTGGGCAAGCTGATCCTGGGCTCCAACGCCCAGCGCATCCTGCTCGACGCGGCGTGCCCGGTGCTGGCTGTCAAGGCCTGAGCCGTCGACGCGGACACCTGCACGTCGGATGTGGGGTGCGGTGGTAGAACCTCCGCATGACCACCACCGCACTCGGAGGCACCCCCGTCACGCTCGTGGGTGACCTCCCCGCCATCGGCAGCCCTGCCCCCGACTTCCGTCTCATCGGCACCGACCTGACCACCGAGGTCACGCGTCCCACCGACAAGCGCACCGTCCTCAACATCTTCCCCAGCGTCGACACCGGCGTCTGCGCGGCCAGCGTGCGGGCCTTCAACGAGATGGCCGCCGGCCTGGCCGACACCCAGGTCATCTGCGTCTCGCAGGACCTGCCCTTCGCCCAGGCGCGCTTCTGCGGCGCCGAGGGCATCGAGTCGGTCGTGGCCGCCTCCACGTTCCGCTCCACCTTCGGCCACGACTACGGCGTCGCGCTGACCGACGGCAAGTTCGAGGGGCTGCTGGCCCGGGCCGTGGTGGTCATCGACCGCGACGGCACCGTGCTGCACACCGAGCTGGTGCCCGAGATCGCCCAGGAGCCCGACTACGACGCGGTGGCCGCCGCGCTCGCCTGAGCCGCACCCCCACGACGTACGACGCCCGCTCCCGCACTGCGGGGGCGGGCGTCGTGCTGTGTCGTGCTGGGTCGTGCTCGCGTCGAGCAGCCTCAGGCGTGGTCCTGCTCGTGGCCCACCGGCTGGTCGGAGTCGCCCTCGGCGCCGGACTCGTCGTCGTCGACCTCGGCCGCGGGGTGGTCGGGCTCGTCCTTGAGCGGCTCGCCGGTGCGCTCGCGCACCTGGGCGTCGAGGTAGCGCACCACCACGGCCAGCACCGCCACCGCGGGCACGCCGAGGAACGCCCCGGCCACCCCGAAGAGGGTGGAGCCCAGCACGATGGTGAGGAGCACGACGCCGGCGTGCAGGCGCAGGCTGCGGCCCTGCAGCCACGGCAGCAGCACGTTGCCCTCGAGCTGCTGGACGCCCAGCACTATCGCCATCACGATCAGCGCGGAGACCCAGCCGTTGGCGACCAGCGCCACCAGCACGGCCAGCGCACCCACCGTGATCGCCCCCACGATGGGGGCGAAGGCGGCGATGAAGGTCAGCACCGCCAGCGGCACCGCCAGCGGCACGCCCACGAGCACCAGACCGGTGCCGATGAGCACCGCGTCGATCAGCCCGACGAGGGCCTGGGTGCGCACGAAGCCGCCCAGCGTCGACCAGGCCCGCGAGCCGACCTCGACCAGGTGCGGGCCGGCGCGGTCCCCGGTGAGCTGGTGCAGCCAGGGCAGGAAGCGCGGGCCGTCCTTGATGAAGAAGAACGACAGCACCAGGGTCAGGACCAGGGTGATCAGGGCCGAGGTCACCGCTCCGACGCCGACCAGCACCCCGGAGGCGATGCTGCTGGCGCTGGACTGCAACCGGTCCTGGGCGGCGGCGACGAAGGTCTCGACCTGGTTCTGGGTGATCTGCAGGGAGCTCTCGGCGACCAGCCGCTCGATCTCGCCGAGGCCCAACGAGGCGGAGTCGGCCAGCTCGACCGCCTGCTCGCCCACCGAGGGCGCGATGGTCACGCCCAGGGCGGTGACCAGCCCGAGCCCGACCAGGATCACGACCAGGGCGGCCACGGCCGCCGGCAGCCGCAACCGGCGCTCCAGCCACTGCGCCGGAGGCTGCAGCACCGTCGTGAGGATCAGCGCCAGCACGACCGGCAGCACGATCGACCAGCCTTTGCCGACGAGCCAGCCCAGGGCGACCGCCCCGAGCGCGACGAGCAGCCAGCGCACGGTCCAGCGGGCCAGCCAGTCGATGCCGTGGCCGACGACCTCCTCGCGGGACGGGCTGCGGGAGGAGAGTTGGGGGTGCATGCCAGCAGACTAGGTCGTGCGGGCGCGTGCCCTCCGCACGGCCGCGCGCACCGGGAGGCCGGCAGCGAGCGCCGCGGCGCTGGTCACGGCCACGGCACCCGAGAGCACCAGCACCGTGCCCAGCCCGGCGTTGGGCACCAGCGCACCGGTCACCGCCGGCGTCACGATCGAGGTGACCGCCCCCACGACGAGCGCGATGGTGAAGGCGGTGCCGGGCCGTTCGGGCTCGACATGGGCGGTCCAGATGGCCAGCACCGACGAGCCGACCATGAAGCCCGCGCCCAGCACCACCGCGGAGCCGAGCACCAGCGGCGCGCCGGAGGCGAGCCCGAGCCCGCACAGGGCGGCACCGACCACGCCGAGGCTGGCCGCCCCGACGCCGCCGGGGCCCAGGGCCGCGGTCATCCGTCCCGTCCAGAAGGCCACCAGGCCGCCGAGCCCGATCAGGGCGAAGACCAGCGCCGGCGCCCAGTCGGCCAGGCCGGCCTCCTCGGCCGCGTCGCTGGCGTAGGTGAAGTAGACGGTGATCGCCACGAAGTAGGCCACCGTGTAGAGGAGCGGGACCAGCAGCCGAGCCAGGTGCAGGGGAGCGCCCGCATCCTCACGGTCCGGCGGGGGGAGCGCGGGCACCAGCCGGAGGTTGAGCGTGGCGGCCAGCGCCGCGGCCACGGCGATGCCAGCCCAGGTCAGCCGCCACGAGACGAACGGCGCCAGCAGACCCAGCGCCCCCAGGCCGACGAGCCCGACGCCGGTGCCGGTGGTGACCACCGCCAGCAGCGTGGGCCGGTGCCGAGGAGCGGCCACGGCCCGGAGCACGTCGGAGTACGGCGCCCACACCCAGCCCGCCGCGCTGCCGGCCAGCACGGCTCCGGTGGCCAGCACCACGGGGTTCGGCGAGAGCGCCACCATGGTGCAGCCCAGCGCGCCGCAGGCTCCGCCGACCGACGTGGGGGCGCGGGGTCCGCGCCGGGCCACGAGCACGGGGACGCCGAGCAGGCCGATGAGGTAGCCGACGAAGGTGGCGCTGGCCACCAGCCCCGACAGCTGCTCGGACAGGTCGAACTCGGCCTGCATGTCGGGCAGGGTCAGGCCGTAGGCGTAGCGCGCCATGCCGAACGCCACCCCGACCACTGCTGCGCCCCCGGCCGCGGCGCGCACCTCGTGCTTCTCCATGCGGCTGGGCTACCCGTCCACGGCTCCGCCCACACGCGCACAGGGGTGAGGCGCCGGCCCTGCCGCGCCGGGGGAGACTCGGGATATGACGACGATCATGGTGACCGGGGCGACCGACGGACTCGGGCTGGCGGCCGCCCAGCGGCTCGCGGGGCAGGGCCACCGGCTCGTCCTGCACGGACGCGACGAGGCCCGGCTCGACCGGGCCGCGGCCGCGGTCGCGGACGTGCGCGACGACGCGGTCGCCGGGACCGTCCACGCCGACCTCTCCGACCTCGACGACGTCGGGCGGCTGGCCGACGCCGCGGCCGGGCTGGGGCTCGACGTGCTGGTCAACAACGCCGGCGTCCTGCGCACCGGTCACGCCCCGGCCGACGGGCTCGACGTCAGGTTCGTCGTCAACACGATCGCGCCGTACCTGCTCACCCGCCGCCTCCTGGGCTCGCTGCCCGACCACGGACGCGTCGTGAACCTCTCCTCGGCGGCCCAGGCGCCGGTCGACCTCGACGCGCTCGCTGGGCGGGCGCGCCTGGACGACGACATGGCGGCGTACGCCCAGAGCAAGCTGGCGCTGACGATGTGGTCGCGGCACGTCGCCGACGAGATCGGCCCCGACGGTCCGGCCGTGATCGCGCTGAACCCCGGCTCGCTGCTCGCGACCAAGATGGTCAAGGAGGGCTTCGGCATCGCCGGGCACGACATCGCCGTCGGTGCCGACGTCATCGCCCGGGCAGCCGTCGGCGACGACTTCGCGGGGGCGACGGGCCGCTACTACGACAACGACGCGAAGCGGTTCGCCCCGCCCCACGCCGACGCCGCGGACGCGACCCGGAACGCCGCGCTCGTGCAGGTCCTCGACGACCTGCTCGCGCGCCTGGGCTGAGGCCGGACCGACGAGGGTGGTGGAGGATGGGCGCATGGCCATCCACATCACCGGCGACGACGCCGCCGACCAGGTGCTCACCGACGACCCGTTCGCGCTGCTCGTGGGCATGATGCTCGACCAGCACATCTGAATACGAACACTAGTGACGTAGGCTCGCGCCATGGTTCGCGCGAGACATGCTGACAGGCTGAAGCGGGGCGCAGAGGCAGCTCTCCACGAAGCCGAGGAGGCTAGAAGCGGCCCGGCGGTCGTCGACGTCGGGGCGTACGAGCGAATCTCTGATGACCAGGAAGATGCCGAGACGGGTGACCGGGGGGCTGGCGTTGAGCGCCAGCGTGAGGCGATCGAGCACCTATGTGCCTCGGTGAGCCACGAACGGCAGACCTGGCGGATCAAGATGCACCGCGTCGACAACGACATCTCGGCGTTCAAGGACGTGGTGCGGCCTGACTTCGAGCGGCTCTTGGCGGATCTTGAGGACGGTGTGATCGACGGGATCGTCGTCTACGACCTCGATCGGCTAGCTCGCCGCCCGCGAGACCTGGAGCGCGTGATCGACATCTGGCCCTGGCCGGCATCAGCCAGCTCGACGAGGTCGGCCGCCTGGCCGTCCAAGCGCACAGGGCACTCGAGAAGCTCATCGCCCTGGGGCGCGACACGCAGGAGAAGGTCCGCGCAACCCTCACCGAGGGCATCACCCTGCTGCACCCGTGAACAAGATGGGGAGGAGAGCATTCCGCTCTCCTCCCCATCTTCGCGCGCGGAGATGGGGACAACCGCGAGCTCCTGTCACTGTGGACGGGCGCGCTCGACCCGCAGCAGCGTGCGGCCACCGCGCGTCATGACGACCCAGCCGGGGGACCGGCGGCGACGTGCGTCAAAGGCCGGACGCTCGGCGGCCACCTCCGGCTCGGGCGGAGCGGCGGTATCTGCCTCCTGTTCGGGTCGCATCGCCTCGGCGTAGCGCTTCTGGGCTGCCTGCTTGGAGATGCCAAGCCCGTCGCCAATGAGGCTCCACGGCACCTGGGACGCGCGCGCCTCACGGACCGCCCGGACCTCAAGGTCGACGAGAAGGCTCCTCAGCTCGGTCGCTGCTGCGAGTCTGGCGAGTGGGTCGCCGTCACCCTCGATCCGGGCCGCCAAGGCCGTCAACGTGGGTGGTGCGGCGTCATCCATGGTTGTCGTCATTACCGCCACCGTGCGGGAGTGTGGCCTCGCGTCAATGGGCTCGGAATGCCGCCGACGTCGTCGAGCATGGCAGCGCCGGTGAGCGGCCAGCCCCGTCGAGTTCGGCCGTAGCCAACCTCGACTGTCGAGGCAGAGGGCGCGCCTCGCGGGCCTCCTGGCTGTGGGTGACCGCAGCTCGCAGACCCGGTCGGACCGGGCGGCAGGATGCGCTCGGTAGCATGCGATTGCGCCGGCATGCTCGGGATACAGGGGCCCGCCGGATACGAGGGGAGCCCGTTCATGTACCTGAGCCGCGTTCGCGTCCGCGGTCTTCGCGGAGCCGTAGATGGTCCGCTGGAGGTCCGCCTGCCCGGGCGGTTCGCTGTCATCGCCGGAGCCAATGGTGGGGGCAAGACCACTCTCACGGACGCGATCTACCTCAGCCACGGGAAGCGCTTCCCGCACCTACCGAGACATTCCGCCGCAGCCCTCGGGCCCGGCGACCGTGACATCGAGGTGGAGTACCGCTTCGACGACGATGTGGCCACCGAGGGGCCGCTCGGTCGTCAACTGCAGGCGCAAGGCGGGAGAAGCGCGCCCGGGACCGTTGCGGCCGAGTGGGCGAGGACCCTCCATCGGGACCTGGGCGCGATCCGTACGAAGTCCATAGATGGTCGGTCCAGCGATGTAGAGCAGCGAACCCTCCTGGTGCACCTTCCCGCCTGGCGGAACCCGCTCGACGAGCTCGCCCGCCGCGAAACCCGCGTCCTTGTCGAACTGCTGCGCGCGCAGCAGCAGAACCTTGGTCGCGGCCGCGACCTGTCTCGACTGCGTGGGAGAGCCTCGGGCCTGCTGGAGTCACTGGCCACGGACGACCTGCTGGTGGGGCTCGAGGAGAGGGTCAGCGAGCAGTTGCGCGCGCTGTCGGCGGGCGTATCCCGCAACTGGCCCTACATCCGGGGCCAGGTCGTTGACGACCGCTACCTGGCACGGGTGCTCGAGCTGATGCTCGCCACCACCGAAGGGCGAGCGGAAGCGCTCCCGCTTGAGGTGGTTGGGCTCGGCTACGTCAACCTCCTGCACATCGCCGTCACGTTGGCGGCCATCCCGGACTCCACGCGGATTTCGGCCGCTGCCGCCGCTTCCGCCGCCGCCCAGGCGGCGGCTGGCGGGCAGCCGTCGAACCAGGTCGACGGTGCGGCGGCAACCCCTCTGGAAGAGGCCGATCAGATTCTGCGGCAGGCCCGCGCCGAGAGCGAGAGCGTCGAGGACTCGTTCTTCCCTGATGATGCCTTCCACGTCACGTTGGTCATCGAGGAGCCCGAGGCACATCTGCACCCGCAGCTCCAGCACTCGCTCGTCAGGTACCTGCGCCGCCAGGTGCGCCTCCGTCCGGAGCTCCAGGTTGTGCTGTCGAGCCACGCGACGGACGTCATCACGTCCTGCGACCCGACCGAGGTGGTGATCGTCCGTCGTGACCGCCACGGGCAGCGGGTCTGCCGAGCGGTTGCCGAGATTCCTCTGGCAGCACGCGATGAGGTGCTCCGCAAGACCCGATTGCATCTCGACGCCAGCCGGTCGGCGTCACTGTTCGCAGAGCGGCTCCTGCTGGTGGAGGGCGTCACCGAGGCGGCCGTGCTCCGCGAGTTCGGGTGGGCATGGGCCGGCGACGACGCCGACAAGCAGGCGTTCGTCGATGCGTTGAGCATCGTGCCCATGGGAACCAAGGTCGGTCCGTGGGCGGTACGGCTGCTTGCCACCCGAGGCCACGAGCTGTGCAGCCGGTTGGCGGTGTTGCGCGACAGCGACCTCGACTTCGACGACTCCCCGGCCGGGCCGACCTGGGCAGACGACCATGACCCAGCGGTTCTGATGGTGGAGCACAGCCACCCCACCCTCGAGCCGCAGCTCACCGAGGGCAACGAGGCACTCGTCGAGGCCGCCCTGCGCGACATCGGTGTCACCGCGCCCGACGAGATCACGCCCTCGACGATCAGGGACCTCTTCCGCAGTCGGTCCAAGAAGGGCGACGTCACCGTGCCCGCCGGGCCGGCCGCCAGGCGTAAGGGCGAGTTCGCGGAGGCCTTCGCGGGTCGGCTTCGCGAGCTGCGCGACGTCGTAGGTGGCGGGGTGCGCGTGCCGGAACCGATGGAGCGGGTCTTCGACTTCCTGTACTCGGTACCCGAGGCTTCGCCGACGGCCGACACGGAGGGCGACGCCGTCGTGCCTAGTGTCGACACCGGTGCGGAACTGGCCGCCGGTACCACCGTGGAACCCGCTGCCGAGACGTGACCAGCGCGCTCGCCCATGCCGGGGCCATCGACGATCTCACCGCCGAACAGCGGCTGGCGGCCGCCACCTCGACCAGCAACGTCTTCGTCGAGGCGGGCCCCGGTACCGGCAAGACCACCGTGTCCGCGCAACGGTTCGGCGTACAACGGTTCGCCGCCGAACACCGGCACGACCCTCGCGCCGTAGTCGCCGTCAGCTTCACCCGCGCCGCGACCTACAACCTGCGTAGGCGAGTCCAGCGGCTGTGGGGCCCCGCCGCGTTGACGTGGCCGCACCGGATCGTCACCCTCGACACGGTCATGTGCGACCTGCTGCACGACCTGCTGCGCGAGCGGTTGGTGATCTGGCCGGACATGGACACGTTGTGGCCCGACGGGAGCGTTGTCCTCGACGTGCGGGACAGCTGGGCATCGTGTGGTGGCACCGTGTCGACTCGATCGATCTACAGCTTGTACCTGTCGGGACGAGAGCTGCGCCTTCGCGAGGAGTTCGCGCCCCAGTACGCGTCACGGGTGCCCGCGGTAGCGGTCGTGCCTCACATGCTCAAGGGCATCTGCACCCATCAAGACGTCCGCGACATCCTGGCACTTGCGCTCCAGGACCGGGCATCGGCCGACCGCGTGCGTCTGCGGCTCGGCGAGACGATGAGGGCTCTCATCGTGGACGAGGTGTTCGATGCGAATGACCTCGACATCGCGATCATCGAGTCTGCGATCGCAGCCGGCGTCGCAGTCACCCTGGTCGGTGACCCGTGGCAAGCCTTGTACCTATTCCGCGGTGCGCGGCCGCACGTGGTTCCGGAACTCCTCAAGCGGACCGGTGCTACGACGCTTCAGCTCAACCAGTCGTTCCGGTGGCGCAGTGACGATCAACGGGACCTCGCGGCGGACCTTCGCGACGGCCGAGGGGTGATCCTGCCGACCGGTCAGGAAGACCTCGACGTCGTGCTTGCCCTGTGGTGGAAGGAGCTGTGGGACCTCGGTGGTGGTGTCCTCCCGCTCGCGTTCCACGCATTCAAGGGCGGCTACGAGGAGGCTGCGGCCACGCTGCTGCTGAACCACGTGACACGCAACATCTTCGATCTCGATGCCACTTACCTCAACGATGCACTCACGGCGCTGAACGTGCAGGACCGTGATGCACCGAGACAGCTGGAGCCGGCCCTGCAGAGAGTGGTGGAGACGTTGCGGCCGGGCGGCAAGGACGCTGTGAAGGCGGCCTACCTTGAACTCGTCGAGGTCATCGGCACCGTTTCGGCGCGCGAGCTGCGCAGGCCGCACGCGGCCCACACTGGTCGTCTGGCTCTCCTTCAGCGGCGGCTCGTGTTTCCTGGCCGACCGGTGCCGGGACTGACGACCCACCAGGCGAAGGGCGGCGAGTGGGATGCCGTCGCCATCCGGCTGCGGGACGCCGAACGAGCAGCCCTCGCGGCTGGCCTCTCTTCAGCGGAGGACATGCACCGGAAGATCTACGTGGCTTGTACTCGTGCGCACCGGCGCACTATCGAACTCCTGCCTGATCCGCCACTAGCCACCCCCTCGCGCCGCCGAAGGTCGGTAGGGCGGGGGACCTGATCGCCGCCGGTATCCACGGGTCCTCGTCGAACACACCAAGCAACGGCTGGTGCCGAGGCACCCGGCCAGCCGATCAGCTCATCTTCGCGGTCAGCTGGTCGAAGAAGTCGCTCAACATGGCCTCCGCGCCGGGCCCAGCCAGTTCCGCGCCTCCGAATCGGTAAACCTCGTAGCCGTTCAGCCGCAGTCGCCGATCCTCGGCGACCATCTGTGCGTACAGGCTGGGGCTTGCGATGTCGCCATCCGCGTAGTGCTGGCGACCGTCGACCTCCAAGACGACCCGATGCCGGCTGCTGAACAGGATGAGGAAGTCCATCCGTTGTCGAGCCAGCGGACCCTCCTCTCCGGAGCGGCGCCGTCGGTGCTGGGTCTGCGGGTCGTAGTGCAGGTACACCTGAGGGATGAGTGCGGGGATGTCGAGCGATGCCCGGTACCGGGTCGCGTAGCTGTCGAACACCTTGAGCTCGGCGCCGTTGTCGCCAAGCGACGCCCGCAGGCGCGCATGGAGCGCGCGACCGACCTCGTGGTCGGTGACGTCGGCTGGGATGTTCTCCCGTTCGCGCCACCAACCGATCAGGTGAGTGAACCGGAGACCGTCGGCGGGAACTGGCTGGTCGAACACCAGGCAGTGCTCGCCGTTGCGGACGATCTCGATGTCGTTGTTCACCGCGTCCCGCAAGACCAGTTCCGGCTTGGGGCCGTTCGCGGCGAAGATGAGGTTCTTGGCCGGTGTGCCGACCCCTCCGCCCTTGTCGTACTCCGCTAACAGCGGGCCCAGCCTGTCGGAGTTCACGTCCAGCTCGGCCACGACCCGTCGAGCGAGGCCGATGAGCCGCGGCAGCTCCCAGCCCTTGGTGTAGGCCTGGATGACTTCCCGCTTGCTGTAGGCCCCGTCATCTGGCGCGGTGTCAGCGTGGGGCCACTCGATCGTGAGCTCGTCGGCGAGCACCACTTCCAGGTCTCGGCGGGTGTAGCTCATGAGGGTCTCTTCTAGCGCGAACCCGAGGGTGCGCACCGAGACGGTCGCCGGCGCTGATGAGAGCACCGGGTCGACCCGCTCCGCACGCGGATTCCAGAACGTCACCGCCCCAGTGTCGTCCAGCCCACCGACAGATGGCCGCGAACATCCGTCTGACCCGGGACTGTGTCGCGAGGACGCTGCGCGTGTCGTCTACGGAATGTAGACGTGTATCTCGTCGATGGTTCCCCCGTGCCGTCATCAACGGCGTCCCGATCGCACTGTCCGCCCGCCCATCTGACCCCCTGGGCGCGCATGGCGGTGATGCGGTGACCGCCGCTGGTGATCTGCGGTGTCGTGGCGTAGATCGGTTCGCGGTACAGCGACGACAGTCCCCCGAGGTCGGCGGAGCTGAGGCCGGCGGCGCGCCCGGACCGGATCGCGGCGGCATGGTCATCGGTCGGGTAGTCGGTGAGGTTGTGGCGCACCAGGTCGTTGACCTTCACCCAGTCGACGCCCATCGCCCACTCGAGACTCTCTGGCTTCCAGACCTCGTAGTCCGGGACCTTCTCCAGGTCGATGTCGAACCACAGCCACTGGTCAGGCAACTCCTTACGCATCGTCACGGCCACAAGTTCGCAGACGCGGGGCCGCGGGCGGCGGTCTTGCGGGTGCCGTTCACGCTCGCTGAGCTCTGGTCGCGGGTCACAGGCCGTGCAGCCAGCTGCGGTCTGAGCGGAGGGCGGTGAGGGTGAGGGCCTCCTGCGGCACCCGAATGCCGGCCTGCAGCAGGTCCGAGGACTGTTCCGCCAAGATCTCGTCGGCGAGCCAGTCAGTCAGATTGGGAGCCTGGTCCGGTGGCACCGGTGGCTGCCCGCCCTGGCGGACCGCGGTGGCAAGCAGGGCTCGGTACAGGCCATGCGCCGGCGCGACCTCGGGCAGGTCCTCGCGCGCCGCGGTCTCGGCGGCGTTGCGGGGGATCCGCAGCCCGGCGGCATCCAGGTCGCCGAAGTAGCGGACCCTCTCGATGCCCGGCAGATCACCGGTGGAGCGGACCGACGCCTCGAACGCGCCGCCGGCGCCCCACGCAACACACCCGACAGGTCCGCAGCCCTCGGACAGCGCGGTCCGGATGCTGTGGAAGGTGTCGTCGTTCTCGATGACCAGCAGCACCTGCCCGGCGCCGACCCGGACGATCGGCAGCGGCGGGTGAGTCCGGAACGTGCGGAGGTGATCGAGCGTGAGGCGGTCGGGGCCGAAGACGGTTGTGACAAGGAGAGAATCCAGGGCCTTTTCGTGTCCGAGGACCTCCAGTGACCGTTCCCGCAGGGGTACGACGTCGCCGTCGCGACCCCGGTCGCGAAGCCAGGAGTTGATGGTGCGCAGCTGCTCGACCTGCCCGATCGTCAGCCGCGCCCGAATCGCCCAGGACAGCTCGGGGCGCCACACGATGCCGCGCGCGACGGCCGCGGCGGACTCCGACGGGTCCGGTGCCTGGAGAGTCAACCGGACCGGCAGGTGGGGCCGGGCGGCGACGTCCTGCTTCTTCGACGGCGTGACCAGCCCGGCCGCCGCGAGCTGGGAGATCGCATGGGCCAGGTCGGAGCGGCGTTCGGGCCGCGCGACCGACGCTGGGTCAGCGGTGGCCCACAGCGTCCACAGTTCCGGCAACGGCACCGTCCGGCCCGGGACGCTCTCGAGGAGCGCGGCTAGTCGGAGCGCCCGGGTGCTCAGCAGGGCTGGGCTCCCCGCTTCGGGTGGGCTCGACGTGTCCGCGCCCGGCGATGTGCCCGCCCCGTTGGCGGAGGTCATGGCACGACCACGGTCTCGTCGGCGCTCCTGCCGCCACGCGCTTGAGTCGCGGCCGGGCCGGCACCTGCGGCCGGGCGGCGGTGGACGCGGGTAGCGGTCACGGTTCCCGGCGTCGCCAGGTCACCTGGCCCCGCTCCCGGTTCGACGTCCTCGGCAGCGTAGGGCGGCGGGAGCTGACGACGGACAACCTCGGCAACCTGGATGTGCTTCAACCCAGCCCGCAGGTCGGCATCGTTGCGTAGTCGGACCCACAACGGGAATGATGCGAGCACCCGGTCGTCGGAGATGCCGGTCGTGTAGATCAGCTGGACGCCGAGGGCGCGCGCCACCGACTTCTGCAGGTCGATGAGGTAGGACGCGTTCGCACGGCCGATCGGGTTGTCGAGGAACAGGACGCCGGAGTGCCGCGACCTCATCTGGCCGCGCTCGTTCGCGCTGAGTGCGGCAAGGGTGCAGTACAGAAGGATGGCCGCCGTCAGCTCCTGGCCGCCGGAGAACACGTCGCTCATCTCCTCGATAGGTGCGCGCTCGTCACGCAGCACAGAGTCCGGCTTGAGCACGTCGACGGTGAAGCCCTTGGGTACCGACGCGTGAACGGCCTCGAGGAGCAGCGCCATCCCGTCGCGGCGAGCGCTCTTCGACCTTCCGCCGACGGCACGGGACGCGTACTCGGCTGCGACGCGGTCGACGACCTCGCCGACCCGGACGCTGATCGAGGTCTGGTCCGGCTCGGAGAACTGGATGCGTAAGAACGCGCGCCCGCCCCACTCGGCCAGGTCGTCGGGAAGGCGGGACAGGCGGGCTGCCTGACGGAGCGTCTTCACCCCGCCGAACGCCAGCGCGCTGAGCCGGTCGACGATGGCCTTGCGGTGCCGATTCACGTTTTCCAAGTCGCTGGTCAGGGTCGCCAACCGGGCCTGAAGCGACGTCGACCAGTCCGCGGCCCGGGCCGCGAGGGCGTCCTGGGAGGTCTCCAGGATGCTGCGGCGGGCCTGAGTCTCCAGCGACTCGTACCGGCTCTGGTGCGCGTACGAGATGAGCTCCTGTGCGGCCGCGGTGAGCTCGGTGCGGGTCCGGTCAACCTCGTCCCGGGTGCGGCGCAGCGCCTCGACCGCAGCGGCGGCGGCTGCGAGCGCCGCGGTGACGTCCCCGGTGTACGTCTCGGCGGTGACGTCCTCAGGGACACCGCCCAGCAGGGTGGTCAGCGGCAGCAGCGCCTCGTTCACGCCACGAGCGGTGTCGTCTGCCTGCTCGCGCTGCCGTGCGAGGTCGCCCACGACACCCGAAGCCTCGTCGAGCCGGATCTGCGCCTGCCGTGCCTCGGCCTGCGCCTCGATCTCCAGGCCGCGTCCGTGCTCAGGGCTGGTCGGCTGCCAGCGCTCCGTGAGGTTGCTCCAGCTGCGTCGGCCCGGCTCGGTCGGTGACGCGGTCAGCACCGCCTGGTCGAGCTGGCCGGTCCGGGTCGCCAGCGCCTGAACCTCAGAGCGCAGCGTGGTCACGGTGCGGCGGGCGTTGTCAGCGCCGACGGTCCACGACGCGCGGTCCGCACCCGCGGGCGAAGCGCGGAGCCGCTGCGCCTCGGCGACGTGGGCCGGGTCGCGGAGCGCCAGCTCGTCGCGCAGGCTCTTGACCCGCGCTGCGGCCGCGTCAGCCTGCTGCCGCAGGTCGGGGTCGACCTCGAGCGCAAGGTAGATCTCGTGGGACGCGGCCGCGGCGGCCCGCAGGTCAGCCAGCGACTCCGCCGGAACCGACGCGGCTGGCTGCCCGCTGGTCGAGACGACATCGGCGCACGCCGCGCGGTGCCGTTGCGCCTGTGCTCGGGCCTGCTCGGCGCGCCGAGCGTGGTCGGCCTGCGCAGCCTCGGCGCGCCGGCGACGTTCGAGCGCCTCGTCGGCTACCTGCCGGTGTTGCCGGACCTCGGTCTCGAGCTCCGGTAGCTGCTGCTGAGCCTGTGTGGCTGACTCCACCAGGGCGGCGAGGGTCTCCAGCTTCGAGGCACGGTCCGCGGCCTGGCGCTCCTGCGCGGCGGCGCGCTCGAGTTCGGCGGCTGCGCGTTCGAGCGTCTCCTCGGTCTCCGTCAGCGTGCTGTGTGCAGCGGCCAGGGCTTCTTCTGCGGCCTGTTGGTGGGCGCGGGCCGTGGCGTCCACCTCGCGCAGCCGCGCGAGGTGCCCAGGCGGGCTAGCGCGCCGCCACCGCTGCAGGTCAGCGCGAGCGTCGGTGACCAGCTCAAGCTGGTCGCCCCCTGCGCGCAGCTGCTCGCCGCGTCGCGCCATCTGGCCGGTGAGTTCCTCGCGGCGCGCGGCCGCAGACTCCTCGTCGTACAGCGCCGGGGTCGGCTCGATGACAAAGACAGGCGAGGCGCCCGCCGGGACCGGCGCATCGAAGTACGCGCCTGTGGCTGCGTCCGCGCTGGTCGCGTCCACGGCGGCGCCCTGAGGGGCAGGCGCGAGGTCCAGGAGCGCGGCGCCGGGTCCGATGGCGACCGCCGCCGCGGGCAGGAGCCGAGCATCCTCCAGGGCGCGGCGGGCGGCGGGCATCTGGTCGGGGTCGACCAGGACGATGCCGTCGGCCAACGCCGGGTGTGCCGCGATCAGCTCGGCACGCTCGCTGGCCGGCACTGCCTCGTGGAGGTACCGCCACCCGGCGTGCGCGATGACGCCGGCCGCGTCGAGAACCTCCAGGGCGCGTTCGACCTCTTCCCGGGGCGGCAACAGGCCGCCGGCGCCGAGAGCTTCGACGACGCGAGCATCCTGCTGCTGCGTGGCACGCAGACTGTCGAGGTACTCGGTGTGGTTGTCGATGTCACGCCCGAGCTGGCCGAGGAGACGGTCCGCAGCCTCGTCGAGCTCGTCGACCGTCAACGACCTCCCGCCGTCGCCGTCTCGGGCGTCTCCGCTGCTGTCGGCGGCACCCGAATCGACGCCGGCGGCTTCGGCGATCGCGGTCAGCTGCGTGAGCCGCGCGGCCTCGGCCTCGACCCCGTGAAGCTCCCGGGCGGCCTCGGACGCCGCGGCCGTCAGTGATCGGGTCTTCCCCTCAGCGTCGGAGACGGCACGGCCCGCGGCCTTGACGTCGGCGTCGGCCGCACGCGCAGCGGCCTTCAGCCCGTCGAGCCGGGTGAGGGTCTCAGCGTGTTCGGCGCGGGCAGTCTCCGCGAGGCCGGCGACCTGTGCGGGGACGGTCGCGGTGGGGACCAGCCCCGCCGCGGCCGCGGTCGCGAGCCGCTCGTCGGCGGCCGCGACGATGCCCTGGGCGGCACGGTGCCGCTCTCCGGCCGTCGCCGCGAGTCCGAGCGTCTCGGTGCGCTCGTCGTCTGCCTCCCGAGCCGCACGTTCGGCGGCGAGGACGTCACGCTCCTGCTCGCCCGCCTCGAGGTCGCTGGCTTCTGCCTCGGCGAGGTACTTGGCCAGCAGCCGCCCGGCAGCTTCGTCGCGCCGGGCGAGCGCGGGTGCGGCGTCCTCGTCGGCGGCCGCTACCTGTGCCGCGAGCTGGTCGGAGGTCACGACGGCGCGGTCGAGCTCGTCAATCGCGGAGATCGTCTGCCACCCGCTCAGCTCGAGCTCGGCCGCGTCGAGACGGCCCTGGGTCTGCTCCTGCTGCGACTGCGCCTGCTCGTGCTCGAGCTTGAGCCGCTGCCGGTGCACCTCGTTGTACAGGGCACGTGCGGCGTCACGCTCGGTGGACCGGGACGCGACCTTCGCCTGCGCCGCCTGCTGGTCCTCCTTGAGCCGGTCGAGCGCGGCCCGTTCGGCGTCGCGGCGCCCGTCGAGCGACACCGCGAGCCGCTGGGCCGTGCGCAACGCGGTTGCGGCCTCGCGCTCGGCGGCTTGACGAGCCGCGTGCGCGTCGGCGAGCGGGTCGAGGCCCGCGATGACACCTTCGATGAAGTCGCGTTCGAGGAGCATCTGCTCGCGGTCGGCCAGGTTCGCGGCCCACTGGCTGAAGGTGTCCGCGACCGATGCGGCGTCGGCCGGGTCGGTGACCGTGGTCAGGAGCCAGTCGACGAAGTCCTTCGAGGAGGAGTATTTGAACGCCTTCGCGGCCTCACCCTCGTCGACGTTCATGCGCCGCTGGATGTCGAACAGGTCGGGCTCAATGCCGCGTTCGCGCAGGTGGTTGCGCCACCGGCCTTGGTCGTCCCCGAGCCAGGACAGCTCGGTGGCGGCCTCGAGCCGGTCGGCCTCCTCGACGGCCTCGCGGAAGCCGTCGAGCCGTCGTCGCCGTCCGTCGAGCATCACCGGGAGCGTGTCGAGGTCGAGGGCGTCGCTGGGCCGGAAGGAGTACCACGCCTCCGCGACCGGGTTCTTGTCGCTGCTTGAGCGGGTGCGGCGCTGGTAGACCTTCGCGGTCACGAGCCGCGCGCCGGTGCTCACGTGCATCCACTCCAACGCGACGTGGCCGGTGTCGCCGTCGAGGACGAATCTCTCCAGCGACGCGCCCCCTACGGTGTTGCGGCGGCCGGGAAGCACCACGCTGAACAAGAGCTTGAGCAGGACCGACTTCCCGCCGCCGTTCTCCAGCAGCAACAGCGAGAATGGCGCAGGTCGGCGCACGGGCGCGTCGAACAGGTTCTGGGACTGGACCTGTTCGCCGAGACCGGACAGGTCGAGGGTGACGTCGGAGTAGCGGGCACCTCGGGGGCCGATGCCCACCAGGCGGGCTCTGTTCAGCTCGTACATCGCGGCTCAGTTCTCGTGGGTGTCGTCGACGTCCGGGGCCGGGGTAGTCGGGCGGACCGGTTGAGATGTCGGAGTCGGACGGGTCACAGCAGGCTCACGTCCTTCTCGGTCCACTCGACGTGGGTCAGGGTTCCGGTGCCGTCGGTGATCTCGGTGATGCCAAGGGCGAGGAGCTCGGCGAACATCCGACTGCCGGCCTCGGCGACCTGGACGCGGTAGCGGCTGGTGGTGGCGTATGTACCGCCGTCGTCGTCGCTGCGCCGGGTGAGCATGCCTTGGTCGGCCAGGAACGTGAGCGCCTTGGCGACCATGCCGATGGTGGAGGACGCCACGCGGCGACCGTCTCCGGAGCCGGGAGTCGCGGCCCGGCGCTGGTAGACGCGCCACGCGGCCTCCAGGTCGGGCGCGTCCGCGGACGGGTCCAGGTCGTCGCCCGCTTCGACGGCGGCGTCGCTCAGGTGTCGGCATGCCTCGCGGACGAACGCCTCGACGCCGTTGACGGAGACACGTCCGACATAGGCGGGGTTGGACAGGTCGGCGGGCCGCGGGTAGGCGAGCGTCGCGGCACCCAGGTGGGCCAGGGCATGCAGAACGCGTTCGTGAGCCTTGCCCTCGCCTCCGGTGCGGCGGGCGTACTCGGTCATCCGTACTGCGAACACGCTGTCGTCAGTGCTGGCCACCACCAGGCCGTGACGCTCGTCGACGTCGAGGACGACTAGGTCGAGGCCCAGGCAGACCGCCTTGACCAGCTCGGCGAACCCGTCGTCGTCGCGGTACCGGCGCACGAGCTCGGCGTAGCCTTCGTCGCGCGCGGGCCGCTGTTTGGGACGGAGGGCGAACGCCACAAGACGCGAGGCGTCAGCCACCGCCCCGACGGAGCTCGCGGTTGTCTGACTGGTCGGGCTCACGCGGCCCCCTCCTCGTTCTCGTCGGTTTTCGTGGGGTCTGGGAGGGCCTCAGCTGCCGCGGTCTGCACGACTTCGGCGCGAGCGACCAGTAGGTCTGCGCCGGCGAAGTCCGGGTCGTCGAGCACGGTGCCGTCGTCGACTGCCATCAGCACGGTCGGATCCCGGTGACGGCGCGCGACGCCGATCTCCTGGGCGGCCAGCGCCAAGACACGCACCACGACCAACAGCGGCAGGTCCTTCGCCTGTGGGTCGGCGTCCTGACGTGCACGGGCGTCGGCGAGCAGCCCAGACAGCCGCTGCGGCGCAGCCGGATCGAGGTCGAGCAGCGCCTCGAGATGCTCGTAGCTGGCGTCGGGGAACCGTGCCGGTTCCTCGTCCACATCGAGGTCGAGGTCCTCGACCACCTCACCGAGCGTGTCGCGTTCGGCCGGCGGCGTGATGAGCCCGTCGAACAGGTCGGCCAGCCGCAGCGCATGCGGAACCACCAGTCCCGCGGCAGGGGAGAAGAAGCGCAGCAGTGCCACGTCGGCCTCAGCGACCGGACGAGCGAGTACCGGTTGCAGAAGCTGCGCGTGCAGGTCGAGCGCGGCCCGCATGGGGGCGAGGGCGAACGTCTGGCGGTCCTGCTCGACGCGGAACCGGCGGCCCGCGGTCTGCAGCCCGGCCTGAAGCTGGTCGTGACGGCGAAGGCAGTCCCGGACGACTTCGACGAGCCGCGCGGCCTGCGCCTTGCGGCTCGCGGTGTCCGCGGTGTCGCGGACCTCGGTCAGGTTGACCAGGATCGCGTTCTCGGCCCGATACCGCTCGATGATGTGGGCCAGCGCCTCGTCGATGAACGCTGGCATGGCCTCAGCCCAGTCCACGTTGCGTACGTCGCGGCTGGTCGCGTCCAGCCGTTGTCGCAGCATCTCGCCGTACTGGATCGTCCGGTAGCGCGCGTTCTGGGCGGCGGCCTGCGCCTCGTTGAGCCGGCCGCGCTTGATGAGGATGTCGAGGCGGACGTCTGCGGCGATGTGCGCAGCCTCCAGGTCGACCTCGAGAGCGCCGACGAGCACGTTCACTGCCTCGTTCGAGGCCCGAAGGTACAGCTCGCCGTCGGCGCCGCGGGTCTCCTCGAGCAACTTGAAGTCGAAGGTGCGCCGGTCGTACCCATCGGGCCCGGCCACGCCGTACACGGTCCGGAACCCCCGGTCAGCCGACCCGACGTTGAGTAGGTTCTCCAGGATCCACGATGCGACTCGGGCGTGCTCCCGGGAGGTCCGGTCCGGGGCCTGTGCTGCCACCCGTGCCGCCAGGTCGCGCAGCACCGCGTCGGGGTGGGCGCCGGCGTCGAAGTCCATCGCGATCGTGACCAGGTCGATGGCATGGAGGGCAAGCTCGGCCATCTGGTAGACGCTGTAGTCGGCCGCCTGAACCTGTGCCTTGCGCGCGTCCAAGTCGTGCAGCGGGGCGGTCGTTGCCAATGCCTTCACACGTTGCGCGAAGCCGGCCGAGGCGACTGCGTTCTCGCTGATGTACCCATCCTCGCCGTCCCTGGGGGCAGCGCGAAACGTGCCGGCACCGCTGCCCGCATCCGGAACTTCCGGTTCTACGTCGACCTCCATGCGCGTCACGCTAACCGTGAGCGGGGACACATGCAGGCGTTGACCTCGACTTGTGGGCCGGGCGAGCCGGGAGTCCGGCATCCTGTGGGCATGGCACTCCACATCACGGGTGACGACCACGCCGACCAAGTGCTCCTGTGCCGATCCCTTGCCGTTCTGTGGGGATGATGCTCGACCGGCTTACGAGTCGTCCTCGTCAGCGTCGCGCCGGAGGTCCTCGTCAATGAGTCTCTGCTGGGATGCCGCGGCATCTGCGTAGAACGCCCGGGCGCGCTCCGACAGATCGGGGTTCTCGGCCGCCGCCAGAGCCTGGTCTCGTCGACGCCCTTGTTCCTCGCTAGGTTGGCCTGGCCGCCGCGAGTAGCTGGCGGGATAGATCGAGATGCGGAGTCCGGCCAGCGCGCGGTCGCGTAGCGGTTGGGGGCAGGCGGCGATGCGGTCGATCAGCTGGGCGGTGAGCGCGACCTCGCGAACGGCGAACCCGTTGTCGCGGGCGATGCCGCCGGCCAAGAAGTCCACCTCCGCGTCCGTTCCGTTCGTGGCGACGTCCCTCACCACGCTGCGTGCTCCGTCGGTCAGCGGACGGCCCGAGATCGACGCCCAGAGCGCGGCGAGGTCGAACTGGCGCTCCTCCGGCTGCGTGGCAGCCTTCCGGAGCCAGGCCCGCAGCTCCTGCGGGTGCCCGGAGATTGCCTGCGCCAGCCCGCGGATTCCGGTCGTCTGCTCGGATGCGCTGAGCCCGCGCTCGCCGAGCAGCCGCAGCACGGGTTCGGGTAGTGCGGCGGCGAGTGCAACAAGCAGCTGATGGGCCGGGTAGTCCCACATCGGCAGCGCGGCGAGCAGGGCCAACAGGGACGACTGCTCCGAGGTCGACAACCCGCTCGGCCATCCGGGGCCGAGCCGGCGCACGGCGTTGGCCACGGCGGCGGCCACCTCGGACGGGTGTCGGGCGGCGGCCTCGGCGAGGCGGGGGACCCAGGTAAGGAGATCGGCCTCGAGGAGGCCCGAGGCCGCCGCCCACGCCGCCGCCTGGATCGCCGGGTCCGGCTGGTCCAGCGCGGCCACCAGCACCGGCTCCGTCTCGGGAACCCGGGCTGCCCAGCGATGGCGGGCGAACCCGCTCAGCACTGCTACCGCGAGCTCGGTGCGTCCCGCCATGAGCTTGGGCAGTGCCGCGGCGAAGGCATCGGTGTCGGCATCGGCCAGCACGTCGAGGAGGGCCCGAGCCCAGGGTTCGAGGGCCGATGCCTCGGATGTGCTGAGTGACCCGAGGACCGCGGGGATTTCGTCGGGCAGTGCGGCGGCCAGCCCTCGGATCACCTCCTCGACACCGTACGGCTCGTCATGCGGTGCGAGTTCGCGAAGAACGACCATCCGCTCAGCCACCATGTCGAGCGCGTCCGCCAGACCGCAACCGGTCAGGTCGGTGACCACCAAGTCCAGCTCAGCCTGCTGGCACCGATCTCGCAGTTCAAGCTCCTTCTCGGCCGCGGCCATGTCGGCGTCCCAATCGGCGTCCGCGTCCGGGTCCGGGTCCGGGTCCGGGTCCGGGTCCGGGTCCGGGTCCGGCAGGTCTAGCGCAGCGTCGCCAGCCGGGGAGGGCGGCAAGTGGGAGACGCCAGCTCGGGCGCCGCGTCGCGTGATCGTGGACCAACCGCCTCGAAGCACGTCGGTGAACAGGTCCTCGAGGTGATCGTCGACCGATGTGGCCAGCGCGGCGCCGGCCTGCCGGACCAGTGACGAGCGGGCGTGCCGGGCCAGCCAGTCCAACCGAGGCCTCATCGTGAGTCGGATCAGGGGCTCGGTCGCAGCGTCGGCGATCCGCTGCAGCACCGCCACAGTGGCCAGATCGTCGTCCTCCCAGGCAAGGATGACGTCCTCGGAGATGGAACGGCCGAAGTAGCCGACCGGCTCCTGCAGCGCTTCGGACAGGACGTCGACGGCGTCTGCCGCGCGGCGGAGCGACCCGGTGGCAGCTACGCGCTCGAGCAGGCTGCGCACCTGGTCGCGAAGTCCCCGCACCTTGTCGGGTGCGATGTCGTAGGGGTGCATCTCGATCGACCGATGGCCGGGGTCCATGGTGTAGCCGGACTTGGCGACCAGGGGCCTGAGCACGGTGATCGGAGTCAGGGGGGAGCCCGGCGGGTCCGGGGAAGCCAGCCAGCGCTCCACCGCCTCGAGGCAGGCCTGGGTGGTGACCGCGTCGTTGCTGCCGAGGTCTGCGATTTCCTCGAGCAGTCGCGCCGGGTGGTCGCTGTCCTGGTTCGGCGGCCGGGTGTCCAGCTGGGCGAGCTGCCACAGACGGTCGAGCACCTCGGGAAGCAGCTCGGGCGCCGCGGCACCGACGGTCCGGAGCAGGGGAGCGGCGGCGCGCCGCACGTCCGCGTGGTCGTACACCGCGAAGGTGCGGCGTTCGGGTGCGGTCGCAGGCCGGTCCAGAAGTTCGCTGACGAGGTCGAGGACCCGTCGCGGCTGCGTCGCCGCCACGGACGGCAGCCTGCCCAGGGCGGCGTAGCGGCCGGCGTTGCCGGCAGCTATCACCGCCGGCCGGATCTGAGCCCAGATCGGCGCGAACAGATCCGGGCGGGAGGCGGAGCCGCCGTGCTCGGCGAGCGCGGCGAGACGCCAGTCCAGCTCGGCGAGGTTGCGGACCAGATCCTCCGATCGGGTGGCGGCGAAGGCCTGCCACAGTCGGGAGACGAAGCCGGTGTCGGTGCCGACGACGACCGCTTGCGCGGCCAGCACCTCGTCGCCCAGCACGTCGGGCACCACGCGGACGTGTTCCTTGCGTAGCACGACCGTGCCGGCCTCGATCAGGTGGCCCAGATCGGTCAACAGCCCCAGCCGGTCGGTCCCGAGGAACGCAGCCGCCGTGTCGAGCTCGGTGTCGTCATCCAGATGCACCGTTCCCAGGGCCGCGATCACCGCGATGGTGCTGCGCGCCCGCTCCGGCGGCACGTCAGGGAGCCCAGCGGTAGCGACCTGGCCGTACGTGCTCATCACGTGTCGTCGGATGTCGGGGTTCAGGGTCAGGGCCGCCGTCAGCTCGCCGGACCGGATCATCGAAATCGCCAGCACCGCGATCACGGGCGCGTGGCGCGCCTCCCGAGCCAGGCGCTCGGCGCCCGCGGCGGTGAGCGGCACGTCGTCTGCCTGCAGTTCCTGCACCAGGCGCCGGGCCTCGGAGGGCGAGAGCGCGCCCAGCGTCATGGCAACGATCTCCCGGGTATCGAAGTGCGCCTGGGTGGCCGCGGTGAGTACCTGGGCCGCGGTCCCGCGGGCGGTGACGAGGACCCGAACGTCGCTGCGTCGGCGGGCGTACTGCAGCACGGCGGCGACCCCGTCGGCATCGCGGTGCGCGTCCTCCACGAGCAGGATCAGCGGGCCTTCGGGAAGCCGCGCGAAGGCGTCGTCATCGAGGACGCGGCTCTCCACGCGCACCATCACCCGGGGATCCTTATCCTCCGGAGTCGAGAGTCGGCGAAGCGCTTCGAGGACGAGACGGGACTTCCCGACGCCGGCGGGCGCAGTGAGCACCACCAACCTGGTGTCGGCAGCGGTGGTGAGTGCCGCGGTGAGGGCGTCCAGCTCGGCCTGGCGGCCGACGATGCCGGCGCGATGATCGAACCGCCGGCCGGGGGCGAGCGTGGGCGCGTAGAACTCCACGAGCGGGGCAAATGCGTCGAGGGCAGGATCGGCGTCCCGGGGCCGGGTTCGGTCCAGGAGCGTGCGGATGTCGTGCGCAGCCCAGCGCAGCTGTACGCCCAGGGCGACGAACGCGTCCTCCGTCTCGAGCGCACCGAGGACCTCGGACTGGAGCGCGGAGGCGATCGTGCGCGCTTGCGTGGTGCGCCTTCTGGATCGGATCAGGACGTCGTGACTCACCGCGTCCGCCAGCAGCTGGCGTGTCGTCGACCGGGTGTCGAGCAGCAGCGGCCAGGTCTCGGGGCGGCGGATCAGACGGCGCAGGAGGAGCCGCTCGACCCAGCGCAGCTTGATGTCCTCGTAGACGCCGAGGCGGCGCACCAGTTCTCGGCCGAGCTCCTTGCGTCGCAGGGTCGTCACCACCGCGTCGAGCGCGGCAGCGCCGAACTTCTCGCCAAGCCACTCCAGCCCGGTCACAATGACCCCTTCCGTGCGTGGCGCCGGGCGCGGCTGCCGGCCCGTCGGCACCCTACCGCCGGCGCGGAGGTGGCCCGCGCGAGCAATCGCGGCCCCACCAGTCAGTGCAAGGGGTCTCCTGCAGCATGGGCGACTGGGGAGCCGGCTCAGGCGGGGGACCGGGTCGCGCGGTGACATCCCTCAGCTATGACTCTGCGGCCTGGACTGGCAGCGCGAGGAGTCCACTCCGCTGCTCGGTTCAAGGCTGGCGCTCGTGCTCGCGGCCAGGTCAGCCTCCGGGGGCCAACGGGTGAGTCCTGCCGAGCTCCCGTCGAGAATCGGCGCGCCCATCAGCCCTCGGCCAGCGAAGGCATCTGCGGCATGCTGTGCGCCATGCCTCTCCACATCACAGGCGACGACTATGCCGACCGAGTCCTCTCGGACGATGCGTTTGCTGTTCTTGTTGGAATGATGCTCGACCAGCAGTACCCCATGGAGCACGCCTTCCGCGGCCCGGCCAAGGTGCTGGAGCGCTTCGGCAGCCTGGAGCCGGCCCGCATCGCGGCCGCTGACCCCGAGGAGTTCGCGTCGTTGTGCGCGACCCCGCCCGCGATCCACCGCTTCCCGGGCTCGATGGCCGCCCGGCTGCAGGACCTGGCCCGCATCGTCACCGACGAGTACGACGGGCACGCCGAGCGGCTGTGGCTCGAGGCCGCGGACGGCAAGGACCTGCTCAAGCGGGTGATGGCACTGCCGGGCTTCGGCAAGCAGAAGGCGCAGATCTTCGTGGCCCTGGTCGCCAAGCAGCTCGACGTGCGCCCCGAGGGCTGGGACGCGGTGGTCGGGGACTACTCCCAGGAGGGCTACCGGTCGGTGGCCGACGTCGTCGACGGCGCCTCGCTGCAGAAGGTGCGCGACTTCAAGAAGCAGAAGAAGGCCGCCGCGAAGCAGGCCTCGGCGCCGACCTGACCTGCTCCCGGATCCTCGCTAGGATCCTGAGCGCAGCCTGAGGGTGGGCTGAGGCGTGGCTGAGGGTGCGGACCGCCCTGATGCTGGCCGGCCACCACCCCCGTGGCAGAATGTTCATCGCGGCTCTTGACGACTCCGGGCCTTGCCGCGCCCACACGTCAGCACACGAGAGGTGTTCGTGTCCTCGAACGCACGCAAGATCCCGACCGAGGTGCTCGCCCACCCGTCCGTGGTGGCCCTGATCGAGCACGGCACCCCCACCGGCAGCCTGACGCCCGAGGAGGTGCGGCAGGCCAGCGAGGAAGCGGCGATCGAGCCCAAGCACCTCAAGGCGCTGCTCGCCCACCTGAGCGGACTGGGGATCTCGGTGCACATCGGCGCGGCCAGCAGTGCCCGCGCCGTGGCCGCGACCTCCACGCGCAAGACGACCACCGCCAGCGCCGCCAAGAAGGCCCCCGCCAAGAAGGCGGCGCCCGCGAAGGCCGCCGCCCCGGCGAAGAAGGCGGCGGCGAAGAAGACCGCCACCGCCAACACCGCCGGCGCCGACGCCGAGCCGGTCGACACCGTCGAGGCGGTCCTCGAGCCGGTCCCGACCGTGGGCCCCGACGGCAAGAAGATCCTGCCCGACGTCCCGGACGAGCAGTTCGAGAAGGACGTCAAGAACGACCCGACGATCAAGGAGGACGAGAAGGACGCGTCCTTCGTCGTCTCCGACGCCGACGACTCCGGTGAGCCGGAGCAGCAGGTCATGGTCGCCGGTGCGACCGCCGACCCGGTCAAGGACTACCTCAAGCAGATCGGCAAGGTCCCGCTGCTCAACGCCGAGATGGAGGTCGAGCTCGCCAAGCGCATCGAGGCCGGCCTCTTCTCGGAGGAGAAGATGGCCAAGGGCGGCCGGATCGGCCCCAAGCTCCTCGAGGAGCTGGAGTGGATCTCCGAGGACGGGCGCCGCGCCAAGAACCACCTGCTCGAGGCCAACCTGCGCCTCGTGGTGTCGCTGGCCAAGCGCTACACCGGTCGCGGCATGCTCTTCCTGGACCTGATCCAGGAGGGCAACCTCGGCCTGATCCGCGCGGTCGAGAAGTTCGACTACACCAAGGGCTACAAGTTCTCGACGTACGCCACGTGGTGGATCCGCCAGGCGATCACCCGCGCCATGGCCGACCAGGCCCGCACCATCCGGATCCCGGTGCACATGGTCGAGGTCATCAACAAGCTCGCCCGGGTGCAGCGCCAGATGCTGCAGGACCTCGGGCGCGAGCCCACCCCGGAGGAGCTCGCCAAGGAGCTCGACATGACCCCCGAGAAGGTCATCGAGGTCCAGAAGTACGGCCGGGAGCCGATCTCGCTGCACACGCCCCTGGGCGAGGACGGCGACTCCGAGTTCGGTGACCTCATCGAGGACTCCGAGGCCATCGTGCCCGCCGACGCCGTCTCCTTCACGCTGCTGCAGGAGCAGCTGCACGCCGTGCTCGACACGCTCTCCGAGCGCGAGGCCGGCGTGGTCAGCATGCGCTTCGGCCTCACCGACGGCCAGCCCAAGACCCTCGACGAGATCGGCAAGGTCTACGGCGTGACCCGCGAGCGGATCCGCCAGATCGAGTCGAAGACGATGTCGAAGCTGCGCCACCCGTCGCGCTCGCAGGTGCTGCGCGACTACCTCGACTGAGCAGGACAGCACCACACGCAGCGCCCGGGAGCCTGGCTCCCGGGCGCTGCTGCGTTCCTGGGGCCGGGACCAGGGCCCGAGACAACGCAGCAGGCCCCCGGACCGAGGTCCGGGGGCCTGCTGATCAAGCGCTAGGGGAGTGGCGTCACTCCGTCTCGGGGGCCTTGGCGGCCATCGGGGAGTCGGAGGTCAGCTTGTGCGTCTCGTCGATGACGTTGGACGCGACCTCCTTGAGCTTGTCGCCGTGCTCGCGGGCGTGGTGGGCGCAGAAGAGCAGCTCGCCGCCGCTCTGCAGCTCCACGCGGAGGTAGGCCTGGGCTCCGCAACGGTCGCAGCGGTCCGCTGCGGTCAGCGGGGCGCTGGGGGCAACTGTGGTGGTCACATCGGCCTCATTTCTTCGATCACTCGGTGCTTGGCTCAACGTAGCGAGGGGACCCAAGATTCCCGCGATCATCTGATTCCCCTGTTGTGAGCGTCTCAACCCGACCATCGGGGTGAGACCGCCTGTCCGTGCTCTCCCAGTGTGCGGGTCGGGGCGAGGGGAGCGGGGTGATCTCACGTTTCCCGTTCCGATCGTTTCCACATCGTGACGTGGCCGGCTCGCGTGCTGGGTCTCTCCACGCTAGCGGTGCCCCCGCGGGCGAGCCTGTGCGGGGCACCGGCGTGTCGTGACCTAGATTCGGAGCAGCACCCGCACCCGGATGGGTCGCGGTGCGCACCCGCCGTACGCACGTCCTGCCAGGAGCCCCACGATCGCCGACAACACCTACAACGCCGCCCACCTCCTCGTCCTCGAGGGGCTCGAGGCGGTGCGCAAGCGTCCCGGCATGTACATCGGCTCGACCGACACCCGCGGGCTGATGCACTGCCTGTGGGAGATCATCGACAACGGTGTCGACGAGGCGCTGGCCGAGTCCGCCACCCGGGTCGAGGTCGTGCTGCACCCCGACGGCTCGGTGGAGGTCCACGACGACGGTCGCGGCATCCCCACCGACAAGGAGCCCAAGACCGGGCTGCCCGGCGTCGAGGTGGTGGCCACCAAGCTGCACGCGGGCGGCAAGTTCGGCGGCGGCTCGTACGTCGCCACCGGCGGCCTGCACGGCGTGGGCCTCTCGGTCGTCAACGCGCTCTCCTCGCGCATGGACATCGACGTGGAGCGCTCGCCGGCGGTCCAGGGCCTGTCCTTCCAGCGCGGCGTGCCCGGCGTCTTCGACGGCGAGGGCCTCGGCGGTTCCTTCGAGCCGCGCTCGGGGCTGACCCGCAAGGGCGCCCGCGTGACCAAGGGCCGCTCCGGCACCCGCATCCGGTTCTGGCCCGACCGCCAGATCTTCACCAAGGACGCGACCTTCGTCTACGACGAGCTGGTCACCCGCGCGCGCCAGACCTCCTTCATCGTGCCCGGCCTCGAGCTCGTGCTGCGCGACCTGCGCGGCGAGGAGCCGGTCGAGGAGAGCTTCCGCCACGATGGCGGCATCTCGGAGTTCACCGAGTTCCTGGCCCCCGACGAGGCCGTCACCTCGGTGCTGCGGCTGCAGGGCAGCGACACCTTCACCGAGACCGTGCCGCTGCTCGACGACAAGGGCCACATGACGCCCCAGGAGATCGAGCGAGAGCTCGTCGTCGACGTCGCGATCCGCTGGGGCACCGGATACGACACCGAGATGCGCTCCTTCGTCAACGTGATCGCCACCCCCAAGGGCGGCACCCACCTCAGCGGCTTCGAGCAGGCGCTGACCAAGACCTTCAACGACGTGATGCGCCAGAGCAAGGCGCTCAAGGTCAACGACGCCGACGTCATCAAGGACGACGTGCTCGAGGGCCTCACCGGGGTCGTCACGGTGCGCCTGGCCGAGCCGCAGTTCGAGGGCCAGACCAAGGAGATCCTCGGTACGCCGGCCGCGCGCACCGTCGTGCGCAAGGTCGTGGCGCGCGAGCTGAAGGAGTGGCTGACCTCCTCCAAGCGCGAGCAGAAGGCCCAGGCCAAGCTCGTGATGGAGAAGGTCGTCGGCGCCGCCAAGACCCGCCTGGCCGCGCGCCAGCACAAGGAGACCCAGCGCCGCAAGAACGCCCTGGAGTCCTCGGCGCTGCCGGCCAAGCTGGCCGACTGCCGCGACAACGACAACGAGCGCACCGAGCTGTTCATCGTCGAGGGCGACTCCGCGCTCGGCACCGCCAAGCTCGCCCGCGACTCCTCCTTCCAGGCGCTGCTGCCGATCCGGGGCAAGATCCTCAACGTGCAGAAGGCCTCGGTCGGCGACATGCTCAAGAACGCCGAGTGCGCCTCGATCATCCAGGTCGTCGGCGCCGGGTCGGGCCGCACGTTCGAGCTCGACGCCCGCCGCTACGGCCGGATCATCTTCATGGCCGACGCCGACTCCGACGGCGCGCACATCCGCTGCCTGCTGGCCACCCTGTTCTTCAAGTACATGCCCGAGCTGATCACCGAGGGCCGCGTCTACTCCGCCGTGCCTCCGCTGCACCGCATCGAGCTGTCCAACCCCAAGAAGGGCATGGACAAGTACGTCTACACCTACTCCGACGACGAGCTGCAGCGGAAGCTGGCCGAGCTGAAGAAGAAGAACGTGCGCTGGAAGGACCCGGTGCAGCGCTACAAGGGCCTGGGCGAGATGGACGCCGACCAGCTGGCCGAGACCACCATGGACCCGCGCCGTCGCACGCTGCGACGGATCACCGTCGACGACGCCGACGTGGCCACCCAGGTCTTCGAGCTGCTGATGGGCTCCGAGGTCGCGCCCCGCAAGGAGTTCATCGTGCAGGGCGCCTACGACGTCGACGTGGAGGCGCTCGACGCATGAACGTCGCGTGGCGGGCCCTCCTGTGGTCGCTCGTCACGCTCGTCGTCGTCTGGTGGGCCTTCCAGGCCGGGGTCGAGTCCTTCGATCGCGAGCACTGCGGGCCTGATGCCACCGACTGCGACCTCGGGTTCCTGCGCGGCGCACCCTGGGCGGGCCTGGCGCTGCTCACGATGGCGCTCATCATCGGCGCCGCCGAGACGTGGCTGCGCCGACGCCGCGCGCTCGACGCCTGAGTGTCGTCCTCACCGCCGGCCTGGGACGATGGAGGGCGTGCCCGCCTCCGTCTCCCCGCACCGCCGCGGGATCGCCGCGCTGCTCGCGCTGGGGGTGCTCGCGGCGGGCTGCACGGGCGACACCGAGACCCCGGAGCCGGGCAGTGACGGGGCCAGCGCGGAGGCCGCCGCGCCCGACCCGCCCAGCGCCTCGGAGCGGCTGGGGCTGCGCCCGGGGTGGGGTCCGAGTCGCGCCGAGCTCGACCTGGCGGCGCGGCGTACGAACCGGATGACGCTGCCCCAGCTGGCCGGGCAGGTGATCGTCGCGAGGTGGAGCGGCACCGGGGCGCCGACGGCGCTGGTGCGCCGCCTGCACCTGGGCGGCGTGGTCGCCTTCGCCGGCAACGTCTCGTCGACCGACCAGCTGCGCCGCGCCACCCGCGCGCTGCAGCGCGACGCCGGGCGGGACTGGCCGGTCATGGTGGCCGTCGACCAGGAGGGCGGCACCGTGGCACGGGTGCGCGGCTCGGCCACCGGCTTCCCCGCGTTCATGTCGGCCGGCGCCGCCGCCCGGCCGGCGCTGACCCGGCGCACGTACGCGGCCAGCGGCCGCGAGCTGCGCGGCCTGGGCGTTAACGTCGACCTCGCGCCCGACGCCGACGTCACCACCGGCCCCGGCGACCCCGTCATCGGCAGCCGCTCGGCCGGCTCCGACCCCGCGACCGTGGCCCGTCACGTGGTGGCCGCCGCCCGCGGCTTCCGCGACGCCGGCGTCGTGCCGGTGGTCAAGCACTTCCCGGGCCACGGCTCGCTGGGCACCGACAGCCACCTCGCACTGCCGGTGCAGCGGCGACCGCTGGCGGCGCTGAGCCGCACGGACCTGCGACCCTTCCGGGCCGCGGTCGAGGCCGGGCTGCCGGCGGTGATGACCGGTCACATCGCCGTCGCCGACGTCGACCCCGGGGTGCCGGCCAGCCTCTCGCGGCCGGTGGTGACCGGGCTGCTGCGCCAGCGGCTCGGCTTCGAGGGCGTGGTGATGAGCGACGCGCTCGACATGGGTGCGGTCAGTGGGCGGCGTACGCCGGCGGTGCAGGTGCTGCGCGCCGGCTCCGACGTGGTGCTGATGCCGCCCGACCCGGCCGCGACCCGCGCCGCGATCGTGCGGGCCGTGCGCGACGGGCGCCTCGACCGCACCCGCCTGCGCCAGGCCGCTGCCCGCACGATCGCGCTGCTCGAGCACCACGCCACCGGCGACCCCGCCCCGCCCGGCAGCGGACGGGCGGCCTCGCGCCGGCTCTCCGCGGCGGCGGTCACCGTGGCCGCCGGGCCGTGCCGGGGCGCGCTCGTCTCCGGGCCGGTGGTGCCGCTGGGTGGCGACGCGGCGGTGCAGGCGTTCCGGGGAGCGGCGCGCTCGGCGGGCCTGTCGCTGGGCGAGGTCCGCTACGAGAAGCCGCCGCGCCCCGAGCGCACGGGGCGGAAGAAGAAGGACCGCGCCGCCCTGCGCCGCTGGCGGCGCACCGAGCCGGTGCGCGTCGTCGACGGCACACCGGTGCACCTGCTGAGCGGCGGTGCCGCGCCCGACACGGGTGTCGTGGTCGCCACCGACCGGCCCTACCTGCTCGGCGGCTCCAGCGCCCCCGTGCGCATCGCGACGTACGGCGAGACGCCGGGCGCGATGTCGGCGCTCGTCGACGTGCTCCTCGGGCGCGAGCGCGCCCCCGGGCGGCTGCCGGTCGAGGTGCCGGGGGTGCCGCGCCGGGGCTGCTGACCGGCTGCTGGGCGCCGCTCAGACGTGCTGGGTCAGCAGCCCGGTGTCGACGTCGTAGACGAAGCCGCCCACGGCCACGGTGTCGGGCACCAGCGGGTGGGTGCGGACCTTGGCCACGTCGTCGGCCAGCGCGGCGAGCTGGTCGGTGACCACGTGGAAGGGCTGCCACGTCGAGTCGGTGCCCGCGGACGCGGTGACCCGCTCGTGCAGCTCGGCCTCGGTGGCGCTGGCCATCGCGCAGCGGGTGTGCGGGATGACCAGGACGCGCTGCACGTTGAGCAGGTGCGCGCCGAGGACGAGAGCCTCGAGGGCCTGCGGGGTGACGCGGCCGCCGGGGTTGCGGAAGATCTTCGCGTCACCGGCGGAGAGCCCGAGCATGCCCAGCGGGTCGATGCGCGAGTCCATGCAGGTCACGATCGCCACGCCGGCCTTCGCGACGCCGTCGAAGCCGGCGTACTCGAAGGAGTCGGCGAAGGTGCGGTTGGCCTCGAGGAGGTCCTCGAAGCCGGCGGAGGTGGGGTGCGTGTCGGCCATGGCCCGCAACCTAGCCGACGACGGGCACCCCGGTCGCGGCGTCTCGGCCGTGACCTGCGGCACGTGTGTCGGCGCCGCGCAGCAGCACCAGTGCCAGCACCGCGGCCAGCAGCGCGCACCCCGCGGCGCCCAGGAAGACGGTCTGCTCCTGGGCGATGCCGGCCGCGCGCAGCAGGTCGGAGTACTCCGCGCACCGGGTGGTGCCCTCGGGGCAGACGTCCTGGATGGGCGGGATGTCGGCCTGCTCGGCGTAGTAGCGCCGCAGCCCGATCGTGGTCAGCGCCGAGATGCCGACCAGCATGCCGACCATGCGGGCCACCACGACCATGGCCGAGGCCAGCCCGTGCACGGCGTCGGCGGTGTGGGCCAGCACGGCGGCGTTGACCGGGGCCAGCGCCAGGCCGAAGCCCAGCCCGCCGACGACGAGCGGCACCGTGGCCGTCCAGCTCTCCAGCGCGTCGACGCCCCAGCGCGACATCATCACGAAGCCGACCGCGGCCATCGCCATGCCCACCGCCGTGATTACCCCGGCCGGCAGCACCCGGGTCAGGTAGCCGCCCACGACCGCGCCGATGGGCAGCGCGACCAGGAAGCGCACCAGCACCAGGGCGGCGAGCAGCTGGGAGTCCTGGTAGATGGTGGTGCGGGCGAAGAGCGGCACGTCGATCAGGGCCGCGATCAGCGCGGCACCGATCAGGAAGCTGACCACCACCGAGCCCCACGCGGGCCGCTCGCGCAGCGCCCCGCGCGGCAGCAGCGGGTCGCTGGCGCGGCGCAGGTGCACCACGAAGGCGACCGAGGCGACCGCGGCGCCCAGCAGGTACCACAGGCCCTGGTCGGAGAAGACCTGCACCTTGGGGTCGGCGGTGGCGAAGGCGAGGATCACCCCGCCGAGGGCGACCGCGAGGTACGTCGCACCCGTGACGTCGGCCTCGCGCAGTGAGCGGCCCCAGGCGCGCAGGTCGACCAGCGGCCGCCGCGCGGTCAGGGTGCGGGCGACCAGCAGCATCGCCAGCACCACGGTGACGGCGCCGACGGGGGTCAGCCACCGGCTGCCGCCGTCGACGAACGGGATGAAGAGCCGGCCGTAGTCGACGTCGGCGCGCAGCGAGCCCGGTGGCTGGAAGGCCAGGGCGCCCGCGAGGAGCAGCAGCAGGAGCAGGCCGAGCCCCACCAGGTCGGGCAGCCCGCGGCGTCGCGCACGAGGGCTGCCGGGGCCGGTGCTGGAGCCGTTGCGCGCGGCCAGCGCGGCGATCCCCGCGGCCAGCACCAGGCCCACGGCCAGGTTGATCAGGAAGATGGCGCGCCAGTCGGCGAAGGCCAGCACCGCGGCGCCGTACAACGGGCCGATGACGCTGCCGATCTCCTGCACCGCCGAGACCAGGCCCAGCGGCACGCCGCGTCGCTCGCGGGGGTAGAGGTCGGCGACCAGCGCCAGGGTGGCCGGCACCAGGCCGCCGCCGCCGACGCCCTGCAGGAAGCGCCCGGCCACCATCGAGGGCAGGTCGTAGGAGGCCGCGGTGATGATCGAGCCGACCGCGAAGACCACCAGCGAGGCGGTCAGCACCGGCACCCGGCCGCGCAGGTCGGCGATCCGCCCGATCAGCGGCAGCATCGCGACGTAGCCGAGCAGGAAGCCCGAGATGATCGGCGCCGCGCGCTGCAGCTGGTCGGGGGAGAGCCCCACCCCGGCCATCATGTCGACCAGCGCCAGCACCACCACGTAGGTGTCGGCGGCCGCGAAGGCCACCGCGACCGCGGCCAGTCCCAGCAGCAGCCGGGCGCCCCGGTCGGTGCCGCCGGCGGCGCTGCTCGTGCTCACTCGGGCGCGGTGATCTCGGGCGAGGAGCCGTAGTCGTCGAAGTCGATCGTGTAGGTCATCGACTCGCCGTCGCCGTAGAAGGCGCCGGTCAGCTCCATGGAGCGCAGCTCGCCCTCGTCGGTGACGGCGTAGGAGGCGTCGAAGTCGCCCTCGGCGCTCGGGATGATCGTGGCCGCGACCTCCTGGGAGATCGTGCCGGTGTAGGTGGTCAGCACGTCGCGGTTGTCGGTGCCGCCGCGCACCTGCTCGCCCACCTCGAGGTCGTCGGTGCTGGTCAGCAGCGACGAGAACCCGCCCTCCGGGCCCAGCAGCCCCGAGGGGTCCGGGGCGCCGTACTCGGCCGGGTCGATCTGCGACCAGCCGGTCGTCAGCGGCACCTGGGCGTAGACCACGTCGTCGACGGCGACGACCGGCACCTCGGGCTCGAAGCCGGCGAAGCGCACGGTGATGACGCCGTCGAAGGCGGCCGGGCTGGGGGTGCCCACGCCCTCGGCGCTGAGCAGTCCCTCGACCCCCTCGGGCAGGTCCTCGGTGACGAGGCTGACCTGCACGCCGCTGGTCTCGTCGAGGGTCGTCTTGGCCTCGGCGAGCACCTCCTGCGCGCTGGGGGCGTCGTCGGCCGCTCCTTCGTCGTCGCTGCTGCAGGCGGAGAGGCCGCCGAGGCCCAGGAGGCCGGCCGCGGTCAGGGCCGCGAGGGTGGGAGCACGCATGTCACTCAGCCTTGCACATCGTCGGCAACGGTCGGCTCGACCGCGGGCACGTCTGCGGCGTTGGCCGGGACGCGCAGCGCGACCGGACCGGCGCACGCCGCAACGGCCTGCGAGCCGGGCACCCCGGAGCCGTCGCGGCGCCCGGTCGCGGCGGGCAGCTCGACCGGCGCGCCGCTGGCCGCGGCCCCGCGGGCGGGGGCGGTGCCGGCCCAGGCCAGCACCAGCGCGTCCTCGCCCTTGAGGAAGCGGTGGCAGCGCACGCCGCCGGTGGCGCGGCCCTTGGCGGGGTACTCGTCGAACGGCGTCACCTTGATCGCGCCCACCTCGGTGCCCGGCAGGGCGGTGGAGGAGCCGGAGGCGGTGACCAGCACCGTGCCCTCCGGCGCGGCCGGGTCGACGACGCCGAACCACAGCACCGACTGGCCCTCGGTGAGCCGGATGCCGGCGATGCCGCCGCCGGAGCGGCCCTGGGGACGCACCGCGTCGGCGGAGAAGTGCAGCAGCTGGGCGTCGGTGCTGACGAAGCACAGCGTCTCCTGGCCGGTGACCAGCTCGGCGGCGCCGACGACCTCGTCGCCGTCCTTGAGCCCGATCACCTCCCAGTCGTCGCGGTTGAGCACCTCGGGGTTGACCCGCTTCACGACGCCCTGCCGGGTGCCCAGGGCCAGGCCGGGGCCGTCGGTGGCCAGGGTGCACAGCGACAGCGCCCGCTCGCCGGCGTCGAGGGTGAGCAGCTCGCTGAGCGGCACCCCGCCCTGCAGGTTGGGGTCGTTGGCCGAGGCCGGGATGGTCGGCAGGTCGAGCACCGTCAGGCGCAGCAGCCGCCCGCGGCTGGTCAGCACGCCGACCTCGGCGCGCGCGGTGGTGGCCACCGCGGAGACGACCACGTCGTGGTTGGTGCGTCCGCCGCCCACGCCCGGCGCCTCGGCGCTCGAGGAGCGCGCCAGCAGGCCGGTGGAGGAGAGGAACGCGAAGCACGGGTCGTCGGCGACCTCCAGCGGCGTGGCCGCCGCGGCGGCCGGGGTGCCGGCCGACTCCAGCAGCACGGTGCGCCGCGGGGTGCCGTAGGTCTTGGCGACCTCGGCCAGCTCGTCGGAGACCACCTCGCGCAGCAGCTGGTCGTCGGCCAGGATCGCGTCGAGCGCCTCGATCTCGCCGCGCAGCTGCTCCTGCTCCTTCTCCAGCTCGATGCGGCTGAAGCGGGTCAGGCGGCGCAGCTGCATCTCGAGGATGTAGTCGGCCTGGGCCACCGAGAGCTCGAAGACCGTGGTCAGCCGCTCCCGGGCGGCGCCGGCGTCGTCGCTGGTGCGGATGACCTGGATGACCTCGTCGATGTCGAGCAGCGCCACCAGCAGGCCTTCGACCAGGTGCAGGCGCTCGGCCTTCTTGGTGCGGCGGAACTGCGAGCGGCGGCGTACGACGTCGTAGCGGTGGCCCAGGAAGACCTCCAGCATCTCCTTGAGCCCCAGGGTGCGGGGCTGGCCGTCGACGAGCGCGACGTTGTTGATGCCGAAGGAGTCCTCGAGCGGGGTCTGGCGGTAGAGCTGCTCGAGCAGCGCCTCGGGCACGAAGCCGTTCTTGACCTCGATCACCAGCCGCAGGCCGTGCTCGCGGTCGGTGAGGTCCTTGATGTCGGCGATGCCCTGGACCTTCTTGGCCTGCACCAGGGTCTTGATCCGCTCCACGATCTTCTCGGTGCCCACGCCGTAGGGCATCTCGGTGACCACGATGGCCTTGCGCCGCCCGATGGTCTCGATGCGGGCGGTGGCGCGCATCTTGAAGGTGCCGCGCCCGGTCTCGTAGGCGTCGCGGATGCCGTCGAGGCCCACGATCTTGCCGCCGGTGGGCAGGTCGGGGCCGGGGATGAAGCGCATCAGGTCGTCGATGCCGGCACCCGGGTGGATGATCAGGTGGCGCAGCGCCTGGACGACCTCGACGAGGTTGTGGGGGGCGCAGTTGGTGGCCATGCCGACCGCGATGCCGGTGGTGCCGTTGACCACGAGGTTGGGGATCGCCGACGGCAGCACCGTCGGCTCGGTCTCGCGCGAGTCGTAGTTGGGCTTGAAGTCGACGGTGTCCTCGTCGATCGAGGCGGTCATCGCCACCGCCGGCGGGGCCATCCGGCACTCGGTGTAGCGCATGGCGGCGGGGGAGTCGTCGGGCGAGCCGAAGTTGCCGTGCCCGTCGATGAAGGGCAGCCGCATCGACCACGACTGGGCGGTGCGCACCAGGGCGTCGTAGATCGCGGAGTCGCCGTGGGGGTGCAGGCGACCCATCACCTCGCCCACCACGCGCGCGCTCTTGACGTGCCCGCGGTCGGGGAAGAGCCGCATCTCGCTCATCGTGTAGAGGATCCGGCGCTGCACGGGCTTGAGGCCGTCGCGCGCGTCGGGCAGCGCCCGGGAGTAGATGACGGAGTAGGCGTACTCCAGGAACGAGCTGCGCATCTCGTCGCCGACGTCGATGTCGAGGATGTGCTCCTCGAAGTCGTCGGGCAGCGGCTGCTTGGTGGAACCCTTGGCCATGGGCCCATTCTCCCCGGAGGCGTCCGGGCTGCGCGCCCGGGCACGCCGGTCGGTGGTCTTCGGTAGATTCTCCTCTCGTGAGCGGCGGCCCCCAGCAGGACGACATCGAGACCTCCACCGAGCCCGCGGCTCCCGGGGCCCCACGGCACTGGGAGGCCGACGTCCTGCTGCGCGACGGGCGCACCGCGCACATCCGGCCGATCCGCCCCGACGACGCCGAGCGGCTCGTCGAGTTCTACAGCCGGGTCTCGGACCGCTCGAAGTACTACCGCTTCTTCTCCCCGATGCCGCGGCTCTCCGACCGCGACGTGCAGCGCTTCACCCGCGTCGACCACCACGACCGGGTCGCGCTGGTGCTGGTGCTGGCCGACCGGATGATCGCGGTGGGCCGCTACGACCGGGTCCGCACCGGCGAGGCCGAGGTCGCGTTCCTGGTCGAGGACCAGCACCAGGGGCGCGGCATCGCCCAGCTGCTGCTGGAGCACCTGGCCCAGGCCGGTCGCGAGCGCGGGCTGGAGAAGTTCACCGCCGAGGTGCTGCCCGACAACTCCCGGATGATCCAGACCTTCCGCGACGCCGGCTACCGGGTGGCCAGCGAGTTCGAGGACGGCGTCATCCAGCTCGAGTTCCCGATCGATGCCACCGACACCGCGATGGGGGTGATGCAGGACCGCGAGCACCGCGCCGAGTCCGCCTCGATCGAGAAGTTCTTCAACCCCCGCTCGGTGGCCATCATCGGCGCCTCGCGCCGCCAGGACACGATCGGCCAGACCCTGGTGCGCAACCTGGTGATGGGCGACTTCACCGGGCGCGTGTACGCCGTGAACCCGTCGGCCGGCGCGGTGTCGGGCCTGCCGGCGTACACGAGCGTGGGCGACATCCCCGACCACGTCGACGTCGCGATCGTGGCGGTCCCCGCCGACGCGGTGCAGGACGTCGTGCTCGACTGCGCGGCCAAGGGCGTGCACGGGCTGGTGGTGATCTCCAGCGGCTTCGCCGAGACCGGCGAGGAGGGCCGCCAGCGCCAGCGGCGGCTGGTGGGGCTCTCGCGCTCCTACGGCCTGCGCCTGATCGGGCCCAACTGCCTGGGCGTCATCAACACCGACCCGGGTGTCTCCATCAACGCCTCGCTGTCCTCGGTGATGCCGCCGCGCGGGCGGGCCGGCTTCTTCTGCCAGTCCGGCGCGCTCGGCTCGGCGATCCTCGAGAAGGTGCAGAACCGGGGCCTGGGCCTGTCGACCTTCGTCAGCGCCGGCAACCGCGCCGACGTCTCGGGCAACGACCTGCTGCAGTACTGGGAGGAGGACGACTCCACCGAGGTCGTGCTGCTCTACCTGGAGTCGATCGGCAACCCGCGCAAGTTCTCGCGGATCGCGCGACGGGTCTCGCTGCGCAAGCCGATCATCGCGGTCCGCTCGGGGCGCACCACCCAGGGCGTGCCGATGGGTCACGCGGTGCGCAAGATCGCCGCCCCGCCGGCCGCGGTCGACGCGATGTTCCGCCAGGCCGGGATCATCCAGGTCGACACCCTCGACGAGATGTTCGACGTCGCCCAGCTGGTGGCCCACCAGCCGCTGCCGCGCGGGCGCCGCGTGGCGATCGTCGGCAACTCCGACGCGCTGGGCCTGCTGGCCGCCGACGCCGCGGCCGCGGTCGGGCTGGTGGTCAACAAGTCGGTGCCGCTGGGCGCCGAGGCGACCGCCGAGGACTTCGAGGACGCCCTCGACGCCGCCATCGACGACCCCGATGTCGACTCCGTGGTGGCCGTCTACACCCCGCCGCTCAACGTCAGCGGCGAGGAGGTCGCCAACGTGCTGGCCGCGATCGGCGAGCAGTCCGACAAGCCGCTGGTCTCCACCTTCCTGGGCGTCGAGGGCGTGCCCGAGCTGCTGCGGGTGCCCGACGTGGCCGGCTCCACCGCCGGGCGCGGCTCGGTGCCGTCGTACCCCGCCGTCGAAGCCGCGGTGCGGGCGCTGGCCCGCGTCGTGGACTACGCCGTGTGGCTGCGCACCCCCGACGGCCCGCCCCTGGACCCCGCGGGCGCCGACGACGACACCGCGCGCGGCATCGTCAACCGGGTGCTCGCCGAGCACCCCCAGGGTGCCGAGCTGGGTCGCGACGACCTGCGGGCGCTGCTGGCGGCCTACGACATCGACCTGTGGCCCTCGCGCATCGTGAGCAGCCTCGGCGAGGCCAACGCCGCCGGCGCCGAGCTGGGCTGGGACGTGGTGCTCAAGGCGACCGCCGACCACCTGCGCGAGCGGCCCGACCTGGCCCACGTGTGGCGCAACATCGACGGCGTCAACCAGATGCGCGACGCCTGGGCCTCGCTGTCGGCCCTGGTGGGCGAGGAGGACCTCACCGACGCGTTCCTGGTGCAGGGCACCGCCCCGCCCGGGGTGCCGGTGTCGATCTCGAGCATCGAGGACCCGCTCTTCGGGCCGGTGGTCTCCTTCGGCATCTCCGGGCCGCTCACCGAGCTGCTCGGTGACCGGGCCTACCGGATCCCGCCGCTGGGCACCCGCGACGCCGCCGCGATGGTGCGCGAGGTGAAGGCCAGCCCGATGCTCTTCGGCTACCGGGGCAGCGAGGTCGTCGACGTCGGCGAGGTCGAGAGGCTGATCGGCCGGGTCTCGCAGCTGCAGAACGACATGCCCCAGCTCTCCGCGCTCGAGCTCGGCCTGGTGCTGGCAGGGCCGTCGGGATCGACGGTCCTCGACGCCTCGGCGCGGGTCGAGCCGGCCGCCGACGCGCGCTCCGACTGGTTCGTGCGGCGGATGCCCTCGCAGCCGGGAGACACCATTCCGAGCTGAGGTCGTCCTACCCGTATGCTCCGTGGTCATGGTGATCTCTGACAGCGCGCGCCTGCTCTTCGTGCACGTGCAGAAGACCGGTGGGTCGACCATCCACAACCGGCTCACGGAGGTCCTGCCCGACGCCCGCCAGGTCAAGGGCGTCGACCGGCACGGCACGCTGGGCCAGATCCTGCGCGCCGAGCCCGAGCTGTCGACGTACTGGACCTTCGGGATCGTGCGCAACCCGTGGGCGCGGATGCTGTCGTGGTTCCGGATGGTCGAGCGCTTCCGCGACTCCGAGCAGGACGGCGAGCGCCGCCTGGACCGCAAGAACCAGTTCATCCGCTCGGTCGCCGAGACCTGCCCCGACTTCGAGGCCTTCATCATGAAGGGCCTCGACGAGTTCTCCCGGCTGCAGACGCCGCAGTGGCGCTACCTGGCCACCAAGACGCGCCGCGCCGACATGATCGGGCGCCAGGAGAGCCTCGAGGCCGACCTGCGCGCCGTGCAGGCCCGCTTCGACATCCCGTGGGAGCCGCTGAAGAGCGTCAACATCGACCGCACCCGCCCCGACTACAAGGCGGGCCCCGAGCTCGGCGGCCGCGACACGCGCTACCGCAGCGAGTACACCGACGAGATGGCCCGTCGCGTCGAGGCGGCCTTCGCCCGCGACGTCACCGCCTTCGGATACGAGTTCTGAGCATGCGCGCCCGCACCGACGACCGCGACCGCCTGCGCGAGCTGCGCGCCGCGATCGACCGCACCGGCTACTACCCGGAGGTGGTCGGCGAGGGCGTCCAGGCCGCCGTGGCCGGCGAGCAGGTGGTCTCGTTCTTCGTCCACCACGAGCCGACCTTCGAGCACGACGAGGTCCGCCGGCACCTGTCGGTGGTGGTGCTGACCCCGACCCGGCTGGTGCTGGCCCACACCGACGAGCACACCGGCGACGACCTGCTGCCCGAGCCCTACACCTCGACCTCCACCGAGGCGATCCGGCTCAGCGCGGTGCGCTCGGTGGTGGTGACCCGGATGGTCGCCAACCCGACCTCGGGCCCGGGCCACCCGGCCGAGGCCGTGATGACGATCGGCTGGGGCGGGGTGAGCCGGGTCGACCTCGAGCCGGCCGGCTGCAGCGACCCCGAGTGCGACGCCGACCACGGCTACACCGGCGTGCTGGCCCCCGACGACTTCTCGCTGCGGGTCTCGGCCGCCGCCGACGGCAAGGACGCCGTGGCCGGGCTGCTCGCCTTCGCCGAGTCGCTCTCCTCGCGCACGCACCAGGCGCCCTCGGCGCCGTGACGTTCCTCCAGCCCGGGTACGGCGACCGGTCGCTGGCCGACGTGGTGCCCGCGGTCGGCGCCGCCCTGGGGGTGCGCCTCGAGGGCGCGGCGCACGAGGGGCTGGTGCTGCCCGAGGCGCCGGCGTACGTGGTGTTCCTGGTCGACGGGCTCGGGGCACGGCTGCTGGAGCGCTACGCCCACGTGGCGCCGTACCTGTCGTCGCTGCGCAGCGCCGCGCCGGCCGCGACGGCCGGGGTGCCGTCGACGACCGCGACCAGCCTGACCTCGCTCGGCACCGGCCTGCCGCCGGGGGCGCACGGCGTCGTCGGGTTCACCTCGCGGGTGCCGGGCACCGAGCGGCTGCTGAACGCGCTGATGTGGCCCAAGGACGTCGACCCCGCCGAGTGGCAGCCGCACCCGACGGTCTTCGCGCGGCTGCGCGAGCGCGGGGTGGCGGTGAGCGTTGTGAACAAGCGCGACTTCGCCTCCAGCGGGCTCACCCTGGCCGCGCACCGGGGCGCCGACTTCGTGGGCGCCGACAAGGTGGGGGAGCGGATCGCCGCGGCCGTGGCCGCCTCCGACCACGCGCCGTCGCTGACCTACCTCTACGACGGCGACCTCGACTGGACCGGCCACCGGCACGGCGTGGCCTCGAGCGAGTGGCTCCAGCAGCTCGCGATGATCGACCACGAGGCCGAGCAGCTGCGCGAGGCGCTGCCGCCCTCCACGCGCCTCGTCGTGGTCGCCGACCACGGCATGGTCGACTCCCCGCCCGAGGCGCGCGTCGACGTCGACACCGTGCACGAGCTGCGCGACGGGCTGGTGCTCTTCGGCGGCGAGGCCCGCTTCCGCCAGCTCTACTGCCAGCGCGGGGCCGTCGACGACGTGCTGGCCACCTGGCGCTCGGTGCTCGGCGACAAGGCGGAGGTGCTGACCCGCGAGGAGGCCACCGCCCTCGGCTGGTTCGGCGAGGTCTCCTCCACGGTGCGCCCGCGCATCGGCGACGTGCTGGTCGCCTGCCACGACGACGCCGCGGTCATCTCCAGCGTCGACTGGGCCTACGAGGCCCGCCTGGTGGGCCTGCACGGCTCGCTGACGCCCGAGGAGATGCTGATCCCGGTCCTGGTCGACTGACGCGTCTGCCGGCCGCTGCATGAGTCCCCGGCCGGCCGGGGACTCCGGCGCATGTCAGGGGTTGCAACACCCATCAAGCGCAGGACTTCCCTGACAGGTTCGCGGTGCCGCCACCCGCCGTACGCCGGCTCAGGGCACGTCGGGGCAGTCCGCCCAGACCGCGGCCGACCGGCCGGTCTCCGTCTCGAGGTCTGCCGCCAGGGGACGCCCCTCGGTCCAGAACGGCTCCCAGGTCGTCTCGAGGATGCGCTGCTCCTCGGGCACCTCGCCGGCGGCGGCGCCCCACGCCGTGATCCGGTCGCGCAGGGTGTGGCTGATCGGCAGCCGGTCGAGGGGGACGGGTCGGTTGGTGTCGCGGTCGGACACCGACGTCTCCGGGTCCGGCGAGAGGCAGAACCGGTCGGGGAGCGGGGCGCGGGTGACGGCCTCGGCGCTCAACCACTCAGCGAACGTCTCGACCGGCACGGCCTCGCGGGACACCACGGGCACCTTCGGGCGCGCCCAGCCGTGCTTGAGCTCCCGCTCGGCGCGTCGGCGGGGCCTGCCGGTCAGCCCGGCGATGTGCTCGGCCCACCAGGGCCGCGACACCGTCAGGGTGAGGGTGCCCGGCATCTTCGGGAGGAGCAGCCCTGGGTCGGGGTCGGAGCCGTCGGCGAAGCCCAGGTGCGCCCAGGCGACGAACAGGTCGCGGGCCACCAGCAGCACGCCCTCGTGATCGACGCGCGCGACCACCCGTCGCCCAGCCACGAGCTCGACGGCCTCCAGGCTGAGCTCACGCGACCACTCCGCCCACAGCTCCGCGGCCGGTCTCTGCTTGTGTCCACCGAACACTGCGGCTCCTCTCGACCCGCGCACCCTACGGCCGGTCACCCGCGGGGGTGGACGCGGGGCGAGCCGGCGCGGGTACCGATGAGGTGGACAGGCAACCACCACCAAGGGAGCACACCGTGCCGTCAGTCGAGCGCACCGTCACCGTCGACCAGCCGATCCAGAAGGTCTGGGACTACCTCAGCGACTTCCGCAACAGCGAGGAGTGGGACCCGCCCTCGGTCAGCACCGAGCGCACCAGCGGCGACGGGGGAGTCGGGACGACTTACCACAACGTCTCGAAGCTCCTCGGCTCCGAGCAGGAGGTCGACTACACCGTCACCCGGTACGACGCCCCGCACACCTTCCAGCTCAAGGGCGACGCCGGCTCGATCCAGCTGCTCGACACCATCACCTTCGAGGAGCGCGACGGGCGCACGTCGGTCACCTACCACGCCGAGTTCGACCCCCAGGGTGCCGCGAAGCTGGCGGAGCCGCTGATGCCGGCCGGCCTGAAGGTGCTGGCCGACAAGGTCGCGGCCAGCATGGAGGAGCACCTCAGCAGGCTGTGAGCGCCGGGGCCGAGGGGCTCAGCCGAACGGCAGCGGCTCGGGCGCGAGGGAGACCGCCTTCGCCCGGGCCGCGGTGAGCCGGCGCCGGTGGTGCTGGCGGCAGAGCACCTCGTAGGCCACGTCGGCGTCTGCGTCGGAGGTGGGCTCCGGCCCCTCGACGTCCTCGACGTCACCCACGACGACGACCTCGCCCTCGGTGACCATCACGCCGTTCTCGGTGCGGGCGTTGTGGGTGGCGCGCTTGCCGCACCAGCACAGCGCCTCGACCTGCAGCACGTTCATCCGGTCGGCCAGCTCGACGAGGCGCCCCGAGCCCGGGAAGAGCTCGGTGCGGAAGTCGGTGAGGATCCCGAAGGCGAAGACGTCGATCTGCAGCTCGTCGACGATCTTGGCCAGCTGGTCGACCTGGTCGCGGGTGTAGAACTGCGCCTCGTCGCAGATCACGTAGTCGATGCGGGTGCCCTGGGTCAGGCTGTCGACGACGTGGCGCCAGAAGTCGAAGTCGGCGTCGACCTCGAGGGCCTCGTGGGTCAGGCCCAGGCGGCTGGAGATGCGTCCCTGGCCCGCCCGGTCGCGGGTGACGAAGATCCGTCCCTGCCGCCCGCGGGCGGCGTGGTTGTGGTTCGTCTGGAGCGCCAGGGTGCTCTTGCCCGAGTCCATGGTCCCGGTGAAGAAGTGCAGTTCGGCCACGGGGCGCGATCCTCTCACGCCCGTGCCGGTGCGGCACGATGGGCGCCATGAGCAGCCCCCTCATCAGCGTCCCGGTGCTCCGCGGACTCCTCGACGACCCGCACGCCCCCGAGGTCACGCTCCTCGACGTCCGCTACCGCCTCGGGGGCCCGGCCGGCCCCGAGGAGCACGCCGCCGGCCACCTGCCGGGGGCGGCGTACGTCGACCTCGACACCGACCTGGCCGCCCCGCCGGCCAGCACCCCCGACGGGGGTGGGCGCCACCCGCTGCCGGCCACCGAGGACTTCGAGGCCGCCATGCGCCGTCTCGGCGTCGACGACGGGCGGCCCGTGGTCGTGTACGACGACTGGTCGGGGCTGGCGGCCGGGCGCGCGTGGTGGCTGCTGCGCCACCACGGCCACACCAACGTGCGGGTGCTCGACGGCGGCTGGTCGGCGTGGCTGGCCGCGGGCGGTGCCGCCGAGACCGGCCCGGTCGTCCCGACCCCGGGCGGCTTCACCGCACGGCCGGGGCGGATGCCGGTGGTCGCCCTCGACGGCGTCCTCGACGTCGACGTGCTCGTCGACGCCCGGGCCCCCGAGCGCTACCGCGGCGAGGTCGAGCCGTTGGACCCGGTCGCGGGCCACGTGCCCGGCGCCGTCAACGTGCCGACCAGCACCAACCTGACCGCTGCCGGCACCTTCCGCGACGCCGCCACGCTGCGGGCCCTCTACGCCGCGGCCGGCGTCGAGCCCGGCGCCGACGTCGCGGCGTACTGCGGCTCGGGGGTGAACGCCTGCCACGACGTGCTGGCGATGGAGGTGGCCGGCATCCGCGCCGCGCTCTACCCGGGCTCGTGGAGCGAGTGGAGCGCCGACCCGTCTCGCCCGGTCGAACGGGGCTGAGCCGGGCCTACCAGTGCACGCCCTTGAAGATCTTGGCCAGCATGATCTGCTCCGACTCACGGGTGCCGCCCTCGCCCTTGGCCGCGGCCGAGTCGGGGAAGACGTGGTAGGCCATGTTGAGCAGCCGGAAGGTTGCCTTGGGCGCCACCGTGTGCATCACCGCCCCGACGTTGCCGAGCAGGGTGTTGATCTCGTGGGGGCGCCCGACCATCGCCTCGACCACCAGGTCGGCGGCCTGCGCCGGTGAGATCGTGGGGAACTTGTCGTAGATCTTGGTCGGCGCGATCATCGGAGTGCGCACCAGCGGCATGTGGATGCCGGTGAAAGTGATCCCGTCGCCGACCAGCTCGGAGGCCACCACGTTGCTCCACGAGTCGAGCGCCGACTTCGAGGCGACGTAGGCCGAGAACCGGGGCGGGTTGGTCTGCACGCCGATGGAGCTGACGTTGACCACGTGGCCGCGCTGCTGGGCCTGCATGGTGGGCAGCAGCCCCATCACCAGGCGGATCGCGCCGAAGTAGTTGAGCTGCATGGTGCGCTCGAAGTCGTGGAAGCGGTCGTGCGAGAGCCGCAGCGAGCGCCGGATCGAGCGCCCCGCGTTGTTGACCACGAAGTCGATCGAGGGCACCTCGGCGGCCAGCTGCTCGCACAACCGGTCGATCGCCTCGAGGTCGGAGAGGTCGCAGGGGTAGACCAGCGCCTGGCCGCCGCGCATCTCGATGGCCGCCCGCACCTCCTCGAGCTTGTCCTTGCCGCGCGCGACCAGCACCGGCACACCGCCGGCCTGGGCGACCTTGTGGGCGGTGACCTGGCCGATGCCGGAGGAGGCGCCGGTGATGACGACGTGCTTGCCCTGCAGCACCGCGCGGATGCGCGGGTCGCGCGCCGTCGTCTCGTCGAGGTGCTCCTCCCAGTAGGAGTAGAGCGTGCGGGCGTAGGACTCGAGGTCGGGCACCGCGATGCCGGAGCCCGCGAGCGCCCGCTCGGTGCGCCGGGAGTCGAAGACGGCGGTGAAGCTCGTGTGCGCCAGCACCTCGGCCGGTACGCCGACGCGGCTGGTCACCAGGTCGAGCGCGGCCTGCAGCGGCGTCACCTTGCCCACCGCCCCGAGGAGCCCGGCGGGCTGGAGGGCCCGCGGCAGGCGGCGGGTCAGGCCACGGTCGAGACCGGTCGCGAAGGTCGGGGCCCCGGCGGCGGCGCAGAAGGCGTTGATCATGTCGACGACCGGCTGCGGCTCGGGGTTGACCAGGTGGAAGGCCTCGCCGTCGCGGCCGGGCAGGTGGGCCAGGTGGTCCATGGCGCGGGCCACGTAGTCGACCGGCACCACGTTGGTGTCGCCCATGTCGACGCCCGCGAGCGGCAGCCAGGCCGGCAGCACGTCGCGCATGGTCTTCATCAGCCCGAAGAAGTAGTAAGGGCCGTCGACCTTGTCCATCGCGCCGGTCTCGGAGTCGCCGACCACGATCGAGGGCCGGTAGACCCGCCAGGGCACCGTGCCCTCCTCGCGCACGATCCGCTCGGACTCGTACTTGGTGCGGTGGTAGGGCGAGGGCAGGTGCTGGCCCTCGGCGAACATCGTCTCGTCGAAGGCGCCGCGGTGCTCGCCGGCGGCCGCCACCGAGCTGACCTGGTGGAAGCAGCCGACCTCGAGATCGGCGGCCAGCGCCAGCGCGTGCCGGGTGCCGCCGACGTTCATCGCCTCGTTGGTGGCGTCGGAGGCGGTCATGTCGTAGACCGCGGCGAGGTGGAAGAAGTGCTCGATCTCGCCGCGGTGCTCGGCGACCCACGCGGGGTCGACCCCGAGCGCCTCGGTCGACAGGTCGCCCACGACGGGGACGACCCGGTCGGTGCCCCAGTGCCGGACCAGCGCCTCCATGCGGTGCAGCGAGCCCTCGCGCACCAGCACGAAGACCTCGCCCTCGCGGTGGTCGAGCAGCTCTTCCACCAGGAAGCGGCCGATGAACCCGGTGGCGCCGGTCACGAAGTAGGACATGGCCGGACAGTACTCGCCCGGCACCGCGGGCGGGAGGGTCGCGAGCGGCTACTCCTGCTTGCCGCCGCCGAACATGATCTCGTCCCAGCTCGGCACCGAGGCCCGGCCACGGCTCTTGCGGACCGGTCGACGCACCGGGGGTTCGGGCTGCGGCTCGGGCTCGGGGTCGGCCTCGGCGACCGGCTCCGGCTCGACCGCGGGCTCCGGCTCGGGCTCGGTGTCCATCGCGGGCTCCGGCTCCGGCTGGGGCTCGGGGGAGACCATGCCGATGGCGTCCTCGCCCAGCGGGAGCTCCTCGTCATCGAGGGAGACGCGGCGCCGGGCGCGGGCCTGCTGCAGGTCGTCGAGCGGCGCGGCCAGGGTGGCGGTGGCGATGACCTCGCCCACCAGCCAGCGCGCGTCCTCGTCGTCGAGCTGCACGTAGTTGCCCGGCATGTCGTAGGTGAAGTGGGCCAGGCCCGAGCGCGGCCGGGTCTCGAACTCGGCGGTCAGCGTCCAGCGCCCGTCCTCGCGGCGCCAGGCGTCCCAGGCGACCACGTCGGGCCCGACCTGCTCGGCGCGCAGGTGCGCCTCGACGGCCTCGCCGAGGGTGCGCACGCCGTCGGCGCCGGCGGTGCGCCGCACCGAGCTGCGCTGGGCCCGCTGGGCCACGTGCTCGCGCTCGGCGAGCACCGGGCCGGCGTACGGCATGATCTTGTCGACGCTGGTCTGGGCCGCCTCGGCCACGGCCTCGGGGCTCTCGCCCGACCGGATCCGTGCCTGGATGTCGCGCGGTCGCAGGACGCTGTCCATTGTCATCTCCAACTGGCCGAGTCGTGAGGTCTCGCCGCGCAGGGCGGCCCGGAGCCTGGCGTCGACGTCGAGGTCGTGCTCGACACCGGTGTCGTCGACCATGAGCAGGCGCTTCCCGTCCTCGCTCACCCCCGCGAGGGTCAGGTGCACCATCTCAGGTCCACCTCCTCGATCACCGGTGCCGGCGACGTGCCGACAGCTGTCCTGAGCCTACGCCAGCAGAGGGTCCCGACAGTGGACGCCGTGCCCTCGGACCAGCGGGTCGTGGGTAGCCTCGCCGGGTGCCACCTGTCGAGCCCGCTCCCACCCTCGTCGTCCTCGACCTCGTGGGCATCTTCGTCTTCGCGATCTCCGGAGCCCTGGTGGCGGTGCGCAAGGAGCTCGACCTCTTCGCGGTCCTCGTCCTGGCCGGCACCACCGGCCTGGGCGGCGGGTTCCTGCGCGACGTGCTCATCGACGCCACCCCGCCCGCGGCCCTGGCCGACTGGCGCTACCTCCTGGTGCCGGTGGGGGCGGGGCTGCTGACCTTCGCCTTCCACCCGACGCTGGGCCGGATGGAACGGCTGGTCACGGTCTTCGACGCCTTCGGCCTGGCGCTCTTCTGCGTCGCCGGCGCCCTGAAGGCTGTCGACTACGGGCTCGGCCCGCTGCCCGCGGCGCTGCTCGGCATGGTCACCGGCATCGGCGGCGGGATGGTGCGCGACGTGCTGGCGGGCCGGGTGCCGATCATCTTCCGCGGCGAGCTCTACGCGACCCCCGCCCTGGCCGGGGCGATGGTGGCGGTGCTGATGGAGCGTGGCGGTCTGCCGGTGGTGGTGGCCGCGCTGACCGGCGCCACGGTCTGCCTGGCGTGGCGGCTGCTGGCGGTCTGGCGCGACTGGCAGGCGCCGCTGCCACGGGGCTCGGCCAGCGTCTGACCCGCTGCCGGCACCGGGTCAGTCGCCCAGCACGCGGCGCAGGTAGGCGTTGGTGAGCACCCGGTCGGGGTCGAGCCGGTCCCGCATCGCCAGGAACTCCTCGAAGCGCGGGTAGGCGGGGGCCAGGTCGGCGGCGGTGCGGGTGTGCAGCTTGCCCCAGTGCGGTCGCCCGTCGTGGGCGCGCAGGATCGGCTCGAGCAGCGCGAAGTACTCCTCGTGCGGCACCGAGCGGTGCGTGTGGAAGGCGAGGTACGTCGTGTCGCGCCCGGCCGCGGTCGAGAGCGGCACGTCGTCGGCGGGGGCCGCCCGGACCTCCACCGGGAAGCTGATCCGCAGCCCCGAGGCCTCGATCGCGGCCCGCGCCTCGCGCAGCGCCGCCACCCCGGCCTCGCGCGGCACGGCGTACTCCATCTCGCGGAAGACCACCGACCGGCGGGCGGTGAAGACCCGGTGCGGCACGTCGCTGTAGGTGCGCTCGGAGAGCAGCGCCGAGCTGAGCCGGTTGAGTGGCGGCACCGCGGCGGGCACCCGGGCCGTGGCGGCGGTCAGGGCGCCGAAGACGGTGTTCTGCAGCAGGTCGTCGTCGAGCCGGTGCCGCCAGCGGGGCAGCGGCCGGGCGTCGTCGAGGGCCACGTCGAGCCGGTCGTTGCACTTGGCCTGGACCCTGTCGGTGTGCGGGAACCAGTAGAGGTCGACGTGGTGGTGGGCCGCGACCAGGTCGTCGAAGGACTCCAGCGCCTCGTCCCAGCCCAGGGGACGCTCGTGCGCCTCGAGGACGAAGAGCGGCTCGACCGCGAACGTGAGCGTGGTCAGCACCCCGAGCGCCCCCAGCCCGAGCCGGGCCACGGCCAGCACGTCGGGGTGCTGCTCGGCGTCGGCGCGCAGCACCTCGCCGGCGCCGGTGACCATCTCGAGGCCGACCACCTGCGCGGCCAGGCCGGCCGCGACGCCGCCCGTGCCGTGGGTGCCGGTCGAGACCGCCCCGGCCAGGGTCTGCTCGGCGATGTCGCCCATGTTGTGCAGGCTCAGGCCCAGTCCCTCGAGGGTGGCGTTGAGGACGTGCAGCGGCGTGCCCGCCAGCGCGGTCACCGTCATCGCGTCGCGGTCGACGCCCAGCACGCCGCTCATCGCGCCGGGGGAGAGCATCGTGTGCTCGGGCGCGGCGATGCCGGTGAAGCTGTGGCCGGTGCCGACCATCTTCAGCGTCGTGCGCTCCTCACGGGCCCGGCGCACCAGGGCGAGCACGTCGTCGGTGCCGCGGGGCTCGGCCACCCGCACGGGGTGCGCCGACTCGGTGCCCGACCAGTTGCGCCACATGGGTGGGACGCTAGCGCCCGGTGCGATGACACAATGGGGACATGACGTTGTGGACCGTGGTCGCCCTGCTCGTGCTCGTCCCGCTCGCGGCCTGGGCCGGGATCAGGATCCTGCGCGACCCGCACCGGAAGTGATGGTCTGCGCCGCGAGCACCGCCAGCAGGCCGGCGCCCAGCGGCAGCAGGTAGGCCGTCGAGGCACCCGCGGCGTCGACGACCAGCCCTGAGAGCGTGGCCCCGGGCGCGACGCCGGCCACCAGCCCGGTCTGCACCACCGACATGCCCTCGGTGAGCCGGCTGCGCGGCATCGTGGCCTCGGTCAGCGACATGGTCGCGATCATCGTCGGCGCGATCGCGGCGCCACCCACGAGCAGCACCAGGCCCATCACCGGCACCGACCCTACGAGGGGGAGCGGCGCCATCGCCGCCGCCATCGCGAACGCGCCCCACTTCAGCCGGGTGGCCGGGCCCGCGCGCCAGATCACCGCGCCCGACACCACCCCGGCGACCAGGCTGCCCAGCGCCCACAGCGCCAGCAGCGGCCCGGCCCACGCGCGGCTGCCCTGCTCGTCGGCGAACGCGATGGTGGTGACCTCGGCGGCGCCGAAGAGCACCCCGAGCATGCCCGAGACGGCCGCCAGCGGCACCAGCGTGCGCCACGGCAGCGGGGGGCGCGGCCCGGTGTGGCGGTCGTGCGGCTGCGGCGGCGGCTCGGTGCCGCGTTGGGCGGCGAAGAGCAGCCCGCCGAGGGTGCCGAAGACCATCGCGGAGCCGAGGCCGGCCACCGGGTGCACCGCCGTGGCGAGCACGGTGACCAGGATCGGGCCGAGGATGAAGCAGGCCTCGTCGACGACGGCCTCGAGCGCGAAGGCGGTCTGCACGTCGGCCGGCGCGTCGAGCACGTGCGACCAGCGCGCCCGCACGCACGAGCCGATCTGCGGCAGGCTCGCACCGGCCAGCGCCGCGGCGGCGTACGTCGCTGCCACAGGCCACCCGGCCTGCACCGACCAGATCAGCGTGGTCAGGGCCAGCCCGAAGACGACGCTGGCCGCGGCCAGCACGGGTGCCTGGCCGAGCCGGTCGACCAGACGGCCCTGGGCGATGGCCAGCAGCGCGTTGGCCAGCATGTACGCCGCCGACACGGCGCCGGCCAGGCCGTAGGAGCCGGTGGAGGCCTCGACCAGCAGCACGATGCCGAGACCGACCATGCTGATCGGCAGGCGCGCGAACATCCCGGTGAGGCTGAACCGCAGGGCACCGGGACGGCCCAGCACGCGGGCGTACGACGTGAACATCCGAGCGGAGCGTAAGCCCGCTCCTCACCGCCCGGCGAATCGATTGCGGGGGGTGATGGGGGCCCTCCCTACGATGTCGTCATGGCCACTCCCGACGTGCACCCCTACGACGCGCTCCTGCTGGTCTCCTTCGGCGGTCCGGAGGGTCCCGACGACGTCGTGCCGTTCCTCGAGAACGTGACCCGCGGCCGGGGGATCCCGCGCGAGCGCCTGGAGGAGGTGGGCAAGCACTACCACCTCTTCGGCGGGCGCTCGCCGATCAACGACCAGTGCCGCGAGCTCAAGGCCGCGATCGAGGCCGACCTCGCCGAGCACGGCGTCGACCTGCCGGTCTACTGGGGCAACCGCAACTGGGACCCCTACCTCTCCGAGACGCTGCAGCAGATGGCCGACGACGGCGTCACGCGAGCGGCCTGCTTCGTGACCAGCGCCTACTCGTCGTGGTCGTCGTGCCGGCAGTACCGCGAGAACCTCTACGACGCCGTCGACGCGCTGCCCGGCGGTGTCGAGGGCGCGCCGGTGCACCTCGACAAGCTGCGCCACTATTTCAACCACCCGGGCTTCGTGGAGCCCAACGTCGACGCGACCCTGGCGGCCCTGGCCGACCTGCCCGACGACGTGCGCGCCGGGGCGCGCCTGGTCTTCGTGACCCACTCGATCCCCACCGCCATGAACGAGAACAGCGGCGACCCCGAGGCCACCTACGAGGGCGGGGGCGCCTACGTCGCCCAGCACCGCGACGTGGCCCGCGTGGTCACCGAGAAGGTGGCCGCCGAGACCGGCACCACCCACGAGCACGACCTCGTCTTCTGCTCGCGCAGCGGCTCCCCGCACGTGCCGTGGCTCGAGCCCGACATCAACGACCACCTCGAGGCGCTGCGCGAGCAGGGCGTGCCGGCCGTGGTGATGGTGCCGGTCGGCTTCGTCTCCGACCACATGGAGGTCATCTACGACCTCGACACCGAGGCCGTCGAGACCGCCGAGCGGATCGGCCTGCCGGTGCGCCGCGCGGCCACCGCCGGCATCGACCCGCGCTTCGTGGCCACCGTGCGCGACCTGCTGGTCGAGCGGGCCACCGTCGAGCGGGGCGAGGAGGTCGCCCGCGCCGCCGTCGGCGAGACCGGCCCGATGTGGGACGCCTGCCCCGTGGGGTGCTGCGCCAACCCGCGCGCCGAGCGCCCGGCCCTGTGCGGCCGCGGGGCGTGAGCGCCTCCGGGGCAGTGGAGGCCGAGGGCCTGCGCGACCTCGCCCTCGACGTGGCGCGCGCGGCGGCCGCCCTGGTGCGCGAGCACCGGGCCGGCGACGTCGCCGTGGCCGACACCAAGACCAGCCCGGTCGACGTCGTCACCGAGACCGACCGCGCCAGCGAGGCGCTGGTCCGCCGGCTGCTGCTGCAGGCCCGTCCCGACGACGCCGTGCTCGGCGAGGAGGGCGACGACGTCGCCGGCACCTCCGGGGTCCGCTGGGTCGTCGACCCGATCGACGGCACCGTCAACTTCCTCTACGGCCTGCCCCAGTACGCCGTGTCGATCGCGGCCGAGGTGGAGGGCGACGCCGGCCCCGAGGTGGTGGCCGGGGTGGTGCTCAACGTCGCCACCGGTGTCGAGTACGCCGCCCACGTCGGCCCGCACGGCCCGGTCGCGACCCGCGACGGGCGACCGGTCGGCGTACGCCCGGTCGCGCCGCTGTCGCAGATGCTGGTGGCGACCGGCTTCTCCTACGACGCCGACGTGCGCGAGCGCCAGGCGCGCTCGCTGGTGCACCTGCTGCCCCGGGTGCGCGACGTACGCCGCCTGGGCTCCTGCGCGCTCGACCTGTGCGGCGTCGCCGAGGGCACCCTCGACGCCTACGTCGAGGAGGGCGTGCACCTGTGGGACCACGCCGCGGGCGCCCTGGTGGCGCGGGCGGCGGGTGCGAGGACCGAGCTGATGACGGGGGCCAGCGGTCGCGACCTGCTGCTCTGCGGGCCCGCGGGCAGCTTCGAGGAGCTGCGGGCGCTTGTGCTCGAGGCCGGCTACGCGGCCGGGGAATAACCGCAACCTCATCCGCTGTTCACGACGCGTGACACCGACCGGTGTGTCGCTGTCGACGGCCATGGTGCACAATCTGGCGCCGACGACACTCACGGGGCGCCACCCAGGCATCACGCACACGAGACGACGAGGGGAGTGAGGCGACGATGGCCACCGACTACGACGCACCGCGCAAGAACGAGGAAGACCAGTCCGAGGAGAGCATCGAGGAGCTCAAGGCTCGCCGCCACGACAAGAACTCCGGCAAGGTCGACGAGGACGAGACCGAGGCCGCTGAGTCCTTCGAGCTCCCCGGCGCCGACCTGTCGCACGAGGAGCTCGCGGTCGAGGTGAAGCCCAAGCAGGAGGACGAGTTCACCTGCATGAGCTGCTTCCTCGTGCACCACCGCTCGCAGCTCGCCGACGAGAAGAAGATGATCTGCCGCGACTGCGTCTGAGCAGCCGCACCACGCCACGAAGGCCCGGCCCCCCTGCGGGGACCGGGCCTTCGGCGTTCTACTGGTGTCCGCTACTGGCCGTCCTTCTGCAGCGGCGGCGGCAGGTGGCCGGTCGAGCGCGTGTAGTACTCCGCGGCCCGGCGCTGGGCCAGCATCCGCGCCAGCGAGGCGACGGCGCCCGTGGCCAGCGCCCAGGTCACCGCCTCCCAGACGTCGACGTCGGGGTCGGCCGGGTTGGCGGGGGGCTTGCGCCGCGCCGCCGTCTTCCAGGACGCCTCGAGCGCCTTGCGGGCCGCGACCGCTGCGCCCACCGAGGAGCCGAGCGACATGAGGGACCAGATCTTGGAGCCACCACCGGATGCCATGGGCGCGACCCTACCCAGTGCTGCCGGAGGGCGGGGCCACCCGGGGGGAGACCGTGCGCAGCACCTCGGCGAGGTCGTCGGGGCGGCGGCTGCTCAGCAGCCAGTAGGGCGTGGGGTCGGCGGGGTCAGTGACCTCGACGCGCACCGCGCGCTTGCGGTAGGGACGCAGCAGCAGGTAGGCGCGGGCGTCGGCCTCGACCCCCGCGGCACGGCGTGCGCCCTCGGCGTCGAGCGCCTGCACCGCGCCCAGGTGCCGCACCTCGATGCGGGCCCGGCCGGCGCGCAGCACGCCGTCGGCCACGCTGATCACGGGGGAGCCGTAGCCCAGCATCAGCGCGGCCAGCAGCGCCACGGCCACACCGGTGATCGCCCAGGCCAGCGCCTCGGGCACGGCCACGATGACCGCCAGCCACAGGCTGGCGACCAGCATCGTGCCCTGCACCCACCAGCGCAGCGGCACCGAGAGTCGCTCGCGGTAGGTCGGGGTCGCGTCCACGGCCCGATTCTCCCACCCGGGCGCCGAGGGCGATGACCTAGGGTCCCGTGCGTGAGCGACCCCGCACCCGTACCCGCACCCGCCGGCCAGGCCCCCGACCCGCACGAGCTGCCCGTCCAGGTGGTCCGCCTCGACGCCGACCTGCCGCTGCCGGCGTACGCGCACCCCGGCGACGCCGGCGCCGACCTGCTCACCACCGTCGACGTGCGCCTGGAGCCGGGGGAGCGGGCCCTGGTGCCGACCGGCATCGCGCTGGCGCTCCCGAGCGGGTACGTCGCGCTGGTGCACCCCCGCTCGGGCCTGGCCGCGCGCCACGGCGTCTCGATCGTCAACACCCCCGGCACCGTCGACGCGGGCTACCGCGGCGAGGTCAAGGTGCTGCTGGTCAACCTCGACCCCCGCGAGCCGGTCGAGCTGCGCCGCGGCGACCGGGTCGCCCAGCTGGTGCTGCAGCGGGTCGAACGGGCGCGCTTCGTGGAGGTCGAGGCGCTGCCTTCGTCGCCCCGGGGCGACGGGGGCTACGGTTCTACAGGTGGGTTCGCCTCGACCTGAGGCGCCCCCACCCGCCACACCACCGACCATCCTCGAGGAGCCCCGCACGTGAAGTTCCGCCGCAAGTCCGACGCCACCGAGTCCGCCGGGGCAGCCGAGGCTGCGCAGGAGACGCCGGCGGCGCCCCCGGAGGGCCCCTTCGACGCGGCCGAGCTCCCCGAGCTGCCCGAGGGCCAGCAGCGCATCGACCTGGGCTCCCTGCTCGTGGTGGTACCCGAGGGCCTCGAGCTGCGGCTGCAGGTCGACGAGGCCACCGAGGAGATCCAGGCCGTGCTGCTCGCCGGCCCCGACGGCGCCATCGAGCTGCGCGCCTTCGCCGCCCCCCGTGGCGGCGACCTGTGGGGCGACGTGCGCCCGCAGATCGCGGCCGACATGGTCCAGCGCGGCGGCACGGCCACCGAGCAGGAGGGCCGCTACGGCACCGAGCTGCTCTGCGAGCTGACCCGCACCATGCCCGACGGGCGCACCGGCAAGCAGCTCTCGCGCATCCTGGGCGTCAACGGCAACCGCTGGATGCTGCGCGCCACCCTGATCGGCGCGCCCGCCCGCGGCAGCGACGTGGCCGAGCCGTGGCTCAGCGCCCTGACCCAGGTCGGGGTCGAGCGCGGCGAGGGCGCGATGCCCGTCGGCGAGGCGCTCGACCTGGTGCTGCCCGAGGGCGCGCGCCGCGTCGGCCCCGCGGTGCCCCCGGGCACCAAGGACGACCGCGGCCGCGCCACCGACCACCCGCACTTCGGCCACGACCACGACTGAGGACCGATGCCCGACAAGAGCCGCCTGCGGCGCAGCATCAGCCGGTGGGCCAACAGCTCCGACCAGGAGGCGCGCGACCTGCGCCGCACCTACACCGAGCCGGGCAACGACTGCATCGCCGACGTGACCGACCGCTCGCGGGTGCGCCTGCGCGGCACCCTGCGCACCGTCACGCTGCGCCCGCGCGGCGGCGTGCCGGCGCTGGAGGCCGAGCTCTTCGACGGCACCGGCTCGATCACGGTCGTGTGGCTGGGCCGGCGCCGCATCGCCGGCATCAACCCCGGCGTCGCGATCTCCGTGGAGGGCCGCATCGGCACCCAGGACGGCGTCCGTGTCATCTACAACCCCCGATACGAGCTGATCCCGTGAGCAACGCCGCCACCCCCGACGTCGAGACCGTCGAGTCGGTCGTGCGCAGCCAGCTGGCCAAGGCGCTCGGCGGGCGCCGCGGCATGGTCGAGGCGGCCGTGCCGACCCTGCTCTTCACCGTGGTCTGGCTCAGCACCAAGCAGCTGCAGGTCGCCCTGGTCGTCAGCGTCGCCGCCGCCGTGCTGGCGCTGGGCGTGCGGCTGGTGCAGCGCTCGACGGTCCAGTTCGCCCTCAACGCGCTGTTCGGCATCGGGATCGGCTGGTTCTTCGTCACCATGGCCGCCCGGCGCGGCGGCAGCGAGGACGAGCAGGCGCTGGCCTACTTCCTGCCCGGCATCCTCTACAACGGCGGGTACGCCGTCGTTCTGTCGCTGACCGTGCTGGTCGGCTGGCCGCTGGTCGGCTTCATGGTCGGCAGCGTCACCGGCGACGCCACCGCCTGGCACTCCGACAAGCAGGTGGTGCGCCTGACCAGCACCCTGACCTGGCTGCTGGCCGCGCCCTGCGTGCTGCGCGTGGTCGTGCAGGGCCCGATCTGGCTGGGCGCGTGGTCCGACGCGATCGCCGCGGAGACCGCGATCGCGATCCTCGGCGTGCTCAAGATCGTGCTGGGCTGGCCCCTGCAGCTCGCCGCGTTGGCGGCGATGATGTGGGTGCTGGGGCGCAACCACACCCCCGTCGAGCGCGAGCGGACGGCCGACCAGCAGGCCTAGCCGACCTGGCCGACCTGGCCGACCTGGCCGACCTGATGGGGCTAGCCGCCGTGGGTGGAGGGCGCGAGCAGCCGCTCGAGCTCGTCCTCCTTCTCGGCCGGCACCACCAGCAGCAGCTCGTCGCCCGACTCCACCGGCTGCTCGGCGCTGGGCACGTAGACCTGCCCGTCGCGCAGGATGGTGACCAGCGCGCAGTTGTCGGGCAGCGGGATCAGGCCGCTGGGCTTGCCGACGTACGGCGAGTCGGCCGGCAGCGTCATCTCGACGAGGTTGGCCTTGCCCTGGCGGAACGTGAAGAGCCGCACCAGGTCACCGACCGTGACGGCCTCCTCGACCAGCGCCGACATGATGCGCGGGGTCGAGACGTTGACGTCGACGCCCCAGGCCTCGCTGAAGAGCCACTCGTTGTTGGGGTGGTTGACGCGACCGACGGTGCGCGGCACCCCGAACTCGGTCTTGGCCAGCAGCGAGGCGACCAGGTTGGCCTTGTCGTCACCGGTGGCCGAGATCAGCACGTCGCAGCGCTCGAGGCGCGCCTCCTGCAGCGAGGACATCTCGCAGCAGTCGGCCAGCAGCCACTCGGCGCCGGGGACGCGCTCGGGCTTGATCGAGCCGGCGTTCTTGTCGATCAGCAGGACCTCGTGGCCGTTGGTGATCAGCTCACGGGCGATGGAGCGGCCCACGGCGCCGGCTCCGGCGATGGCGACGCGCATCAGTTCTCCTCCGGGCCGTTGTCGAGCCGCTCGTAGGTGTGGGCGGCGTTCTCCTCGCGGATCACCAGGTGCAGCATGTCGCCCTCCTGGAGCACGGTCTCGCGCACCGGCAGCATGCCCTCGCCGAGCCGGTCGATCCACGCGATGCGGCTGCGGGTCTGGATCTGCAGGTCGATGGTGCGGCTGCCGATCCAGATCTCCGGCACCGTGATGTGGTCGACGCGGATGGTGCCGCTGGGGTCGCGGAAGTCGGGCTCCGCCCCGGCGGGCAGGATCCGGCGCAGCACCTGGTCGGCGGTCCACTTCACGGTGGCCACCGTGGTGATGCCCAGGCGCTGGTAGACCTCGGCACGGCCCGGGTCGTAGATGCGGGCCACGACCTGCTGGATGCCGAAGGTCTCGCGCGCCACGCGGGCGGCGATGATGTTGGAGTTGTCGCCGCTCGAGACGGCCGCGAACGCGTCGGCACGCCGGATGCCGGCCTTCTCCAGGACCTCCTGGTCGAACCCGATCCCGGCGATCTTGTCGCCGTTGAAGGCGGGCCCCAGGCGTCGGAACGCATCGGGCTCGCTGTCGATGATCGACACCGTGTGGTTCCGGTCCTCGAGGCTGTTGGCCAGGGTCGAACCCACCCGGCCACAACCCATGATCACAACGTGCACGGGGCCACGGTAGCCGCAACGCCGGTCCGGCGGCGCCGGTGCCGTAGCCTTCCGGCTCGTGAGTGTCGGAGACGTCTCCAAACGCATCCTGCTGGGGCGCAAGCTGCGCAGCTCCCAGCTGGGCGAGACGCTGCTCCCCAAGCGCATCGCGCTGCCGGTATTCGCCTCCGACGCGCTCTCCTCGGTGGCCTACGCCCCCGACGAGGTCTTCATCATGCTCTCGCTGGCCGGCGCGTCGGCCTACGTGTGGTCGTGGAAGGTCGCCCTGGCCATCGCCATCGTGATGGCCGCGGTGATCGCCTCCTACCGCCAGACCGTGCACGCCTACCCCTCCGGCGGTGGCGACTACGAGGTGGCCAAGGTCAACCTCGGCATGACCGCCGGCACCACCGTGGCCAGCGCCCTGCTCGTCGACTACGTGCTCACCGTGGCCGTCTCCATCTCCGCGGGAGCCCAGTACGCCGCCTCCGCCGTGCCGGCGCTCAGCGGCCACGAGGCCAGCTTCGCCGCCGGGCTGGTGGTGCTGCTGATGGCGATGAACCTGCGCGGCATCCGCGAGTCGGGCTCGTTCTTCGCGCTGCCGACGTACGCCTTCATGGTGGCGATGGCGGCGATGGTGGGCTGGGGCCTGTGGCAGTGGTGGAACGGCGACCTGCGGCCGGCGGAGAGCGCCGACATCACGATCACCCCGGCCGAGGGCTTCGAGGGGCCGTTGACGACGCTCGGGCTGATGATCCTGCTGGCGCGGGCGTTCTCCTCCGGTGCCGCGGCGCTGACCGGTGTCGAGGCGGTCGCCAACGGGGTGCCGGCCTTCCGGCGGCCCAAGAGCCGCAACGCGGCCACCACCCTGGCGCTGCTCGGGGCGATCGCGATCGCGATGATGGTCAGCGTCATCGTGCTGGCGCGTGAGATCGGGGTGCGCCTGGTCGACCCCGACGAGTTCGACCGGCTCTCGCGCGGTGGCCAGCCGCTGCCGGCCGACTACGACCAGCACACCGTGATCTCGCAGATCGCCGAGTCGGTCTTCACCGGCTTCCCGCCCGGCTTCTACCTCACCGTCACGGTCACCGGCGTGATCCTGGTGCTGGCCGCCAACACCGCCTTCAACGGCTTCCCGGTGCTGGGCTCGATCCTGGCCCAGGACGGGCTGGCGCCGCGGGCGCTGGGCTCGCGCGGCGACCGGCTGGCCTACTCCAACGGCATCGTGTTCCTCGCCGGCATGGCGATCGCCCTGATCTGGGTCTTCGACGCCGAGCCGACCCGGCTGATCCAGCTCTACATCGTCGGCGTCTTCGTCTCCTTCAACCTCTCCCAGCTGGGCATGATCAGGCACTGGACCCGCGAGCTGCAGGGCGAGCACGACCCGGCGGTGCGCCGTCGGATGCAGCGCTCGCGGGTCATCAACGCCACCGGCCTGTCCTTCACCGCGGTCGTGCTGGTCATCGTGCTGATCACCAAGTTCTTCGCCGGCGCCTGGATCACCATCCTGGCGATGGGCACCTTCTACGTGCTGATGCGCGCCATCCACCAGCACTACGCCCAGGTCGCCGACGAGCTGGCCGCCGACGAGGAGGACCGCGTGCTGCCCACCCGGGTGCACGCCATCGTGCTGGTCTCCAAGCTGCACAAGCCCACGCTGCGTGCCCTCGCCTTCGCCCAGGCGACCCGGCCCAACACCCTCGAGGGCGTCTACGTCGCCACCGACGCGCAGGCCACCGCGCGCCTGATGGAGGAGTGGGACGAGCGCCGCATGGACGTGCCGCTCAAGGTCCTGCACTCGCCCTACCGCGAGCTGGTGCGCCCGGTCGTCGAGTACGCCACCGCCATCCGCCGGGCCAACCCGCGCGGCGTCGTGGCCGTCTACATCCCCGAGTACGTCGTGGGCCGGTGGTGGGAGCAGCTGCTGCACAACCAGACCGCGCTGCGGCTCAAGGGCCGGCTGCTGTTCACCCCCGGTGTCATGGTCACCTCGGTGCCTTTCCAGCTGCGCTCCTCCCAGATCGCCCGCGAGCGCGACGAGCGGGACGACTTCCGGGTCCGGCCCGGTGACTTGCGCAGCGGGCGCGTCGACCCGCGTGGCAAGCGGGGGCGGGACCGGTGAGCCGGCACCCCCGGGCGCGGCGCCAGCGCGGTCGCTCCCGCGTCGGCGAGCGCTTCGAGGTCGAGGTCGGACCGGTCGCCCACGGCGGGCACTGCGTGGCCCGCGTGCCCACCAGCAGCGCCCCCGACGCGCCCCTGCGCGTGGTGTTCGTGCGCCACGCCGTGCCGGGCGAGCGGGTGGTCCTGCAGGTCACCGAGGGCACCGACGGCGACAAGTTCTGGCGCGCCGACGCCGTCGAGGTGCTCGAGGCCTCGCCGGAGCGGGTCACCCCGCCGTGCCCCTTCGCGGGGCCGGGGCTGTGCGGCGGCTGCGACTTCCAGCACGTCTCGCTGCCGCACCAGCGCGCGCTCAAGACCGCCGTGGTGCGGGAGCAGCTCTCGCGCCTGGCCAAGATCGACAGCGACGTCGAGGTCGAGGCGGTCGCCGGCGACCTGCCCGAGCAGCTCGCCGGTCTGCGGTGGCGCACCCGTGTCAACTACGTCGACCTGGGCGACGGGCGGCGCGGGATGCGCAAGCACCGCTCGCGGGCGACCGTCGAGGTCGACGACTGCCGCATCGCCCACCCCGACGCCCGCGAGCCCGCTCCCGGATCGGTCGAGGAGCAGGTCGCCATCGGCGCGGGGGAGCACCGGTTCGCCGTGGCTGCCGACGGCTTCTGGCAGGTGCACCCCGGGGCGCCGGCAACCCTGGTGACGACGGTCCTGGAGATGCTCGAGCCGCAGGCGGGGGAGCGGGTCCTCGACCTGTACGCCGGCGTGGGACTCTTCGCGCGCTTCCTCGCCGACGCGGTCGGGCCAGAGGGGCAGGTCGTGGCGGTCGAGGGCGACCGCACCGCCAGCCTGCACGCGCGCACCAACCTGGCCGGCGCGACCGCCCGCGTCGAGACCGCCTGCGGCGACGTGGCCGAGGTGCTGGCATCGGCGTACGACGAGCCCTTCGACCTGGTCGTGCTCGACCCGCCCCGCGAGGGCGCCAAGCGGGCCGTCGTCGACGCCGTGGTCGCGCGCGACCCGCGCCGGATCGCCTACGTGGCCTGCGACCCCGCGGCCCTCGCCCGCGACCTGGCCCTGCTGGCCGAGCGGGGCTACGAGCTGCGAGCGCTGCGCGCCTTCGACCTGTTCCCCATGACGCACCACGTCGAGTGCGTGGCGCTGCTGGAGAAGCAAGCCTGACCCGATGGGTCTTCTCGCCGGCCCGACAGAGAGGCAGACTCGACCTCGTGCGGCACGTCAGTCGGAGGCTCCTGGCCCCCGCCGCCCTTTTGCTGGTCGTCCTGGTCGGCTGCGGGGGTGGCGACCTCCCGGACGGGCGCGCTCCGCTCCCGGGGCCGGGTCCCGAGCCGACGACCGCGGAACGGTCGCCCGAGCCCGAGCCCGAGCCTGAACCCGAGCCCGAACCGGGACCGAAGGAGCAGCGGATGCTCGACCACGAGCTCCGCGAAGCGGCCTGGGCCGACGACGTGGCGCGGGCCCGCCGACTGGTGGGGCGTGGGGCGGACGTGAACGCCAAGGACGAGACCCAGCAGTCGGCGTACCTGATCTCGACCAGTGAGGGACACCTCGAGCTCCTGCGCCTCATGCTGCGGTCGGGCGCCAGGGTCGACGACAAGGACAGCTGGAACGGGACCGGGTTGATCCGCGCCGCCGAGCGCGGCCACTGGCTCGTCGTCGGCGAGCTGCTGCAGGCCGGGATCGACCGCGACCACATCAACCGCATCGGCTACCAGGCCGTCCACGAGGCCGTGTGGCTCGGCGCGGACACACCGGCGTACGCCGCCACGCTCCGGGTGCTCGCCGCAGGAGGTGTGCGGTTGTCCGACATCTCGCCGTCGGCGGGCCTGACCCCGCTCGAGATGGCCCGCGAGCGTGGCTTCGGCCGCCTGGAGGCGGTGCTGGAGACCGTGGCCGGAGCCGCGCCCCCGACGAGGCCGGACCGGGCGCTGCTGCGCGCCGCGGAGCGTGGCGACGCCGAGGCGGTGGCCGTGGCGCTGCGGTCCGGAGCCGACATCGAGGCCCGGGACGAGCGGGGTCGCACCGCCCTGCTGGTCACGGCCGCGCGTGACGCCGTCGAGGCTGCGCAGGTCCTGGTCGCGTCGGGCGCCGACCCCGTGGTCGCCGACCGCGACGGGGTCACCCCGCTCGAGCACGCGCGCGAGCGCGGGTCCCGCGCCTTCGTGGGTCTGCTCCGTGACGCGGACTGACCCTTGAGGATCGAGCGCGTGGCGCTGCTGGAGAAGACCCCTTGATGTCGTGTATCTTGACGTCAAGAGATGTGGCCGACGGGTAAGGGTGGCCTTCCTTTGCTGGCTCCCCGGCCCGGCGGCAAGATGATGCGCAAGCAGCGCCCGTCATCGCAGACGCGACAGAGGAGATGTTGGTCAGTGGCAAGCAAGGACAGCTTCGGTGCCAAGGGCACCCTCGACGTGGACGGCACGTCGTACGAGATCTTCCGCCTCGACGCGGTCAAGGGTGACGGCCTCGACGTCGACAGCCTCCCCTTCAGCCTGAAGGTGCTCCTCGAGAACCTCCTGCGCACCGAGGACGGCTCCGACATCACCGCCGAGGACATCAAGGCGATCGCCGGCTGGGACGCCGACGCCGACCCCTCGCAGGAGATCCAGTTCACGCCGGCGCGCGTGATCATGCAGGACTTCACCGGCGTGCCCTGCGTCGTCGACCTCGCCACCATGCGTGAGGCGATGGCCGACCTGGGTGGCGACCCGACCAAGATCAACCCGCTCGCGCCCGCCGAGATGGTCATCGACCACTCGGTGATCGCCGACGTCTTCGGCACCCCCGAGGCCTTCGAGCGCAACGTCGAGATCGAGTACGAGCGCAACCGCGAGCGCTACCAGTTCCTGCGGTGGGGCCAGGGCGCCTTCGACGACTTCAAGGTCGTCCCGCCGGGCACCGGCATCGTGCACCAGGTCAACATCGAGCACCTGGCCCGCACGGTCTTCACCCGCGAGGTCGACGGCGAGCTGCTGGCCTACCCCGACACCTGCGTCGGCACCGACTCCCACACCACCATGGTCAACGGCATCGGCGTCGTCGGCTGGGGCGTGGGCGGCATCGAGGCCGAGGCCGCGATGCTCGGCCAGCCGGTCTCCATGCTGATCCCGCGCGTGGTCGGCTTCAAGCTCAACGGCGACCTGCCCGAGGGCGCGACCGCCACCGACCTGGTGCTCACCATCACCGAGATGCTGCGCGAGCACGGTGTGGTCGGCAAGTTCGTGGAGTTCTACGGCCCCGGCGTCTCCGCGCTGCCGCTGGCCAACCGCGCCACCATCGGCAACATGAGCCCCGAGTTCGGCTCGACCATCGCGGTCTTCCCGATCGACGAGGAGACCACCAAGTACCTCGAGCTCACCGGCCGCAGCCCCGAGCAGCTCGCGCTGGTCGAGGCCTACGCCAAGGAGCAGGGCCTCTGGCACGACCCCGAGGCCGAGCCGCGCTACTCCGAGAAGCTCGAGCTCGACCTGGCCACCGTCGTCCCGTCGCTGGCCGGGCCCAAGCGCCCCCAGGACCGGGTCTCCCTGTCGGAGGCCAAGCAGGGCTTCCGCGGCGCGCTGGCCGACTACGTCGACCACGAGCACCAGGACACCAACGGCTACGACGAGTCGCTCGAGGAGACCTTCCCGGCCTCCGACCCGGCCACCTCCAACGGTGGCGGCGAGTCCGCGAAGCCCAAGAACTACCTCTCGGCGGCCCCCGCCGACGGCGGTCGTCCGAGCAACCCGGTCCACGTCACCCTCGAGGACGGCACCGAGTTCGAGCTCGACCACGGCGCCGTCGCGATCGCGGCGATCACCTCGTGCACCAACACCTCCAACCCGTCGGTGATGATCGGTGCGGCCCTGCTGGCCAAGAAGGCCGTCGAGAAGGGCCTGCAGCGCAAGCCCTGGGTCAAGACCACGCTGGCCCCCGGCTCGAAGGTCGTCTCGGACTACTACGAGAAGGCCGGCCTCACGCCGTACCTCGACAAGCTCGGCTTCAACCTCGTCGGCTACGGCTGCACCACCTGCATCGGCAACTCGGGCCCGCTCATCCCCGAGGTCTCCGCCGCGGTCAACGAGAAGGACCTCGCGGTCGTCTCGGTGCTCTCGGGCAACCGCAACTTCGAGGGCCGGATCAACCCCGACGTGAAGATGAACTACCTGGCCTCGCCGCCGCTGGTGGTCGCCTACGCGCTGGCCGGCTCGATGGACCTCGACCTGTTCAACGACCCGCTGGGCCAGGACACCGAGGGCAACGACGTCTTCATGAAGGACATCTGGCCCACCGCCGCCGAGATCGAAGAGGTCGTCGGCTCGGCCATCACCTCCGAGATGTTCGACGACGGCTACTCCGACGTCTTCGCCGGCGACGAGCAGTGGCGCTCGCTGCCCACCCCCGAGGGCAAGACCTTCGAGTGGGACCCCGAGTCCACCTACGTCCGCAAGCCTCCCTACTTCGACGGGATGCCCGACGAGCCGGAGGCGGTCACCGACATCGAGGGCGCGCGCGTGCTCCTCAAGCTCGGCGACTCGGTCACCACCGACCACATCTCGCCGGCCGGTGCGATCAAGAAGGACAGCCCGGCGGGCAAGTACCTCGCCGAGCACGGCGTCGAGCAGCGCGACTTCAACTCCTACGGCTCGCGCCGCGGCAACCACGAGGTGATGATCCGCGGGACCTTCGCGAACATCCGCCTGCGCAACCAGCTGGCACCGGGCACCGAGGGTGGCTTCACCAAGGACTTCTCCGGCGACGCCGATGGTGAGCAGAGCGTGACCTCGGTCTTCGAGGCCTCCGAGAAGTACATCGCGGCCGGCACCCCGCTGGTCGTGCTCGCGGGCAAGGAGTACGGCTCCGGCTCCTCGCGCGACTGGGCCGCCAAGGGCACCGCGCTGCTGGGTGTCAAGGCCGTCATCGCCGAGTCCTACGAGCGCATCCACCGCTCGAACCTCATCGGCATGGGCGTGCTGCCCCTGCAGTTCCCCGAGGGCGAGTCGGCCGAGTCGCTGGGCCTGACCGGTGAGGAGACCTTCTCCATCACCGGCGTCACCGAGCTCAACGACGGCACCACGCCCCGCACGGTCAAGGTGAAGGCAGGCGACGTCGAGTTCGACGGCGTCGTGCGCATCGACACCCCGGGCGAGGCGAACTACTACCGCAACGGCGGCATCATGCAGTACGTCCTGCGCAACCTGCGCCGGGGCTGATCCTGCTCGGACTGACCGCACCTGCGCTGCTCACGGTGGCCCTGGCCCTCCTGGCCGGGGCCACCGTGCAGTCGTTGGTGGGCCTGGGGCTCGGGCTCGTCAGCGCGCCGGTGATCACCCTCGTCGAGCCGCGGCTGATGCCCGAGCTGATGCTCTGGCTGGCCTTCGCGCTGCCCTTCGTCACCCTGGCCTCCGAGCGCGAGGACATCGACTGGCACGGGCTGGGCTGGTCGCTGCCCTCGCGGGTGCTCGGCACCGCGGTCGGGGTGGTCGCGGTGACCCTTCTCGAGCCCCGGCTGCTCGGGGTCGCGGTCGGTGCGATGGTGCTGGTCGCCGTCGCCCTGACCTGGCGCACCGTCGTCGTCCCGCTGACCCGCACCTCGCTGGTGGTGGCCGGGGCCGTCTCCGGGGTGACCGGCACCGCCACCTCCATCGGCGGACCGCCGCTGGCGCTGCTCTACCAGCACCAGCCGCCCCGCACGATCCGTACGACGCTGGCGGTCTACTTCCTGGTCGGCGCGGCCCTCTCGCTGGCCGGGCTCGGCCTGGCCGGCCAGCTCGACGTCCGATCGTTCCTGCTCGCCGTGACTCTGGCCCCGGTGCTCGCGGTGGGTGCCGTGCTGGGCCGTGTCCTGCGGCCCCGCCTGCCGGAGGCCCGTGTGCGCGCCGTCGTGCTCGTCGTCTGCGCCTCCTCCGCCCTGGTCCTGCTGGTCCGCAGCCTCGCCTGACCCGGCGACCCCTCCAGGTGGGTCGCTCGTTGCGTAGGTGAGGGTGAGGACCCCGAGGAGGACCGATGAGCACGTTGCACGACCGGCTGGCAGACCTGGCCCAGGACGCCCCGCCCGCCCTGCCCGACCCCGGGCTGTGGGACGTCGCCCGGCGCTACCACCGGCGCCGGCGCGTCGGCACCGGAGTCGCGGTGGCGGCCACGGTCCTGGCGCTCGGGCTGGTCGGCGGCCTGGGCTGGGTGAAGGCCGATGACGGCATCCAGCCCGCCGGCCCCGGCGCGGCGCCTGCGCTCGCCGACCGGATCTGGGAGCCGAGCCCCTGGCTGCCGGGCACCGACGACGAGGGTCCGCTGGGTCAGCTGGCAGTGCTGCTGCCGGCCGACCGAGGCGGCTGGACCGGCGCGGAGGACGGCGTGGTCGGGATCTCTGCGGACACGGGCGAGTACCGGTTCCTCGACCTGCCCGAGGACGCGCTCCGGGACCACGCACTGGCTCCGGACGGTGCGCACGTGGCGTACTGGACCACGGGCGCGCCGGAGGGGACGCCGCAGACGGCCGGCGGTCAGCAGCTGCCCGTCACCGGGGTCGCGGTCCACGACACCGTCACGGGTCGTACGGTGCAGCACGATGTCGAGACCGAGCACGGGATCGTCCCCGATGCACTCGTCTGGGCGGACGACGAGACGCTGGTGCTGTCCTACGGCCAGGAGTACGTCGGCGACGACGCCCCGGCGAAGAAGCAGGGCGGTTCCAGCTTCCCCGAGGGGCTGATGAGCTGGCGGCCCGGCGTCGAGGAGGAGCCCGTGCTGACGGAGGTCAAGGCCGGCGGCGTCGAGACGAGCAACGGCCGCGGGGCCCTGCTGGTCGAGCGGAGCGACGGCATGGTGCGCTGGGACGTCGAGACGGGGTCCGTGGCCCGGCTGCCCCTGCCGGGGCGCTCGATGGCCGAGGTGACCGCTCTGGACCAGGCGGGGCGGGCAGCGGCGTACCCGCGAGGGAACCGACACCCCAACGGCATCAGCGTCGTCCGTCTGGGCGGGCCGCAGGACTCGGTGCAGAGCACCCCCGTTCCAGGAGCCGACACCTTCGCCGTGCTGGCCTGGTTCGACGACGAGCACGTGCTCGCCGAGCGGTACGCCCCGGACGAGCGGCACACCGAGCTGCAGCGCGTCGACGTGACGACGGGGGAGTCGGAGACGGTGGTCGACCTCCCGGGACCCGGGAACTTCGCCGGTCAGCTGGCCCTCGGTCTGCTCGACGAGCCCTTCGCGTCTCGCCCGGCGCCTCCGGAGCCGCTCGACCCACGACTGCTCGTCGGGCTCTCGGCGGGCGTCGTGCTCGTCGGGGGTGCCGCGCTGGTGCGTTGGAGGCGTCGTGCCCGACCGTGACACCGAGCTGCGTGCCCAGTTCGAGGAGTACGTCGCCGCTCGTCGGCAGGCGCTGCTGCGCACGGCGTACCTGCTGACGGGCCAGCACGCCGACGCCGAGGACCTCGTGCAGCTCGCGCTGGTCAAGGCGATGCCGCACTGGGCCAAGATCGCCCACGACCCCGAGCCCTACGTGCGCAAGGTCCTGGCCCGGGAGTCGGTGAGTCGCTGGCGGGGTCGGCGCTGGCGGGAGGTGACGAGCGACCGGCTGCCGGAGCGGGAGCAGGTCGGCGCCGACCAGACGGACCGAGCCGCGGTCCGCACCGCCCTCCTGGCGCTGGCCCCGCGGCAGCGCGCAGTGGTGGTGCTGCGCTACTTCGACGACCTCACCGAGGTGCAGACCGCGCAGGCGCTGGGGATCGCGGTAGGCACCGTGAAGTCGCAGTCACGCGACGCGATGACCCGGCTGCGTGGGCTGCTCGAGGTCGATCCGGTGAAGGTGCCAACCTCCGGGGCCGCTCACGGCGTAGGAGAGGGTGAGACCCCCTGAGGAGGACCCCGTGAGCGAGACCACCGACCTGCACCGTCGCCTCGACGAGCTGGCCGAGCTGGGGCTGCGCGACGCTGCGCCGGCCCTCGCCGACCAGGCGTGGACCCGGGGGCGCGCCTGGCAGCGCCGTCGTCGGCAGATGACCGCCCTGGTGGCCGGTGCCGCTGCCCTCGTGGTGCTGGTGGTGGGCGTCGGCGCCCAGCAGCTCGCCTCGCTCGACACCGCTCCGGCACCGGCCACTCCCGGCGAGGCCGGCCCGCGCCTGCCCGACCGCCTGTACGACGCGTCCGGGTGGTTGCCGGGCACGGAGGGGGAGCCCCCCGGCGTCCTGTCGGCGGTCGTGGACGGCTACCGCGACGCGGTCTGGGGCGCCGGCGAGCCGGCGCTGCTCGGCATCTCGTCGCAGACCGGCGCGTACCGCTTCCTCGACCTGCCTGGCCGGGCCCGGACGGAGGAGCCGCAGACCGAGTCGGTGGCGCTGTCACCGGACGGGCGCCGGCTGGCCTACTGGCTGGAGGGCGAGCCCGACGGCGAGCCCAACCGGGCCGTCGGGTCGGTCGTGGTCGGGGTGGCCGTCCAGGACCTCGTCAGCGGTGAGGTGGTGCGCCACCGCCTGCCCACCGAGCACGGCCTCTCGACGGAGGATCTCTCCTGGGCCGACGGCACGCTGTGGTTCTCGTGGTTCCAGCTCGCCGGTGTCCGGGGCTTCGCCGGTGTCGACGGCACCACCGCGAGCTGGCAGGTCGGGGTCGCGGAGCCGAGGACGTGGGAGGGGCTGCCGGTGCAGCACCTCTACGCCACGACCAGCACCGGCCAGACGCTGGTGTCGGGCCTGGGGGACCGCGTGCAGCTGCTGACACCCGAGGCGCGTCGGATGGTCGACCTCGACACCCGCTCCGAGGGGCCGGCGTCCCTGAGCCCGTCGGGGGAGCGGCTGGCGGTGACCCTCGACCCCGACGGTGCCAACGTCAGCGACACCGGACCCCGCCAGGTCGCGGTCGGCGAGGTCGGAGCCGACGGCCAGGTCGAGCTGCGTGCGGTCAGCACCGCCGAGGCGCTGGAGGTGGTGGGGTGGCGCGACGAGGACCACGTGGTGGTCCGCTCCCGGCGCGACGGTGTCCCCTCGGTGGTCTACCAGTCGATCGACGTCGACACCGGTGAGGTGGAGCCGATCGTGCAGGGCGACCAGGTCGTCGCCGTCGCCCAGCAGGCGTGGTCTGGCGACATCTTCGCCGCGCCGGAGCCGCCGTCCCCGATGGACCCGCGCCTGCAGTGGTCGTTGCTGGTCGGTGTGCCGCTCGCCGCCCTCCTGGGCCTGCTCGTCTGGAGGCGTCGTGACCGGCCTTGACCAGGCTCCCGCATCCTTCACCGAGTACGTCGTGGCGCGCCGGGCGGCGCTGCTGCGCACGGCGTACCTGCTCACCGGCGACGTGCACGACGCCGAGGACCTGGTGCAGGTGGCGCTGGCGAAGGTGGTGCCCCGCTGGTCGCGCATCGCCGGCGACCCCGAGCCCTACGTGCGCAAGGTGCTGGTGCACGAGAACGTCAGCCGGTGGCGCCGGCGCCGCTGGCGCGAGACGTCGGTGGAGGTCGATCCCGAGGTAGCGGCAGCAGCGGGCGGGCCGGAGCGCGAGGACGTGTGGGTGCTGCGCGACGCCCTGTCGACGCTGACGCCCAAGCAGCGCGCCGTCGTCGTGCTGCGCTACCTCGACGACCTGAGCGAGCAGCAGACGGCCGACGCGCTCGGCGTCTCCAGGGGCACCGTGAAGTCGCAGACCCACGCGGCGCTGGCGCGGCTGCGCGAGCGGCTGCCCGACCTGCACCCGGAGTGGTCGGAGGCCGTGCGGCGCTGACGGCTACCGTTCGCCCCATGATCGTGGCCTTCAGCATCTCGCCCACCGCCGCCGACGAGACCGGCAGCGTCTCGGAGGCGGTCGCCGCCGCCGTACGCGTCGTCAAGGAGTCCGGCCTGCCCTACGAGCTGAACTCGATGTTCACCAACGTCGAGGGTGAGTGGGACGAGGTGATGGCGGTCGTCAAGCGCGCCGTCGACGTCGTCGCCGAGGTCTCCCCGCGGGTCGGGCTGGTGCTCAAGGCCGACATCCGCCCCGGCTGGGACGGCCAGCTCAGCGCCAAGGTCGAGCGGGTCGAGCGGCTCCTCGACCAGTGAGCGAGGTCGCGCCGCAGCCGCGTGACCGTGCCCCGCTGGTGGCGCTCCTGGTCACGCTGCTGCTCGCCGCGCTGATCGTCACGGCCGCGGCGGTCGTGCCGCGCCTGCTCGCGGAGCCCGTCGACCGCACGCTCGACCAGGTGCGGGTCTACGACGACCTGCCCACCACCCACGTCGACGGCGACGTCGACTACGAGCAGGACCCGCCGGTCGGCGGCCAGCACGCCGACCGGTGGCTCGACTGCGGCGTCTACGAGACCCAGGTGCGCGCCGAGAACGTGGTGCACGACCTCGAGCACGGCACCGTCCTGGTGACCTACCGCCCGGGCACCTCGCCCGCCGACGTCGAGCGGCTCGAGGCGCTGCTGCCCGACAACGGCATCCTCTCGCCCTGGGACGGTCTGGACGCCCCCGTGGTGGTCACGGTGTGGGGCCGCCAGCTCGCGCTCACCGGCGCCGACGACCCGCGGCTGCCACTCTTCATCGACACCTTCGGGGCCGGGGAGACCGCCCCCGAGCCGTTCGCCAGCTGCGCCGGCGGGGTGCCCGACGCCGACGGTTCGCAGGGGGAGGGGATGGGTAGCCTGCCGACGTGACCCCCACCCCGCTCGTCCTGCCGCCCGCCGACGACACCGCCGGCTGGTCGTCGTTCCTGACCGAGCGGACCGCCGTGCCGCTCGCCGAGGCGGCTCGCACCGCCGACGCGCTGCGGGCCATGGAGCCCGGCACGGCGCAGGCCCTGGCCCTGTGGAACGACCTGCACGTCTCGCTGGCCAACGCCTTCGCAGCCTCCTCGCTGCTCAGCCAGGTGCACCCCGACGGGGACCTGCGTGACGCGGCCGAGGCCGCCGAGCAGGAGGCGAACCGCTTCCGCACCGCGCTGATGCTCGACCCCGAGGTCTTCGCGCGGCTCGAGGCGGTGCCCCGCGACGGTCTCGACGACGCAGCCTGGCGGGTGCTCGACGACGCGCTGCGCTCCTTCCGCCGTGCCGGCGTCGACCGCGACGACGAGACCCGCGAGCGGCTGCGGGTGCTGGGCGAGCGCGAGGACGACCTGGCGCAGGCCTTCGGCCGCCACATCCGCGACGGCGCCCGCACCACCCGGGTGCCCGCCAGCGCCCTGGAGGGCCTGCCCGCCGACTACGTCGAGGCGCACCCGGTCGACGACGACGGCACCGTCGCCATCACCACCGACTACCCCGACACGCACCCGTTCCTGACCTTCTCCACCGACGCCGAGGCCCGCCGCACCGTGATGGGCGCCTTCCTCGACCTGGCCTGGCCCGAGAACGACGAGGTGCTGCAGGAGCTGCTCGCGGTGCGTGACGAGCGCGCCCGCCTGCTCGGGTACGACGGCTGGCCGGCCTTCGACGCCGAGGTCAAGATGATCGGCACCGGCGCGGCCATCGCCGACTTCATCGACCAGATCACCCACGACGCCACCGTCGCGGCCGAGCGCGACGCCGCGGTGCTGCTCGACCGGGCCCGCCTCGACGATCCCGGGCTGGAGCGCCTCGACGTCTCCGGCGCGCGGTTCTACACCGAGGCCGTGCGCCGCGAGCGCTACGAGGTCGACGCCCAGGAGGTCCGTCGCTACTTCGACTTCACCCGCGTGCGCCAGGGCCTCCTCGACGTCACCGGCCGGCTCTTCGGGCTCACCTGGACCCCCGTCGACGACGCGCCGACCTGGCACGCCGAGGTGGCGGCGTACGACGTCGCGCTGGAGGGGGCCGGCGAGCCGCTCGGGCGGATCTACCTCGACCTGCACCCCCGCCCGGGCAAGTACAACCACGCCGCCCAGTTCGACCTCGTCAGCGGCGTGGCCGGGCGCCAGCTGCCCGAGGGCGTGCTGGTCTGCAACTTCGGGCGCGGCCTGATGGAGCACTCCGAGGTGGTGACGCTCTTCCACGAGTTCGGCCACCTGCTCCACCACGTGCTCGCCGGCCGCCACGAGTGGGTGCGCTTCTCCGGCGTGGCCACCGAGTGGGACTTCGTCGAGGCGCCCAGCCAGATGCTGGAGGAGTGGGCGTGGGACGCCGGTGTGCTCGCCGGCTTCGCCACCGACGAGGAGGGGCACGCGATCCCGGCCGCGCTGGTCGAGCGGATGCGCGCCGCCGAGGAGTTCGGCAAGGGCGTCCACGCCCGCACCCAGATGTACTACGCCTCGGTCTCCTACCGCTTCCACGCCGAGCTGCCCGCCGACCTGACCGCCCGCTCGCTCGAGCTCTCCGAGCAGTACGCCGTGTGGGCGGCGCTGCCCGGCTCGCACTTCCACTGCGGCTTCGGCCACCTGGGCGGCTACACCTCGGCGTACTACACCTACATGTGGAGCCTGGTGATCGCGAAGGACCTCTTCTCGGCCTTCGACCCCGGCGACCTGTTCGCACCCGAGGTGGCGCTGCGCTACCGCGACCGGGTGCTGGCGGCCGGCGGCAGCAAGGACGCCGCCGACCTGGTCGAGGACTTCCTCGGCCGTCCCTACGAGCCGAAGGCCTTCACGGCCTGGTTGGAGAGGTGAGACGAGATGGACTCCGAGACCCGCAGCATCCACACCGGCGGCCGCGACGTGGTCGTCGACCTGACGCGTGAGGCCGAGCAGTGGTGCGCCGGCCGCGGCGACGGGCTGCTGCACGTCTTCGTGCCGCACGCCACCGCCGGCATCGCCATCCTCGAGATCGGCGCCGGCAGCGACGACGACCTGATCGCCGCCCTCGGCGACCTGCTGCCCGCCGACGACCGCTGGCAGCACCAGCACGGCACCCCCGGCCACGGCCGCTCCCACGTGATGCCGGCCCTGGTACCGCCGTACGCCACGGTGCCGGTGCTCGACGGCCAGCTCGCGCTCGGCACCTGGCAGAGCATCTGCCTGGTCGACCTCAACGTCGACAACCCCGACCGCAAGGTCCGATTCAGCTTCCTCACCTCCGCCTGATCCCACCCACCGTTGGTCGAGCAGGGACGAGCGCCAGCGAGGAGCGTCGTCGAGACCCGGGTGAGTGACGGGCTTGCCGTACGCCATGGGGTCACGGGGTCTCGGCGTCGCTCGAGCCTTCGGCCCTCGCTGCTCGACCAACGGCGCGGCCCCGTCGTTGGTCGAGCAGTGACGAGCGCCAGCGAGGAACGTCGTCGAGACCGGGTGACTTGCGTGGTCGCCGTACGCCATGGAGTCACGGGGTCTCGGCGTCGCTCGAGCCTTCGGCCCTTGCTGCTCGACCTACGGCGCGGCCCTTCGTTGGTCGAGCAGTGACGAGCGCCAGCGAGGAGCGTCGTCGAGACCCGGTGAGGTGCCCACGCGCCGTACGCCATGGAGTCACGGGGTCTCGGCGTCGCTCGAGCCTTCGGCCCTCGCTGCTCGACCTACGGCGCGGCCCCGTCGTTGGTCGAGCAGTGACGAGCGCCAGCGAGGAACGTCGCCGAGACCCGGTGAGGTGCCCACTCGCCGTACGCCGGGTGGTTGCGGGGTCTCGGCGTCGCTCGAGCCTTCGGCCCTCGCTGCTCGACCAACGGCGGTGGCCTCGCTGCTCGGTTCACTGGTGGTCGAACGTGCGTTCGAGTAGGGTGGGGGCATGCCCACCCACGTCGCCCCGCCAGGCTGGCCGGTCGAGGTGCGTCCTCCGGACGCGCCCGACTGGGAGGCCACGGCGGCCAGCTGGTTGCTCGACCTGTGCCCGCCCGACTTCCGCGGCTACCCGGGGCTGCGCAAGCACGTCGTGGTGCTGGCCCGCTTCGCGGTGCTGCACGTCGAGGCCGGCCAGGCCGCGGCGCGCCGCGGCCTGAGCGAGGCCCGCTCCGAGCTGCGCGACGTGGCCACCCCCGACGTGGTCGAGGCCGCGGTGCAGACCTGGATGATCGAGGACGCCCGGCTCGCCGGCGTACGCCGCGCGGTCGGGCTGGTCGAGGAGGCCCTGCGAGGTCGGCGCTTCATCGCGCGCCTGTGAGCGCTCGCCCCTAGGGTGGTGCGCGTGCACCGGTTCTCGAGCGTGGCCCTGGTCGACCGCCGGGGCTGGCTGCTGATGCAGGAGCGCGACGAGCACCCGGTCATCGACCCTGAGAAGTGGGGTCTGCCGGGTGGGTCGATCGAGCCGGGGGAGACCCCGGAGCAGGCGGCCCACCGCGAGCTGGCCGAGGAGACCGGGGTCGAGCTGACCTCGGGCCTCGAGGCCGCGGGGGAGTGGACCTTCCACAGCCCCGCCTGCGGCGGCGACGACACGGTGCACCTCTTCGCGGCGGCCGTCGACCTGGTCGACGCCGACATCGTCTGCGGCGAGGGCCGCCAGATGGTCTTCGTCGCCCCACGGGAGGTCCTGGAGAAGGACCTGACCGTCTCGGGGCGGCTGCTGCTGCCGCTCTTCCTGACCTCGCCCCTCTACGACAGGCTGTGCCAGTGACGACCTCCTCGACCTCCGCCCGACCCGAGATCCACCCGCTGCCCGGCCACGGTGCCGAGGACGTGCTGGTGCTGACCGACGGACCGCACGAGGGCTCGGTGCTCTCCGGCACCGAGGACGGCGCGATCTTCCGGCTCTCCCACGACGGGCGCCGCATCGACCGGGTCGCCCACACCGGCGGGCGGCCGCTGGGCCTCGAGCTGCACCCCGACGGCCGGCTGCTGGTCTGCGACGCCCGCCGCGGGCTGCTGCGCGTCGACCTGGCCACCGGCGACGTCGAGCAGGTGGTCCACGAGGTCGGCGGGCGCGAGATGGTCTTCTGCAACAACGCCGCGATCGCCTCCGACGGCACCGTGTGGTTCAGCGACTCCTCGACGCGCTTCTCGATCGAGCAGTGGAAGGACGACTTCGTCCAGGACACCCGCACCGGCCGTCTGCTGCGCCTCGACCCCAGCGGCGAGGTCAGCGTGGTGCTCGACGGGCTGGCCTTCGCCAACGGCGTCGCGCTGGCCGCCGACGAGTCCTTCGTGGTGGTCGCCGAGACCGGCGGGCGCACCCTGGTGCGGCACTGGATCACCGGCGAGCGGGCCGGCACCCGTGACCTGCTGGTCGACGACCTGCCCGGCTACCCCGACAACATCGCCCGCGGCAGCGACGGGCTGATCTGGGTCGCCATCGCCAGCCCCCGCGACCCCGTCGTCGAGCGGCTGCAGCAGGGCCCGCCCTGGCTGCGCCGCCAGGTGACGCGGATCCCGCAGCCGCTGCAGCCCAAGCCCGCCCGCACCTGCCGGGTCCAGGCCTACGACGACACCGGCCGCCTGGTGCACGACCACGACCTGCCGGCCGAGGGCTTCCACATGGCCACCGGGGTCCGCGAGCACGACGGCGCCGTGTGGATCGGCAGCCTCCTCGAGCCCGCCGTCGCGGTTCTGCGTCGCTGAGGGACGCCCCCTAGACTTGCCACCCCACCCCCGCCGCCACAGCAAGGAGCCCCATGTCGATCCTCGAGTCCATCTCGGGACCGCGTGACCTCCGCAGCCTCGACGACGCCGAGCTCGAGACGCTGGCCAGCGAGATCCGTGACCTGCTGGTCCGCTCGACCTCGAAGGTCGGCGGCCACCTGGGCCCCAACCTCGGGGTGGTCGAGCTGACCATGGCGATCCATCGGGTCTTCGACTCCCCGCGCGACCGGATCGTCCTCGACACCGGCCACCAGGGCTACGTGCACAAGATGCTCACCGGCCGGGCCGGCGACTTCGACACCCTGCGCCAGGAGGGTGGCCTCTCCGGCTACCCCAGCCAGGCCGAGTCCGAGCACGACATCGTCGAGAACTCCCACGCCTCCACCGCGCTGAGCTACGCCGACGGCCTGGCCAAGGCCTACGCGATCCGCGGCGAGGACCGCCACGTCGTCGGCGTGATCGGCGACGGCGCGCTGACCGGCGGGATGGCCTGGGAGGCCCTCAACAACATCGCGGTCGCCCAGAGCAGCCGCCTGGTCATCGTCGTCAACGACAACGGCCGCTCCTACACCCCGACCGTGGGTGGCCTGGCCACCGCGCTCACCTCGCTGCGCACCGACCCGCGCTACGAGACCCTCCTCGACATGGTCAAGCGCCGCCTCAACGCGGTGCCCGGCGTCGGCACGGCCGCCTACGACGCCCTGCACGCCATGAAGAAGGGGCTCAAGGACGCGCTGGCCCCCCAGGGCCTCTTCGAGGACCTCGGGCTCAAGTACATCGGCCCCGTCGACGGCCACGACCGGGCGGCGATGGAGACGGCGCTGAGCCAGGCCAAGAAGTACGGCGCCCCGGTGATCGTGCACGCCCTGACCCGCAAGGGCTTCGGGTACGACGCCGCGGAGCGCCACGAGGCCGACCAGTTCCACTCCCCGCAGCCCTTCGACATCGAGTCGGGCGAGGAGAAGGCCCGCGGCCGGATCTGGACCGACCACTTCGCCGACGACATGGTCGAGATCGGCCACCGCCGCAAGGACGTCGTGGCGATCACGGCGGCGATGATGCACCCGGTGGGCCTCGACAAGTTCCAGGCGCACTTCCCCGACCGCACCTTCGACGTCGGCATCGCCGAGCAGCACGCCGCGACCTCGGCGGCCGGCCTGGCGATGGGTGGGCTGCACCCGGTCGTCGCGGTCTACGCCACCTTCCTCAACCGGGCCTTCGACCAGGTGCTGATGGACGTCGCGCTGCACCGCTGCGGCGTCACGTTCGTGCTCGACCGCTCGGGGGTCACCGGCGACGACGGCGCCAGCCACAACGGCATGTGGGACATGTCGGTGCTGCAGGTGGTCCCGCGCCTGCGCCTGGCCGCCCCGCGCGACGCCACCCGCCTGCGCGAGCTGCTCGACGAGGCCGTCGCGGTCGACGACGCACCCACCGTGGTGCGCTTCCCCAAGGGCCCGCCGCCGGCCGACATCGAGCCCGTCGACCGCGCCGGCGGCTGCGACGTGCTGGTGCGCACCGGCGCGCGCGACGTGCTGGTCGTGGCGGTCGGCTCGATGGCCACCACCGCCGTCGAGGTCGCCGACCGGCTGGTTGCCCAGGGCATCGGCGTGACCGTCGTCGACCCGCGCTGGGTCAAGCCGGTCGACCCGGCCCTGATCGACCTGGCGCGCGACCACCGCTTGGTCGTCAGCATCGAGGACAACGGCGTGCAGGGCGGCTGTGGCGCGAGCCTGCTGCAGGCGCTCAACGCCGCCGGCGTGACCACCCCGGTGCGCCTGCACGGGGTGCCGCAGGAGTTCCTCGACCACGCCAAGCGCGCGGTCATCCTCGAGCGCATCGGGCTCAGCCCGCAGTCGCTGGCCCGCGGCATCGTCGAGGCGATGTCGACCGGGTCCCCGCTGGAGCACGAGCACAGCGTTGAGCGGCCCGGCTGAGCGCACCGGGGAGGGAGACGCGCTCGAACCCCTGGGGAGGGGACTGCTGGTCCTGCTGACGGCGCTCGCGCTGTCGCTGGTCCTCAGCTCGTGCGCGCTGCTGGCCGGTGACGACGAGCCCGGTGCGCAGCCGACCAGCTCGGCGCAGCCCGCGCCGCGCGAGGTGGTCACGGCCGTGCAGCGCACGCTCGACCTGCGCGCCGCCGGCGTACGCCGCCAGGACCGGGGCCGCTTCGAGCGTGCCCTCACCCCCGGGCCGGCCGAGTTCCGCACCCAGCAGGCGCAGTACTTCCACAACCTGCTGCAGCTGCCGCTGGAGCAGGTCGAGTACCGCTTCGACCCCGCCGACGTGCTGCGCGTCGACGACTCCTACTGGGTGGTGGTCGAGGTGCGCCTGCAGCTGCGCGGGTACGACGACGTGCCGGTCGTGGCTCGCGACCGCTACCTCTTCGAGCCCGGCAACGGGGCCCGGGGGCGCCTGCGCCTCGCGTCGGTGACCGACGCGGCCTGGGAGGAGCGCAACCGGGTGGTGCCGCAGCCCTGGGACCGGGGCCCGGTGCAGGTGCGTGAGGTCGCCGGCGTGCTGGGGGTCTTCGACGACGCCAGCGTCGCCGCGGCCCCGGGGCTGCTCGACGCCACCCGGCGCGCGGTCGCCGAGGTGGGCGCCGTCGTGCCCTTCGAGTGGAGCGGCCGGGTGGTGCTCTACGCCCTGTCGACCACCGCCGCTTTGGCCGCGGTCGCCGACCTGCCGGGCGGTGACGCCGAGTCCCTCGACGCGGTCGCGGTGCCGGTGGCCGCCGACCCGCGCGACCCCGGCTCGCCGCTGGCCTCGACCAGGATCGTGCTGAACCCCCGGGTGCTCGCCGCCGCGGGCGCGGAGGGCACCTCCGCGCAGGGACGCACCCGCGACCGGCTGCTGCGCCACGAGGTCACCCACGTCGCCGTGGGCGCCCGCGACGACGAGGCGCCGGTGTGGCTGGCCGAGGGGATCGCCGAGTGGGTCTCGGTGCGTCCGCTGGCGCCCGAGGACCGGGCGCTGCCCGAGCTCGCCCTGCAGGCCGCGCGGGCCGACCTGGCGGCCGGGCGGGTGCGGATGCCCGACGGTGCGACGTTCAACGCCGACGGGTCCACCGCGCACTACGGCCTGTCGTGGTGGGCCGCGGAGCACCTGGCCGACAGCTTCGGGTCGCAGGTGCTCTGGCAGCTGCTGGAGGCGGGAGGCGACGAGCCGGCCCTCGAACGGCTGGTGGGCCTGGACGAGGACCGGCTCGCTGTGCGTGCCGCGCGCCTGATGGTGGCGACCTACGGCTAGTGGAAGGAGCCGAGGCCCTCGCGCTCGAGGAGCATCGTGAGCCCGCCGTTCCAGAAGGAGAACCCGGCGCCGGTGATCATCGCCAGGTCGAGGTCCTCGGGCCCGGCCACGACACCCTCGTCGAGCATCAGGCGCACCTCCTCGGCCAGACCGGTGAGCACCTGGGTGCGCACCTGCTCCTGGGTGAGCACGACCGGGTCGGTCGGGGTCGCCAGCAGCGCCTCGACCTCGGGGTCCAGGGTGCCGTCGGGCGTGAAGTAGGCGCCCTTGCGTGCCTCGACGACCCGCTCCAGCGCCGGCGAGACGTAGAAGCGGTCGGGGAAGGCCGCCGCCAGCGTCTCGGTGTTGTGCAGCGCGATCGCCGGGCCGACCAGGGCGATCAGCGTGAACGGCGGCATCGGCGCGACGCCGGCGAAGGAGCCGTCGACGGTCTGGATCGGGGTGCCCTGGTCGACGACCCGGCTGACCTCGCTCATGAAGCGGCCCAGCAGCCGGTTGACGATGAAGGACGGGCTGTCCTGCACCAGGATCGTGGTCTTCTTCAGCGCCTTGCCGGTGGCGAAGGCCGTGGCCAGCGTGGCGTCGTCGGTGGCGGTGCCCTGCACGATCTCGAGCAGCGGCATCACCGCGACGGGGTTGAAGAAGTGGAAGCCGACGACCCGCTCGGGGTGCTCGAGGTCGGCGGCCATCTCGGAGATCGACAGCGACGAGGTGTTGGTGGCCAGCACGCAGGTGGGCGAGACGACCTTCTCGACGTCGGCGAAGACGGACTTCTTGACCGACATCTCCTCGAAGACGGCCTCGATGACGAAGTCGGCGTCGCTGAAGACCTCGGCCTTGTCGACGGCACCGGTGACCAGGGCCTTGTGGCGGTTGGCCTTGTCCTGGCCGATCCGGCCCTTGGCCAGCAGCTTGTCGATCTCGGCGTGCACGTAGGCCACGCCCTTGTCGACGCGCTCCTGGTCGAGGTCGGTCAGCACGACCGGGACCTCGAGGCGGCGCACGAAGAGCATCGCCATCTGGCTGGCCATCAGGCCGGCACCGACGATGCCGACCTTGGTGACCGGGCGCGCCAGCGACCGGTCGGGCGCGCCAGCGGGACGCTTGGCGCGCTTCTGCACCAGGTCGAAGGCGTAGAGGCTGGCCAGCAGCTCGGGCGTCTGCGAGAGGTCCTCGAGGGCCTGGTCCTCGGCGGCGAAGCCCTCGTCGCGGCTGGCGCTGCGGGCGGCGGCGATCAGCTCGACCGCGCGCTCGGCGGCCGGGCTGGCGCCACCGGTGCGGGCGCGCACGACGGTCGCGGCGCGCAAGACGGCGGCGTCCCACGCCTCGCCGCGGTCGACCTCGGCACGCTCGACGAGCACCTCGCCGTTGAGCACGTCGGCGGCCCAGAGCAGCGACTGCTCGAGGAAGTCGGCGCCCGAGAAGACCGCGTCGGCCAGGCCCAGCTCGAAGCCCTGCTGCCCGGTGACGGTCCTGCCGTTGTTGAGCGGGTTCTCGAGCACCAGCGTCACCGCCGTGTCGGCACCGACCAGGTTGGGCACCAGGTAGGCGCCGCCCCAGCCGGGCACCAGGCCGAGCATGACCTCGGGCAGGCCGAGGGCCGGCGCGGAGTCCATCACGGTGCGGTAGTCGCAGTGCAGCGCCACCTCGAGGCCGCCGCCCAGGGCGAGGCCGTTGACGAGACCGAAGGAGGTCTTGCCGCCGTCCTGCAGCTTGCGGAAGACGGCGTGGCCCAGCTCGGCCACGACCCGGACGCCGGCGGCGCCGCTGGAGGCGATGCTGGTCAGGTCGGCGCCGGCGGCCAGGATGAACGGCTTGCCGGTCACGCCGATGGCGGTGACCTCGTCGTCGGCCAGCGCCGAGTCGATGGCGGCGTTGAGGGCGATCAGGCCGCGCGGCCCGAAGGTGTTGGGCTTGGTGTGGTCCTCGCCGTTGTCGAGGGTGATCAGGCCCATCACGCCGGCCCCGCGGGGCAGCGTGACCTTGCGCAGGTGAGCCTGGGTGACGCGCTCGGCGTCGGAGCTGATCTCCTCGGCGCGGGCGAGCAGGGTGGTCAGGTCGCTCATCAGGCTGCCTCTCCGGTGTAGTGCGGGTTCTCCCAGATCACGGTGCCGCCCATGCCGATGCCGATGCACATGGTGGTCAGGCCGTAGCGGACCTCGGGGCGCTCCTCGAACTGGCGCGCCAGCTGGGTCATCAGCCGCACGCCGGAGGAGGCCAGCGGGTGGCCCATGGCGATGGCGCCGCCGTAGGGGTTGACCCGGGTGTCGTCGTCGGCGATGCCGAAGTGCTCGAGGAAGGCCAGCACCTGCACGGCGAAGGCCTCGTTGACCTCGAAGGCCTCGATGTCGTCGATCTTCAAGCCGGCCTGCTTGAGCGCCTTCTCGGTCGCCGGGATCGGCCCGGCGCCCATCACCTCGGGCTCGACGCCCATGAAGGAGTAGGCCACCAGGCGCATCCGCACCGGCAGCCCCAGCTCGCGGGCGGTCTCCTCGTCGGCGAGCAGCGCCGCGGTGGCGCCGTCGTTGATGCCCGCGGCGTTGCCGGCGGTCACCTTGCCGTGCGCACGGAAGGGCGTCTTGAGCGAGCCCAGCGACTCCAGCGTGGTGCCCGGTCGCATCGGCTCGTCGCTCAGCGCCAGGCCCCAGCCCTCGTCGGCCGAGCGGGTCGCCACCGGCACGAGGTCCTGCTGGATCGTGCCGGCGTCGTACGCCGCCGCGGTCTTCTGCTGCGAGCGCACGGCGTAGGCGTCCACGCGCTCCTTGGTGATCGAGGGGTAGCGGTCGTGCAGGTTCTCGGCGGTCTTGCCCATCACCAGCGCGTCGGGGTCGACCACGCGCTCGGAGATGATCCGCGGGTTGGGGTCGACGCCCTCGCCCATCGGGTGGCGGCCCATGTGCTCGACGCCGCCGGCGATGGCCACGTCGTAGGAGCCGAAGGCGATGCCGGAGGCGGTGGTGGTCACCGCGGTCATCGCGCCGGCGCACATGCGGTCGATGGCGAAGCCGGGCACGCTCTGCGGCAGGCCCGAGAGCAGCGCGGCGGTGCGGCCGATGGTCAGGCCCTGGTCGCCGATCTGGGTCGTGGCCGCGACCGCGACCTCGTCGACGCGCTCGGGAGGCAGCGAGGGGTTGCGGCGCATCAGCTCGCGGATGCACTTGATGACGAGGTCGTCGGCCCGCGTCTCGGCGTACTGTCCCTTGGCCTTGCCGAAGGGGGTGCGCACGCCGTCGACGAAGACGACCTCTCGTAGCTGTCGGGGCACCGGTTCTCCTGGGTGTCGCTGTGATGTGACGTGTGGGGTGGCGAGTTGCCGACGCTAGGTTACCCCTGGGTAACCAGTCGGGCCCGGACGCCCCGTCCCGCGTGGACCGGCAGGGAATATCGTGGTCACGGACCCGGTCCGCCCCGCGCCCGCCCCCACCACCCGAGGAGACCCGTGAGCGACACCCGCCTGGTGCACATCGTCGACGAGGTGGCCGAGGTCGACGCCTCCGAGGAGTCCGCGCTGACGATGGTCGTGGTGCTCGACGGCTTCCTCGACGCCGGCAACGTCGCCGCCCGCGCCGCCCAGCACCTCGTCGACGTCGCCGGCACCGACGACGGCACCGGCCGCGTGGTGGCGACCTTCGACGTCGACCGGCTGCACGACTACCGGGCCCGCCGGCCCCCGATCTCGTTCGTGGTCGACCGCTACGACTCCTACGACGCCCCGCGCCTGGTGGTGCGGCTGCTGCGCGACAGCGGCGGCACGCCCTACCTGCTGCTCAACGGAGCCGAGCCCGACAACCGCTGGGAGGGGTTCTGCCGCGCGGTGCGCGAGGTCGTCGAGCGCTTCGGCGTGACCCGCGTGATCAGCATGGGATCGGTGCCGATGGCGGTGCCGCACACGCGCCCCACCGCGGTGACCCACCACGCCAACAGCCCCGAGCTGCTGCTGGGCGCCAGCCCGTGGCGCGGCGAGCTGCGCGTGCCCAGCAGCGCGCAGGCGCTGCTCGAGGTGCGCCTGGGGGAGTGGGGCCACGCCGCACAGGGCTTCGTCGCCCACGTCCCGCACTACCTGGCCCAGCTCGAGTACCCGCAGGCCGCCGCGGTGCTGCTCGAGCAGGTCGAGCTCGCCGGGCGCCTGACCGTCGACCTCTCGGGGCTGCGCGCCGAGGCCGAGGACCGCGAGGCCGAGATCACCAGCTACCTCGAGGCCAACGAGGAGGTCGGCGACGTGGTCGCCGCCCTCGAGCGCCAGTACGACGCCTTCGAGCGCGCCGAGGAGTCGGGCGACAACCTGCTCGCCCGCGACCAGCCGCTGCCCACCGGGGAGCAGCTGGGCCAGGAGTTCGAGCAGTTCCTGGCGCAGCTGGAGGACCGCGACCCGCGCCCCGACGACGAGGATCCCGCCTGAGATGCCCCGCACCACCGCCGAGCTGCTCGCGCTGCTCGACCTCGAGACCATCGACGACAACCTCTTCCGCGGCGCCCAGCAGGAGTCGGTGCTGCCGCGCGTCTTCGGCGGCCAGGTGGCCGCGCAGGCGCTGGTCGCCGCCGACCGCACCGTCGACGACTCCTACGTCGTGCACTCGCTGCACTCCTACTTCCTGCAGCCCGGCGACACCACCGCCCCGATCGTGTACGACGTCGAGCGGCTTCGCGACGGCCGCTCCTTCGCGACCAGGCGGGTGCTGGCGCGCCAGCACGGCCGGCCGATCTACGTGATGACCGTCGACCTGCAGCGACCCGAGGAGGGTTACGAGCACCAGGACCGGGTGCCCCAGGTGCCCGGGCCGGAGGAGTCGCTCGACATCAACGCCCAGATCCGCGGCGCGGACGGGTCGTTCACCGAGTGGGACGTGCTCGACTTCCGCTACGTCGGGTCCTCCCACGACCTGCTGGCCCCCGACGAGGACCGGCCGGGGCGCCAGCAGACGTGGCTGCGGGTCAACGAGCCGCTGCCCGCCGACCCGCTGCTGCACGCCGCGGCCTTCACCTACGCCTCCGACGCCACGATCATGGGCGCGGCGCTCTCGCCGCAGGGCATCTCGATCGGCACCCGTGAGGTGATGGTGGCCTCGCTCGACCACTCGATCTGGTTCCACCGGCCCTTCCGCGCCGACGACTGGTGGCTCTTCGACCAGCAGTCGCCGGTCGCCACTGGTGGTCGCGGGCTCGTCAACGCCCGGATCTTCGACCGCGACGGCCTGCTGGTGGCCTCGGTGAGCCAGGAGGCCCTGATCCGCAGGATGCGCCAGGAGGGTGGGCAGTGAGCGAGCAGTCCGCCCTCGAGGAGCTGATGGGGCTCTTCGACCTCGAGACCATCGACGCCGACCTCTACCGCGGCCGGCCGGTGCGCACCACCCGCACCCGGGTCTTCGGCGGCCAGGTCGCGGCGCAGGCGCTGTGCGCGGGCATCCGCACCGTCGACCCGGCGTACACCGTGCACTCGATGCACTCCTACTTCCTGCTGCCCGGCGACCCGCAGGTGCCGATCGTCTACGACGTGGAGCGGATCCGCGACGGGCGCTCCTTCCTGACCCGCCGGGTCGCGGCGCGCCAGCACGGTCGGCCGATCTACTATCTCACCGCCAACTTCCAGGTGCCCGAGGACGGGCTCGAGCACCAGGACGCGATGCCGGAGGTCGTGGCGCCCGAGGACGCGGTCGACATGGTGGAGATGATGCGTCGCGGCGGCACGCCCGAGGCCGACGCCCTGGCCAAGGAGTGGGCCGCGCTGGGCGCGCGCTGGATCGGCGACTCGCGGCGCGGCCTGACCGAGGACCCGGCGCACCCCTCGCGCTCGCGGCTGTGGCTGCGGGTCGAGGGCGACCTGGGCGACGACCCGACCGCGCACCTGGCGGCCTTCACCTACGCCAGCGACATCAGCCTGCTGGGGGCCACTCTGGCGGCGCACCCCGTCGGCTCGGAGCAGACCCAGATGGCCTCGCTCGACCACACGATCTGGTTCCACCAGCCCTTCCGCGCCGACGAGTGGTGGCTCTACGACCAGGTCTCGCCGGCGGCGCGCGGTGGGCGGGGGCTGGCCATCGGCCGGGTCTTCACCCAGGACGGCTCGCTGGTCGCCACGGTCGCGCAGGAGGGCCTGATCCGGCCCCGGCGTTAGCATTACAACGTTGTGATTCGTGACAGACACGCCGACACCTGGTTACTTTTGTGACCAATGTGGCGGTTGATCGCTCCTGAGGAGCGTGTGACCGGACCGCCCCCCGCCCCCGAGGGACCCCCGATCATGCGCCTGCCCCTGCTGTCGACCCTGCTCGCGCCCTGTCTCGGCGCCGCCGTGGTGGCCCTCGCGCTCCCCGCGCACGCCGCCCCCAGCACCGACTACGAGATGCCCTTCCCCTGCGGACAGGACTGGACCGGCACCACCCGCGGCAACCACAGCCCGAGCACCAAGGCGATCGACTGGAACCGTGCCGACGACGCCGGCGACCCGGTGGCGGCCTCGGCGCCCGGCACCGTCACCACGGCCAACGCCACGAGCTCCAGCGGCTACGGCCACTACGTGGTGATCGACCACGGAGCGGGGGAGTCGACGCTCTACGCCCACCTCGACGCCGTGACGGTCGTCGTGGGCCAGCGGGTCGACCAGGCGGCCCAGATCGGCACGGTCGGCTCGACCGGCAACTCCACCGGCGCGCACGTGCACTACGAGCAGCGGCTCTCGGGCTCGGTGCAGAGCGCCTGGTTCGCCGGCGCGCCGTTCGCCTACGGCTCGACCCAGCGCTCCACCAACTGCGTCGACGTGCCCCTGGCGGCCAACATGATCGGCAAGGCACCCGCCGAGCTCGTCGTCTACCGGCGCGAGTCCCGCTCGCAGTTCCAGGTGCTGCGCCCGGGCCGGACCCCCAAGGTGCGCCGCTTCGGCACCGCCACCGACGAGCCGGTGCTGGGCGACTGGGACGGCAACGGCGTCGCCAACATCGGTGTCTTCAGCCCCGGCAGCGCCACCTTCGCGCTCAAGGTCGGCAGCGGGCGCACCCGCGTCGCGTTCGGGGCGAGCGGCGACCAGCCGGTGGCCGGCGACTGGGACGGCGACGGCCTCTGGGAGGTCGGCGTACGCCGCCCGGCCGAGGCGACCTTCCACCTGCGCGCCGCCGACGGGTCGGTGAGCAGCGTGCTGCTCGGTGACGCCTCCGACCTGCCGGTCGCCGGCGACTGGGACGGCGACGGCCGCACCGACGTCGGCGTCTTCGACCAGTCGACCGCGACCTTCACGCTGCGCCGCGTCGACGCCGAGGGGCTGGTGTGGACCGCCGAGGTGCAGTTCGGGGAGCCGGGCGACCTGCCGGTCACCGGCGACTGGGACGGCAACCTGGTCACCGACGTCGGGGTCTGGGACCCCGCGACGGCGACCTTCTCCGAGCGCCAGGCGCTGCGGCCGACCGCCGCGCGCTCGACCACGCAGAGCACCGTCTTCGGCCGGCCCCGCTGATCAGCCCCCGGTGGCCGGCCGGCTGAGGCCGGCCAGGTGCGGGGCGCCGGAGCGGGGGTCGCTGAGCGAGAACGCGTAGCCGTCGTCGGTGGGACGCGAGCCGAAGGCCACCCGCCCGGGCAGCAGGATCGGCTTCTTGAAGGCGACCTCGACGGTGACCGCCTCGGGCAGCCGGTTCTCCAGGGCGGCCACGCAGCGCGCCAGGCTCCACATGCCGTGCGCGATCTGGCGCGGGAAGCCCAGCGCCTTCGCGGTCAGCGGGTAGAGGTGGATCGGGTTGTGGTCGCCCGACACCGCCGCGTAGCGGCGGCCCAGGTCGCCGGGCAGCGACCAGGTGGCGCCGGTGGCGGGCGCGTCGGGGAAGACGGTGCCCTCCGGGGCCGCGGCGTCGCCACGGCCGCGGCGCAGGTAGGCCGAGGAGCTCTCCCAGACCAGCTCGCCGTCGCCGTCGCGGACCTCGGTGACGAAGTCGAAGACGGTGCCCTTGGCGTGCGGGCGCGAGGGGCCGACGTGTGCCGAGACGCCGACTTGCTCACCGATCACCACGTGGCGGTGCCGGGTCACGGTGTTGGCCACGTGCACGGTGCCGATGGCCGGGGCCGGGAAGGCGGAGTCGGTCATCATCGCCATGTGCAGGCCGAAGGCCAGCATGTGCGGGTAGGTCAGCGGGGCGACGTCCTTGCGCGGGAAGCCGCACAGGTCGCCGTACGCCTCGACGTGGGCGCGCTCGACGGTCACCGGGGGCCGGGTGACCGCGAGGCCCTCGAAGCCCTCGGGGCGCGCCTTGCGCACGCCGGGCAGGCTGCCGACGACGGGCAGGCTCGGCAGGGCGGCGCGCAGCAGGGTGCCGACGCCGGTGCTGCCGTCGTGGGTGCGGGCGGCGCGCTCGACGATGGGGCCGGCCACGTCAGGCGCCCAGCATCATCTGGCCGCAGACCCGCACGACGTTGCCGTTGACGGCCGTCGAGCCGGGGGAGGCGTACCAGGCGATCGTCTCGGCGACGTCGACCGGCAGGCCGCCCTGGGCCATCGCGTTGAGCCGCTGGCCGACCTCGCGGGTCGCGAACGGCACGGCGGCGGTCATCTGGGTGACGATGAAGCCGGGGGCCACGGCGTTGACGGTGATCCCGTCGCGCAGCTCGTCCTTGAGGGAGTCGACCAGGCCGATGACGCCGGCCTTGGAGGTGGCGTAGTTGGTCTGGCCCACGTTGCCGGCGATGCCGGCGATGGAGGCGACGCCGATGATCGAGCCGCCGGCGTTGACGACGCCCTGGTCGAGCAGCTCGCGGCTGATCCGTTCCGGGGCGGTGAGGTTGACCGCGACCACCGAGTCCCAGCGGTCCTCGCCCATGTTGGCCAGCTTCTTGTCGCGGGTGATGCCAGCGTTGTGCACCACGACGTCGACGCCGCCGTGCTTCTCGGCCAGGTGGTGGGCGATGCGCTGCGGGGCGTCCTTGCCGGTGATGTCGAGGGTCAGCCAGTCGCCGTCGAGCTCCTTCATCAGCGACTGCAGCTCGCTGGCGGCCTGCGGCACGTCGACGCCGACGACGGTGGCGCCGTCGCGGTGCAGCACACGGGCGATCTGCTCGCCGATGCCGCGGCTGGCGCCGGTGACCAGGGCGACCTTGCCGTCGAGGGGGCGCAGCTGGTCGGCGACCGGGGTGGCCTCGGTGGTGCCGGTGGCGCCGATGCGCACGACCTGGCCCGAGACGTACGCGGACTTGGGGGAGAGCAGGAAGCCCAGGGTGCTGGTGGTCGCGGCCTCGGCGCCCTCGGCGACGTAGACGAGCTGCACGGTGCCGCCGCGGCCGATCTCCTTGCCCAGGCTGCGGGTGAAGCCCTCCAGGGCGCGCTGGGCGACCCGCTCGGCGCCGGAGACCTGCTCCGGCGGGGTGCCGAGCACCACGACGCGCGGGCAGGTGGCCAGGCGGCGCATCAGGGGGGTGAAGAAGTCGCGCAGGGCGACGAGCTGGTCGGCCGAGGTCAGGCCGGTGGCGTCGAAGACCAGGCCCTTGTACGACGTGGCGTCGTCGGGCGTCTCCGTGCTGGCGATGCCGAGGGTGTCGAGCAGGCCGGCCAGCGACTCGGCCAGGCGGCCGGTGCCGCCGGTGACGATCGTGCCGTCGACCAGCGGGGCGCCGGGGGTGTAGCGCTCGAGCGGCATCGGGGCGGGCAGGCCGAGGTTCTTGACCAGCAGCTTGCCGATCGGCGACTGGCTGAAGCTCTGGTACTTGTCGCTCATGCGGGTCCGTCCTCCGTGAAGTCCTTGGGGCCTGGGCTAGCACCAGGTGGCACTACCGGGCATGTAACTAGATGTGTAACTCCGAGTCCACTTTTCGTGACGTGCCCCTCACACCCTTCTCTGTGGGGGCACGCGCGCGCAAGGATGTGCCCATGGCTACCTCTCCTCGTCGCGTCGCCGTCATCGGCGGCAACCGCACCCCCTTCGCCCGGTCCAACTCCGCCTACGCGGACGTGTCGAACCAGGACCTGCTCACCGCCGCGATCGACGGCCTCGTCTCCCGCTACGGCCTTGAGGGCGAGCGGCTCGGCGAGGTCGTGGCCGGTGCGGTGCTCAAGCACTCGCGTGACTTCAACCTGGCCCGCGAGGCGGTGCTGGGCTCGACGCTGGCGCCCGAGACCCCCGCCACCGACATCCAGGAGGCCTGCGGCACCGGCCTGCAGGCCGCCATCCAGGTCGCCAACAAGATCGCCCTGGGCCAGATCGAGGCCGGCATCGCCGGCGGCACCGACACCACCTCCGACGCCCCCGTCGCGATCAGCGACAAGCTGCGCAAGAAGCTGATGAAGGTCAACGCCGCGCGCGACACCAAGTCGCGCCTGGCCGCCCTGGGCTCGATCCGTCCCGGCGACATCGGGCTCGACCTGCCCAAGAACGGCGAGCCGCGCACCGGCCTGTCGATGGGCGACCACGCCGCGCTGACCGCGCTGGAGTGGCAGATCACCCGCGAGGCGCAGGACGAGCTGGCGGCCGCGTCGCACCAGCACCTGGCGGCGGCGTACGACAGCGGCTTCCAGGACGACCTGGTGACCCCGTTCCGCGGGCTCGAGCGCGACAACAACCTGCGCGCCGACTCCTCGAGCGAGAAGCTCGCCAAGCTCAAGCCGGTCTTCGGCAAGGGCGAGGCGGCCACGATGACCGCCGGCAACTCCACGCCGCTGACCGACGGCGCCTCGGTGGTGCTGCTGGCCACCCAGGAGTGGGCCGAGGAGCACGGGCTCGAGGTGCGGGCGTTCTTCGTCGACTCCGAGACCGCTGCGGTCGACTACGTGCACGGTGGCGAGGGCCTGCTGATGGCGCCGGCGTACGCCGTGCCGCGGATGCTGGAGCGCAACGACCTGAGCCTGCAGGACTTCGACTTCTACGAGATCCACGAGGCGTTCGCCTCGCAGGTGCTCTCGACGCTCAAGGCGTGGGAGGACCCGGTGTTCTGCAAGGAGCGCCTGGGTCTCGACGCCCCGCTGGGCTCGATCGACCGCGACAAGCTCAACGTCAACGGCTCGTCGCTGGCCGCCGGTCACCCGTTCGCGGCCACCGGTGGGCGGATCATCGCCAACCTGGCCAAGCTGCTGCACCAGAAGGGCTCGGGCCGCGGCCTGATCAGCGTCTGCGCCGCCGGCGGCCAGGGCGTCACCGCGATCCTCGAGGCGCCCTGACCCTCACCTGAGCGTGGCGAGCGCGAGCGCCGAGGCGACGAGGTACTCGCGCACCTGCTGCGGCGAGATCTCTCCGACCGTGGGCACGCCCGGGGCGGCCTCCTTGACCAGGATGCCGACCCGGGCGAGCTGCAGCGCCCCGAGGCCGCTGGCGTAGAGCGTGTTGGCCAGCAGCGTGGGGTCGGGGACGGTGAAGTCGCCGGCCTCGACGCCGTCCTCGAGCGCGGCCGACAGGATCGACAGCGCGCCGGAGATGGCGCGGCCGAGGCGGAAGAGGGCGCTCTCGGAGATCTCGTCGAGCAGCTCGGGCCCGGAACGGCGCATCAGCGCCTGGGCGCAGTCGACGAACGCCGGGTGGGCCAGGGAGTAGTCGACGAAGGCGCCCACGATGTCGGCCAGCCGGTCCCTCGGGGCGCCCGAGGAGGTCGAGGCCTGCTCGAGGTCGACCCGCAGCTCGTCGAGGTAGCCGACGAGCGTGAGTGCGAAGAGCTCCTCCTTGCCGGTGAAGTGCCGGTAGACGATGGCCCGGTTGATGCCCACGGCCCGGGCGATGTCCTCGATCTGGGCGTCGCGCACCCCGCGCTCGTCGAAGAGCGCGCGGGTCGCGGCCAGGATCTCCGCCTCACGGGCGCGGCGACGGGCGGCCGCCGCCGACCTGCGGCCGTCGGGCTCGGGCGTGCGGGTGCTCATGAGGGGAGTGTACGACTCGTGCAACTCGGAGTTGCACGAGTGTGACGGGCTCCGCAGGGGTCAGCCAGGTGAGTAGGTGCCGATGCCGGGGACGACGACGAGTCGTTGGTCCTGGGGTCCGGTCCAGGTGTAGTGGCCGTGGTCCATCCGTCGGTAGCGCCACTGCTTGGTGGGGTCGGTGGTGGTCTTGGCCCGGTGATGTCGTCTGCAGAGTGGGGCGAGGTTGCCGGGATGTGTCTGCCCGGGTGGTCCGCCGTGGGCGGGGTCGATCCAGGTGCTGATGTGGTCGAGGTCGCAGCGCCTGGCGGGGCGGCGGCAGTCGGGGAAGACGCAGTGCTGGTCACGCGCGATGACCAGCTCGCGCATCCACTCCGGCGGGTCGTGGGCATCGATCGGGTCGCCGCGGTCGGGGTCGAGGACCGGCGTCACCGTGACGCGGGAGCCGGTGAGCCAGTCACGGATCAGGGCACTGGTCGCGGGGCCGAGGTCCTCCACCCGCCCCAACGGGGCGATGTCGCCCTCGGGGGTCGCGGTCAGGTGAACGTAGGCCTTGTAGGGCCGGCTCGGTGCGGGTGTGTCGCCGTGGGCGCGGGCCCGGTCGACGATGACCTGCAAGGCCAGCACCCGGCGCCGGGCCAGGGACAGGTCGGGGTGGGTGGCCAGCAGGTCGTGAGCGATACGCCCCACCAGGTCCTGCAGGTCGGCCAGGGTGGCGGTGTCGCCGGTGATCTGCATCCACGAGGTCCCCAACCAGCGCCCGTCGCGCGCCCCGGCATGGGTCAGCGTCACGTCCCACGACTCCCGCGCGGCCTCTTCGGCCTCTTGATGGGCGTCGGTGTCGTAGCGGGCCCGGGCGGTCTCGACGAGCCGGGCCAGCACCACCGCCCCGACCCGGTGCGCCCGGCCGGCGATCTCAGCATCGACATAGGCGGCCGCGTCGGGTGAGAGGCCGCTGGTGGCTTGGGCGATGCTGCGGGCGCGCCACACCGGCACCTCGAGGGCCTCCACGCGGGCCATCACCCGCGGCAGCCGGTGCGCCAGCTCCAGTGCATCGGCCATCAGCGTCAGGGCGGCGGTGGTGGAGATCTCCATCGCCGCGGCCAACGGTTCGGCCGAGAACGCCGCGACCATCGGACGCCCGTCACCACCGATCTTCTCCGGGCAGTCCAGGTCGCCACCGACCTCCCCGAACCCCGCCGCCCACTTGGGATCGTCGACGGTGTTGGTCTCGCACCAGCGAATCGTCGCGTGCAGCACCGCCAACGCCGCCGCGGCCTCACGGGCCTTGGCCTGCTCGGCGAACCACAGCACCGAGTCCCGGTCCAGGTCATCGACCCGCACCGGACCACCCGCGAGGTCCGTCTCGATCAGCATTCCTCTACTCAAGCACCAGCCACCGACAGTGCCGTCGCACCCAGGCTGACCTGCGGCGATGCGCTTCAAGGTGCTGCTTGCCGGTATGCCTGCAGCTGACGTGCTCATGGCGGTGGGAGCACCATCCGGCCGCGTTCAGTCGTCGGCCGACGCGCGGGCCGCTGTCACGAGGCGCGCGATGGTCCTGTCTGCGTCTTGAGGCGGGCCGCCAGAGCCCACAGCGTGGCCGCGCCAGCAAGCATGGGCCAGAACAAGTAGGTGGCTGTGCCGAGCTCGGGTGACCCTTCCCAGCTCTCGATGAACCTCAGGGCTCCGACGGTTGCCGCCGCCACGAGAACGGAAATGGCCAGGGACTGGAGCAGCGAGGCCACGAGGTCGAGCTGTGCCTGCTCCCGATCACTCGCAGAGGGCATTTCGGTCGTCGTGTCGACAGTATGGGTTGTGTTGGAACAGGTGGACGCACATCGAGTGGGACGCACTACGTGCCGCCGTCCGCTCGAGCGAGTGGGTCGCTACGTTTGCGCAGTGTCGGCCCAGGAGCGTGTCCTCGTCAGCCATCAGGATGCTGAGTGGCTACCCGCTCACGGTCGTGCCGACGTCGTGCTGGCTGGAGAGCCGGACGTCGCTCCCGTCCCGGTATGCCTGGTCCGTGTCCTGGTGACCCGTGGAGACAACGTCTTGGTGGAGGCTCGGCCGGACGGTCGAGGGCTCGACATCCCCACGGGTGCGGTCCGGGATGGAACATGGGAGGAAGCGCTGGAAGATCTGCTGCGCCGGACAGTGCCCGACGGCTGCCGCCAGGCTCGGTTGCTCGGGTATGTGCGCAACGCTGTGCCCGGAGCGCCCGAGGGCTATCCATGGCCCACACCGCACGCCCACTTCGTGGTCTGGCACTGCCGGTTGCCTGCAGACCGAGATGCACCTGGGGCATGGCTCGACGCGGTCCAGGCCGAGGCGGAGCTGCGTGAACGCCACTGGTGGCCGCTGGCTGCGCATGCAGAACGGGCGCAGCCGTAGAGCGCGCATGCTCCCTTGCCAGGTGAAGCGACCGACGGGCCTGCCGCGCGGAAGTGTGGAGCCCCGGATGAACCAGGTTCATCCATGCCTCCACACTTCCGGCCTCGCCCCCTGCGCCCCCTGCACCGCACACCTCGCACGGCTCGACCGGCCGAAGAAGCCCGGTGCTAACTTCGGCCAATGGCAAAGACGGCAGAGGGTCCTGCGGCCGAGACGCGTCGGGTGGAGCCGGGGGCCTGGGCCTCGCGGATGGCGGCGCTGGGCCCGGGGATCCTGATGGCCTCGGCGGCCATCGGCGGCTCCCACCTGATTTCCTCGACGCAGGCCGGCGCGCGGTTCGGCTGGCAGCTGGCCTTCGTCATTGTCCTGGCGAACCTGCTGAAGTACCCGTTCTTCCGGTTCGGCCCGCAGTACACCGTGGAGAGCGGGCGGTCGCTGGTCGAGGGCTACGCCCGCAAGGGCCGTGGCTACCTGTGGGTCTTCTTCGTGCTGGCCACCGTGAGCTCGGTGATCTCGACCGCCGGGGTCGGGCTGCTGGGCGCGGTGATCCTCGGGTTCATGCTCCCGGACAGCTGGGCCCCCGGCATCCCCGCGCTGGCCACGGCGATGATGGCCTCGGCCTGGGTGCTGCTGGTCGCCGGTCACTACCGCGCCCTCGACGCGGTCACCAAGGTCATCATCGTGACGCTGACCCTGGCCACGATCACCGCGACGTTCATGGCGGCCTCGGCCGGCTCCGAGCAGGTCGCCGGGTTCGTCGAGCCGACCCCGTGGACGTGGGCGACGCTGCCGTTCCTGGTGGCGCTGATGGGCTGGATGCCCGCACCGATCGAGATCAGCGCGCTGAACTCGCTGTGGATCCAGGCCAAGCAGAAGCTGCACCCCAGCCGCGCCAAGGACGTCCTCTTCGACTTCAACGTCGGCTACGCCACCTCGGCCGTGCTCGCCCTGTTCTTCCTCTCCCTCGGCGCCCTGGTGCAGTACGGCTCCGGGGTGCAGGTCGCCACCGCGGGCGGCGCCTACGTCGACCAGCTGCTGCAGATGTACGGCACGGCCATCGGCCAGTGGGCGGTGCCGCTGATGGCGGTGATCGCGTTCGCCTGCATGTACGGCACGGTCATCACCGTCATCGACGGCTACGCCCGCGCCTGCGCCGAGTCGCTGCGCCTGTTGCGCCGCGAGCCCGAGTTCAGCCGCCGCTCGCTCAACCTGTGGCTCAGCGGCATCACCGGCGTGGGGCTGGTCATCATCGTCGCGATGAGCGCCTCGCTGGCCACCATGCTCACCTTCGCCATGATCAGCGCCTTCCTCACCGCCCCGGTCTTCGCGTGGCTCAACTTCAGCCTGGTCCGCGGCGAGGGCTCGCTCAGCCCCGGGCTGCGCTACCTCTCGTACGCCGGCCTGGTCTACCTCGCGGGCTTCGCCGGGCTGTTCCTCCTCGACTTCGGCGGCCTTCTCGGCTGAGCCTCACCCCAGCGCGCGCACGGTCTCGAGGGTGTCGGCCTCGGCAGCGGTCTTGTCGTCGCGGTAGCGCACCACCCGGGCGAAGCGCAGCGCCACCCCGCCCGGGTAGCGCGTCGAGCGCTGGAGCCCGTCGATCGCGATCTCGACGACCTGCTCGGGCCGCACGAGCACGACATGGCCCTCGCGGTGCGTCTCCAGCGCCAGGAACCTCTCGGTCTGCCAGTCGAGCATCTCGTCGGTGAGCCCCTTGAAGGTCTTGCCCAGCATCACGAAGCCGCCGTCGGGGTCGCGGGCGCCCAGGTGGAGGTTGGAGAGCTTGCCGCGGCGCCGCCCCGAGCCCCACTCGACACCCAGCACGACCAGGTCGAGGGTGTGCACCGGCTTGACCTTGACCCAGCCCGACCCGCGGCGTCCGGCGGCGTACGGCGCGTCGAGGCTCTTGACCACGACGCCCTCGTGGCCGGTCTCGAGGGCGCGGGCCAGGAACGCCTGGGCCTCGTCGGGGTCGCCGGTGCGCAGGCCGCTGACCCGGTGCTGCTCGGGCACCAGTGCGTGCAGGGCGTCGAGGCGCTCGTGGCCGGGCCGGTCGAGGAGGTCGGTGCCGTCGACGTGCAGCACGTCGAAGAAGAACGGGGTGACGTGCACGCCCGCCGACTGCGCCGTGCGCGACGACGTCTCCTGGAAGGGGCGCGGCCGCCCGTCGTCGTCGAGCGCCAGCGCCTCGCCGTCGAGCACGAACCGCTGCGCCGGCAGCGCCCGCGCGACCTCGACGACCTCGGGCAGCCGGGCGGTGATGTCCTCGAGGCTGCGGGTGGCCACGCGCACCTCGTCGCCGTCGCGGTGCACCTGCACGCGGATGCCGTCGAGCTTGGTGTCGACCACGACCTCGGCTCCCGGCTGAGCCGCCTTGCCGAGCGCCTTGGTCATCGCCGCCGCCACGTCGGTGGCCGAGCCGGCCAGCATCGGGAGCACCGGCCGCATCACCTCGAGCCCGATCGCGTGCAGCGCCTCCTCGCCCTCGGTCAGCGCCGCCACCACGACCGCCACCGTCGAGCCCGACAGCATCGCCGCGCGGCGTACGACGGCGAGCGGCACGTCGGCGGCCCGCGCGACCCCCTCCTGCACCAGCGCGTCGAGCGCGCCCTGGCGCAGCTCGCCGGTGACCACGCCGCGCAGCCAGACCTGCTCGTCGGCGGTGGCACGACCGAAGAGCTCCTCGACCGCGCGGGACCGGGCGCTGACCGAGCCCGGCCCCGCCAAGGCGGCGACCTCCTCGAAGCGCTCGTGCACCTCGAGCACCTCGAGCGTGGGGGAGTCCGCGGGCTCGGGCAGGTCGCGCAACGACCGCCACCCCAACCCCGTACGCCGCTGCCGCAGCGTGCCGCCCAGGTAGGCCGCGACCGTCTCGGCCTCGGCGGGGCCGGTGCGGCCCAGGAGGTCGGCCAGCGCGGCCACCTTGTCCTTGCGCGAGCGGGTGGCGGCGACCGCCTGGGAGGTGGTCACGACGTCGGCGAGCAGCACCGTCTCATTCAACCCTCACCGGGCAACCGTGGCTCTCACCCCGGCAGCGCGGTGAAGTCCGGCTCGCGGCCCTCGGCGAAGGCGGCCAGCGCCTCGAGGTTGGCCGGGCCGCCCATCAGCTCGGCGAAGGCGGCGTTCTCGCGCTCGCGGGCCGCGTCGATGCCGGCGCGCAGGGGAGCGGTCATCGCCTGCTTGACCGCCACCAGCGAGGTGACCGGGCGCCGGGCCAGGACCTCCGCGTGGCGGCGGGCCTCGGTGAGCAGGTCGTCGGGCTCGCAGACCCGCCACACCAGGCCGGCGGCCAGCGCCTCGTCGGCGCTGACCCACTCCGACGACAGCAGCATCCACGCGGCGGCCTGGTGGCCGACGAGCCGGGGGAACAGGTAGGACGACGCCGCCTCGGGTGCGACGCCGAGCGAGGTGAAGGGGCACTTCAGCCGTGCGGTGCTGGACATGAAGGCCAGGTCGGCGAAGCCGAGGACGGTCGCGCCGATGCCCAGCCCGACCCCGTTGACGGCGACCACGAGCGGCTTGGGGAACGCGACCAGCGCGTCGAGCAGCCCGGGGAACCCGTGCCGGCCGCGCTGGAAGTCGGGGTCGGTGGACATCCGGTGCATCTCGACGAGGTCGGTGCCGGCGCTGAAGGCCCGGCCGGCGCCGGTGAGCAGCACGACCGCCACGTCCGGGTCGTCGGCCGCCGCCAGCAGCGCGTCGGCCGTGGCGTCGTAGAGCTCCTCGTCGAAGGCGTTGAGCGCGTCGGGGCGGTCGAGGGTCAGCGTGCGCACGCGCTGCTCGTCGTGGATCTGCAGGGGCATGGCCGCAGACTACGCGAAACTAGAACACGTTCCATCACGTACGGTCGGTGCCGTGACCGCCGAGCCCCGCCGCCGCACCTGGCGCCCGGACTGGCCCTGCCAGGTCGCCTCCGTGGCCGGCCAGCAGCGTCGCGGGCGCGGCGACCCGACGTACCGCGCCGACGACGCCGGACGGATCTGGCGCGGCGTGCGCACCCCGCTCGGCCCGGCGACGCTGTCGCTGGAGTCGCGCCCGGCCGACGGCGAGGTGCACGCCCGGGCGTGGGGCGACGGAGCGGAGTGGATGCTCGACGCGGTGCCCGCCCTGCTCGGTGCCGACGACGACTGGAGCGCCTTCGAGCCGCGCCACCCCGTGCTCGTCGAGGCCCGGCGACGCCACCCGCACGCGCGCCTGGGGCGCACCGGGCTGGTGATGGAGTCGCTGGTGCCCTCGATCATTGAGCAGAAGGTGACCGGCCAGGAGGCCTTCGCCGGCTTCCGGATGCTGGTGCACCGCTACGGCGAGCGCGCTCCCGGGCCCGGCCCCGACCTGCGGCTGTGGGTGCAGCCCACGCCCGAGCAGCTGCGCACCGTGCCCTCGTGGGAATGGCTGAAGATGCACGTCGACCACGCCCGCTCCCGCGCGATCGTCACCGCCGCCCGGGTGGCGGAGTCGCTGGAGCGCACCTCGACCCTGCCGGGCGAGGAGGCCGAGAAGCGCATCAGCAGCCTGCCCGGCATCGGGGTGTGGACCTGCGCCGAGGTGCGCCAGCGCGCCTTCGGCGACCCCGACGCGGTCTCCTTCGGCGACTACCACGTCGCCAAGGACGTGGGCTGGGCGCTGACCGGCACGCCCTTCACCGACGAGGAGATGGCCGACTACCTCGAGCCGTGGCGCCCGCAGCGGGGCCGGGTGCCGACCCTGCTGGGCCTGGCCGGTCTGCACCGCCCGCGGCACGGCGCGCGGATGGCCCCCCGCACCCACATCCCCGCCCGCGTCACGCGCCACTGACGCTGACCCGGCGCCAATCTCGCGCCGACCCGGCGCAAACCGGCCGCACCATGGTTACTGTGACACTGTGACGCAGACAACCTCGATGGTGCCGCTCGACCCTGCGCAGGCGGTCGCGCTCCTGGAGCGCCTGCCCGACCACGCACTGCCCGACAGGCTCGCCGCCCTGCGGGGCGTCGTCCGCTTCGACCTCACCCACGGCGGCAACGACGTCACCCGCATCGTCGCGGTCCTCGCGGACGGTGCGGCCGAGGTGAGGGCCGACACCGGTGAGTCGGTCGACGTGGTGCTGCGGATGCCCGCGGACCACCTGCCCGAGCTGGTGGGCGGCGGGGCCAACGCCGGCCTCGACCTGTTGGCGGGGCGTCTGGTGGTCGAGGGCGACGCCGGGCTGGCGCTGGCCCTCGGCGGCGTGTTCGTCGTCCCGGGCACGGAGGCCGACCCCGTCGCCGTCGACCCGCGGGCGCTCGACCCGGTGGCCGTGGCCCGCACCCTCGTCGGCGTCCCGACCGCCCACCTGCGCTCGGTGATGGCGGGCGGCTTCCGCCACATCGTCCTCGAGGAGGTGTTCACCCGCCTCCCGGCCTTCCTCGACGCCGGCAGGGCCGCGCGCTGCGACCTGACGGTCGGCTTCCGGCTCACCGGTCGCGACGACGGCGAGTGCGAGCGGTACGTCGTGCGCGTCGTCGACGGCCGGTGCCGCACGGCCGGTCCGGGCCTGGGCGACACCGAGGTGCCCGAGCGTCGCGACGCGACCATCACGTGCACGGGCCACGACTTCCTGCGCCTGGCGACCGGTCACCTCGCGCCGGTCACCGGGGTCCTCAAGGGCCAGCTCAAGGTCAAGGGCGACAAGGCCAAGGCACTGCAGCTGCTCGCGGTGCTCGACATCCCCAGCGCCTGAGGCCGCTAGAGCAGGGGACGCAGGGGAGCGAGCACGAACTCGGTGAACTTGCGGTGCAGGTCGCGCGCCTCCCACTCACCGATCGTCAGCTCGAGGCAGTTGGACTCGTCGACGGCGAAGATCTCCTCCATCACCTCGGCGAGCCCCTGGTCGATGGCCTCGACGTTGATCTCGTAGTTGCCGCTGAGGCTGAGCCGGTCGATGTTGGCGGTGCCCACGGTGGTCCAGGTGCCGTCGACGGTCGCGGTCTTGGCGTGCACCATCGCGTCGCGGTAGCGGAAGATCCGCACGCCCGCCTCGAGCAGGTGCGAGAAGTAGCCGCGCGAGATCCAGTCGGCCACGATGTGGTTCGACTTCAGCGGCACGAGCAGGCGTACGTCGACACCGCGGCGCGCGGCGTCCTTGAGGGCGTCGACGAAGTCGGGGTCGGGCAGGAAGTAGGCGGTGGTCAGCCAGATGTTGCGGCTGGCGCGGTTGATCGCCTCGAGGTACATGGAGCGGATCGGGAACATCCACAGCCGCGGCACGTTGCGCTGGAACCGGATCCGCGACTCCCACACCGAGGAGGTCTCGAGCAGCAGCGGACGCGCGCTGTGGCCCAGCCGGCGACGCCGGTTGAGGTTCCAGAAGTCGGCGAAGGCGCGCTGCAGGTCCCACACGCCCGGCCCGGTGATCCGCACGTGGGTGTCGCGCCACTCGGTCTCGTAGGCGTCACCGATGTTGAAGCCGCCCACGAAGCCGACCTCACCGTCGACGACCAGGATCTTGCGGTGGTCGCGGCCGTAGCGGCGCACGTCGAAGAAGCGCAGGCCGGCGGCGTACACGGGGTAGCGCAGCACCTTCATCGAGCGCGGGAAGTGCTTGAAGACGGGGGAGACGACCAGGTTGGCGAAGCCGTCGTAGATGCAGTAGACGTCGACCCCGCGTGCGGCCGCGTCGGCCAGCGCCTGCTTGAACCGCTCGCCGGTCGCGTCGCCCTTCCAGATGTAGGTCTCGAAGAAGACCTGGCGCTGCGCCGACTCGATGGCCGCGATCATGTCGGCGTAGAGGTCGCTGCCGTAGGTGTAGGTCGTCATCGTGCCCTCGCCGATCTCCACCGTGCGCGGCGCCGTGGTGGGGAAGGGCTTGGGCTTCTTGCCGCGCCGGCGGTAGGAGTCGACCAGGGACATCCCGATCGCCAGGGCCAGCTGCACGCCCACGATCGTGAGCAGCGTGCGCCGCACGACCCGCAGCACCCGTCCGGCCATGGGTTCGCTGCGGTGGGTCACGCGGACACGGTAGTACCAGGGTGCAGGTGTGCGGTGCGGGCCCGTCAGCGCCGTACGTCGTCGCCGCGGACCAGGGTGCGCTCGGGGCAGTCGAGGATCACCTGGCTGTGCACGACCAGCGGCACCTCGAGGTCGACCAGCACCGAGGTCTCCCGGCCCAGGACGGTGCCGCTGACCCGCACCTGGTCGTAGGAGTTGTTGGCGCGCTCGTGGTAGTAGCGGCAGTTGGCGTACTCGAAGACCAGGCCCGCCTCGCCGTCGCCGTACGGCGTGAGCGTCACCGGCTCAGCGAGCTCGTCCACCGGCTCCAGCAGCGGGAAGTCGGGCTCGACGAGCTCGACGTCGGTGACCCGCCAGGGGACGGCCGAGGCGTTGCTGAGCGGCACCGTGAGCTCGACGCGCTCGCCGTAGCGGTAGTGCAGCGCGTAGGTGCCGGCGTCGCCGTACCCGTCCACGAACAGTCCGGCGTCGGGCGCCAGCGCCACCGCCGGGGCGTGCAGGGTGACCAGGTGCGGGGCGAGCGCCCAGGCGGCACCCAGCGTCGCCGTGACGCCGAGCGCGGTCTGCAGGCTCACTGGTCGGCCCTGGCGCGCTGGCGACGAGCGCCCGCGACCCGGATGCCCAGCGCGCCCACGAGGGTCACGGCCAGCAGGGTCGCCGGGGTCCCGGGGCCGTCCCCGGGCCGCTCGGCGGCCCGTGCGCCCTCGGAGCCGGGCTTCTCGGGGGTGTCCAGCCAGTCGCAGCCCGCCGGGTCGGGCTCGGAGCGACGGTCGTAGGTCGCGCAGGGGATCAGCTGGGTCGTCTTGACCAGGTTGCCGATCGGCCACTCCGAGGGGTTGCCGCAGTCGGGCAGGTCGATGGCGTAGTTGTGGGTGACCTCCTTGCCCGGCGCGGTCAGGTTGTCCTGCCAGCAGTTCCCGTCGCCGGCCTCGTCCCAGTAGAAGTCGATGCCGTTGGGCAGGACCTCGCCCTTCGGCGAGTAGCCGAGCTCGTTCTTGGTGAAGGCGTTGAAGTTCGAGTTGTCCTGCTGGTGCAGCGGGTTGTAGTCGCCGCGCAGCAGCGCCGGCGGCACCCAGAAGAGCATGAAGCCCTGCCGCCAGTTGTCCCAGACCTGGTTGGAGTCGATGAAGTTGTGGTTGCCGATGATCATCCCGCCGGTGCCGACGGGGAAGCCGAAGGCGGGGCAGACCACGCCGCGCTGGTGGCCGACGGCCTTCGCGACCGTCTCCTGGCAGGGGGCGTCGTCGCCCTGGACGTACTTCTCGTAGTAGTTCTCGTTGTTGCTGTAGATCTTGTTGTCCTCGAACCAGCCGTGGTCCTGCGGCATCCCCGGGTGGCCGCCGAGGATCGACTCGACGATGAAGCCGAGGCCGTTGTGGTGGATGCGGTTGTCGTGGATGTAGAGCGAGTTGCCGGCGGTGCCGGACATGCCGAGCGCGTTGTGGTGCAGGTTGCAGTTCTTGACCTCGGTGGCCCAGCGGGTCAGCGCGCCGGTGGTGGTGCTGGTGGAGTTCACGTCGGCGGACGAGCCCGGGTAGACGCCGGAGTCGCCGTTGTGGTGGGCGTTGCAGTTGGAGATGACGCCGTGGTCGGAGGTGAAGGTCAGCACCCCGTAGAGGTCGTTGTGCGAGCCCTCGAAGCGGTCGAGCACGTAGCCGTCGGTCTCGTGGACGTAGAAGGCGTTCTCACGGAAGAGCATGGCGCGCATGTTGGCGAGGTAGAAGCCGTCGGCGCGGTCGGCCTTGATGCCGTTGTGCTTGACCCAGTCGCCGTCCTCGCGGAAGCCGCCGCGCAGCGTGACGTCGCGCGGGCCCGCGCCGGTGCCCAGCATCTGCAGGTCGCACAGCTGGTTGTCGCACTTGATGTCCGGGTCGTCGGGGTCGTCGCCGGCGATGGTGACGAGGTTGACCACCTCGCCGCAGGAGACGATCTTGTCGTACTCGACGACGCCACCGTCGTAGTCGTCCATGCAGGGCCGGTCCCAGCTGGGCTGCTCGCGGTAGACGCCGGGCAGCACGTAGATGTTGGTGCGCTGCTTCTCGACCGCGTCGACGGCCGCCTGCATGTGCCGGTGCTCGCACTGGCGCAGCAGCCGCATGTTGAAGGCGCGCAGCTTCTTGCCGGGCAGCTTCTTGATCCGCTTCCGCGAGTCCGCCTTGCAGACCACGATCACGTCGGCCGCCTGCTTCAGGGACCGCTTCTTCGGGACCACGCCGTCACCGGCTGGGAACTGCGACTCCCGTTCCTCGTGCGCGGCCACGGGGGACGACGTCGAGAACGCGAGCGTGAGGGCGATGACGGCAAGGCAGAGCAGCCGGACGGCGATGCGCACGAGGAACTCCTCGGGGGGAGGGGAGGGAGCGTGCGCCCGAATATATGAGCATTGTTCAGGTTTGGGGAAGGGAAGCGCGAATCGGCTCACAGCCAGGGCGGGCGCATCCGGCGCCGGCGCGCCCGCAGGGCCAGGCCCACGCCGAGCAGCAGCGCGACGGCGCCGAGCACCGAGGCCGCGCCCTCGACCGGCACACCGGTGGTCTCCTCGGCCCGGTCGAGGAACGAGGCCGGCTCGTCGTCGCGCTCCTCGACCTCCTGGCTCTCCTCCGGCTCCGGGGCCGCCTCGTCCTGGGCGACCGGGGTCAGGACGGGGCCCAGGTCGAAGGGGCCGCGCTCGAGGATGCGGCTGGCGGTCGTGGCCAGGGCACGCGACCGGGTCAGGCCCCAGCGCACGACCCGGCCGACCTCGGGCTCGAAGCGGGCGTCCTCGAGCCACACCACCGCGCGCAGCCGCGCTCGGGACCGCACGGCGCCGGCGACCTGCCGGAGCCAGGTGCGCTTGACCTCGTCCTCGCTCACGCCCTTGCCCGCCGGGTTGTAGAGCGCGCCGGTCACCAGCAGCATCGGCTGGTCACGCGAGTCCGCGAAGCGGTCGTAGAAGCTGGTGCGCGAGCCGGGCGCGCCGTAGCCGAAGTCCTCGTCGAGCCGCGCCTGCAGCGCGTCGGAGCCGGGCCGCACGTTGGCGCCGAAGCGCTGGCTGACCCCGTAGCGCAGCATCGTCAGGCCGACCCAGTCGACCGCCTCGTCGCCGGGGTAGTAGGGCCCGTAGGGGTCGTCCCCGGGAGCCAGGTCGCCGCTGCCGTCGGTGTCGAGCCGCTTGCCGTCGCGCGCGTCGGACGCGCTGGTGACGCTGCCCAGGCGCACCCCGTCGATCGAGCCTCCGTAGGGGTAGCCGGCGCCGTACGCCGGGGCCCAGACCGTCCAGGCGGCCTCGGCCTCGGCGTGCACCACCTCGGCAAGCTCGCGGAACGCGGCGACGTACGCCGTCGGCTGCTGGCCCCACGCGGTCCAGGAGCCGTTCATCTCGGGCGCGAAGCGCAGCAGGAACCTGCTGCCGTGCGCCTCGCCCAGCTCGTCGAGCTCCTCGACCAGCGTCTCGGCGTCGTCGGCGTCGAGGCCGTCCAGCGTCGTCGCGGGCTGGAGGTCGACCACGCTCATCGCGCCCTGCTCGGCGGAGGTGCGGGCCAGGCGGCGCAGCGCCCGGCGGGAGCCGTCGGTGAGCGGGTAGGCCACGGGGCGGGCCAGCAGCGAGGCGTCGGTGCCCAGGCGGTCGAGGTAGCGGCGCGGGGAGTCGCGGTCCCAGTCGAGCTCGGCCCCGAACCAGGCGGTGCCCTGCGGGGGCAGGTCGGGCTCCGCCTCGGCGGCGTACGCCGTCGGCACGAGCGCCATGGTGGCGCCCAGGGTCGTGCCCAGGGTGGTGCCCAGCAGGCCGGCGAGCCGCCTCAGAGGGCGCACGTCATGCTCCACAGGTTGCGCCCGTTGTCGTGCTCGTAGCGCAGGTCGTCGAGGACCTGGAGGGCCATCGCCAGGCCGCGGCCCGACTCGGCGTCGTCGCCGGGCATGGCGACGTCGCTCAGGTCGATGGCCGCGGGCTGGCCGTTGTCGCGGCAGGCGACGGTGACGACGGTGTCGTCGCGGCCCACGGCGATCGTCAGGCGGCGGCGCTCGCCGTCGGCGCCACTGGTCTCGTCGGCGGCGAAGGCGTGCTCGACCACGTTGGCCACGATCTCGACCGTGGCGGTCTCCACGCGCATCCGGCACAGGTCGGGGACGTCGGGCTGCTGCTCCCAGAACGCGGCGAGCAGGTCGTGCACCGCGTCGACGCCCTCCAACGTGGTCGGCACCTCGGCCTGCAGGCGGGCCGGCAGGTCGGGCAGGAGGACCTCAGTCATCGAAGGCCGTGTCGACCGCGTCGCGCGGGCGCAGGACCCGGGCGAGGTTGGTGAGCTCGAGGACGCCCATCACGCTCTCGGTGGGTCGCGCGATGCGCAGGTCGCCGCCCTGCTGGCGGGTCTGCTTGACCCCGCCGATGAGGGCGCCCAGGCCCGAGGAGTCGATGAAGTCGGTCTCGGCCAGGTCGACCACGATCCGGTGGGTGCCCTCGGTGACGAGGTCGCCCAGGATCGTCTTGAACTGGCGCGCGGCGACCATGTTCAGGCGGCCGCGGGGAGTCACGACCCCCACCCCGGTGTCCAGCGTGCGGACGTCGAACTCGATCATGAGGCTTCCTCTCGGTTGCGCAGCGCGGCCTGGGCCGTCGCGGGCAGGGACGTGGCGCTGCCGGGCTCGAAGCCCCGGTAGCGCGCGGCTTGGACGATCACGGAGATCAGCGCCAGGTCGAGGCCGACCCAGACGAAGTTGAAGAGCGTGGGCAGCACCTCGGCGTCGCCCACGATCATGCGCACCGTCCCGACGACGACCGCCACCAGCAGGGCGGCGATGGCGAAGAGCTGGGGCTTGATCAGGTGGTACGCCGGCCCCGTCGGCTCCTGCTTCTCCTTCGGCGTCACCGCGAAGTCGAGGCTGCGCCCCATGAACACGTTGCCGAAGGCGGAGGTGAAGGCCCGGATCCAGGTCGGGAACAGCGCCAGCGAGTACTGCATCCCGCGCCAGGTGGGGCGCCCGTCGGAGACGACGATGAAGAGCAGCTGGTTGATGACCAGGAAGGGGATCAGGCGCACGAAGAAGTCGCTGCTCAGGGCCTGGACCGGCAGCACCCCGAAGACCAGGAACAGCACCGGCGCCGCCAGGAAGGCCAGGGCGGCGAAGCCGGAGAGGTAGCTCCACATCGTCGAGAAGTACATGAGCCGCTGCGGCCACGACAGGCGCTTCTGCGACAGCGGGTTCTCGCGGAACATCACCTGCATCGTGCCCTGGGCCCAGCGCAGTCGCTGGGTAAGCATCGTCTTGAGGTCCTCGGGCGCCAGGCCGAAGGCCAGCGGGGTGTCGTGGTAGGCCGACTTCCACCCCAGGCCGTGCATGCGCATGCAGGTGGCCATGTCCTCGGTGACCGAGATGGTCGCCATCGGCATGATGGCCTGCGCCTCGCCGCCACGGTCGACGTCGACGGCGTCGACCAGGGCGGTGACCGAGTCGATGGCGCCCATGGGCGACCACTCGCGCGCGGCCAGGCGGGCGAGCGCCTCCTGGTTGTCGTCGAGCGAGAAGTCCTGGTCGCCTTCGGCGGCCCCGAGCGCGGCGATCTCGGCGAGGTCGGCCTGGAGGCTGCTGAGGTCGGCGTCCACCATCCGGCGGCGCACCGCGTCGACGCTGCGCTGGAAGCGGTAGGTCACGTCGAAGAGCGCCTCGCCGTCGGTGAGCTCCTGACGGGCCCGCTCCACGAGGGCCTCGACCTCGAGCAGGGCCTCGCGGGTGCCGGTCTCCTCGGCAGGCACCTGCTTGCGTGCCTTCTTCAGCACGCCGGTGGCGTAGTACAGGGTCTGCCAGACGCGCAACGAGATCTCGCCGGCGTAGCGGGACACCCCGATCTGCACCAGCGCCTCACGCCGGATGACGGCGTTGGAGCCGCAGAAGAACGCCGAGTTCCATCCGTCCTTGCTCTGCTGGATCGGCCCGTAGAAGAGCGGTGCCTGGCTGCCCAGCGGGTCGTTCTCGGGCACGTTGACGAAGAACTGCGGGGTCTGGACCAGCCCCATCTCCGGGTCGTCGAAGTAGCCGAGCGTGGCATCGAGCATCTCGGGAGTCGGGACCTGGTCGGCGTCGAGGATGAGGATGAACTCACCGTCGGTCTGCACGAGCGCGTTGTTGAGGTTGCCGGCCTTGGCGTGCCGAGGCATCCCGGCCCACTCCTCGGACCGGGAGATCCAGCCGATGCCGTGCTCCTCGGCCGCCGCGCGCATCTCCGGCCGGTTGCCGTCGTCGAGGATCCAGGTCTGGTGCGGGTACCGGATGGCCTTGGCGGCGAGCGCGGTGTTCATCACCAGGTCGACGGGTTCGTTGTACGTCGTGATGAGCACGTCGACGCTCAGCCCGTCGGGCGGCGGGGGAGGCGCCGGACGCTCCTTGAGCCGCCAGATGCCGAAGCCGAAGAGCAGCGAGTCGATCAGCGAGTAGGTCTCGGCGAGGATCAGCGGGAAGGCGATGTACCAGGCGTCGAAGTTGATCGAGAAGAGCCAGCGCCACGTGATGTAGTTGAGCCCGGTCAGCGCCGTCACGACGACGATGACCCGGATCAGCAGCAGTCGGCGACTCATCGGGCACCCTCCGACGCGGGCCGGGTGGCCACGACGACGGTGACGTCGTCGACCGCCGAGGTGGTCTCGCAGCCGCGCACGATCTCCTCTAGCCGCGAGACCGCGTCGCGCCCCAGGACGAGCTCGGCGATGCGGTCGGCGTGGCCCGGTCCCTCGCCGACGAGGTCCAGCACCCCGTCGCTGACCACGACCAGGCGCTCGCCCGGCTCCAACCTGGTCCGGTGCTCGGTCCAGTGGTCCTCGGCCCACAGCCCGATCGGCCCGTCGTTGCTGCGCAGCGGCTCCACGCTGCCGTCGTTGCGGGCCACCAGGGCCAGGCCGCAACCCGCGTCGACGTAGCGCACCTCGCCGTCGTCGAGGTCGATGACCGCCTCGAAGAGCGTCACGAACGACTCGGTGCGCTCCATGTCGTCGGCGAGCGTCCGGGCGGTGCGGGTGACCGTCACCCCGAGGTCGACCCCGGCGGCGGCGGCCTCGGTGCCGCGCAGGGCCGCACGGACCCCGGCGGCGACCAGGGCGGCGGGCGTGCCCTTGCCCATCACGTCGGCCAGCCGCAGCACGGCGCTGCGACCGGTGGCCCGGTAGTCGTAGAAGTCGCCGCCCACGGCCGCGGCCGGCACGCAGGCGCCCTCGATGCGCCAGCCGTCGACCTCCAGGCCGGCCTGCGGCAGCAGCGAGGCCTGGGCCTCCTGGGCCAGACGCATCTCGGTCGAGGAGACCATCTCGGTCTCGGCCAGCCCGGCGAGCTCGGCGAGCAGCTCCTTCTCGTCGTCGCCCAGGCGCCGCGGGGTGCTGTCGAGCAGGCACAGGGTGGCCACGACGGTGCCCATGTGGTCGCGCAGGGGGTGACCTGCGTAGAACCGGATGCCGGCGTCGGTCACGATCGGCCAGCTCGCGAAGCGGGGGTCGAGCGAGGCGTCCTCGACGTACATCGGCTCGCCCTGGCGCTGGGTGAGGTCGCAGAAGACCTCGCTGCGCGGCATCGTGGTGCCGGGGTCGAGGCCGTGGCTGAGGGGGAAGGTCGCGCGGTCGCCGTCGAGCACGGTCACGGTGGTCATCTCGACCCCGAAGACCCGGGCCGCCAGAGCGGTGATGCGGTCCACCCGTGCGTTGCGCTCGGCCTCGAGCAGCCCCAGGCTCGCGGCGGTGCGCGCCCTGCGGGTGCGCGACTGGTCCACCGTCTGTGTCATCGACCCTGCTTCCCATGTTTCGTCGGGCGTGCGACAGCGCACCGGACCCCGGGACGAAATAGTAGGGGCGGGGCCGCGTGACGTGTGAGTGCGCGAGGGAATCCTGGGTCAAGAGTGACCGATCGGTCAGACTTCGCGGCGGTGCGGGCCACCGCCGGGACCGTGCGGGTGTCGGTGGGCCTGTCTAGGCTCGACGCATGCGTCCCGTCACCGACCTCGAGCGCCGCGTCGCCCCCTTCAAGGTGGTCTCCGACTACCAGCCCGGCGGCGACCAGCCCGCAGCGATCGCCGAGATCTCCAAGCGGATCAACGGCGGCGAGCAGGACGTCGTGCTCCTGGGCGCCACCGGCACCGGCAAGACCGCCACCGTCGCGTGGGTCGCCGAGCAGGTGCAGCGCCCGCTGCTGGTGCTGCAGCCCAACAAGACGCTGGCTGCGCAGTTCGCCAACGAGCTGCGCCAGCTCTTCCCCGACAACGCGGTGGAGTACTTCGTCTCCTACTACGACTACTACCAGCCCGAGGCCTACGTCCCCCAGACCGACACCTACATCGAGAAGGACTCCTCGATCAACGAGGAGGTCGAGCGACTGCGGCACTCGGCGACCAACTCGCTGCTGACCCGCCGCGACGTGATCGTGGTCAGCACCGTCTCCTGCATCTACGGCCTGGGCACCCCGCAGGAGTACGTCGACCGGATGTTGCGGCTGCGGGTGGGCGAGGAGCGCGACCGCGACTCGATCCTGCGCCAGCTGGTGGAGATCCAGTACACGCGCAACGACATGTCCTTCACCCGCGGCACCTTCCGGGTGCGCGGCGACACCCTCGAGATCTTCCCGGTCTACGAGGAGCACGCGGTGCGCATCGAGTTCTTCGGTGACGAGATCGAGCGGCTGATGACCCTGCACGCCGTGACCGGCGAGGTGATCACCGAGGACACCGAGCTCTACGTCTTCCCCGCCACCCACTACGTCGCCGGCCCCGAGCGGATGGAGCGCGCCATCCGCGGGATCGAGGCCGAGCTCGAGGAGCAGCTGGCCAGCTTCGAGAAGCAGGGCAAGCTGCTCGAGGCGCAGCGCCTGCGGATGCGCACGACGTACGACATCGAGATGATGCGCCAGGTCGGCTCCTGCTCGGGCATCGAGAACTACTCGATGCACATGGACGGGCGCAGCCGCGGCTCGGCGCCCAACTGCCTGCTCGACTACTTCCCCGAGGACTACATGCTCGTCGTCGACGAGTCCCACGTCGCGGTCCCGCAGATCGGCGGCATGTACGAGGGCGACATGTCGCGCAAGCGCAACCTGGTCGACCACGGCTTCCGGCTGCCCAGCGCCATGGACAACCGGCCGCTGAAGTGGGAGGAGTTCCTCGAGCGGATCGGGCAGACCATCTACCTCTCCGCCACCCCCGGCGACTACGAGCTCGACAAGGTCGGCGGATCGACCCCGCCGCACGTGGTCGAGCAGATCATCCGCCCCACCGGCCTGATCGACCCCGAGGTCGTGGTCAAGCCGACCAAGGGCCAGATCGACGACCTCATCCACGAGATCCGGGAGCGGGCGCAGAAGCAGGAGCGGGTGCTGGTCACCACGTTGACCAAGAAGATGTCGGAGGACCTCACCGACTACCTCCTCGACGCCGGCATCCGCACCCGCTACCTGCACAGCGAGGTCGACACCCTCAAGCGCATCGAGCTGCTGCGCGACCTGCGGCTGGGCCAGTACGACGTGCTGGTCGGCATCAACCTGCTGCGCGAGGGCCTCGACCTGCCGGAGGTCTCCCTGGTCTCGATCCTCGACGCCGACAAGGAGGGGTTCCTGCGCTCCGACAAGTCGCTGATCCAGACGATCGGGCGCGCGGCGCGCAACGTGTCGGGCCAGGTGCACATGTACGCCGACAAGATCACGCCCTCGATGGAGGCCGCGATCGAGGAGACCAACCGGCGCCGCGAGAAGCAGGTGGCCTACAACACCGCCCACGGCGTCGACCCGATGCCGCTGCGCAAGAAGATCGCCGACATCACCGAGATGCTCGCGCGCGAGGACGAGAACACCCAGGCGCTGCTCGAGACCTGGGCCGGCACGGCGGCCAAGGGCCGGGCCGGCGGGGTCAAGGCCAAGCAGCCGGTGCCGGCGCTGGCGGGCAAGGACGCCGGGAAGCACGCCAAGGAGCTGGCGGGCATGCCCAGCGCCGACCTGGCCCAGCTCATCCAGGACCTCACCGACCAGATGCGCGAGGCGGCCGCCGAGCTGCAGTTCGAGCTGGCCGCGCGGCTGCGCGACGAGGTGGAGGAGCTGAAGAAGGAGCTGCGCCAGATGATGGAGGCCACCAAGTAGCCGCAGGTGGCCGGTCTCCGCAGGGCCTGCTCAGTCCTTGTCGGCGGCCTTCATCGCCTGGCGGCTCACGGTCAGCCCGACCAGGCGCGAGATCACCAGGGCGACGTAGAGGACCCCCACCACCATCTCGACCGCGACGAAGGACCTCGCGTGCGAGCCCATCGGCACGACGTCGGAGAGACCCACGCTGGTGAGCACCGAGAACGACAGGTAGAGCAGCTCGAACCACGTCTGGCCGTCGGTGGCGGACCCGCCGGAGAACGAGTCGGGGGACAGGACGGCCACCGCCGCGTAGACGTAGGCGAAGCCCCAGGCCACGACGGTGAACGCGGCGCCGGTGGCGTAGAGCTCGTCCCTGGTGACCTTGTCGTCGTGGAAGAGGTAGCGGACCATCGAGTAGGAGACGTAGAAGTAGAACGGCGCGTGCAGCAACGCCGAGACCAGCACGATCCAGTCGACGCCGGTGGTCAGCGCCTCGAGCACGGTGAAGCACGCGGCGGGCACCCCGACGAGCAGCGCAACCCAGGTCAGGGCCGGAGTGCGTCGCACGGCCGCCAGGGCGGCGCCGACCACGGCGATCTGCGCGACCCCGAGCAGGGCACGTCCTGCGGTGCTGGTGTCGAGGAACGGGTAGGCGATCACCGCGAGCACCTGGGTGGCCAGGAGCACCGCGGAGGGTTGTGGCCCGAGGAATCCGTCGGGTCGGGGATCGCGCGAGAACCGGCTCCTCATGACGGCCACCCTAGGGGTGGACACCCGGGCGCACCGCCGGGGCGGACAATGGTGCGGTGAGCAGGCACAGCGGACGGCCGTCGTCGCGGGCCGTGCTGGTCTGGGCGGTCGCCCTGTCGCTCTACCTGCTGGCCGTCTTCCACCGCTCCTCGCTCGCCGTGGCGGGTCTGGTGGCCACCGAGCGCTTCGACATCTCGGCCTCCCAGCTGGCCAGCTTCACGATGCTGCAGCTGCTGGTCTACGCCGCGATGCAGGTGCCGGTCGGGCTGCTCGTCGACCGGTACGGGCCCCGCAGCGTGCTGCTCAGCGGTGCCGTCCTGCTCGCCGCGGCGCAGACGGCCTTCGCGTTCGCCGACACCTACGCCCTCGCGCTGCTCGCCCGGTTCTTCGTGGGCATGGGCGACGCGATGACCTTCATCTGCGTGCTGCGGCTGCTGGCCACCTGGTTCCCGGTGCGGCGGGTGCCCTTCTTCTCCCAGCTGACCGGCACCATCGGCCAGACCGGCGCGATCGCGGCGGCGATCCCGATGACCTGGGCGCTGGGCCGGTGGGGCTGGACGACCGCCTACCTCGTCACGGCCGTGGTCGGGGCCGTGCTGACGCTGGTGGCCCTGGCCGTGGTCGCCGACGCGCCGGGGCGCCGGCACACGCGCGGGGAGCTGATGTCGCCGGCACGGGTGGTCGCCAGCCTGCGGGCCTCCTGGTCGCACCCCGGCACCCGGCTGGGGTTCTGGATGCACTTCTCGACGCAGTTCAGCTCGACCACGCTGACGCTGCTCTGGGGCTACCCGTTCTTCGTGCGGGGCGAGGGCCGCACGCCCGGTGAGGCGGGGCTGCTGCTCACGCTGATCGTGGTCGCGGTGATCGTCAGCGGGCCGGTGCTGGGCTGGCTCATCGGGCTGCACCCGTGGCACCGCTCGTCGATGGTGCTGGGCATCGTCGCGACCATCGTCGCGACCTGGACGCTGGTGCTGGTCTGGCCGGGTCCCGCGCCGCTGGCGCTGCTGGTCGTGCTGGCCCTGGTGGTGGGCGTCGGTGGCCCGGCCTCGATGATCGGCTTCGACGTGGGACGCACCGCCAACCCACCGGAGCGGCTGGCCAGCTCGACCGGCATCATCAACGTCGGCGGCTTCTCCGCGAGCCTCGTGCTGGTCGTGGCGATCGGGCTCGTGCTCGACTGGCGCACGCCGGGTGGCGGCACCGACTACACGCCCGAGGCCTTCCAGTGGGCGATGAGCACGCAGTACGTGATCTGGACGATCGGCCTGGTCCAGGTCTACCGCTACCGGCTGCGGGCCCGGCGCACCTTCGACCGTGCCGCCCTCGAGGCGGGGAGCGCGCCGTGAGCGGTCGCAGGGACGTCGAGCACACCCCCGACGGCCGGTACGTCGTCATCGACGGCCGTCGCTGGCGGGCCACCGACCCCGCGATCCCCGCCGAGCGCCGCGACGAGCTGCAGAAGGCCCTGATGGCCTGGCGCCGCGACGTACGACGCACCCGCGGCACCGACGAGGAGCAGCGCTCGCGTGCCGGCGTGCAGGCCGCGAAGGAGGCGCTGGGGGAGCGCGGCGAGCCCTGGTGGGAGCAGAGCGACGACGAGCGCCGCGCGCGCTGGGAACGCCGGGTGCCGGTGCCCGGCGAAGGGGGACGCGACTAGGGTTGGCGCAGGCGCCCCCAGCGCCGTCCCCGCCCCCCGACGAGAGGACCCGCGTGAGCGAGCACCGCGCGCTCGTGGTCGACGACGACCCCGACATCCGCGACCTCCTCGTGCTGGTGCTGGAGGGGCTGGGCCTGGAGGTGCAGGCCGTCGGCACCGGGGCGGCGGCCATCAGCACCGCCCGCAGCTGGGCACCCGACCTGGTCACCCTCGACCTCACGCTCCCCGACGCCGACGGCACCGACGTGTGCCGCGAGCTGCGCACCTTCACCGACGCCTACGTCGTCATGGTCACCGGCCGGGACACGGAGGTGGAGCGGCTCGTGGGGCTCGAGGTGGGCGCCGACGAGTACCTCGTCAAGCCGTTCTCCCCTCGAGAGCTCAAGGCCCGCGCCGCCGCGCTGCTGCGCCGTCCGCGGGTCGGTTCGCTGCCCCAGCCACCGGCGCGCTCGGTGCCCCAGCAGCTGCCGGGAGGGCTGGTCGTCTCGCGGGAGCAGAAGTGGGCCACGCTCGAGGGCGCGCCGCTGCCGCTGACCCCTCCCGAGCTCGACCTCCTGGCCACCCTGGCCTCGCGCCCCGACCAGCCCTGGTCGCGCGAGGAGCTGGCCGCCGAGGTGTGGTCGGGCGAGCTGATCGAGTCCGACTTCGTGGTCGACGTGCAGGTGGCGGGGCTGCGGCGCAAGCTGCGCAACGCCTCCGGGCGCGACTGGATCCGCACCGTCGACGGGAGCTCCTACCTCCTCGACACCGACGCATGAACGCACCGCTCCCCGACCCGCCCGCCGGGCTGGTGCGCGAGGCGGTCGCGCCCGAGCGTCTCGTCGTCGTGTGGACGCGTGCCCGGGTCGACGCACTGCTCGCCGCGCTCGGGGACGCCGGGCACCTGCCGCTGGTGCTGGAGCCGGTCGAGACGCTGGAGCTCATCGACGTCTCCGGACCGCCGGCGGTGCTGCTGGTCGACCCCGCCCTGCTCGACGACGCCACGTTGGACCTCGTCGACCGGATCCGGCGGGACTGGCCGCAGACGCGGGTCGTGGTGCTCGCCGGAGCCGGTGCCGACGGCGCCGGCCTGCTGCGCGCGATGCGCGCCGGCCTGGGTGAGGTCGTCGACCCGGCCGACCCCGCGTCGGCGCTCGACCTCGTCGGGCAGCACCCACCGGGTGCCCAGGAGCGGGTGCTCGCCGTCGGGGCGCACCCCGACGACATCGAGATCGGCTGCGGTGCGACGCTGCTGCGGCACCGGCGGCTGGGGCACGCGATCACGGTGCTGACGCTGAGCCGGGGGGCGGTCGGCGGCGAGATCGAGCTGCGCCGGCGCGAGGCCGCGGGCGCGTCGATGGCGCTCTCGGCCGAGCTGTTGATGGCCGACCTGCCCGACACCCGCATCGGTGACTCCCACGATGCCGTCGAGCTGGTGGAGGCGGCCATCGCGCACGCCCGCCCGACCACGGTCTACGTGCACTCCAAGGCCGACGACCACCAGGACCACCGCGCTGTCCACGAGGCGACGGTCATCGCGGCCCGCCGGGTCCCGCAGCTCTACTGCTACCAGTCGCCCTCGTCGCGCAACGAGTTCGCGCCGACGAAGTTCGTGCCGGTGGGGGAGACGATCGAGGAGAAGGTCGAGCTGCTGGCCCACTACCGCTCGCAGGCGCAGCGGCACTACCTGGCACCCGACCTCGTGGTGGCCACGGCCCGCTACTGGGCGCGCCAGCTGCCGCACGCCCGCTACGCGGAGCCCTTCGAGGTGCTCCGGGCCAGCGAGCACGAGAGCTTCCCGACCAGTCCCTGACACACGTGACGCCGAAACTAGAACACGTTATGATTTCGGTGTGACCCAGACCGCCGAGCACGTGGAGTGCGACCTCTTGGTCGTGGGCGCCGGCCCGACCGGGCTGTTCGCCGCCTACTACGCGGGCTTCCGGGGCCACCGGGTGGCGGTCGTCGACTCGCTGCCCGAGCTGGGCGGGCAGATCACCGCGATGTACCCCGAGAAGCTGATCCTCGACGTGGCGGGCTTCCCCGCCGTCAAGGGTCGCGACCTGGTGGCGGGCCTGGTCGAGCAGGCCGCCAGCGCCGACCCGACGTACCTGCTCGGGCGCACCGCGCTGAGCCTGGAGCACCACGACGACGGTGTCGTGGTGGGGCTCGACGACGGCACCAGCGTGCGGGCCGGCGCCGTGCTGGTGACCGCGGGCATCGGCAAGTTCAGCCCGCGGCCGCTGCCGGCGGGGGAGGGCTGGCTGGGTCGCGGGCTGGAGTTCTTCGTGCCGCGCTTCGAGCCGTACGCCGACAAGGACGTGGTGATCGTCGGCGGTGGCGACTCGGCCTTCGACTGGGCGGTGCACCTCGAGCCGGTCGCGCGGTCGGTGACCCTCGTGCACCGGCGGGCGCAGTTCCGCGCCCACGAGCGGACCGTCGCGCAGGTGCGCGCCTCCTCGGTGCGCCTCGTCACCGAGGCCGAGGTGCTGGCGCTGCGCGCCGCTCCCGGCGACCCCGACGGGCCGCTCGGCGAGATCGAGCTCAGGCAGGGCGAGGAGACGACGGTGCTGGCCTGCCAGGCCGTGGTGGCCGCCCTCGGCTTCGTCGCCGACCTCGGCCCGATCCAGCAGTGGGGCATCGAGGTCGACAAGCGCCACGTGGTGGTGGACCCCTCGATGCGCACCAACCTGCCCCGTGTCTTCGCCGCCGGCGACATCACCGAGCACCCCGGCAAGGTGCGGCTGATCGCCGTCGGCTTCGGCGAGGCGGCCACGGCCGTCAACAACGCCACCGTCGCCATCGACCCCGGGGCCAAGGTGTTCCCGGGCCACTCCAGTGAAGGGAGCTGATCCATGAGCACGATCAAGGTCGACTTCGACCTGTGCGAGTCGAACGCGCTGTGCGAGGCGATGGCCCCGCAGGTCTTCGAGCTCGACGACGACGACTACCTGCAGCTCAAGACCGAGCAGACCACCGACGACAACCGCGCCGACGTCGAGCGCGCCGTCGCGGCGTGCCCGCGCGCCGCGATCCGGCTGGAGGACTGAGTGAGCACGTCGCTGGAGGGCCGCGTCGCCGTCGTGACGGGTGCGGGGGCCGGCCTGGGCCGCGCCGAGGCGCTGGCCATGGCCGGTGCGGGCGCCGACCTGGTGGTCAACGACCTGCTGGGCGCCGCCGACCAGGTGGTCGACGAGGTCAAGGCGCTGGGGCGCCGGGTGCTGGTCGTGGAGGGCGACGTCGCGGAGCGCAGCACCGCCGACGCGATGCTAGCGGCCGCCGTCGACGACCTGGGGCGCCTCGACGTCGTGGTCAACAACGCGGGCATGACCCGGGACCGGATGCTCTTCAACATGAGCGACGAGGAGTTCGACTCGGTCGTGCGGGTGCACCTGCGGGGGCACTTCCTGCTCTCGCGCAACGCCGCCGCGCACTGGCGTGCGCAGGCCAAGCAGGCGGGCGGCCCGGTCTACGGCAGCGTCGTCAACACGGCCTCCGAGGCGTTCCTGTCGGGCCCGCCCGGGCAGGCCAACTACGGCGCCGCCAAGGCCGGCATCGCCGCCCTCACCGTCGCCACCGCCCGCGCACTGGGCTCCTCGGGCGTGCGTGCCAACGCGATCTGCCCGCGGGCCCGCACCGCGATGACCGCCGAGGTCTTCGGCGAGGACACCTCGGGCGAGGGCGTCGACCCCTACTCGCCCGAGCACGTCGCACCCGTGGTGGCCTACCTCGCCTCGCCCGCCGCCGAGCGGATCACCGGCCAGGTGCTGGTGGTGTACGGCGGCATGGTGGCCGTGGTCGCCGCGCCCGTCGTCGAGCAGCGCTTCGACACCACGGGCACCACCTGGACCGCCGACGAGCTCGACCAGCAGCTGGGCGGCTTCTTCGCCGAGCGCGACCCCGCCGTCGGCTTCGCCGCCGACTCGATCATGAGGATGACCCTGTGACCAGCAGCAACGGGACCGGCCCCGGCCGGCTGGCCGGGAAGGTCGCGATCGTGACCGGAGGGGCGATGGGCCAGGGGGCCGGCATCTGCCGCGCGTTCGTGGCCGAGGGCGCACGCACCGTGATCGCCGACGTCGCCGACGAGCAGGGCGAGGCGCTGGCCGCCGAGCTCGAGGCCTCGCACCCGGGGATGGCCCGCTTCGCCCACCACGACGTCAGCGACGAGGAGTCCTGGACCTCGCTGGTCGCGGACACCAGCGAGCAGTGGGGGCCGGTCTCGGTGCTGGCCAACAACGCGGGGGTGCTGCGCTTCGGCCAGGTCGAGCGCCAGGACGTCGCCGACCTCGAGCTGATGTTCCGGGTCAACCAGCTCGGCTGCTTCCTGGGCATGAAGGCGGTGGCCCGCACGATGCGCAAGAACGGCGGCGGCTCCATCATCAACGCCAGCTCGACCGAGGGCCTGGGCGGCATGTCGGGCGTGGTGGCCTACGGCGCGACCAAGTTCGCGATCCGCGGCATGACCAAGGGCGCCTCGCACGAGCTCGGACCGCACGGCATCCGGGTCAACTCGGTGCATCCCGGCATGATCGACACCCCGATGACGCGCGAGCACGGCGGGGACGCGGCGATGGAGTACGGCGCGGCGAAGGTGCCGATGCGACGGGTCGGGCACCCCCACGACGTCGCCCCGCTCTACGTGTACCTCGCCAGCGACGAGTCGACGTACGTCAACGGCGCGGAGATCGCCGTCGACGGCGGCGTCAGCGCCACCCACGCCTTCGGAGGATGAGCAGCAGATGGCCAACCAGCGCGGGCAGGTCCAGATGGACGACGCCGAGGTCGACGCGTTCCTGACCGAGCAGCGCAGCTCGACGGTCGCCACGATCGGCAAGGACGGCGCCGTGCACCTGGTCGCCATGTGGTACGCCTGGCTCGACGGCCACGTCTACCTCGAGACGAAGGCCAAGTCGCAGAAGGTCGTCAACCTGCGCCGCGACCCGCGGATGAGCTTCCTCGTGGAGAACGGCCACACCTACGACCAGCTGCGCGGGGTCGCGCTCGAGGGCACCGGGGTGGTCCTCGAGGACGAGCAGCTGGTCTGGGACGTGTGCGTCAACGTGTTCGAGCGCTACAACGCGCCGTACACCGAGGAGATGCGCCCCTTCGTCGACGTGATGGCCAGGAACCGCGTCGTGGTGCGGCTCGACGCCGACCGGGTGCGCAGCTGGGACCACCGCAAGCTGGGGCTGCCGGCGATGGACCTGGGCGGCTCGACGGCCGCCGCTGTGCGCTAGTCGCGCAGCAGCAGCCCGACCGCGACCTCGATCTTCTGGCTGGTCTCGGCCACCGTCGCGCGACCGGTCACCCAGCCCACCAGCGCGGAGAGCCACACGTCGCCGATCACCTGGGCGATGGCGATGTCGGCCTCGCTCAGCTCGTCGCCGGCCGCGTCGCGGGTGGGGTCCATGGCGCGGGTGACCATCCGCGTCATCAGCATGCCGACGTGGTCGATCTCGGTGCGCACCGAGGCGTCGGCGAACATGAAGGCGCGGGTCAGGGCCTCGGTGAGGTGGGCGTCGCCGCGCACCCCGCGGCTGGTCGTCTTGAGCACGTTGACCACCCGCTCGGCGGCGGTGTCGCCGGGGATCTCGCGCTGGGCGAACTGCGCCTCGGCGCGCTCGAACTCGCGGCCCAGCGCCGAGACCAGCAGGTGGATCTTGGAGGGGAAGTAGCGGTACAGCGTGCCCAGCGCCACCTCGGCCTGGTCGGCGACCGAGCGCATCTGCACGGCGTCGAAGCCTCCCTCGGAGGCCAGCGCGATGGTGGCGTCGAGGATGCGCTTGCGACGCTCGCGCTGGGCGGCCGAGCCGAGCTCGTCGCTGCTGAGGGAGTTGCTGACGGTCACGCTGGACCCTTTCGTGTGGTCGATGGATCGCCGACTAGGCTACCGACGAGTCGTGACATGATAGAACACGTTCCACTCCGCACCACGGCCCCGAGGGGTGAGGCGGGCGGCGGTGGCTCGAGACCCCCGACCGGCCCGATGGCCGTACCGACCAGAGGAGCCCGGCATGCGGATCGCGATGCTGTCCTACCGATCGAAGCCGCACTGCGGCGGCCAGGGCATCTACATCCGCCACCTCAGCCGCGAGCTCGTCGCGCTGGGCCACGAGGTGGAGGTGTTCTCGGGCCAGCCCTACCCCGAGCTCGACGAGGGCGTGCGCCTGACCAAGGTGCCCAGCCTCGACCTCTACCGCGAGCCCGACCCGTTCCGGGTGCCCAAGCTGCGCGAGTTCCGTGACCGGGTCGACGTCGAGGAGTTCGCGACGATGTGCGCGGCCGGCTTCCCCGAGCCGAAGACCTTCAGCACCCGGGTGGCCCGGCTGCTGCGCGAACGGGCCGACGAGTTCGACATCGCCCACGACAACCAGGTGCTCGGCTACGGCATGCTCGACGTCGAGCGGACGATGCCGCTGATCACCACGCTGCACCACCCGATCACCTTCGACCGGCGCATCGACCTGGCCCAGACCCGCAACCCCTACCGCAAGCTCACGCTGCGCCGGTGGTACGGCTTCCTGCGGATGCAGGGACGCGTGGCCCGCTCGGCCCGGGCGCTGATGACGCCCTCGGAGACCTCCAAGCGCGACATCGCCCGCGACTTCGGTGTCGACCCGGCGCGCATGCAGGTCATCCTGCTCGGCGTCGACGACGGGTTCGTGCCCCCGACGAAGCCCCGGGTGCCCGGACGGATCCTGGCGATGGCCAGCGCGGACGCGCCGATGAAGGGCATCTCCACGCTGCTGGAGGCCTTCGCCAAGCTGCGCACCGAGCGCGACGTCGAGCTGCTGCTGGTCACCAAGCCGCAGCCCGGCGGCCGCACCGAGAAGCTCATCGACAAGCTCTCCATCGGCGATGCCGTGCGGTTCGTGCACGGGGTCAGCGAGGCCGAGCTCGTCGAGCTGATGGGCTCCGCGGAGGTGGCCTGCGTGCCGTCGCTCTACGAGGGCTTCTCGCTGCCGACCGCGGAGCTGATGGCCTGCGCCACGCCGTTGATCGTCTCGCGCGCCGGCGCGATCCCCGAGGTCGTCGGCCCCGACGGGCTGTGCGCCGACCTGGTCACCCCGGGTGACGTCGGCGAGCTGACCGCGGCCCTGGCCGCGCTGCTCGACGACCCCGAGCGCCGCGCGGAGATGGGACGCGCGGGCCGCCGCCGCGTCGAGGAGATGTTCAGCTGGCGCGCGGTGGCGGCCACCGTCGCCGCCGCCTACGAGGACGTGATCGCCTCGTGGCAGACCACAGGACCGATGACCGGCACCGGCCGCAAGGGCCGGGCGAGCAGAAAGTGGGGCACCAGTGCTCACCGTTGACTTCGACCGCCTGGGCCTGCGCCCGGGTGACCGCGTGCTCGACATGGGCGCCGGCGGCGGCCGGCACGCCTTCGAGGCCTACCGCCGCGGCGGTGACGTGATCGCCTTCGACATGGACGCCGACGAGCTGGCCGGCGTGCGCGAGCTGTTCGTGGCCATGCGCGAGGCCGGTGAGGTGCCCGAGGGGGCCGAGGCCGACGTCAAGGAGGGCGACGCCCTGTCGCTGCCGTTCGCCGACGGCGAGTTCGACCGTGTCGTGGCCGCCGAGGTCCTCGAGCACATCCCCGCCGACATCCAGGCCATCGCCGAGCTGGCCCGGGTGCTGCGACCGGGCGGGACGATGGCGGTCTCGGTGCCGCGCTGGTTCCCCGAGATCGTCAACTGGAAGCTCAGCGACGACTACCACAACGTGCCCTACGGCCACATCCGGATCTACTCCGACAAGGAGCTGATCGGCAAGCTGCAGAACGCCGGGCTGACCTACGACGGCAAGGACTACGCCCACGGCCTGCACGCGCCGTACTGGTGGATCAAGTGCGCCGTCGGCGTCACCAACGACGAGCACCCGGCCGTCAAGGCCTACCACCGTCTCCTGGTGTGGGAGATCATGAAGCAGCCGCGCGCCCTGCGGCTGGCCGGCAAGGTGCTCGACCCGCTGATCGGCAAGAGCATGGTGCTCTACTTCACCAAGCCCGTGAGCGACCCGCGTGCGGCCTGAGGACCGGGTGGCCGACGCCGAGCTGGCCCGGCTGCCGTACGTCGACGGGGTGCTCTCGGCCCAGCAGGTCGCCGACACCGCCCGCTCGATCGCCGACATGCAGGAGCCCTGCGGCTCGGTGCCGTGGACGACCGGCGAGCACACCGACATCTGGAACCACGTCGAGGCCGCGATGGCGCTGCTCGTGGGCGGCGAGGTCGAGGCCGCCGAGCGCGCCTACGCGTGGGTGCCCACGATGCAGCGCGCCGACGGGTCGTGGCCGATGAAGATCGTGGGCGGCGAGGTCGAGGACCCGCGCGGCGAGGTCAACATGTCGGCCTACCTGGCCGTCGGGATCTGGCACCACTGGCTGGTGCGTCGCGACCTGGCCTTCGTGCAGCGGTTCTGGCCCTCGGTGCGGGCCGGCCTCGACTGGGTGGTGGGCCAGCAGCTCGCCTTCGGCGGCATCAACTGGACCCCCGAGGAGGACGGCGCGCTGCTCGCCGGCTCCTCGAGCATCTACCAGTCCCTGCGCGCCGGCGTCGCGCTGGCCGACCTGCTCGACGAGCCGCAGCCCGAGTGGGAGCTGGCCGGGGGTCGGCTGGGCCACGCGGTGCGGCGCCACCGCGACCTGTTCCTCGACAAGGCCACCTACTCGATGGACTGGTACTACCCGGTCCTGGGCGGCGCCGTGCGCGGCGACGACGGGCTGGCGCTCATCGACAGCCGCTGGGACGACTTCGTGCGCCCCGGCCTGGGCATCCTGTGCGTCGACACCAACCCCTGGGTGACCGGCGCCGAGACCTGCGAGCTCGTGATGGCGCTCGACTCCCTCGGGGAGGGGCGGCGCGCGCTGGGCCTGCTGGCCGACATGCAGCACCTGCGCACCGACGACGGCAGGTACTGGACCGGCTGGGTCTACGGCGACGAGGCCACCGCCACCGAGCCGGTCAACGTCAACTGGCCGCCGGAGTGGACCACCTACACCGCCGCCGCGGTGCTGCTGGCGGTCGACGCGCTGGGGGAGACCCACGGCCACGCCACGCCCGGCTCGGGGATCATGCGCGGCACCTCGCTGGCCCCGCACTTCGCCGAGATCGGCCTGGAGTGCGGCTGCGCCGACGAGCCGGTCTCAGCCGACGGGTTCTCCCGGCGCGCCTGAGACCCGCCGCAGCACCCGCATCGAGCCCAGCGCCTCGTCCTCCTCGAACGCGCCGGAGGCCAGCGCCCGCTGGTGCACGTGGTACGGCGCCTGGCCCCCGTCGGCGGGGTCGGCGAAGACGTCGTGGATCACCAGCAGGCCGCCGGCCAGCAGGTGGTGCGCCCAGCCGGTGTAGTCGGCCTGGGCGTGCTCCTCGGCGTGCCCGCCGTCGATGAAGAGCAGCGACAGCGGCGTGGCCCAGTGCCGGCTCACCGTGGTGGAGCGGCCCACCACGAGAACTACGTGGTCGCTCAGCCCGGCGTCGTGCAGGGTGCGGCGGGCGAAGGGCAGGGTCTCCATCAGCCCGACGTCGCCGTCGACGACCTCGGGGTCGTGGTGCTCCCAGCCGGCCTGGTTCTCCTCCGAGCCGCGGTGGTGGTCGACGCTGAAGACGACCGCCTGGTCGCCGCCGACCTGGCGGGCCGCGGCACCGAGGTAGACCGCCGACTTGCCGCAGTAGGTGCCGACCTCGAGCACCGGCCCGTGCGGCAGCCGCTCCAGGGCGCGCCGGTGCAGCAGGTCGCCCTCGTCCTCGGGCATGAAGCCCTTCGCGGCCAGGGCATGGGACAACCAGTCGTCGCTCACGCGGTGCAGCCTATAGAGTTGGAACACGTTCTAGTTCTGGAGGGCACAGCATGTCGATCGGGATCTCCGAGGAGCACACCGAGCTGGCGGCCAGCCTGCGCTCCTGGGCGGGCGCGCTGGACGGCCCCGGGCTGGCCCGGGCCGCCGAGGGCGACGAGTCCGCCGGCTTCGCCGACGCCTGGAAGGCGCTGGTCGAGATGGGGGTGCCCGCCATCGCGGTCGCCGAGGAGCACGGCGGCGGGGGCGGGGGGCCGCTCGACGTGGCGGTGGCCCTCGAGGCCTGTGCCCACGAGCTGGTGCCCGGTCCGCTGCTGGGCCCGGTCGTGGCGGCCCACCTGGCTCCCGGCCAGACGGCCGGAGACGGCGTGGACGGCGTGGTCTCGCTGGTGCTGGACGACCTGGCGTGGGACGCGCCCAGCGCCGACCGGCTGCTCGTGGCCGACGGGGCCGGGCTGCTGCTCGTCGAGGGCAGCGCCGTCGCCACCGAGCCGCTCACCGGGCTCGACCTCAGTCGTCGCTTCGGCCGGGTCACCGCGGTCGACAGGTCGGCGGGCGTCCGGGTGGAGGGTGCCGGCGCCGCCGACCTGCGCCGGGCCGCGGTCACGTACGCCGCCGCCGAGGCCGCCGGCCTGGCCCGCTGGTGCCTGGCCACGGCGGTCTCCTACGCGGGGGTCCGCGAGCAGTTCGGTCGCCCGATCGGCAGCTTCCAGGCCGTCAAGCACCTGTGCGCGGAGATGCTCGAGAGCGCCGAGGCGGTCACCGCGGCCGCCTGGGACGTCGCCTCGGCCGCGGCCGACGGGGACCGCGAGCAGTGGGACTTCGCCGCCGACGTCGCCGCCGTGACCTGCTTCGACGGCGCCGTCGACGTGGCCAAGTCCTGCATCCAGGTGCTGGGCGGGATCGGGTTCACCTTCGAGCACGACGCCCACCTCTACCTGCGGCGTGCCCTGGCCCTGCGTGGCCTGCTCGGGCGTCGCGACGAGGCGGCCGAACGTCTCGTGACGGCCACGGTGTCGGGTCGGCGGCGGCGCGTGCGGCTGGACCTGCAGGGACGCGACGACGCGGTGCGGCCCGCCGTGCGCGACGACGTCGCCGCCGTGGCCGCGCTGCCGGTCGAGCAGCGCCGCGACGCGCTGGTGCGCGCGGGTCTGCTGACGCCGCACTGGCCCGCGCCCTACGGCCGCGGGGCCGGCGCCGTCGAGCAGGTCGTCATCGACGAGGAGCTCGCCGCCGCCGGGGTCGAGCGGCCCGACATCGTGATCGCCGGCTGGGCCCTGCCCACGATCGTCCAGCACGGCAGCGACGAGCAGCGCGAGCGGTTCGTGCTGCCCTCGCTGCGCGGCGAGATCGTGTGGTGCCAGCTGTTCTCCGAGCCCGGGGCCGGCTCCGACCTGGCCTCGCTGCGCACCCGTGCCGTCCGGGTCGAGGGCGGGTGGCGCCTGAGCGGGCAGAAGGTGTGGACCTCGCTGGCCGACCGCGCCGACTGGGCCATCTGCCTGGCCCGCACCGACCCCGACGTGCCCCAGCACCGGGGCATCACCTACTTCCTGGTCGACATGCGCGCCTCGGAGGGCATCGACGTGCGACCCCTGCGCGAGATCACCGGCGAGGCCCTCTTCAACGAGGTCTTCCTCGACGACGTCTTCGTGCCCGACGACTGCGTGGTCGCCGAGCCGGGGGACGGCTGGCGCCTGGCGCGCACCACCCTGGCCAACGAGAGGGTCGCGATGGCGGGCAGTCGGCTGGCCACCTCCACCGAGCGGGCGATCGAGCTGGCCGCCGCCGGCGGGCTCGAGACCGGCGAGCGGGCGGCGGTGGGGCGCACCGTGGCGCTGTCCACCGTGTGCATGCTGCTGGGGGTGCGCTCCACGCTGCGCTCGCTGGCCGGGCAGGGACCAGGTCCCGAGTCGAGCGTCGCCAAGCTGCTCGGCGTGCGCAACCGCCAGGACGCCGCCGAGCTGGTGGTGGACCTGCAGCACGCCGCGGTGGCGGCGTACCGGCCCGACGCCTCGCGCGAGCAGCTGGCCGAGGACGTGCGGGAGATGCTGAACACCCGGTGCCTCTCGATCGCCGGCGGCACCACCCAGGTGCTGCGCAACGTCGCGGGCGAACGGATCCTGGGACTGCCGCGGTGACGAGACCCTGACGGGTAAAGTCGCCGGCAGGTCGAGGGGCCAAGGAGGCTCGGTGTCGCGGATCCTGGTGGTTGAGGACGATGCCGACGTGCACGCCCTGCTGCAGATGCTGCTCGAGGACGCCGGGCACACCGTCTGGTCGTGCACCGACGGGCAGGCCGCCCTCACGCTGGCGACCGGGACCGGGCAGTCTCCCGACCTGGTGCTGCTCGACGGCGCGCTGCCCGGCGACCTCGACGGGCTCGACGTGGCGAGGGCGCTGCGGGCCCACCCGCTCACCGCGGAGGTCCCGGTCGTGATGCTGACCGCCCGTTCCCGGCCCCAGGACGAGGCGCAAGGTCTCGAGGCGGGCGCCACGGAGTACGTGCTCAAGCCCTTCGACACCGACGCGCTGCTCGACCGGGTCGCCGCGCTCCTGGGGTGAGCAGCCCGGTCACCCCAGCGGCAGCCGGACCTCGAAGGTCGTCCCGGCGCCCTCGGCGGACCTCACCGCGATAGTGCCGCCGTGGCGCTCGACGATCGAGCGGACGATCGTCAGGCCCAGGCCGGTGCCCTGCACGCCGGCGCTCAGTGCCGTGCTGGCCCGGAAGAAGGACTCGAAGAGGCGCTTCTGCTCGGCCTCGGGGATGCCGACCCCGGTGTCGCTGACGCGCAGCACAGCCTCGTCCCCCGAGACCGTCAGGTCGAGGCCGACCCGACCGCCGTCGGGAGTGAACTTCACCGCGTTGGAGACGAGGTTGATCACGACGCGCTCCAGCTGGTCGCGCTCGCAGCGCACCACCGCCGGCTCATCGGGCAGGGCGGTGCGCAGGGTGAGGTCGCGCGGTCGCACCAGCTCCTCGGTCTCCTCCAGCGCGGCGCCGACGACCTCTCGCAGGTCGCAGGGTGCGACCGCGGCCTCGGTCTCGCGCTGCGACTCGACGCGCGAGAGCGAGAGGATGTTCTCGATCAGCCCCAGCAGCCGGTGGCCGCTGCGCTCGATGCGCCCGACCATGTCTCGCTGGCGCTCGGTCAGGCTCCCGCCGGCGCCGCTGCCCAGCAGCTGGGTGAAGCCGAGCACGCTGGTCATCGGCGTGCGCAGCTCGTGGCTGACCGACGACACGAACTCCGACTTCTCGCGGTCCAGCTCCTCGAGGCGCTCGACCGCCTGCTGCTCCCGGTCGAGCGCGGCGCGCAGCACCCGCTCGGCGGCGCGGCGCTCGGAGACGTCGTGGGCGACGACCAGGTAGCCGGCCGGGCGGGCCTCGTCGTCGAGGAGCGCGGTGGTGGCCACGTTGACCGTGACCTGGGTGCCGTCGCCGCGCAGCCAGCACCAGTCCTGGCGCACGGGGTCGCCGTCGGCGACCGAGCGGGTCACGGTGGCGAGGTCGCCGACGCCGGGCGTGCGGCGCGCGCGCAGCGCCTCGGGGGCGTAGATCGAGGTCAACGGCGTGCCGACGAGACCGCTCGAGGGCCGGGCGAGCAGGGACTCGGCGCCGGGGTTGGCGTAGGTGATGACGCCGTCGGGGTCGGCGCCGATGATCGCGGTGTCGGTGGCGGAGTTGAGCACCGCGGAGGTCAGCTCGCGCTCGCGGCGCAGCGCCGCCGCAGCGCTGCGGGCCTGGTCGAGCGCGCTGCGCCGCTGCTGCACGGCGATGGCGAGGGGGAGCGCGACGACGACCAGGGTGACGATGAAGAGCTGCACCATCGCGCCGCGCATCTGGGCGTCGATGCTGTCCGGGGCGCCGAAGGGACCGCCCGCCTCCGAGGTCATCAGGGTCACCCCGGTGCTCACGGCCAGGATCTGCCAGGTCAACCAGCGCACCGGGAGCACGGCGGCGCCCCAGACGACGAGCGGCACCACCAGGAAGGTCAGCGGCAGGACCTGGCCGGGGGCGAAGACCACCGAGGAGACGATCGCGGTCAGCAGGAGCTGCGCCACCACCGCCCTGCGCCGGTGGTCGAGGAGGTCGGGTGCCGGGATGGACCTGAGGAACACCGGCACCACGGCCAGCAGGGCTGCGGAGTGGGAGGCGGCGACGCTGCGGGCGGTGCTCCAGGGGTCGCCGTCGGTCATCACCGCGACCACCAGGCCGGCGACCACGCCGATGCCCAGCCCCGTGGCCAGCCCGGTGACCAGCAGGCGGCGGAAGTCCTCGCCGGTGACCAGCGAGGGACGTGCGCGCAGGCCGCCCAATGCCACGCAGAACAGCACCACCTCGGCGGCGTTGACCACGCCGTAGACGAGCGACAGCGGCACGGGGCGTCCGCCGACGATGTTGGCCGCCGCAGCGATCGGCACCAGCAGCGCGACCAGAAGCGGCCAGTAGCGCCGGTCGTGCAGCAGGAGCAGGCCGGCGCCGACGCCCGACGCGGGCCACCAGGCGGCGACCTCGGTGCCGGGCACGGCGAAGCGCACGGAGAGGACGCCCAGGGCGAAGACCAGGCCGAGCAGGCCGGCGGCCGCGAGCGCCGGCACCCGGCGCGCATGATCGTCGGGGGAGGCGTGCACCTGCCCATCATGGGTTCCACGTGGCCCGGGGGCCAGAACCGTCGCCGGTGAGTCGTGGAGCCGGGCGGGGCGTGACGTCACCGGCTGCGCCAGGCCCCGCAGAGGTCCTCGACGGCCTCCCCGTCGTCGGCGTCGTCGCCGGCCCTGGCGCGCTCGCGCCGTGCCAGGTGCACCCGCACCACGCGCAGCAGGTCGGCGATGCGGAAGGGCTTGGGGAGGTAGCCGTCGGCCCCGGCGGCCAGCCCGGCGTCGATGTCGTCGGGCGAGGTCAGGGCCGACAGGAGCACCACGCTGGTGCGGGGTCGGCGGCCGTAGGAGCGACGCTCCAGGCTGCGCAGCGCGGCGGTGAACCCGATGCCGCCAAGCACGGGCATCGTCACGTCGACGACCGCCAGGTCGACCTGGTGCTCGTCGAGGTGCTCCAGGGCCGCGGCACCGTCACGGGCGGTGGCGACGAGGTGGCCCTCGCTGGAGAGCGCCAGCTCGACCAGCTCTCGGATGTCGGCGTCGTCGTCCACGACCAGGATGGTTGCCATGCCTCCACGCTGCCCCCGTGGCCGTGGGGGCCGTGTGTCGACGGGAACAGGCGGTGTGAGGAAAACGTGAGGATCGCGGAGACCGGCACTAGGCTCGCGCCATGGCGAAGGTGCTCGTGGTCGACGACGACCCCGCGCTCCGCCAGGCGCTGCGCGGGGCGCTGGGCCGGGTCGGCTTCGACGTCGTGGTGGCCCCCGACGCACGAGGCGGCATCGACCTGCTCAGCACCGCCGAGCCCGACGTCGTGGTGCTCGACCTGGGCCTGCCCGACGCGCACGGACTCGACGTGGTGCGCCGCTTCCGCTCGCTCTCGAGCGTGCCGGTGCTGATCCTGTCGGGCTCGACCGACGAGTCGCGCAAGGTGCAGGCGCTCGAGGCGGGGGCCGACGACTACCTCGACAAGCCCTTCGGCATCGACGAGCTCGGCGCCCGGCTGCGGGCGCTGCTGCGCCGCAGCGGGGCCGGTGCCTCCGAGGCCGCTCCGGCCCGGCCCGTGCGACACGAGCTGGGCCGGCTGGTGCTCGACCTCGGAGCACGCACGGTGGCGGTCGACGGCCATCCCGTGCACCTGACGCCCACCGAGTGGCGGCTGCTCGAGGAGCTGGTGGGCCACCCGGGCCGGCTGCTCACGCACGGCTGGCTGCTGTCCCGCGTGTGGGAGGAGGGCCGCGGGGAGGAGTCGCGGGCCGCGCTGCGGACCCACGTCCGCTCGCTGCGCGCGAAGCTGCAGGACCCCGCCGACCACCCGGCGTACGTCGCCACCGAGAGCGGGGCGGGCTACCGCTGGATCGCGGAGATGCCCGCGGAGCCCGAGCGCGCGGAGCCCGACCCCGGTCCGGGCGACGACACCCGCGCCCTGGTGCACGACCTCAACAACGCCCTGACCGCGCTGCAGCTCGGGGTGCACCTGGCCCAGGGGAGGCTCGAGCGCTCGTCGTTGAGCGAGGAGGAGCGTGCCTCGGTCGGAGCGCCGCTGGGCCACCTCGACGCGACGCTGGCGCGGGCGGCCAGGCTGGCCGTGGCCCTCGAGCACCGGGCCGTGGCCGGACCCGCCTAGACCTTCGCGCCCGTGCGGGCGCGGTGCTGGTGCCAGTGCCAGTGCAGGTAGCGGTCGATGGCGCGCACCACGTGCTGGCTGCGGATCGAGGGGAAGACGTCGAAGGCGTGCTGGGCGCCCGGCAGCTCGGCGTACACGACCGAGCGGCGTGAGGTGCCCCGCAGCCGCTCGACGAAGAGGCGGGCCTGCTCGACCGGGGCCAGCGAGTCGTGGCGGCCGTGCAGCACGAACATGTCGGGGGCGTCCTCGGTGACCTGCAGGATGGGCGAGGCGTCCTCGAAGACGTCGGGGTCCTCCTCCCAGCGCCGACCCAGCACCCGGGGGCCCAGGAACCCGTCGCGCATCAGCTCGGTGGCCCGCACCCCGGTCGATCCGGCGAAGTCGTAGACGCCGTAGTGCGGCACCGCCACCTCGACGCTGGTGTCGGCGTCCTCGAAGCCCGGCTGCCACTCGCGCCGGTGCGGCGTGAGCGCGGCCAGCGCCGCCAGGTGGCCACCGGCCGAGCCACCGGTGATCGCGAGGTAGCCGGGGTCGCCGCCGTAGGCGCCGATGTGCTCGCGCACCCAGGCGATCGCCCTCTTGACGTCCTCGACCTGGGCGGGCCAGCGGTCGCGAGGGGCCAGGCGGTAGTTCACCGCGACGCACACCCAGCCCTTGGCGGCCAGGTGCTGCATCAGCGGGATCCCCTGCTGGTCCTTGCGTCCGATGCTCCACCCGCCGCCGTGGACCTGGAGCAGCACGGGGGCTCCCTCGAGCGGGACCTCGGCGGGGCGGTAGACGTCGAGCATGCCGCGACGCCCTGCGGACTCGTGGTAGACGATGTCGCGCTCGACGTGGACCCGGGGTTCGCGCATCCGGAACGGGTAGACCAGGCGTCGCCACGGCACGGCCAGGTCGGCCGGGGTCGGGCGGGTCTCGAGGCCCTCCTCGAAGTCGGCACCCAGCGCCTCGACCAGGGAGTCCTCGGCGTCCTGGCGCACCCTTCGGCTCTGGCCGACGAGGAAGACCAGGCCCAGCGTGCTGGCTGCCGCGAGGACCAGTCCCCGGACGTCCCGGCGGGGCCCGTGGGCGTGGGCGGCCGCGTCGGCCACGGTCACCGCCAGCACGTGCGGCGCGAGCTCGCCGACGAGCCAGCTGGGGAAGAACGTCGCCAGCCCGGCGCGGTAGCCGGGCAGCGGGCGCACGGCGTTGGCGGTGAGGGCGGCGGTCACGACCTGGCGTCGGAGGAAGGCCATGGCGCGCACTCTAGGACCCGGCCCCGGGCCTCGTGGCAGGAGTGCGCGAAGTCCCGCCATGTGCAAAACTAGAACACGTTGCAGTCAACGGAAGGTGCTCATGGACCGGCTCTCAGGCCTCGACGCCAGCTTCTTGTACCTCGAGACGCCGGCCCAGCTGATGCACGTGTGCGGCCTGCTGGTGCTGGACGTGTCGACGATGCCGGGCGGGTACGGCTTCGAGCGGCTGCGCTCGCAGATCGACTCCCACGTGCGCGAGGTGCCGGCCTTCACCCGTCGGTTGCGGCGGGTGCCGCTCGGCCTGGACCACCCGGTGTGGGTGCACGACCGCTCCTTCGACATCGAGCGGCACGTGCACCGGCTCGCGCTGCCCACGCCCGGCGGCTACCGGGAGCTGACCGAGCTGGCGGGGCACCTGGCCGGGCTGCCGCTCGACCGCTCCCGCCCGCTGTGGGAGATGTGGGTCATCGAGGGCTACGAGGACGGCCGCGTGGTGGTGCTGAGCAAGATGCACCACGCCACGGTCGACGGGGTCTCCGGCGCGAACCTGATCTCCCACCTGTGCGCCCTCTCCGCGACCGACGCCCCGCTGGCGCCCGCGCCGGAGGCGACCCACCGGCGCGAGCCGGGGCCGGCCGAGCTGCTGGGGCGCGGGGTGCTCAGCACCGTCGGCCGTCCGCTGCACCTGGCCCGGCTGGTGAGCCCGTCGGCCACGCTGGTGACCAGGACCGTGGGCCGGGCCCGCGCCGGCACCGCCATGGCCGCGCCGCTGACCGCGCCGCGCACGTCGTTCAACGGCACCATCACCGGGCACCGCACGATCGGCCTGGCCGACATGGACCTCGACGACGTGCGGACGGTGAAGAAGGCCAGTGGCACCACCGTCAACGACGTGGTGCTGGCCGTGGCCGGGGGTGCGCTGCGCTCCTACCTGCAGGAGCGCGGTGAGCTGCCGGACGAGTCGCTGCTGGCCACGGTGCCGGTCTCGGTGCGCAGCTCGTCGCGCCGCTCCGACGGCGCCAACAAGGTCTCCGCGCTCTTCACCCGGCTCGGCACCGACATCGAGGACCCGCTGGAGCGGGTGCGCGACCTGGCCGTGCGCAACCGGCACGCCAAGGACCACCACAACGCCATCAGCGCCGACTCGCTGCAGGACTGGGCCGAGTTCGCCGCCCCGCGCACCTTCGGGCTGGCGGTGCGTGCCTACGCCGGACTGCGCCTGGCCGAGCGGCACCCGGTGGTGCACAACCTGGTGATCTCCAACGTGCCCGGGCCGCCGGTGCCGCTGTACTTCGTGGGGGCCCGCATCGAGGCGCTCTACCCGCTGGGCCCGGTCTTCCACGGCGCCGGGCTGAACATCACCGTGATGTCGAACGCCGGCGAGCTGCACGTCGGCGTGATCGCCTGCCGCGAGTCGGTGCCCGACGTCGACGACCTGGTGCAGCGCTTCCCCGCGGCCCTGGCCGAGCTGAGGGACGCGGTCACCGCACCCGGGCGGTGACGGTGGCGACCGCCTGCGCGAGCGCGGGGACGAACACGTCGGCCTCGAGCACGCAGGCGGCGTGACCGGCGTCGATGTCGTGCACGGTGGCTCCCGGGATCGAGCGGGCCAGCGCGAGCTGCCGGCGCGCCGGGACCACGCGGTCGCGGTTCGTCACCACGACGGCGGTCGGCACGTCGACGCGGCCCAGCCAGGGGCGGGAGTGGTGCCGCCCCAGGGCGGTCAGCGCCTCGCCCACCGACCACGGGCTGGTGCTGCGGAGCTCGCGCAGCGCCCAGGCCCGGGTGTCCGTGGGGTCGGCGTCGAGGGCCTCCGCCGTCGCGCGCGCCGCACCGGTCGCCACCCGGGAGCGCGCGATCCCGCGGGCGCCCAGCATCGAGGCCCCCATGCCGGCGAAGAACGCGCGCTCGGCGACGGTGAGCCGGAAGCGGTCGCTGGTGGCGGCGAGCACCAGCCCGGCGACCCGCTGGGGGTGCTGGCGCCACACGCGCTGGGCGACCACCCCGCCCATCGAGTAGCCCACCACCACGGCCCGCTCCAGCCCGAGGGCGTCGAGGAGCGCGGCGACGTCGTCGGCGCAGTCGCGCAGCGAGAACTGCGCACTGGCGATGCCCCGGCCGTGGCCGCGCTGGTCGAGGGTGATCACCCGGTGCCGCCGGGACAGGTGGGCGATCGAGGGGAACCAGGTGAGCAGGCCGGTGCACCCGAGGGCGTGCAGCAGCACGAGGGGCATCGCCTCGGGTGCGGGTCCCGGGGTGTCGGTGATCCAGGTGCTGCCGCGACCGGGCAGGTCGAGGAGCCTGCCCACCGGCAGCTCGTGGGGGAGGGGGAGCGGCAACGGGCGGTTCCTGTCCGGGTGGGGGTCCGACTGGGCGGGACGACGCCTGACGGCTGATGTAGAACACGTTACAGTTCTGCCGAGGACCACAACGCAGAGAAGCGGAGGACGGCCGTGCCTGACGGATACGACGCCGAGGAGCACCGGGAGTCGGTGGAGGCGGTGCGCACGGTGGTGCGCGAGGCGCTCGAGCGCGACGCGACCTGGGCCGACCTGGCCGCGGCCGGCCTGCTGGGCCTGCCGGTGCCCGAGGACCTCGGCGGCGAGGGCATGGGGCTCGCGGAGGTCGCCGTGCTGCTGCACGAGACCGGTGCCCGCGCCGTCCACCTGCCGGTCTGGGAGACGTTGGCGTGCGCGGTGCCGACGCTGGTCCGCCACGGCACCGACACCCAGCGCAAGGAGTGGCTGCCGGGGGTCGCGTCGGGCGAGGTCGTGCTGAGCCCGGCCCTGCGCGAGGTCGGCAGCCGACCGGGCGCCCGTGGCCTGCCGCGCACGACGTACACCGACGGGAGCGTGAGCGGGCGCAAGATCGCGGTCACCCACGCCGGTTCCGCGGCCCGCCTGCTGGTCACGGCACGCGACGGGGAGCGCAGTGTCGTGGCGCTCGTCGACCCCGCCGGGCCCGGTGTGCGCCTCGAGGAGTCGTCCTCGTCGAGCCGGCTGGCCCGCCACACGGTGGTGCTCGACGGGGCCCCGGCCGAGCTCTTGGAGGACGGCGCGGCCACCACGCTCGAGGCGCACGCCACCGCAGGGCTGTGCCTCACCGCCGCCGGCATCCTGGCTGGCGCCCGCGACCTGACGGCCGGCTACGTCAAGGACCGGCACCAGTTCGGCCGCGCGCTGGCCCAGTTCCAGGCCGTCGCGATGCAGGTCGCCGACGTCTACATCGCCTCGCGCACCACCGACCTGGCCGCGCGCAACGCCGCCTGGCGGGTCGACGCGGGCCTCGACGCCGCCGACGACCTCGCCGTGGCGGCGTACTGGGTCTGCTCGCAGGGGCCGGCCGCGCTGCGCACCTGCCACCACCTGCACGGCGGCACCGGCGTCGACGAGACCTACCCGCTGCACCGCTACTTCTCGTGGATCACCGACATCGCCCACGACCTGGGGGCCCTGGCCTCGGACGTGCCGATCGAGTCGGCGGAGGCCAAGAACCTCGAGCTGAGCGCTGCGCAGCGCGAGCTGAAGGCCGAGGTGCGCGCGTACTTCTCGGGGCTCGCCGGCGACGACGACCACCGCGACATGGGTGTCGACCGGCACGGCGAGACCTACCAGCGCACCGTTCGCCGGATGGGCGAGGACGGCTGGATGGGTGTCGGCTGGCCCACCGAGTACGGCGGTCGCGGGCTCGGCGAGCTGGAGCAGACGATCTTCGCCAACGAGGCGCAGTGGGCCGACGTGCACCTGCCCGCCGTCACGCTGCAGACCGTCGGGCCGACGTTGATCCGCTACGGCACCGACAAGCAGAAGGAGATGTTCCTCGAGCGGATCCTGCGCGGCGACGTGCACTTCGCGATCGGCTACTCCGAGCCCGACGCCGGCACCGACCTGGCGTCGCTGCGCACCACGGCGCGCCGCGAGGGCGACCACTACGTGGTCAACGGCCAGAAGCTGTGGACCACCGGCGGCCACCAGGCCGACTACCTGTGGCTGGCCGTGCGCACCGACCCCGACGCGCCCAAGCACCGGGGCATCTCGATCCTCATCGTCGACACCTCCGACCCGGGCTACTCCTGGACCCCGATCATCACCGCCGACGGCTCCCACCACGTCAACGCGACGTACTTCAACGACGTGCGGGTGCCGGTCGACATGCTGGTCGGCGAGGAGAACCAGGGCTGGCGCCTGATCACCACCCAGCTCAACCACGAGCGGGTCATGCTCGGGCCCGCCGGCCGCATCGAGGGGCTGCGCGACCGGGTCGCCCGCTGGGCGGCCGCGCACGACGTGCTCGAGGAGCCCGACGTGGCCGAGGTGATGGGCCGGGTGACCGCGGCCTTCCGGGTCAACGAGCTGCTCAACTGGGAGGTCGCCCGCGCCGGCGAGCACGGAGAGGTCTCGGTCGGCGACGCGTCGTCGTCGAAGGTCTTCGCCGCCGACCAGGTGCAGCACCTGGCCGCCGACCTGGTGGCCGTCGTGCACCGGCACGGCGACCCGGCCGAGCCCGCGACCCGGGCGCTGCTGGAATACCTCGACGCCCAGGCCAAGCGCAACCTGGTGCTCACCTTCGGCGGTGGCGTGCAGGAGGTGCAGCGCGAGCTGATCGCGATGTTCGGGCTCGGGCTGCCGCGGGTGCCGCGATGAGCACGGAGGTGCAGGAGCTGCACGGGGTGGCCCCCGACGTGCACCAGCAGGTGATGGCCGAGGCCGAGCGGATCCGCGGCTGGGGGGAGGCCGCGGAGCGCTGGGCGCGCGACCCCGTCAACCAGCCGACGATCAGCAACTGGGTCGAGGCGATGGGCAACGACAACCCGCGCTGGCGCGAGGGCGAGGCGCCGCCGTCGATGGCGCAGGTGTGGACGATGTACGGCCAGGGTGGCCGGGCCCCCGACGACGACCCGTTGCACGCGATGATGGGGGTGCTCACCGACGCGGGCTTCACCGCGGTGCTGGGCACGAACTCCGACCAGACCTACCACCGCACCCTGCTGGTGGGGGAGCGGGTGCGGGTCACCACCGCGCTCGACTCGGTGGTCGGTCCCAAGCGCACCGGCATGGGCGTCGGCTACTTCGTCACCTCGCGCTCGACCTGGTACGTCGACCACGGTGACGACCGGGGGGAGCCCGAGGCGGTGGCCTCGATGCTCTTCCGGGTGCTGAAGTTCGTGCCGAGGAGCGCGTCGTGAGCACCCCGGAGAGCCCCGTGCTGCGACCCCAGCAGAACCGCGACACCGCCTTCTTCTGGGAGGGCACGGCGCTCGGCGAGCTGCGGGTGCAGACCTGCAACGCCTGCGGCGCGCTGCGGCACCCGCCCGGGCCGTCGTGCCCCGAGTGCCTGGCCCTCGACCGCGGCCACGTCGTCGTCTCGGGCCGCGGCACCGTCTTCTCCTACGTCGTGCACCGCCACCCGCCCGTGCCCGGCAAGGAGCTGCCGATCCTGATTGCCCTCGTCGACCTCGAGGAGGGTCCGCGCATGCTCGGTGAGCTCGTCGGGGTCGCCGACGACGAGGTCGAGATCGGGATGGACGTGCGGGTGGACCTCCACCGCGTCGACGACGACCTGACCCTGCCGACCTGGAGGCGCGCATGAGCACCGCCCACCCCACGACCACCCTCGCTCCGGGCCACACGCTGCCGGCCTGGAGCCTGCCGATCACGCCGACGCTGGTGGTGAGCACGGCCCTGGCGACCCGCGACTTCCAGGACGTCCACCACGACCGCGACGTCGCGCAGGCCGCCGGGTCCAAGGACATCTTCCTCAACATCCTCACCTCGACGGCGCTGGTGGAGCGCTACGTGACCGACCACCTCGGCCACGACGTCGACGTGCGCGGCATCTCGATCAGGCTCGGGGCCCCGGCGTACCCCTACGACACGCTGCACTTCACCGGCGAGGTCGTCGCGGTCGCGGGCGGCGTGGTGGAGCTGCGGGTGACCGGAGCCGTGTCGCTGGGCGACCACGTCGTCGGCACCGTGCGGGTCGCGGTCGGGGAGGTCTCCGCATGAGCCGCACGCTCTCGGGGAAGGCCGCGATCGCCGGCATCGGCGCCACCGAGTTCTCCAAGGAGTCCGGACGCTCGGAGCTGCAGCTGGCCGTCGAGGCGGTGCGCGCGGCGGTCGAGGACGCCGGGCTGACGATGGGCGACGTCGACGGCCTGACCACCTTCACCATGGACGCCAACAGCGAGATCGCCGTCGCTCGCGAGCTCGGCATCGGCGAGCTGCGCTTCTTCAGCCGCATCAACTACGGCGGCGGCGCGGCGTGCGCCACCGTGCAGCAGGCGGCGATGGCGGTCGCCACCGGCGTCGCCGACGTCGTGGTCTGCTACCGCGCGTTCAACGAGCGCTCCGGTGACCGCTTCGGGCAGGTCTCGGTGGCCGCCAACACCCAGGTGAACACCAACGGCCTCGACAACGCCTGGTCCTACCCGATGGGGCTGGGCACGCCCGCCGCGACAGTGGCGATGCAGGCGCGCCGCTACATGCACGAGTACGGCGCCACCTCCGAGGACTTCGGCCGTGTCGCCGTCGCCGACCGCAGGCACGCCGCCACCAACCCGCACGCGTTCTTCCACGGCCGCCCGATCACGCTCGAGGACCACCAGGCCTCACGGATGATCGTCGACCCGCTGCACCTGCTCGACTGCTGCCAGGAGTCCGACGGGGCGCAGGCGATCGTGGTCGTCTCGGCCGAGCGGGCGCGCGACCTGGCCCAGAAGCCGGCGTACGTCACGGCGGCCGCGCAGGGCAGCGGCCGCGACCAGTTCGTGATGACGTCGTACTACCGCGACGACATCGGGATCCCCGAGATGGGCGTCGTGGGCCGCGAGCTGTGGCGGCAGTCGGGGCTGGCACCGGCCGACATGCCGATGGCGATCCTCTACGACCACTTCACGCCGTACGTGCTGATGCAGCTGGAGGAGCTCGGCTTCTGCGGGCGCGGCGAGGCACCCGGCTTCATCGCCGACGGAGCGATCGAGATCGGTGGCCGGCTGCCGCTCAACACCCACGGCGGCCAGCTCGGCGAGGCCTACATCCACGGGATGAACGGCATCGCCGAGGCCGTGCGCCAGGTGCGCGGCACCGCGGTCAACCAGGTGCAGGCGGCCGCGTCGTCGCACGTGCTGGTGACCGCGGGCACCGGCGTGCCGACGAGCGGGCTGGTGCTGTCTGCCTAGGCTCACGGGGTGCCGACCGTCTCGCAGCTCCACACCGCCAAGGGGCGACGGCTCCCGATGCGGTCCTTCGAGCAGGTCGAGGTCGAGACCGCCAAGGGGATCGTGGGCGACCGCTACCACGGCGCCCGGCACCGGCAGGTGACGATCCAGAGCCAGTCCTCCCTCGACGAGGCGAGCGACGTCTTCGGCTCCCTGGTGCCGGCCGCGCTGACCCGGCGCAACATCACCGTCTCCGACGGGGTCGTGCCGCAGGCCCCCGGCAGCATCATCCGCGTCGGGCCCGTGGTGCTCGAGGTCGTCCGGGTCGCCGCGCCCTGCAAGCTCCTCGACGACACCATCGGCGACGGCGCCCAGGCCGCCCTGCGCCGTCGGGGCGGGTCGGTGTGCCGGGTGCTCGAGGGTGGCGTCGTCCGTCTCGGCGACCTGGTCGCCCTCGACGGCGTCGACGAGTCCCAGACGCTGTTCGGCGCCGCCCTCCGGGACTGAGTGGTCACAGACGACATCTCGAAGGCGGGTCTCGCTGTCGTCTGTGACCACTGCGCGCCAGCCGTGGTGTGATGCCGTCGTGGTCTCGGACGGCGTCGACGTTGCCGCAGCACTGCGTTGGGCCGAGGCGCAGACCTCGCCCGTCGTCGGGGTGGAGGAGCTGCGGGGCGGTTGGACCTCGACCATGCTGGGGCTGGCGACGCGGGCGCACGGCGACCTGGTGCTCAGGCTGATGACGCGCGAGCCGTGGCGCACGCACGGTCCTTCGCTGACCACCCGGGAGCACGAGGTGCAGCACGCGCTCGCAGCGACCGCGGTCCCCGCTCCCCGGTCCGTGGCGCTCGACGCCGAGGGCGAGGCGTGCGGGGTGTCGGCGCACCTGATGACGCGGGTGCCGGGGGCAGTCGACGTCGGACGGGTCGATCCGGCCTCCCTCGCCCGGCTCGCCGACGTGCTGGCCGACATCCACGACGTGCAGCCCACCGTCGACGTCCGGAGCTACCAGTCCTGGGCGTGGGAGGCGAAGTACGTCGTCCCGGGGTGGGCCTCGGACACCGGCCTGTGGGAGAGCGCCTTCGACCTGTTGCGCACCGACCCGCCCGGCTACGAGCCGACGTTGATCCACCGGGACTTACAGCACCGCAACGTGCTGTGGTCGGACGACGCCGTCACCGGTGTCGTCGACTGGGTCGAGACCTCCATCGGCCCGGCGTGGCTCGATGTCGCGCACTGCTGCACCAACATCGCGATCAAGCACGGCAGCGAGCGGGCCGACGCCTTCGCCGCGGCGTACGTCGACAGGACCGGTGCTCGACCGCAGCCCTACTTCGACGTCATGGACGTCGTCGGCTTCCTCCCGCCTCCGGGGAAGGCCTCGTTCATCACGGCGCACGACGAGCGCGAGCGTCTCGAGGGACACCTGCTGCGCGCCATGCAGCGGGTCGCCTCTAGCCGCTGAGCAGGTCGTCGAAGAAGCCGAGCACGCGGTCCACGGCCTCCTGGCGGCGGTGGACGGTGACGGTGGAGTGGCCGCGACCGGGGAGGTCGACGCGGATGAAGGCGTCGCCGAGCTCGCGGTCGAGGGTGTCGAAGCGGGTGCCGGTGGTGGGGTCCTTCTCGAACTGCAGGCCCAGCACGCTGCAGCCGCGCTGCTTGACGACGTCGAGGTCGGCGGGGGAGAGACCCAGGTCGGCGGCGCGTCGGCGACCGACCGGGAACGGCAGCGAGGGCTGGCACAGCACGGGCGCGGCCACCGAGGTGTCCACGGCCATGGCGAGCGCGAACCCGCCGGTCAGGCACATCCCGAGGGCGCCGACGCCGGGCCCGCCGAGCTCGTCGTGCAGGGTGCGGGCGAGGTCGCGCAGCCAGCCGACGACCGGGGAGGGCTCCCCGGCGGCCATGACGGTGAACTCGCGGCTGATGCACACCTTCGGGAGAACCTTCGCGACCTGCCCCGCGCTCATCGGGAGCCCGGTCTCGCCGAAGAGGTGCGGCAGCACCACGGTGTAGCCGGCCTCGACGAGCTCGTCGGCGAAGCCGATCACCTCGGCGGTCAGTCCGGGGATCTCGTGGACCACGACCACGCCGGGTCCTGTTCCGCGGCGGTACGTCGGATGGGTGACCCCGTCGGCCGTGTGTGATCCGGGGGTCCATGAGCCAGGCCAGTCGGGCATCGTCATGCCCGGACTCTAGGGCGCCGGGTTGCTCCGCGCGGGGTTCCCCAGGTCGACGGTCGCGCCGCGCTCCACCAGCCGCAGCGTGCCGGCCAGGTCCGCCTCGACGTGCCTGGACACGAAGTCGGACAGCGGCGAGCGGAAGACCCCGTAGTCGTCGTGGTGCACGGGCACCGTCACGCCCGGAGTGAGCAGCCGGACCAGGTCGACGCCCTGCCGGTCGTCCATCGTCGCCGTCAGGCCCAGCACCCGGGTGCCTCCCAGGTGCACCACGGCCGCGTCGAGGGGGCCGCACCGCTCGACGACCTCGCGCAGCCAGGGCCGGTAGAGCGTGTCGCCGCTGACGTAGAGCCGGAAGGGCCGCGGGGCGTCGGGGCGGGACAGCTCGAGGACGGAGCCCATCACCGACGGCAGGAGGAACCGTGCGGGCCCGGGCCCGTGGACGCCGGGCACCGAGGTGATCCGCAGGCGCCAGCCGTCGCGCTCGAGCTCGACGCTCTCCCAGGTGCTCATCCCGGCGGACTCGCGGAAGCCCCACTTCCCGAGGCGCCGCGCGGCGGCTGGGGTCGTCCAGACCGGCAGCGACCGGTCGAGCTCCCGGCGCGCCACCCGGTCGAAGTGGTCGCCGTGCAGGTGGGAGAGCAGCACCCCGTCGAGCCGGGGCAGGTCCTCGGGCTGCAGCGCCGGCTCGGTCAGCCGTCGGGAGAACAGCCCCTTGCCCAGGTAGGCGCGCTCTCCGCGGTGCAGGAAGTTCGGGTCGGTGAGCACCGTGAACGGTCCGAGGTCGAGCAGCGTCGTCGCGGTGCCGACGAACCGCAGGGTGGTCTCCGAGGCCTCGTGCTCCATGTCGCCTCCCAGGCGCTGACGGCAGGTCTGTCGGCCCTCCGAGTACCCCCGCCAGCGGCGCCGCACACACGCCCGCCGGGGTGAGCGCCGCACGGCGGGCCGGGTCCGGCGCCTGGCGCGACTAGGCTCGACGCATGTCGTCCCGGGTGCAGCACGACCGCCGCTTCCCGCGCGAGGACGGCGAGGAGCCCGGTGGGCTCGAGCAGGAGCAGGACGGCCAGCGGCGCGTCCTCGTGGTCGCGGCCTGGGTCCTGGTGGGCTTCGTGGTCCTCGTGCAGCTGCCGTGGGTCGTCGCGGCCTTCGCAGAGGACCCGCATATGGGCGCGTGGTGGGTGCTGACGGTCGTGCCTTGGATGACGGCCGTCCTCGTGGTCCCGGTGGCCACGCTGATCGGTCTCGCCTGGGTGGGTGCGGGCTTCGGTCGCCCGGGCCCCGCCCCCGCGCGCGGGCCGTCCACGTGTGCCAGCACCCTGGCCAGCGTCGCACTGTTGCTCCTGGTCCTGGAGATCCTCCTGGTCGGCACGCTCGTGGCGCTGACGTGGGCCAGCTGACCCCGCGGGTGAGGAGCCATGGCGACCTGCCTGCCTAGGGTCGCGGCATGTCGGCGACCGCGCACGTGCGGCTGGTGCTGCCCCACCAGCTCTTCGTGGAGCACCTGGACGCCCGGGCCGGCACCGTCTTCGTCCTGGTCGAGCACGACCTGCTCTTCCGGCAGTACCGCTTCCACACCCACAAGCTGGTCCTGCACCGCGCGAGCATGCGGCGCTTCGCCGACCGCCTGCGCGAGGCCGGCTTCGCGGTCGAGCAGCTCGACACCGGCGGGCGCACCACCAGCCGCCGGGCGCTGGCCGCGGTCGTCGAGCGGCTCGCGCCGCAGCAGGTGACGGCGTACGACGTCGTCGACGACTGGCTCAGCCGCGACCTGACCGCGGCGCTGGCCGACGGGGGCTACGAGCTGCGCGCCGAGGACGTCCTCGACTCCCCGTGCTTCCTCACCACCCGGGCCCAGCTGGCCGAGCACTTCGACGGCGTCTCGGGCCCGCGCGGGCGCAGTGCCCGGATGCAGCACTTCTACTCCTGGCAGCGCAGGCGCCTCGACGTGCTCGTCACCGAGACCGGCGACCCGGTGGGCGGGCGCTGGTCCTTCGACGAGGACAACCGCAAGAAGCTGCCGAAGGCGCATCCCGTGCCCCGGGTCTCGTGGCCCGGGCGCGAGGAGCGGCACCCGCACGTCGAGGAGGCGGTCGCCTGGGTGCGCCGGGCCTTCCCCGACAACCCCGGCGACCCCGGTGGCTTCGGCTGGCCCACCGACCACGCGGAGGCGGCGGCGTCGTACGACGAGTTCCTCACCGAGCGGTTCGACCAGTTCGGGCCCTTCGAGGACGCGATCTCGGCCAACCACCCCTACGTCTTCCACGCGCTGATGACGCCCGGGCTCAACATCGGGCTGCTCGACCCCCGTCACGTCCTCGACCGCGCGCTCGACCACGCCGAGGCCCACGACGTGCCGCTGCCCAGCCTCGAGGGGTTCGTGCGGCAGGTGATCGGCTGGCGGGAGTACATGCGCGCCTGCTACGCGCTGTGGGGCCGCGGGCTGCGCAGCCGCAACCACCTCGAGCACGCCCGCGCGCTGGACGAGGGCTGGTGGACCGCGCAGACCGGGCTGGAGCCGGTCGACCTGGTGCTGCGCCGGGTGCTGGAGACCGGCTACGCCCACCACATCGAGCGGCTGATGGTGCTCGGCAACGCCATGTGCCTGCTGCGCACCGACCCCGACAGCGTCTACGAGTGGTTCATGGAGATGTTCGTCGACGCCTACGACTGGGTGATGGTGCCCAACGTCTACGCCATGAGCCAGTTCGCCTCGGGCGAGGCGGTCACCACCAAGCCCTACGTCTCGGGGTCCAACTACCTGCGCAAGATGAGCGACCTGCCCCGCGGCGACTGGGAGGCCGACTGGGACGCGCTCTACTGGACCTTCGTGCGCGACCACCACGACGCCTTCGCCGCCAACCCGCGCTCGCGGATGATCGCCAACCTGCACGACCGGATGGAGCCCGCCACCAGGGCGGCACACACCCGGCGAGCCGCACGCTGGCTCAGCTGACGAGCTTGAGACCCACGATGCAGCCCACCAGGCCGACGAGCAGCGCGACCCGCGCGAGGTCGGCCGGCTCGTCGCCGGTGACCATCGCGTAGGCCACCGTCAGCGACGCGCCGATGCCCACCCACACGGCGTACGCCGTGCCGACCGGCAGGGTGCGCATCGCCTGGGCCAGGCCGATCATGCTCAGCACCACCGCCACGCCGAAGACCACCGACGGCACCAGGCGGCTCAGGCCGTCGGAGCGGCCCAGAGCCGTGGCCCAGACGGCCTCGAGGACACCGGAGACGACGAGCACGAACCAGGCCATGAGGTGGATCGTGGCACAGGACCGCTCACGGGGCAGGATGGGGCCCATGCCGCGCCTGCACTCCCTCGAGCTGCTCCCCGACGACGAGGGCCAGGAGGCGGTCCGCGCCCAGTGGCAGGCCCTGGCCGACGCGGGGCTGCCCTCCCAGCTCGACCACCGGGGCGCCACCAACGCGCCGCACGTCAGCGTCGTCGAGGCCGAGGCGCTGCCCGACGCCGCCCTCGACGTCGCCCGGGCCCGCCTCGGCGGCCTGCTGCCGGTCACCGCGCTGGTCGGCGGGGTGCTGCTGCTGGGCGAGGGCCGGGTCACCCTGGCCCGTCCGGTCCAGCTCGCCGACGACGTCGTACGCCGCGTGCTCGCGGTGCGCGTGCAGGTGCCGGAGCGCCGTCACCTGGGGTGGGTGCCGCACCTGACCCTGGCGCGGCGGCTCGAGCGCGCCGACGTGCCGCGCGCCCTGGAGGTGCTGGCCGGTCTCGACGCCGACCGCGACGCCAGCCTCGAGCTGCGCCTGACCGCGCTGCGGCGCTGGGACCCCGACGCCGGCGAGGTCCACGACCTGTGAGTCCTGCCTCGGCCCGGGCCGGGGGCGCCCACTAGGTTGGGGGGCATGCTCGACCAGCCCCTCGACGCGACCCAGCAGCGTGTGCTCGGCGCGCTGATGGAGAAGCAGGTGACCGTGCCGGCGTCCTACCCGATGACGCTGGGCGGCCTGCGCACCGCCTGCAACCAGTCCAGCAGCCGTGACCCGGTCACCGACCTCGACGAGGAGCAGGTGAAGCAGACCGCGCACGCGCTCAAGGAGCGAGGCCTGCTGCGGATCGTGTGGTCCGACACCGGGCGGCGCACCCTGAAGCACCACCAGGTGCTCGACGAGGTGCTCGGCCTCGACGACGAGGAGCGCGCGCTGCTCACCGTGCTGCTGCTGCGCGGACCGCAGTCGCCGGGCGAGCTGCGCACCCGCACCGAGCGGTTGCACGCCTTCGCCGACCGCGACGAGGTGGCCGCGTGCCTGGCCCGGCTCGCCGCTCGGGACCAGCCGCTGGTCCAGCAGCTCGAGCGACGCCCGCGCGAGCAGGACCACCGCTGGGCGCACCTGCTGGGGCCGGCCGAGCCCGACCCGGCGTCCGTGCCGGGCGCGGCGGTCGCCCCGGTCGACCGCGAGGTCCCGCTGGCCGAGGGTCCCGAGCGCCGCGACGAGCGGGTGCGCGCGGCGTACGACGCCGTGGCCGCGACCTACGCCGACCACTTCGCGGACGAGCTGGACGACCTGCCGTTCGAGCGGTGGCTGCTGGAGCGGGCGGCGCAGGCCGCGGGCGGGCTGCCGGTGGTCGACGCTGGCTGCGGGCCGGGCCACGTCACCGCGCACCTCGCCGGGCTGGGCGCCGACGCCCGGGGCCTCGACGTCTCGCCCGAGATGGTGACGCAGGCCCGTGAGCGGCACCCGGGCGTGCGCTTCGACATCGGCGACCTGCGCCGGCTGATCCGCCCCGAGAGCGCCGAGGGGTGGGGCGCGGTGCTCGGCTGGTACTCGCTGATCCACCTCGCCGGCTCCGAGCTGGCCGACGCCGTCGCCGCCCTCGCGCGCCCGCTGGCCACCGACGGGGTGCTGCTGCTGGGCCTGCAGGCGGGCCACGAGGTGCGCCGGGTCGAGAGCTGGCTCGACGTCGACCTCGGTGAGGGTGGCCTCACGCTCGTGCACCACGACCCGGCCGACGTCGTCGCGGCAGTCGAGGCGGCCGGGCTCGAGGCCGAGTGGTTCGTGCGCGGGCCCCGGACGGCGCTGGGGGAGACCAGCCAGCGCCTCTACGTGCTGGGCAGGAGGGCCTGATGGGCAGGTGGGGTGGTTCCGCGGCACTGCTGGTCGCCGCCGGCGTGATGCTCGGCAGCGACCCCGGTGTGGGGTCGATTTTGGCGGCGGTCCTGATGGTGGTGTTGGCGTTCCTGCTCTCGCCGCTGCTCTTCCCGAGCTCGCCCGGCGACGCCGCCGGCCGCAAGCGCGGCCGCGAGCAGGGCGTGCCGGTCGTCTACTGGCGCCCCGGCTGCCACCACTGCCTCAAGCTGCGCCTGGGGCTGCTGGCCACCCGCGGTCGCGCGGTGTGGGTCGACATCTCCAGCGACCCCGACGCGCTGGCGCGGGTGCGCAGCGTCAACGGCGGCGATGCGACGGTGCCGACGGTGTTCTCGCGCGGCACCGTGCGCACCGCCCCGTCGCTGCGCTGGGTGCGCGAGCAGCTGGCCGGCCCCGGCCGCCGGTAGCCGGTCCCGGCCAGGCTCAGGCCAGGTCGACCACGCAGTCGGCGAGGACCGGCGAGCCGTCGCGCTCGCCGCCGGCGATCGTCGCCGAGGCCACCACGCGTGCGTCCTCGCGCCAGCCGCGCACCCCGATCGTCTCGCCGGGGAAGACCACCCCCGCGAAGCGCGCGGAGAAGCCCCCGACCCGGGTGGCGTCACCGCCGAGCAGCTGCTCGGTCAGCTCGCGCAGCACGATGCCGTAGGAGCACAGCCCGTGCAGGATGGGGGCGGGGAAGCCGGCGGCCTTCGCGAAGTCGGGGTCGGCGTGCAGCGGGTTGCGGTCGCCGCAGAGCCGGTAGAGCAGCGCCTGCTGCGGCGTGACGGCGTACGACGTCTCGGTGTCGGGGGCCCGGTCGGGCAGCTCGACCGACTGCGACGAGCCGCGCTCGCCGCCCCAGCCGCCCTCGCCGCGCACGAAGATCGACGAGCGCGTGGTCCACAGCGCCTCGCCGTCCGCGGCCGACGCGGTGGCCTCCTGCCAGACGACCGCGGCCTTGCCCTTGTCCCACACGTCGCTGATGCGGGTGCTGACGCTGGCCGAGCCGGCCGTGGGCAGCGGGGCGTGCACGGTGATCGACTGCGAGCCGTGCACCACCTGGGCCAGGTCGATGTCGCAGCCGGGCAGGTCGAGCGGCGGCGGGTCGGTCTCGTGGAAGGTCGGGGCCACGACGCCGAAGGACGGCAGCACCTGCAGCCCGGGGCCGTCGAGGGTCCAGCGCAACGCGCCGGGGTCGACCTGGTCGCCCGGGTGCGAGCCGGCGCCGATGCCGAGGTGGTAGAGCAGCACGTCGCTGGCGTCCCAGCTGAAGGTGCGGGTGCCGAGGTCGGCGCCGATGGCGACGGCGGGGTCGATGGGCATCAGGAAGCCTCCTCGGCCGGTCCGGGGGTGCTGGTCGCGGCCTCCTGCGAGGCCAGGTGCTCGACGGCCAGGTAGCCGAAGGTCAGCGCGGGGCCGATGGTCGCCCCGGGGCCGGCGTAGGTGCGGCCCATCACGGCCGACGACACGTTGCCGGCGGCGTAGAGGCCGGCGATCACCGAGCCGTCCTCGCGCAGCACCCTCGCCTGCTCATCGGTGACCAGCCCGCCCTTGGTGCCCAGGTCGCCGGGCACGATCTTGACCGCGTAGAAGGGGCCCTGGTCGATGCGGTGCAGCGAGGGGTTCGGCTTGACCGTCGGGTCGGAGTAGTACTTGTCGTAGGCCGAGTCGCCGCGGTGGAAGTCCTCGTCGACACCGCTGGCGGCGAAGGCGTTGAAGCGCTCGACGGTCGTGGCCAGGCCCTCGACCGGCACCTCGATCTGCTCCGCGAGCGCCTCGAGGGAGTCGGCCCTCTTGACGACGCCCTCCTTGTACCAGCGCCCGGGGAAGGGCTGGCGCGGCCCGAGGCCGGCGAAGAGGTAGCGGTTGCGGTAGCGCTGGTCGAAGACCATCCAGGCCGGCACGTGCTGCACGCCGGTGGCCTCGCCGGCGTAGATCTCGTGCACCGCCTCGACGTAGGGCAGCGCCTCGTTCATGAAGCGGCGCCCCGCGCCGTTGACGATGATCGAGCCCGGCAGGTTGCGCTCGGCCAGGCAGAACCACGGCCGGCCGGGCAGCGGGATGGTTGGGCCCCACCACGCGTCGTCGAGCAGGTCGGTCCGCGCGCCGGCAGCGATGCCGGCCAGCAGCCCGGCGCCGGTGTTGAACTCCGAGCCGGTGGTCCACTCGACCGAGGTCGGGCGCGGCTGGTGCTGCTCGCGCAGCTGCAGGTTGCGCTCGAAGCCACCGCTGCCCAGCACCACGCCGCGCCGGGCGCGGACCTCGTGGCGCTGCCCGCCACGGGTCACGCGCACGCCGACCACCCGGCCGTGCTCGAGCAGCAGCTCGTCGAGCGCGGTGTCGTAGGCCAGCGGCACGCCCGCGTCGACGAGCCCCTGGCGCAGCCCGATGACGATGGCGTTGCCCATCGCGTACATCCGCTGCCGGCGCAGCCCGGCCACGATCCGCCGCACCAGCACCCGCAGCATCGTCGCCGGGCCGCGCCAGGTGCGCATGCCCAGGCTGATCTTCCGGAAGTCGGCCTGGGTGACGATCATGTTGGCCGGCGCCTTGCTGTACGCCGGGTGCAGCCGCTCGAGCTCGGCGCCCAGGAACGAGGCGTCCATCGGCACCGGCTCGCAGCTGCGGCCCGCGGCGCGCCCGCCCGGCTGCTCGGGCAGGTAGTCGCTGTAGCCGGGCACCCAGGCGAAGCGCAGGGGAGTGCGCTCGCGCAGGAAGTCCATCACCTCGGGACCGCGGCGCAGGTAGGTCTCGCGACGCACCCGGGGCACGACGTCGCCGACGATGGCCTCGAGGTAGGCCATCGCCTGCTCGTGGTCGCCGTCGTCGACCTGGCCGGCCTCGCGCAGCGCGTAGTTGCCGGGGATCCACACGCCGCCGCCCGAGCGGGCGGTGGAGCCGCCGAAGTAGCCGCTCTTCTCGACCAGCAGGGTCTCGAGGCCGGCGGTGCCGGCGGCCAGCGCCGCGGTCATCCCGGCGCCGCCGGCGCCCACGACGACGACGTCGACCTCGGTGGGCAGGGGATCGGTCGCGGTGATGGTGCTGGTGGCGGCTCGAGGAGCGCGCGGCGTACCCGTCATGGCGCAAAACTGTAACAGGTTCTAGCATGACCGCCGTGAGCAACCAGAAGCTGACCGCCGCCATCGTCGGGCCCGGCAACATCGGCACCGACCTGATGTTCAAGCTGCTGCGCAGCGAGCACGTCGAGCCCCGCTGGATGATCGGGGTCGACCCGGCCTCCGAGGGTCTGCGGCTCGCTGCCGAGCAGGGCCTGCAGGCCTCCCACCAGGGGGTCGACTGGTTGCTGGAGCAGGACGAGCTGCCCGACCTCGTCTTCGAGGCGACCTCGGCCTACGTGCACCGTGAGTACGCGCCGCGCTACGAGGAGCGGGGCATCCGCGCGGTCGACCTGACCCCCGCCGCGGTCGGGCCGGCGGTGATCCCGCCGGTCAACGGCGACGACCACGTCGAGGCGATGAACGTCAACATGATCACCTGCGGCGGCCAGGCCACCATCCCGATGGTCGCGGCGGTCTCGCGGGCCGTGGCCGACGTCGGCGGGGTGTCCTACGCCGAGATCGTGGCCTCGGTGTCCTCGATGTCGGCGGGCCCCGGCACCCGCGCCAACATCGACGAGTTCACCCGCACCACGGCCGCGGGGGTCGAGAGCATCGGTGGCGCGGCCCGCGGCAAGGCGATCATCATCCTCAACCCGGCCGAGCCGCCGATGATCATGCGCGACACCATCTACTGCGCCGTCCCGCCGGAGGCCGACCGCGACGCGATCCTCGCCTCGGTGACCGCCATGGAGAAGGCCGTCCAGGAGTACGTGCCGGGCTACCGACTGCTCCAGGAGCCCCAGCTCGACGAGCCCTCGCCAGCCACGCAGGGCCAGCTCAAGGTCTCGGTCTTCGTCGAGGTCGAGGGCGCCGGCGACTACCTGCCGCCGTACGCCGGCAACCTCGACATCATGACCGCCGCGGCCGCCCGCGTCGGCGACACCATCGCCCGATCCACCCGGAACCTCACCCAGGACCTGACCCAGGGGGCCACCCGATGAGCACCGCACGCGACGACCTGGCCCGCACGTGGAGCGGACGCCACGGCGGCGACCTCGACCTGCGCCTGACCGACACCTGCCTGCGGGACGGCTCGCACCACAAGCGCCACCAGTTCACCACCACCGAGGTGCGTGACATCGTGGCCGCCCTCGACGCCTCGGGCATCCCGGTGATCGAGGTGACCCACGGCGACGGGCTGGGTGGCTCGTCGTTCAACTACGGCTTCTCGCGCACCCCCGAGCAGGAGCTGATCCGCACCGCGGCCGAGACCGCGACCCGGGCGCGGATCGCCTTCCTGATGCTGCCCGGCGTGGGCACCAAGGACGACATCCGCGCCGCGCAGGACAACGGCGGCCAGATCTGCCGGATCGCCACGCACTGCACCGAGGCCGACACCTCGATCCAGCACTTCGGCCTGGCCCGCGAGCTGGGCCTCGAGACGGTCGGCTTCCTGATGATGAGCCACACCCAGCCGCCGGAGGTGCTGGCGAGGCAGGCGCGGATCATGGTCGAGGCGGGCTGCCAGTGCGTGTACGTCGTCGACTCGGCCGGGGCGCTGGTGATGGAGCAGACCGCCGACCGGGTCGCCGCGGTCGTCGCCGAGATCGGCGACGTCGCCGACGTGGGCTTCCACGGCCACGAGAACCTCGGGCTCGGCGTCGCCAACACCGTGATCGCGGCGCGGGCCGGAGCCACCCAGATCGACGGCTCGGTGCGCCGCTTCGGCGCCGGGGCCGGGAACACGCCGCTGGAGGCGTTCATCGGGGTCTGCGACAAGGTCGGCTGGCGCACCGGCGTCGACTTCCTGCAGATCGTCGACGCCTCCGAGGACGTCATCCGGCCGGCCATGCCCGAGGAGTGCCGGCTCGACCGGATGACGCTGATGATGGGCTACGCCGGGGTCTACTCGAGCTTCCTCAAGCACGCCGGCAACGCCGCCGAGCGCTACGACGTCTCCGGGGCCAAGATCCTGCTCGAGGCGGGCCGGCGCAAGCTGATCGGCGGCCAGGAGGACCAGCTCGTCGACATCGCGCTGATGCTGCGTGCCGAGCAGGACAAGGCCGCGGCCAACGGGTGAGGGCCTGCTCCTTGTCCCAGACTAGAACGTGTTCTAATCTTGGTGGAACACGTTCCACCGACAGGAGATTGTGATGACCCAGGCTGTTCTCGACGGCGTGCGCGACCTGCTCCCGGGCCTCCGGGAGCGCGCGGACGAGGCCGAGCGTCTCCGCGTGGTCCCCGACGCCAACATCAAGGAGCTCGAGGAGACCGGCTTCTTCAAGCTCCTGCAGCCGCGCCGCTTCGACGGCTTCGAGGCCGACCCCGTCGACTTCTACACCGCAGTGCGCGACATCGCCTCGGCCTGCGGGTCGACCGGGTGGGTCAGCAGCGTCGTGGGCGTGCACCCCTGGCAGGTCGCGCTCTTCGCCGACGAGGCGCAGCAGGCGGTCTGGGGCGAGGACACCGCCACGCGGCTCTCCTCCTCCTACGCCCCGACCGGCAAGGCCGTCGTCACCGACGGCGGCTACCGGCTCTCGGGCAAGTGGAGCTTCTCCTCCGGCGCCGACCACTGCAGCTGGGTGCTGCTCGGCGGCCTGGTCTTCGACGCCGACGGCAACGTGGTGGACTTCAAGACCTTCATGGTCCCGCGCTCTGACTACACGATCAACGACGTGTGGCACATGGTCGGGCTCTCGGGCACCGGCTCCAACGACATCGTCGTCGACGACGTCTTCGTGCCCCAGGCGTTCACGCTGTCGATGGGCGAGACCGGCTCGTGCCGCGGCCCGGGCCAGGAGCAGAACACCAGCGACCTCTACAAGCTGCCCTTCCACTCGATCTTCACCGGCACCATCACCACCCCGATCATCGGGATGGCGATGGGGGCCTACGCCGAGCACGTCGAGATGCAGCAGCAGCGCAGCCGCGCGGCGTACCTGGGGGAGAAGGCGTCCAAGGACCCCTTCGCGATGGTCCGCATCGCCCGCGCCTCCAGCGAGATCGACGCCGCCTGGGCACTGCTGGTCGGCAACATCCGCGAGGAGCAGGCCCACGTGGCCCGCGGCGAGCAGATCCCGCTGCGCCTGCGCCTGAAGGTGCGCCGCGACCAGGTCATCGGCTCGCAGCGCGCCATCGACGCCATCGACGAGCTGTTCGAGGCCTCCGGCGGCCGGGCGCTGGCCCAGGGCACCTACCTCCAGCGGGCCTGGCGCGACGCGCACGCCGGTCGCGTGCACGCCGCCAACGACCCCGAGCGCGCCCTGCAGATGTTCGGTGCCCACGAGTTCGGCCACAAGGTCGACCCGGGGATGTACTGAGCGTGGCGAGCATGGTGGGCGAGGTGACCCAGGAGTCCGCACGTCGTACCGCGACGGTGCGCACCGAGGCGGCCGGCGAGATCGCCCTGAGCTACTACGAGGCGGGGGAGGCCGGCGGGGAGGGTGACGTGGGCGCCGGGCTGCCGCTGGTGATGCTGCACGGCGGCGGGCCCGGCGCCTCGTCGTGGTCGAACTTCGGCCCCGCCCTGCCCGGGTTCGCACAGTCGTTCCGCACGATCCTGGTCGACCAGCCCGGCTTCGGCGGCTCCGACAAGCCGGCCGTGGTCGGCAACTACTACCGCTTCGCCGCCGACGCCGTGGTCGCCCTGCTCGACGAGCTCGGCATCGAGCGGGTGCACCTGCTCGGCAACAGCCTCGGTGGCGGCACGGCGATGCGGCTGGCGCTGTCCTACCCCGACCGGGTCGGCCGGCTCGTGCTGATGGGCCCCGGCGGGCTGTCGCTCAACCTCTTCCACGCCGACCCGACCGAGGGGGTGCAGCGGCTGATGGAGTTCGGCGCCGACCCGACCCCCGAGCGGCTGCGCGCCTTCATCTCGACCATGGTCGTGGACCAGTCGCTGGTCACCGACGAGCTCGTCGCCGCGCGGTACGCCGACGCCACCGCGCCCGGCGCGCAGGAGGCGATGCGCTCGATGGGGATGTCCTTCTGGAACCCCGAGACCGCCGAGGACGGCATGCTGTGGCGCGAGGCGCACCGGCTGCGCAAGCACACCCTGCTGACCTGGGGCCGTGAGGACCGGGTCAACCCGCTCGACGGGGCGATGGCCGCGCTCAAGCTGATCCCGCGCGCCAGCCTGCACGTCTTCCCGAACTGCGGCCACTGGGCCCAGATCGAGGCCGCCGAGGAGTTCCGCGAGGTGGCCACCGCCTTCCTCGCCCGCCACCAGGAGAGAGCCCGCTCGTGAGCATCGACATCCGGTCCATGGGCTACGTGCGCGTGGCCAGCACCGACCTCGACCAGTGGCGCCACTTCGCCACCAAGGTGCTGGGCCTCGCCGAGGGGCGCGGGCCGCACCCCGACCACCTCTACTTCCGCATCGACGCCGTCTCCGCGCGCCTGGTCGTGGTGCCCGCCGACGTCGACCAGCTCGCCTGCACCGGCTGGGAGGTCGCCGACCACCAGGCCCTGCAGGCTGGCAGGGAGCACCTCAAGGAGGCCGGCGTCGCCTACGAGGAGGGCAGCGCGGAGGAGCTCGACGAGCGCCGGGTCCAGGAGCTGGTGCGCTTCGAGGACCCCTTCGGCAACGTCTTCGAGCTCTTCCACGGCATCACCTACGAGTCGCGGCCCGTCGTGACGCCGTACGGCGCCCGCTTCGTGACGGGCGACCAGGGGATGGGCCACATCGTGGTGCCGGTCGACGACGACGTCGAGGCGCTGCGCTTCTACTCCGAGGTGCTCGGCTTCCGGCTGCGCGACTCGATGAGCATGCCCGGCGAGTTCGTCGGCAGGGAGCCCGGCTCGAAGGTGTGGCTGCGCTTCCTCGGGGTCAACCCGCGCCACCACTCGCTGGCGTTCCTGCCGATGCCCAACCCGGCGCGCTGCGTGCACATCATGCTCGAGGTCGAGGAGCTCGACGACGTCGGTCGCGCGCTGGAGCGGGTGCGCAAGCACGGTGCGCCGCTCTCGGCGACCCTGGGCCGGCACATGAACGACGAGATGGTCTCCTTCTACGTCCGCTCGCCCGGCGGCTTCGACATCGAGTACGGCACCGACGGCCTCCAGGTCGACGACGCGCGCTGGGTGGCGCGCGAGTCGACGGCCGTCTCCTACTGGGGGCACGACTTCTCGGGTGGGCAGTGATGTCTAAGGTCGAGACCATGTCGCAGCAGCCCCAGATCCCCGAGGGGATGAACCCCGACGCGCGGGAGACCTGGCCCAGCCCCGAGCTGATCGAGTCCTGGCTCGGCGACTCGGTCTACGACCTGCACCTGGGCCCCGGCGACGACGTCGCCGTGCCCGGCGACGACCCCGCCGCGGCCGCGGCGGCCCGCCGCTTCCGCGACGTGCTGAGCCAGTTCGGCTCCGGCGTCACCGTGGTCACCACCATGAGCGGCGACGAGCCGGTCGGGATGACCTGCCAGTCGTTCTCCAGCGTCTCGCTCGACCCGCCGCTGGTGATGTTCGTGCCGGCCAAGACCTCCCGCGCCTGGCCGATGATCCAGCGCGCCGGGCGCTTCTGCGTCAACGTCCTCTCCGCCGAGCAGGCCGGGCTGTCGAACCAGATGGCCAGCCGCGGCGTCGACAAGTTCGCCGGCGTCGACTGGACGCCCTCGCGGCACACCGGGTCGCCGGTGCTCACCGGCACCCTGGCGCACATCGACTGCACCGTGCACGCCGTGCACGAGGCCGGCGACCACTACGTGGTGATCGGGCGTGCCCTCGACCTGCAGGTCGGCGCCGAGGGGTCCGACCCGCTGCTGTTCTTCCGCGGCCAGTACCGCACCACCGCGCCCGACTGAGCGTTCCCCCTGCGGCGTCTCAGCGGGTCTCCAGCCACCACGGGCTGGTGTAGGCGATCCCCAGGTCGTTGCACGGGTGCCCCTCGGGGCCCGGGGTCGCGTTGGGCTGGTCCGGGTCGGAGACGCGCACCAGCAGCCAGTCGCCGTCGGCCAGGTCGACCGGCACCCGCAGCTCCAGCAGCGGGCCGACCTCGAAGTCGACCACGTCGGCCACCAGAGGGGCGTCGGTGCCGGGGCGCAGCACCTGCGCGGCCAGGCGACGCCCGCGCCACGACCGGTCCCGCGCCAGGTCCAGGCGCAGCGTCAGCGTCGTACGACCGCGGCGGGGGAGGGTGACGACCGAGCCCATCCGCACCGGGGCGCCCTGACGCGTGGCAGCGGTGGCGTCGAGGCGCAGCCCGGAGGTGCGGGTGGCGAAGAACCGGCGCTGGCGCATCGCCCGCTTCACGCCCTGGCGGCTGTGGTCGCGCACCCACAGCCCGGTGCGGCCCTTGCCCTCGGGGAAGCCCCAGTCGGTGCCGTGCTCGTCGGTGACGCCGGTGATGCCGGTGCGCCAGCCGTTGTTGAGGCACACGCACAGCGGCGACTCGCGGCCGTCGGCGAAGCCCTCGAAGAGGTAGTCGTCGCGGCGGTTGAACATCTCCAGGCCCACGACCTGGTCGCGCACGCGGGCGTCGTACACGAACTCCTGGAAGCGTCCGGGCTCGCGGCCGGGGTGGTTGAAGCCGGCCAGCGCGCCCGCGCCGCCGTCGAGCACCAGCCCGGGCTCGCGGCGCAGCCACTCGAGCAGCGGCTGCATCAGGCCCGCCCGCAGCACGTCGGTGTAGTGCTCGCTGAACCAGACGTTGACGTGGCCGACCAGCGGCTCGGACCACTCGAAACCGCGGATCGCGGTGAACGCACCGTCGACGTCGGCGGCGTCGGCGTACGCACCGGTGGCGCGCCAGCCGCGCGGAGTGAGCCCGGCGGCCTGGGTGTACTCCGGGGGCAGGAGGTCGGTGAGCACGTCGCCGAGCAGGTTGTCGGAGAGCGTGGCGTGGTCGGTCAGGGCCGCCACGTCGAGGCCGGCCTCGCGCATCGAGTCGAACGCCGCCGCCGGGTCGCCGTCGCCGTCGCTGAGCAGCGTGTGGTTGTGCAGGTCGGCGTGCACGAGGTGGGTGCCGCGGGTCAGCCGCGAGGTGCGGGAGGCGCCCGCCCGGGCGGCCGGGCTGCCCGGGGCGGCGGCCGCGCCGGTGCGGGTCCCGGCCGCGCCGGCCACCAGCAGCCCGGCCCCTGCGGCGGCCAGCGTGCTGCGGCGGGTCAGGCGGGCGCGGGTGGCGTGGTCCGGGGTGGTGAGCTCACGGTGGGGCGCGTGGTGGGGCGCGTGGTGGGGCGCGTGGTGGTCGTCGCACATGGTCGTATCAACGCATGCGGGGGCGTCCGGTTCCGGTCGGGCGGGTGAACGGTAGGTTCGGGCACGTGATCGCTCTGCCTGCCCACGGGTTCGTGATGCTGTCGATGCCCAAGTGCGCCTCGACGACGCTGGTCACCACGCTCAAGGGCCACGCCGAGATCCTGATGCGGGTCAACCCGCGGCTCAAGCACATGAACTGCCGCACCTTCACCAACCGGATGGTGCCGGTGCTGCAGGGCGCGGGCTACGAGCGCAGCGACTACGAGCTGGTGACGCTCTTCCGCGAGCCGGTGTCGTGGCTGGAGTCGTGGTGGCGCTACCGCCAGCGCCCGGCCCTGCAGGACAAGGCCGACGGCAAGTGGACCGGCGAGACCAGCTTCGACGACTTCGTGGCCGCCCACATCGACGGCGCCCCGGGCGGGATCACCGGGCGCCAGGCCCGCTTCGTGGCCCTCGACGACGACCTGACCATCGGCGTCGACCGCATCTTCGCGCTCGAGGCCGCCGACGTGTGGCAGTCGTGGATCGCCCAGCAGCTGGGCCAGCAGGTCGACCTGGTCACCAAGAACTGGTCGACCTCGACCGCGACCGCCGCCCTCTCCGACACCACCCGCACCCGCCTCCTCGAGCACTACGCGCCCGAGTACGACATCTACGACCAGCTGCGCGCCGCCGGTGGGAGCTGGTCCGTCCCCTCCGGCTACCGCCCCTCCTGAGGCCGCCCGCGCGGGAGTTTTGTCGGCCGGCCGACAAAACTCCTGGGTGGCCGATGAAGCTTCATCGGCCAGCCACCAGTTTCGTCGACGGCCAATGCCGTACGACGTCAAGCGACGGGCGCCAGGTAGCGGGTCAGCCGCGCGAGCAGACGTCCAGGGTGGTGCAGGTCGGCCCAGGTGATGCGGATGACGGTCCAGCCCGTCGCCTCCCGCAGCCGGTCCTCGCGCGTCTTCTCGCGCAGCACCATCTCCTCGATGCTCTCGCCGTCGCGGCGCATGGAGTGGTACTTCTCCCGGCCGTCGAACTCGACGATCAACCGCTGCTCGGGCCATGCGAAGTCCACCCTGCCGATGAGCCAGCCCCGGTCGTCGCGGACCTCGTGCTGCAGCACGGGCTCCGGCAGCCCGGCATCGAGGAAGGCCAGTCGTGCCAGGGACTCACCGACGCTCTCGGACCCGACCCGGGCGTACCCGAGCTTGAGGGTCAGGTCGAGGTGGTCGCTCCACACGCTGCGGGTGCGCAGCTCACGACGCAGCTCCTCGGGGTCGGTCAGCTTCTGCTGGTAGAACCAGTCGAGGACGCACACGGCCGCGTCGCGCTCGACCAGTGCGGCCGTGTCGAGCGCCGTCCTCGCGGGCGCGGTGATCTTGTGACCATCACGCAGCACCACCTCGTCCTCTCGACAGCTGCCTCGGTGGTGGCGGACCTTCGCCTGCACACGCTCCCCGGCGCGGGAGAGCTCGGTGAGATGGACCTCGTCGAGAGGGAGACCGTGGTCGGGTGCGCCGTACGCCAGGGCGGCGCTCACGTGGGACAGTGCGACGTCATCGTCGTAGAGCCGCATGACACCGCGGCTCAGCATCCGGTGCCGGTCGACCTTCGAGGCGGCCGCCCACCGTCGTGCATCGGCGTACACGCCGTGCCGCAGGCGCACCAGAGTGCCCACGCGCACCAGTCGGGCGATGGCGTTGTCGTGGACCCCGGTCGCGACCAGGTCGCGGCGCAGCACCACGCCCAGGTCGTCGGTCGCAGGCTTGATCATCATGTGCCGAGCCTGTCCCGTGGACCGATCGCCCGCACCTGCCGATCGCGAGCCTGTGGACAACCAGCCCGGAGAGTTTCATCGGCCGGCCGATGAACCACGTGGGTGGCCGATGAAACTTCATCGTCCGCCCGCCAGATTCGTCGGCCGGCCGATAAAACTCCCGGGGGGCCGAGCTCAGATGAGCTCGAGGAGGGTGCCGGTGGCCATGGCGCCGCCGGCGCACATGGAGACGAGGGCGGTGGAGAGCTCGCGGCGCTCGAGCTCGTGCAGGGCGGTGGTGATCAGGCGGGTGCCGGTGGAGCCGACGGGGTGGCCCAGGGCGATGGCGCCGCCGTTGACGTTGACCTTGTCCATGTCGACGTGGTGCTGGCCGGCCCACGACAGCACGACCGAGGCGAAGGCCTCGTTGACCTCGAAGAGGTCGATGTCGGGGATCGTCATGCCGGTGCGGTCGAGCACCCGCTGGGTGGCCTCGATCGGCCCGTCGAGGTGGAAGTAGGGGTCGGAGCCGACCAGGCAGTGCGTGACGATCCGGGCGCGCGGGCGCAGCCCGAGGGCGCGCGCCTTCGCCTCGTCCATGATCAGCACCGCCGAGGCGCCGTCGGAGATCTGTGAGGAGGTGCCGGCGGTGTGCAGCCCGTCGGGCAGCACGGTGCGCAGCCCGGCGAGCCCCTCGAGCGTGGTCTCGCGCAGGCCCTGGTCGGTGTCGACCAGGCGGGTCTCGCCGGTGGGGGAGCCGTCCTCACCCAGCACCGGCGCGTCGTACGCCGCGATCTCGCGCTTGAAGCGCCCCTCGTCGACCGCGACGCGGGCCTTCTGCTGGCTGGCGAGCCCGAACGCCTCGAGGTCGGCGCGGCCCAGCCCTCGGTGCCGCGCGATCCGGTCGGCGGCCTCGAACTGGTTCGGCATGTCGATCGTCCAGTCGGCGGGGCGCGGGTCGCCCATCCCGGCCGGCACGTTGGCGCCGAGGGGGATGCGCGACATCGCCTCGACGCCGCAGGCGATCCCGACGTCGATGGTGCCGGCCGCGACCATGTCGGCGACCAGGTGGGCGGACTGCTGGCCCGAGCCGCACTGGGCGTCGATGGCGGTGCCACCGGTGTGCTGGGGCAGGCCGGCGTGCAGCCAGGCCCGGCGGACCATGTCGTTGGACTGCTCGCCGGCCTGGGTGACGCAGCCGCCGACGACCTGCTCGACGAGGTCGGCGTCGATGCCGGCACGCGCGATGACCTGGCGCTGCACGAAGCCGAGCAGCTGCGCGGGGTGCACGCCGGCGAGCCAGCCGTTGCGCTTGCCGAGGGGGGTGCGGACGGCGTCGATGATCACTGGGGTGCCCATGGGAGAAAACTAGAACACGTTCTCACTCTGCACAAACAAATCTCGCCGGACGGCTAGTGCGACGTACTGCCGGTATGTAGCCTCTCTCACTAGAACACGTTCCACCCGCCGCCACGATGGAGAAGTGCCAGTGACCCAGCTCGACACCCGCGACACGGTCTTCGACCCCACCGACCCCGACACCCTGGCGGCCGGGGTGCCGCACGAGGAGCTGCTGCGCCTGCGCCGCACCGCCCCGGTCTCCTTCGTCCCGCAGCGGGCGGAGGCCCGCGCCGGGTTCCCCGACCACGAGGGCTTCTGGGCGGTGAGCCGGCACGCCGACGTGGCAGCGGTCTCGAAGAACCAGACCGACTTCTCCACCCGCGAAAACGGCGTCATCATCCGCTTCGGCCCGGAGATGACCCGCGACGAGGTCGAGGGCTCGAGCTTCCTGCTGATCAACAACGACGCGCCCGACCACACCAAGCTGCGCCAGATCGTCTCGCGCGCGTTCACCCCGCGCGCCATCAACGCCCTGCACGACAGCCTCAAGGCGCGGGCCGAGAAGATCGTCGACGACGCGATCGCCAAGGGCGAGGGCAACTTTGTCGAGGACGTCGCCGCCGAGCTGCCGCTGCAGGCCATCGCCGACCTGCTCGGCGTGCCGCAGGAGGACCGTGGCCGGCTCTTCGAGTGGTCCAACCAGCTGATGTCGTACGACGACCCGGAGGTCGAGGGCGACCAGATGGTGGCCTTCGCCGAGATCCTCGCCTACTCCATGGCGCTGGCCGACGACCGGCGCCAGCACCCGCGCGAGGACATCGTCACCCGGCTGATCAGCGCCGACGTCGACGGGCGCGGCCTGACCGACGACGAGTTCGGCTTCTTCATGATCCTGCTCGCGGTGGCCGGCAACGAGACCACCCGCAACGCCATCACCTGGGGCCAGCACGCGTTCATGGCCGACCCCGCCCAGTGGGAGCTCTTCTGCCGGGAGCGCCCGCGCACCGCGACCGACGAGATCATCCGCTGGGCCACCCCGATCACCGCCTTCCAGCGCACCGCGCTGCGCGACGTCGAGATCGGCGGTGTCGTGGTGCCGAAGGGGGAGCGGGTCGGGCTGCTCTACGCCAGCGCGAACTTCGACGAGGACGTGTTCGAGGACCCCTTCACCTTCGACATCACCCGCGACCCCAACCCGCACCAGGCCTTCGGCGGGCACGGCGCCCACTACTGCATCGGCGCCAACCTGGCCCGCATGGAGGTCGACCTGATGTTCAACGCCATCGCCGACCGCGGCCTGCAGATCCGCCAGCTCGGGGAGCCCGACCGGCTGCGCAGCGGCTGGGTCAACGGCGTCAAGGACCTCCGGGTGTCCTACCGATGAGCGTCGACGGCCTGGTCCCGGCGACCTTCGACCCCACCGACCCCGACCTGGTCTGGGAGGGCGTGCCGCACGAGCAGTTCCGAGCGCTGCGCCGCCACGAGCCGGTGCACTGGGTCGAGCAGCCGCAGTCGTCGCGCGACGGCATGTCGGTCGAGTCCGGGACCGGCTACTGGGCGCTGTCGGCGTACGCCGACGTCGCGGCGGTCTCCAAGAACAGCAAGGACTTCTCGGCCTCCGAGAACGGCGCCATCATCCGCTTCACCGAGGGGATGCAGCGCGAGCAGGTGGAGATGCAGCGCGTCATCCTGATCAACCAGGACGCCCCCGAGCACACCTCCACCCGCCAGATCATCTCGCGCGGCTTCACGCCCCGCTCGATCGCACGGCTCGGGGAGATCATGGAGCAGCGCGCCGGGCAGATCGTCCGCGACGCCGTCGAGCGGGGCAGCGGCAACTTCGTCGAGGAGGTGGCGGCCGAGCTGCCGCTGCAGGCCATCGCCGACCTGATCGGCGTACCGCAGGAGGACCGGCGCAAGCTCTTCGACTGGTCCAACGAGATGCTGGCCTCCGACGACCCCGACTACCAGGGCGAGCCCGACGTGGCCGCCGCCGAGATCCTCGGCTACGCCATGGGCCTGGCCGCCGCCCGGCGTGCGGAGCCGCGCGACGACCTGATCACCAAGCTGCTCACCGCCGAGAAGGAGGGACGCGGGCTGACCGACGACGAGTTCGGCTACTTCGTCATCCTGCTCACCGTCGCCGGCAACGAGACCACCCGCAACGCCATCTCGCACGGCATGGCCGCCTTCCTGGACAACCCCGAGCAGTGGGAGCTGTGGAAGCGCGAGCGCCCGGAGACGATGGTCGACGAGGTGATCCGCTGGGCGACCCCGGTCAGCGTCTTCCAGCGCACCGCGCTGCGTGACGTGGAGGTCGGCGGCGTGCCGGTGCGCAAGGGCCAGCGGGTGGGGCTGTTCTATGCCAGTGCGAACTTCGACGAGGACGTGTTCGAGGACCCGTTCACCTTCGACATCACCCGCGACCCCAACCCGCACCTGTCCTTCGGCGGCCACGGGGCGCACTACTGCATCGGTGCCAACCTGGCCCGCCTCGAGGTGCGGGTGATCTTCGACGCGCTCGCCGAGCACGCTCCGCACATCCGGCGCACCGAGCAGGAGCGCCGGCTGCGGCACAGCTGGATCAACGGCATCAAGGAGCTGGGCGTGGCCTACGCCTGACGCCCCGGCCGACCAGCGCGAGCCGCCCGGTCAGGCGCCCGCGACCTGCTCCCCCCGGCGGTCGCGGGCGTCGTCGCGCGCGGTCAGCACCAGCGGGCCGTCCTCGGTGACCGCGACGGTGTGCTCCATGTGGGCGCCGCGGGCGCCGTCGGCGCTGCGGATGGTCCAGCCGTCGGCGTCGGTGTAGATCTCGTCGGTGGTGTGCACGAACCACGGCTCGATCGCGATGACCAGCCCCGGCTTGAGCTTGAAGCCGCGACCGGGCCGCCCGTCGTTGGGCACGTGCGGGTCGCCGTGCATCGTGCGCCCCACGCCGTGGCCGCCGAACTGCAGGTTGACCTTCAGCCCCCCGGCCCGGGCCACCTCGCCGATGGCGGCCGAGATGTCGCCGATCCGGTTGCCGACCGTGGTGGCGGCGATGCCGGCGGCCAGCGCCCGGTCGGTGACCTCGATCAGGTGCAGGTCCTCGGGGCGCGGCGTGCCGACCACCATGCTGAAGGCCGAGTCGGAGACCCAGCCGTCGACGCTGGCGGCGAAGTCGACGCTGAGCAGGTCACCGTCGGCGAGCACGTAGTCGTGCGGCAGGCCGTGCAGCACCGCGTCGTTGACCGAGGTGCACAGCACCTTGCCGAAGGGTGAGGCGCCGAAGGAGGGGTGGTAGTCGATGTAGCAGGACTCCGCACCGCGCTCCCGGATCATCCGGTGGGCGATCGCGTCGAGCTCGAGCAGGTTCATGCCGACGTCGGCGACCTCGGAGAGCCGGGTGATGACATCGGCCACGAAGCGTCCCGCGGGACGCATCTGCTCGATCTGGGTGGGCGTGCGCAGCTCGATCATGCAACCGAGCCTACGGCGTCAGTGCTGGGGCTTCTCCGCGCCCACGACCCACATCGAGAAGAACTGCGAGCCGCCGCCGTAGGCGTGGCCCAGGGCCCGCCGGGCCCCGTCGACCTGGTGCTCCCCGGCCGCCCCGCGCACCTGCAGCGCCGCCTCGCCGAAGCGCAGCATGCCGGAGGCGCCGATCGGGTTCGACGAGAGCACCCCGCCCGAGCAGTTCACCGGGAGCCGGCCGTCCATGGCGGTCTCGCCCGACTCGGTGAGCTTCCAGCCGGTGCCCTCCTCGGCGAAGCCGAGCGACTCCAGCCACATCGGCTCGAACCAGCTGAACGGCACGTAGATCTCGGCGACGTCGATCTCGTCGATGGGGGAGGTGATGCCGGCCTGCTTCCACAGCGAGGCGGCGGCGTCGCGGCTGGCCTGCGGGTTGACCTGGTCGCGCTCGGCCGCCGTGGTCGCCTCCGAGCGCATGGCGGTGCCGTGGATCCAGGCCGGGTTGGGCGAGGAGGCGGCGACGTCCTCGTCGACGATCACCAGCGCGCAGGCACCGTCGGAGGACGGGCAGGTCTCGTCGTAGCGGATCGGGTCCCACAGCATCTGCGAGGCCAGCACCGACTCCACGGTGGTGCCCTCGTTGTGCAGGTGGGCGTAGGGGTTGCGCAGCGCGTTGGTGCGGTCCTTGGCCGCCACGACCGCCCCGACGTGGGTGGGTGCGCCCGAGCGGCGGATGTAGGAGCGCACGTGCGGGGCGAAGTAGCCGCCCGCCCCGGCGTGCACGGGCATGTTGAAGGGCACCGGCACCGAGAGCGCCCACATCGCGTTTGACTCCGACTGCTTCTCGTAGGCGACCGTGAGCACCTTCTTGTGCACCCCGGCCTGCACCAGCGAGGCCGCCACGATCGCGGTGGACCCGCCGACCGAGCCGGCGGTGTGCACCCGCAGCAGCGGCTTGCCGGCCGCGCCCAGGGCCTCGGCCAGGAACAGCTCGGGCATCATCACGCCCTCGAAGAGGTCGGGGGCCTTGCCGACGACGATCGCGTCGATCTCGTCGAGCGTGAGGCCGGCGTCCTCGAGGGCCCGGTCCATCGCCTCGCGGCACAGCCCGGCCATCGACACGTCGTCCCGCTTGGCGCGGTGGTGGGTCTGGCCCACCCCGATCACGGCGGCTGGCTGCTTGCTCATCGGTCTCCTCCGTCGGTCGAGCCCGTCGAGGCATCCAGGGTGCACACGAGGTTCTGCTGCAGCGCCGGGCCGCTGGTGGCGTGGGCCACCGCCTTGTCGGACTCCCCGGCCCAGACCCGCCTGGCGGCCTCGCCGATCCGGATGCCACCGGCCGAGAACATCGGGTTGCTGGTCAGGGCACCGCCCGAGGGGTTGATCCGTACGTCGTCGCCCAGTCCCAGCTCGCGGCGCAGCACCAGCTCCTGGTGGCTGAACGGCGCGTGCAGCTCGGCGAGGTCGACCCCGTCGAGGTCGAGCGCAGCGCCCGAGCGCGCCGTCGAGGGCGAGCGGGTCAGGTCGCGGGTGCCCATGCTCATCGGGTCGACGTGGTGGGAGATGCCGCTCAGCCACGCGGGCCGGTCCCGCACCTCGCGGGCCCGGTCGCCGGCGGCCAGCACGATCGCGGCCGCCCCGTCGGTGACCGGCGCGCAGTCGTGCTTGCGCAACGGGTCGGCGTACATGGGGCGGGAGAGGAGGTCGGCGACCGAGGAGCCGCCCTTGCGCACGGCGTACTCGTTCTTCTCGGCGTCGGTGAGCGAGCGGTTGGCGACCTCGGCCATGGCCTGCTCGTCCCAGAGCCCGGCGTCGAGGCCGGCGCGGGCCTGCAGCCCGGCCAGCGACACGGTGTCGGGCCACAACGGCGTCATCGTGTAGGGCTCGAGCTGCAGGGCCAGGGTGCGCCGCAGCAGGCCGGCCGAGCTCTTGCCGAAGGCGTAGACCAGCGCGGTGTCGACCTCGCCGGTCTGGATCTTCAGCCACGCCTCGTAGACCGCCCAGGCCAGGTCCATCTCGACGTGCGACTCGTTGACCGGCGGGATCACCCCGATCGCGTCGACGGCCTGCACGAACGAGAACGAGCGGCCGGCCAGGTAGTCGGAGGAGCCGGAGCACCAGAAGCCGATGTCGCGCCGGCTCCAGCCGGTCTGCTCGTAGCACTCCGCGAAGAGCGGCACGAGCAGCTCCACGCACGTGGGGGACCCGTCGAACTCCTGCATCTGTCGCTGGGCGAACCCGACGACGGCGACGTCTCTCATGCGTCTCTCTTCCCGGCTCAGAGGTGCTGGCTGTAGGTGTCGTAGGCGGCGTCCGGTTCGCCGGTCGGCCTGAAGTGGCTGATGTTCTCGATCGTGGTGCCCCACTCCTCGCGGGGCTTCCAGACGGCCTCGACCCGCATCCCCATCCGCACCTGGTCGGCGGGGATGTCGAGGATCAGGTGCAGGAAGGCGATGTCGGCTCCGTCGAGCAGCACGTACGCCGACACGTACGGCGGTGTGATCCGCTGGCCCAGGAACGGCACGTTGACGATGCAGAAGGTCGTCACCGTGCCGGTCTGCGACAGCTCGACCTCGTCGGTGGTGGGGGTGCCGTCGGCCGGGCAGGCGCTGCGCGGCGGCACGTAGACCTTGGCGCAGGTGGGGCAGCGCTGCCCCAGGATGCGGCCCTCGGCCAGGCCTCGGTAGAACGCCGACTCCTCGGGGGAGGCGGCGTAGGTGTAGTCGAGGGCGACCGGGGTGACGACGCCGGTGACCGGGTCCAGCGTGCTGCGCGGGCCGGGCGCCGGGGGCGCCGGGTCGGTGACCGGCTCGAACCCCTCGATGTCGGTGATCGCGCCGGTGCGCTCGGCGCGCCAGCGGACCCGGACCCGCATGCCCGTGGACACCTCGTCCGGCGAGGCCACGTCGAGGGCGTGCAGGAAGGGCTTGGTGGCCCCGTCGAGCAGCACCAGCACGAAGGCGAAGGGCCGGTCGAAGGGCTGGGCGGCGACGGGCTCGGCCACCCACGACCAGCTCACCACGGTGCCGGTGGGGGAGACCTCGACGAAGTCGGTGGTCGCGGCGTGCGTCACCGGGTCGTACTCCGGGGGCGGGACGACGACCTCGCCGTCGCTGGTGCGCCCGGCGACCAGCACCCCATCGCGCAGGCCGGTCAGGAAGCGGCCCAGGACCGGGCCGGTCGACCGGGTGTAGTCGAAGGCGACGGTGACCGGGGCAGACAGGGTGCGCGACATGAGGACGAAAGTAGAACACGTTCTATCTTCCGTGCAAGGGGTCTGGCAGGCTGTCGCCCATGAAGTTGGGACTGCAGCTGGGGTACTGGGGCGCACAGCCGCCCACCCACCACGCCGAGATCGTCCGGGCCGCCGACGAGTCGGGCTTCGACGCGGTCTTCACCGCCGAGGCCTGGGGCTCCGACGCCTTCACGCCGCTCGCGTGGTGGGGTCGCGAGACCACGAACGTGCGGCTGGGCACCTCGATCGTGCAGATGTCGGGGCGCACCCCCACCTCGATCGCCATGCACGCGCTGACCCTCGACCACCTCAGCGGTGGCCGGATGGTGCTGGGCATGGGTGTGAGCGGGCCCCAGGTGGTGGAGGGCTGGTACGGCGAGCCCTTCGCCAAGCCGTTGGCGCGCACCCGCGAGGTCGTCGACATCATCCGCCAGGTGCTGCGCCGCGAGGGCCCCGTGGTCAACGACGGTCCGCACTACCCGCTGCCGTACGCCGGCGAGGGGTCGGTCGGCCTGGGCAAGCCGCTGAAGTCGATCACCCACCCGCTGCGGGCCGACATCCCCATCTGGCTGGGCGCCGAGGGGCCCAAGAACGTCGCCCAGACCGCCGAGATCGCCGACGGGTGGATCCCGATCTTCTACACCCCGAAGTCGGCCGGCATGTACCGGCCCTGGCTCGACGAGGGCTTCGCCCGCGAGGGCGCGCGGCGCACGCGCGAGAACTTCGAGATCGCCGCGACCTGCCACTTCCAGGTCGTCGCCGACGCCGACGAGAAGCAGCGCGTCGTGGACGGGATGAAGCCGGTCGTGGCGCTCTACATGGGCGGGATGGGCGCCAAGGAGGCGAACTTCCACAACCAGGTCTTCGTGCGGATGGGCTACGAGTCGCTCGCGGCCGAGGTGCAGGAGCTCTACCTGGCCGGCAAGAAGGACCAGGCCACCGCCCTGATCCCCGACGAGCTCGTCGACGACATGCACATCATCGGCACCACCGGCGAGGTCAAGGAGCGGGTTGCGCAGTGGGAGGAGACCGGCGTGACCACGCTGATGCTCTCCCTGAACACCGCCGAGGAGGTCCGCTCGGTCGCCGAGCTCCTCGCCTGACCCCGTCGTTGGTCGAGCAGTGACGAGCGCCAGCGAGGAGCTGGGTGGGTGGCGTGCTCGCCGTACGCCGTGTGGTTGCGAGGTCTCGGCGTCGCTCGAGCCTTCGGCCCTCGCTGCTCGACCAACGGCGGTGCGCTCCGTTGGTCGAGCAGTGACGAGCGCCAGCGAGGAGCTGGGTGGGTGGCGTGCTCGCCGTACGCCGTGTGGTTGCGAGGTCTCGGCGTCGCTCGAGCCTTCGGCCCTCGCTGCTCGACCAACGGCGGTTCTCGGCGTGCTCGCCGTACGCCGATCGGTTGCGGGGTCTCGGCGTCGCTCAAGCCTTCGGCCCTCGCTGCTCGACCAACGACGGTGCCCTCGCTGCTCGACCAACGGGGCACCTTCGCTGCTCGACCAGAGAGAGTCTGGCGCAGAATTGGAACACGTTCTAGTCTCAGCGCCATGCCTGACAACGACCTGCGCACCGGCACCCACAACGGCCACCTGATGGCGGCGGCCCTCAAGCGGCACCGCGACCGCCCGGTGATGCACCTGGGCGACGTCACGCTCACCGGGGGGCAGGTCGCCGACCGGATCAGCCAGTACGTGCAGGCCTACGAGTCGCTCGGGGCCGGGCGCGGCACCGCCGGCGCCCTGCTGGCACTGAACCGGCCCGAGGTGCTGTTCATCATCGGCGCGGGCCAGACCCAGGGCTTCCGGCGTACGTCGCTGCACCCGCTCGGCTCGCTCGAGGACCACGCCTACGTCATCAACGACGCCGAGATCACGACGCTGACCATCGACCCGAACCCGATGTTCGTCGAGCGGGCGCTCGGGTTGCTCGAGAGGTGCCCCCGGCTCGACAAGGTGCTCACGATCGGGCCGGTGCCGGACGAGCTGAGCCACGTCGGCCACGACCTCGCCGCGGCCGCGGAGCGCTGCGAACCGCGTCCCCTCGAGGCGGTGACCCTGCCTCCCGACCACATCGTGTCGATCACCTACACCGGCGGGACCACGGGCAGGCCGAAGGGCGTGGTGGGCACCGCGCAGGCGATGACCACCATGACCCAGGTGCAGCTCGCGGAGTGGGAGTGGCCGGAGTCGCCCCGGTTCCTGATGTGCACCCCGCTCTCGCACGCCGGCGCGGCGTTCTTCGTGCCGACGGTGATGAAGGGCGGCACCCTCTTCGTGCTCGACAGGTTCGATCCCGCCGAGGTGCTGCGCACCATCGAGGAGCAGCGGATCACCGCCACGATGCTGGTGCCCTCGATGCTCTACGCGCTGATGGACCACCCCGACTCCCGCACCCGCGACCTGTCCTCGCTCGAGACCGTCTACTACGGCGCCTCGGCGATCAACCCGGTCCGCCTGCGGGAGGCGATCGACCGGTTCGGCCCGGTCTTCGCCCAGTACTACGGGCAGTCCGAGGCGCCGATGGTCATCACCTACCTGGCCAAGGACGACCACGTGGGCGGTGACGACCGGAGGCTGGCCTCCTGCGGGCGGCCCTCGGCCTTCCTGCGCACCGCCCTGCTCGGCGAGGACGGCTTGCCGGTGGCACCTGGTGAGCCGGGGGAGATCTGCGTCGCCGGCCCGTTGCTGGCCGGCGGCTACTGGAAGCTGCCCGAGGTGACGGCCGAGACCTTCCGTGACGGTTGGATGCACACCGGCGACGTGGCCCGAGAGGACGAGGACGGCTTCTGGTACATCGTCGACCGCACCAAGGACATGATCGTCACCGGCGGCTTCAACGTCTTCCCGCGCGAGGTCGAGGACGTGGTCGCCGAGCACCCGGCGATCGCCCAGGTCGGCGTCATCGGCACGCCGCACGAGAAGTTCGGAGAGGCCGTCACCGCCGTCGTCGTCGTGCGCGAGGGCCACGAGCTCACCGACGAGGTGGTCGCCGAGATCCAGCAGCTGGTCAAGGAGCGCAAGGGGTCGGTGCAGGTGCCCAAGCAGGTGGTCGCGACCGACGCGCTGCCGTTGACCGGGCTCGGCAAGCCGGACAAGAAGGCGCTGCGCGCGCAGTACTGGACGGGGGAGCGCGCCGTCGGCTGAGCCCGACTGAGTCCCGCGGCGACCGCGGCGCGCGCCCCGCGTCAGCGCCCGGTGAAGCGGGGCGCCCGCTTCTCCAGGAACGCGCGGGGGCCCTCCTTGGCGTCGTCGGAGGAGAAGACGGCCGCCCCCACGCGGGCGTCGTCGGCCCAGCACTCGTCCTCGTGCCTGCCCTCGGAGTCGCGCATGGTCCGCAGGATCGCCTGCACGGCCAACGGGCCGTTGGCGGCGACCAGGCCGGCCAGCTCGCGCGCCTTGGCCAGCGCCTCGCCGTCGGGGACGACGTGGCCGACCAGGCCGAGCTCCTTGGCCTCGGCGGCCCGCAGCGTGCGCCCGGTCAGCAGCAGCTCGGCGGCGACCGTGTACGGGATCTGCCGGGGGAGCCGGACCGCGGAGCCACCCATCGGGTAGAGCGACCAGCGCGCCTCGGCCACCCCGAACTTCGCCGACTCGCCCGCGACCCGGATGTCAGTGCCCTGCAGGATCTCGGTGCCGCCGGCGATGGCCGGGCCCTCGACGGCGGCGATCAACGGCTTGGTGAGCCGGAAGCCCTTGAGCAGGCCCTTGATCACGGTCGGGTCGTACTCGCCGGACTCGAAGCTCTCGGACGGCGGCTTCTCGTCGGCGGCCTGCAGGTCCATGCCGGCGCAGAAGTAGCCGCCGGCGCCGGTCAGGATGCAGACCCGGATCTCGTCGTCGGAGTTCACCCGGTCCCAGGCCTCCTCCATGATGCGCAGCATCTGCCCCGACAGCGCGTTGCGGCGCTCGGGCCGGTTCATGGTGACGACCAGGACGTGGCCCTCCTGCTCGACGAGGCAGTGCGGCTGCTCGGTGCTGCTGCCCGAGCCGTCGGTGCCGTCGGAGCCGTCGGGAGAGGTGGGCGGGGAGTCGCTCTGAGCGGTCATGGCGCGAGACTCTAGCCAAGAATGAGAACGTGTTCTAGTCTCCGGACGTGGCCAAGAACATAGCTGATCTCTTCGAGCACGCCGTCGACGTCGTCCCCGCGAACCCCGCTGTCAAGCTGGGTGACGAGGTGGCGACCTATGCCGACCTCGAGGCCCGGGCCAACCGCCTGGCCCACTACCTGCAGGCCCAGGGCGTCGAGCCCGGCCAGCACGTCGGTGTCTATGCCAAGAACTCCATCGACCACGTGGTGGCGGTGCTGGCGATCCTCAAGATCCGCGCCGTGAGCATCAACGTGAACTACCGCTACGTCGAGAGCGAGCTCAATTACCTCTTCGACAACGCCGACCTCGTCGCGCTCGTCCACGAGCGCACCTACGCGCCCCTCGTGGCGGCCTGCGCCCCGCAGCACCAGCGGCTGCGCACCTACGTGGCGATCCGCGACGTGAGCGCGCCCGACGACGACAGCGACCTGGCCTCCTTCGGCGGGGTGACGCTCGAGGACGCGGTGGCCGGCCAGAGCGCCGAGCGCGACTTCGCCGAGCGCAGCGAGGACGACCTGCACATCATCTACACCGGGGGCACCACCGGCTTCCCCAAGGGCGTGATGTGGCGCCACGAGGACTTCTGGCGGGTGCTGGGCGGTGGCATCGACTTCTACACCGGCGCCGACCTCGACGAGCACGACCAGTCCAAGCAGGCCACCGACCCGCGGATGGTCACCTTCCCGCTCAGCCCGCTCATGCACGGCGGCGCCCAGGCCGGCCTGCTCATGCACCTCTTCGCCGGCCACCTCACGGTGCTCGAGCCGAAGTTCGACGCCCGCCGCACCTGGGAGGTCATCGAGAAGGACAAGGTCCAGCTCATCTTCATGACCGGTGACGCGATGGCCCGCCCGCTGATCGAGGAGTACGAGCGCAAGGCCGCGACCGGCACGCCGTACGACGCCTCGAGCCTCTTCGCGATCTCCAGCAGTGCCGCGATCTTCAGCCACCCCATCAAGCAGCGCTGGATGGAGGCCTTCCCCGACGCGATCTTCACCGACTCGGTGGGAGCCTCCGAGACCGGCTTCCAGGGGATGGGGATGCAGGACAAGGAGCACATCAGCACCGACGGCCCGGTCATCGGCCTGGGTCCGCGCAGCGTGGTCATCGGCGAGGACGGTCGCTTCCTCGACATGACCGAGGACGTCGGTCGCACCGGCCGGCTCGGACGCGGCGGCTCGGTGCCCGTGGGCTACTACAAGGACCCCGAGAAGTCGGCCGCCACGTTCATCGAGATCGACGGCGAGCGCTACTCGGTGCCCGGCGACTTCGCCCGCATCGAGACCGACAACCGCATCACGCTGCTGGGCCGCGGTTCCAACTGCGTCAACACGGGCGGCGAGAAGGTCTTCCCCGAGGAGGTCGAGATGGCCATCAAGGGCCACCCGGCCGTCTACGACGTGCTGGTCGTCGGCATCCCGGACGAGACCTACGGCCAGGCCGTGGCCGCGGTCTGCGAGCTGCGCGAGGGTGCGAGCCTCGAGCTCGACGAGCTGCGCGAGCACCTGCGTGAGCACCTCAGCGGCTACAAGCTGCCGCGCCACCTGACCCTCGTCGACCGCGTGCCCCGCAACGCCACCGGCAAGGCGCAGTACGTCGCGGCCAAGAAGATGATCACCGACGCCAGCGTCGCGTCGGTCTGACCCCCCCCGGACCAGGAGAGCCTCCGTGCGCACCACCCTCTGCGACCGCTTCGGCATCGAGCACCCGATCTTCGCCTTCACCCCCTCCGAGCACGTCGCCGCCGCGGTCTCGCGCGCCGGCGGGCTCGGGGTGCTCGGCTGCGTGCGGTTCAACGACACCGACGAGCTCGAGCGCACCCTGAGCTGGCTCGACGACAACACCGACGGCAAGCCCTACGGCGTCGACATCGTGATGCCGATGAAGGTGCCGACGGAGGGCTCGTCGATGGACCTGGGCGCGATGATCCCCGAGGAGCACCGCCGCTTCGTCGACGAGACGCTCCTCAAGCTGGGCGTCCCGCCGCTGCCCGAGGGCGAGGGGAGGGAGGGCGTGCTGGGCTGGCTGCACTCCGTAGCTCGCTCGCACCTCGACATCGCCCTGGCGCACCGGCCGGTGCTGATCGCCAACGCCCTGGGCTCGCCGCCCGTAGACGTGATCGAGCAGTGCCACGAGCGCGGCGTCGCCGTCGCGGCCCTGGCCGGTGCGGCCAAGCACGCGGCCAGCCACGTCGCCAACGGCGTCGACATCATCGTGGCCCAGGGCTACGAGGCCGGCGGCCACACCGGCGAGATCGCCTCCATGGTGCTGACTCCCGACATCGTCGACGCCGTCGGGCCCGACGTGCCGGTGCTCGGCGCCGGCGGCATCGGCTCCGGCCGCCAGGTCGCCGCCTCGCTGGCGCTGGGCGCCCAGGGGGTGTGGACCGGGTCGATCTGGCTCGGCACCGAGGAGTACCGCTCGCTGTCGGGCAGCGCCGGCTGGGAGACCGCCTTCCTGCGCGCCACCTCCAGCGACACCGTGCGCAGCCGGGTCTACACGGGCAAGCCCGCGCGGCTGCTCAAGACCCGCTGGACCGAGGCCTGGGCGCAGGAGGGTGCCCCGGAGCCGCTGCCGATGCCGCTGCAGAACCTGCTGGTCTCCGACGCGCACAACCGCATCAACGCCTCCGGCGACCCCGACGTCGTCGCGATGCCCGTCGGCCAGATCGTGGGCCGGATGAACCAGGTGCGCCCGGTCGCCGAGGTGATGGCCGAGCTGGTCGCCGGCTTCGAGGAGGCCGTCGCGAACCTCGAGAAGGTCCGCGGCTGAGGCCAGCACACCCGCACGAGACGCGAGCCCCGCCCCGGACGTCCGGGGCGGGGCTCGTCGTACGACGGCCTGCGCGGCCTCAGGCGTAGGAGCGTCCGCGCTCCTCGCGCGTCCAGAGGATGCCGCCGCCGGCGCTGACGCCCTCGGCGACCAGCTCGCGCTTGAGCACCTTGTTGGTCGCGGTCGAGGGCAGGTCGTCGTTGAGGCGCACGTAGCGCGGCCACGCCTTGGGGGAGAGGTCGGGCTGGGAGGCGAGGAACTCCTCGAGCTCCGCAGGCGTGAGCCGGGCCTCGTCCTCGAGCACGATCGCGGCCATCACCTGGTCGCCCACGCGCTCGTCGGGGACGGCGTACACCGCCACCCGGCTCAGGCCCGGGAGGCGCTGCAGGATCCGCTCGATCGGTCCGGCGGCCAGGTTCTCGCCGTCGACGCGCATCCAGTCGGCGGTGCGCCCGGCGAGGTAGATCCAGCCGTCGGCGTCGCGGTAGGCCAGGTCGCCCGACCAGTACATGCCGTGACGCATCCGCTCGTCGTCGGCCTGCGGGTCGTTGTAGTAGCCGGAGAAGTAGCCGCGCCCCTGCGTGTTGACCAGCTCGCCGACCGCCTGGTCGGCGTTGGTGAGCGCGCCGTGCTCGTCGAAGATCGCCACCGCGCACTCGGTCACGCTCTCGCTGTCGTAGATGGCCACCCCGTCGGCACCCCTGCCCACCGAGCCCGGCGGGGTGCCGTCCTCGCGCTGGATGATGATGGCCAGCTCGGTGGAGCCGAAGCCGTCGACGACGCGGCAGCCGAAGCGGCGTGCGAACTCCTCGATGTCGCGGTCGCTCGCTTCGTTGCCGAAGGCCGCCCGCAGCGTGTTGTCGGCGTCGTCGTCACGCTCGGGCGTGGCCAGCACGTAGGCCAGCGGCTTGCCGACGTAGTTCATGTAGGTGACGCCGTGCTTGCGCACGTCGTCGAGGAAGCGCGACGCCGAGAACGTGGCCGGCACCATCGTGGCGCCGCACGTCAGCGCCACCGCCCAGCCCGCGGCCACCGCGTTGGAGTGGAAGAGTGGCATCGCGAGGTAGCAGACGTCGTCGGAGCCGAGCGAGAACCGGCCGACCAGGTCGAGGCCCGAGAAGACCGGGAGGATGTGCGGCACCTGCACGGCCTTCGGGTCACCGCTGGTGCCGCTGGTGAAGATCATCATCAAGGTGTCCATCGCGCCCACCTCGCGGTGCGGCGTGAGCGGACCTGCGGCGGCCACCTCGTCGGCCCACTCCTCGGAGTCGACGTCGACGACGCGGGCCCCACCGAGGTCGAGCCCCTCGACCAGCGGCAGGTGCGCCCGGTCGGTGAGGAGGACCTGGCAGTCCGCGCGGCGTACGTCGGCCGCCAGCGACTCGCCGCGTCGCGTGGTGTTGATGCCGCAGAGCACGTAGCCGGCCAGGCCGGCCCCGGCCATGGCGCGCAGCATCTCGGGGCCGTTGTCGAGGAGCGTGCCCACGTGCACCGGCCGGTCGGGGTCGACCGTGGCGACCAGCGCGGCGGCCTCGGCCAAGGCCTCGGCGAGGTGCTCGCGCCAGGTCCACGACCGGTCGCCGTGGACGAGTGCGGTGCTGTCGTCCTCGAGACGCTCGCGCAACAGCTGCTGGATGTTCTCGGCCATCGGGGACCCCCTGGTGGAACGTGTTCTAGTTGACGCGCGTCAACCTATGGCGTGGGTCACAGGGGGTCAAGGGTTGCCGGGTGCCCAGGGTGCTCGGCCCTCCTGCGGCGGTCGGCGAGACCGGGGGGATGGTGTCGCCGACCGCCGCCACGCTGACGGCCTGCGAGAGGGGGGATTCTCTGCCGTCACCCCCGACACTGCCCGCTCGAAAAGCGGAGGAGAAGGCTGTTTCTCGGCGTCCCGCCGAGGTATCCGCGTGCGCGCGGTGGTCTCGGACCAGCAGTTTGATCCAGCGGGAGGCAGGAGTTCCGACCGGCGTCCACGGAGGCTGTGCCGGGCTCCGGTCGTGTCGTGCGACGCCCGACGAGAGTAGCGCGTCCCGGCCCGGGCGGCCCCGATCTCGCGTACGTTCTGGCACGTGCCAGCACCGGTCTACGCCGACACCGCCCGTCTCCTGCCCGCGGCGCTGGACCGCGCGGCCGAGCTCGTGCACCGGCACCCGCGCCGGGCCGAGCGGCTGGCGCTGTGGGTCGAGCGCCGCGCCGTCCTGCACGGCCAGCAGGCCCGGGCCAGGTACGTGCGAGCGCAGGTGCTGACCGAGCGCGGTGAGCTGGACGAGGCACTGCGGCTCATCGCCGACGCGCGGGCCCTGTGGACCGAGGACGGCGACGTCCTCGCTGCGCTGCGCACGGACCTCGGCCGCATGCACGTGCTCGACGACCTGGGTCGGCACCAGGAGGCCATCGAGGTCGGCGAGCAGCTCGTGTCGGCACTGGGCGAGCTCGTGACCGGCCCCGAGGAAGGCGGCGGCGTGGAGGCGGAGGCGCGCTACCTGCGCGCGCACGCCGTCAAGAACCTGGGGGTCGCCTACGGGCTGGTGGGACGGCACGCCGCCGCGCTCGAGGCCTACGCTCGTGCTGCTGACGAGTACGCCGCGCTCGGACGGCACGAGGAGACGGCGCTCCCGCTGGCCAACACGGGCGTGGAGCTGCTGGCGCTGGGGCGCCCGGGGGAGGCGCTGACCGCCTTCGCGCGCGCCATCGAGATCTTCGAGCGCGCCGACGACCCGGTCTTCGCCGCCCAGTGCCGTGGCGATGCCGCGCAGGCGCACCGTCAGCTGGGGCAGATCGGTGAGGCGCTGCGGTTGCTCGAGGAGGCGAGAGGCAGCCTCGAGCGGCTGGGGGTCACGACGGAGGCGGTGCGGCTGCGGCTCGCGCTCGCGGAGACCCACCTCGCGGTCGGCCTGTGGGGCGAGGCGCGGGACGCGGCGTCCTCGGGGGCCCTGGAGGCCGCCCGGTCGGGACTGCGCCACGACGAGGCGACCGCCCGCTTCCTGCTGTCCCTGTGCGAGCTGGCCGAGGACCGGAGCGCGTCGGCGCTCGACGAGCTCACCGCTGCGCACGCACTCTTCTCTGCGGTCGACGACCACCAGTTCCTCGCCCGGGTCGCGCTCGCCCGCGCGGAGGCGCTGGCTCGGCTGGGGTGCAGGCAGGAGGCCAAGGAGACCGCGGCGAGCTGCGCCGCCAGGCTGGAGGAGGGCGGCTGGCAGGTGCCCCTGGTGAGCGCCCGCCTGCTGCAGTGCGACCTCGCTGAGGGGCCCGATGAGGCAGAGACGCGACTCCTGGAGGTCGCCGGGCTCGTGGACGGCCTGGACCTGCCCGAGCTCAGCTACGAGCACCAGCTGCGCACCGCGCGGGTGCTCCGGGCGCGAGGAGACCTCGACCTCGCGGTGCACCACCTCGACCGAGCGCTGGCCGAGCTCGAGCGAGCGACCGGGGCGCTGCCCGACTACGCCCTGCTGACGTCCTTCCGCACCCACCGCTCACAGGCCCACGGCGAGCTGGTGGAGGTCCTCCTCGAGCGCGGTCGTCCCGGTGACGTCGAGGCCGCCAGCCGGGTCGCCGACGACGTGCGCGCCCGCACCCTGACAGACCTCCTGGCCCGTGCTGCCGGCAGGGGGCCGGTGCTCTCAGCAGCCGGGCGCGACCTGGGCGAGGCCTTCGCCGAGCTCAGTGAGCAGTACCTCGCCGAGGAGCATCCCGCCGTCGGGCGCCCGGACACGTCCCGCGCCCGCACGCGCGAGCTGGAGCGACGGGTGAACAGCCTGCGCACGCGCCACCTGGGCGGTGGCGCTGCTCCTCGCGACGTCCGCGACCCCGCCGACGGACGGGACGTCTTGGCGCCGACGCTCGCCTACCACGTCTCCGGCGGCGACATCCTCGTCTTCGTCCACCGCTGCGACGAGGTCGTCTCGCGTCGGCTGCCCGCGGCGATGGGCCGTCTGCACCGGCTGCTCGACGACCTCGACGACCAGTGGACGCGGGCGGCGATCGCGGCGACGCACGTGGCTCTCGGGGCTGCACGGCTCGTCCCTTCCGTCCAAGCCACCCTGCGGGACCTGCACGACCTGCTCGTGGCTCCGGTGGAGGACCTTCTCGACGGCCTGGGGCCGCGGTTGTGCGTCGTCCCCGACGGGGTGATGGGCAGCATCCCCTTCTCGGTCCTGCACGACGGGGACGGGTACCTCTTCGAGCGCTGGTCGATCACGCTGGCGCCCAGCCTGCTGCCCGCCGGCACGCCGCCGCTCGAGCTGCGCTCGGACGCGTCGGTCACCGTCGTGGGCGTCGCGGACGACGACGCGCCCTCGGCCGCCGAGGAGGCGAGCACCGTCGCTCGGCACCACCAGCACGCGGTGCTGCTGGACGGGCCCGCGGCGACCGTGCACGCCGTCACCGCCTCGGTCACCGGCGCCGACCTGGTGCACGTGGCCTGCCACGGCCGGCACCAGCCGGACGCCCCGCTGTTCTCACGGCTGCGGCTGCACGACCGCTGGATGTCGTCCGCCGAGATCGTCCAGCTCGACCTGGCCGGTGCGCTGGTCGTGCTCAGCGCGTGCCAGTCGGGCACGCACGGGAGGCACCGTGAGCCGGTGGGCCTGGCCTGGGCGTTCCTCGCCGCTGGGGCGGCGAGTGCCGTGGTGGCCCAGTGGCACGTCGCGGACGCGGCCACCGCCCAGGTGATGGCGTCCCTGCACGCGGGACTGGTTGCTGGCCTGCCCGCCGACGAGGCGCTGCGGGCGGCCCAGCGCGAGGCCGCGGGGGCAGAGCTGCACCCCTACTTCTGGGGAGCCTTCGCCCTCGTGTCGAGCCCGGCACCGCGCGCACACGGTGTCGCCTGCACGGCCCCCTGATCCAGGGACGACCACCGGTCTAGACGGGCGGTGACCAGCCCGTAAGACAGTCGTTGACTTGGTGTCGTGACTTCCCCCCGGAACCGAGAACACCGTGCCGATGCAGCTGCCCGAGCCGACACCGTCCGGGCCGGCGCGCGCCGACGGCCGGTCGCAGATCTCGGACGCGGAGCTGCTGCGGCGGATCCGCGAGGGGCACACGGAGGCCTGGGACGTCCTGGTCGACCGGCACCAGCAGCTGGTCTACAGCGTGGCGCTGCGCAGCGGCCTGGAGCCGCAGGACGCCGTGGACGTCGCCCAGTCGTCCTTCCTGGCACTGCTCGAGAGCCAGGACTCGCTCCAGGACGGGGAGCGGCTGGTCGGGTGGCTGGTGACGGTCACCCGTCGCCAGGCCTGGAAGGTCCGGGAGCGCAGGCACCGCGAGCGCCCGGCCGCCGAGCCGCAGGACCTCGCCACCGACGAGCAGGTGGACAGCGGCGGGTTGCTGGACTGGGAGCAGCTCAGCGTCCTGCACGCCGCTGTCGACCAGCTCGGCAGCCCGTGCCGCGAGCTGATCAGGGCCCTGTACCTCGACGCGCGGCAACCGACGTACACCCAGGTCGCCCGGGAGCTGGGGCGTGCGGTGGGTGGCATCGGCCCGCTGCGTGGCCGCTGTCTCGAGAGGCTGCGACGGATGCTTGAGGAGACGTCGTGACCGGCTCGTCACCGCTCCCACGGGGCATGGCCGCCGACTGGGTCGAGGGACGGCTGGCCCCCGACCTGGCGGCGCGAGCAGCAGAGCTGGCCTCGAGCGACCCCGACTTCCGCGCCGAGGTCGCCTTCGTCCACATGATCATCGCGGCGGGTCGCGACCTGCCACTGGTCGAGCCGCCTCCCGTGCTGCGGCAGCGGCTTCGCCAGTCCTTCCAGGACTGGCACCGCTCATCGACATCCCGCGCGAGCCGGTTGCTCGAGGTGGTCGCCGCCCTGGTGTTCGACAGCCGGCGCCAGCAGCTCGGCCTGGCCGTCCGCGGGGCGGGCGACGGGCTGGGCGG
>NZ_JAULSC010000149.1 GCF_030518195.1 Nocardioides cremeus
TTGTACGTCGGCTTGAACCCGATGTGCTTCGTTCAGGGGTCGTAACATACTATGTAAAAGCAGTATCACGTTATGTTGATGGAAGGAGCATTGTTTACACCTGCTCCTGCTGTTTCGACAACGCCGTGTACGTACTGTCCGTTTGGAAGAGGACCCACTTCTGTATAGTTTCAACAGGGTAAGAAGCCAAGGGCATACTTCGGCCTTATGCATATGCACCTCACTTTACCATGTACACTACTTTGCAGTATCTCATTGCGTGTCGGCGCAGTTATACTTGCCAATTCTTCCACCACAACCATGAAACTGGATTTTGTT
>NZ_JAULSC010000150.1 GCF_030518195.1 Nocardioides cremeus
TCCTTCTTGGAAACGGCGAGGGCGTCGTCGGAAGAGGTCATGTCGATATCCTTGGACATTGTGTTGTGCTTGATGGTTGGTCTAGCTGCATTGACTTTGAACTTTTTTCTGGGTCCTGCATTTTCGCTTCCTTGCAGCCAGCGCTAGCACTAGGAGAAGACGGGCTTAGTCATGTTCTGTCCACGCTAAGCACCAGCAACGGGTGTCTATCACTATCACCATCACTATCGATAACGACTTCCCTTGGCTTGGTTCTTACGACTCGTGCGCATGGTTCTTCTGACAAAGCTTGCACCTGTGCGGTCTTGAGTGGCTCTC
>NZ_JAULSC010000151.1 GCF_030518195.1 Nocardioides cremeus
GGCTATGCATTTTGATTGCAGATCATAAATATAAGGTTCAGCTCCTTCACATCCCTGGATTATACTTATGTACAGAACATATCATAAACCAACTTTTATATAAAACAATTACTAAAATATAGTACAGAACATATCATAAACCAACTTTTATATAAAACTTTAAAAAAAATATAGTAGTATAAAAAAATTTAAAACAATAAAAAAATATAGTACAATATAAGACATTATAAGTCAACAGCTAGCTTAATTATGAAGTAAATTAATTTATTTTATAAACATGTGTGGATCATTTTGACAAAGGAAAAGGTAAACAGAA
>NZ_JAULSC010000040.1 GCF_030518195.1 Nocardioides cremeus
GCGCCGTCGGGGTGGTCACCCAGCGCACCGAGATCCTTGCCGGCACCCTCGCCGAGAACATCGCGCTCTTCGCGGCGGGCTCGCGCGAGGCCGTCGAGGGCGCGGTCACCGAGCTCGGCCTCGACAGCTGGGTCTCCGGGCTGCCGCAGGGCCTCGACACCCCGCTCGGGCCGGGCGGCACCACCCTGTCCTCCGGCGAGGAGCAGCTGGTCGCGTTCGCCCGGCTGCTGGTGCGCGACGTGCGCGTGGTGGTGCTCGACGAGGCCACCGCCCGGATGGACCCGGTCACCGAGGCCCGGGTCGTGCGCGCTGCCGACCGGCTGCTCGCCGGTCGCACCGGCCTGCTGGTCGCCCACCGCCTGGGCACCACCGAGCGGGCCGCCCAGGTGGCGGTGCTCGAGGCCGGCCGGGTGGTGCAGCAGGGCCCGCGCGCCGTGCTGGCCCGCGAGCCCGGGGCGTTCCGCGACCTGCTCGAGGCCTCCGCCCACGAGCACGCCCACGAGCACGCCCACGAGCACGAGCACGACGACAGCCACGCCGCGGCGCACCAGGCCGCTCGCGACGCCGACCTCGGCAGCACGCGGCGTACGGGCGAGGCGCCGGCGCAGCCGACCCTGCGCCCCCTGCCCAGCCTGACCCGCACCGTGTGGAACGCGCTGCTGGTCGAGCCCCGCTGGGGCCTGCTCGGCGCGCTGCTGTTCACCTTCTCGGCCACCACCGGCGCCTTCGGCGCGGTCACCGGCTGGATCTGGGGCCTGCTGGTCGAGGACCTGCAGCAGGGCGGGCGCCCGTGGGGCCTCGTCGGCGCGCTGGTCGCCTCGCTGATGGTGGCGCCGCTGCTGCTGGCCTGGGCCTTCAAGGTCTACCCGCGCTGGTGGATCGCGGTGATGCTGCGGGTGCGCGCCACGGTGCTGCAGGGCCAGACCGAGCAGCAGCGGCTGACCCGCACCCCGCCGGGCGAGGTGGTGGCCAGGGCGATGGACGCCGACCGGCTCGCGCGCTACGCCGACCGGTGGGTCGACTTCGTCAACGGCCTGGTCATCGTGGCCCTGACCGCGGTGCTGGCCCGCAGCCTGCTCGCGGGCGCGGTGCTGCTCGCGGTGATGGTCACCTCGGCGCTGGCCTCCTCGCTCGGACGCCGGGTCGCCGGCCGTTCGGCCGCGGCCTCGTCGGCGGCCCGTGCCCGCTTCGGCCGCTCGCTGGTCTCGGCACTGGAGTCGGTGCGCACCGTCAAGCTCGCCGCCGCCACCCCCGACGTCCACCAGCACCTGCGCGACGTCGACCACGGCCGCGTCGAGGCCGCGGTCAAGGAGCACCGGGTGCAGGCGCTGCTCGACGGCGTGCCGATCGTGATGGTGCAGCTGGGCTTCGTCGCCGCCTGGGCGGTCTACGTCGCCGACGGCTGGGGCCTGGCCACCGCGCTGCTGGTCGGCAACGCCGTCGCCGGCTTCGACTGGTTCGGCCGGGTCGCCGGCTCGGTGGTGACCGAGGCGCCGGGCACCCGCGCCTGGATGCACGAGACCAGCCGCCTGGCCGGTGGCGGCGACCTGATGGCCGAGCCGCCCGGCGTCGACCTGGTCGCCGGCGCCTCCCCCGCGCCCGCCGCGCCGGCCCGTGAGCCGCTGCGCACCCTCGAGGTGCGGGGCCTGACCGCGGTGCACGACGACGGCACCGTCGGCGCCCACGGCATCGACCTGCGCGTCGAGCGCGGCGAGCTGGTGCTGCTGCTGGGCCAGGTCGGCTCCGGCAAGTCGAGCCTGCTCTCGGCGCTCGCCGGCCTGGTGACCACGCGGGGTGAGGTGCGCTGGAACGACCGGGCGCTGACCGACCCCGAGACCGAGCTGCGCCCCGGACGGGTCGCCCACGTGGCCCAGGTGCCGCGGGTGCTCTCGGGCACCTTCCGCGACAACATCCGCCTCGACCACGCCGACCGGCGGGTCGAGCCGGCGGTCGCCGCCGCTCGTCTGGAGCGCGACGTGGCCGAGGCCGGCGGCGTCGACTCGCTGGTCGGGCACCGCGGCGTACGGCTCTCGGGCGGGCAGGTGCAGCGGGTCGCCCTGGCGCGCGCACTGGCCTGCGACGCCGAGGTGCTGCTGGCCGACGACGTCTCCTCGGCGCTCGACGCGGCCACCGAGATCGAGCTGTGGGAGTCGCTGCGCGAGCGCGGCACCACCGTCATCGGCGCCACCTCCAAGACCGCCGCCCTGGCCCGCGCCGACCGGGTGGTGGTGCTGGTCGACGGCACCGTGGCCGCCACCGGACCGTGGTCACAGCTGGCCCCCCGCTGGCGCCACCTCGCCGGCTGACCCGGCCCCAATGTCGCGCTGACCCGGCCTCAATGTCGCGCTGACCCGGCCGGGATCTCGCGTCGAGTCGGCCCGGACCTGCTGGCGGGAGGTTCGGGCCGGGTCGGCGCGAAGTTCAGGCCGGCTCGACGCGAAGTTCAGGCCGGGTCGGGGGGAAGTTCGGGCCGGGTCGGGGGGAAGTTCGGGCCGGGTCGCGCGGGGAGGTGAGGTCCGGGGGTGGGCGGCGTGGCAGTCTCGACGACATGAGCCTCCACGTGGTCATCGCCGGCTCGTCCGGCTTCCTCGGCACCCACCTGCGACAGGCGCTGCACGAGCGCGGGCACCGCGTCACCCGGCTGGTGCGCCGCCCCACCAGCGAGGAGGACGCCTCGACGTGGGACCCCTACGCCGGCGTGGTCGACCGTGACCTCGTCGGTGGCGCCGACGTGGTGGTCAACCTGGCGGGGGCGCCGCTGATCGGCAACGTGCACTCCGACAAGTGGGCCCGCGAGGTCCGCGAGAGCCGGGTGCGCACCACGCGGCTGCTGGCCGAGGCGATCGCCGGGGCGGAGCGGCCGCCGGCGTACCTGGCCGGCAACGGCATCGCCTTCTACGGCGACCACGGCGACCAGCTGCTCACCGAGACCTCCGGCAGCCGGGGCGACGCACTGCTGACCGACGTGAGCCGCGAGTGGGAGGCGGCGGCGGCCCCGGCGGCCGCAGCCGGCTCGCGGGTGTGCGTGCTGCGCACCTCACCGGTGATGGATCGCCGCAGCCCTCCGATGAAGCAGCTGGTGCCGCTCTTCAAGCTCGGCCTGGGCGGCCGGCTGGGCAGCGGACGCCAGCACATGGCGATGATCTCGCTGCGCGACTGGGTCGGCGCGGTGGTGCACCTGGCCGAGCACGACAGCGCGGCCGGACCGTTCAACATGTGCTGCGAGACGACGCCGACCAACGCCGAGTTCACCGAGACCCTGGCCTCGGCGCTGCACCGGCCCAGCTTCGCGACCGTGCCGGCTCCGCTGCTGCGCCTGGGCGCCGGCAAGATGGCGCCCGAGCTGCTCGGCTCCCTCAACGTGCGCCCCGAGGCGCTCCTGGCGGCCGGCTACACGTTCCAGGACCCCGACGTCGCGGCGGTCGTCGAGACCGGCCTCGCCTCCCGGGACTGAGTCCCCCGGCCTATCACCAGCCCAGCAGGCGCACCGACGCCATTCGCCACCCGTCGTCGCCGCGCCGCAGGACCAGCGCCCGGGTGGTCGGCCGGTCCCGCGGCAGCACCCGTCGTACGCCGCTGCCGACGGCGACCGCGCCCGCCAGCCGGTCGGTGACCCGCAGGACCAGCCGACCCGGCCCGTCGCGCAGCACCTCGAGCGCCAGCACCTCCACCCCCATCCCCCGCACCCGCAGACCCCGCTCGAGCCACGCGTCGAGCATCCGCAGGTCACGTGCCCCGGCCAGCGAGCCGGCGGTGTAGAGGTCGGCGAGCCCGGCACGGTCGCCGCGGCGCCAGGCCGCGGCGCGGCTCTCGTCCCACGCGGCCAGCACCGCCCGGGCCCGCCGCTCCCCCGGCCCCTCCGCCGAGCCGGCTGCCCCCGGAGCCACGGGCTGTGGCCCCGCCGCGGCCGGACCGGCCAGGAGCACCAGCAGGACAACCGCAGCGAGGGCACGGACGAGCCGGGACGAGGAGCGCATGACCTCCTCCTTCCCCCCGTGGCCGCCGCCCACCACGCTGTCCACAGGCGTAGGCTCGCGGGCATGAGCGAGGCGGCGTACGGGCAGGAGAGCGTGCAGTTCGAGGTGGCCGGTCTGGGCCCCGACGCGGTCGACTACCTGGCCGCCTGGGAGCTGCAGCGCGAGGTGCACGCCCAGGTGGTCGCCGGCGAGCGGCCCGGAACCGTGCTGCTGCTCGAGCACCCGCCCACCTACACCGCCGGCAAGCGCACCGAGGCCCACGAGCGACCCCTCGACGCCGGCGGCGCACCGGTGATCGACGTCGACCGGGGCGGCAAGATCACCTTCCACGGCCCCGGCCAGCTGGTCGCCTACCCGATCGTGGCGCTGCCCGACCACGTCAAGGTCGTCGACTTCGTGCGCCGCATGGAGGAGGCGATGATCGCCACCTGTGCGCACTTCGGGGTCGAGACGGCACGGGTGCCCGGACGCAGCGGCGCCTGGCTGCGCGCCGACGAGCGGGCCGGCGAGCGCAAGATCGGCGCCATCGGCATCCGCGTCAGCCGGGGGGTGACCATGCACGGCATCGCGCTGAACTGCGACGTCGACCTCGGCTGGTACGACCGGTTCGTGCCCTGCGGCATCGCCGACGCCGGGGTGACCACGCTGAGCCTCGAGACCGGGCGGCGCGTCGGCGTCGAGGAGGCGCTGCCGGTGCTGCGCACCCACCTCGCCGAGATGCTCGCCTGGGACGACTACCGACCGACCCCCGACTACGAGCCGCGCCCCGAGCCGGGCCGCGCGCCGCGCATCGAGCTGGTCACGCCCGGCGCCTGAGCCGCACCGACGGCGCGCCGCGAAGGCAAAAAGCCGCGGCTCTGCCACGCTCGGCGCCGTGAGCACGACGAACGGCCTCGCGGTCGACACTGGGCACGACCTGGTCATCGAGACCACCGCGCTGCGCAAGGAGTTCCGCACCCGCAAGGGGCAGACCCGCGTGGCGGTGCAGGGCCTCGACCTCGCGGTGCCCGCCGGCGGCGTGCACGGCTTCCTGGGCCCCAACGGCTCGGGCAAGACCACGACCATCCGGATGCTGCTGGGCCTGGCGCGCGCCACCAGCGGCACGATGCGCCTCTTCGGGCGCCCGGTGCCCGACGAGCTGCCGGCCGTGGTCGGTCGCGTCGGGGCGGTCGTGGAGTCGCCGAAGTTCTCCCCCAACCTGACCGGTCGTCAGAACCTGCTGCTGCTCTCGCGCTCGATCGGCGCGCCCGACACGCGTGTCGACGAGGCGGTCGAGACGGTCGGGCTGACCGGCCGCGACGGCGACCGGTTCCGCTCCTACTCCCTGGGCATGAAGCAGCGCCTCGCGATCGCCGCCACCCTGCTCAAGGACCCGGCGCTGCTGATCCTCGACGAGCCGACCAACGGGCTCGACCCGGCCGGCATCCGCGAGATCCGCGACACCATCCGCGACCTGGGCGAGCGCGGCGTGACCGTGCTGCTCAGCTCGCACATCCTCGCCGAGGTGCAGCAGGTCTGCACCTCGGCCACGATCATCGGCAACGGCCGGCTGCTGGCCTCCGGCACCGTGGCCGACCTGCTGGCCGGGGGTGCGGCGTACCGGGTGGACGTGGCGGCGCCCGACGCGGCCAGGCGGCTGCTCGAGGCGGCCGGGCACCCGACCAGCCCCGGACCCGACGAACGCTCGTTCCTGGTCGAGACCGAGGAACCGGCCGAGGTCACCCGGCTGCTCGGCGAGGCCGGCATCTGGCTCGAGGGCCTGAGCGCCCAGCGCCAGGACCTCGAGAGCTACTTCCTCGAGCTCACCGCCGCCGACACCCTGGGCCAGACGGGCCAGACGAGCATGGGCGGCGCGGCATGAGGGCGCTGCTGCGGGTCGAGGCCACCCGGCTGCGCTGGCGCCGAGCGGTGGTGCTGCTGCTGGTGGCCGCGGTCGCGCTCCCCGCGCTCATCCTGGCCTCGGTCGCGTGGAGCACCCGCCCGGTCTCCGAGGCCGAGCAGGACCAGATCCTCTCGCAGCGGTACGCCGCCAAGGAGGTGCGCCGCTGCGAGCGCGACCCCGAGAACTTCCTCTACCCCGCGCCGGTCTCGACCGACGCCGCGCAGGTCGAGCAGGCCTGCCGCGCCCAGATCCTCCAGTGGTACGGCGGGCGCGCCACGCTGCGTCTCGAGGCCGAGACCCGCGAGGGGTCGCTGCTGGGCGTCGTGGCCGTGGTCGGCCTGCTGATGCTGCTGATGGGCACCACCTTCGTGGGGCACGACTGGAACTCGGGGTCGATGAGCAACCAGCTGCTCTTCGAGCCGCGCCGGGCCCGGGTGTGGGCCGCCAAGGCCGCGGTCGTCACGCTCGTCGGCGCCCTGGTCGCCGGCACCGTGCTGGCGGCGTACTGGACCGGGCTGTGGGGGCTGGCCGCCTCGCGCGACCTCGCCACCGGCGGCGGTGTCGTCGGCGACGGCTTCGAGCTCGTCGCACGAGGGGCGCTGCTGGCCGCCGCCGGCGCCCTGGGCGGCTACGCACTGACCATGCTCTTCCGCAGCACCGTGGCCACGATCGGCGTGCTCTTCGCGGTCTCGGTGGTGGGCGGCACCCTGATCGGCCTGCTCGGCAGCGCCGGCGGCAGCACCGAGCGCTGGCAGCCGCAGCTCAACGTGCTGGCCTTCGTGACCAACGAGCTGCGCTACTACGACGAGAGCGACCTGCCCGAGGAGTGCTTCACGGGCCGGGGCGGCTCGGGCGAGGAGTGCAACGGCGAGCGGGTGCTCACCGCGACCGACGGCGGGCTCTACCTCGGCGCGCTCCTGCTGGGCGCCGGCGCGCTCTCGCTGGGCTCCTACCGGCGCCGCGACGTGCCCTGACCCGAGCGTCCGGCAGCACTACCGGCGGGTACCCCACCGACTCGGCCGCGGCTGGGCCCGCGGCGTACAGTCGAGCGCGTGACACAGGCACCTGCACCCGAAGGCCGCAAGCTCCTCCGACTCGAGGTCCGCAACGCCGAGACCCCCATCGAGCGCAAGCCGGAGTGGATCAAGACCCGCGCCAAGATGGGCCCGGCCTACAAGGAGCTGCAGAGCCTGGTCAAGGGCGAGGGGCTGCACACGGTGTGCCAGGAGGCCGGCTGCCCCAACATCTTCGAGTGCTGGGAGGACCGAGAGGCCACCTTCCTCATCGGCGGCGACCAGTGCACGCGTCGCTGCGACTTCTGCCAGATCGACACCGGCAAGCCGCAGCCCCTCGACCGCGACGAGCCGCGCCGGGTCGCTGAGTCGGTGCAGAAGATGCAGCTGCGCTACGCCACCATCACCGGCGTCGCCCGCGACGACCTGCCCGACGGCGGTGCCTGGCTCTACGCCGAGACCGTCAAGGTGATCCACGAGCTCAACCCCGACACCGGTGTCGAGAACCTGATCCCCGACTTCAACGGCAAGCCCGACCTCCTGCAGGAGGTCTTCGAGAGCCGTCCCGAGGTGCTGGCCCACAACGTCGAGACCGTGCCGCGGATCTTCAAGCGGATCCGCCCCGCGTTCCGCTACGAGCGCTCGCTCGACGTCATCACCCAGGCCCGCGACTTCGGCCTGGTGACCAAGTCGAACCTGATCCTGGGCATGGGCGAGACCCGCGAGGAGGTCAGCCAGGCCCTGCGCGACCTGCACGAGGCCGGCTGCGAGCTGATCACGATCACCCAGTACCTGCGCCCCTCCGCGCGCCACCACCCCGTCGAGCGGTGGGTCAAGCCCGAGGAGTTCGTGGAGCTGAAGGACGAGGCCGACGAGATCGGGTTCTCCGGCGTCATGTCCGGACCGCTGGTCCGTTCGTCGTACCGGGCCGGGCGGCTGTACCGTCAGGCGATGGAGGCGCGAGAGGGCGCCACCGTCTGAACCCCGCCCGCGGGTCGCACCCCGGGCCGACCCGAGTGAGGCACGCTTCCGCATGGCCAAGCAGACCGACGCGTCGTCGATGAACCGCCGCCAGCAGTTCGCCGAGACCTACCGGATCACCAAGAGGACCGACCCGCGCATCGGGCTGTGGCTCCTGCTGACGTTCCTCGTCACCGGTGTCCTGGGATTCTTCATCTTCAAGATCCTGCCCGGCAGCGGCGCGATCGAGTGGGTGCTCTCGGTCATCGGCGGCATCATGACCGGCACCCTGGGCGCGCTGATCCTCTTCAGCCGCCGCGCGCAGGCCTCGGCCTACAGCCAGATGGAGGGCCAGCCCGGCGCCGCCGCGGCCTCGCTCAACATGCTCAAGCGCGGCTGGCACGTCGAGAACGCCGTGGCCTTCAACCGCCAGCAGGACGTCGTGCACCGGGTGGTGGGCCCTCCGGGCATCATCCTGGTCGGCGAGGGCAACGGCACCCGGCTGCGCGCGCTGATGGCCGGTGAGCGCCGCAAGCACGCGCGGGTCGCCTCCGAGACGCCGGTGCACGAGATCGTCGTGGGCCGCGAGGAGGGCCAGGTGCCGCTCCCGAAGCTGATGAAGAAGCTGCGCAAGATGAAGCGCGAGGTCCGCCCCGCCGACATCACCGACATCCGCAACCGGCTCAAGGCGCTCGACGCCAGCCGCCCCGCGGTGCCGCTGCCCAAGGGCCCGGTGCCCACCAGCATGAAGGGCATGCGCCAGAACATGCGCGGGCGCTGAGCCGGGCTCAGCTCATCTGGGTCATCGAGCCCATCATGTCGTCCATCGTGGTGACCTGGCCGGGCGGCGGCGCCTCGATGTCGACGTCGGCGCCCCAGTCGTCCATGCGCATCTCGGTCGAGCCGAGCTCGCCCATCTCGATGACCATGCGGCGCACCCGGCCGTCGTCGTCGAACCAGGTGTCGGACTGCATCTGCTCCGGCATCATCGACCTCGGGACGCCCTGCATGCCCTGCATCCCCTCGAGCGCGGCGCTCGGGTCGAGCGTGGCGGAGTAGCGCTCCATCGACTCGCCGTCGACGTCCTCCTCGCCGACGAAGGTGACGCTCTCCAGACCGGCCCGCATCATCTCGGCCTGCTTCGAGGGGTCCATCGAGTCGGTCATCATCGGGCCCAGCGGGTTGCCGGGCTCGTCGAGGTCCATCGACAGGTACTTGCCGCCCAGGTCGGGCACCTGCATGTACATCACGTTGTCGACCATGATCATCTCGATCGGCTCGTCGCCGATCTCCTCGGACCGCATCGTCATCCGCATCGCGGGCGTCTTCGCGGTGTAGTCGAGGACGCCGTCGGCGCTGATGCTCATCCCGGACGTCTCGGTGGTCATGGTCATGCTCGCCGAGGTGGCGTCCTCGAAGGCGGCCGTCACCAGGGCCACGAAGTCGTCCTCGGGCACCGGCTCGCCGGCCTCGAGGTCGTCGTCCTGACCGGTCTCGTCGTCGGCCTGTTCCTCCAGCTGGGCCGAGGCGCTGCTGGTGTCCTCGGCGCTCTCGTCACCCCCGCAGGCGGCCATGCCGCCGAGAGCCAGGGACAGGACGGCGGCGACGGCCGTGCGCCGCCAGGTCGGGGTGCGCTTCATGGTGGGACCTCTCGAGCGGGGAGCTGTCCCCCCAGTCTTCACCTCCCGGCAAGCCGGCGAAACGTCTGCACGGTGACGGTGCTGGTGCCGGCGGCGATGTCGTGCAGGCCACGGCCGTCGGGGCGGAAGACCAGCGGCGGGATCACCAGCGCCACCAGCAGCTGGCGGGCCAGGGCCTGCAGCAGGCCTGGCGGGCGCGGGTCGCCGTGCGGGCGCACCACCCGCAGCCGGGTGACGATCTTGCCGAAGGAGCCGCCGAGCAGCGCGGTGAACAGCGCCGACTCGAGCACGAAGACGCCCAGCACGATGAAGCCAGATGCCGGATCAGCGTCGGGGCCGTACACGGGGGTGAACAGCCTGACGGCGAGCATGCAGGCGGCCCAGTCGACGGCCAGGGCCAGGAACCGGCGTGCCCAGGAGGCGGTCTCGACGCTCGTCGCGCTGGGCTGGCTGCTGGGGTGGCTCACCCCGACAGCCTAGAGACCGGCCCCCCGGAGAGCGGCCCACGGTCGACTTGGACGTCTGTTACATGGGGGAAACACGTCCGATACGGTCTGGAAACTGCCTCACTCGTAGGGTGAGCGCATCGTCCGAGGCATCGTCGCCACGGGTGTCCACTCTCAGATCTGCCGGTCGTCCGACGGGGACGACCAAGGAGGACGAATGTTCCAGAACAGCGAGGAGCTGCTCAAGTACATCAAGGACGAGGGCGTCGAGATGGTCGACGTGCGCTTCTGCGACCTGCCCGGTGTCATGCAGCACTTCACGGTCCCGGTGTCCTCGTTCGACCAGTCGGTCTTCGACGACGGCCTGGGCTTCGACGGCTCGTCCATCCGCGGCTTCCAGGCCATCCACGAGTCCGACATGTCGCTGTTCCCGGACCCGACCACGGCCTACATCGACCCCTTCCGGGCCGCGAAGACCCTGGTGGTCAACTTCTTCATCCACGACCCGATCTCGGGCGAGGCCTACTCGCGCGACCCGCGCAACATCGCCCGCAAGGCGATGGCCTACCTGGCCACCACCGGTGTCGGCGACCAGGCCTTCTTCGCTCCCGAGGCCGAGTTCTACGTCTTCGACAACGTGCGCTTCGAGACCAAGGCCAACGCCGGGTTCTACGAGATCAACTCCTCCGCCGGCGCCTGGAACACCGGTGACGCGTTCGAGAACGACAACCGCGGCTACAAGGTGAAGTACAAGGGTGGCTACTTCCCCGTCGCACCCACCGACCACTTCGGCGAGCTGCGCGACGAGATGGTCATCGAGCTCGAGCGGGCCGGCCTGCAGGTCGAGCGCGCCCACCACGAGGTCGGCACCGCCGGCCAGGCGGAGATCAACTACCGCTTCGACGAGCTGCTCAAGGCCGCCGACGACGTGATGAAGTTCAAGTACATCATCAAGAACACGGCCTGGCGCAACGGCAAGACCGCGACCTTCATGCCCAAGCCGATCTTCGGTGACAACGGCTCGGGCATGCACGTGCACCAGTCGATCTGGAACGAGGGCGAGCCCCTGTTCTACGACGAGACCGGGTACGGCGGCCTGTCCGACATGGCGCGCTACTACATCGGCGGCATGCTCAAGCACGCCCCGTCGCTGCTGGCCTTCACCAACCCGACGGTGAACTCCTACCACCGCCTGGTGCCCGGCTTCGAGGCCCCGATCTCGCTGGTCTACTCCCAGCGCAACCGCTCGGCCTGCGTGCGCATCCCGATCACCGGCGCGAACCCGAAGGCCAAGCGCGTCGAGTTCCGCTGCCCCGACCCGTCGGCGAACCCCTACCTCGCCTTCTCGGCGCTGCTGCTGGCCGGCCTCGACGGCATCAAGAACAAGATCGAGCCGCCCGCCCCGGTCGACAAGGACATCTACGAGCTCCCGCCGGACGAGATGGCCGACATCGACCAGGTCCCGACCTCGCTCAACGCCGTCCTCGACTCCCTCGAGGCCGACCACGAGTTCCTGACGGCCGGCAACGTCTTCACGCCCGACCTGATCGAGACCTGGATCGACTACAAGCGCACCAACGAGATCGCGCCCGTGCAGGCCCGCCCGCACCCGCACGAGTTCGAGCTGTACTACGACATCTAACCGGGCCTCCGGCTGCGGTCATTCAGCAACGCCGAACGACCGCAAAGAACAGCCGCTGACCTGCACAAACGCCGCCGAGCGACCTTTTGGTCGTTCGGCGGCGTTTGCTGTTGGTAGCCGCTCTTCTGTTACAAATTCGGTACAAATTTCGGGAGCCCCATCGCCTGCCACACGGTCCGCAGGGACCTTTCCTGTTAGGTCGCAACCCGTGTCGGTTGCCCCACCCACCAGCCTGGCATCGCACAGCTCGGCGACCACCGCGGCGATGCCCGAGTCATCTTGCTGCCACATCATCTCCATCGACGTGATCGCTCCCACGCCGCCGTCGGACATAGGTGCCCGTAGACCAACTGTCCGTCAACGCCGCGAGGAGGGGCTTGATGATGGCAACGAACTCGAACGTGCCGGCTATGGAACCAGGAGTCTTGACTGAGCCCCGCGGGGTGGTGGGCTTTGAGGTGATCCTCGGTGCCTACGCGTCGCTGCTCTCGATGGCGGCGACGGAGTCAGTATCGCTGGTGTCGTAGAGCTTGGCCATGGACCCCTCGGACAGGTAGCGGCGGTCACCGGCGATCCACTCGTCGTGCATGTCGATCAGCACCGCTCCGACGAGCCGGATGACCGCGGCGGCGTTGGGGAAGATGCCCACGACCCGGGAGCGGCGCTTGATCTCCTTGTTGATCCGCTCGAGGGGGTTAGTGGACCAGATCTTGCGCCAGTGCTCGCGCGGAAACGCAGTGAACGCCAGCACCTCGGCCTTCGCATCGTCCATCAGGGGACCGAGCTTGGGGAACCGGGCGGCGAGCTCGTCGCGGGTCTTGTCCCACGCCGCGTGGACGTCCTCGGCGGTGGGCTGGGCGAAGATCATCCGGAACGCGGTGGCCACGAGCTCGGCCTGGACCTTGGGGACGTGCGCGAGGAGGTTACGCGCGAAGTGGACCCGGCACCTCTGGTGCGCGACACCCTGGAACGCCCTGTTCAGGGCTGCGACGAGGCCGGAGTGCTGGTCGCTGATGACGAGCTGCACACCGGCCAGGCCGCGTTGCTTGAGGCTGAGCAGGAAGCTGCGCCAGAAGACCTCGTCCTCGCTGTCGCCGACGTCGAGGCCGAGGATCTCCCGCTCCCCGGTGGCGGTGACGCCGGTGGCGACGACGACGGCCATCGACACGACCTGCCCGCCCTTGCCTGGGGCGTTGCGGACGTGGAGGTAGGTCGCATCCAGGTAGATGTAGGGGAACTCGACGTGGTCCAGCGTGCGAGTGCGGAACGCGCCGACGGTCTCGTCCGGGCCCGCGCAGATCCGCGACACCTCCGACTTCGAGACCCCGGTGCCGCCCATCGCTTCGACCAGGTCGTCGACGCTGCGGGTCGAGATGCCGTGGACGTAGGCCTCCATCACCACCGCGTAGAGCGCCTGGTCGATGCGGCGGCGAGGCTGGAGGATGATCGGGAAGAACGACCCCTTGCGCAGCTTGGGGATTCGCAGCTCGACGTCGCCGGCCTTGGTGGTCAGCATCCGGGGCCGGTGGCCGTTGCGCTCGGTGACACGGTCCTCGGTGCGCTCATACGGTGCGGCACCAATGCGTTCGGTGGCCTCGAGCTCGATGAGCTCCTGGGGCTGATCGCTGAAGGCGTGGCCTACATGGAAGCCAACCGCCGGTTGGGGGTGTCGTTCGGTCCTGGGCTGCGGTGGTGGGCGAAGTTCGCTCCCGTGGACTTTCCCAAAGAGCTGTTCAACACCGGTCGCACCGGAGGACTACGCGGGTGCCCAGCGCCGCCGACGCCAGGCACTGCGGGGCCCGGTGGCCGTCGGCCGTTGAGTGAGGCCGATCGCGCGGTGATGGCGGTGTGCCGGGCCAGGGGCATGTCGCTGCGCGAGATCGGTGTCCTGGTCGGTCGCCACCACTCGGTGGTCGGGCGCGAGCTGGCCCGCAACGCCGGGGGGGTGTCACATGGTCTGTGTAAGGGGTCGGTCCTGAAGGAGGACCAAGATGACGGCTGTGACCACTGAGAACGATGGGGCGGGCGTGACGACGACAGGCGCCGGCGAGCGGCCGAGTCGTGCTGCTGCTCGTCGCGTCGCACGGGCTGAGATGCCGGGCTACAAGGCCGCCGCCGAGCTGGCCGAGTCCGGTGCGTTGGACGGGCTGTTCGCCCAGATCGATGCGAGCGTGTCAAGTTTTCTGTGTAAGGCGGCCGATCTCTTTACTTTGTGTTGGGCTTACAGGTGGGGGTTGATGCGGTCGGGGTAGGCGATCGCGAGTTGGGCGAGGGCCTGCTTCCAGTT
>NZ_JAULSC010000152.1 GCF_030518195.1 Nocardioides cremeus
GACCGCGCCGTGGAGGAGACCCTCGCCCTCTTCCGCCCCCTCCTGCACCCCTGACCGCCCCCGCCGCGGGTTGAGCAGCGAGGGCCGAAGGCTCGAGCGTCGCCGAAACCCGGTAACCCCATGGCGTACGGCGGCCGCGGTTGCGGCGCGCGGGCCACTCACGCGGTCTCGGCGTCGCTCGTCGCTGGCGCTCCTCCCTGCTCGACCAACGCCCCCGTTGGTTGAGCAGCGAGGGCCGAAGGCTCGAGCGTCGCCGAAACCCGGTGACCCCATGGCGTACGCCGGCCGCGGTTGCGGCGCGCGGGCCACTCAC
>NZ_JAULSC010000153.1 GCF_030518195.1 Nocardioides cremeus
ATATTACAATCTGAACTGGAAACCAACCCCCGTTGGAACATTTAGCATACTGTCGGTCGCCTACCTATCGGATCCCGGTACTTCAGCCCATTCTGAAGCGACAGTTTCCAACGGGGTTCTTGTGGGTTCTTCCAGTAACCTAAACCCCCCTTATTTGGTTACTTTTCTAAAGTCACATTAGAGGTTAATGAATTGAACATTTGCTTTTTCGCTCCAGAATAGCTTGCCCTATTGCTAAAAACAAAGTGAAACTGGGGGGTATAAGGGGGGTTTTGTTTGTGACGTCAGTGAGCCACACTTGAAGATCTAT
>NZ_JAULSC010000154.1 GCF_030518195.1 Nocardioides cremeus
CTACATGTCACTTGGCATACTGAACCAGTCAGATGCGAGAGCAGGTCAACGTGTCTCTTTATCTTACCACCCGAGGACCGATGTTGTCTTACGGAGCCCGGTACTACGGACGCACTGACATAAACTTTGTACAAGCGATGCCATGACGCAGGCGGGAGGGCTTTCATTATTTGCACTGACCACTCCAGAAATGTTCTGCTTTACTGCAACAAAGAGTGCTCTTCCCAGCGTGCTACCAAAAAACAAGATGTCTAGCGCATCACTGGCAAAGAAGGCTTGAATACGAACGAAGTCTTGCGTCTAAAGACT
>NZ_JAULSC010000041.1 GCF_030518195.1 Nocardioides cremeus
GGCTCGGCCGCTCGGAGCTGCTCGTCGTGGTCACGTTCGCCTCATCGTTCTCAGTGGTCACAGCGGTCATCTTGGTCCTCCTTCAGGACCGACCGCTTACACAGACCATCTGACACCCCCCAGCGAGGTGCGACTTCAGCGCCTCGAGCTCCTCCAGCATCGCGACACACTCGCCCGCGGTGGCGGGCAGCTCGTCGCTGATGGTCATGTCTTCGACCCTAGAGACGACCACCGACAACGACGCTGGACCCGAGATCGATCTACACAAGCCGCACGTAAGAGGCTGCCGCTGCCTCAGGCGCATCCCGCCCACTATGACGCGGCCCTGTGCCCCTCCTCAGATCTGGGCAGGAACGAACCTGCTGCGTCGTGTTGGAGCCACCATGGTGTCGGGGAGATGGAACGGGCCCGCCCGCATACAGCCGGTCCAGCTCCGGCCCAGGCCCCCACCCGAGCTGCTACAGATCCGGTTTTCGAGGCCGTTGCCGATGCCCGCCAACCTGCGGATCACGGCCAGACGGTGACACCGTTCATGCCTGGACCGTCGCCGTACAGGCCCAGCGTGGGGGACGGTCAGCGGGCGGTAGGCGCTTGCATCGCGGCGCGCGCTAAATCGGACACGCCGGCTCGGCGGGCGAGATCTCCAGGGCGACCCGGGCCTCCCCTGCCCGGCTGAACGGACTCAGTCGCGCCCAGCAGGGAGGCCGCCTCCCGCTCGCAACAGCGATGCCGTCGACGACTCAGCAGCATGCTCGGCGACGCAACGACTGCACTGGTCGCAGCGAGCCGGCAACGCCGCGTAGACGACGACCGCGTGAACACCCGGGTGTCCGCAGATCTGACATTCGATCATGTCGTTCTCCTCTCTTGTGAAGTGCCAGTGTGCGCGGCAAGAAGCCCCGACAAGATGGCCGGATCTTTACCCCGGGATGACCTGCCAAGGGTGCCCTGAGACCTATGTCAAGGCGCCTGTCGGTTGCGAAACAGCAGGGTCAATCAGGCTGTGTGCGGCGTGATCGGCACGGTCAATCGAGTCCGTGCACCAACCTGGCGGCGCCGTGGACTTCGTGGGCGGCCCGGCGCAGATTTCGGTAGTGCGTCTTCGCTGCCTCGTCCAGCTCGGTCAGCACCACGGTCGAGTGTCCGATGATGACTGCGGCTCCCAGGCAGGCCACATCGAGAGCCAGTGCCGTCATCTCGGGGCTCAAGTCGTCGCCGTGCCATTCGCTGTCATAGAAGCGGATCGTGTGCAGGCTTCCAAGGGACGTTGCGTGCACGACCTGACTGAGCAGTGAGTAGGCGACGTCGAGCCATCCGGGCTCCGGATAAGGCGCGCCCATCTCACGAAGCAGCGTGCTCACGTGCGGGATCTGTACTCGTCCCTTGCCGATGTCGTCGTGCGACACCCCCATGACCACGTTCACGGGCTCGGTGAACAGCCGCTCGGCAACGGTGCGCGGGACCCCGCCATTGTTCAGGGTGCCGATCGTCTTTCGACGGCGGACGCGGAATTCGTCAAAGAACTGCTTGGCCCGGGCTTTGAAGACCTCCTCATCAGGGTCGGCAAACCTCCACTGGAGGCGAGCGCTCTCCTCCAGCAGCATGCGCGCCGCGAAGGCGGGTATAACCGCGTTGCCAGGACAATCGTAGGTGCGCATGACCGTCTCCAGGTTCGAGTGCGCGCTGCCGTAGGCGATCACCTCATGCAGGGTGGGATCGTTCAGCGCCCACGGGTCCACGGGCATGCTTAGGACCAGGTTCCGAAGGCGTCGGCGTGGTCCATGGTCGCCCGGAGACGGTCGGGAGATGGCTGCTCGGGTAGGAGCTCGTCGGTCCGGACCACCGCCTCCGGTCGCAGTACCGACCGCGCCTGGGAGTGGCCGGTTGCTCGCACAGGCTCGACACGCACTGGGCGAGGTGCCACTAGGCCGTGGATGGCGATGGCGGCCTCGGCGACCTCCTGCGCCAGAGAGGTGGCGGTGTCGAGGAAGGCCGTCTGGTCGACCCCGTCCGGCCAGGCCCGCGAGTCGATGGCGGAGGCGCCGAGGAAGGTGACGACGGCCCCGACGGCCGCCGCGTGGATGAACAGCGCCTCGTAGTCGGCCCGAGCGTCGAAGCCGATCGGACCGTCCGCAGTGAGGCTGCTCTGAAGGCCCAAGTAGTTACCGTGACCAGCGAAGGCGAGGACTTCGGCGATACCGCGCACACCTGCGATGTCGAGCAGCTCGGCACCGATCTGCGGCGTCGGCTCGACGTCGATCGCCGCCGCCGACTCAGCCGTGGGACGCCCGAGTAGGTCGTCAAGCAACTGCTTCTCGTTCGGCGTGACGGGCGCGTCGAGCCAGGTCATCGACGCGCATGTCAGGTCTGCCACGTCCGGGAGTGGCATGAGCCAACGCATCAGGATGGGGCAGGTGGAGTCAGTGTCAGCAAGGACCTGCGCGATCCGGCTGCGCTCTTCGAGAAGGTCGCCCAGGAGCGCAGTACGTCGGTGCTTCGGGTCTTGCGCGATCCACCGCCAACGCAGCCCGTCCTCGAAGAGGCTGCGCGCCAGAGACCCCATGACGGTGCCGCCGAAACCGCTACCGACGAGTGACTCTGCGCAGCCGTAGCGTTGGCGAGCGAACATCATCGCCATGCTGGTCAGGAAGTCTTCGGGCGAACCATCGAAGTCGACATTGATGGGCACCGAGGCGAAGTGGACGACGAGGTTGCGCGCTGCTGAGCGAAGGCGTTGGGTCTCGGGGCTGACCGGGCGCCCGTGGGGACTGGGTGCGTCGGCGTCGTTCATAGGACCGCTCATCGTGCCGGACGTTGGGACCGCGCACCACCGGGAATCAGGGCGATCGTGTGTACAACACGACGCCTCGGCGCAAGGGGGCACCTCCGGCCGTCAGGGTCGCGTGAAGTCTTCCCGCTGATGCGGACCGTCCAAGTCGTTATCGCAGCTGTTGGATGGTGCCACTGCGGCCGGTCGGCACGGAACGGATATGGGAAGAGTGCTGGCGTCCATTCGGGGACGGCTGCAGCAGCAGGGTGTCGCTCGTGCTAAGGATGGAGACGGTCTTGCGAGCCCGGGAGAGGGCTACGTACAGGTCGTTGACCTGCGCGTGCTTGGAGACGTCGGCGAGGACGACGTGGTCGTACTCCAAGCCCTTGACCAGCAGGGTGCGAGAGATGATTCGCCTGCGTTCGCGGCGACCGGCGTACCGGAGCACTTCGCGGGCCTTAGCCAGTTCCGCCAGCAGCACCCCGTGATCGCTGCCCTGGGCAACCGCTCCGCGGATGGAGGTCTGGATGTCGTACCAAGCTTCGTGAGAGTGGAGTCGCAGAGCCGGGGAGGTCGAGATGAGGTCCATCCCGGCCGCCAGGTTCGACAACGTGGGCTCGGAAACGACGGAGTCGAACGCGCCGATCGCAGGCTCAGCTCCGGCTCGGCTGGCCGGGCCACCGTCGAGCAGATCCCCCGCGATGCGACCGTTCACGTAGCGCTTGCGCAAGGTGCCGGTGTCCAGGACTCCGTGGCCGCAATGGCATGCCTTCGTCAGGTCGAAGAGCCACATGGCGTACTTGTCGGGGGTCGTCGCGGCTAGCTTCTCAAGGCTCTCGGCCATGAACTTCCCGGCGATCTCCTCCATTACCGTGAAGGTCCCGTTGAGGTTTCCGGCGACGCCACGAGCGGTGTGCGCCCAGTCAGTGATGATGAGAACGGTCTCGTCGGCCGGGTAGCCGGCGAAGAAACCCGGCGTGAGCACGCGCTGGTCCCCGGCGATGTTGCGGAACGTGACGCCGTCGGGCAGAGCGATGTTGGCCCACTGAACAGTGTGCCCTGGCACCATGAGAGGCCGAATGCGCAGCAGCCATTCGCCCAGCGCTTCGTTGTGCCCCGACCATCGGTGCGGCTTGATGGTTGTGGGGTGCAGCGCATAGTCGTGCAGGACGGTCGCCCAGTCGGCCAGCGGGTCCGCGAAGCCGAAGATGGCCTGCAGCGGGTCACCGAGGACCCCGGTCGCCGGGATCGCCGCGCGCATGGCGGATACGAAAGCGTGCTGCGTCTCGTTGCAGTCTTGGTACTCGTCGACCAGAACGTGGGTGAAGGACGCGTTCAGCACAGCCTGGATGTGGACCGCGGATACGATCCGGGTCGCGGCCGCGATGTAGGACGTGGAGTGGGCAGGGATCATCACCTTGGGCGCGCGCAGCTCGCCGATGGCTGGGTACGCGCGAACTAGCCTGAATGCGAAGGAGGTGATGGTCGCGACGTGCACGCCGGTCGAGAGTCCGAATCGCTTCAATCGGGCGTTGATGGCGTAGACGCCGGCGTTGGTGTGGGTCAGCACCAAGACGCGGCCGCCATCGTCGACGATGTGCTTGGCGGTAGCTGTCAGCAGGTGGGTCTTGCCGGCGCCGGCGGGCATCTCGACCGCCGCCGGCAGCGCCGCTGCGAATGCCGCGGCGTCCGAGGCGAGCTCCTCGGAGATGTGCTCAGTCATCCGCAGGACCGTCGACAGGCGGCTGCTCCAGCCGCGCTGCGGCAGAAGGGGACGCCGCTTCGGTGGCGGCACCGTCTTCGTCGTCCAGGCCGTCGGCGTCATCGCTGAGGTGCGCGGTGTCTGCCTGGTTGGCCGTGCGAGCGTAGATTGCGACCTTCAGCGCATCGATCGTGTCCTGAACGGGGCCGCTGTGGAGCGACTCTGTCTCAAGGATGAAAGCGCCGAGTCGCTGCCCCTTGTCGACGCGCTTGAACCAGCCCTTCTCCTTAGAGGCGGTCGCCACAGCTGTCCGGCAGCTCTCGAGGCTGATGCCGGACGACGTCCAGGTGGTCAGGTCCAGCAGATCGATCTCCTGCAGCGTCTTTCCATCGACCACGGCGTACCTGCTCAGGTGGGCGGAGAACGACTGGCTCGACGCTGCCGGGTCGTCGGCGACCTCCAGGGCCGCGTGAATGTAGGCGGTCAGACCGGCGGCATCCAGCTGTGAGCACACCGCCGTCTCGATGCAGATCCCTCCTGGCCATTGGATGACGACACCTCCGGCCCGCTCGATGTCGGGGACCATGTCGTTCGCTGCCGGATCGTCGCTGTCGATGAACAACACGACCTCGTAACCGACACCAAGGAACTCCGTGGCCCACTTCGCTGATCCTGTGCCGCCGTCACCTTCGAGAGCCACCACTCCGAGGGCTGCCGACGGAGCCGCTGCAGGGCTGGTGCCCGAGTCCCACTCCTGCAGCAGCCGTAGAACAACGCCGTACTCGGTCTTGCCTTCGTTAATGACCACCCTTCGCGACAAGAACGCCTCGGGGCATCTTTTCAGCAGCGGCCGCAGGCTGGACGGGTCCCCGAGCGAGCGGATCTGGGTGGAGCCCTCCGAGCCGGAGCGGACCATCATCAAATCCGCAGGTTCAAGGTGCAGGAGCGCTGTCGGGGAATGGGTGGTGACGAAGACCTGCGAGAACGCGCCCTTGGTGCGGAGGTGTCCCAGGAGATGCACGAGCCGGTGTGGCTCGAGGCCGTGCTCGACCTCGTCGACCAGCAGGGTGGTCGAGCCCTGGTTTGCGAGCCGCTGCGTCGCGGCTCCGGTCAGCCGGCGAGTTCCCAAGCCGAAGTTCATGAGCGGGACGTCGCCCTCGAAGAGGGCGAGATTGCCGCGGGTGTTGGACAACGATGCGTCGAGTCCGGGCTTGAGGTCGAAGAACTCGGCGGTGCCGATCTCTAGGACAGCCGCCTGCACCTCGCGAGCGAGGTCCTTCAGCTCGTCGGTGACCGCGGCTCCGGCTGCGTCGCGGGCGGCGCGGTTGGCGGCCGTCAAGGTGGCCTTGGTGTCGCCGCGCTTCGCGGTGAGCTTGCCGAGCGAGGAGGTGGCCGACCATCGCAGGTGCGCGTCGATGCGGTCGTCGATGCGGTAGGCCGTCATCCGGGCGCGGTGTCGGGCGCGGATGAGAAGCGGCTGCTCGTCGGTCGCCTCGACGTCGTCGTCGAGCGGGGGCCGATAGGCCTGCCAGACGGGCTCGAGGTCTGCTTCGACAACGAGCTCGACGATGACGCACCGGTCAGTGTCGTCGCTCGGATCGTGGGACCACTCACCCGCCTCGTCGATGCCGGAGAGCATGGCACCGAAGGCGTCCATCGCGATCAACTCGTCCGGCAGGTTGTCGACCGCCACCCGAATCCGTATCGGAGAGTCGATGTCGACTCCGTAGAAGTCGGTGTCGGAGAACGTGAGGCCGGCCCGGTCGTGCAGAGCGCGCTCGAGCGCGGTCAGGAGGGTGGTCTTCGTCGAGTCGCCCGGACCGATGAGTGCAACGAAGGTCTGCTCCTTCGCCAGCCTCCACGAGGTGGACCTAATGCCACGGAAGTTGTTGATGTCGACGCGTCGGATTCGCATGCCAGCCTCGCTGCCATCAGGACAGGAGGACGAGCACATCACACGCGCACGCAGGATGTCCGAAGGTTCATCGTGACACAGCGGTGACATCCGGACTTGCCGCGACCTCCACACCTTCGACGTGCGGCTTACCGCCTGTCGGGTCGTCTAGTTGCGCCGATTGGGTCGTCAGACTCGAGTGGTCAGGACGTTCCCCGTGCCGCGGCGGGCGGAAATGAGGAGCGCAGCTAGGCCGCGGGAGACACGATTACTTTGTGAGTCAGATCATTCGACCAGTCAAGCGCCAACACACCGTCACCGAGAGGCTCCTGAAGGGCTTCGCTGGCGTCGACGGTCGGCTGGCCGTCTTCGACCGAGCCTACAAGCAAAGGCGCATGCATCCTCCTGGCGCCGGGATCTTCGTAACCGAGTTCGACCGATGGGACTCTCACGGTGCCGAGGAACGCTGGAACGAGTTCGAGAATGATCTTCCAGTCGCTCTGGCCCGTGTCGCGCAAGGCACTGCTCTCCACCACCACGACACCGTCGAGACCCTTCGCGCAATCGTGGCGGTCCACTGGCTTCGAAGCCGATCGATGATGAGGGCGCGTGAGCAGGCTCTAGACCGTTTCCTCGGACGATACCGGCGGGCCGCCCCAGATACCCGAGCAGAATTCCTCGCGGAGGCGTACAGGCGACGCACGGGGCTTATTGCGTCGACAAGATCGGAACTTGAATGGACCCTCGACGAGATCATCAAGGAAGTTCTAGGTGAGGACCTGGACAGATGGCATAGCGAGCGGGACGTCGAGTACCTGAAGATCGCGCGAGGTCGGCTTGACCAGATGCCGATCCGGATTCACAGCGCTACAGGTGCGGACCTGGTGATCGGTGACTCGCCGGTCGCCATCACCATTGACGGCCGCGCTGGGGCCGGCCCCCACCAGAACGTAGGGATCGAAGAGGCAGATCAGATCGCTATGCCGATCGCGCCCGACACGCTCATCACCTTTGGCGCGACAAACCTGGCGAGCATGCTCTCTGACGAGGACGTCGCCTACTACAACGAGTTGCAGTGGGGAACCTTCGAAGTGTGGATTGCGGCGCGGCCCGGAGGAACTGGAGATCAACGACTTAGGTCTGAGGCTGCTGTGTCTCGCCAAAATCGCTGACCTGAGCACGAGGCCACCCGCCTAGCATTCTTGGCGGGCCGCCCGGTCACAGGCATCGCAACGAGCCACCCCGACGAACTAGCCAGAAAGATCTCGAGGACCAAGACGGACATGCCAGCTTTGCATTTGGTTTGAGGGTCTCGCCAATGCTCTGTCGAGAGCGTCATTCCGCCGCTTGCATGCGTGCCCGTGTAAAGCGAGGGTTGCCACCCAGGAACGGTGCGGTCAGAAGGAGGACGAGATGGTGCGACGTCCTGACGTCCCGCGGACTCCCCGCCGTCGGCACGGCCTGGCTGCGGACCGACCTCGGTCGCTGAGAGTCGACCAAGAAACGTGGGAGGAGCTCGACAGAGCCGCGGCTCGCAATGGCGTTACCCGTTCCTTCGTGCTCAAAGTGTTGGCCCGCGACTACGGCAACAGGGATCTCGATGCGCCAGATATCGCGCCTACCGGTGGAGAGTCACGATCCGCGCGGATCAGCGACGAAGAATGGGACGCCCTGAGAGCGCGAGCAGAGGAAGATGGCGTCCCCGCCACTCGCGCGCTGGTCGCTCTGGCGCGTGAGTACGTGGCGGATCGGATCAAGCTGCATGTGCATGTCTCAACGAGCCAAGAACCGCTGACCGGTGACGACGGGCGGGGTGCTTGACAGTTGGGTTGAGCACCGCGTCCTTACGCCGCGAGCCAGTCGTACGGATCTGCCGACGGTTGGTCGGGGGCCCTACGGGTACTCGTCGCCCGCGATCGTCACCTTGAGTGACTCGTCACCCTGCTTAAATGTTGTCTCGCTCTCGTCGATCTGCAGGGTGAAAAGCCCATCAGAGGCCGGGATGTCGGTGACTTCAAAAATGAACTCGCACATGCTGAAACCCAACTGCTCAAGCTCGCTGCTCCCCTCCGGGATCTTCCCGGCGGAGAGTTCGCCAACCGCAACCTTGGCCCCGTCGGCATCGAGGACAAGGACCTCGGCTCCCTCATCAAAGGCGCCCATGGTTCCCGCGCCCTGACACATGTCGCCCTCGGTGGCTCCGTCTGCGGCGAGGACCTGCGCCTTGCTGATCCCGATGGCGCTTACGACTCCCGAGATCGAGAACGTGTCACCACCTGAGCTACCTCCGCAGGCGGCGCTGGGAGCGACCGCTAAAAGGAGGACTAGGCACGGCACGATTTTCATTGCTCCAGCCTAGAGGCAGCACGCTCCCGCATGCGGCGAACAGCGGCAACGCCGACCTCTTCGCCTGACGCAACCCGCGCATCCTAGAACGTGCGTCCTATCGCCGCCAGTGACTGGTCTAAGACCGGGTGACTACGTCAATCTGGTGAACACGTCTTGGGCCGACTCCGCGAATGAGCAGTCGACCCGCTCCCACCACACCACGTACGGCGAGGCACGTGGGAGTTCGTCGAGCAGAATGTCCCAGTCCGCTCCGATCAGCCGTTCCTCAGCTAGCGACGCGAAATCATCATCCGCATAATGGGACTCCAACGATCCTTTGCGCAGGACCCAGACGCCCAGCATCTGTGGCCCATCTACGGCGTAGTGCAATAGCGCCTGGTCGACCAGCGCAGGTGCGTACTGGTCCACGAAAGCCGCCCCTCCGTCCGCGTGCTGGCGGGCAACCAGTTCGGCTGGGACAGAGCCGGTCCACACAGTGTCGCTGTCGGGGAACGCCTCACAGAACTCGTTGAACCGGCGCCATATTGTCGGGTGGCGTACAGGTGCGCACACCGCGTAGACGACGCGGTCGAACCCGCCCCCGGCGACCATCGAGCGAGCCAACGCGAGGTTGCGCATCGGCTGGTTCCGTCCCTGACGCACCAGGCAGCCACCATCGTTCGACGGGCCATCTGGGTTGTGCAGGACCGGCAGGTGGTCGTCATAGCGCCGGCGCCCTCGACCGTGGTTCTGCAGCTGAAAGCAAGAGCCCGGGTCGCCGCCGAACAGCCCCGGCGAGGCGCAGGTGGCGCGACTGGGGTTGTCCCGGCTCTCGAAAGCGCTGCAGGAGCCGAAGTCGATCTCGCCGAACTTGACCTCGATGAACGCCGCAACCCGCTCGTCCTCATCGGTGGTCCCCGACAGGACCACGTCGACCTGTGTGCGGTGCGGACTGCGCGAGGAGGCCTCAGCCAGCCGGTCCGCCAGGTCTTCGAACTCGAAGATCACCGCGTCCACCTTGGCGACGTTCATTCCCAGGTGGGCGAGGACCCGCTTGATGCCGTCGTCGGGAAGCGGGGCGAACAAGCTCAATGCGAAAGCTTGCGAGCTTCGCACGTGCCGCACCCATCGGTGCGTCAACCCGCGGTCACGCAGATCGATCAGAGCGGGCAGCGCCGCCGGCAGGACCGCGCCCGCGTCGTCGCGACTCACAATCGGGCGGCGGGTCACGCGTCGTCCCCCATCAAGGCGCGGGTCAACATCCCGGCCCACCGAGGTTCCTGGACTGGCTTCGCGACCATGGGTGCCGCGGTCCAGAGGTCCTTGGCCGACAATCGGCGCAGCTCCAGCGAGGACGCCTCGACATCGGGCACGAGGTGCACATGGACGCGACAGTCGCCCTTCAGTGCCTCGAGCTGCGGCGCCAGATAGGAGTTGAACGCGATGCCTTTAGCGTCGGGTCCGAGCACCAGGTGCATGTGAAGGCGATCCCCCGCCGGATCGGGCTTGGGCTCGGCGACGTCGAGGCCGCTGTTACGGAGGCGGGCCCTGATCTCGTCCTCGTTCGCGCGGACCCAGATCGCGTAATCCAGTGCCTGTAAGACGACGCGCGGGTCATGGCCGATTTTGGTCTCCACCACGTGGAAGTGACCGTCAGCGTCGATGCCGAGGAAGTCGATGTAGCCGGGGCGGCCAATCCGCTTGGAATCCGACCCGTCCAATCCCCGGTAGGCCGGGTACTCGCGGAGCAGATGCTTAAGGCCCAAGTCGCATGCCTGCGACTTGAGGGTCGCCTGCATCCGATGCTCCCGCATCTGCGAGGACTTGCTCCCCCCGTACTCAACCGCCTCGGCGATCACTGCGTTAATCTCGGCGATCTCGCCAGCCGTTGGAGCCACCACGAACGTCCGGTCGTACGGCTCCACTGTGGCGCTCTTGCCCGTGTACTGGACGCCTGCCTGTATCCGGAGCCCTTTGCGCCTCTTGCCTACTTTCAGGACCTGCAGGCCAAAGTGGTGCCAGGACAGGTAGCTACGGTTGTGAGCCTCCAGGCCGGTGGTGTCTACCCCGGCCACCCACGACTCCAGCTCCGGGGTCAGCGTCGCCGTCCTCGAAATCCGGGGCGGCAGCCCCTGCAGCCGGTCGAACACGTCGACACGAGCCAGCGTCTGCACTGGGCGAGGGTCGCCACCTTCGAATCCCCAGACTCTGACCGGGGTCTCGATCCAGGGAAGCCTAGTCAAGGTCCCGCCCACCATCGTCGGAGGCAGCACCAGGTGGAGGTCGCGGTTGTGCTGCCAGGCCAGACCGTATGCGAGCACCTCGTCTGCAACGGTGTACTTCTCAGCCGGTGAAACCACCGCGATCAGGACGGCGTCGTCGGCGGTGACGAACCAGTGCGCGTGCTTGCTCATCCGGGCACCCGGGGCGAACGCCTGAATCGGCTCCCGCACGGTTGCCGCAGCCGCCTGCTCGGCTGCTGTGGCGAAAACCTCCCTTGCCTGCTTGATGTCATTCATGGGAGCAGTCTCGCGCCAACCTCCGACAAATATTGCGCGAAGGGCGAATGCGTCATACCGCGGCGACAGCTTCGCCCGCTCGCCTCCGCGAAAGCTCGGTCTGCCACGAGAAGGTCGAAGGGTCGTAGGAACGCCTTCGTCGCAAGATCTGTACTGTGCGCACGCTTGGCGCCCCGTCGCCAGACGACTCAACGCCCAGCCCATAAACACGACAGGTCTGCCCAGGATGCCGCAGAAGTTCACCGACCCCCGCCTTCTCTCTCTGAACGAAGATGACGGCTTCGTCGACAGCGGGATGCGCCGCGCGCTCTGTGAAGCTGTCGAGGCAGGTGAGGTCGCGATCGCCACTGAGAATGACAAGCCCATTTGGCCCCACTGTGCTGCTTTGATTTGGCCCCACCCTCCGGGTCAATGCATCGGTTCCGGGGTTGGCTCCCGGGGGGGTCAGGTGGTGGCGGGGTCCTTTC
>NZ_JAULSC010000155.1 GCF_030518195.1 Nocardioides cremeus
TAGAGTTTCAATATATAGAGACGGTATTGCTTCTATACAAAAAACCATCGATTCAATAACCTATCTTTGAATTCTTCAACAAGTGCCTCCGGCCAAACGCCAAATCAACAAGTTGTCCTTGTACGAGGATCATATTTGACGGGCTTTGTGGTCAACTAGACACCAGTAAATCAATGTAGTTGTGCACTTCCATATCAGTACCACAACTGTCTAAGAAGTCATTGATTTGATTTTTTTCTTAGTAAGCTCGGATGAATACATATACTAGGAAATTTTTTATCTGAATTGTGCCTTTTAGTTCGTAAAAC
>NZ_JAULSC010000156.1 GCF_030518195.1 Nocardioides cremeus
GCGTCGCCGAGACCGGGTGACGTGCCCACGTGCCGTACGCCGGGTGGGTGCGGGGTCTCGGCGTCGCTCGAGCCTTCGGCCCTCGCTGCTCGACCCACGGGGCTCGTTGGTCGAGCAGTGAACGAGCGCCAGCGAGGAGCGACGCCGAGACCGGGTGACGTGCCCACGTGCCGTACGCCGGGTGGCTGCGGGGTCTCGGCGTCGCTCGAGCCTTCGGCCCTCGCTGCTCGACCCACGGGGCTCGTTGGTCGAGCAGTGACGAGCGCCAGCGAGGAGCGTCGCCGAGACCGGGTGACGTGCCCACGTG
>NZ_JAULSC010000157.1 GCF_030518195.1 Nocardioides cremeus
CAACTGAACGTGGTTCCACTGTTCCACTCCGGAAGATGGTCAAAGCCCCGGTGGACCGGAAATGTCGGAAATTCGAAGCAAGCAGATTCTTGCCCACCTATACTTGCCATTAGCACTACGACATGGTGACGCCATGCTGGAGATTTTTGACATAGGGAATGCACTAAAGTAGATAGAATATATTGGCTTTTCGTTGAATGCATAAACGTTGAGTAGAAAAATACGAGGCCAACACATAGATGGATGTGGGCAGTCGCATTAGAGTTATTGCGGCCCGATCTAGTAGGCAAAGCCGCTCGTTCCCCCT
>NZ_JAULSC010000158.1 GCF_030518195.1 Nocardioides cremeus
GGCGACTATGACTTGGTCAGCGACAACGTACGCAAAGCAGCGTGCAGTTCCTTTTTCGAGTACACAATCCAGAAGGGTCTACAGGTATATGTGGAGCAGAAACTGCAGGCAAACCCGGACATCAAGCTGCCTAGCGGTCGACCCATGTTAGACTGTGCGTTGCGGATATGTCCTTCCAAGTTCAGCGGGGAGATTGAGCTGTTGGACATGGTGCGCTACCTTCTCAAAGCAGGCGCAGATCCCAACGAGATGTATGGGCACTGCTCGATATGGGGCCGCTTCCTGCTTCAGATTTCAAATTTGCCTT
>NZ_JAULSC010000042.1 GCF_030518195.1 Nocardioides cremeus
CGGGTCGACCCCGGGCGACGCTGAGACCAGCACCCGGGACGAGAACAGACGAGGCCCGGACCTGTCGGTCCGGGCCTCGTCACTGTGTAGCGGGGGCAGGATTTGAACCTGCGACCTCTGGGTTATGAGATCTACCTACCGCCGATCTTCCGGGTGTCGTCAGGCGGGCGACTTTGGTAAAGTCGCAGGTCAGAGGCCAGTTTCACTCCCACACCCGTCCGCATTCGTCCAGACTCATCCGGCCGGGTTTGCGTACAACTGGCGTACGAGCAGCTTTCCAGATTCGTCTCGGGAGGTTTCAGATGGCATGGGTCATGACACGGCACGGGGCACGCGGCACCCGGTACACGGGTGCCTACCGCGACCCCGACGGAGCCACCCGCTCGGCCGGCTCGTTCTCCACCCGGCGCGACGCGCTGCGCGCGGCCAACCGTGAGGAGCAGAAGGTGCTCGCCGGGGCTTGGCACGACAACGCCCACGGCGACATCACGTTTCGTGCCTACGTCGAGAAGGAGTGGTTGCCCAACAAGCACGTCGAGGCCAGTACGCGAGCCGCGTACATCTCCTACCTCGACAAGCACTTCTACCCCTTCTTCGGACACCGTCGCCTCAACAAGATCTCCCCCTCACTGGTCCAGGACTGGGTCACCCAGGCCAAGGCCGACGGCCTCGCACCCCGCTCGATCCGCAAGTACCACGTCTTCTTGTCCTCGGTCTTCGTCCGCGCGGTCAAGGACCGGGTCCTGGTCTACAACCCGTGCGACCACACCGAGCTGCCCAAGGTGATCACCGGCAAGGCCCGCACCCTCGCTCCCGACGAGTACCAGCGGCTCCTGGCCGCGCTCCCCGCCCAGCACCGGCTGATGATCGAGACCCTGATCGAGGCCGGATTGCGGTGGGGCGAGCTCGTCGCCCTCAAACCCCGCCACATCGACTTCCTCCGCCGCACCCTGATCGTGGAGGAGACCATCGTGGAGGTCTCCAAGAAGCACTCCCCCACCGGCCAGCGCTACCTGGCCAAGCCCTACCCCAAGGACAACGAACCCCGCACCTTCGGCGTCCGCCAGGCCTGGCTCGACAACATGGCTGAGCACATCCGGGTCAACGGCATCGGGCACGACGACCTGCTGTTCCCCACCCGCGCCGGCACCCCGATCTCCCGGAACACTTTCCGTACCCGGGTCTGGCTTCCCGCGGTTAAGGCGAGCGGGGTCGACTTCCCTGTCCGGGTCCACGACCTCAGGCACGCCCACGCCTCCTGGCTCCTGGCCGGCGGCGCCGACCTGATGTCCGTGATGGAACGCATGGGCCACTCCCAGATCCAAACCACCCAGAAGTACCTCCACACTCTGCCCGACACCGACCAACGCAATCTCGACGCGCTTACGCGTGTCCAGACACGAAGGGACCCATGACTCAGGGACCCGGCGAGGGATGAGGCGCGCATGTCCACCGCGAGCGGGTTCGAGCGCTAGGGGCGAGCTGGCGTGGCCCGCACGAGATCTGCGGGCCACGCCTGAGTGGACGCCTGGGCCGCGTTCAGGAACCGAGGAGGTCCTCCATCTGGGCGATCTCCGCGGTCTGATCGGCCTCGATCTTCTCGGCCAGCCCGATGGCGTCGGGGTTCTCACCGTCCTGCTGCTCGGTCTGGGCCATCTCGATGGCCCCCGTGTGGTGCTCGATCATCATCTGGAGGAACATCTGGTCGAACTCGGCGCCGGTAGCGGCGCCAAGGCTTTCCATGTCGGTGTCGCTCATCATCCCGGGCATGTCGCCTCCGGAGTGATCCATCCCGCCCATGGAGTCGGAGGAGACCTCTTGGCCCCAGTCCTCGAGCCATCCGGTCATGGTGTCGATCTCGGGGCCCTGAGCGGCGGCGATCTTGTCGGCCAGCTGCTTCACCTCGGTGCTGGAGGCGCGCTCCTGGGCCATCGTGGCCATCTCCACGGCCTGTTCGTGATGCGGGATCATCGACTGGGCGAATGCTACGTCGGCGTCGTTGAACTGCGCGCCGTTGCTAGCGGTTGAATCGTTGGAATCGGTGTCGCTGCCGCAGCCGGCAACGGTCAGTGCCGCCACAACTGCAAACGCGACGGACATGAGTGTTCTCTTCATGGGTGTACCTCCTGAGTGATCTGTCAAAGTGGGGGCATGCGGAACTAGCGGAGCGCGGGAAGGCGGGTGAGGTCGCGGACCCCCTGGGGGTGGCTTGAGGCTGCCGGGTTTCGCCAGCACTGGCTCGGATGGCGACCCGCGCCGCTCAGCGGCCAAGGGGGTCCGTCAGGATCTGTGCCAGCTCCTCGAAGCCGTCGGTGCACCAGTACTCGCCGTCAGGGGTGACTGCGAAGCCTTCAACGCCAGCGAGCCCGTCCAGCCAGGGCCGGGAGTCGTGCCCCATGGCGAAGGCGGCGGTGGCGGCCCAGTCGACGAGGGTGAGGTCGCTCCCGACGACGGTGATGGATGCGAGCTCGCTGGCGGCCGTGTCGGCGACGGGGTCGATGATGTGCGGGCCGCGTTCGGCTGTCCCCGAGGTGGCCGCGGCCAGGCGAGCGTGTTGCGCCGACGGGCTGGCCACGGCGAGCAGCCGGTGCCGGTCGGAGGGGTCGACGATGCCGATCCGCCAGGCATCGCCTGGTCCGGGGACTCCAACGCACTGCACATCACCGCCGGCGGTGATGCAGTGGTGCTCGGAACCGGCACGAAGCAGCAGGTTGCTGGCCACCTCGACGCTCCACCCCTTGACCATGCCGGAGGGGTCGAGCCGTCCTTGGGGGTGGTCGGTGAAGTAGCCGCCGCTGGCTGTGGCGGCTTGTTGGCACAGGTCGAGCACGTGCCGCACTTCCGGTGCGCACTCGTCCAGGAGCAGTGAGCCGTTGGCCAGCCGGGTGATCTGGCTGTCGGGTCGGTAGGTGCTGAAGGTGTCGTCCACCCATTGCCACCAGGCCACCATCTCATCGACCGCGGCCGCGGCGGGGTCGAGGTCGCGCACATCGAGGGTGAACACGGTGCCCATCACCTCGACGATCCGACGGGTGCCCTCGACACGGTCGGCTCGCGGCTCATGACCTTGCGATATCGGGGGTGGTGACATCGAATGAGTCATGCTCCTCGGCCCGTCTGCGCGGATTGAGTGGTCTGGGTGGGCTGGTTGGCGATCTGGTCGAGTGCGGCCTGCAGCGAGCTGGCGTAGCCCTCGCTGGTGTAGGTGGCGCCGGAGACGGCGTGGATGCCGGCCCCTTGGGCCGCCAGCGCCTCGCGGCGCAGGATGGGGGCGGAGTAGTCGGCGATGCTGCCCGACTTCCCACCGGTGGGCAGAGCGACGGCCTGGACGTCGGTCAGCTTCCCACCCTTCACGGTGACGCGGACCTGGACCGGTCCGTAGCGGGTGGTGATCAGCGGCCCGGTCATGGTGCCCTGTGCGGCCGGGGCCAGCGCCACGTTGGACTGGCCGGCGAACGCGAGCGGGTCGGCCGAGGTGGCGGCCTTCCCACCGATCAGCAGCAGCAGTCCCAGGACGGTGCCGGCGGTGGCCAGTGCGGGACGGTTCATGGCTCCTCCTCCCCCTCCTTAGAACGTGAACTGTTCGGTGTGGATGTGTCGGGCCGGGACGCCGCAGCGCAGCAGGCTGTCGCGGGCGGCGACCATGAACCGGGGTGGGCCGCAGACGAAGGCGTCGCGGTCCTCCAGGTCAGGGATCAGGCGGCGCAGCCGCTGGTCGACCAGGACGTCGGCGTCGCTGCCGGGGGCACCGAGGACGTAGTGCACCTCGATGTGCTCGGCCCGTGCCAGGGCGTCGAGCTCATCGGCGAGGATGATCTCATCGGCGTGGTTGGCCCGGTAGATCAACGTCACTGGACCGGCGTCGGGCCCCAGGATCGTGTCGGCGTCGTGGGCGTGGTGCTCGAGCATGGTGCGCAGCGGGGTGACCCCGATGCCGCCGGCCAGCAGGAGCACGCCGTGCCCTTTTCGGCGTGCCGGGGTGAACGCGCCGTAGGGTCCTTCTGCGATCACCCGGGTGCCGGGACGCAGGCGCTGCAGGTCGCGGCTGTGGTCGCCGAGGTCCTTGACAGTGATCCGCAGCTCGGCGTCGGTCGGTGTCGCGGACAGAGAGAAGGGGTGGGACTGCCACCAGCCGCGGCGGGTGAGGAACCTCCACCGGAAGAACTGTCCGGGCTGGGCGCCGAGCCTGTCCAGGCCCTCACCGGAGACGGTGATCGAGACCACGCCGGGTGCCTCCGTGGTCACCGAGGCGACCCGCAGCCGGTGCCGCAGGGCGTCGCGGACCGGGACCAGCCACCGGTACCACAACAGGGCGGCGCCGACCGCGCCGTACAGGGCGATCCAGGCGGCCTTGGCCCAGCCGGTCTGGAAGTCGGCGCCGGCGGTGAGCACGTGCAGGAAGCTCAGCGCCACGGCGATATAGGTGAGCAGATGGATCAGGTACCAGGTCTCGTAGCTCACCCGACGGCGCACCGAGCGGGCCGAGATGATGCCGACCACGACGAGCAGGCCAAGCCCGATGGTGGCCAACAGCACGTTGGGGACCGCGACCAACAGGGTCGAGGCCTCCGCCAGGAACCCGGTCTGGGCGGTGATGGCGTAGCCCCAGGTGATCAACACGGCGTGCGCGACCAGCAGGCTGAGCAGGTAGCGGCCGCCCATGGCGTGCCAGCGGGCCAGCCGGTCCGAGCCAAGACCGTGCTCGATCCAGGGTGCACGGCTCATCAACAGCAGGATGACTGCGACGGCATAGCCACCGAGCAGACCAGTAAGCCGCCCGGCCCCGGTGAGCCACTCCCCCAGGCCGGCCAGGATCGTGGTGTCGTGCCACCACAACCCCAGCACGGCCACGGCACCGGTGATCACCACGGCGAGCAGTCCGCGTTCACTCACCGTGCGGCGGTAGGGGCGATGCCCCCTGGCCCGCGCGGACTCGGGGGTGGGTATCGGGCGGGCCAGGGTCGTCGTCATCTCACTGTCTCCTCTCTCTTACTCGACTGTCGGAGTCACTGTCGGGTCACTGCGGTGTGGTGGCGGGTGGTGCTGGGGGTGGGGACGGGCCGGTCGGGGGATCTCGACCCGCCCCACCGTCTGAGGGAGGCGTCCAGCCAGGTCCATTCCCGCTCGACCCCTGCACTTGTTCTGGTGGGGCGGCCACTCGCAAGTGCGGGGCCGTGGAAACGACGTTAGTTGAGCCTCGGTTAGGGGACCGTTTGCTCTGGGTTGTCGCCAGGCCAAGACTTTCCTGGTCGTGCGCTAACCGTGCATGGGGGGCGCCCCTAACCGATACTCCTCGACGCTGTGAGTCGTTCCTACATCCGATCGTTCGAGGAGAACCCCCGTGACTGACTCATCGCCTCTTCACCCCACGTCATCGACCACCGGTTCGCGCGTGGGTGCAACCGCACGGCGAGTCGCGTCGGCAATGATCGCCGCGGCAGGCGTGCTGCACCTGGTATTGGTTCCGGAGTATCTGGCCGAGGAACCGTTCGTGGGCATCCTTTTCCTGCTCTCCGTGCCTCTGACTGGCTGGGCAGCCTGGCGGTTGTGGCGCGGTGAGCACCTGACGGCGTGGCTTCTGGGAGCTGCCGTCTCCGCCGGCATGATCGGCGGGTTCCTCGCCAGCCGCACCTTCGGCCTGTTCGGCTACACCTCCACCGACTGGGCCGAGGGCATGCCCTCATTGCTGGTGGAGGCAGTATTCCTCGTGCTTGCCGCCCGCCACCTCATCTCGCAGCGCACAACACCTGCCCTGGCCAACGCGGGTCGGGCCGGCCGGCCCTGATGTCGGAGCCGCCACCCGGGGACGCTTCTAGGATGAACCCCGTGAGCCCCCGGGTGTTGGTTATCGAGGACGACGCGCTGATCGGCGCGAGTCTGCAACGCGCCCTAGAAGCAAGCGGATACATCGCCGAGTGGGCCAATGACGGCGCGCAGGGTCTCGAAGCAGCGCGATCGAGCGTGCCCGATCTGGTCCTGCTCGACCTCGGACTCCCTGATAGCGATGGAGTCGAACTGGCGCGCGTCCTGCTCACCCTGCACCCCTCGTTGCCGGTAGTGATGCTCACCGCTCGTGCCGAAGAGGCGGACGTGGTGACCGGGTTGCACGCCGGCGCGGTCGACTACGTGATCAAACCGTTCCGGCTCGCCGAGCTCTTGGCCCGCGTGCAAGCGCACCTGCGGGCCGCCGAGCGGCGTGACCAGACTGCACGCGTGGTGACCGTGGGCGACCTGCGCGTGGATCTTGGCGCCCGTCGGTTGTGGGTTTCAGGGCACGAGGTGGAGTTGCGGGCCAAGGAGTTCGACCTACTGGCTCGTCTGGCTCGTGACGCCGGACAGGTGGTCACCCGCCAACAACTTCTCGCCGACGTGTGGGATGAGCACTGGTTCGGTTCCACCAAGACTCTCGACGTTCACGTCGCTGGACTGCGCCGCCGCCTCGGGGAGCAGCCGGGCTCCGGGAGCCGGATCACCGCCCTTCGCGGGGTGGGCTACCGCCTCGAGACGCCATGACCCGACGCGTCATGCTCACCGTGGTCATGGTCAGCGCCCTCGCGGTGACCGTGTTCTTCCTTCCGATGGCCCTGTTGGTGCGTCAACACAACCAACACACCGATCTCCTTGAGCTGCAGAAGCTGGCCGTATCCGCCGCCCACGAGGCCCCTACCGACCTCCAGGAACCCGGAGTATGGCGTCCCCCCGATGCCGACCCCGAGCACCGATACGCCCTCTACGACAGTACCGGTCGGCGCATCACCGGCGATGGCCCAGACATCGCAGACGCCGCGGTGAGGGCCGCCCTGCGCGACGGTGTGGCCGGGGTGGCCACCGACACCCAGATCATCGCTGCGACCGCGCTGGGGAGCGGAGCCGGGCAGATGCGCGGGGCGGTCAGGGTCACAGAGCCAGCCGAGGAGAGCGCCGCGCGCACCACCGGCGCCCTTGCCTGGATGGCCGCTTTGGCCCTGGGCGCGGTGCTTGTCGCCGCCTTGGCCGGATGGTGGCTGCTGCGCCGTCTCCTGGGGCCGGTCAACGCCCTCCGCGCTGCGGCCGAACGCCTAGGCCAAGGTGATTTCACCGTGACCCTCCCCGACACCGGCCTGCCCGAGATTGACGACGTTGGCCGCGCCCTCACTGCCAGCGCTGAGCGGATCGGTGGGCTCGTCGAGAGGGAACGAAGATTCTCCGCGGACGCTTCCCACCAGCTGCGCACGCCCCTTGCCGCGACCATCGTGGCACTAGAGACCGAACTGATTGCTCCGCGCCCGGACCCCCGGACCGTTCTGTTCGAAAGCCTGGAGGCACTGGGTGGCTTGGAGGCCAGGGTCACCGAGCTGCTCCATCTCGCCCGCGACACACCCGGGCCGCGGCCCCCCATCGACCTGCACGCGCTGCTCGACGAACTCTCAGCCACCTGGGGTCCGAGGTACCGCGCCCACGACCGATCCCTGCAGGTTCAATATCAGGACCCGCCCGAGGTTCGCGCCTCTGAGGCCGCACTACGCCACATCCTGGACGTGCTCCTCGCCAACGCGCTTCGCCACGGTGAGGGCGACGTCGTCATCGGGGCCGCGGCCACCGCCGGCGGAGTGACCATCAGTGTCACCGATCAAGGCCCCGGCCCCACTCGACCCGACACCCTGTTCGAACGCCGCGACTCACAAGCCGTCGGCACTGGCATCGGCCTCGCGCTCGCCCGATCGCTCGCCGAGGCCGAAGGCGCTCGGCTCACTTTGCGCGACATTCAACCGACGACGTTCGAGCTGCTCATCCCCTCACCTGCGCAGCGCACAGAAGACTGGTCCCCCGCTGAAGTAGTGGCCACCCGCCGACCCGGCGTCATGATTTCGCAACTCGGCAACCCGGAGAGCACCGGAGGGGCTAACGAGACCCATTGAACGCAACACCGAACCGGCATTCCAAGGAGACAGTTCAAGTGGTAACTCATCGTGAAACGCATGTTGCAGACCGTGCTTCATGGCTTCGGGCAGCAGTTCTGGGCGCCGACGACGGCATCGTGTCCACGGCCGGGCTAATGGCTGGCGTCGCGGCCGCGGCCGGCACACGGACGACAATTCTCACTGCCGGTCTGGCCGGCCTCGTCGCTGGAGCCATCTCCATGGCGGCCGGCGAGTACGTATCAGTGTCTTCCCAACGCGACGCCGAACGCGCCGATCTGAACAAGGAGCGCCGGGAACTCACCGAGGATCCTGAGGGTGAGCTTCTCGAGCTCACCCTCATCTACGAGGGCAGGGGACTAGATCGGCCCCTGGCGGAACAGGTAGCACAAGCGCTGAGCAAACACGACGCTCTGTCCGCCCACGTTCGCGACGAGTTGGGCCAAGGCGAGCAAAGCGCGGCCAAACCGGTGCAAGCCGCGATCGTGTCAGCCCTGGCCTTCGCCATCGGCGCTGCCGTACCGCTCTTCGCCGTCCTGATCGCGCCGACTTCCACCCGAACCGTGATGCTTGTCAGCGCCACTCTGCTTGCTCTGGGTGTCCTGGGTGTGGTGGGAGCACGCCTAGGCGGCGCCAGACAGAGCCGGGCAGCGATGCGGGTTCTCGCCGGCGGCACCGCCGCCTTGCTCATCACTGCCGCAGTCGGCAAACTCGTCAACACATCGGGACTCTGACGTCACAGATTCGCGCCGGGAAAGATCGAACACACATGCGGCGGTCATGCGTCAAACGATCTCGCGGACTTTAGCTTCGCTAGGTCTTCCAATGTTTGGCAGTCGTCTCGAGTTTTCAGGCTGCCTTTCCCATGAACCGCCCTGGATTTATCGGAGGGCTGGTTGGTTTGTCGACGGCGCTTGAAAACGAGGCCATAGCAACGGATCGGCCTCGTTTTGGAGCGTTGGCGACGTGGTTGACGGCGTCCGGGTCGGGGGTCGTCGTCTTAGCCTGCCGGTGACGCTGTTCGAACTAAATCGGTGGCAGGTAACCGATCGAGGAGTGGAGTCGTCGAGTGTTGTACCAGTGAGACCCAGCGGGCGACCTGCCATTCCACTGCGGAGCGGTCTCTCCAGGTCGGTCCGCCGCCGTTGATGGCGCTCGGTCTTGAACAGCCCGATGGTGGACTCGCACAGGGCGTCGTCCAGGTCGTCGCCGACGGTGCCGATCGAGCCGGCGACGCCTGCTTCGAGCAGCTCGGCGGTGAACGCCACGGAGGTGCGACCCGGCGTCGGAGTGATGACCAGCCCGCTGGTGGTCCAGGTCGGGCCAGTGCTCGCTTCGCCACGGTGGCTGGTGCGCAGAGCTTGGGTGGATGGCGGCGAGGACCAGCTGGGTCCTCATCGAGGAGGTGACTACCCGCAAGCCGAGGATCCGGCGGGAGAAGACGTCGACGACGAAGGCGACGTAGACGAAGCCCGCCAGGGGTCCAGACATAGCTGAAGTCGGCCACCCACAGCTCATCGACCGCCTCGGGTGCATCCCAGCCGCGGCTGACCAGGTCCGGGTGCCGCGGCGCCGAGGCATCCCGTGGCGTCGTGGTGGTGTGGTGGCGGCCTCGGACAACCTCGCGGATCCCCGCGATCCGCATCAGCCGAGCGACCTGGTCCCGGCCCACGTCCAGGCCGGCGTGGCGGGCGGCTCTGTCGAGCTTGCGGGCCTCGTAGACGCTCCACTCCTCCCCGGTGCAGGGTCACCAGCGCCTTGGCCAGGTTGGCATCCTCGAGCTCGACAGCCGTGACCGGGTGCCGACGGCGCGCGTCGTAGGTGGACGGCGCGATCACGCAGCCGTGCTCGGACAGCACGGTGCAGATCAGCTCGACGCCGAACCGGTCACGGTGGGACTCGATGTAGTCGACGATCACTTGGGTCGGCGGTCGAGCTCCGCCTGAGCGAAAACGCCGCACTGGTCTTGAGGATCTCGTTGGCCCGTTCCAGCTCGGCCACGCGCTTCGTCAGTGCCCGGCCCTCAACGGACTCACTGGCCCGCGACGATCCGGCCTGGGTGCCATCGGCAGGGCAACGCTCCTCGACCCAGTTACGTAGCGTGGCCTGATTGAGGTCCAACAGCGAGCCCACGTATCGTCGTGCGCTCAACTTCGACTCACCCGGCTCGGCCAGCCGGTCGCGGTACATCCGTACCGCCCGATCACGGAACTCCTGGTCGTACTTCCTAGGTGCTGACACGGTGCTGACTCTCCTTGGATAGTTCAGCACCCTCCGGGATTTCCAGGGCGGTTCACCGACGCTCAGCCGTGACCCAGCAAGGCACCACGTACTACCGCGGATAGCCACGAACGGCAGGTAGACACAAACGACAGCCTGAAGCGCCCCAGGTTCTCGGCCGTTCCTATACGGGGTGCGGCTCTCGGTTGAGAGCAGCGTAGTGGGCTTGCTCGTACTCGACGGGCGGGATGTTTCCCAGGGTCGAATGGAGCCTGCGG
>NZ_JAULSC010000159.1 GCF_030518195.1 Nocardioides cremeus
CTCGGCACAAGCTCTAGCCAACCAAAATCACTACTACCATAAATGTGAGCTATTGGCAGCTCAGCTTCAGAGTGCCATAAGTCCTCAGGAATTGCAGTTGGTTTGCACATATGCCAGAGTAGCGGGCATGAGCAAAACGGATCAGTCGCTGGTGGCAGAGCACTCTTCAAGCCATTGGCCCCTACCAGGCAAGGTGGTGATTGATGAAGATCTGGAAAAGGTGAAACTGGATACGTCGCCGAAGGGTCTGGAAGAAATTCAACTTTGGCTGCGTGATGAGTCAGAAACGTCATCTGCCAACCGGT
>NZ_JAULSC010000160.1 GCF_030518195.1 Nocardioides cremeus
GCAAACTGGCCAACATGTCCCGGTCGTACTCAGCGTATATGGGACGACGCCGAGCAGAAGACGTCTTGCCGAACGCCCTGAAAACGCAGCATCCCTGTTGATGTGCGCGTGTTATGATCCCCATCGGTGTTGGCGTGCCGGCGCCGTGCCAAAGTCGCGCATGGAAAAAGTGGACTGGTCTTTGGCCCGAGCCATTCTCTTCTCTCTCAACTCCGTGGCGACCAGAACGTTTGTCCGTCGCATAATCTACCCGATCCTGTTGCTACTTCCACATGTAGAGATCGTGAATGTCGTGCCAATGGCG
>NZ_JAULSC010000161.1 GCF_030518195.1 Nocardioides cremeus
TGGCATTTTTGCTTCAAATAACAGAGCTCTGATCTTGTCGAATAGGGTTCGATTGATTCGTTCTGCGCCACCTTTAGCTTCAGGATTGAAGGGGGAAGTAAAACGTAACTTAAACCCTCTTCGATTTGATAGCTTTTGTAATTCTTTGGTATTTAGCTCATTATCTGATTGAATAAACTTAATTAGCTTTAAATCCTAAACTCTAGCTCTTTTAATAAAAGCTTTAACTAGCGTTATAAGCTCTAATCTTGATGTGAGAAGGTCCACTTCTAGATATTTCGTGTGGTAGTCCAGGAAGGTAAT
>NZ_JAULSC010000043.1 GCF_030518195.1 Nocardioides cremeus
GCCCTGGTGGTCGTTGACCAGACGTACAGCCCTGGCCTTCAGCTCCTGATCGATCTTCTTCGGCATGGTGCTCATCCTCCTGGACTCAAACAGGAGCGGCATCAAACCTGGGGCGCTTCACAAACGACAGCCACCAGGTGCGCCAAAACACCTGGTGGCTAGAACGTGGTACCCATCGCCTCAGTCGTCGGAGCCGTTGTCGTCGGACCCGTTGTCGTCGGAGCCGTTGTCGTCGGAGGAGCCGTTGTCGTCGGAGCCGTTGTCGTCGGAGCCGTTGTCGTCGGAGGAGCCGTTGTCGTCGGAGCCGTTGTCGTCGCGACCCTTGTCGTCGCGACCCTTGTCGTCGCGACCCTTGTCGTCGCGACCCTTGTCGTCGCGACCCTTGTCGTCGCGGCCCTTGTCGTCGCGACCCTTGTCGTCGCGACCCTTGTCGTCGCGACCCTTGTCGTCGCGACCCTTGTCATCGCGGCCCTTGTCATCGCGGCCCTTGTCATCGCGGCCCTTGTCGTCGCGGCCCTTGTCGTCGCGGCCCTTGTCATCGCGGCCCTTGTCATCGCGGCCCTTGTCATCGCGGCCCTTGTCATCGCGGCCCTTGTCATCGCGGCCCTTGTCGTCGCGGCCCTTGTCGTCGCGGCCCTTGTCGTCGCGGCCCTTGTCGGCGCGGCCCTTGTCGTCGCGGCCCTTGTCGTCGCGGCCCTTGTCGTCGCGGCCCTTGTCGTCGCTAGCTGGGCTGACGGTCGATGTGCCGGCGTTGGAACTGGCGTTGGCAAGCGCCACTCCACCGATACCTGTCGCGAGAACAACCGCAGTAAGGATCCCAGCGCCCAAAGTGGAAGTGAGCTTCATGTCATCTTCTCCGTTCGTCGAGTGGAGCGCGGATCCGGCCCGGCCCCGTTCTTCCCACCGCGTTTTGCGGCGTCACTTAGGAGACTAGGAGGCGTCGAGTTAGCGCTCGGACGTCACAGAGTTAACGCTCGGCAAGCATCTTAAGGGCGGGCTGCTTCTCCGCAAGGGCAGCGCGCCACCGCCCTCCCGACCAGTGCCCCCGCCTGGTCGCTAGCGAACGCGAGGCTGGAAAGGGACTTAGGTCGGAGAACTTGGAGGGTCGCGCCATCGTTGTACGCGGCTGACGTTGCGCGATCGACCAGTCCGGGATGCTCGTCGCGGGCGAAACTTGCCAGTCGGCTTCCAATGAGGCATCGAATCGCTCGATCTGGGCACAGCTCACTGACTCCCACTCGGTGCGAGGATATCCTCCCTCCCACCCATGCGTTAGTGTTTGCGCATGTGCGCATATAGAGAGCCAGCGTCGCATCCGATCCTTCCCGAGGATGAACAGGTCGACCTGGCTGTCGAGGTGTTCCGCATGCTCGCCGACGCCACCCGCGTGAAGCTGCTGTGGGTACTGCTGCCAGGCGAAGCCTCCGTGAACCAGCTCGCCGAGGCGGTGGCCAAACCCCAGGCTGCGGTCTCCCAACACCTGGCCAAGCTGCGCATGGCCCATCTGGTTCACACCCGCAGGCAGGGAACACAGGTGTTCTACCGCGTCGTGAGCGACCACGTGCGCCAGCTCATCGAGGACGCGATCTTCCACGCCGAGCACGCAGGTGGCGGCGTACCGCACCACCACCGCGACGATCCAGACCTCGCGGGCCCGACAGCCACGAAACCGAGCAGGAGCCTCTCATGAGCCCCGATACATCAGATTCCCACGATCACCCCTCCCCCACGCCGTCGCAGGCGCCGCACGAGGACCACGACGACCACGACGGCCACGACGGCCACGACGGCCACGACATCGATCACGGCCATGCCCATGGCGCACACGACCATGAACATGCCACCGGGATCAAAGGCTTCCTCTCGTCACTGTTCCGTCCGCACAGCCACGACGCCGCGGATTCGATCGACTCGGCGCTCGAGTCGAGCGCGGAGGGCATCCGGGCACTGAAGATCAGCCTGGTCATCCTCGGCCTGACCGCGCTCGCGCAACTTGTAGTGGTCCTGTTCACCGGGTCGGTGGCCCTGCTGGCAGACACGATCCACAACTTTTCCGACGCGTTGACGGCGGTGCCGTTATGGATCGCCTTCGTCATGGTGCGTCGGGCGCCCACCCGCCGCTACACCTACGGGTACGGCAGGGCCGAGGACCTGGCCGGGGTGTTCATCGTCGCGATGATCGCGCTGTCGGCGGCCGTCGCGGGCTACGAATCGGTGCGGCGCCTGTTGGATCCGCAACCGATCAGCAACGTCGGGGTCGTGCTCGCCGCCGGTGTCCTGGGCTTCGTCGGCAACGAGGCGGTGGCCCTCTACCGGATCCGGGTCGGTCGCAAGATCGGCTCGGCCGCCCTGGTGGCCGACGGGTTGCACGCGCGCACCGACGGATTCACCTCACTGGCGGTCGCCGGCGGCGCCATCGGCGTGATGGCCGGCTTCCCGCTCGCCGACCCCATCGTCGGGCTGCTCATCACCGTGGCCATCCTGGTGGTCCTCAAGAGCGCCGCCCGCGACATCTACCGCCGACTCATGGACGCGGTTGAGCCCGAGCTCGTCGACACCGCGGAGGCAGCCCTGCGCACCGTTCCCGGCGTTCAGGACGTCGAAAGCCTCCGGCTGCGGTGGCTGGGCCACCGGCTGCGCGCCGAGACCGACATCACCGTGGAGAACACCCTCAGTGTTGCCGCGGGTCACGCGATCGCCGTCGCCGCCGAGCACGAGTTGCTGCACGCCGTACCGCGCCTCGACGCCGCCACCGTCCACGTCAACCCCAGCCACGGCGAAGGTGCAGACCCGCACGAGGTCATGGCCCACCACCAGTAGCCGGGACGAGAAAGGCGATGACACCGGATGCTCCGGGCTGGAGCCCTGGCGTCATTTGGCGGACCAGGGCCGGCACCACGCCGACGAACTAACAACCCGGGAGGTAGTCCCCGCACGGGTCATGCCACCTGCCCATACCCTTCGACCCGCGTCCCACGACCAACCAGGAGCATCAACGATGGCCCGACCGCGCATCCTTTTGTGGATCCCGCCTCTGCTTGCTGCGCCGATCCTGATCGCCGCCGCCAGCCCTGCATTCGCCCACGGCATCGGCGACGAGGCCGCGGACCGATCCATCCTCGGGTTCATCCCGGTCGGCATCGAGCACATGCTGCTGGGCTGGGACCACCTGCTGTTCGTCGCCGGTGTCGTCCTGGTCGCGCGCAAGGTGAGACTCGCAGTGAAACTGATCAGCCTGTTCGTCCTCGGGCACTCAACCACGCTGATCGCTGCAACCCTCGCCAATTGGCGGGTCGATCCCGACGCCGTCGATGTCGTCATCGCACTCAGCGTGGTGTTCGTCGCCGGCGTGGGCATCTTCGGTCGACCGGAGCGATTCAGGCTCTTCGGCGCGGCAGTCGTCGGTTTCGGCCTCATCCACGGACTCGGCCTGGCCACCCGGTTCCAAGACATCGGAGTCCCCGAGGACGGCGAGCTCTGGCGAGTGATCGCCTTCAACATCGGCATCGAGATCGGCCAGCTCAGCGCCATCGCCGTCATGGCCGCGATAGCGTTCGGCGCCACCAAACTGATCGGCCCCGACAAAACCCCCAGAGCGGCACAGCTCGCCTGCGCGCCGATGTTCATCGGTGGATCCGTCGCCGCCAGCCTGATCGCCCTCAACTCGTTCACCGCACTGCCCGACCCACCACAAGCCGAGCTGTCGGCAGACACCACCTGCGAGATCACTTCGCCTACCGAGCCGCTCCCCGCCACCGGCGGCGACCATCCCGAACGTTCGTTCTTCGACCCGCACGAGGGAGCACCGCTCGTCGACTTCGGCCACTCACTCGGCGACGGCTACGTCATCGTCCTCTACCCGCCGGACATCAGCCTGACCGACCTCGAAGCCCTCCGCGCCTTCGTCGACAGTCCAGACGGTGACGGAGTCCTCGCCGGAGCCCATGCCGACGACACCAGCCTGCGGGTTCTCCAGCAACGCGACACCATGACCTGCGAGCAGGTCGAAGTGGACAGCGTCAAGGCGTTCAGCCAGAACTGGCTGGAACCACTAAGGGGGTAATCCCGGCGGGCGTATGTAGTCGGACCATGACGAGGTCATCGTGTGCGACCGCGTTGGGGCACCCGCCTCGCTTTCCGGCTGGATTGTCGGGGAGCCGCGCGCCGGAGTCGCGGATGACCATGGTGCAGGCCAGGCAGACGCGCGCTCGCATGAGGATGGCTCAGCAGGTGCGGCTAAGCGCCGTCGGTAGGGAGGGTCGGGGCACGGAGGGCTCTATCTGTGATCTCAGGACCCTCGTCATGCAGTGCGGCACCGAGCCGCTCCGTGTGCCTGGCGGCTTGCCTCACGGTCAGGTGAGCCCCGGAGTCGAGCCATCAGGTGAGCACACCACGATCGCGCTTGCTTCGTAGCGACAGGCGAGAGCGTCGCGGGCTGCGGCGCCGGGAAGCCCGACGAGCAGCGCTTCGAGGTCGTTGCGCAACCGGTCTAGGAACAGCTGTCCTGCTCTTCCTTTTCGAGAGAGCGAGGTACAGGTGGGTCTGCTGCACGAACGGGTGACAGATTGACCTCAGCAGACCCCAGCCCTGAATGGGCTGGGCTAGTGACGAGTCGGATGCGGGCGATCCACTCAGCATTGACCTGGCCAGCTACGGCGACTTCTTCGCCTAGCACGGCCGCAGTACCTGGCGCCACAGGCTTGGTGGGATGCATCCCTGCCAGGTGCAAGACCCTCAATCAAGCGGATACTCGATGGTTGGCGCAGACTCTAGGCCTGTTGAATGGCCGGCCGCTCGGTGTGCCCAGCCGGGGCTTCTGCTGCGCGGCGATCCGTGGCTCCCATCCGAACGTGCTCGGCGTGGTAGATGGCTTGTTCGAGCAACTCCGCGACGTGATCGTCGTACAGGCTATAGCTGATGTTGCGGCCTGAGCGCTCACCGTCCACCAGTCCGAGGTTGCGCAACAGCCGCAGCTGGTGCGACACCGCTGACTGCTCCATCCCGATCGCTTCCGCGAGCTCGCCCACCGTTGCCGACCCGTTTTGAAGGGTGGCCAGGATCAGCAGCCTGCTCGGCGTAGCGAGCGCCTGCAGGGTGGTCGCTACCGACTTGGCGGTGGCGTGATCCATCCTTGCCGACCCCGCGACTCGACTGTCTGCTCCGTGACCCATGGCACCAGCATACGACTTTGCATGAAGAAGTGTTCATGTGTAACGTCGGGATCGAATGAATATCTCTTCATCTATGCCCGCTTCGCAGAGCAGACTTCCGGACAGGACCCCCAATGTCAGTCATTGAGACAACCACCGCTGCTCGGCCGCCGAAGGACATTCGTCCGGTGCGATCGCCGTTCCTGGCTGCGCTCTCGTTGCCCGAGATCCGGTGGGCCGCGCTTGCCACCGTCCTGTTCGCCGTGGGCGCGGTGGCCCAGGTCGCCGGTGCGCCTGAGGTCGTGTGGTGGAGCCTGTACCTGGCCTGTTACGCCGCGGGTGGCTGGGAGCCGGCGCTGGCTGGTTTGCAGGCGTTGCGCGAGAAGACGCTGGACGTCGATCTGCTGATGATCGTGGCGGCCCTCGTGGCTGCGTCGATCGGGCAGATCTTCGAGGGGGCGTTGTTGATCGTCATCTTCGCCACGTCCGGCGCTTTGGAGGCATTCGCGACCCGGCGTACCGAGGACTCCGTCAACGCGCTCCTGACGCTCGCACCGGAGCGCGCGGTGCGTCTGTCCAAGTCCGGGGAAGAGGAGGACGTCGACGCTGAAACGCTGGTCGTCGGCGACCTGGTCCTGGTCCGGCCGGGCGAGCGGGTCGGCGCGGACGGCGAGATCCTCAACGGGGTCAGCGAACTGGACCAGGCCTCCATCACCGGGGAGCCGCTGCCGGTGACCAAAGGTCCCGGGGACGAAGTCTTCGCCGGCACGCTGAACGGGGCCGGTGCATTGAGGGTGCGGGTGCATCGCGCGGCCGCTGACACCGTGATCGCGCGCATCGTGGCGATGGTCGAGCAGGCCTCGTCGAGCAAGGCCAAGACCCAACTGTTCATCGAGAAGATCGAGCAGCGCTACAGCGTCGGCGTCGTGGTCGCCACGCTGGCGCTGTTCACGATCCCGCTCGTCTTCGGGGCCGAGTTCGAGCCGACCCTGCTGCGGGCGATGACCTTCATGATCGTCGCGTCGCCGTGCGCGGTGGTGCTGGCCACGATGCCCCCGTTGCTGGCCACCATCGCCAACGCCGGCCGCCATGGCGTCCTGGTGAAGTCCGCGGTGGCACTCGAGGAGCTCAGCAAGGTCGACCTCGTCGCCTTCGACAAGACTGGCACCCTGACCCAGGGCACACCCCGGGTGGCGTCGGTCGTCACGTTCGGTGACACGTCCGAAGCCGAGTTGCTGCGGGTAGCGGCCGCGGCCGAACGACGTAGCGAGCACCCGGTGGGTCGAGCCATCGTGGCCGCTGCTCGCGAGCGCAGCATCGAGTTCCCCGAGCCCGACGAGTTCGGCTCGACGCCAGGTCGCGGCGTGGACGCGAGGGTCGAGGGTCGATCGGTGACCATCGGCGCCCCCAGCCCACTGTTGCCCGCCGACGAGCGCCAGGCACAGGCTGCCGTCGCGGAGCTGGAACGCTCCGGTCACACCGCCGTTGTCGTGCTGGTCGATGAGCGTGTCATCGGCGTTGTGGCACTCACCGACCGTGTTCGAGACGGAGCACAATCGGCGGTGCGGTCCCTCACCGACCTCACCGGCAACGAGGCGGTACTGCTAACCGGCGACAACCAGCCCGCCGCCGAGCGCTTGGCCCACAGCGTCGGGATCACCCGGGTCGAGGCCCACCTCCTCCCCGCCGACAAGGTGACCGCCGTCAAGCGCCTGCGCACGGGCGGCCACCAGGTCCTGCTGGTCGGTGACGGCGTCAACGACGCACCCGCGATGGCGGCAGCGCACGTCGGGGTGGCCATGGGCCGCAACGGTTCAGACCTCGCGATGGAAACCTCCGACGTCGTCCTGGTCCGCGACGACCTCGCCGCGCTGCCCAAGACGATCGACCTTGCGCGACGTGCGCACCGCGTCGTGAAAGCCAACCTCGTCATCGCCGGCACCGTCATCACCGTGCTCGTGGCCTGGGACATCTTCGGGACACTCCCGCTACCACTCGGCGTCGCCGGACACGAGGGGTCGACGATCATCGTCGCGCTCAACGGTCTCCGGCTGCTGCGCAAGTCCGCCTGGCAGAAGGCCGGAACCGCGCCCGCCACCCCCACCGCCGCCGTCACGGGTGGTGTCAGTTCACGGCAAGGCGAACTGCGCCGTGGTGCATAAGAACGTCGACATCCCGATCGTCGTCAAGGAGGTCCGACCCGAGACCCCCGGCCACCTGTCCCTCGTGTTCGCGCGACCACCGGGCTTCGACTACGAGGCCGGCGACTGGATCGACCTCGGGTTCGACCAAGACCTGTCCGGCGGCAGAACCTACTCGCTGTCCTCAGCTCCGACGGAGGCCGACTTGGTCATCACGTTCAAGGAAGGTCAGAGCGGGATCAAGCGCACGCTGCAGAACGCCCGGGCTGGCGATTCCTATCGCATCACCGCGTACGGCAACGACTACGAGTTCTCGCTGCGTCAGCACCGCAACAGCGTGCTCATCGCCGCCGGCGTCGGTGTGGCACCGTTCCGGAGCATGATCGCCGCCATGGCCCACCGCTCCAGCCAGGAATCGGTGCACTTGACCTACCTCAACCGCAGCCCCGACTTCCTGTTCCAAGACGAGTTCGATTCCTGGCAACGGCAGATCCCAGCCGTCTCGATCGACTACGTCGTCACCCACGCGATGAAGAGCAAGGAACGCCGACGTCTCCTCACCGAGTGCGTCGAGGACTCCGTGCACTACTACTACATCGCCGGTCCTCCGGCAATGATCGAGTCCACCGAAGTCGTCCTCATGGCCGCCGGCGTCGACCACGACGACATCAGGATCGACGCGTTCAGCGGCTACTAGCTGCCCCGCCCCGGTCCGTCCAGAACTATGAGGATCCGTGGAGAGGTCCGACGGCGACGGCAAAGTAGACGCCACCGAGGTCGAGGAGTCGAGCAGGCCAGCAACGGCCCGACCAGGGACCCGACGCCCACTCCAACGAGCCCAAGCACCAAGACGCCAACGAGTCCGCGAGCCGGAGTAGGCGCCATCCACCGATCAGGTCGCGGCGCCCGCCGGCAGTAGTCGACACGTCGGCGCGCCCGTTGACTCTGCAGCAAGCAGGCCCTCCTCGGTCCGCACGTCGGGGGCGAGAGTCGTGTCGGTTCGTTCAGCTCCCCAAAGCGTGGACAGTGAGTCTGGGCGTTCGCAGCACGATCACCTGGTCGGGCTCGAGGCGGAGGTCGTTGGCTCGCCGGCTTCCGGCATCTCGTCGTGGGCACTGCTGCAGGGTGCGACCTCGGTCAACTGCCCGGCCGAACTGGTCCACGCCTCACCCTCTGGCGTCAGCCAGCATGTGGCCGAGATGCGTCCCGCAGGGTTGGTGCACGGACGTCGTGGTGGCACCTACATGGACTACGCAGCGGGCAGCAGCCACGTGCGCGCTCTGCTCGAAGAGGCACTCTTCCAAGCCGCCCACGCCGACCGGGGGCTCAACAGCGAGGTTCCCCATAGCCACGCCACCGGGCGTTCAGCGCTCAATGCGACGGTGCGCTGATACGCCGATCGCGAGGGAACGCCAAGCGCCCCTCATTGTCAAGGGCCAGTGAGAACTGCCCAGTGGCGGACATGAAACCTGCCCGCTGACGGCCACGAGAACTGCCCGGTGGTGGCCATGGGATCTGCCCAAGGGGGCTGCGGCCACCACCGACCAG
>NZ_JAULSC010000162.1 GCF_030518195.1 Nocardioides cremeus
ATACGATTACCCTAATAGCTAATTAGAAATACGCCTTCTACCTAATTATCTATAATTACTTCTACTCCTTAGTACATAGTATCGCTTGAATTTTTTCCCTCTGTTTGCTATATAGCGTATCAGATCAATTATCTCAGAAAAGAATGGCAGGCCACACCCCAACCTGCCGGAATCGGGTATAAAAAAAATTGGCTTTACAGTCAAAGTACGTAATAAAAGGATTCGGGTGGACCTCTGCGAGACTCTGTCTAAAAAGCGTATAAGTGCGCGCTAATCATAATTTCCTTTACTAAAGGGTCGTAT
>NZ_JAULSC010000163.1 GCF_030518195.1 Nocardioides cremeus
TAATCTTCTATTCCGTAAAAGTCTACAAACTAGAACTTCGGTTATTATTTTAACTTAACCTGTGTTGGTCTATTACTCACGTCGAACGAAATGTATGCCCCGAGACTTAGTAAACTAGAAACTCAAAACGTTGCTCTGCTGGCAACAGCTTAGTTCCACCGTCATTCAGCATTTAACCTGGAAACGTTGTAATGTCGATCTACGCGTACTAGGACGCACGGTGTAACGGGACGCTTTCCCTTCCAGACCTTCGTATTGCCCCTAGTGTTCTTGAATATAGATAAGTGCAATGTGCGTCTGC
>NZ_JAULSC010000164.1 GCF_030518195.1 Nocardioides cremeus
TACTCGCGAATACTTATAGAATATATCACATGATATAAAAAAGGGGGTCTATCATCTGCTACATCATAGATTTAGTCTCTCAGTCACACCATAGAGATGAATATATACCCACAATTTCATTATAACTCTTAGGATTGCACACTGCATCTAATCCATTAAGCACATGCTGTGAACATAGCATAGTGATCTAGCGATATCCAGAGGTTGGTTGAGATGTAGATCATAAAGCATCCTGAAGGATCTCTCTCGGCTACGAGGCACATGGCCTAAAGCCTCCATCTGCAACCCTCGTACCCCTGTT
>NZ_JAULSC010000044.1 GCF_030518195.1 Nocardioides cremeus
CTGTTCTTTGCAGTCGGCGCGCCCTCGGCCGCGTTCACTTCGTCCGTCATTGCACTTCTCCTTTTCCTCGACACCCACGCGGCCCGAACCGCTTTCGACCGGTTCGATCGGTTCGGTCCCCTACGGGGCGCCGAACCGCCGAACCGCTTCGGTCGGCCGGTTCGCTATCGGTTCGCCGAACCGCTCCCGAACCGCCGAACCGCTTCACTAACCACCACCACCGCCCGGGACGACCTTCATCGCGGTGAAGTCCTTGACAGACACGTACTTGCTCCGGTTGCCGGTGCCCTCGTTAGCGACGTAGCCCTCCGCCACTAGCGCCTCCAACGCGGAGGCGATGCGCTCGTTGGTGCCGATCACCCCGTCGCGCGCGCGGCGCTTCGAGCAGCCCGGATTCGCTGCAACGAACGCGGACACCTGCTGCATCAGCAAGCGGAACTCGTACGTCTCGACCAAGGGCAGTTCTGGGCCGTCGGGAGCGGTGACGTCGATGTCGGGTGACTCGATCCATGCGTCCACGCCGTCGTCGGTCGCGACGCAATGCAGGTCGCCGACGTAGCGCTGCCGCTTGAACGGCACCCAATCGACGCCGCCGGGACTGTCCTTGCCGAGCAGCAACCGGGACCGGCCGTGCTTGCCCTTGCCGAACTGCGCGACCGACTCGACGATGTACATGGCGCCCTTGATGCCGGCCTTCTTGTGCTGCGTGCCGATGGCCCACCCGTTGCGCTCGTCGCGGGACTTCACGACGTGATCGAGTTCGACGATGGCCGGGCCGTCGTAGTCCTCTGACGGAGTGACCTGAAAGCGTCGAGAAAAGTCCCGAAACCAGGTGGCCGCGTCTTCGGCGGCGTTGATGCTGAGGCCGTGCAGCGAGTACGCCTCCGTCACCCCGTCGAGGACGACCAGCGTGGGCTCGTGACGACGGACGAGCTTGCCGAACCACGCTTGGTCGGCCTCGGTGATGCGCTCGTCGGGACGGAAGTAGTGAAAGGACTTCTTGATCCTCATCTTGCTCGCCCCGAGCAGCCGCAACCGATCGACGATGGACCTGTCGTTGGCCTCCATGTCCAGGTACAGCACATGGGAACCGGCGTTGATCTCTTGTGCCGAGGCAAGAAGCAGCAGCCACGACTTCATCGCCTCCGGCTCGCCGCCGACGCTGTGCACCTCGTTCGGATAGAACAAGGCTCGATGGACGGTCGTGCCGTCGACGCTGTCGCTCCACCGCCCGACCATCGGGGACGGGGGCGGGGCACCCTTCAACGCCTCGCTCAGGTCGATCTGCTTGGTCCAATTGGTGCGGGTGTCCTGATCTGTCATGCGGCCCACCGCCCGCCGCGGCTTCGAGCAACGGCACGCGCCGCCGCAGTCGTAGGCTTCATAGCAACTCCTTGATTACGGAGAGGCCTCGTGAACTGTCGACCCACGAGGCCTCTCTTCATGTCCGTCAGGCGTTCTCCCGCGCCGTCCGGGGCCGGTGGGGACGGGTGGAGCGGGAGGTGAATTCCTGCCACGCCACCACCGACCACACGGCTGTGGCGGAACCCCAGACGACCGCGTACACCGCTACGACCGGGCTCATGACACGACCTCCGGCGTCCACTCGAACGCGTAGCGCGCTGCGCGAACGGCCCCGTACGCCTCTGCCCGGTGTCGGGCGAGCCTCGGGGACACGCGACGGAACGCATCCGGTAGCAGGCCCTCTTGCGCCACATCGGTCAGATCTTTGTGCCGAGTCGCGGCTGGTCGAAGCATCGTGATCCGCTCTGGCGCCACCCCCACCTCAGTTAGCAGGCTGTAGCGCTGCCATGCCGCCCAGTGCCCGGCGTCGTCGCGGTCGAGGAAGATCGTGACCTGCGATCGGCCCCCGCCATACACGAACCATCCGGCCTGCTGCCTGGTGAACTCGCCCGCGCCCTGCCAGTTGGTCGTAACGGCGACCTTCTGCAAGCTAGAGAGCGTCTGGCAATCCCGCTCGCCCTCGGTCAGGAAGACGGGCTCGCCTCGGCGCAGGGCGTCGAGCAGGCACGGCAGGTTGAGCATCGCCTTCATGGCCCAGTCAGCCTGGTAGCGCTCAACGCATCTCGGCCCGGACTTCCAATACAGACGATCGTGCCGATGGAGCGCTGCCGCCATCTTGAAGCGCTTGGGCTCAGAACGCAGTTTGCGCAGCACCGGGCGGCCAAGCTCGTCCGTGTAGATGTAGTCACCCACCAGGCCGCTCACGACACGGCCTCCTCGCAGGGACAGCCGACCGGCCTGCTCCTGACCTGGGCCACGAAGGCAACCGATGCCATCGGGTACATCACCGGGTGATCTATGCAGTTCGGGGCGTCGTCCGGGTGTGCGAGACCTATCCATTTGTGCGCATGGATGACGATGAAAGTGTCATCTGCTTCGACGACGTAGCCCTGATGGCCCATAGTCGGGTCGCCGGTCAGGTGGACCTGCACGAAGTCACCGGCAGACAGAGGGTGGCTGAACATGCCAGGCTCGTTCGGTTCGACGGTCATCGCGAGTCACCCCGCAGAATCGCGGCGGTGAGAGACCGCGTGCCGTAGCGCGGGACGTTGGAGAACCGCTCGCGTTCGTGGCGGACGTGCTCAGCCGGGGACGCTTCGCTGCTTAATTCCCATCGCTGCACGTGGTCCTGCACCGAAGCGAGAATCTTGCGGTACGACTCGCGATTGCGCGCCAAGTGCGCCAGACGGCTCGTCGCTTCTTCAGATGTAAGTCGGCCCTTCTTGAGCAGTGTCGGAATCTGCGCCGCTTCACGAAGATCAACGTCCATGGCCTCGATGAGGCTGTCGTATTCCTCACGGATCGCGTCGGAGTGCTTGTCCAGCCGTCCTACGTGCGCCTGGCCGAGTTCGCTCTCCCATTCCTTCACCCACGCCTCCACACGTCGGCGCTGGGCGGGCGTCAGGCTCGCGTTGTCGTCTATCCACTCGCGGGCCGCATCTGGGTCTGCAAACGAGAGTTCGCGGAAGTCCTCAAAGTTGGTGCTCATCGCACATCTCCACGGACCGAGGGGAAGCGTGCGCTGTCCACGCCTCCGGCAGAGTTGATGACCTGTTCGCGTTGGGCGGCCTCACGGATCGCGGCGGCCACGTCGCCGAGCAGTTCGCCGAGCGTGTCCAGGCCCTCGTCGGCCCTGGTCGTCGTGGGGGGCCGCTTGACAGGCCCGTGCGGCGTGGACATAACCGTCTTTGCCATTGTCCTTCTCCATTCCTGTAGGGATTGTTCGTCAGCCGCACGCATGGCGGCGTCGTCTGCATCCATCTGACGGCGGCGCTCGCGGGGTGAGCCGCCGTGCAGGCCATACCGTCCGGACATGTCGGTCATCGCCGTTTCCCCTTGCGCTCGCGGTCGAGTCGCTGCTGAACGGCTTCCCGGAGCCACACCTCGCGGGCTACGCCGTCTGTGGCGGCCGCGAGCCGAACCTGCGTCGCCATGTCGGCGGTAATGCGCAACGGCCAATGGACCGGGTAGATCAAGGTTGGCGCGGCCATCAGACCCCTCCTCTCTTCGATGCCCGAACTCGGGCTAGGACTCGGACTAAGCCTCGTTCTCCGCGACGGCGGCATCACCGGAATACCTCCGTCGCGGTCAGTTCTGAATGTCTTGAAAGCGCGCGAATTCGTGGCCCGACGAGCAATATCCCGGTCCCCCGCATGGGCCCCGCCGGACTTGCATGAGGGCGCGCCTGTTGCCCCGGCCCTGTGAATGCATGCCGGTTCGATCGCGGATGTCAGGTCGGGCTCAGCAGAGGCACTCACCCGTGCCGAGAGCCTTTGCCATGTGGCAGGCCAGGCAGATGTTCTTGCGTCGCGTGTAGGGGTCGACCACTACCCGGGCCGGAGCCCCGTAGGGATGTCCCTCACCGGGAGCCTCGTGGCCGCGCTCGCATTCGCGAGCGATGGCCGGGTTTAGCCGGGCCACCCTGATGTGGCTGATGGTCGCCATCAGCGCTCCACCGCGTGCTCATTCAGCCAGGACTCCAGGTCCGCCCAAGCGATGCGGACGGCTGCTTGCTGACCGGCGCCGAATTTCACGTGCCTTAGCCCCTGGGCGAGCATTCGCCTGACAGTTCTGTCGCTGCAGTTCAGGTATGCGGCGATCGTTGCGACCTCGACGTACCCGTCTGCGCGGCCCTGCGGGTTGTTCGTGCTCATGGCGTTTCCTCTGGTGAGGGCCGGGAAGTGCCAGGAACGAAAAATGGCACCCACCCGACGTTGATCGGTGGATGCCATGGGAGACATTGAGCGGGGACTTCTAACCTCCGGGGCCCAGCCCTTCACGCAGCCGGAGGTGACTCCTGGGGAGCCGATGCAGTTGTGAGATGAACCGTACACCCATGCAGCCATTTGCCGCTGCCATGCGACTTAGAACGCCCGAATGCGACGCGGCTTCCGGGAGCCCTCTAGGAGCCCCCGCCGGGGCAATCCGGGAAGCAGCAACGCGCGTTTCCACTGGTCGAAGTGTGTTTCGTTGGTGGGGCGGGTGGGGCTCGAACCCACGACCCAAGGATTATGAGTCCTCTGCTCTGACCGACTGAGCTACCGCCCCTCGCCGACGTACCCTAGCCAGCCGATTCCGTCCGACCACTAGGCGGGTCGGGCGCGCACACCGCCCCCGGGCGTCACCTCGGCCTCCCCCGAGATGGCGGCGCGCAGGCTCGGCGTGGCCTGGAGGACGACGATGTCGGCAGGCATCTCGATCTCCGCCTCCTCCAGCGCCGCCTTGACCGCACGGGTCGCCGCATCCACCGCCAGCACCACGTCGTGCTGGTCGGGCCCGCACCAGAACCGCGCCTCGATGTCGACGGTGGAGACACCGAGCTGGGTGACCACTGCCTCCGGCGCGGGGGTGTCGTCCAGGCGGGGCAGTCCCTCGCCCAGCGCGGTGCGGATGACCCGGCAGGCCTCCGCGGGGTCGTTCTCGTAGGCGATGCCCACGACGACCGAGATCCGACGGCTCGCGAAGTGCGTGCTCACCGTGATGACCGCCTTGTAGACGTCGCGGTTGGGGACCAGCACGAGCTGACCGTCGAACGTCTTGAGCCGGGTCTCCCGGATGGTGATCGCCTGGACGGTCCCCGAGACCTCGCCCACGGTGATCTGGTCGCCGGACCTGAAGGGCTGGCGCAGCACCAGGAGCAGCCCGGAGAGCAGGTTCTCGAGGATGTCCTGGAACGCGAAGCCCGCCGCCACCGAGAAGAAGCCCAGACCGGCGAGCATGTTGACCGGCTCGACCGAGGGGAAGACGACCACGATCGCGGCCATCACGGCCACCGAGAGCAGCACCCAGCCGGCGAGCTTGCTCATCACGGCCGCGAAGCTGGGGGTGTGCCGGGGCGCCAGCAGCCGGTGCAGCACCCAGCGCAGAGCGCGCGACACCAGGTAGCCGACGACCACGACGCCCAGCGCGAGGAGCACCCGCGGCCCGGCGCTGACGAGCGAGTCGAGCAGGTCGGCGGCCTTGGGTCCCATGCGCGGCAGCGTAGCCGCGTGCGTGGGGGGTGCGCGGCGGCGTACGGCGTGCCACGCTCGGGAGCATGTCGACACAGCCGGAGACACCTCAGCCCCTCGAGCCCCTCGACGAGACCTGGCAGCGGCTGCTGTGCGTGGTCGCGCACCCCGACGACCTGGAGTTCGGCGCCGCTGCCGCGGTGGCCCGCTGGACCGGGCAGGGCAAGGAGGTGGCCTACTGCATGGTCACCAGCGGCGAGGCCGGCATCGACGGCCTGCACCCCGACGAGGTGCGCCCGTTGCGCGAGCAGGAGCAGGTCGACAGCGCCCGGGTGGTGGGGGTCGACACCGTGGAGTTCCTCGGGCTGCCCGATGGCATCCTCGAGTACGGCGTGCCGCTGCGCCGCGTGATCGCCGAGGTCGTGCGGCGACACCGTCCCGACGTCGTGCTCACCGGCAACTTCCGCGAGACCTGGGGCGGTCGCAACCTCAACCAGGCCGACCACATCGCCGTGGGCCGGGCCGTGGTCGACGCGGTGCGTGACGCGGGCAACCGCTGGGTCTTCCCCGAGCAGCTGACCGGGGAGCGCTCGGTCGGGACGCTCGAGCCGTGGGGCGGCGTGCGGGAGGTATGGGCCTTCGGGTCGCCGCAGGCCACGCACGCGGTCGACACCACCGAGACCTTCCGGGCCGGCGTCGCCTCGCTCGAGGCGCACCGCGCCTACATCGACGGGCTGGGTTGGAAGGACTTCGACGCCGCCGAGTTCCTCGAGGGGGGCGCCCGCGCCGCCGGTCAGCGGCTCGGCACTGCGATGGCCGCGCCGTTCGAGGTCTTCCCGATGGGCTGGGGCGAGTAGTCCCCCACCCAGCAGGAACGCCGAAGGGCCCGCCGCGACGATGTCGCGTGCGGGCCCTCCTGCCTCTGCTCCCCCGGTTGGACTCGAACCAACAACCCTCCGATTAACAGTCGAATGCTCTGCCAGTTGAGCTACAGGGGATCGGTGCAGCGCGCACACAGTAGCAAGGCGCTCGTGGCACGAGAAATCGAGGTCCCTAGCGGCCCTCGACCTGCTGCCGAGCCGCCGTGAGCGCCTCCTGGGCAGCCTCGCGGACGGCCGGGTCGTCGGGGTCCACGCCCTCGTCGTACTCGAAGAACCAGCGCAGCGGCTCGCGTCCCGAGGGCGCCCGGCGAGCGACCACCCGCAGGCCCTGGCGCGGGCCGACCCGCACCTGGTGCTGGTAGACCATGCTGGCCGTGACCCGCTCGCGCACGAGCTCGAGCAGCCGGCGCGACTCGGGGAGCACGAGGTGGTGCTCGACCCGCTGCTCGCCCCAGGTGCCGACCTCGCTGACCCGCAGCGTCTCGGTCTCGGCGTCCCAGTCGGCCGCCTCGACCTGCTCCCACGGCAGCCGGCGCACCGGTCCACCGTGCACGGAGAGGTAGAGCGCGTCGCGGGTGCCACCGACCACGGTCTCGTCGGCCTGCGCCCAGGCCAGCAGCCGCTCACCCGGCGCGACGTCGAGGTCGGGTCGTCCGGAGCCGGGCAGCGAGAACCTCATGCGCCCACCACCCGGTCGCGCAGCGCACGGCGGTGCTGCTCGAGGGCCGCGAGCTCACCGAACATCCGGTTGTAGGACTCCGGCTCGTCGACGGGGTTGGTGCGCTGCAGCCGCGACTTCACCTCGGTGATCCGCCGGGCGGCGGTCAGCTCGAGCAGGCGCAGCACGTGGTGGCCGACGTACGCCGCATCGGGCTCCTTGTCGGTCAGCAGCGGCTCGACGGCCAGCATCGAGACGGCGGCCAGCACGTCGGGGTCGGTGGTGGCGTCGCGCAGCCGGCCGGCCCAGCCCGGGTCGCCGGCCCCCGCCGACGGCCCACCGGCCGCGGCCACGACGGCCCACACGCCGCGGTAGGTCGGGTGGGTGAAGTCGTCGGGGCCGATGTCGGCGGTGCTGCGGCCGATGGCCATCGGGTGCTGCACGACGAGCTTGAGGGTCTCGCGCTCGAGCTCGAAGCGCGGGTCGCGCAGGTCGGGCAGCGCCCGGCGCGCCGGAGCCGGCTCCTCCCCCGCGCCCCCGGCGCCGGTGGTGCTCACGGAGTCGCGCCGC
>NZ_JAULSC010000165.1 GCF_030518195.1 Nocardioides cremeus
TAGCCTGGAGATGTGGTAATATACTAAAGTACATAGGGAAATCATGGATTGTTTCATCTGTTGTTACGCTCTACATTCATACCAACGGCCATTCTGCCCTAATCAATTAGCATCTCAAAGCTGCAGTAATTATGAAATAAATCACACTGTATGGATCTGTAAATCTTAGAGTAAAGGAGGGAGATACAGGGAAAGAAAGCCAAAGCCAGAGCCAAAACCAAAGCCAAAGCCAGAACCGAAACCAAAACCAAGAATGGCTCCACTTTCCACTATCACCTTTAGCTATATGTAGCCCTTA
>NZ_JAULSC010000166.1 GCF_030518195.1 Nocardioides cremeus
TTACCAACCAATTTGTAAACACGATGTTCTCCACCTCGATTCTCCATCTTGTTTTCGGCCAAAAACGGCGGTGCTTCGCGAACCCCCTCGAAACCACTAACTTTATAGGGCGGACAGAATTTTCCATCCTTGCGGCCAATCTACAACACGCCAGACAACCGATAAAAAAACTTCTCCTATGATGTAATATTTTGTTGCTGACAGAATGCTTTGTGATTTTGGTTAAGGTTCACGTCATGAGGGATCAATCCCAAATGTATGCAATTGCACTAATCTCCCATTTTTTGTGATCTGCAC
>NZ_JAULSC010000167.1 GCF_030518195.1 Nocardioides cremeus
GATCCATCGGTTGATGCTGCATGTGAGGGGACATTTGAAGCTGAGCTGTGCATATTAGGGCCAATGCAGGGATATGTATCCGGGACAAAGGATGTGGTGTTGATGCTCGGCTTCTGAACGCTCGGAAAGGTCTGGGAAGAACTTGCTGCAGCACGTCGATCCGTTTTTTCGCCTTTAAATGCGGCGTAAGACTTTGCTAGCAGTCTTCCTATGAACCCTTGGCCAGTGTTTTGTTGATCTTCCATGGCTGAATCCGACGCATTATGCCGTATGGGTGAATTTTCACCAGATGTT
>NZ_JAULSC010000045.1 GCF_030518195.1 Nocardioides cremeus
GGGGCTGTGGATCTCGGCGTGGTCGGCGTCGACGCCGCACTTCTGCAGCTGCTCGGTCAGGCGGACCGACTGTGCGGTGTCGAAGCGCCAGTCAGAGGAGAAGGAGGTGACCTGGAAGCGGGTGGGGCAGCCGGCGAGACGCTCGACGACGGGTTCGTCGGCGAACGGGTCGAAGTAGTCCATCAGCCGGGTCAGGTAGAGGTAGGACAGCGAGTCGAAGCGACCCAGGAAGGTCTCGCCCTGGTGCTGCAGGTAGTGCTCGACCTCGAAGTCGGGCTCCAGGCGCCACTGGTCGTCACCCGCGGAGTCGCGCTGGTGGTCGAAGCGGGTCTCCAGCGACTCCGGCGAGACGTAGGTGATGTGGGCCATCATCCGGGCCACCTTCTGCCCGTGCCGCGGCACCACCCCGCGCTCGGCATAGCGTCCGCCGTGGAACTCCGGGTCGGCCATGATCGCCTGACGCGCCACCGAGGAGAACGCGATGTTCTCCGCACTCAGCCGCGACGAGGCCGCCACCACGACCGCGCGCTCGATGCGCCGCGGCTCCTCGATCACCCACTGCAGCACCTGCATGCCGCCCATCGAGCCGCCGACGGCGGCGTACAGGGTCTCGACCTGCAGGTGGTCGAGCAGCCGGCGGTGGCAGGCGACCAGGTCGGAGACGTGCAGCAGCGGGAAGTCGAGGTAGCGCGGCTCCCCCGTCGCCGGGTCGATGCTCATCGGCCCGGTGGTGCCCGAGCAGCCGCCCAGGATGTTGGGTGCGATGACGAAGAACCGGTCGGTGTCGACCGGCTTGCCCGGCCCGATCATCCGGTCCCACCAGCCCGGCTTCGCGGTGTGCGGGTCCTCCCCGCGCCGGTAGCCCGCCGCGTGCGCGTCACCGGTCAGCGCGTGGCAGATGAACACCACGTTGTCGCGCGCCGGCGACAACTCGCCGTAGGTCTCGTAGACCACCTCGACGTGCTCGAGGCTCTTGCCGCCGCGCAGGCGCAGCGGGTCGTCCTCGGTGGCGAGGACGACCCGCTGGGGCACGGCGTCGAGAAGAGGGCCGCTCACAGGTTTGTGACTACTTGGTCGCGGCGAGGGCCTGCTCGAGGTCGGCGATGAGGTCCTCGACGTTCTCGATGCCGATCGAGAGGCGCACCATGTCCTCCGGCACGCCCGCGCCCACAAGCTCCTCGGGCGTGAGCTGGCTGTGGGTGGTGGTGGCGTTGTGGATCGCCAGCGACTTCGCGTCACCGATGTTGGCCAGGTGGCTGAAGAGCTCGAGCGCCTCGATGAACTTCTTGCCACCCTCGCGGCCCGACTTCACGCCGAAGCTCAGCAGGCCGCCGTACCCGTGGCCGGTGTGGATCTTGTCGGCCACCTCCTTGTAGGGGCTGTCGGGCAGACCGGGGTAGCTGACCCACGACACCTCGTCGTGGCCCTGGAGGTACTCCGCGACCGTGAGCGCGTTGGAGCTGTGCCGCTCCATGCGCAGGTGCAGCGTCTCGAGGCCCTGCAGGAACATCCACGAGTTCATCGGGGTGATCGCCGCGCCGGTGTTGCGCAGCAGCACCGTGCGGGCCCGGATGATGTAGGCCGCCGGGCCGGCGGCATCGGTCCACACCGCGCCGTGGTAGGCCGGGTCGGGCTTGGTCAGCCCCGGGAACCGGTCGGAGTGCGCCGCCCAGTCGAAGTTGCCCGAGTCGACGATCACGCCGCCGATCGAGGTGCCGTGACCGCCGATGAACTTCGTCGCGGCGTGCACCACGACGTCGACGCCGTGCTCGAAGGGGCGCACCAGATAGGGCGTCGGCGCGGTGTTGTCGACAACGAACGGCAGACCCTGCGCGTGCGCGGCGTCGGCCCAGGCCGGCAGGTCGATCACGTTGATGCGCGGGTTGCCGACGGTCTCGCCGAACACCATCTTCGTCTTCTCGTCGACGTGCTTGGCCAGCTCCTCGGGCTTCTCCGGGTCGACGAAGCGCACCTCGATCCCGAACTGCGGCAGCGTGTGGGCGAACAGCGCGTAGGTGCCGCCGTAGAGCGTCGAGAGCGCCACGATGTTGTCACCGGCGTAGCAGAGGTTCAGCACGGCGTAGGTCGTCGCCGCCGAGCCGCTCGCCGTCGCCAGGGAGCCGACGCCACCCTCGAGCTGGGTCATCCGCTGCTCGAAGACGTCCTGCGTCGGGTTCATGATGCGGGTGTAGATGTTGCCCGGCTCGGCCAGCGCGAAGAGGTTCGCGGCGTGGTCGGTGTCGTTGAAGACGTAGGACGTCGTCTGGTAGATCGGCACGGCCCGGCTGTTGGTCGTCGGGTCGGCCTCCTCCTGGCCGGCGTGGACGGCCAGGGTCTCGGGGCGGTGCGTCATGGGTGCTCCTGCTGGGGTGGCTGATGTCGACTCAGCGGCTGCTGCGACCTCTCGAGACTAGGGAGGGGTCTCGGGGCTGGGTGGGTGTGTCCGCGTGGTGGGCGGGCCGCTGTCCGTAGTCACGTCGATTCGCTATGCGGCGAGGCACCACAACTAGCCCCGCCTCGAAGCGTCCCCTCGTCCAACACGAAAGATGACTCGGGGGGGCGGGCCCATGAATCCGTGACGTTCAGGTCGTTCGCTGCCGGCGGGCACCTTCGGGTGCTAATTGACCTCTCGAACGCTGCTGGGGTCTAGGTAGTCCACGGCAGCCACACCGCGGATGTTCATCTCGGGAAGCTCGCGCCCTACAAAGCCGCTGCCGTCCGCGGTGACCGCGGAGCAGTGGACATAGGCTCGAAAGTACTGCTGCCGCCCCTGCGTGATGACGATGTTCCCGCTCCCTTCCCTGTCAATAACTCCGCGGGGGGTGTAGCCATTCGGGCGTTTTCCAGACTCCCACTCCCAGTAGATGGCGTCACTGGAACCAATGCCAATGGACAGGTAAGCCTGATCGCAGTTGTCCCTGATCCAAGCTCGGTCGACCGGCGCGATAGAAAGCGCTACAAATGTCACGTCGGCTGGACCTGCGATAGAGGCACTGTCACTTACAACGCTATAGAGGCCGGAATCATCGGCATCTTGATCAACCCGGTCGACCTGGTACGTCCAGCTCACGTACTCGTCCGTCCCGCCGTTGGGGCCCCTTGGCCCCGCCGGACCTGCCACCCCCTGAGGGCCGTCGGCGCCAGTCGGCCCTAGCTCGCCTCGCGGGCCTGCGGGACCTGCCGCCCCCGTCCTGCCATCAGCACCGTCAGATCCAGGCAGACCCTGTTCGCCCGGATAGCCCTTCTCGTTCCAACTCAAGGACTTGAATCCTCGCGGACAGGACCCGTCCGAATTGGCAACCTTGAGTACGCGGGTGGACCGCTTCATGCACGCTTCGACCATCGCTGGCTCGTCCGTCTGATCGGCCCTCGACTGACGGTCGACGGCCCATCCAGTGCCAACCGCGCCACCGATCAGGACTAAGGCGAGACCGGACGCGGCCACGGTTCTACTGGTCATGCGACGAAGGTAAAGGACCGAGGGGCTCGTTCGCACCGGAATGGCGCCATGGCGTTCGTAGGCGGCAATCGGACCTAGAGCACCTCGTCAGTGCGACACCTGACGGACCCGCGTTCTCCTCCGCTGGTCCGAGGTGGGTCCGGCACGTGGTTGCGCTATCCCTGCTTGTCGACCCGTGGGACAGACCGCACAAAAGCTCCCCTCGGCGTGCATTGCGGGAAGGGTAGGGAAGTTGTCAGGAGCTCGGCCGGACCCGGTGACCGAGTGTCCTCCGGCAGGCGGTGGTCATCGGTTCTCGGCGACGACCGTCGCTCCCGCTCCTCGCCGCTCGATCAACGAGGGTCGAGCCGCGTAGGCAGGCACGGTGCTCACCGGTGGCTGAGCAGCGAGGGCTGATGGCTCGAGCGTGTCGAGACCCGGTGACCGCGCGGCGTACGGCAGGCGTGATTCTCACTGGGTCTCGGCAACGATCGTCGCTGGCGCTCCTCACTGCTCGACCAACGAGGGGCCGGCGTGGTGCTCGCTGGGTCTCGGCAACGATCGTCGCTGGCGCTCCTCACTGCTCGACCAACGAAGGCCCGGCGTGGTGCTCGACGGTGGTTTCGAGACGGGACTTCGTCCCTCCTCAACCAACGGTGGGCTACTCGACCAATGGGACCTCCTCGAGGTCCTTCGGCAGCTGGACGCTGCCGTCGGAGACGCGGATGCAGTCGTCGTCTCGGTCGAGGGAGAAGACCAGGGCGTCGGAGCCCTCGCGCACCGTGTCGTCGAGGGAGAGGTGGAAGTCGTCGCGGGTCAGGCGGGCGTACGGCATGGGCGGCTCGTCGCCCCGGGCGTACTCGCCCTCGTCGACGACCTCCCAGCCCTCCTCCTGCACGGCCTCGAGCGCGACAGCGAGCTGGTCGGCGTACGGCGCCGTCTCGGCGACCCGGCCGCCGACGACGAAGGTGAGGCCGGGCGCGGGCTCGCTCTGGCAGTAGTCCCCCTGACCCGCGGCGCTCTCGACCTCAAGCCCGGCGCCCTCGAGGGCCTCGACGACCTCGCCGCCGGTGGCCAGCAGCTGCTCGGAGAGCTGGTCGAGGTCGCTCATCGCGTCCTCGTCGTCGACGCCGCACCCGGGCAGGGCGAGCAGCGCGAGCGCGGCCAGGAGCGCCTGGACGGGTCTCATGGCTGGTCCTGGGTGGTGTCGGAGCGGCCGGGCACGTCGCCGCTGGGCTCGCGCTCGCCCTCGGGGTCGTCGGCCCAGCGCCACCACGGGTCGTAGGACTGGTCGGCGCCGTTGACCGCGTCGTGCTGGCCGTCGACGATGCGCCCGAGGTTGTAGAGCGACTCGGAGTCGTGGTCGTAGTAGCGGCTGTGGTCGGCCAGGCTGCGCACGGTGCTGCGCTCGACCGACTCGGCCTCGAAGCGGCTCGCGTCGAAGTCCTCCGACGACGGGTCGATGCCCAGCCCACCGGGGGTGTGCAGCCAGCCCTCGTCGCCGAAGAACGCCACCGCGTCGCGGCTGTTGCGCCCCACCCACACGTGGCCCTCCCCCGGGCTGAAGTCGTCGGCCGTGTCGGCCGGGCCGGCGCCCGGGCTGCCGATCAGGGCGACGTCGTCGGCGCCGAGGTCGTGGTCGGTGGCGGCGTACGACGTCGTGGTGGAGCCGTAGCTGTGACCGATCACGGTCAGGTGCGCGTCATCGCCGGGACGGGAGGCGCGCAGGCCGTCGATGGCGTCGGCGAGCCGCTCGCCGCCGTCCTCGGCGCGCCCGCGGGTGATGGTGTCGAGGTCGATCGGGCCCTCGGGGGTGTCGTAGCCCAGCCAGAACATGGTCGCCACGCTCGAGTCGTCGCCGTTGAAGCGCGTCGCCTCGTAGAGGTTCATGGCGTGGCTGACGCCCGTGACGGCGTCCCTGGCCTCGGTGGTGATGCCCGGCACCGACACCGCGACGTCGTCGGCGGTGTCGAGGTCGCCGACCGCCACCGCGACCCGGCCGTCACCGTCGAAGGCGCCCGGGTCGTAGAGCCACAGCCGCCCGCCCGGCTGCTCGCCGGTGGTCGGGTCCTCGAACTCGTCGGCGTCGGCCAGCGCGTCGCGGGTCTGCTCGGCGTTCTCGAGACGCCGCTCCTCCTCGGCGCTGAGGGTGCCGTCGTCGCGCTGGCTGGCCAGGGTGGCCAGGTCGTCGTCGAGCAGCAGCCGGTTGGCCTCGTCGCGCACGCCGGCGGGCAGGCCGTCGGCCTGGCCGAGCAGGCTGGGGTACGCCGCCAGCGCGGCCTGCTGCTGGGCCTCGCTCAACCCGGCCCACCAGCGCTGCACCTCGCTCGGGCTCGCGCCGCTGCCCGGTGCGCCGTCGCGGCCCATCGCCTCGACGGCGGTGTCGCTCGCGCCGCCCGTGGCCGAGAGGGCGTCGCGCAGGCTGGTGCCGGCCTCGAACGCCTGGCGCAGCCGCTGCTCGTTCTCCCGCACCGCTCGCTGCAGGTCGGTGTGGTCCTCGACGAGGCGGCGGTAGGCCAGGCGCAGGTCGGCTGCTCGACCCCGCATGACCTCGATGTCCTGCAAGGTGGCGTCGGTGATGGCGTTGATGTCGGCGACCAGACCGCTGCGGTCGGCGTCGAGGTCGCGCTTGCGGGCCAGCAGGTCGTCGGCGGTGGCCTGGTGGGCGCGCAGGTCGTCGGCGTACGCCGCCACCGCGCGCGCGACCCGGCGCAGGGTGGTGGCCATCGCGTCGTGCTCGTCGCCGGCACGGCCGGCGGCCTCGCGGTAGGCGTCGTAGGCCTCCCCCCACCAGCCCTGCAGCGCCTGGAGGTGGCCGGCCTCGGTGGCGACCTCGTCGTAGCGCCCGACCGCGGTGAAGAGGCGCTCCGCGAGCTGGTCGGCACCCGCCGGGGAGCCCTCGGGCTCGCGGACCTCCGGCTCGGAGGCCGGGATGGTGATGGTGGTCATCGGGCGGGCCCCAGGCGGCCGTCGAGGTCCTCCATCTCGCCGCGGGTGCTGCTGTCTGCGGCGGCGGTGCGGGCCGCGACCTCCTCCAGCGCGGTGGAGAAGCCGTCGACGATGGCGGCGCTCTCGCCGGCGTAGCCCTCCCAGGCGCTCAGGAACGCCCGCGCCGCGCCCTGGCACTCGGGGGCCAGCCCGCCGGTGGGGGCGGCGCCGAGGTCGCGGGCGGTCTCCTCGAGCAGCTCGCCCAGGCTCGCCCAGCGCTCGCTGCCGGCGCGCAGCGCGTTGTACTCCAGCCCCATGTGGCTCATCGCTCGGCCGCCTCCGACCCGCTGCGGTGGCGCAGCACGACCCGCCCGGTCTCGGGCACCACGAGCAGCAGCAGCTCGGCGCGGTCCGGCCCGTCGGGACGACCCGCCTGCACGCGGGGCAGCCCCTCGGCGGGGGCGAGCACGTGCCACCCGGCCTCGCGCAGCGCCTCGGCCGCGCGGCGTACGACGGCCTGGGCGGTGTCGGGCGCGACCGGCTCGCCGCCCTCACGGGTCCAGGTGATCTCCAGGCGCCCCTGGGTGCGGCGCTCCGCGGTCTCGGTGGGCCAGTCACCACCGACCGCGGTCGCCCACAGCCGGCTCAGGAGCTCGGGGTCGGCAAGTGGCTGGTCAGGTGCCTGGTCGGATGGCTGCTCGGTCGGCTCGTCAGCGGCCCGCTCGGGCGGGAGCAGGACGATGTCGACGTCGGGGTGCCGCCGGCGTACCGGCGCCCAGAACGGGTCGGTGGCGGCCGGGTCCGCCTTGCTCTCGTCGGGCACGGCCCCCACCTACCCACTCCCCCACGTGCGTACACAACGCCGAGCAGTCGCGTGCACGTCGTTGGTCGAGCAGCGAGGAGCGCCAGCGACGAGCGATTGCCGAGACCCGGTGAGTGAGCGGCGTACGCCATGGGGTCACGGGGTTTCGGCGACGCTCGAGCCTTCGGCCCTCGCTGCTCAACCAGCGGCGGGGTTTCGAGCAACCCAGCGGCCAACCCCGGGCCGCGCCGTGGCGCGGGAAGATTGGGGCCGGTGACGGTTCCTGCGTGGCGTGGTCGGGGTGATGCTTGGAGGGTGTCGGTCGTGACGGACCCCGAGCGTCTCTGGCGCCTTGAGCCTGCTTTCGAGCATGGGGCGGGGAGCTCC
>NZ_JAULSC010000168.1 GCF_030518195.1 Nocardioides cremeus
ACACAATGCACACACTCACTTGGATTATGCGACCAGGCATTAGCCTGTTTGACTTCTAACATAGCGCTGACTTTTCGACGTAATAGCATCTTTCTCCTAAGTTTCTATATCCTAAAAATCATCAATGACAAATTCTAGCCTGTGCCCGCTCTCTTGAACTGGCATGGTTGATTTGTGAGAATATGGGCATATATTGAGTGGTGGACAAAACCGGGTGTGGATCGGGCACCCGGATTCTGTGGATTATGTGGTCAGATCAGACAGGGCGCATGAATCACCGTGCTCAACCCCTT
>NZ_JAULSC010000169.1 GCF_030518195.1 Nocardioides cremeus
TATCTCACATGCATGCAGTAAGACCGTTTTCGATTTCCTGATTAGGAGGGCGACTTGTAGGATTTACGTCACGCTAATAGACGCGTGAAAACCTAGTACACTTTGCACAGGTGGTATATGGATAGTTGCATACACGCGTCTAGCGAGTATTATGGTAAGAGGAAGAACAGACTATAGGCATTTCCAATGGTGCAGATCGGCGCATCTTCTTTGCTTCGCGTAATAAGAGACCGACCTCGGTGCGAGTTGTGTTACCCCACGATTATACCCCTCCCTGCTAGTTACCCAATGCG
>NZ_JAULSC010000170.1 GCF_030518195.1 Nocardioides cremeus
ATCTGCCTTTCAGCTTATCAGAATGGAATCGAGTATGTATGTTTGGAAAGAGAAAAAGGGATATTTTATGTTCTCACTACGTATCATACCACGAAGGCAGTAGTAAAGGACCCGCCTGATCTGCGCGGTAGCTTTGAAGACAAATTGGCCTCCAAGATTCTCCGTGCGTCAAGATGGATGTGTAAGAACAGTGGTCATAACACAAGCCCCACTGACAATTAATGACTACATAGCACCGGAAACCATATAACGGGTTATAAATGCGTCATGGAAGTAGTGGTTGTACTATTTTT
>NZ_JAULSC010000171.1 GCF_030518195.1 Nocardioides cremeus
GAGAAAGAGGACCGGTAGGACGCCAAGGATCGAATTCTCCACTTGACCAGTATGTGTTTGAAGGGCGAATCTGCCATCCTCCCATCTCCTGATTGAATTCCTGCACCTTGGGCCATTCTGGGAATACAGAAGGCGGTGGGTTGTTGAAAAGTTGATGACATTGATCGTTTTCTAACTTTAAAGTATTAAACTTAGAAATTAACTGGTAAGGTCCAAGATTGGCGGGTTGAAAGTACCCTGTGTTTGGTCAGTACTAGCTAGGAATATCGAGACGGTTGAAACATACCCCATT
>NZ_JAULSC010000046.1 GCF_030518195.1 Nocardioides cremeus
CCAGAGGTCGCAGGTTCAAATCCTGCCCCCGCTACACAGTGACGAGGCCCGGACCGACAGGTCCGGGCCTCGTCTGTTCTCGTCCCGGGTGCTGGTCTCAGCGTCGCCCGGGGTCGACCCGGCCGCTCTCGTAGGCCCAGATCACCAGCTCGACGCGGTTGCGGGCCGACAGCTTGGTCATCAGCGCCCCGATGTGGGTCTTGACGGTGCTAAGCGAGAGGAACAGCTCGTCGGCGACCTCGGCGTTGGTCCGGCCGACGGCGACCAGGTCGAGGACCGCCTCCTCCCGTGGGGTCAGCGGGTCGACCGGCTCGCGCACGGCGCCGGCGTGCGACGAGGCGAAGGCGGCCAGCAGACGCGCGGTCACGGCCGGCGCGATCAGCGCCTCGCCCTGCGCGGCGGCCAGGACGGCGCGGGCCAGCAGCTCGGGGTCGGCGTCCTTGAGCAGGAAGCCGCGGGCCCCGGCCCGCAGTGCGTCGTAGACGTACTCGTCATGGTCGAAGGTGGTGACCACGATGACCGGCACCGGGTCGGCGACGTCGGGGCCGGCGACCCGGCGGGTGGCCTCGATGCCGTCGAGGTGCGGCATCCGGATGTCGAAGAGGCACACGTCGGGGTGCAGCGACTCGACGAGGGCCACGGCCTCCAGCCCGTCGCGGGCCTGGCCGACCACCTCGATCGACGGCTGCGCGTCGAGGATCGTCGAGATACCGACGCGGACCATGTCCTGGTCGTCGGCCACCAGCACCCGCACCGGCACCCGCCCCGGCGCACTCACGGCTGTGCCTCCGCGCCGGTGCCGCTCGCCGGGACGGTGGCCTCGACGGTCCAGCCGCCGCCGGGATCCGGCCCGGCCTGCACGGCGCCGCCGAGCAGCGAGAACCGTTCGCGCATCCCGGCCAGGCCGTACGCCGCCCGGTTGCGGCGTCCGCGCCCGGCACCGGGCGCGCGGCCGTCGTCGTGGACCCGCAGCCGCACCACGTCGTGGTCGCGGCTGAGGTGAACCGCCACCAGGGTGGCGTCCACGGCGTGCCGCCGGGCGTTGGTCACGGCCTCCTGCGTGGCGCGGAACAACGCCGAGCCGACGGGAGACGGCAACCGGTCGAGGTCGCCGGCCGTCTCGACGACGACGCGCGGTCCCGGACCCTCGTCGCGGGCCAGGTGCGAGATGTCGGCGACGCCGTGGGCGGGGGAGCGGCCGGGGCCGACTGCCCGGTCGTCGCGCAGCACGGCCACCATCGCCCGCATGTCCTCCAAGGCCCGCGACGCCGCCTCCTCCACGCCCTCGACCGCGGCGGTGGCCGCGCCGGGGTCGGTCCGGGCCCGCACCTGGGCGGCGCGGGCGTGCATCAGGATGCCGGTGACGTGGTGCGCGACGGTGTCGTGCAGGTCGCGGGCCAGCTGCTCGCGCTCGCGGAGCCGGACCTCCTCGCGGGCGCGCACCTGCGCGGTGGTCCACAGTCGCATCACCGCACCCAGGGCCACCGGCAGCATCAGCGCCGCGACCCCGAGCAGCATCGAGGCCCCGGTGGCGTCGTAGAGCGGTTCGCGGAGCAGGTGCAGCGCCAGCAGGAAGCCGCTCCCGGCCAGCACGCCACGTCCGCTGGCCCAGCGACCCAGCGAGTAGGCGAGCAGCAGCACGACGGCGGTCACGTCGAGCACGCTGTGGGGCTCCCCGGCCAGCGCGGGCACCACCCCGGCGGCGCTCTGGGCGCCGTAGGACACGACCACCATCGCCAGCGGCCGGTGGGAGCGCCACAGCAGGGCGGCCACGCACACCAACGCCCACGCCCCGTGCCAGAGCGGCCACACGACGTCGGTGCGCAGGGCGGCCTCGAGCACGGTCAGCGGGACGAGCCCGGCGACCAGGGCCCGGTCCCACCAGGGCGTCCCCGGCGGCGGCTCGGCCCGCGGCTCGTCCCACAGCGCGCGCAGCGGGCTCCTGGTCACCCGACCAGGGTAGGCCCGGCACGTCAAAGGACGGATGGGACTTTCGGCCGACCGAGTCCGGCCTCGAGGACTACCCGGCTCCGGCCCCCGCTCCGATGCGCCGATGACCCGGGCGCAGCGACGGTGGAGGCATGACACGACACACCGACACCTTCACCGGCACCACTGCCGACGCACCCACCACGACGGGCACCGCGCCCCGCCCCACCGACACGTCGTCCGCGCTGGCGCGCACCGGCGGCATCGCCGCACAGCTCGTCGCCGGCACCTACGTGCTGGGCTTCATCGCGATGGCCGCCTACTTCGTGCCCCGCGGCCTCGTGTCGCCCATCGACGAGCCCGAGGCGTCGCTGGCCTTCCTGGTCGAGCACCATGCCGCGCTGGCGGGGTGGTACCTGGTCCTCTACCTCCTTGGCGGCGCCGCGATGGTGCTGGTCTCGCTGGGGGTGGGCGCACGCCTGTCGCCGGCGCCCGCCCTCGCCCGGGTGTCCACGGCCCTGGGGCTGGTCTGGTCGGGGATGCTCGTGGCCAGCGGGAGCGTGGCCCTCGTCGCGCAGCAGGCGGCCGTCGAGCTGCACGCGCACGACACCGCGCTGGCGCTCGACACCTGGGTCGCGACCAGCGTGGTGCAGGACGCGCTGGGCGGCGGCATCGAGGTCGCCGGCGCGCTGTGGGCCGGCGTCGTCGGGTACGCCGTGCTGCGGACCCGGGCGCTGCCGGCCGGGCTCGGAGGGCTCGCCCTCGGTCTCGCCGTCGTCGGCGCTGTCACGGTCGTGCCGGCCGCCTCCGAGATCGCCACGTCGGTCTTCGGGCTGGGCTTCATCGTCTGGTTCACCTGGCTCGGGCTGGCGCTGCTGCGCCCCCGCCTCAGGGCGTGACGACGAGCTTGCCGACGAGGCCGCGGCCCTCGAGGTCGGCGTGCGCGGCGGCGAGGTCGGCCAGGTCGTAGGCGCGGGCCACGACCGGGCGCACCTCGCCGCGGCGGGCCAGGTCGACCAGCGTCTCGAAGTGGGCGGGGGTGTGCATGGTCGAGCCGACCAGGGCGACGTTGGCCAGGTAGAGGCGGCGTACGTCGAGCTCGACCAGGTGACCGCCCAGCGCCCCCGCGACCACCCAGCGCCCGCCGTCGCGCAGCAGGCCCAGCGCCTGGGCGACGAAGGGGCCGGCCACCACGTCGACGACCACGTCGATGCCCTCGGGGCAGGCCCGGGCCAGGGACTCGCGCAGGTCGCCCTCGGTGCGGTCGACGGTCACGTCCGCGCCCGCGGCCCGCACCTGCTCGGCGTGCACGCCGCTGGTGATCGCCACGACGCGGGCTCCGCGGGCCGCGGCGAGCTGCACGGCCGCCAGCCCCACGCCGCCGGAGGAGCCGGTGACCACCACGGTGTCGCCGGCCGCCGCGTGCCCGCGCTCGAGCATGCCCAGCGCGGTGCCGTAGGCGATCGGCAGCGCGGCCAGCTCGACGTCGCTGAGCGGGGAGCCGTCGACGACGTGGGCTCGCTCGGCGTCGACGACCACGAGCTCGGCGAAGCCGCCGTCGCCCTCGCTGCCCAGGATGTGGGTCGGGTGCGCGTCGGGCCCGTCGTGGTCGTAGCGCGTCGCGGGGTCGACCAGCACCCGGCGGCCCACGAGGTCGGCGGGGGCGCCCGGGCCGGCGGCCACGACCTCGCCGGCGACGTCGCCGCCCTGGATGCGGGGGAAGTCGATCGGTCCGCGCCAGCCCGAGCGGGCGTCGGGGTCCTCCGCACTGCTGCCGTAGGCGCCCTCGCGGGTCCACAGGTCGGTGTTGTTGAGCCCGGCGGCCCCCACCCGCACCAGCACCTGGCCGGTGCCCGGCTCGGGGGTGGGGACGTCCCGCAGCTCCACGGCCTCGGGACCGCCGTGCCGGGTCAGCACCGCTGCGCGCATCGTGCGGGGGATCTCCTGCTCGTCCACGACTGCTCCTCCTGGCTCGCGCCCGTCTGTGCGCCCCACCCTAGGGACCGGTAGACAAGGGCCATGTGGTTCGACACCTGGTCCGACATCTGGCGGGTGCTCCTGGTGGGCCCCGCGTCGTACGCCGCTGTCGTGCTGGTGCTGCGCACCTCGGGCAAGCGGACGCTCTCGAAGCTCAATGCCTTCGACCTCGTCGTCACCGTGGCCCTGGGCTCCACCCTCGCGACGATCTTCCTGAGCAAGGACGTGTCGTGGTCGGAGGGCGTGGTCGCGCTGGCGGTGCTGGCGCTGCTGCAGCTGCTCGTCGCGGCGATCACCTCGCGGCTGCCGGCGGTGCGCTCGGCCGTGACCGCCGGGCCCACGCTGCTGCTGCGCGACGGGGAGATGCTCGAGCAGGCGCTGCGCGACGCCCGCCTCACCGGGGCGGAGGTGCGCCAGGCGATCCGGGGGAACGGGGTCGGTGACGTCGCCATGGTCGCCGCGGTGGTGCTCGAGAGCGACGGCAGCCTCAGCGTGGTCACCAGGGAGCAGTCGGGCGACCTCAGCGCGCTGGAGGACCTCCCGCCGCGGGGCTGATGCCGTGCAGGAGGACCGCGGTCGTGCGGTCGACCCACGCCTCGTCGAGCCCCTCGGGGCCGTGCACCAGCATGGCGACGAGCGCGGCGCCGATGGCGAGCTCGAGGACGGTGACGGCGTCGACGTCGCGGCGGACCTGTCCGGCCTCGGCGGCCCGGGCCAGGTAGTCCTCGACGCCGATCCAGCCGTGCTCGGCGAAGCGCTCCAGCAGCCGGGCGTGCAGGGTCGGGTCGGCCGCGGCCTCGGCGACCAGGCCGGGCACCGCGAGCCGGGCCAGCGGCGAGGCGAGCAGGCCGGCGGTGCGGCGCACCAGGTCACGCAGGTCGTCCTCGAGCACGCCGGTGCGCAGGGTCTCGGTCGTGTCGGCGTCGCGGAACGCCGCCTCGTGCACCAGGTGGGCCTTGCTGGGCCAGCGTCGGTAGACGGCGGGACGTGAGGTCCCGGCGCGGTCGGCGATCGCGGCCACGGTCAGGTCGGCGTACCCGACCTCGTGCAGGAGCGCCGCGGCGGCGTCGAGCACTGCGCGGTCTATACGTGCGTCACGGGGTCGTCCCTGGTCCTTGCTCATTTCCGTGACGACTGTAACGTATCGGCGCGTGACCGACATCACCAGCGCGATCGTGGAGCTCTCCGACATCGTCGACGCACGCTACGGCGGCAAGGCGCTGGGCCTGGCCGAGCTGGCCCGCGCCGGCTTCGACGTGCCGGCCGGGTTCGTCATCGCCGACGCCGACCCCGGTGCGCTGCCCGAGGGGCTGCAGGAGCGGTACGCCGCCCTGGCGGCGTCCGGTGCGAGCGTCGCCGTCCGATCCTCGGCGGCCGGCGAGGACGGCGCCGAGAGCTCGTTCGCCGGCCAGTACGACTCGGTCCTGGGGGTGCGCGACCACGACGGCCTGGTCGCGGCCGTGCGGCGGTGCGTGGCCTCCACCGGCTCGGAGCGCGCCAGCGCCTACCAGGCCGACTCGGGCATCTCGGGCACCATGCACCTGGTGGTCCAGGAGATGGTCGACGCCCGGGCCGCGGGGGTCGTCTTCACCGCCGACCCGGTCAGCGCCCGCCGCGACCTCGCGGTCGTCGACGCCGTCCCGGGGCTGGGGGAGGCCCTCGTCGACGGATCGACGGCCTCCGACCACTTCGAGGTCGACCGCACGGGCGCGATCACCGCCCGGGCGAGCCCGGCGCGTGCGTCGGTCAGCGACGCCGAGGTCGCCGAGGTGGTGGCCGGCGCCCGGCGCGCCGAGCAGCTGTGGGGCCGCCCGCTCGACCTGGAGTGGGCGATCGACCGGGGCGGGCGGCTGCGCTGGCTGCAGGCCCGCCCGATCACCACACTGCCCGGCGACCTGGGCGCGATGGACTCGGTGCCGGCCGGCGACGACCACGTCTACACCCGCTGCAACATCGGCGAGATGATGCCGGGCGCCTTCTGCCCGCTCACCGCCTCGGTCAGCGGCCAGGCGATCGAGTACGCCATGCAGACCGTGCAGGTGATCGCCGGCTTCCAGGAGGCCTACCAGGACGACCGCTGGCTGCAGCTGGGCTACTTCTCCGGCCACCTGTTCCTCGACATGACCGAGGGGACAGCGCTGAGCGCGGGCATCCTGGGCAACTCCCTCGAGCAGTACTGCCTGTCCATCGCCGGCCGGCTGGTCGAGGAGCTGGTGCCCAAGGCGCCCGCGTCGTTCCCGGTGCGCCTGGTCAACACGGTCCGGCTCTCGACGTTCGCCTTGACGGCGGGCGGTGCGATCCGGCGGCTGGACAGGAGGCTCGCAGGCTTCGTCGCCCCCTCGGCGGCGACGCCCCACGAGCTGCTGGCCGAGCTCGACGCGGCGATCGAGCTCTACAACGAGGCGACACTGACCCACGTGCGCTCCTCCTCGCGCGCCGCCGTCGCGGCCAACATCCTCGAGGAGACCGCGGTCAAGGAGGCGGTCAGGGCGGGGCGCAGCGAGGACGACGGCCGCTCGCTGGCCTCCGCGCTGATGGCCGGCGGCAGCGACGTCGAGAGCGCGATGATGCTCGCGCAGCTCGACGACGTCGTCGACCGGTTGGCCGGCGACGCCGACACCGGCGGCCGCTTCCTCGACCTGGCTCCCGGCGACGCGGTCACCTGGCTGGTGGGCGGCAGCGGCGCGACGTCGCGCGAGCTCGCCGACTTCCTGCAGCGCCACGGCCACCGCGGCTACCGCGAGCTGTGCCTGCGCGACCCGTCCTGGGGGGACGACCCGGACGGTCTCGGGACGATCATGCAGGCGATGCTGCGGGCCCGCCGCGCGACCGGCCGGCCGGCCCGCCCGGCACGGGCGCAGGACGACGCCCGCCTCTCCCGTGCGGTGCGCACGCTGGCGCGGATGGCCCGCGCCGGCGCCGCCGGCCGGGAGGCAACCAAGTCACGGATGGTGCTGGTCGCGCACCGGCTCAGCCGCGGCTACCGGCTGCTCGGCGAACAGCTCGCCGAGCAGGGTCGCCTGCCCGACGCCGACCTGGTCTTCTTCTTCGACCGCCGCGAGCTGCCGGCGCTGCTGGCCGCCGAGGACACCTCCGCCATGGTCGCCGCGGCCGAGTCCCGCCGCACGGCGCTGCCCTTCCAGGCCCGCCTGGAGTTCCCGGACGTGTCGGTCGGCAGGCCGACGCCGTTCACCCCGCAGGCCCCCGAGGGCATCGAGGACGGGGTGATCGTGGGCCGTCCCGCGTGCAGCGGCGTCGTCGAGGGCAGCGTGCGGGTCGCGGCCACGGTGCTCGAGGCCCAGGACCTCCAGCCCGGCGAGATCCTGGTCGCGCCGGTCACCGACGTCGGCTGGACGCCGTACTTCACCCTGATCGCGGCCCTGGTCACCGACATCGGCAGCTCGGTCTCGCACGGCGCGGTGGTGGCGCGCGAGTACGGGCTGCCCTGCGTGGTCAACACCCAGGGCGCCACCCGGGTGCTGCACACCGGCGACCGGGTGCGGGTCGACGGCGACCGCGGGACCGTCACGGTCCTGACGGGGTAGGCG
>NZ_JAULSC010000172.1 GCF_030518195.1 Nocardioides cremeus
CTTGAGTTATTGGTGGATTTCTGCTTATCTTGCTAGTAAATTTGCTTTTTAAGCAGATCTCGCAGTTGCTGAATGAGTTGTTTGTTTTAATATTTGAATTCATGCCGTTGGTGTTGTCACAAAGCTTATTTAAGCTTGTTTTACCAATATGGCCGAAACGTCGATGCAATAGATCGATTTGATCGTTTTCTTCTGTTTGATTGATTTGATCGATTTGATCGATTTGATAGTTTTGATCGTTTTGATCGGTTGGCATCGATTTTGACTGATTGGGCTGTTCTGATAGCTTTAG
>NZ_JAULSC010000173.1 GCF_030518195.1 Nocardioides cremeus
TGGTGCGGCTGTTTGTTTGTTCAGCTTTGACGTTTTATCTAAAACCTATAAGGCGACCCCCCCTGTCCAGCGACGGTTGTCGATTGGTGTCGCTCGCAAGGGAGGGCCAGACGAGCAGGCCAAGCGACATCAATCAACGGCCGTCGCTCGACCCCCCTGCTCAGCGACGGTTGTCGATTGGTGTCGCTCGCCCCGCCACGATTAGTCATAAAAGTTAGCCACTCTTGGAAGGTGTCGCTCGTCAGCCACAGTTCTAGCCATAGTTCTAGCCAAATTTGGTATGTGGAACGA
>NZ_JAULSC010000174.1 GCF_030518195.1 Nocardioides cremeus
TAAGAATAGGCGCTTACGCGTAGTTACTAATTTAAATATCTATATAACTAGTTCTAATAAATCCTAAAATTTTATTTTACAAAAATTGTTCCTAAAAGGCCGGAGCTAAATATCTCTCTATATTATACTTATACTTAAAACTTAAGTTAAATATATTAAGCTATAAGGGCTTAATACCTATACTATATACTAAGAAAATATCCTATATTCTATATTATTCTATATATATTATATTATTCTATATATATTATATTATTCTATACGTAGTACTTCGTAGGACATCGTAGGATC
>NZ_JAULSC010000047.1 GCF_030518195.1 Nocardioides cremeus
CTTGAGGGTCTCGCGCTCGAGCTCGAAGCGCGGGTCGCGCAGGTCGGGCAGCGCCCGGCGCGCCGGAGCCGGCTCCTCCCCCGCGCCCCCGGCGCCGGTGGTGCTCACGGAGTCGCGCCGCTCGGGCCGGCCCGACTTCTGCGGGCCGCGGGCGGCCGCGCGGCGTACCTCGGAGCGCGCCTCCTCGGGGTCGGTGCCGACCATCTGCGCCAGCTCGCGGGCGAAGGCGTCGACCTTGGACTTGTCGCGCACGCTGGTGACCAGCTTGGCGCCCTCGCGCAGCGCGTCGACCCGGCCGTCGGCCCGGTCGAGGTCGAAGCGGGAGACCACGTTGGACAGCACGAAGCGGTAGAGCGGCACCCGCCGCGCCACCAGCTCGCGCACCGCGGCGTCGCCCTGCTGGATGCGCAGGTCGCAGGGGTCCATCCCGCCGGGCTCGACGGCCACGTAGGTCTGGGAGACGAAGTTCTGGTCGCCGCCGAAGGCGCGCAGCGCCGCCTTCTGCCCGGCCGCGTCGCCGTCGAAGGTGAAGATCACCTCGCCGCGGAACTCCTCGTGGTCGTTGAGGAAGCGGCGCAGCACCTTGGCGTGGTCGTCGCCGAAGGCGGTGCCGCAGGTGGCGACCGCGGTGCCGACGCCGGCGAGGTGGCAGGCCATCACGTCGGTGTAGCCCTCGACGATGACGGCCTGGCTGGAGCGGCCGATCTCGCGACGGGCCAGGTCGATGCCGTAGAGCACCTGGCTCTTCTTGTAGATCGGGGTCTCGGAGGTGTTGAGGTACTTCGCGTCGATGCGGTCGTCGTCGAAGATCCGCCGGGCGCCGAAGCCGATGGTGTCGCCGGAGGCGTCGCGGATCGGCCACAGCAGCCGCCCGCGGAACCGGTCGTACGGCGAGCGACCGACCGCCACCAGCCCGCCGGTCGTCAGCTCGTCGACGCTGAAGCCCTTCTGGCGCAGGTGCTTGAAGAGCGCCTCGCCGTCGCGGGGCGCGAACCCGACGCCGAAGGTCTGCGCCGAGGCCTGGTCGAAGCCGCGCTCGTCGAGGAACTGGCGCGCCACGAGGGCGTCGGGCGTGCCGAGCTGGTCGGCGTACCAGGCCTGCGCCTCCTTGTGCGCCTCGATGAGCCGTCCGCGCTGCGGGCCCTTGGGCTTCTCGTAGGTGCCGTCGCCCTCGTCGCGCATCAGCGCCACGCCGGACTTGTCGGCCAGCCGCTCGACGGCCTCGCCGAAGGAGAGCCCGTCGATCTTCATCACGAAGCTGATGACGTCGCCGCCCTCCTGGCAGCCGAAGCAGTGGAAGAAGCCACGGGAGGGGGTGACGTGGAAGGACGCGGACTTCTCGTCGTGGAAGGGGCACAGCCCCTTCATCGAGCCGCCGCCGGCGTTGCGCAGGGTCACGTACTGCGAGACGACCTCGTCGATACGGGCCTTCTCGCGCACCTCGGCGATGCTCTGCTCGCGAATCCTGCCCACCACGTCGGCGATCCTACGGGCGGGCGGGCGCGTTCAGTACGCGCCCGTCATCTGGTTGTGGAGGGGCTCCCCCGCGGCGTACCTCTCGAGCTGCTCGCGCACCAGCCGGTGGGCCCGCGGCCACATCGCCGAGGTGGCTCCGCCGACGTGCGGGGAGACCAGGAGACCGGGCGCGTCCCACAGCGGGTCGTCGGCGGGCAGCGGCTCGGTGTCGACGACGTCGACGGCGGCCAGGAGCCGGCCCGCGTGCAGCTCGGCGAGGAGGTCGGCGGCGACCACGACGGGCCCGCGCGCCATGTTGACCACCAGGGCGCCGTCCTTCATCCGGGCCAGCAGGTCGGCGTCGACCAGGCCCCGGGTCTCGTCGGTGAGCGGCACGATCAGCACCACGACGTCGGCGGTCGGCACCAGGTCGGCCAGCTCGTCGAAGCCGTGCACGTGGCCGCGCTCGGTCTCCCGTGCCGTGCGGGCGACCTTCACGACCTCGCACTCGTTGGGCAGCAACCGGTCCTCGATCGCCTGGCCGATCGCGCCGTAGCCGACCAGGAGCACCTGCTTGTCGGCCAGCGAGGGCCGCCAGCGGGTGTTCCACCGGTGCTGGTCCTGGTCACGCACCATGCCGGGCACGTCGCGCAGGGCGGCGAGCACCAGGGTGAGGGTCAGCTCGGCGGTCGAGGTGTCGTGGATGCCGCGGCCGTTGCACAGGGTGACGCCCTCGGGCACCCGGCTGCGCACGTTGTCGACGCCCGCGCTGAGCGTCTGCACCACCTCGAGGCCGCTCATCCGCTCCAGCACGTCGCCGACCTCGGGACCCATGGCGTACGGCGTCACGTAGAACGCGACGTCGGTGACCGAGTCGGGCACGTGCTCGCGCGGGTCGACGACCTCGTAGCGCAGCCCGCTCGGCACCTCGCCGAGCTCGGCGGGGTCGAAGGGCAGCCAGACGAGCCGGTCACGCTGTTCGCTCATGGTCGCGAGGCTAGCCGCGGGCGCGCAGCAGCTCCCAGCGGGCCACGGCGCTGGCGTCGGTGAGCGAGGCGACCTGGTCGACGACCACGCGCAGCCGGCCGGCGTCGTCGACGGCCTCGTGCCAGTCGTCGGCGAAGGGCCGGTCGAGCGCCTCGGGGCCCTGCTCGAGCAGCAGCGCGACCAGCTCGGCGACGAGCTCGCGCTGGCGCACCATCACCGCGATCCGGTCCTCGGCCTGCATCACGTAGTGCGCCGCGACCCCCTTGAGCACCGCGATCTCGAGGCGGGTGCGCTCGGGCACCACCAGGTCGGCGCGGTAGCGGACGAAGGGGCCGTCGGCGGCCGCGAAGGTCGCGGCCTGCACGTCGCCGCAGAAGCGCCCGATCAGGTCGCTGGTGAGGTTCTTGAGCGCGGCCAGGCTGCGCCGCGAGGCGTCGTACGCCGTGGTGGGCCACGAGCCGACCGAGCGGAGCCCGGCGAGCACCTCGTCGAGCACGTCGTCGTCGGCGCCCGGCTCGTACCAGGAGCGCACCGTGGCCCAGACCGCGGCGGTGTCGAGGTCGGTCAGGTCGACGCGGCCCGCGACCGTGCCGTCCTCGACGTCGTGCACCGAGTAGGCGACGTCGTCGGCCAGGTCCATCACCTGCGCCTCCAGGCAGCGGCGCACGCCCGCGCCCGGCACCGGGGCGCGCATCCAGTCGAAGACCGGCAGGTCGTCCTCGTAGACGCCGAACTTGTGCACCTCGCGCGGCGACCCGTCGGCGTGCACGCCGCTGGGCGCCTCGGCGGCACCCCGGGCCCACGGATACTTCGTGCAGGCGTCGAGGGTGGCGCGAGTCAGGTTCAACCCGGCCGAGCGGCCCTCGGCGTCGACGGTCTTGGCCTCCAGCCGGGTCAGCAGCCGCAGCGTCTGGGCGTTGCCCTCGAAGCCGCCGCACGCCCCGCTGAGCTCGGCCAGCACCCGCTCGCCGTTGTGCCCGAACGGCGGGTGGCCCAGGTCGTGGGCCAGCGCGGCGGTCTCGGCGATGTCGGGCAGGCTGCCCAGCGCCCGCGACAGGTCGCGGGCCACCTGGGCCACCTCGAGGCTGTGGGTCAGCCGGTTGCGCACGAAGTCGTTGCTCTGCGGGCCGACCACCTGGGTCTTGGCCGCCAGGCGCCGGGAGGCGGCGGCGTGCACCACGCGGGCGCGGTCACGCTCGAAGGGCGTGCGCTCGGGCGCGTCCACCCGCTTGGGGGGCTCGGGCACCAGGCGCTCGCGCGCGTGCTCGTCGTACAGGTCCAGGGCGTCCATGGCGCCGCCACCCTATGCGGTGCCTCCCCCCTAGACTCACGCCGTGCTGCCCCTCGGAGGACCGGACCCCGCGACCTGGGACGCCCTCGCGCTGGCGGCTCGCAACCTCTTCGCGACCCACGCCTGGGCCAGCACCTGGTGGGCGGAGTACGCCGACGGCGCGACCCCGCACGTGCTGGTCGACGACGCGGCCGCTCCCAGCGTGGTGCTGCCCCTGCACGTGCGCGGGCGGGCGCTGCGCCAGGTGCGCTGGATCGGCCACGGCCCCGCCGACCTGCTCGGGCCGGTGTGCGCGCCCGAGGACCTGCCCCGAGCCGCTCCCCTGCTGCAGGCTGCGCTGGAGCACGGCGACCTGCCGGCCGACGTCGTGCTGCTGCAGGACTGCCCCGTCGCGGACGCCTGGTGGGAGCCGCTGGGGGCGCGGCCCATCAGCACCGAGGTCAGCCCGGTGCTGCGCTTCGAGGACGGCCAGACGTGGGAGTCGTGGCTGGCCTCGAAGAGCAAGAACTTCCGCGGCCAGGTCAACCGCAAGCCCCGCACCCTCGAGCGCGACCACGACGTGGTGGTGCGCCTGGCCACCGCCGAGAGCCTCGAGGCCGACCTCGACGCGCTCTTCGCGCTGCACGCGGCCCGGTGGGAGGGCGACAGCCCCCTGCTCGACCCCCGTCAGCACCGCTTCACCCGCGCCTTCGCCGCGCTGGCGCTGGAGCGCGGGTGGCTGCGGCTGTGGTCGATGGACGTCGACGGCCGCTGCGTGTCCTCGCTGCTCACCTTCGCCTTCGGCCCCGACGTCTACTGCTACCAGTTCGGCCGCGACCCCGGCATGGACCGGGAGTCCGTCGGGTTCGTGCTGCTGGTGCACGCGGTGCGCGACGCGCTCGAGCAGGGCGCCCGCGAGTTCCGGTTCCTGCGCGGCGACGAGGACTACAAGTACCGCTTCGCCGACGCCGACGCCCCCGTCGGCACCTTCGCGGTGCCCCGCGGGCTGCGCGGGCGTGCGGCCGTCGCGGTGGCCGCGCGGCGTCGCGACGGCGAGGACTGATCAGGCAGCTGCCGAGACCGGGACGTGCGGCGACTGCTGCACCAGCCGGGTCGTGCTCCTGACCACCACGATGCCGAGGATCGCGGCCGCGACCCACAGGACCGACCCCACCACGTCGGACAGGTTGGCCGAAGCGATGGCGGAGATGGTCTCGGAGTCGGAGGCGCCGGCCCCGCTGACCAGGGCAGCGGTGACGCGTCCTGCGATGGAGGCGCCGACCACGGTGAGCCGCCACGCCAGGACGACGTCGGACTGGCGACCGAGCGAGCTCTGGCTCGCCACCCGCACGTCCTCGACCACCTGGTAGGGCCGCACCAGGTTGAGGAACGGCACGAACCACCCGCCGATCGCCCACCCGGACCTGTGCTCGAGCCGCGACGGGTCCATCCGGTCACTGCGGTGGGCCTGGAACAACCAGGTGATCATCAGCACCAGCACGGCGAGGTGGACGAGGCTCAGCACCAGCGCGGCGACCGCAGTGCCGGTGTCGTACGCCGTGGCCTGCCCCAGGTCGACGGCGGCAGGCTCGTCGGCCCACCCACTGAAGGTCCGCCAGGCCCAGAACGAGAAGGCCCCGTTGAGGAGGTTGCCCAGCAGGGCCAGCCCGAGGATGGCCACCAACGCCTGGGAGAGGGTCGACCAGCCTGGGCCGAGTGCGGGTCGAGAGGACTGCGTCGCGGTAGTCACGAGCGGGAAGTATGGGGCCCCACCCGTCACACGCCCACGTCGCCGAGCAGTCAGCTTTGCACCACCGAGCAGTCACTTCTGCACCACCGACCGGTCGCTTGCGCACCGTCGCCGAGGCCTCGAAAATAATTTCGATCGGCCTGTGGAAAACGGCTTCTGACCTGGTGCTTTGTCGGTGGGTCCTGAGATACTTTACTCATGGCCACCACCGCGGCGCACCCCATCAACGGGGCGGTCGCGCGCATGCACTCGCTGCTCGACGAGCTCGCCGAGGTGCCGACCTGGTCGATGGGCCAGGCGGCGACGGCGGAGGCGATGGTCGACATCGCACGGCTCGAGGCGAGGGTGGTCGAGCTGAAGTCGCGGACCCTCGTGCACGCCGAGACCGTGGCAGTGGCGGAGACGAATGCGTCGCCCTCGGTGGCGGTATGGCACTCCAACGCCACCCGGTCGACGAAGCGGGAGTCGTTCCGCCAGGTCCGCCTGGCGGCAGGGCTGGATCGGTACGAGCTGGTGCGGGAAGCGCTCGGGCGTGGCGACGTCATCGCGGAGCAGGCGTCGGTGATCTGTACTGCCCTGGACGAGCTGCCCGACGACCTCGACCCGACGGTGCTGGAGCAGGCGGCCAAGGCCCTGGTGGCGTTCGCGGAGGTCCACGACGCCAAGGCGCTGCGGGTGCTGGGCCGTCGGATCCTCGAGGTGGTCGCACCCGAGGTGGCCGAGGCGTGGGAGGCCGAACAGCTCGACCGCGAGGCCGAGAAGTCGGCGGTGTTCCGGATGCGCGAGGACGGGCATGGCCGGATCAAGGGGTCCTTCACGGTTCCCCTGCTGGTCGGGCAGATGCTGGAACGGGCGCTGCTGGCGTTCGCGGCCCCCAAACACCAGATCGGAAGCCGTGCCGCCGCAGACGCCGACGACGAGCAGGTGCCGGTGCCGGTGCCGGTACGCCGCCCGACGGCGCAGCGGCTCGGTGCCGCGTTCGTGGAGCTCGTCGAACGTCTCGACCCGAAGGAACTGCCCAAGGCCGGTGGGGTGAACGCGACCGTCGTGGTGACGATGACCCTCGACTCGCTCAAGGACGGCCTCGCCGCGGCCACGCTCGACACCGGTGACCGGATCAGTGCCGCGACCGCACGCCGCCTCGCGTGCGAGGCCGGCGTCGTCCCCGTTGTCCTCGGCGGCCACAGTCAGCCGCTCGACGTGGGACGCGCGAAGCGGTACTTCACCCCGGCCCAGCGGATCGCCATGGGCATCCGCGACGGCGGCTGCACCGCCCGCGGCTGCGACGCACCACCGGCCATGTGCCACGCCCACCACGACGACCCCTGGTCCTGCCACGGCCACACCGACCTCGCCCGGGGACGACTCCTGTGCCCGTTCCACCACCGCCGCATCCACGATCCCGAGTACGAGGCCGATATCGGCGGCAACAACCAGGTCACCTTCCACCGACGAACCTAGAAGAGGTCCGCTCGGTCCTGGCCGTCGTTGGTTGAGGAGGTTGCGCAGCAACCGTCTGATACGAAGATAAACAGTTGGCCGGGGTTAGCTGGCTTTCTCCAGGGTGACGGTGTAGCCGAGTTGTTCGAGCTGGTGCAGGGCGCGGCCTTTGGTGCGCTCAGGG
>NZ_JAULSC010000175.1 GCF_030518195.1 Nocardioides cremeus
TAGTCAGCTGATTTTCATCTAGTTGAATATCGGGATTACTGATCTTTGCGCCAACCATTAGCGCAGAACCTCGGCAAGCGCTCTTTTCCTTACTTGCTTTTACGACACGTGGATCACTAATCCATCTCCTCGGACTCTTGGCGCTATCCCTTTGCATTCTCGACAACACCAAAAATTGGTAGACATGTCAGTCATGCTCTTGGTAATGATTTCAAATCGCTCATGATATGCAGCATTTGAAATCACAGCAAAGGAAACATCCACTAGTTTCCTTGAGGAAAATGTTGGTCC
>NZ_JAULSC010000176.1 GCF_030518195.1 Nocardioides cremeus
TCGTGCAGGCCGCTGCTCAGCAGGTACGCCGCACGGTTCAACGAACCGCGTCGAATGATTTCGATGACATTCAGGCGAATGCGTTCATCCCGCGACTGCAGCGTTTCCCGCAAGCTTCTGAAAAGAACGTCGCTGTGGCTCAGAAGCTGCGCCCGGAGGGCGTCATCAAGAATGTTGAAATGTTCGATCAGTCCGCGCAGCCCGGCCACCTGGCCGCGGGCCAGCAGCGTTTCGACGATGGGTCGCGCGGACTGGGAGTTCGCCACGACGAGTGCGGCCAGCAGCGCCTC
>NZ_JAULSC010000177.1 GCF_030518195.1 Nocardioides cremeus
GTTCCTGCAGCCCGCGTGCATTGCTGCGCTGCCATGCAGGGCTTCGACATGCTATACTACACAGCAGCCCACCACGCCGCACCACGGCCTCATCACCCATCCGCTGCCGCCAGCTCGGCTCGACACTGGCCCTGGCCATTGGCTGCCCCGACTATCCAGCTGCCCTCACCACTCCCGCCTGCAAACTAGCTCGAGTACCCTACCCATCCCTACGCCGCCGGCCGACGCCTCGCTAGCGACAGCACCACCGCCCAGCCCACGACGCTGACATTCGGATGGTCATGTCGCCC
>NZ_JAULSC010000178.1 GCF_030518195.1 Nocardioides cremeus
TGTTGGTCGTCCAAGACATCAAGGTGTCATGGTCGGCATGGGACAAAAGGACTCCTATGTAGGAGATGAAGCCCAAAGCAAAAGAGGTATCCTTACTCTAAAATATCCCATTGAGCATGGTATTGTCACCAACTGGGACGATATGGAGAAGATTTGGCATCATACTTTCTACAATGAGCTTCGTGTGGCTCCAGAAGAACATCCCGGACTCCTCACAGAAGCCCCATTGAACCCCAAGGTCAACAGAGAGAAGATGACCCAAATTATGTTTGAAACCTTCAACACCCCCG
>NZ_JAULSC010000179.1 GCF_030518195.1 Nocardioides cremeus
GTTTCTAATTACGAGTTGACCGTTGGCATTAGGATTCGACGATGAGTCCCATGCCCTAGCTAAATGACATCCTTTTTTAGATGCGACCGCACTTTCAGCGGTAATTTTACTGTTAATAACTAGGAAGCCATATTTTTGACCATTGTCGGTATTTGGAGCAAAAACAAGAGCGGTATTGCGTCTGTCTGCTCTACCGATGATTTGCGCAGACTCGAACACGGCCGAGCCGGATCCGAAGATGAAGTCGACGTCTCCTTTAATTGTTGGTTTATTGAAGTACACTCTTTTGC
>NZ_JAULSC010000048.1 GCF_030518195.1 Nocardioides cremeus
TGTCCGGCGGCGTCCTACTCTCCCACAACCTCTCGGTTGCAGTACCATCGGCGCTGAAAGGCTTAACTTCCGGGTTCGGGATGGGACCGGGTGTTTCCCTTTCGCTATGGCCGCCGTAACTCTTGCGGCACACATTCCTCAGGAATGTTCACTGGCGGTGGTGTGTGCCAAGCCATTATTCACATGTGATGTGTAGTGGTTTGTGTGTGTGGATTCGTGGACGCGAGCACTCATTTGTAGGTTCAGCTGAGTGGTTGTGGGACAAGCCCTCGGCCTATTAGTACCGGTCGGCTAGGCATTGCTGCTGTACACCTCCGGCCTATCAACCCAGTGTTCTGCTGGGGGCCTTACCCGGTTGACCCGGTGGGAAACCTCATCTTGAAACGTGCTTCCCGCTTAGATGCATTCAGCGGTTATCACTTCCGAACGTAGCTAACCAGCCGTGCCCCTGGCGGGACAACTGGCACACCAGAGGTTCGTCCATCCCGGTCCTCTCGTACTAGGGACAGCCTTTCTCAAGTTTCCTGCGCGCGCGGCGGATAGGGACCGAACTGTCTCACGACGTTCTAAACCCAGCTCGCGTGCCGCTTTAATGGGCGAACAGCCCAACCCTTGGGACCTACTCCAGCCCCAGGATGCGACGAGCCGACATCGAGGTGCCAAACCATCCCGTCGATATGGACTCTTGGGGAAGATCAGCCTGTTATCCCCGGGGTACCTTTTATCCGTTGAGCGACGTCGCTTCCACATGCCGACGCCGGATCACTAGTTCCGACTTTCGTCCCTGCTCGACATGTCTGTCTCACAGTCAAGCTCCCTTGTGCACTTACACTCGCCACCTGATTGCCAACCAGGCTGAGGGAACCTTTGAGCGCCTCCGTTACTCTTTAGGAGGCAACCGCCCCAGTTAAACTACCCATCAGGCACTGTCCCTGATCCGGATAACGGACCTAGGTTAGACATCTAGTACGACCAGAGTGGTATTTCAACGATGACTCCACACTCACTGGCGTGAATGCTTCACAGTCTCCCACCTATCCTACACAAGCCGAACCAAACACCAATACCAAACTATAGTAAAGGTCCCGGGGTCTTTCCGTCCTGCCGCGCGTAACGAGCATCTTTACTCGTAGTGCAATTTCGCCGAGTCCACGGTTGAGACAGCGCCCAAGTCGTTACTCCATTCGTGCAGGTCGGAACTTACCCGACAAGGAATTTCGCTACCTTAGGATGGTTATAGTTACCACCGCCGTTTACTGGGGCTTAAATTCTCCGCTTCGGTATTGCTACCTAACAGGTCCTCTTAACCTTCCAGCACCGGGCAGGAGTCAGTCCGTATACATCGTCTTACAACTTCGCACGGACCTGTGTTTTTAGTAAACAGTCGCTTGGGCCTGGTCTCTGCGGCCCTTCCCGCTCCCACCGCAAGGGTGTTCACGTTCCGGGCCCCCCTTCTCCCGAAGTTACGGGGGCATTTTGCCGAGTTCCTTAACCGTGGTTCGCTCGATCGCCTTAGTATTCTCTACCTGATCACCTGAGTCGGTTTGGGGTACGGGCGGCGCATAGCTCGCTAGAGGTTTTTCTCGACAGCATAGGATCATCCACTTCCCCCCAACGGGGTCCCCATCACATCTCAAGCCCGACATCAAAGTCAGAGATCCGGATTTGCCTAGATCTCGCCCTACATGCTTAGCCGTACACAACCATCGGTACGGTTGGACTACCTTCCTGCGTCACCCCATCGCTTGACTACTACCAGTTCGGGTCCCACGCTACGCTCAAGCGCCTCGCCCCGAAGGGTCCGGTCACTTGAGTTTCAGATGGTTAGCATCACCAGGTTCGTCATGGGCGCTACTTTGCCGGTACGGGAATATCAACCCGTTGTCCATCGACTACGCCTGTCGGCCTCGCCTTAGGTCCCGACTTACCCAGGGCAGATTAGCTTGACCCTGGAACCCTTGATCATTCGGCGCACGTGTTTCTCACACGTGATTCGCTACTCATGCCTGCATTCTCACTCGTGTCGCATCCACACCTGGATCACTCCGGCGCTTCACTCGCGACACGACGCTCCCCTACCCATCCACACACCTGAACACCCATCGAGTGGGTGCTGGGCTTGCATGAATGCCATAGCTTCGGCGGATGACTTGAGCCCCGCTACATTGTCGGCGCGGAATCACTTGACCAGTGAGCTATTACGCACTCTTTCAAGGGTGGCTGCTTCCAAGCCAACCTCCTGGTTGTCAGTGCGACTCCACATCCTTTTCCACTTAGTCACCGCTTAGGGGCCTTAGCTGATGGTCTGGGCTGTTTCCCTCTCGACTACGGAGCTTATCCCCCGCAGTCTCACTGCTGCGCTCTCACTTACCGGCATTCGGAGTTTGGTTAACGTCAGTAACCTGGTCGGGCCCATCGGCTATCCAGTGCTCTACCTCCGGCAAGAAACACGCAACGCTGCACCTAAATGCATTTCGGGGAGAACCAGCTATCACGAAGTTTGATTGGCCTTTCACCCCTATCCACAGGTCATCCCCTCAGTTTTCAACCTAAGTGGGTTCGGTCCTCCACGCGGTCTTACCCGCGCTTCAACCTGCCCATGGATAGATCACTTCGCTTCGGGTCTTGATCGTGCTACTCAAGCGCCCTATTCGGACTCGCTTTCGCTACGGCTTCCCCACACGGGTTAACCTCGCAACACAACGCAAACTCGCAGGCTCATTCTTCAAAAGGCACGCCGTCACCCCGTCACACAAGTGTGAGCAAGGCTCCGACGGATTGTAGGCACACGGTTTCAGGTACTATTTCACTCCCCGCCAGGGGTACTTTTCACCTTTCCCTCACGGTACTTGTCCGCTATCGGTCATCAAGGAGTATTTAGGCTTAACGGGTGGTCCCGCCAGATTCACACGGAATTTCAGGGGTTCCGTGTTACTTGGGATGACGCATCACAGCTCGCGACTTACACTTACGGGGCTATCACCCTCTACGGCGCCACTTTCCAGCGGACTTCAACTTCATCACGAGTTTCTTACTGTGCGGTAGGCCGGCAGACCCACCCATGCGATCCCACAACCCCACATACACAACCCCTGCCGGGTATCACATGTACGTGGTTTGGCCTCATCCGATTTCGCTCGCCACTACTCTCGGAATCACTATTGTTTTCTCTTCCTGTGGGTACTGAGATGTTTCACTTCCCCACGTTCCCTCCACACACCCTATATATTCAGGCGCGGGTAACTGGACATGACTCCAGCTGGGTTTCCCCATTCGGACACCCCCGGATCACAGCTTGGTTGCCAACTCCCCAGGGCTTATCGCAGGCTCCTACGTCCTTCATCGGCTCTTGATGCCAAGGCATCCACCATGTGCCCTTCATAGCTTGTCTCACAAACACTCAACAAAAACTACAAAGACTAGAATTAATTACATCTAGAAAGACACGACACCCACACCCACCCCACACAAGAGGCAGATACGTCTGTCGCGTCAGATGCTCGCGTCCACTATCCAATTCACAAACAACCAGCCCACCCAGCCCCCAACACCACCATCCGGCAGCCCTGGGATACCAGGAGGCAACGAGCAACCAGTCACCTGATCCCTCAAAGCTCAACAGTGTGCCAACCCCACCCCAACAAGCAGAGATCTCCAGGTTCCACGCCCACACCCACCCCCGAAAGGACACGTGCGGACAGTACTGAGAAGACCCCGCCCACCAGAGCGAAGCATCATCGACGATTCCACTAGTGAACACCACCATGCGTACCAGAACAGTCGTCTGGTATCGGGGCGTGTGCTCCTTAGAAAGGAGGTGATCCAGCCGCACCTTCCGGTACGGCTACCTTGTTACGACTTCGTCCCAATCGCCAGCCCCACCTTCGACGGCTCCCTCCCACAAGGGGTTAGGCCACCGGCTTCGGGTGTTGCCGACTTTCGTGACGTGACGGGCGGTGTGTACAAGGCCCGGGAACGTATTCACCGCAGCGTTGCTGATCTGCGATTACTAGCGACTCCGACTTCATGGGGTCGAGTTGCAGACCCCAATCCGAACTGAGACCGGCTTTTTGGGATTCGCTCCCCCTCACGGGATCGCAGCCCTTTGTACCGGCCATTGTAGCATGCGTGAAGCCCTGGACATAAGGGGCATGATGACTTGACGTCATCCCCACCTTCCTCCGAGTTGACCCCGGCAGTCTCCTATGAGTCCCCAACACCCGAAGGCTTGCTGGCAACATAGGACGAGGGTTGCGCTCGTTGCGGGACTTAACCCAACATCTCACGACACGAGCTGACGACAGCCATGCACCACCTGTACACCGACTAAAAGGGGCCGTATCTCTACGGCTTTCCGGCGTATGTCAAACCCAGGTAAGGTTCTTCGCGTTGCATCGAATTAATCCGCATGCTCCGCCGCTTGTGCGGGCCCCCGTCAATTCCTTTGAGTTTTAGCCTTGCGGCCGTACTCCCCAGGCGGGGCGCTTAATGCGTTAGCTGCGGCACGGAATCCGTGGAATGGACCCCACACCTAGCGCCCAACGTTTACGGTGTGGACTACCAGGGTATCTAATCCTGTTCGCTCCCCACACTTTCGCTCCTCAGCGTCAGGTAATTCCCAGAGAACCGCCTTCGCCACCGGTGTTCCTCCTGATATCTGCGCATTTCACCGCTACACCAGGAATTCCGTTCTCCCCTGAATACCTCTAGTCTGCCCGTATCGGAAGCAAGCACTGAGTTAAGCCCAGTGTTTTCACTCCCGACGCGACAAACCGCCTACGAGCCCTTTACGCCCAATAATTCCGGACAACGCTCGCACCCTACGTATTACCGCGGCTGCTGGCACGTAGTTGGCCGGTGCTTCTTCTGTGGGTACCGTCACTTGCGCTTCGTCCCCACTGAAAGAGGTTTACAACCCGAAGGCCGTCATCCCTCACGCGGCGTTGCTGGATCAGGCTTCCGCCCATTGTCCAATATTCCCCACTGCTGCCTCCCGTAGGAGTCTGGGCCGTGTCTCAGTCCCAGTGTGGCCGGTCACCCTCTCAGGCCGGCTACCCGTCGAAGCCTTGGTAGGCCATTACCCCACCAACAAGCTGATAGGCCGCGAGCACATCCCCCACCGAAAAACTTTCCACCACCATCACATGCATGAAGTGGTCATATCCGGTATTAGACCCCGTTTCCGAGGCTTATCCCGAAGTGGAGGGCAGATTACTCACGTGTTACTCACCCGTTCGCCGCTCGTGTACCCCGAAGGGCCTTACCGCTCGACTTGCATGTGTTAAGCACGCCGCCAGCGTTCGTCCTGAGCCAGGATCAAACTCTCCGTTGAAAAACAACACCACACCAACCCACAGGCCGGCATGGAAAAAGAGATGCCTGACAAGAGAACAAAACTGACAATTGCCAGAATCATCGTCTTACCAAAGAAACCATCAACCACATCAGTCCAAAGACATCCATGATCGACGGGGCATAACAAACTAATTCGTCGACTATGACACACTGTTGAGTTCTCAAGAATCAGACGCACACCGTCCCAGCACCTCTCGGCACCAGCGGCGGGGC
>NZ_JAULSC010000004.1 GCF_030518195.1 Nocardioides cremeus
GGTCGAGCAGGGAGGAGCGCCAGCGACGAGCGACGCCGAGACCCGTGAGGCCCCGTTGGTCGAGCAGGGAGGAGCGCCAGCGACGAGCGACGCCGAGACCCCGCGAGCACCGCGCTCGCCGTACGCCATGGGGTCACCGGGTTTCGGCGACGCTCGAGCCTTCGGCCCTCGCTGCTCAACCAACGACACGCGGCAGCCCCGTTGGTCGAGCAGGGAGGAGCGCCAGCGACGAGCGACGCCGAGACCCGTGAGGCCCCGTTGGTCGAGCAGGGAGGAGCGCCAGCGACGAGCGACGCCGAGACCCCGCGAGCACCGCGCTCGCCGTACGCCATGGGCTCACTGGGTTTCGACGACGCTCGAGCCTTCGGCCCTCGCTGCTCAACCTACGGCGGCAAGTTCCGCGCGTGCCTCTAGGTTCGCCGGTGGAAGGTGACCTGGTTGTCGCCGCCTACGTCGGCCTCGTACTCGGGATCATGAATCCGGCGGTGGTGGAACGGGCACAGCAGCCGTCCGCGGGCCAGGTCGGTGTGGCCGTGACGGGACCAGGGGTCGTCGTGGTGGGCGTGGCACATCGCCGGCGGGGCGTCACAGCCCTTCGCGGTGCAGCCGCCGTCGCGGATGCCCATGGCGATCCGCTGGGCCGGGGTGAAGTACCGCCTCGCGCGTCCCACGTCGAGCGGCTGGCCGCCCCCGCCGAGGACAACGGGGACGACGCCGGCCTCACAGGCCAGGCGGCGTGCGGTCGCGGCGCTGATCCGGTCGCCGGTGTCGAGCGTGGCCGCCGCCAGACCGCCCTTCAGCGAGTCGAGGGTCATCGTCACCACGACCGTGGCGTTCACCCCGCCTGCCTGGGGCAGGTCGTTGGGATTCAGCCGTTCGACGAGCTCCACGAACGCGGCACCGAGCCGCTGCGCCGTCGGGCGCCGTACCGGCACCGGCGCCTGCTCGTCCTGCTCACTCCGCCCGCCCGCGTCGTCGGCGGCACGGTTCGCGATCTGGTGCTTCGGTGCCGCGAACGCCAGCAGTGCCCGCTCCAGCATCTGCCCCACCAGCAGCGGCACCGCGAAGGACCCCTTGATCCGTCCGTGGCCGTCCTCGCGCATCCGGAACACCGACGACTTCTCGGCCTCGCGCTCCTCGCGGTCCAGCTGCTCGGCCTCCCACGCCTCGGCCACCTCGGGCGCGACCACCTCGAGGATCCGGCGACCCAGCACCCGCAACGCCTTGGCGTCATGCACCTCCGCGAACGCCACCAGCGCCTTCGCCGCCTGCTCCAACACAGCGGCGTCCAAGTCGTCGGGCAGCTCGTCCAGGGCAGTGCAGATCACCGACGCCTGCTCCGCGATGACGTCACCGCGACCCAGCGCCTCCCGCACCACGTCGTACCGATCCAGACCCGCCGCCAGACGCACCTGACGGAACGACTCCCGCTTCGTCGACCGCGTCGCGTTGGAGTGCCACACCGCCACCGAGGGCGACGCATTCGTCTCCGCCACCGCCACGCTTTCCGCGTGCACGAGGGTCCGCGACTTCAGCTCGACCACCCTCGCCTCGAGCCGTGCGATGTCGACCATCGCCTCCGCCGTCGCCGCCTGGCCCATCGACCAGGTCGGCACCTCGGCGAGCTCGTCGAGCAGCGAGTGCATGCGCGCGACCGCCCCGTTGATGGGGTGCGCCGCGGTGGTGGACATGAGTAAAGTATCTCAGGGCCCACCGACAAAGCACCAGGTCAGAAGCCGTTTTCCACAGGCAGATCGAAACTTTTTTCGAGGCGCTCGAGACGGTGCGGACGTGACCTCTCGATGGTGCGAAACTGACTGCTCGTCCAGGCAACCGAGAGGCAGCGACCATGTGGGCCACGCGCGCGGAGACGACGCACGACCGCGCCGCCGTACACCGCGTGCTCATCGCCGCCTTCCCGACAACGGCCGAGGCCGAACTCGTCGACCGTCTCCGCGGTGACCCCGAGGCCTGGATCCCCGAGCTGTCAGTGGTGGCCGCGGACGAGCGGGGCGAGGTCGTGGCCCTCGCGCTGATGACTCGTTGTCACGTGGGTGGGGACCCCGCGCTCGCGCTCGCGCCCTGCGCCGTCCTGCCCGAGCACCAGCGGCGCGGGGCGGGCGCCGCGACGATCCGGCACGGGCTGCACGTTGCCGCCGCACGCGGTGAGCGGCTGGTCGTGGTGCTGGGCCACCCCACCTACTATCCCCGCTTCGGCTTCAGCCCCGCCTCGGCGCTGGGTGTGACTGCCCCGATGGAGGTCCCCGACGACAGCTTCCTCGCACTGCGTCTCGGCGAGGGCGACCGCAACCCCGGCACCGGCCCCGCCGGTCCCACAGGCACCGTCAGGTACGCCGCGGCCTTCGGCCTGTGACCGGCCTCAGTCGCGGCGGTAGACCTCCGAGCCCCGCGCCCAGGCGGTGACAGGCTCGGCGGAGCCGATCTCGTCCTCGTGCAGGTCGAAGGGGTCACGGTCGAGCACCAGCACGTCGGCGGAGGCGCCGACGCGCAGGTTGCCGGAGTCCTCCTGGTGGTTCGCGTGGGCGGCACCGCTGGTGTAGGCCTGCAGCGCCTGGAGCAGGGTGAGCCCCTGGTCGTCGCGCATCGGCGGCTCCTCGTCGCTCTCGTCGGTGCTGCGCGAGGAGCGGTTGACCAGCACGTGGATGCCCTCCATCGGGTCGGGCGGGTTGATCGGCCAGTCCGAGCCGCCGGCCACCAGCGCCCCGCTGTCGACGATGTCGGCGAAGGGGTACTGCCAGTCGAGGCGCTCGTCATCGAGGTAGGGCTTGACCATCTGCACGGCGGGGGTGTTGTAGCGCGCCCACATGCCCTCGACGTTGGCGATCGCGCCGAGCAGTCGGAAGCGGTTGCGGTCGACCGGCGCGACCAGCTGGAGGTGCGCGAGCTGGTGGCGCTGGTTGCTCCAGCCGTGGCGGCGTCGCGCGGCCTCGATGGCGTCCAGCGAGGTGCGCACGGCCCGGTCGCCCAGGGCGTGGAAGTGTGCCTGGAAGCCGGCGGCGTCGAGCGCGCACACGGCCTCGTCGAGCTGCTCGGGCTCCATGAACGCCAGCCCCCGCTCGCCGCCCGCGCAGGGGCAGCGGGCGCCGCCGAGGTAGGGCTCGTCGACGGCCATGGTGAGGGTCTCGGAGACCCCGTCGACCATCAGCTTGACCGACCCGGCGTCGAGGCCGGCCTCGCCGAGGCGGGCCCGCTCGGCCTCCAGCTCCTCGATCTGCTCGACACCACGGTTGCGGTCCCACCACAGCGCCAACCGCACCCGCGCGGTCAGCTCGTCGGCCTCCACGAGGTCGAGGTAGGCCTGGGTCGGGTCGTCGATGCCGGCGTACCCGCCGACCAGGGCGTCCTGCCAGCCGACGATGCCCCACGAGTGCAGGTGCGCCTCGGCGTCGCGCAGCGCAGCGTGCTTCTCCTCGCGCGTGGTGTCGACCAGGCGGTGCACCAGCAGCGCCGCGGCCTCGCGCAGCGTGCCGGTGGGGTTCCCGTCGGCGTCGCGCTCGATCCACCCGTCCGGCGGGTCGGGGGTGTCGCGGTCGATGCCGGCCAGCTCGAGGGCGCGGGTGTTGACCCACGCGTTGTGGTGGTCGTTGCTGGGCAGGAACGCCGGACGGTGCGGCACGACGCGGTCGAGCATCTCGGCGGTCGGGCCGGTGCTCGCGTCGAAGTCGTCCAGCGACCACCCACCGCCACGGAACCACCGGTCGCCGACGTCGCCCTGCTCGGCGACGCAGTCGGCGATCTTCTCGAGGCACGCCTCGGCCCCGGTGCAGTCGGTCAGCAGCGCGCTGCGCAGCTCGAGCCCGCCGATGAGCGGATGGATGTGGGCGTCGTGGAAGGCCGGCATCACCAGGCCGCCGCCGGCGTCGACCTCCTCGGCCCGACGGCCACCGGCCGCCATCTCCTCCCGCACCCGGTCGAGAGGACCCACCGCGTAGATCCTGCTGCCGCGCACGCCCACGGCGTGGTCGTGGTGGTACTTCAGCCCGTCGAAGAGCCGTCCGTTGGCGAAGATCAGGTCGCTCATTGCTGCCCCGTCCGGTGGAGATCGGTCTCGCTCGGTCCCGGCGAGCCTAGGCCCGCGGAGGGGGTGAGGCGGGGCCCCGGGGCGGCCAGGCCGCCCACCCCACGGCGTCGGCGCCCTCCTCCAGCTGGGCCCGCACCTGCTCGATCATCCACTCCCGCAGGAGCACGACGTCGGGCTCGGCCCGCACGGTGAGCATCCGCTCGTCGTCGGGGCCCTCGTCGAAGAGCGCGAGCAGGTCGTGCAGCCGGGCGGCCCCGACCGCCGCCGAGGCCGGCAGCTCGACCGTCACGTCGAGCTCCGCGAGACCTCGCGCGTGCGCCTCCTCGACCGCCAGCCGGGTGCCGCGGCGCAGGGGCGCGAAGGCGCTCAGCAGCTCGCGCACCTCGTCTATCGAGGCGAGGCCGGGGTCGAGCACGTGGGTGGCCGAGAGCAGCTGCAGGTCGCGGACGAGCTCGTCGATGTGCTCGTCCTGACGCAGCCACAGCCGCACCGGGCAGCCACGCAGGAGCACCGGCGACGTCTCCGCGGGGCCGCCGTCCTCCGGCTCGACGCCGACCGGCCCCGGAGGCGAGTCGGGTGGGCGCACCGGCCTGTCGGCACGCTCGTCGAGCAACCGCGCCCAGACCCTCGTCCCACCGGGGAAGCGCTCGACGCCCCAGTCGTCGGCCAGCACCGAGACGATGCCGAGACCACGCCCGGTCGTGGGCTCGCCGTACGACGGGTCGTCGGGCTCCGCGACCAGGCGCGGCACCACGGCCTCGGCCGGGACGACGCCCTCGTCGCTCACCGACACCGTGACCGCGCCGTGGTCCAGGCGCACCGAGACGTCCATCGACACGCCCTGGCTGTGCAGCGCGGCGTTGGCGGCCAGCTCGCCCACGCAGAGCTCGGCGTCGTCGACCAGCTCGACGTCACGCCCGCGCAGCGTCTCGCGGACGAAGCGGCGCGCTCCGGGGACGCTCGAGGGGTCGGCCGGGAACCGTGTCCGCACGATCCGACCGCTCAGCAGGGTCCTGCCGGCGGCGGCCCCCTCGGCACCGTCGGGGCCCTCGGCACCGGTGCCCGTCCTGCCGTCCCGGGGCGGCGGCGACCCGTCCTGCTCGTGCAGCCGGACCGCCACCAGCGCGATGTCGTCCTCCCGGACGCTCGGCACCATCCGCACCAGCAACCGGTCGCAGAGCTCGTCGAGCGGGCAGTCGAGCGCAGCCAGGCTCGCCAGCTCGCGCCGCAGCCGGTCGAGCCCCACGTCGAGGTCCTCGCCGCGCCGCTCGACCAGCCCGTCGGTGAACAGCACCACCGTCGAGCCGCGCGGCAGCACCGCCTGGTGCTCGCCCCGCTCGGCGTCGGGGTCGAGGCCCAGCAGCAGGTCGGGGTCGTCGGTGCTCAGCAGGTCGACGGAGCCGTCGGGGGCCAGGACGACCGGCGGCGGGTGCCCGGCGTTCGACCACCGCAGGCGGGTCACGCCCTCCTCGACCTCCGCGGGGGTCTGCTCGAGGCGGGCCAGCACCGCGGTGGCGGTCGTGTCGACGCCCAGGGTGTCGAGGGCCCGGTCGACCCCGTGCAGCACGTCGGCGGGCCCCTGCCCGCTGAAGACCGAGATCCCGCGCAGCAGGTTGCGCACCTGCCCCATCGCGGCCGCGGCGGCGGTGTCGTGGCCCACCACGTCACCGATGACCAGCATGGTGGCTCCGGCGTCCTGGACGAAGGCGTCGTACCAGTCGCCGCCCACCTGGGCGGTCTCGGCGGCGGCCTCGTAGCGCACCACGATCTCGAGGTGGTCGGGCTGCGGGGGCGCGGTGAGCAGACTGCGCTGCAGGCCCTCGGCGAGGTCGCGCTGCTCGGCGAAGAGCCGGGCGTTGTCGACGGCCAGTCCGGCGCGCTCGGCGACCTGGGCGAGGGTGTCGAGGTCGTCGCCGCTGAAGGCGCCGCTCGAGGGGTCGCGCAGCACCGTGAGCAGCCCGACCACGCGGTCGCGTCCGCGCAGGGTGACGACCGCGACGTGCTCGGGTGCGAGCCGGCGGACCAGGTCGGTCACCTCGCCCTCCTCGAAGACGGCGCAGAGCCCCTCGGTCGCGCCGGGGGCGACGATCGGACGGTCGGCGGCCAGCACCGCGGGCATGAAGGACTGGTCGACCAGGCGCGAGAGCCGCACCTCGGCGAACCGGTCGACGAGGGGCTGCGACTCCCGGTCGCGGTGCCAGCCGCCGACGTCGCGCAGACCGGGGAGCCGCCCCTCGTGGCCGGGCTCCTCGACCAGCGTGCCGACGCACCAGTCCCCCAGCCCCGGCACGACCAGGGCGCCCAGCCGCGCGAGCGCCTCCTCGAGGTCGAGGGTGCCACCGAGCTGCTCGGTCACGGAGGCCACCAGCGCGTCGCGCCGCGCGGTGCGCGCCACCTGCTCCTGAGCGCGGTGCCGGGCGGTGACGTCGACGAAGTAGACCGCCAGGCCGTCGGGGTTGGGCCAGGCCCGCACCTCGTACCAGGCGTCGAGCGGCTCTGGGTAGTAGGCGTCGAAGGCGACCGGCTCACCGGTGCGGGCGGAGAGGCGGTAGTGGTGCTCGAAGTCGCTGCCGACGGCGGCGGGGAAGCAGACCCAGATGTCCTGGCCGGCCAGCTCGTCACGGCTGCGGCCGAGCAGCCGCTCGGCCTCGCCGTTGAGGTAGGAGAAGCGCCAGCTGCGGTCCAGCTGGAAGAAGGCGGTGGGCATCGACTCCAGCACCCGGGCTACGCGGGCCTCGCCCTCCTGCACGGCCGTGGTGTCGTACGCCGCACCCAGCACGCGCAGCGCCCGCCCGCCGCCGTCTCCGAGCCCGCGCCCACGCGCGCCGATCCAGCGCACCCGGCCGTCGGGAAGGTGGATGCGGTACTCGGCGGCGTACTCGCCGCAGGTGGCGATGGCGCGCTCGAGGGCGGCGGTGACGCGGGGCCGGTCCTCGGCGTCGACCATGTCGGTGAAGGCATCGATGGTGCCGCCGAACGTGTCGGGGGCGAGGCCGAAGAGCTCGAGGAGCCGGTCGTCGAAGCGCAGCTCGCCGGTGGTCAGGTCCCACTCCCAGGCGCCCACCCCAGCCGCGTCGGTCGCGAGCCGCCAGGCCACCTGCTGCGCCTCGTAGTCGGAGCCCAGCGCAGCCAGCTCGAGGTCCCCGACCACCGCCTCGGCCAGCCGTTGGAGGGTGCTCTCGTCGAGCTCCGACCAGTCGCGCGGCTCCGGGTCGTAGACGCACAGTGCGCCCACGACCTGACCGCCGGAGACCACCAGGGGGACCCCCAGGTAGGCCCCGACCGCGCCGGAGACGACCGGCGGCAGCGCCCGGACCCGCGGGTCCGTGCCGGCCGAGGGCACCACGAGCGGCGCACCGAGCCCGACGGTGACCGTGCACAGGGAGTCCGCGGCCGGGGTCTCCACGCCGACGGCGGCGCTGCCGGCACCATGGCCGCCGACCACGACCTGGGTCTCACCGATCAGCGAGACCTGGGCGGACCCCGCGTCGAGCAGCGCCGCGGCCAGCTCGCACAGGCGGTCGAGCGAGGAGCTGCGTCCGCTGCCGACGACCAGGCGGCGTACGACCGCGGTCCGCACGTCGGGCGTGGAGCCCGCGCGGTGCGGGACCCCGGACGAGCCCGTCGATGCCATCGTCGTGCCTCCACGCTCGCGGAGGCGGGCCTCCCCGCGCGTCCTGCGCGGCACCGGATCTTAACCGGAGGAGGGCGGCGGCACCTCGCCCCTGCGGAGGGGCGCTGCGGTCCGTCCCCTCAGGACGGCAGGGCGGTCCCGCGCGCGAGGTGGTCCGTCAGGGCCCGGCGACTGACGGCCTCGGTGGTCAGGAGCGTCAGCCGCGGCGAGAGGGCCTCGCCCTGCAACCGCCGCGACACCCCGTGCACGAGCGCCGTCACGTCGTGTCCGTCGACCGCGCCGGTGTACTCGGCGGCGAGGCCGGCGGCCAGCTCGTCCTCCGCGGCCGTGGCGACCTCGTCGACGACCGGGTAGGAGGCGGCCGTCGCCCCGTCGGCCTCGGCGGCGGGCAGCGGACCCGCCAGGACGGTCGCGCCGACGAGCGCCACGGTGACGGCGGCGCGCTTGCCGCGCCCCGGGACGGAGCGGATCGCAGCGGCGACGCGGGCGGACCTGCGGGGACGGGCTGGCGATGTCATGCACCGAGCGTGCGGCACCGACCTGACAGTGGCCTGATGATCCACCGTGAGTCCCCTACGGACCGCACCGGTGCCGCCGTCCGTGTCCAGGAGCCCCCCGGTCGAGACCACCGGGCCGGGGGGAGAAGACGGCTGCCGCCCCCGCAACCAGGATTTTACAGACCAGGTAGCACCCCGTATTCCTGTCTCAACCAGGCTGAAACATGTCCGCGGTGGACTTCTCGACATGCCCACCGCCGCCCACGACGCCCATCGGCACATCGGCCGGTTGCCGTCGTACCCGTTCTACGGCGGCCCACCGATCAGCCCCGACACCACCGCCCGCGAGAGCGTGGCCGAGCTCTTCGCCGACCTCGACGCAGAGCGCACCGAGCGGGCGCTGGTGCTCCCCAACTACGGCGTCCCCGACCCCGACGTGGCCTTCGGGCTCAACCACCTCGCCCTGGAGGCCGCGCAGGCCGACGACCGGGTGCGCTGCGGCCTGTGGGTCTCGCCCAAGGGCAGCGACAGCGAGCGCAACACCGCGTCCCTGGCCCTGGCCGGTGAGGAGGGGGTCGCCGCGCTGAAGACCAGCTTCCTCCTCGGCGGCGCCGTCGACGCCGAGGACTCGGCCGAGGAGCTCGAGCGGATCTTCACCGTCGCCGCCGAGCGCGACCTCGTGGTCCACGTGCACACCTCCCCCGGCGCCGCGAGCGACGTGGACCAGGTCGGGAGGCTGGTGGAGGCCTACGGGGCACGGACCCGCATCCACCTGGTCCACCTCGGCGGCGGGATGAGCGGGCACATGAAGCTCATCGGCGGAAGGTTCTTCGACTGGATCGAGCGCGGCCTGCAGGTCTACACCGACACCTCCTGGGCCATCGGCTTCGCGCCGGCCTGGCTGTGCCAGGAGATCCAGCGGCGCGGCATCGGCCACGACCGCGTCCTCTTCGCCACCGACACCCCCTGGGGCGACCACGCCGGCGAGCACGCCCGGCTGGCCGCCGCCACCGACGACCCCGAGCTCACCGACGCGCTCTTCCGGGGCAACTTCGAGGCCCTCTACGGGTCCTGAGGCGCACGACCAGCAGCACCTGCACGTCGACCACCCGCACCCACCTCTCACCACCAGGAGACGCACATGTCCGTGTTCGACGACGAGATCCTCGCCGCGATGGAGAAGTCCAAGGCCGAGGTCCCCCACCCCTCACAGGGCAAGGGCACCAACCTCTACGGCTCCACCAAGCTGTTCCCCGACTACCAGGCCAGCGAGGGCCAGGCCTGGCTCACCCTCGTGCACGGCATCCCCCACGAGTCCTCCGTCTCGTTCGTGGCCGTCCTGCAGACCACGCGGGCGCTGCGCAAGGGCTTCGACGCCACGCTCTACTTCTACGGCCCCGGCGCGCTGGCGTGCGCCGACACCCGCGGCTTCCCGACCACCGGCGACGTGGCCTTCCCCGGCAACCAGAACATGAACGACGCGATCAAGACGTTCATCGCCGAGGGCGGCACCGTGCTTTGCTGCCGCTTCGGCATGGCCCTGCACGGCCAGCGCGAGGAGGACCTCATCGAAGGGGTCATCCCGTGCCACCCGCTCGACGTCCAGGACGCGGTGATCCACTTCGCCAACAAGGGCGCGATCATCAACTCCGTCTACAACCTCTGATCTCGGACGGACCCTGACGATGGCCGCGCCGACCAGCACCACAGGCAACCACCCGACGAGCACCGCCAGCGCCACGCGCGTGGACCTGGCGATCCAGGGGATCCGACTCGCCGACGCGCCGGTCTCCCGCCGGGCCGGAGCCGGACCGAGCGACGACGGGCACGTGCTGCTGGACGGAGTCGGCGCGGCCATCCCCCTCAACCCCCGCAGCCCCTACACCGTCGCCGGTGGCAAGCTCCTGCTCGACGGCGCCGACACCGGCCTGGGCGTGGAGACCATCACCCGCCCCCGCTTCTACGACCTGACCACCGCCGACGGTGTCCCCTACGAGCAGATCGCCCGGCTGCACTCCGCCCGGGTGCTGGCCACCACGGTGGTGCAGACCTGCGTGCGCTACGACGAGGACCAGCGCTGCCGCTTCTGCGCCATCGAGGAGTCGTTGCGCCAGGGCTCGACCATCGCGGTGAAGTCCCCGGCGCAGGTCGCCGAGGTCGCGCTGGCCGCCCACGAGCTCGACGGCATCACGCAGATGGTGATGACCACCGGCACCTCCAACGGCCGCGACCGGGGCGCCACCCACCTCGCGCGGTGCGTCCGGGCGGTGCGTGAGGTGCTGCCCGATCTGCCCATCCAGGTCCAGTGCGAGCCCCCGGGCGACCTGGCCACGATCCAGGAGCTCCACGACGCCGGTGCCCGCTCCATCGGCATCCACGTGGAGTCCCTCGACGACGACGTGCGGCGCCGCTGGATGCCCGGCAAGGGCTCGGTCCCGATGAGCGAGTACCGCGCCGCCTGGGCCGAGGCGGTCCGCGTCTTCGGCTGGAACGAGGTCTCCACCTACCTGCTCGTCGGTCTCGGGGAGGACCCGGACGAGACGGTCGCCGCCGCCACCGAGCTCATCGACATGGGCGTCTACCCGTTCGTGGTCCCGTTCCGCCCGCTGGCCGGGACGCTGGCCACCGAGGTCGACCGGGTGCCGGCGCCGGACCCGCGCAACGTCGCGTCGGTGACCAGCCGCGTCGGCGCCGCGCTGCGCCGCGCCGGGATGGCGGGCGCCGCCCAGTCCGCCGGCTGCGCGGCGTGCGGCGCCTGCTCGGCCCTCGCCTGCGAAGGAGCCTGAGATGACCCTCGACGTCTCGGTCCTCACCGGGCCCCTGCGCAGCACTCCGCGCGAGCGCCACGCCGACGCGTCGTACGTCGTCGTCGAGGCGGGGCCGCGCGAGCTGGCCGACTACCGGCGGCTGCGCCACGAGGTCTTCGTCGCCGAGCAGGGCCTCTTCCACGGCTCCGACGACGACCCGGTCGACGACGACCCGCGCACGGTGGTGCTCGTGGCCCGGGCCGGCGACGAGGTCCTCGGCGGCGTGCGCATCCACCCGGCTCCCACGGCCGACGGCACGCCGCCCGCCCGCGATCTGGGCTGGTGGCGGGGCAGCCGGCTGGCCGTGGCCGCCGACGCCCGGCTGCACCTCGGCGTCGGCGCGGCGCTGGTCCGCGCCGCCTGTGCGCGAGCCGAGACCCAGGGCGCGCTGCGCTTCGACGCCGAGATCCAGGCCCAGCACCGCCGGCTCTTCGAGCGGCTGGGCTGGAGCGTGCGCCACGAGACCGTGCGCCTCGCTCACCCGCACCTGGTCGTCGACTTCCCGATCGGGCGTGTCCAGCGGCTCGCGGAGGCGACCAAGGCGCCGCTGGGCCTGCTGCTCGCCGAGCTCTCCACGGGAGCCCCCGCGGGCTTCCGCGGGGACGACGCCGCGCCCGTGCCGGGCAGCGAGCTGGTCGCGGCCTGCGACGCGATCCTGCCCGCGATGGTCGAGCGCGACCCGGAGTGGGCGGGCTGGTGCAGCGTGCTGGTCAACCTCAACGACCTCGCCGCGATGGGCGCCCGGCCCGTCGGGCTGCTCGACGCCGTCGGCGCCCGCGACGCCTCCTTCGCCCGGCGCGTCCTGCGCGGGATCATCGATGCGGCCGCCGCCTGGGGCGTACCGGTCCTGGGGGGTCACACCCAGCTCGGGGTCCCCGGCCAGCTCGCGGTCACCGCCCTGGGCAGGACCTCGGCACCCGTCCCCGGGGGTGGCGGAAGGGCCGGGCAGCGCCTCCGGGTGACCGCCGATCTCGGCGGCGAGTGGCGTCGCGGCTACAGCGGTGCCCAGTGGGACTCCACCTCCCACCGCACCCCCGAACAGCTGCGATCCCAGCTGGAGGTGGTGCCGGCGCTCGCGCCGAGCGCCGCCAAGGACGTCAGCATGAGCGGCCTGGTGGGCAGCACCGGGATGCTGGCCGAGGCGAGCGGCTGCCGCGCGGTGCTCGACGTCGCGGAGGTGCCGACGCCGGACGGTGCGGGCACCGCCGACTGGCTCACCTGCTTCCCCGGGTTCGCCCTGGTCTCGGCCGAGGCCTCGGCACCCGACACCGACCTCCTCCCCTCCCACCTCACCACCGCAGCCTGTGGCGAGCTCCGTCCCGGCTCGGGTGTGGGCCTGCGCTGGCCGGACGGCGTCGTCACCGACGCCGTCACCTCCACCGTCACCGGAATGGGGACCGCCTGATGACCAGCACCACGCCTGCCCGCGCCGGCACCGCCGTGGCCGCAGCCTGCGCAGCCTTCGGCCGCGACGTCGAGGACAACCTCGCCCGGGTCGGTGGACTCGTCCAGGACGCCCGGGACCGCGGGGTCGGGCTGCTCGCGCTGCCCGAGGCCTGCCTGGGCGGCTACCTCTCGGTCCTCGGCGTCGGCCGGGACGGCAGCCACGACGAGCGTCCCGACGACCTGCCGCCCGCGATGGACCTCGACGGGCCCGAGCTGCGCCGCGTCGCGGAGATCGCACGGGAGATGACCGTGGTCGTCGGGCTGTGCGAGTCCGACGGGTCCGAGCGCTACAACACCGCCGCCGTCGTGACCGGCGACGGGGTGCTGGGTGCCCACCGCAAGGTGCACCAGCCGCTCGGGGAGTCGCTGTTCTACTCCGCCGGCCAGGACTTCGCCTGCGTGGACACGCCCATGGGCCGGCTGGGCACCCTGATCTGCTACGACAAGGCCTTCCCCGAGGCGGCCCGCGCGCTGGCCGTCGACGACGCCGACGTCATCGCCTGCATCTCCGCCTGGCCGGCCTCGCGCACCGCGACCGGAGCCTCGCTCGCCGAGGACCGCTGGACCCAGCGCTTCAACCTCTTCGACGCCGCCCGCGCCCTGGAGAACCAGGTCGTCTGGCTGGCCGCCAACCAGCACGGCACGTTCGGCAGGCTCCGCTTCGTCGCACACGCGAAGGTGGTCGGTCCCGGCGGCGACGTCCTGGCCACGACGGGGACCGAGCCCGGGCTGGCCGTCGCCGAGCTCGACGTGCCGGCAGCGCTCGAGACCGCCCGACGCGCGATGTTCCACCTGAGCGACCGCCGTCCCGAGACCTACGCCGCGGTCACCACCTCCTCCCTGACCGGAGCCGGGCGTGCCTGAGATGACCTTCACCGTGCGCTGGCCCGACGGACGCGTCGTCGAGCACTACTCGCCCTCCCTGGTCGTCCACGACCACCTGGCCGCCGGCGCCACCTACCCAGTCGCCGAGTTCCGGGACCGTGCCGCCACTGCGCTGGGCATCGCCAGCGAGCGGGTCCGTGCCCGGTTCGGCTTCGCCTGCACCTCCGCCGCGGCCAGCCTGACCGACATCGACGCGCTCGCCGCGACCTGCCCCGACCGGTCCACCGTGACCGTCCTCCGCCTCCACCCGCCCCTCCCGCAGGAGTCCTGAGATGACCGCACCCACCTCACCCCCCGCCCGTCGGACGCGCGTGGTCGTCGTCGGCGGCGGCCAGGCGGGGCTGGCGACCAGCTGGTTCCTGGTGCGCGACGGCGTCGACCACGTGGTCCTCGAGGCCGGCACCGCCGGCCACGAGTGGGCCGACACCCGCTGGGACAGCTTCACCCTCGTCACCCCGAACTGGCACTGCCGCCTTCCCGGCTACGCCTACGACGGCCCCGACCCGGACGGGTTCATGACTCGCGACCAGGTGGTCGAGTGGCTCGCCGGGTACGCACCGACCTTCGGGCCGCCGCTGCGCGAGCACACCCGAGTGACCTCGCTGGCCGAGTCCGAGGACGGCGGCTTCGTGGTCGAGGCGGTCGGACCGGAGGGCCCGGAGAGCTGGGCGGCCGAGGCGGTCGTCGTGTGCACCGGCGGCTACCACCTCCCGATCGTGCCGCCGTGGGCGCCGGCCGTGACGCGCGCGGTCACCCAGATCCACTCGGCCGACTACGTGGCCCCCGACCAGCTCCCCGGCGGCGGCGTGCTGGTGGTCGGGTCGGGCCAGTCCGGGGCCCAGATCGCCGAGGACCTGCACCTGGCCGGCCGCGAGGTGCACCTGGCGCTGGGCGACGCACCCCGGGTTGCCCGGTTCCACCGGGGGCGCGACAGCATGACCTGGCTGGCGGAGATGGGGCTCTACGACACCGCGGTCGCGCAGTACCCCGGCGGCGCCACCGCCCGCGAGAAGACCAACCACTACGTCACCGGGCGGGACGGGGGCCGCGACATCGACCTGCGCCGGTTCGCCGTGGAGGGGATGCGCCTCTACGGACTGCTCGAGGGCCTGGGTGCCGACGGGACGCGGCTCGCCTTCCGGCCCACGCTGCGGGCCGCGCTGGACTCGGCCGACGACGTGCACCGCTCGATCTGCCGCGACATCGACCGCTGGATCGAGACGCACGACGTGCCGGCGCCCCCGGGCGTTGCGTACGAGCCGGTCTGGGAGCCGCAGGAGGAGCCGACCTCGCTCGACCTCGCCGCGGCGGGGGTCTCCAGCATCGTGTGGGCCATCGGCTACCGGCCCGACTACCGGTGGGTGCGGGCCGGGGTGTTCGACGGCACCGGCCGGCCCACCCACACGCGGGGCGTCACCTCCGTCCCGGGGCTGTACTTCCTCGGCCTGCCGTGGCTGCACACCTGGGGCTCGGGACGGTTCCTCGGCATCGCCGCGGACGCCGAGCACGTGACCGGCCACCTCACCGGCCGCGCCGGCCCAGCCCTCACCGAGCCGGCCTCGGCCTTGGCGCGTCGGGTCTCCCCGGCTCCGGCCGCGTCGTCGGTCGCGCTGGCGGGCTAGCGGGATCCGGACTGCCGTGGGAGTCCTGCGCATCGGCGCCGTGGCCGCGCACTTCGGCCGTGACCTCGAACGAGCCCTGGCCAAGCTGGCCGGGATCGTCGCCGACGCCCGTGCGGCGGGGGTGGACCTGCTCGTCCTGCCCGACGCCACCCTGGGCGGCTACCTCTGCGACCTGCGGCGGCCCGATCCCTCCAGCCTCCCGCCGGGCCTGTGCGAGGACTCCCCCGAGATCGAGCGGGTGCGGACGCTGGCCGGCGACATGGTCCTCGCCCTCGGCTATACCGAGGAGGGCGTGGTGGCCGGCGAGCACCGGGTGTTCAACACCGCGGTGTGCCTCGACGGGTCCGGCGTGCTCGGACGGCACCGCAAGGTCCACCGCCCCGCCGGCGAGTCGCTGGTGTACGACGCGGGCGAGTCCTTCGCAGCCTTCGACACCCCGCTGGGGCGGCTCGGCATGCTCATCGACTACGACAAGACCTTCCCCGAGGCGGCTCGCTCCCTGGCGATGGACGGCGCGACGGTGCTGGCGTGCCTGTCCGCGTGGCCGGCCTCGGTCACCGACCGCGCCTCCCGGTTGCCGCAGGACCGGCAGTCGCGGCTCTTCGACCTCTACGACTGCGCCCGCGCCGCGGAGAACCAGGTCGTGTGGGTCTCCTCCAACCAGACCGGGGTGATGGGTGGCCTGCGCTTCCTCGGGCAGGCCAAGGTCGTCGGCCCGGGCGGCGACGTGCTGGCCCGCACCTCCTCCAAGGGCGGGCTGGCGGTCGCCGAGCTCGATCCGGAGGGCGAGGTCGCCCGGGCCCGCCGGGTGCTGCACCACCTGGCCGAACGCACCCCGGAGGCGTACCTGGCACTCCGCGCGGCGGACCGCGAGGGGGTGTGACCGTGCGGATCGCGCTGCTCACCTACTCCACCAAGCCCCGTGGTGGCGTCGTGCACACCCTGGCGCTGGCCGAGGCCCTGGCCGGTCTGGGTGAATCGGTCGACGTCTGGACCCTCGGGCGGGGCGGGGACACGACGTTCTTCCGCGGTGTCGACCCCCGGGTCGGTGTGCGGGCGGTGCCGTTCCCCGAGGTCGAGGGCGAGGACGTGGGGGCCCGCATCGTGCGATCCATCGCGGTGCTGCGCTCGGCCTTCGCCGTCGAGCGCGGCCGCTACGACGTGGTGCACGCCCAGGACTGCATCAGCGCGAACGCCGCCCTGCCCTGCGTGCGCACCATCCACCACCTCGACACCTTCACCACCCCCGAGCTGGTCGCCTGCCACGAGCGCGCCGTCGTCGAGCCCACCAGCCGCGTGTGCGTCTCGACCGCGGTCGCCGAGGAGGTGCGCCGCGGCTGGGGTCTGCGGCCCGCGGTGATCCCCAACGGAGTCGACGCCGCGCGGTTCGCCGAGGCCGCGCGCGACCACGCCGGGCGGTCTGCCTGGCGTGAGCGCATCGGCGCGCCGTACGTCCTGGCGTTGGGCGGCATCGAGCCGCGCAAGGGCACGCTGGACCTGCTCGAGGCGCACGCCGCCATGGTGCGCGCGTGCCCCGACCTCGCCCACGTCCGGCTGGTCCTCGGGGGCGGGGAGACCTTGTTCGACTACCGCGACTACCGCGCGGCGTTCGACACCCGCGCCGTGGAGCTGGCCGCTGAGCTGGGCACCGAACCGCTCGTGCTCGGCCCGGTCGACGACCCCGCGCTCCCCTCCCTGGTGGCCGAGGCCTCGGCACTCGGCTTCGTCTCCACCAAGGAGGGCTTCGGGCTGGCCGCCATGGAGGCGCTCGCGGCTGGTGTCCCGGTGGTCGCGCGGGACCTGCCGGTGCTGCGCGAGGTCCTCGGCGAGACGGTGGCGTACGCCTCCGACGTCGCCGGCATCGCCGACGCCATGGCGAGCGAGCTGCGCGAGCACCGCGACCCCGGCCCCGGCCGGGCCCTCGCGGGGTCCTACACCTGGGCCGCGGCAGCGCGGAAGCACGTCGACCTCTACCGCGAGGTCTCGGGCCTCGCCTGAACGACGGGCACTGCTGCCTGGGGGCGCCTCCCTGCGCCCGCCGGAGCGACGAGAGCCGTGTGGCGGAGGAGGCTTCTGGAGCCGCCTGTCGGAATCGAACCGACGACCTTCTCATTACGAGTGAGACGCTCTACCGACTGAGCTAAGGCGGCGTGCTGCCCGTGCCGGTCTCCGGCTGCGGGCAACGCGGGTGAGCATACAGACGCCGCCCCGGCCGCGAGAAATCAGGCGGCAGGGACGGCGGCGTACGACGTGGATCTCGCTCAGGCGGCGAGGACGCGCTTGCGGGGCTCGGCGTCGGCCCAGCCCAGCGGGGCGGACTGCTCGGAGCCGCACCAGCAGGTGAAGGTCGCGACCGGCCCGGTCTCGGAGCCGGTGACGGCCGTGATCTGGGAGGGGAAGATGAGCTGGCGCTTGCTGCAGGAGGTGCAGAGGTGGGTGAGCACGGCGGTTCCTTTCTCGACTCGGAGACGTGGTGTCTGCGTCCAGTCTGACTCGCCGGTAGCAATAGGGGTAGCCTGACTTTCCTGCGGAAGCCATAGGATGAGCCTTGTGCTCTCTGTGCACCAGCTCACATGTTTCCTCGCCACCTACGAGCAGGGGTCGCTGACCCGCGCGGCCGACGAGCTCGGCTACGCCCAGCCGTCGGTCTCCGAGCAGATCCGGGCGCTGGAGAAGTCGCTCGGCGTGCAGCTCTTCCACCGGGTCGGGCGCGGCGTCGTGCCGACCACGGTCGCCGAGACCATGCGTCCCTACGCCGAGCAGGTGCTGGCCGCCATCGCGGAGACCGAGCGCGCCGTGGCGAGCGTGAAGTCGCTCGAGACCGGCACGATCCGCTTCGGCATGTTCGGCATCGCTCGCCTGTACGCCGGGTCCGCGCTGATCGCCGACGTGCTGGCGCGCTACCCCGGCGTGCGCGTCGAGCTCGTCGGCCAGAACTCCACCGAGGTCGTCGAGGACCTGCGCCGCGGTCGTCTCGAGGCGGCCATGCTGGCGGTCTCCACGGTCGCCAGCGAGGGCATCGCGGTGCGACCGGTTGCCCGGGAGGAGCTGGTCTACATCAGCGCCGACCCCGAGCACCTGGCCTCCCCGGTCACCGCGCACCGGCTCGCGCAGGCCTCGCTGGTGATGCCGGAGACGACCTACCGCGCGGTCGACTCGACCCGGGCCACGCTGCGCCAGATGCTGCACGAGACCGGTCGCAACCCGCAGAGCCGGATCGAGGTCGAGGACGTCGAGACCGCGGTCGAGCTGGTGGGGATGGGCCTGGCCGACAGCGTCATCCCCCGGGGCGCCGCCGAGCAGCTGCTGCCACGGCTGGCGCCCCGGGCCGGGTTCGTCTCGCTGCGCCCGCGCCAGTTCGACACCTTCGCCATCGTGCACCGCACCAACGCGGTGCTCTCCCCCGCCGCCCAGCTGATGATCGAGCTGGCCACCCGCCGGATGCAGTCGATCGCGGAGCCCATCAACCCCCGGTGAGCGCGCCCCGACATCACTAGGCTGCGCCCAGGAGGTCGGTCGATGAGCAGTCACGACGTGGTGGTGGTCGGTGCCGGCCTGGCCGGGCTCGCCGCCGCCCGCGCGCTGGTCGCGGCCGGCCGGTCCGTGGTCGTGCTGGAGGCACGCGACCGGGTCGGGGGCCGGACCGAGGGAGGCCTGCTCTCCGACGGGCAGTGGGTCGAGCTCGGCGGGCAGTGGATCGGGCCCACCCAGGACCGCATGTACGAGCTCGTCGCGGAGCACGGCCTGCGCACCGTGCCGACGTACGACGACGGGGACATGCTCTTCTCCCTCGGCGGCCGCACCCGGCGGATGAGCAGCGCCAAGGGCGCCGTGCCGCGGCTGAACCCGGTCGCCCTCGCCGACCTCGCCCAGGGCGTGACCCGCTTCGCCCGCCTGGCTCGGCGCGTCGACACCGACCACCCGTGGCTGACCCCCGAGGCCGGGCGTCTCGACGCCCAGACGCTGCACAGCTGGGTGCACCGCCACCTGCGGACCGCCGCGGGGCGCGCCTACTTCGACCTCTTCGCCGAGGCCGTCCTCGCGACCGGGGCCGGCGACGTGTCGCTGCTGCACGCGCTCTTCTACACCCGCTCCGGCCAGGACCTGGACACCCTGATGGCCACCGGGGCCGGCGCCCAGCAGGACCGCATCGAGGGCGGGTCGGTGCTGCTCAGCGAGCGGCTGGCCGCGCCGCTCGACGTCCGGCTCGGCCAGGTGGTGAGCCAGGTCGAGCAGGACGACCGGGAGGTCACCGTCGGCACCCGTGACGGCCGGCGCTGGCGGGCACGACGCGCGGTCGTGGCCCTGCCGCCCACCCTGGCCGGCCGGCTCGCTCACCGGCCGCTCCTGCCCGCCCTGCGCGACCAGCTGACCCAGCGCACCCCGGCCGGCAGCGTCATCAAGGTGTACGCCGTCTACCCGACGCCCTTCTGGCGCGAGGAGGGGCTCAACGGCCAGGTGGCCTCCGACCGTGGCCCGGTGAAGGTGGTCTTCGACAACTCGCCGCCGGGCTACCCGCGCGGCATCCTGCTCTGCTTCCTCGAGGGCAGCGCCGCCCGCGAGTGGTCGGGCCGCGACCCTGCCGAGCGCCGGCAGGCCGTCGTGGACTGCCTGGTCGGCTACTTCGGCCCCCGTGCCGCCGCCCCCGTGGAGTACCTCGAGCGCGACTGGTCGGCCGAGGAGTTCACCCGCGGCTGCTACGGCGCCCACTTCACCCCGGGCACCTGGACCGGCTTCGGCAGCGCGCTGCGCGAGCCCGTGGGCCGCGTGCACTGGGCCGGCACCGAGTGCTCGCCGGTCTGGAACGGCTACATGGAGGGGGCGGTGCGCTCCGGCGAGACCACCGCGGCCGAGGTGCACTCCCGGCTGGGGTGAGCCCGTGCCGTGGGGTCTCTAGGCTGGCGCCATGACTGAGCCCCGTGACGTCGTCCGCGCCTTCCTCGAGCACCTCGACGCCGGCGAGACCGACCGGGCCAACGCCCTGCTGGCCCCCGACGTGGAGTGGCGCAACACCCGGCTGCCCACGGTGCGCGGCGCCAAGGTCGCCGAGGCCCTCGACATGCTCACCGCCCGCGGCGTCGGGGTCCGCGTCGAGCTGCACCACGTCGGCGCCGACGGCTCCACCGTGCTCACCGACCGCCACGACACGCTGACCTGGAAGGCCTACGGCAGCCGGTTCCACGTCGACGGCACCTTCGAGGTGCGCGACGGGCTGATCACGCTGTGGGACGACCGGTTCAGCTGGGGCGAGGCGAGCGTCGCCTCGGTGGCCGGGCTGCTGCGACTGCTGCGCGGCGCTCGCTGAGCAGCGGGCTCAGCAGGTGGTGCCGTCGTCGGGGACGGTGCCCTCGATGAGGAAGGCCTCGATCGCCTCGTCGATGCAGGCGTTGCCCGAGTTGTACGCCGTGTGCCCGTCGCCCTCGCGGGTCAGCAGCACCCCGGGCTCGAGCTGGTCGGCCAGCGCCTGCGCCCACTCGTAGGGCGTCGCCGGGTCGCGGGTGGTGCCCACGACCAGGATCGGCGCCGCGCCCTCGGCGGTGATCTCGCCGAGGCGGGTGGAGGGGTCGGGCTCGACCTCGAGGCCGCGGCAGCCGACCAGGCTCCAGGCGAACACCTCGCCCAGGGTCGGGGACGCCTCGAGGAAGTCGGGCACCTGCGCCGGGATCTCCTCGACCGGGGTCGAGGACGGGTCGTCGAGGCAGTTGATCGCGTAGATCGCCTCGGAGGAGTTGTCGGTGTAGTTGCCGCTGGGCGTGCGCGAGGCGTAGGTGTCGGCGAGCAGCATCAGCGTGGTGCCGTCGCCGGCGAAGGCCGCCTCGAGCGCCTGGCTCAGCAGGAACCAGTAGTCGCTGACGTAGAGCGGCGTGATCAACCCGTAGAAGGCGCTGCCGACGGTGAGCTCGCGCCCACCCGGGGCGGGGATCGGCTCGCGGTCGACCTCCTCGAGGAAGGCCACGATGCGGTCGAGGCCCTCCTGCACGCTCTCGCCGAGGAAGCAGTCACCGCCCTCGACGCAGTCGCTCACGTAGGCACGCAGCGCCCGCTCGAAGCCCGCCGCCTGGCCCAGGTTGAGCTCGCGGCTGGTGAGGCTGACGTCGACGGCGCCGTCGAGGACGAGCCGGTCGGCCCGGTCGGGGAAGAGCTCGGCATAGGTGGCGCCCAGCTTGGTGCCGTAGGAGGCGCCCAGGTAGGTCAGGCCGCTCTCGCCCAGCGCCGCGCGCAGCACGTCCATGTCCTTGGCCGCCTCGACCGTGCTGACGTGGGCGGCCAGGTCGCCGGAGCGCTCCACGCACCCGTCGAAGAACGTCTCGAGGTCGGCGACCAGCGCCTCGACCTCGGCCGGCTCGTCGGGCGAGGGGTCGGCGGCCAGGAACTCGGTCAGCTGCTCGTCGGAGAGGCAGTCGACCGGCGCCGAGCCACCGGTGCCGCGGGGGTCGAAGCCGACGATGTCGTAGCGGGCCAGCAGCGGTGCGCGGAAGACCGCGTCGCCGGCCGCGGCGTACGACGTGCCGGGGGCGCCGGGCCCGCCGGGGTTGACCACCAGCGACCCGAGGCGCTGCCCGGGCTCGCTCGCCGGCACCCGCAGCACCGCGATCTCGATCGTCTCGCCACCGGGGTCGGTGTAGTCGAGCGGCACCTGCAGGTCGGTGCACTCGTGGTCGGCGTCGCCCTCGCACGGCTGCCAGTCGAGGGACTGGTCGTAGAAGGGCGCCAGGGCGGGGTCGGGCGGCTCGGTGGCGTCGCCGGAGGGGGTGGTGCTCAGCGCCGGGCCGGTGCGCGGCTGCCGCTGCGGGGCCTCGTCGTCGCCGCCGAGCATGCCGCCCAGCACCAGGGCCAGGGCCAGGCCGAGGGCGCTGAGGACCATGGCCAGGACGACCACGATCGCCACGACCTGCTTGATCGACCTCAACGAACGCTCCCCTCGGGCACTATCAGGGCGACCATCATGGCCTCCAGCGCCAAGGCCGGCTGCACGTTGAACTCCAGCATCTGCTCGCGCGCCTCGAAGACCGCGTCGATGCGGCGCAGGTTGAGCTCGGGGCTGGAGGTGCGCACGACCTCCTCGACGTCGGGCCGGATCTCCTCGTTGACCAGCGCGCCCGCGGCGCCGACCGCGACCGCGATCGCGTCGCGGTAGACCGAGACCAGGTCCATCAGGCTGCGGTCGACCACGTCGAGGACGCGCCGCTTGGCGCGGGTCTTCTGACCCTTCTCCAGCGCGGAGAGGGCCGGTGCGTACTCCCGCGGGCGGCGGCCGCGCTCGACCACGCCGTAGGAGGCGTCGAGGTCGACCTTCTCGCGGGCGTCGAGCTCGGCGGTGATCGCCTCGGCCTCCTCCTTCGCGACCTCGACGAGGTTGGCGGCGGCCTGCATGCAGGCGCCCAGCGTCGTCAGCTTCGTCGGGTAGAGCACCACCTCGCGCCGGCGGTTGCGGGTCGCCTCGTCTGTGGCCAGGGCCCGGGCCCGGCCGATGTGGCCCTGGCTGGCGCGGGCGGCGTACGACGCCAGCGCGTCGGGCACGCCGAGGGTGCGGGAGAGGAAGGCGGCCACGTCGGGGGAGGTCGGGGTGGTCAGCGTGACCAGCCGGCAGCGGCTGACCACGGTGGGCAGCACGTCCTCGAGGGTGGGGGCGCAGAGCATCCACACGGTGCGCTCGCCCGGCTCCTCGATCGCCTTGAGCAGCGCGTTCCAGGCCCGCTCGGTGAGCCGGTCGGCGTCCTCGATGATGAGGATCTGGCGCCCCGAGCCCACCGGCGAGAGGGACGCCTTGCGCACCAGGTCGCGCACCTCGTCGACACCGATGGAGAGCTTCTCGGTGCGGACCAGGGCGACGTCGGCGTGGCTGCCGACCAGGGTGGTGTGGCAGCCGTGGCAGTGCCCGCAGCCGACCAGGTCGGGGCCGTTCTCGCACTGCAGCGCGGCCGCGAACGCGATCGCGGCGTTGGAGCGGCCCGAGCCGGGCGGGCCGGTGAACAACCAGGCGTGGCTCATGCCCTGGCCCGACGCGGCCTTGCGCAGCGCCTTGATCGCCGGGCGCTGGCCGACCAGGCGCTCCCAGACGGTCGAGGTCACCTCGTGGGTGGGCGTGCTCACGGGGCCACCTGGTCGGCCTGCTGGGGGTCGGCCTGCTGGGGTGCGGTCAGGGCCTCGAGCAGCGGGACGAGCCGCGCCTGCACGGCCGCCGCGACCTCCTCGACGGGGGCGCGGGCGTCGAGCACGAGGTAGTGCTCCGGGTCGGTGGCGGCCATCGCGACGAACGACTCGCGCACCCGCTGGTGGAACTCCAGCGACTCGCCCTCGATGCGGTCGCGGCCCTCGAAGCGGCCCAGGCCGGCGGCGGGCTCGAGGTCGAGGACGACCGTCAGGTGCGGACGCAGGTCGCCGGTCGCCCAGCGGGCCACCTGCTCGACCTCGGCGACCGGCAGTCTGCGACCGGCGCCCTGGTAGGCCAGCGTGGAGTCGACGTAGCGGTCGGTGACCACGACCTCGCCGCGCTCGAGCGCCGGCAGCACCAGCGTCTCGACGTGCTCGGCCTTGTCGGCGGCGTAGAGCAGCGCCTCGGTGCGGTCGGCGAGCGCCCCGGTCTCAGGCGCGAGCACGATCTCACGCAGCCGGCGACCGACGGGGGTGTCCCCCGGCTCGAAGGTCAGCACCACGCGGTGGCCCTGCTCCTCGAGCCAGGCGCGCAGCAGCCGCGACTGGGTCGACTTGCCGGAGCCCTCGCCGCCCTCGAAGCACACGAAGACGCCGCGCTGGGTGTAGGTGCCGGGCGATGTCACGGCCCCGAACCTACGTGGGGGCACCGACACCGGCCAGCACCGGTCCACAGCCGCTGCGCACGCGTGCGCCTCAGAAGGCGTAGCGGACCCGGCAGTAGGGCATCCGCTCGGCCAGCAGGTCGGTGAGCTGGTCGCGCCAGCGGGCCTTCCAGGCGGCGCGGTAGCGCACGTTGGCCTGCCCCGAGTGGCTGGTCTTGGGCTCCTGGAGGTCCGGGCGCCACAGCAGCTCCTCGCCGCGCGGGTGCCAGCCCAGGTTGACCTCGTGCAGCGGCTCGTTGTGGGTCAGGAAGATGATCTCGCAGGCCAGCTGGGCCTTGGCCCGCTCCCCCAGCACGTCGTCGACCTGGTCGAACAGCTCGGCCCACTGCTCCAGCCACTGCTCGTGCACCACCACCGGGCTGAAGTTGAGGTGCACCTCGTAGCCGGCCTCGACGAAGTCGTCGACCGCAGCGATCCGCTCGGCGATGCGCGAGGTGCGCAGGTCGAGCCGGTGCGCCAGCGGCTCGGGCATCAGCGAGAACCGCACCCGGGTGCCGCCGCGCGGGTCCCAGTCGAGCAGGTCGCGGTTGACCAGCTTGGTGGCGAAGCTGGCCTTGGCCCCGCGCAGGTCGCCGAAGAGGTCGACCAGGTCGCGCACGTTGTCGGAGACCAGCGCGTCGGCCGAGCAGTCGCCGTTCTCGCCCAGGTCGTAGACCCAGTCGACGGGGTCGCACTGGTTGGGCTCGGTCTTGGGCCCCTGCCGCGCCGCGTGGCGGGCGAGGTAGCCCGCGATCCGCTCGATGTTGACGAAGACCGTGATCGGGTTGGCGAAGCCCTTGCGCCGCGGCACGTAGCAGTAGCTGCAGGCCATCGCGCAGCCGTTGCTGGTGGACGGGGCGATGAAGTCGGCCGAGCGGCCGTTGGGCCGCGCCTGCAGGCTCCGCTTCTCCCCCAGCACCAGCACCTCGCGCTTGGTGCGCACCCACCGCTCCACCCCGCCGGGGTTGCCGTAGAGCCCGGGGATGTCCTGGTGGGAGGCCACCTCGACCCGCTCCGCGTCGGGGAAGCGCTCCAGCACCTGCTGCGCGCGCGGCCACCGCCCGATGTCGGGCTCGTGGTAGATCCGGCGCACCTCGAGCAGGCGCTCGGCAGCGGTGGGCGGGGGCATGGGCATGGGCATGGGGCCAGGCTAGGCAGGCCCGCCGACACCAGCCCCCGGACCGGCCCCCGACACCAGCCCCGACACTGGCCCCGACGACGTACGCCGCCCGGCTCGCGGCGGGCGAGCGGGCGGCCTACGGGCCGGGGCCTCAGGACTTCTTGGCCGCGGCCTTCTTCGTCGTCTTCTTGGCGGCCGTCTTCTTCGTGGCGGTCTTCTTGGCCGTCGTCTTCTTGGCTGCCGACTTCTTGGCAGGGGCCTTCTTGGCGCCCTTCTTGGCCGGACCGCGGGCGCGACGCTCCTCGAGCAGCTCGGCGGCGCGCTCGAGGGTGAGGTCCTCGACCGTGTCGTCCTTGCGCAGGGTGGCGTTGTACTCGCCGTCGGTGACGTACTCGCCGAAGCGGCCCGACTTCACCACGACCGGCTGCCCGGAGACCGGGTCGTTGCCCAGCTCCTTGAGCGGCGGGGCCGCGGCGGCCCGCCCGCGCTGCTTGGGCTGGGAGTAGATCTTCAGGGCCTCCTCGAGGGTGACCGTGAAGAGCTGGTCCTCGCTGGTCAGCGAGCGCGAGTCGGTGCCCTTCTTCAGGTACGGCCCGTAGCGGCCGTTCTGGGCGGTGATCTCGTCGCCGGTCTCGGGGTCCTCGCCGACCACACGGGGCAGCGAGAGCAGCTTGACGGCGTCGTCGAGGGTGATCGTGTCGAGCGACATCGACTTGAAGAGCGAGCCGGTGCGGGGCTTGGCGCTCTTCTTGGCGTCCTCGGGCAGGTCCTCGGTGACGTAGGGGCCGAAGCGGCCGTTCTTGGCCACCACCCGCAGCCCGGTCTCGGGGTGCGCGCCCAGCTCGATCTCCTCGCCGGCGGGGTTGGCGAAGAGCTCCTTGGCCTTCTCGAGCGTCAGCTCGTCGGGCGGCAGGTCGTCGGGCACGTTGGCGCGCTTGCCGACCGGGTTGCCCTCGTCGTCGGGGCCCTCGAGGTAGGGGCCGTAGCGGCCCACCCGCAGGTTGACCCCCGAGTCGGGGCCACCGACCGGGAAGGTCGCCAGCTCGCGGGCATCGATGTCGCCGAGCTCGTCGACGAGCTTCTTCAGCCCGTCGAGCTCCTCGGTGCCGTAGTAGAACTCGCCGAGCTCGGTGTTGCGCTGCTTGCGCCCGGCGGCGATCTCGTCGAGCACGTCCTCCATCTGCGCGGTGAACTCGTAGGAGATCTGGCGCGGGAAGTGCTCCTCGAGCAGCCGGATCACCGAGAACGCCAGCCAGGCCGGCACCAGCGCGGTGCCCTTCTTGTAGACGTAGCCGCGGTTGAGGATCGTGCCGATGATCGAGGCGTACGTCGAGGGGCGGCCGATCTCGCGCTCCTCGAGCTCCTTGATCAGCGTGGCCTCGGTGTAGCGCGCCGGCGGCTTGGTCTCGTGGCCGTTGGCGCTGATCGAGGCCGCCGAGACCGCGTCGCCCTGGGCGAGCTGCGGCAGGCGGGTCTCCTGGTCGTCGGAGGCCGCACCGTGGTCGGTGCCCTCGACGTAGGCCTTGAGGAAGCCGTGGAAGGTGATGACGCGACCGCTGGCCGAGAAGACGACGTCCTCGCCGGTCGACGCGGCGCCGCCGAGGCGGATGGTCACCGACTGGCCGACGGCGTCCTTCATCTGCGAGGCGACGGTGCGCATCCAGATCAGCTCGTAGAGGCGGAACTGCTCGCCCTTGAGCCCGGTCTGGGCGGGGGTGCGGAAGGTCTCGCCGGCGGGGCGGATCGCCTCGTGCGCCTCCTGGGCGTTCTTGACCTTCGAGGCGTAGGTCCGCGGGGCGTCGGGCAGGTACTCCGCGCCGTACAGCTCCTGGACCTGGGCGCGGGCCGCGTTGACCGCGGTGCCCGACAGGGTCGTGGAGTCGGTACGCATGTAGGTGATGAAGCCGTTCTCGTAGAGGCGCTGCGCGACCGACATGGTCACGCTGGCGCCCATGCCGAGCTTGCGGCTGGCCTCCTGCTGCAGCGTCGTGGTGCGGAACGGCGCGTACGGCGAGCGGCGGTAGGGCTTGGACTCCACCGAGCGCACGTCGAAGGTGGTCTCGCCGAGCCCGGCGACCAGCGCCTCGGCGCGGGTGCGGTCGAGGTGGACGACCTTGCCCTCGGCGGACGACTTGAGCACGCCCTCGGAGGTGAAGTCGGAGCCGCGCGCCACGCGACGCTCGTCGACGGAGTAGACCTTCGCCGGGAACATCCGCTGGTCGTGCTTGGAGCCGGCGTCGAAGGTGCCCTCGAGGTCCCAGTAGGAGGCGATCTTGAAGGCCATCCGGTCGCGTTCCTTGTCGACGACCAGGCGGGTGGCCACCGACTGCACGCGCCCGGCCGACAGGCCCGACATGACCTTCTTCCACAGCACCGGGGAGACCTCGTAGCCGTAGAGGCGGTCGAGGATGCGGCGCGCCTCCTGGGCCTCGACGAGGTCGTCGTTGATCTGGCGCGGGTTGTCGACGGCAGCCTGGATCGCGGACTTGGTGATCTCGTGGAAGACCATCCGGTGCACCGGGATGTTCTTCGGCTTCAGCTCGTCGAGGAGGTGCCAGGCGATGGCCTCGCCCTCGCGGTCCTCATCGGTGGCCAGGTAGAGCTCGTCGGCGTCCTTGAGCAGGCCCTTGAGCTTGGTGATGTGGCTCTTCTTGTCGCGCGGCACCACGTAGTAGGGCTCGAAGCCGTTGTCGACGTCGACGGCCAGGCGGCCCCACGGCTTGTCCTTGATCTTGGCCGGGGTGTCCGCGGCCGACTGCGGGAGGTCGCGGATGTGGCCGATGGAGGACTCGACGACGTAGCCCTGGCCGAGGTACCCGCCGATGGTGCGGGCCTTCGCCGGGGACTCGACGATCACCAACTTGTGTGCCACTGCGTGTGTCATTCCTTCGAGAGTGTGGGGAGGAGCGGCGGTGCTCCCATGCGGTGTCCCCCCGTGCTGGCCGAGGGGCGACCCGTGAGGGTCCCGCCGGCCGTCACGGTAGCGCGTACAGCGTCGTACGCCGCTGCTGCGGCGTGGCCGCGGACGCTTTGCGCAGGTCAGCGGCCCTGTCGGCGGCTCGGACCGCGGGGCCTGTGGAGGAGCGGCTCGACGCGGCCGCCGACGTGCCAGCCTCGTCCGTCCACCGCCCGTCGCGACCTCGAGGAGACCCCTGTGACCGACCTGTACGGCGCCCCGCGCCGGCGTCCCCGCTACGACGACCGCTACCTCGACGAGCCCTGGTTCGACGACCCCCGGTTCGAGGAGCCCCGCTTCGACGAGCCCCGCTTCGACGAGTCCTGGGGGGAGGCGGCGCGTCGGGGCGGCCCGGTCGACGACCGGCTCACCGAGCTCGTCTTCCTCGACGGCCGCCTGGTCTCGCACACCACCGGGCCGGTGGCGGGCACGTCGTGGGCGGGCTTCGCGGCCCGCCGCGACCGCGAGGAGCGGCAGCCGCCCCCGCCACCGCCGACACCGCGCTGGCAGCACGTGCTCGACTGGCTCGCCGACCGGGTCGGCGGCGAGAGCGCGCTGGCCGGCCTCGACGCCGAGCCCCTGGGCGACGCGCCCGACCTGCCCGACGACTACCCCAGCCGGGCCGATCGCCAGCGGGTCGAGGCGGTCGCCGAGCTGCTCGACTCGGTGGCCGGGCGCTGCTTCGACACCGAGGTCGCCACCGCGCTGCGCACCGCCCTGCTCACCCTGTGGCGCCTCGAGCCCGAGGCCGTCAGCCGCGCCAGCAGCGCGGCCGCCTGCGCCGGCGGCCTCGCCTGGGCCGTCGCCAGGGCCAACGGGCTGCTGCACCCCGTGGGCGGGTTGCGGGTCGGCACGCTCAAGGACCACCTCGACCTGCGCAGCGCCCCGTCGGCGTACGGCGGCACGGTGCGCGCGGGACTCGTCGGCTTCCGCCACCTCGCCTCGCTGCACCACCGCCCGCTCGGGGTGCCCGACCTGCTCGACCTGGGCCACCCCGACCTGCTCACCGGCGCCACCCGCGCCCGCTTGCTGCACCTGCGCGACCGGGCCTGGGCCGCCCGCGACGCCGCCTGACCCGGGTCAGCGCTCGGCGAGGGTGAGGTAGCCCTCGCGCACCAGCTCGCGCACCACCGGCAGGTAGTCCTCGCGGGTGGCGGCGGGGTCGAGGTCGAGCAGCTCGGCCAGCGCGTCGAGGATCTGGCCGACCTCGAGGTCGCCGTCGCAGGCGCCGACCAGGGCGGCCACGACCGTGTCGGCTGGGCGGGCGCGGCGCAGCCCGGTCTGCTGGCGCAGCACGATGGTCTCGGGGTCCTCGGCGCCCGGCGCGCCCTGCGTCTCCTGCTGCACGTCGGGGCGGGTGACCAGGCGGTCCTCCGGGCCGACCTCAAGGCGCGCGGCGGCGCCCCACGCCGAGATCGCCGGCGCGATCGGCTGCTCGACCTCGTAGGGCCACGACAGGAGCTCGTGCGCCGGCGCGGGCGCGCGGTCCTCGCGCAGGTGCAGGTTGACCCAGCCGAAGCCGACGGCCTCGATGCGCTGCTCCTCCATCCACGACAGCCAGGTCTCGTAGCGGCGCCGGTAGTCGGCGGTGCCGGCCGCGGTGACCGAGCCCGTCGAGGGGTGGTGGCCGGAGTCCTTGAGCCACAGCTCGACGTACGACGCCGGGTCGAGCACCTCGCGCTGGACCACCAGCGCGTCGACGTCGTCGCGCAGCCACGCGCCGAGGCGCTCGTCCCACGGCTGGTCCTCGCTGATCACCCAGTTGGCCAGCACCTGGCACCAGCCGCCGGGGGCCAGGTGGTCGGGGGCGGTGCGCACGATGTCCTCGACGACCCGGTCGCCCGGCAGCCCGGAGTCGCGGTAGACCAGCCGCTCGCCGGTGGCCGGCGAGATCACGAACGGCGGGTTGGTGGCGATCAGGTCGAAGCGCTCGCCCTCGACGGGCTCGAAGAACGACCCGTCGCGCACGTCGACGCGCTCGGCGACGTCGTTGAGCTGGGCGTTGAAGCGGGTCAGGCGCAGCGCCCGGGCGTTGACGTCGGTGGCGACGACGGCGTCGCTGTGCCGGGCCAGGTGCAGCGCCTGGACGCCGCAGCCGGTGCCGAGGTCGAGCGCGCGCCCGACCGGCTCGCGCCGGGTCAGCTGGGCCAGCGACGTCGAGGCCGGGCTGATGCCCAGCACGTGGTCGGCGCCGACCCGCTGCGGCGCGCCGTCGAGGCCCGGGGTCAGGTCGGAGACCACCCACAGGTGCTCGGTGACCACCCCGCCGACGCCCGCGGGCCCGGCGTGCTCGGTGGCGTAGGGCCGCACGTCGAGGCGGGCCGCGACCTCGCCGACCGACTGCTCGAGCAGGCCCTCGACGCACATCCGCTCCACCAGCCCCGGCAGCGCCGCCTCGGCCTCGCCGGCCCCGACGGGCACCTGGAGCAGGAAGAGGCGCACCAGCGTGGCCAGCGGCGACCCGCCCGCCTGCGCCGTACGACGCAGCGCCGGGGTCGTCTCGTTGCGTGCGAGCGCGTCGTGGGCGCGGGGCCCGAGCAGCTCGGCCACGGCGTCGTAGGTGAAGTCGGCACGGACCAGGGCGTCACGCAGGAGATGGGGGAGGTCGCTCACCCGCGCGAGCCTAGTGACCGCTGCCGATCGGGCACACCTTGCGGATTCTCAGGACGAGGCTAGTCAGGGCGCTTTACCTTGCCCAGGACACCTCCGCGACCGGTCGGGAGCCCGGGGCGCGGACCACCATGGGGAGGGAACCCACATGTACCGAGCCCGACGCGCCCTCGGCGCCGCACTGACCACGACCCTGGCGTCCGCCGTCGTCGCCTCCAGCAGCGGCCTGGCCAGCGCGCCGGCCACCGCCGCACCCACGGCGGTCGCCGCCTCCGCTGCCACGGCCGGCAACACCACCGAGGCAGGCCTCGGCGGCGTGCTGGAGATCCTCGACCCAGCACGCATCCTGGGACACCTCGACGGCGTCGCCGCCCCCGGCACCCTGCTCGACCTGCAGCGCCCGACCTGGGACTTCTCGGACGTGCTGGGCTTGCTCACCGTCACCGAGTCGGTGCAGTGGCTGCGCGACGGCGTCGCGATCCCCGGCGCCACCGGCGGCTCCTACCTGCCGACCCCCGACGACGTGGGCAGCAACCTGCAGGCCGTGGTGACCGGCAGGGTGCTCGGCCTGCTGCCCGTCGACGCGTTCACCGACGTCGTCCGGGTCCTCACCACCGACGGCGGGAGCGGCGGTGGCGGTGGCGCGGAGACCCCCGATCCGCTCGAGGCGACCCAGCCGCCTCGGCTGACCGGCATCCCCGGCGTCGGGTCGCTGCTGCAGGTGCTGGACCCCGTGTGGAGCCTGCCGGGCGTCACCACGGGCTACCAGTGGTTCTCTGACAACGTGGCGATCCCGGGCGCGACCGGCCAGACCTTCGTGCCCACCCTCGCCCAGGCCGGCACCACCATCCACGCCAAGGTCACCGGCGTGCTCGTCGGGCTGCCCCTGGTCAGCGTGCTGACCGACTACCTGCCCATCCCCGCGGCCCCGGCCCAGGAGCTCGGTGCGAGCTCGCAGCCCGCACTCTCGGGCACCCCCAAGGTCGGGAAGACACTCACCGTCGCCGACCCGGCCTGGAACACCGACGACGTCGAGCAGACCTACCAGTGGCTGCGCGACGGTGCACCGATCACCGGCGCCAGCGCCGCGAGCCACCTGCTGGCACCCGCCGACCTGGGTCGATCGATCAGCGTGGCCGTGACCGGCACCAAGGAGGGCTGGACCAGCGCCACGGTCGACAGCAACGCGCTCACCACCACCGTGGGCGACGCCATCGTCGCCACCCTCCAGCCCCGCGTGAGCGGCACGCCCGCCCTGGGCCAGACCCTCACCGCCACGCCCGGCACCTGGGGCACCGGCGAGACGCCCGCGTTCGGCTACCAGTGGCTGCGCGACGGCGGGCCGATCACGGGCGCCACCCAGGCGTCGTACGTCGTCACGCTCGCCGACCTCGGGCGCGACCTCTCGCTGCGGGTGACCGCGACCCGCCCCGCCTACGCCCCGGGCAGCTTCACCACCGCCGGCCTCCCAGTCGCGCGGGTGGCCACGAGCACGACCGCGAAGGCGGCCAGGAAGAAGATCCGCCAGGGCCGGGCCGCGGTGCTGCGGATCACCGTCGACGCCGGCGCCGCGAGCCCCGACGGCAAGGTCCGCATCGACGAGGGCACCAAGCGCCTGCGGACCTTCAAGGTCGCGACCGGCACCAAGAAGGTCCGCGTCACCAAGCTCGGGCGGGGCAAGCACGTCCTGCGGGTCCGCTACCTCGGCTCGGCGACCACCGAGGCGTCGAAGGCCAGGAAGGTCGTCGTGCGGGTGCTCGGCCGGAAGCGTCGCTGACCCCGTACAGCCCCGCACAGCCCCGCACAGCCCGGTGCGGCTCAGGTCAGCCCACACAGCACGAGGCCCCCGCCCGGAGTCCGGACGGGGGCCTCGCACTGTCACCTCAGGCCGTGGACGGCCCGGTCGAGCCGGACGAGCCGGGCGAGCCCGACGACGGACCGGCCGGGGCCGGCTGGTCGTCACCGATGACCGTCGAGCGCTGCTTGGAGACGTAGACCGCGCCCGCGATCACCGCGGTCGCGACCAGTGCGATCAGGATCCGCACCACGTCGTTCTCACCCTCGCCGTAGGACATCTCGACGATGGCGGCCACGATCAGCAGCGAGACCAGGTTCATCACCTTCAGCAGCGGGTTGATGGCCGGGCCGGCGGTGTCCTTGAACGGGTCGCCGACGGTGTCGCCGATGACCGTCGCCTCGTGGGCCGGCGAGCCCTTGCCACCGTGGTGGCCGTCCTCGACCAGCTTCTTGGCGTTGTCCCAGGCCCCACCGGCGTTGGCCAGGAAGACCGCCATCAGGGTGCCGGTGGCGATCGCACCGGCCAGGAAACCGGCCAGCGGCGCCACCCCGAGGCCGAAGCCGACCGCGATCGGCGCCAGGATCGCCAGGATGCCCGGCGTCGCCAGCTCGCGCAGCGAGTCACGCGTCACGATGTCGACGACCTTGCCGTACTCCGGGCGACCGGTGCCCTCCATGATCCCGGGGATCTCGCGGAACTGGCGGCGCACCTCGTAGACCACTGCGCCCGCCGCCCGACCCACGGCGTTGATCGCCAGGCCCGAGAAGAGGAAGACCACGCCGGCGCCGAGGAGAGCACCGACGAGGACCTTGGCGTCGAAGACCCAGAAGCCCTCGTAGAACGGCGCTATGTCGGCCTCGCTGGCGACCTCGGTGAACTTCTCGAAGGCGTCCTGCGTGTACGACGCGAACAGTGCGCTGGCGGCCAGCACGGCCGTGGCGATCGCGATGCCCTTGGTGATGGCCTTGGTGGTGTTGCCGACCGCGTCGAGCTCGGTGAGGATCTGCGCGCCCTCCGGGCTGACGTCGCCGGACATCTCCGCGATGCCCTGGGCGTTGTCGGAGACCGGGCCGAAGGTGTCCATCGCGACGATGACGCCGACGGTGGTGAGCAGGCCGCAGCCGGCCAGCGCGACGGCGAACAGCGCCACCTCGCCGCCGATCAGCGCGGCACCGAAGACGGCCGCGCCGATGACGAAGGCGGTGTAGACAGCCGACTCGAAGCCGACGGCCAGGCCGGAGAGGATCACGGTCGCGGCGCCGGTCAGGGAGGTCTTGCCGACGTCCTGGACCGGGCGGTGCTCGGTGCCGGTGTAGTAGCCGGTCAACGAGAGGATGGCGGCGGCCAGCACGATGCCGATCACCACCGACAGCGAGGCGAAGACCGGCGGGCTCACCGCGGCCTCCACCCCGACGCCGAGCTCGGACCACTCGCCGGGCAGGTAGACGAAGGACAGCAGCACCGAGCCGACGGCGCCGATGGCGGCCGAGATGTAGAAGGCGCGGTTGATGGTCGTCAGGCCGCTCTCGCCGGCCCGCGGCTGGCACAGGTAGACGCCGGCCACCGCGGTCAGGGCGCCGATGGCGGGGATCAGCAGCGGGTAGACCAGGCCCTTGTCGCCGAAGGCCTGCGAGCCGAGGATCAGCGCCGCGACCAGGGTGACGGCGTAGGACTCGAAGAGGTCGGCGGCCATGCCGGCGCAGTCGCCGACGTTGTCACCGACGTTGTCGGCGATGGTGGCGGCGTTGCGAGGGTCGTCCTCGGGGATGTTGTTCTCGACCTTGCCGACCAGGTCGGCGCCCACGTCGGCGGCCTTAGTGAAGATGCCGCCGCCGACCCTCATGAACATCGCCAGCAGCGCGGCACCGAAGCCGAAGCCCTCGAGCACCTTGGGTGCGTCGTCCTGGAAGAAGATCACCACGAGGCTCGCGCCCAGCAGGCCCAGGCCGACCGTCAGCATGCCCACGGTGGCGCCGGTGCGGAAGCCGATGTGCATCGCGGGGTCGCGGCCCTGCGACTCCGCCGCCGCGGCCACGCGCAGGTTGGCCTGCACCGCGAGGTTCATGCCGAGGTAGCCCACGGCCGCGGAGAAGCCGGCGCCGCCCAGGAAGGCCACGGAGCGGAAGATCCGCACCACGGCGTCGTTGGCCGGCAGCAGCAGCAGCGCGAAGAACGCGATGCCCGCGAAGATGGCGAGGGTGCGGAACTGGCGGGTCAGGTAGGCGGTGGCTCCTTCCTGGACCGCTCGGGCGATGGTCTTCATGTTGTCGGTGCCCTCAGCGGCGGCGAGGACCTCTTGCCTGAACATCGCTGCCATCGCGAGCGCGCCGAGCGCGATCAGTGCGACGACGATGACCAGGACGAGGTCCCCACCGGTGACGGACACGACAGCGGGAACGAACCCCGTCATCTGCTGCCTCCTGCGACTCGGTCGTGCGGGGCCTGGTCACCACATGTGACCCAGGTCTCACGGAACGAGGCAGACTCTACGCAGATCCGACCCCCCGAGGGCACGCCGATGTGACCCGCGCCACAGCGTGTCGGCTTCGACGCCCTGTACGCGGGGCGTACGGCGGCGCGCCTGACGGCGTGGTCGCGCGGCGGGAGGGGTCGCTCAGCCGGCGGCGAGCGCGGCGTCGGCGGAGTCGTGGATCACGAACACCTTCGCCAGGCCGGTGATGCGGAAGATCTTCAGCAACCGGTCCTGGGTGCAGACCAGCTGCAGGGACCCGTCGTGGGCGCGGACCTTCTTCAGCCCGCCGACCAGCACACCGAGCCCGGTGGAGTCGAGGAACTCGACGGCCTCCATGTCGACGACGATGTCGTAGACGCCGGCCGCGACCAGCTCGGTGATCTTGTCGCGCAGCTTGGGGGCGGTGTAGACGTCGATCTCCCCGCCGACCGCAACGATGGTCTTGCCATCGGCATCGCGTGTCGCGAGGGTGAGGTCCACGTCGTTCTCCCTGTCAGCTGCGGTGAGGTGCCCGGAGGCGGCGGGACGCATGGGTCCCGAGCAATGGATCAGGCATATGAAACCACGTAGGCCAGCCAGGCGCACACCACTGCAAAGAGCCGGTCCCACATCGTGTCGTGCACCCCACGCCCCCGACGACGCCCCGACCCCGCCCACGACCACGTCGCCCGGCGCGGTGTCGGCGGCGTTTGGGACCATCGGAGCGTGCCCGTCCACTCCCCCGACCCCGCCGTCGCCCGCCCCGGTGACGGGGCGCGCGACAGCGTCAGCGACGCGGTGGAGCGGCTGGCCTCGCTGCCCTCGCGGGCGGGCCGCCTGACGCACCTGGAGCGGCTCCCGGCCCGGGCGGGGCGCCCGGCGCCGTGGCCGGGCTGGGCCGACCCCGAGGTCGTCGCGGCCCTCGGGCGGCGCGGCGTGTCGCAACCGTGGGAGCACCAGGTCGAGGCCGCGGAGGCGGCGTACGCCGGCCGGCACGTCGTGGTCTCGACCGGCACCGCCTCGGGCAAGTCGCTGGCCTTCCAGCTGCCGGCCCTGACCACCCTTCTGGGTGCCCGCGGCCGGCGCGGCCAGCGCGGCGCCACGACGCTCTACCTGTCGCCGACCAAGGCGCTGGCCCAGGACCAGCTGGCGTCGCTGCGCGGCCTCGAGCTCGGGCTGCGGGTGACCACCCACGACGGCGACTCGGGACGCGACCAGCGCGACTGGGCCCGCGACCACGCCGAGTACGTGCTGACCAACCCCGACATGCTGCACCGCAGCCTGCTGCCCGGCCACGAGCACTGGCACCACTTCTGGCGCACGCTGCGCTACGTGGTCGTCGACGAGTGCCACCACTACCGCGGCGTGTTCGGCGCCCACGTGGCGCAGGTGCTGCGCCGGCTGCGGCGGGTCTGCGCCGCGCACGGCTCCTCGCCGACCTTCGTGCTGGCCTCCGCGACGGTCGCCGAGCCGGCCACGGCCGCAGGGCGGCTGACCGGCCTGCCCGTGCACGCCGTCACCGACGACGCCTCACCGCGCGGGTCGGTCGCGCTCGGGCTGTGGGAGCCGCCGCTGACGTCGTACGCCGGCGAGAACGGCGCGCCCGTGCGTCGCGCCGCGTCGTCGGAGACCGCCGACCTGCTGACCGACCTGGTCGTCGAGGGGGTGCGCACCCTGGCCTTCGTGCGCTCGCGGCGCGGAGCCGAGCAGGTGGCGATGACCGCGGCCGGGCTCCTGGAGGAGGTCGACCCGGCACTGGCCGGGCGGGTCGCGTCGTACCGCGGCGGCTACCTGCCCGAGGAGCGGCGCGCGATCGAGCAGCAGCTGCGCGCCGGCGACCTGCTCGGGCTGGCCGCCACCAACGCCCTCGAGCTCGGCATCGACGTCAGCGGCCTCGACGCGGTGCTGATGGCCGGCTTCCCCGGCACCCGGGCCGCACTGTGGCAGCAGGTCGGTCGCGCCGGGCGGGGCGCCCGCGACGCGGCGGCGGTGCTGGTGGCGCGCGACGACCCCCTCGACACCTACCTGGTGCACCACCCCGAGGCGCTCTTCGGGCGCCCGGTCGAGGCGAGCGTCTTCGACGAGTCGAACCCCTACGTGCTGGGCCCGCACCTGTGCGCCGCGGCGCAGGAACAGGCGCTGACCGAGGCCGACCTGCCGCTCTTCGGGCCCACCGCGAGGGGCGTGGTCGACCAGCTGGTGGCCGCGGGGCTGCTGCGCCGGCGCTCGCACGGCTGGTTCTGGACCGACCGTCGTCGCGCCGCCGACCTGGCCGACATCAGGTCGGCGGGCGGGCGGCCGGTGCAGCTCGTCGAGGCCGGCACCGGGCGGGTGGTGGGCACCGTCGACGCGGGCAGCGCCCACGGCACCGCCCACCCCGGCGCGGTCTACCTGCACCGGGGCGAGACCTACCTCGTCACCTCGCTGGACCTCGAGGAGTCGGTGGCCGTCATCGAGCGCGCCGAGCCCGACCACACCACCTCGGCCCGCGAGGTCACCGACATCAGCATCGTCGCCGAGCGCGAGCACACCGCCTGGGGCCGGTGCCGGCTCTCGGTGGGCGAGGTGGCCGTGAGCCACCAGGTGGTCTCCTACCTGCTGCGCCGCCAGCCCGGCGGCGAGGTGGTCGGCGAGGAGCCGCTCGACCTGCCCGAGCGCACCCTGCGCACCACCGCGGTCTGGTGGAGCGTGCCCGACGACGTCCTCGCCGACAGCGGGATCGACCCGGGCGACCTGCCCGGCGCCGCGCACGCGGCCGAGCACTGCTCCATCGGGCTGCTGCCGCTCTTCGCTACCTGCGACCGGTGGGACATCGGCGGCGTCTCCACCGCCCGCCACCCCGACACCGGCGTGCTCACCGTCTTCGTGCACGACGGCCACCCGGGCGGTGCCGGCTTCGCGGAGCGGGGCTACCGCACCGCCCACGCCTGGCTCACCGCGACCCGCGAGGCGATCGTCTCCTGCGAGTGCGAGACGGGCTGCCCCTCGTGCATCCAGTCGCCCAAGTGCGGCAACCAGAACAACCCGCTCGACAAGGCCGGAGCGGCCCGGCTGCTCGAGGTGCTGCTCGCCGGGGCGACGCCGCACGCCGACGCGGAGGCGTAGCCGCCGGAGCTGCGGGTCACCGCCGGCGACGTCGCTCGGGCCCTGCGCTCAGGGGGCCGGTCCGGCGCGGGCGTGCCCCTCGATCACCAGGACCCGGTCGAGCCCGGGCGGGCCGTCGACCCGCACGGTGACCAGCACCCCGGCCCGAGGCCCCTCGGGCGTGCAGGCGGCCAGCCGCGCACCGTTGGCCAGGGCGACCCGCTCGGCTGCTGCGCACGGCTCGGCGGGTGCGCCCGCACCGGCCAGGGCGGCCAGGTCGGCGGCGGCCTGCGCGCGCCGGTGCGCCACCACCACCGCGGTCAGCTCTGCCAGGGCCACCCCGAGCAGCAGGAGCAGCCCGGCCATGGCGACCCCGAGCACGGTGGCCGCTCCCCGGGAACCACGCGCGGCCGGCCCCGGACCGCCGGCGGGGCCGGTGCGGCGAGACGGAGTCATGGCAGCTGCTCCTCCAGGGCGGTCGCGGTGGCCGACACCTCGGCACCGGGCAGCGAGCCGAGCAGCCCGCCGGGGCCGGTGACGGTGCCGGCCACGGTGACCACGACGGTGCCGTCGGTGCGGGCGACCGTGACCCGGCTGCCGGCGGGGGCCACCCGGGACGCCAGGTCCACCGCTCGGGACTCGTCGTCGCCGCGGGCCAGGGTCCGGGCCGCCTCGCGGGCCGCGTCGACGGTGCGGACCTGGGCCAGCCCGACGCTGAGCAGCCACGTCATCGCGACCACGACCGCGAGCAGCAGCGGCAGCACCATCGCCAGCTCCGCGGTCACCGCACCGCGCTCGGGTCGCGCCGCCGGGACGCGGGGCGGGCGCCGGCGGCGCGACCCGCGGCTCACCCGATGCCCAGCAGGCCGAGCACGTGGTCGAACAACGTGGTCAGCAGCTGGTCGCCGAACCCGCCGGTGAGCATCGTGTAGAGCAGGCCCGCCAGGCCCGCGCCGGCCGCGGTGCCGACCGCGTACTCCGCGGTGGTGATGCCGTCCTGGCCGCGGACGGCGGCACTGCGGTGGCGGAGTCGGCCGGAGCGCGTCCGGTCGGGGCTCGTCTGGTCGGGGTGCCTCTGGTGGTGTCGGTGCACGGGTGCTCCTCCTCGTCGGGGCCGCGTGGTCGCGGCCGGTGGGTCGAGCCTGCGCGGGCGGGGCCGGGGGCGGGGCCCGTCGGGAGCGGCGTGTGGGACGGCGGGCGGGAGGGGTCTCCTGTGGAGAGGCCGTGGCCCACCGGACCGCCTCACAGCAGCGTGCGCATCAGACCCGCCGCCAGCGGCACGATGCCGACCAGCACGAAGGCCGGCAGCAGGCACACGCCCAGCGGCACCGCGGCCCGCACGCCCACCGAGCGGGCCAGGTCCTCGGCATCGGCGCGCGACTCGCGGGCCAGGGCGTCGGCGAGGTCCTCGACGGCCTCGACGACCGAGGACCCGCTGGTGTGGGCCCGGGCCAGCGCCCGCCCCAGCGGGGCCAGCAGCGGGTCCTGGGCGACGTCGCGCCACACGACGCCGGGGTCGACGCCCAGGCCCAGCCTCGAGGTCAGCGCACCCAGGTGCTCCGCCGCGGGGCCCGGCAGCGCCGCGCACGCGACGGTGACCGCCTCGGCGGGGGCCGTGCCGGAGCGCAGCGCCACGGCCAGCAGCCCGACCAGGTGGGGCAGGTCCCGGCGCACCTGCTCGCGCCGGCGGCGAACGGCAGGCGGCTCCGAGCGACCGACCAGGACCCACACCACGGCCGCGAGCACCGGCCCGGCCACGGCCCCGGTGCCGCCACCCAGGACCGTCGGGCCGACCGCGGCGGCACAGCCGGCCAGCAGCAGCCGGTGCCGTCGCATCCATCCCTCGTCGCCCGCCGGCCCGGCCCGAGCGGGACCCTCGGTCGGGCGGGGGGCCCGACCGCGGCTCGGCGGCACCGCCAGGGCGAGCGCGCCCGCAGCCAGCAGAGCCACCAGCGCCGACTGCCAGGCGCTCACCTGGGCCTCATGCCTGGCGTCCGGCCTCGCGGGCCAGTGCCTCGATCCAGGCCAGGCCGGCCACGGCGAGCGCGACCCCGCCGGCCAGGCAGGCTAGGCCGACCGGGTGGCCGAGCAGGAACGCCACCGGGTCGCCGCCCGCCCCCGAGCCCATCAGCAGCGCCGCGACCGGCAGCACGGCGACGAGCCGGGCGGTCGCGCGCGCCGAGGCCAGCTCGCCGGCCACGATCCGCCGGGTGCCGCGGGCCCGGCGCAGGTCGGCCGCCACGCGGGCCACCGCGTGCGAGAGCCCGTGACCCGTCCGGTGGGCGACCTGCCAGGCCGCCGCGACCAGTCTCAGGTCGCCCGCCCCGGCGACCGTCGAGGCGGCGCGCCAGGCCGCCGGCACGTCGGCACCGACCCGCTGCGCCTCGGCGACCGGCGCCAGCAGCGGCCAGTCGTCGGCGGCGCGGTCGAGCGCCGCCCCCGGTGGGCGGCCGGCGGCGAGCTCGGCTGCCAGCGCCTCGCAGGTCTCGCGCACCCGCTCCGAGCGCTCCTGGGCCTGTACGTCGCGCCGGCGGCGTCGGTGCAGGCCCAGCAGGGCCCACGCCGCGGCCAGCACCACCAGGCCCGGCACCAGCAGCCGCACCAGCCCCACGCCGAGCGCTCCACCCGTTCCCGCGACACCTCCGACACCTGCGAGGCGGCCCACAGCCAGCAGCACGAGCAGGCCGGTCGCGAGGGTGAGCGCTCCCCGGCGCCCGACGCCCCAACCTCCGGGCACCTGCGGCTCGGGGCGCAGCAGCAGGGCCACCGCCGCCGCGACCGAGACCGCGGCCAGCACGCCCGCCGGGCTCACCACGCCGGCGCCCGGTCGAGCAGCGCGGAGAGCCGCTCGGCGCCCGGGCCGTCCTGCACCCGGCCGGTGTCGAGGCGGGCCGCGGTCAGCATCCGCACCAGCCCGTCGGGGCCGCGCTCGGGCACGGCGACCTCGCGGATCCGGCGTACGCCGTCGGGACCGCGGGCCAGGTGCAGCACCAGGTGCACGCCCGAGGCCAGCTGGCTGTGGGTGGCGGCCCGGTCGAGCCCGGCCGCCAGCGCCAGCGCCTCGACCCGGGCCGGCACGTCGGCGGCGGAGTTGGCGTGCAGGGTGCCGCAGCCACCCTCGTGGCCGGTGTTGAGCGCGGCGAGCAGGTCGACGACCTCGGCGCCGCGCACCTCGCCGACCACCAGCCGGTCGGGACGCATCCGCAGCGCCTGGCGCACCAGGGTGCGCACGTCGACGGCCCCGGCGCCCTCGATGTTGGCGGGCCGGCCCTCGAGGCCCACCACGTGCGGGTGGTCGGGGCGCAGCTCGGAGGAGTCCTCGACGAGCACCAGCCGCTCGGCGGGGTCGACCAGGCCGAGCAGCCCGGCCAGGAGCGTGGTCTTGCCGCTGCCGGTGCCGCCGGTGACCAGGAACGCGCACCGCGAGGCCACGACGGCCCGCAGCAGCCGGGCCCCGGCGGCCGGCAGGGTGCCCTCGGCGACCAGGTCGTCGACCCGGATGGCGCGGGTCGGCGGCACCCGGAGCGAGATGGAGGTGCCCGGGCGCGCCACGGGCGCGAGCACCGCGTGCAGGCGGGTGCCGTCGGGCAGCCGCACGTCGGCGTACGGCGTGGCGTCGTCGAGGCGTCGCCCGGCGGCGGCCGCCAGCCGTTGGGCCAGGCGGCGCACAGCGTCGTCGTCGGGGAACACCACACCGGTCGGCTCGAGGCCCCGGCCGCGGTCGAGCACCACCTGGGCGGGCCCGTTGACCAGCACGTCGGTGACGCCGGGGCGGCGCAGCAGCGGCTCGAGCGGGCCGGCGCCCAGCACGTCGCGGCGCAACGCCTCGTGGACGGCCAGCACCGTGGTGTCGCCGACGGGGCGGCCGGCGGCGCGCAGGGCGGTGGCGACGCGGTGCGGGGTCAGCGGGCCCGGCTCGCGGGCCAGGTCGGCCCGGACCGCCTCGACCAGGTCGGCCTCCGCGGCGGGCGCGGCCGTCGCGGGCACCCGGGTCACGCCGCCTCCCCGAGGACCTCGAGCCGGTCGAGGAGCCCCGCGGCGGTGCGCGCCAGCACGCCGCGGGGCGACCTGGCCGGGCCCCGGCCCAGGTCGACCGCCTCGTGGAGGCCGCGCTGGTCGCCCATCGTGGCCAGCACCGGCGCTCCCACGGCCCGGCGCACGAGCGTCGGGTCGGCGCTCCCGCGCACCACCAATCGGGTGCGGCCGGGGTCGCTGAGCCGGGCGCAGACCCGGGCCGCGGACGCCAGGCCGGGGACCGTCGGGACCACGACGACCAGGACCAGGTCGCAGTGCGCGACCACCTCCTCGGCCACCGGCCCGAGCACCCGCGGCAGGTCGACCACCACCGTCTCGTGCCCGCGCCGCGCCGCCGACAGCGCCTCGCGGGCCGCGAAGGGGGCCAGCTGGTCGGCGACCCCGGGCGGCCAGGTCAGCACTCCCAGGTCGCGGTCGCGCGGCACCGCGTCGCGCAGCGAGCGGGCGCTGAGCCGGCCGGTGGTGCGGCCCAGCGAGTCCCAACGTACCCCGTCGCGCCCGTCGAGCCCCAGCACCCGGTCGAGCCCGGGCCCGGCCGGATCGGCGTCGACCACCAGCGTGGGGCCGCGTGCGGCGGCCCGCTGGCCCAGCGCGCAGGCCAGCGTGGTCGCGCCGGCGCCGCCCGACCCGCCCACCACGCCGACCACCCGCGCCGGTCGCACCCGGGCCTCGCCGAGGTCGGTGAGCAGCTCGGTGAGCCAGCCGGCCGACCCCGGCAGGTCGGAGACGTCGGCGGCCCCGACGGCCAGCGCGAGGCGGAACAGGTCGTCGGGCACCACCCGGCTGCTGACCACGTGCACGCGCGCCCGGCGCGGAGGGCCCAGCACGGCCATCTCGCCGGCCAGGTCGGCGCCGAGCAGCACCAGCGGCGCCCTCGACCAGCGCCGCAGCGCCTGGGCCGGCTCGCCCGTGGTGGCCAGCGCTGCCCCCGCCGCGGCCGCCAGGCGCCCCACCTCGTCGAGCAGGTCGGGGTCGCGGGTGACCAGCAGGGCCGGGTCGGGCTCGGGCCCCGCGGACGGGGCCGCCGGCGGGCCCCCGGTCGGTCCGGCGCCGGTCGTCGAGGAGGTGCTGCGCAGAGGGCTCATGGCGCCACGCTGCCCGTCGTACGCCGTGTGGAGCGGCGTACCGGGCGGGGCTGTGGAGGGCGTCGCTCCCGGGCCGACCTGTGCGGACCAGGTGGCCCGTGCCGCGCCGCGGGAGCCCCGGCGGGTCCCGGCCGGGTGGCGCGAGCCCCTAGGCTCGACCCATGACCGCCTCCGCGGCTTTCTTCGACCTCGACAAGACGATCATCGCCAAGTCGAGCACGCTGGCCTTCAGCAAGCCCTTCCAGGCCGGCGGCCTGATCTCCCGGCGCGCCGTGCTGCGCTCGGCGTACGCGCAGTTCCTCTACCTCGTCGGCGGCGCCGACCACGACCAGATGGAGAAGCTGCGCCAGTTCATGTCCCAGCTGTGCAAGGGCTGGGACGTCGCCACCGTCAACGAGATCGTCGCCGAGACCCTGCACCACGTCGTCGACCCGATCGTCTACGACGAGGCCGTCGCGCTCATCGAGGAGCACCGGGCCGCGGGGCGCGACATCGTGATCGTCTCCGCCTCCGGCACCGAGGTCGTCGAGCCGATCGGCGAGCTGCTCGGCGCCGACACCGTCGTGGCGACCCGGATGGAGGTCGAGGACGGCTGCTACACGGGCGAGATCGAGACCTACGTCTACGCCGAGCAGAAGGCCGTGGAGATCCTCGAGCTGGCCGAGCGTCGTGGCTACGACCTCGACGCCTGCTACGCCTACAGCGACTCGATCACCGACGTGCCGATGCTCGAGGCCGTCGGGCACCCGTTCGTGGTCAACCCCGACAAGGAGCTGCGCCGCACCGCCATCGAGCGGGAGTGGCCGGTGCTGGTCTTCATGCGCCCGGTGGCGCTGCGCGGGCGGGTGCGGGTGCGCCCGACCCTGGCGGCCCTCGCCGTGGGCGGCGCGGTGGCCGTGGGCGGCGTCGTCTGGGCCGGCCGGCGCCGGGTCGACTGACCCCTCAGGGTCCTCCCCCGCCCCCTTCCAGGTGCCTGGCGGGTCACTCGAACGGTGTCCCCGGGTACCCGGGGAAACCGCCCGGGCCGGGCTGCATTTTCATGCGGACCCCTTGTGTCGTGGCTCACATCGGCGTACACAAGGGGGTACCAACTCAACAGACGTACACGTGACCAGGGGTACCCACGCGGCGACCTACCCTTCCTACAGGGCGCTTGTCGACGGAACACTTCCGAGACAGCTTATTGAGTGCACGCTTGGTAGCCAGCCAGGACACGTGTCAGCGATGGCCCCGCGGAGCACTGCTCCCGGGGCCATCTGCTTGCCAGCCGGCGCCCCGCCGGCGTTCGCCGGCGGGGCGCCGGACCTGGCAAGGGTCGAGCAAGCGCCGCGCCCGAGCTCGCGAGGGCGCGACGCGCGTGTCGAGACACCAGTCGCCGATGGGACAGACCGGCCGAGGCCATCAGCCCAGGGAGTCTCAGCCCTCCGCAGGCCGCCGCAACGGCGACGCCTCGGCCGCGGCGGCGTACGCCTCGGTGGCGTAGAGCAGCCAGGAGTGCACGCCGGCGTCGCCGCCGGTGGCGTAGCCGCGCAGGTTGGACTCGTAGGCCTCGCGCAGCGCCAGGTGGCCGGCCTCGGGCACCACGAGCGACTTCTCATCGACGCCGCGCGCGACGAGCACGAGGCGCTCGGCGGCCCGGGCGACCAGGCCGTTGTGGGAGGCGAACGGCGCGGCGGTGGCGAGGTCGGCGTGCACCACGGCCGCGACGAGCAGGCCGGGCGACCCGGCGCTGGAGGTGATCAGGTCGGCGAGGTCGCGCAGCCGCCCGGCCGACTCCGCGTCGCGGGGCCGGCCCCGCTGCTCGGCGGGCAGGCTGGTGGCGGACGCCAGGGCGTGCAGCCGGGCCAGCGCCTGGAGGGGCGAACGGCCCAGGGTGGGCACCAGGGAGAGCAGCTCGGTCGACACGCGCAGGGCGTCCTGCGCGATGGCGTCGCCCTCGCCGGCGCGCACCTGCGCCAGCGTCGAGGTCGAGCCCTCGAGCGTCGCGCTGGCGTGCGCCCCGCGCAGCAGCGACTCGCCCGTGGTCTCGGGGCTGGTGCGCCGCAGCCCGCGGTCGCGCAGCACGACGTCGATGCCGTCGCGGGCGGCGGCCAGGCCGCTGGGCACACCCTCGAGCGACACCAGCCAGGACAACGGATCGGTGGTCACGGCGTCGAGGGTATCCAGCCGATACGCTCGACCCGATGAGTGACCTCCTCCCGCACGCGCGCTCCTTCGGGCAGGTGGCGTCGGCCTACGACCGGGGCCGGCCGACCTACCCGCGAGACGTCGCGGCCTGGCTGGGCGGCGGGGAGCAGCGCGGCGGCCTGACGGTGCTCGAGCTGGGCGCCGGCACGGGCCGCCTCACCGAGCAGCTGGTGGGCCTGGGACACCTCGTGCACGCCACCGACCCCGACGAGCGGATGCTGGCGGTGCTGCGCGAGCGGCTGCCCGGGGTGCGCACCAGCGTCGCGGGCGCCGAAGAGCTGCCGGCCGCCGACCGCGGGTACGACGTCGTGGTCGCCGCACAGTCCTTCCACTGGTTCGACCACGACCGGGCGCTGCCCGAGATCGCCCGCGTCCTCAAGCCCGGCGGCCACCTGTCCCTGGTCTGGCACCAGCGCGACGTGCGGATCCCGTGGGTGCGCAAGCTCGGTCGCATCCTGGGCCCCGAGCACCCGCTCGAGGAGCTGACCCGGCCGCTGGCCGACAGCGAGCTCTTCGACGACGCCGAGGAGCACACCTCCAAGCACTGGCAGGTCCTCGACCGCGAGTCGATCCTCGACTACGTCGGCTCGCTGTCGAGCGTCTCCACCCTCGACGCGCCCGAGCGCGAGCGGCTGCTCGCCGACGTGCTGGCGCTCTACGACGACTACGGCCGTGGCATGGACGGCATGCAGCTGCCCTACCTGACCTCCTGCTTCCGGGCCCGGGTCCGGCCCCAGGTCGCCCCGGCCCCGGTGCGCGAGACCGGGCGGCGCCCCGGCCACGACGTCGGCGGCATCGGCGGCAGCGGCGACATCGGCGGCAGCGGCGACATTGCCGACACCCAGCAGTCCGACCCGCCCTGGACCGTCACCACCGGCAGCATCCCCCGCGTCGAGGACGAGGTCACCAAGGCACCCTGGCCCTCGGTCGGCGACGACGACACCTCGATGCTGCTCATCGACTTCCGATGAGCAGGGGCTGAGCGGCGGGGTCCCGCGGTGGCGCGCCTGCCCCGCCCGTGGCGGCGTACGCACCTGGGCTCCGACGCCGACCGCGCCACCTTCCGCACCCTGCACACCGCGTCGCTGGCGGCCCCGGCCCTGCGCGCGGGGCTGACCCGTGAGAGCGCCGAGCGCTCCATCAAGCACCTGCACGCGCTGCTGGGCACCCCCGCGATCGCGTTGAGCGACACCGCCGACCTGCTGGCCTGGGACGGCGCCGGGCACCACCACGCCGCGCAGGTGCCGGCGCTGGCCACCGAGGCGCTGGCGCGCAGCGGCACCCAGGTGGTCGCGCGCCGCGAGCTGCCGTGCACCGAGGGACAGCAGGGCTCCTGCCCGGTGCGGGCGGCGGTGATCAGCCCGCTGGCGGTCGAGGACCGGGTGGTCGGCACCCTGCAGGTCTTCGGCCCCTACGCCTCGGCCGGGCTGGTGCGCGCGGCCGACGAGGTGGCGCGCTGGGTCTCGGGCCAGCTCGAGCTCGCCGAGCTCGACACCTCGCGCACCCGCCTGATGGAGGCGGAGGTGCGGGCCCTGCGGGCCCAGATCAGCCCGCACTTCGTCTACAACTCCCTCGGCGCCATCGCCAGCTTCGTGCGCACCGACCCCGACCGGGCGCGCGAGCTGCTGCTGGAGTTCGCCGACTTCACCCGCTACTCCTTCCGCCGCCACGGCGAGTTCACCACCCTGGCCGAGGAGCTGCGCTCGGTGGAGCGCTACCTGCTGCTCGAGCAGGCCCGCTTCGGCGACCGGCTGCGCGTGACCCTCTCGGTGGCCCCCGAGGTGCTCAGCGTCGCCGTGCCCTTCCTCTGCATCCAGCCGTTGGTCGAGAATGCGGTGCGGCACGGCCTGGAGTCCGCCGAGGGCGGCGGGCACATCCGGATCGTGGCCATCGACCAGGGGCAGGAGTGCGTGATCGAGGTGGAGGACGACGGCGCCGGGGAGGACCCCGAGCACATCCGGCGTGTGCTCGCCGGCGACCAGTCGCTCGACTCGGTGGGTCTGGGCAACGTCGACGGCCGGCTGCGCGCCGTCTACGGCGACGACCACGGCCTGGTCGTCGAGACCGCGCCCGGCGCCGGCACCAAGGTCGTGGTGCGGCTGCCGAAGTTCGCGCCGGGGGTGCACGCGTGAGCGGCGCCCGGATGCGGGTGCTGGTCGTCGACGACGAGCGCCCGGCCCTCGACGAGCTCGCCTACCTGCTGCAGCGCGACGAGCGGGTCTGCGAGGTGCTGACCTGCGACTCGGCCACCGACGCGCTGCGGGTGCTGCAGGAGCAGGAGGTCGACGCGCTGTTCCTCGACATCCAGATGCCGGGGCTGAGCGGGCTCGAGCTCGCCCAGGTGCTCACCCGCTTCCGGCAGCCGCCGGCGATCGTGTTCGTGACCGCCCACGAGGGCCACGCCGTCGACGCCTTCGACCTCCAGGCCGTCGACTACGTGCTCAAGCCGGTGCGCGCCGAGCGTCTCGCCGAGGCCGTACGCCGCGTCGGCGGCGGCGACGTGCGTGCACCGGCCGACCACGACCTGCAGATCCCCGTCGAGCTCGGCGGGGTGACCCGCTTCGTGCACCGCTCCGAGCTCACGCACGTCGAGGCGCACGGCGACTACGTGCGCCTGCACACCGCCACCGGCTCCCACCTGGTGCGCGCCGCCCTGTCGACGCTGGAGGAGGAGTGGGCCTCCGCCGGGTTCGTGCGCATCCACCGCTCGCTGCTGGTCGCCCTCGCCCACGTGCACGAGGTGCGGATGGACGCCGGGCGCTGCTCGGTCGTGGTCAGCGGCCCTGGCGGTCCCGACGGCGGGCCGGGGGTCGAGCTCGGCGTCAGCCGGCGCCACACCCGCCAGCTGCGCGACCTGCTGCTGCGCCGGGGCCAGTCGTGAGGGCACAGTCGTGAGGGCACAGTCGTGAGGGGCCAGTCGTGAGGGCGGGCGGGTGAACGAGCCACCGGCCCGGGTGCGGGTCACCGGCCCGCCGAGACGGCGTACGCCGCTGGCGCGCACCCGCGAGGTCGACGCCGAGACACCACTGGGCGCGGTCTACCTGGGCTCGCTGCTGCGCGAGCAGCTGTGGCTGGCGGTGCGCACCCTGGTGGCCCTCGCGCTGGGCCTGGGTGTGGTGCCGGTGCTGTTCCTGCTGGTGCCGGGGCTGACCGACGTGCGAGTGCTGGGGCTGCCGCTGGCCTGGCTGCTCCTGGGCGTGCTGGCCTACCCGTTCCTGGTGCTGCTGGGCTGGCGCTACCTGCGGCGCGCCGAGGGCAACGAGGACGCCTTCGTCGAGCTGATGGAGGCCGGGCGCGGGCCGGGCGGTGCCCCCGAGCGCAGGCCGCGGCGGTGAACCCCGACCTCGGCGCCGCGCCGGGCATCGTCGCGCTGGTGCTGGTCAGCGTGGCCACGCTGGCGATCGGCACCTACGGCCTGCGGTTCTCGCGCACCACCAGCGACTTCATGGTCGCCTCGCGCACGGTGCGGCCGCGGATGAACGCCTCAGCGATCAGCGGCGAGTACCTCTCCGCGGCCTCCTTCCTCGGCGTCGCGGGGCTGCTGCTCACCTTCGGCGCCGACATGCTCTGGTACCCCGTCGGCTGGACCGCGGGCTACCTGGTGCTGCTCACCCTGGTCGCGGCCCCGCTGCGGCGCTCCGGCGCCTACACGCTGCCCGACTTCGCCGAGGCCCGGCTCGACTCGCAGGCCGTGCGCCGGGCCTGCTCGCTGCTGGTGGTCGGCATCGGCTGGCTCTACCTGCTGCCGCAGTTCCAGGGCGCCGGCATCACCCTGGCCAGCGCGGTCGGCGGCCCGACCTGGCTGGGCTCGCTGGTGGTGGGCTCGGTGGTGCTGATCAACGTGATCAGCGGCGGGATGCGCTCGATCACCCTGGTCCAGGCCTTCCAGTACTGGCTCAAGCTGACCGCGCTGCTGGTCCCGGCCGCCGTGCTGCTCGTGGTCTGGGCCGGCGACGGCCGCCCCGGCCCGGCGACCGGGCCCGCGGCCGCCGGCGGGTCGCTGTCGTGGTCGAGCCCGCTGGCCGAGTCGGGGCCCACGGGGCTCTACCTGACCTACTCGCTGATCGTGGCCACGTTCCTGGGCACCATGGGCCTGCCCCACGTGGTGGTGCGCTTCTACACCAACCCCGACGGCCGCGCCGCGCGGCGTACGACGCTGGTGGTGCTGGTGCTGATCGGCATCTTCTACATGGTGCCGCCGGTCTACGGCGCGCTCGGGCGCGTGTACGCCGCCGAGCTGGCCGCGAGCGGACGCTCCGACGTGCTGGTGCTCGAGCTGCCCCGGCTGATGCTGCCGGGCCTGGGCGGCGACGTGCTGACCGGGCTGGTCGTGGGCGGTGCGTTCGCTGCGTTCCTGTCGACCTCGTCGGGTCTGGCCATCGCGGTGGCCGGGGTGCTGAGCCAGGACGTCACCGGCCGCCCGTACGCCGGTCGCCGCCTCGGCGGGGTCGCGGCCTTCCGGGTCGGCGCGGTGCTGGCGGTGGTGGTGCCGGCACTGGTCTCGCTCTCGCCGTCGCAGGTGGGGGTGGCCACCACCGTGGGGCTGGCCTTCGCGGTCTCGGCCTCGACCTTCTGCCCGTTGCTGCTGCTGGGCATCTGGTGGCGCGGGCTGACCGCGGCCGGCGCCCTGGCAGGGCTGGCGGCCGGGGGCCTGGGCTCGGGGCTGGCCGCGCTGCTCACCCTCTTCCCCGGGTGGGCCGACGGGTGGCTCGAGGTGCTGCTGCGCCGCCCGGCCGCCTGGAGCGTGCCCCTGTCCTTCCTGGTGATGGTGGCGGTCAGTCGGCTCACCCGCGACCGCGCTCCCCTGCACGTGCGGCGCTTCATGGTGCGCCTGCACACGCCCGAGGCGCTCGACCTCGACCGCGGCTGAGCCCCTCGCCCGACGGGGTCGACCTGGTGGCGACGCACGTCCGCCTCCGTCCCCTGGACCCGGGACGGAGGCGGACGTGCGCTGCCGGAGGGAGGCTCAGCCCTGGCCCTGCTGCTTCAGGGTTCCCTTGCCGAGCTCCTTGAGGACGTAGAGCCCGCCGTTGCGGTCCGAGGCGTACACGCGCGGACTGCCGGCCTCCTTGTAGACGCCCCACACGTCCTGGGGTCCCCCGTTGGCCTCCTCGAACGCCGGACCGGACTGCGTGTAGCGCCCCACCTCCACCGGGTGGTAGGGGTCGGAGATGTCGAGCACCAGCACACCGTCGGAGTACCAGGAGACGTAGGCGCGGTCTCCGTCGACCACCACGTTGTGCGAGCTGTAGGTGCCGCGGGGGTCGCACGACTCGTCGAACGGGTCAGCGCTGCACACCGTGTCGAACGTGCTGGCCAGCACCGGGTTCGCGGGGTCGGAGTAGTCCCAGATCCGCAGTCCGCTCCACGGGGTGTCGTTGCGCACGTTGTTGGAGACCACGATCGCCGCCGCTCCGAGCTCGGCCGCGTTGGCGAGCTTGTCGGCGAAAGCACAGCCACCGCGACGGACGACGGCGATGTTGCTCTCCTCGAACGTGTCGGCATTCAGCAGCTCGTCGCCGTCACATGCCCGCCCGATCCAGACAGCCTCGCCCTCGAGGGTGTCCTCGCCCAGCTTGGGCTGGTTCCCGCCGCCCTCCACGGCGGGGTAGCTGTTGTCCGCCAGCGGGCCCGCGCTCACCTCGACACGGGTGGAGCTGATGGTGACGGTGTTGCCGGTCTGGCTCGCCTCGAAGTCGTCTCCGGCGATCGGGCTGATGCCCACGCCGTAGATGGTGTTGGTCGGGTGCTCCCCGAACGTGAAGTTGCTCAAGGGCTTGTCGCTGACGATGGCGTCGAAGTCCTCCTCGCCCTCCACCACGGTCCGGCCGTCGGCCGTGGGCCACACCGAGTGGCTGTTGACCTCGCCGTCGAGGGAGCCGTTCTCGACGTCGATCGCCTGGGAGATCAGGCTGGCCGGGGAACCGTCGAGGTCACCGAGGTCCACCAGCAACAGCCCGGCGTCCCAGTTCGCGAGGTAGGCCTGCCGACCGTCGGGAGTGACGAAGTGGTCGTGGAGGAACTTGTTGGCCGAGGAACCGAAGCCGCTCGTCAGGTAGTCGTTGGCATCCAGGATCAGCCCGAAGTCTCGCGTGGTCGCCCAGTCGACACCGGGGTCCAGCAGGTACTCGGCACCGAACCATCCGACCAGCTGGACGTCGGCCGGGTCGGTGATGTCGAAGACCTGGAAGCTGCCCAGGAGACCCTCGGCCTGCACCGCGTTGTAGCTGCGACCGTCGCGCTCGAACAGGTAGTTGTTGTGCACACCTACGTCGGTGAAGCCGAGGTCCTCGCGCAGCAGGACGTTGATGTCGTCGACCTGCACGTGGGCCAGGTGCGTCGGCGCGGTGACCTCCGAGACGTCGTAGACCTCGAAACCGCCCGGTCCACCGTCACAGGGCTCGTTGGAGTGGACCAGGATGTCGCGCCCACCCATGGAGGCGACCTTGACGTCGTTGATCCGGCTCCCCTCCACCGAAGGGATGTTGCCGACGTAGGAGGGCTTGTTGGCGTTGTGGACGTCGAACACCGGCACCCCGGGACCCTCGACGCCCTGGACCAGGGCATCGGTGCCGTAGCCCTCGCCGGTGCCGCAAGGCGAGTTGAACGTGCCCAGGTAGGCGTACTTGCCGAGGGTCCAGACGTCCGTCGTCGCGTCGGGTGCCAGTCGCTCACCGCGACCGGTCAGGGCGAGGTTCTTGTTCTTCTTCGTCGTCGGTCCGGAACTGATGACGCCCTCGGTCGCGGCGTCGTGGCTCTCGAGCGCGTCGGAGGGGTCGGTCGGCGCGGAGACACCACCGTCGTGGTCGTGCGCCCCGGTCTCGGGGTGCGAGGCATCGCCCTCGAGGTCACCTGCTCCCGGGTGGGCCATCGACGGCCCCGCCGCCAGCGACAGGGTCAGCATGCCGGCGGCCCCCACGGCCCACGCAGCTCTTCGCAATCTGTTCACAGCATCTCCTGGTCGGATCTCTTCGGTGCTGCCCGCGTGCCGAGCCCACCTCGGGGTGGCAGCACAACACGCCCAGGGGTATGTGACAACCGTCACAACTGGCGTTGCGGAGAACCCGCACATGGGGTAACGGGCTGGTGTCCGCAGACTGGTCCACGGGGTGCTCGGAGGCCGGCTCAGGCACCCTGCGCCGACACCACCAAGGAGCGAGCACGCTGGACGACCAGCTCGACCACCAGCGGGTGCTCGCCCAGCACGTCGGCGCAGACGCCCGCCCCGGCGGCGTCGGCCATCTCTCGCACCTTGCGCGAGAACAGCCCCGGCGAGAGCAGGTACGCCGACACCGCGTCACCGGGCCGGACGACCTCCTCGGGCCGCCGGCCGTAGCCGGAGAGCGTCGCCAGCCGTACCCGCCCGCCCCACTGCCCGGCCAGCAGCCGGGTGGCGCCGCGCAGGTCGCGCCAGGCACGCAGGTCGGTGGAGCCGGCGGCGACCATCACCAGCGGCGCACCCGGCTCGGCACCGGCCTCGACCAGCCGGTCGACCTGCGCGCGGGCCAGCAGCAGGTCGGGCCCGAGCGGGCGGCCCAGCACGACCGGCACCCCGGCCGGCGCGCCGGCGCACGCCTGCGGCAGGTCCTGGCGCACGTGGAACCCGGTCGAGAGCAGCAGCGGGACCACCACGGCCGGGGCCGCCAACCCGGCTACGACGTCACCGAGCAGCGGCTCGCTCAGCTCGACGTACGCCGCCGTCGCGGGCACGCCGAGCCGCTCGGCCGCCGCGGCGGTCAGGCGCCGGGCGGTCTCGTTTCCGCCGGCGCGCCGGGTGCCGTGCGCGACCGTGACCAGCAGCGGCGACCCGCTCACGGCTCGACCGCGAGCCGGTAGCCGCGCTTGACGACGGTCTGGACGGCGCGAGTACCGAGGGCGGCTCGCAGGCGGGCGACCGCCATCTCGACGGCGTGCTCGGAGCCGGCGGTGCCGCTGGGGAGCATCGCCAGCAGGGCGCGCCGTGAGACCACGTTGCCGGGGTTGGCGACCAGGGCCTGGAGGACCGAGGCGGGGGCGGGCGAGAGCTTCACCTCCGCACCGTCGAGCAGCACGCTGTCGCCGTGCAGCAGCAGCTGGTGGCCGCCGACCAGCTCGACGGCCAGACCGGAACGTCGCGAGGGCAGCTCGGTGGCCAGCAGCTTGACCATCGCCACCAGCCGGGAGCGGTCGGGGTAGACGGTGGGCACGCCCCACAGCTCGAAGGCCGCGGCGGTGACCGGGCCGACGCACACAGCCAGCACGTCGGCCTGGAAGGCGCTGACCACGTCGTCGCGCCGGCCCACCGAGGCGGCGGCGTCGAGCAGGGCGGAGACCGCCGGAGCGGCGGTGAAGGTGACGGCGTGCACCTGGCCGTCGGCGATCTGGTCGACCAGGCGGAACATCGGTGTCGGGTCGTCGGCGCCCACGACGCGGTAGACGGTCACCACGTCGACGACGGCCCCCTGGCGGCGCAGGGCGTGGGCCACCATCGAGAGCGACTGGCCGTGCTCCTGCACCACGATCCGCCGGCCGGCGAGGTCGCGCCCGCGCAGGTGGTTGAGCACGTCCTCGAAGAGCTCCGACTCCGGCGACCACAGCTCGCGCAGGCCTGCGCCGCGCAGGGCACCGACGCTCTTCGGGCCGCGGGCCAGGATCTCGGCCGGGCGCAGCGCCTCGACGAGGCCCTCGCGCAGCCCCCAGCCCTCGGCAGCGGCGAGCCAGGCGCGCATCCCGACCCCGGTGGTGGCCAGGAACAGGTCGGGCGGCTGGGCGACGACGGCCTCGGTCGCCCGTCGGAGCGCCGCGTCGTCCACACGGGTGGGGTCGGTCGACAGCGCCGGCGCCCACACGACCTCGGCGCCGCGCCGCTCGATGAGCGCGACCTGCTCCTCGACCTTGCGCGAGGCCGTGACCCCGACGCGGAACCCGTCGAGGCTGCCGCCCCCGGACTCGTCCATCTCCTCGGCCCTCTCCTCGGCGTCCGGTCCGGCACCTGGCGCCAGGGCCCTCCCGGAGGTCACTGCGGGCACTCGGGGCGCCGCCCGCCGACCTGCACCTCTCCGTCGACGACTCGGGTGTCGTAGGCGGCGACCCGCAGGGTCGGGTCGTCGAGGCACCGGCCGTCGCGCAGCGCGTAGTGCTCCTTGTGCAGCGGCGAGGCCACGAACACCTCGTCGCCGCGTGTCCCGATGATCCCACGCGAGAGCACCGACGCCCCGGTGACGGGGTCGATGTTGGACAGCGCGTGCACCTGGTCGTCGTGGGTGCGGAAGACCGCGACGGCCTCACCACGCACCAGGGCGGGCACACCGGCTTCGCGGGCCAGCGCGCCCAGGGCGCACACGGGCACCCACGTCACGTCGTCGGGAACCCGCACCTCGTCCGGCGCCGTGGCGCTCATGCCGGCGCCCCCATCGCGATGGTGGCCCCCAGGTCGACCGGTCCGGCCGGCACGATCTGGTCGCGCGCCGTGCCGAACGAGACGGCCGGGTCGGGGGTCTCGGGTGCGTTGACGAAGGAGACGAAGCGGGCCAGCTTGTCGGGGTCGTCGAGCACCGCCGACCACTCGTCGACGTACGTCGCGACGTGGCGCGCCATGGCGGCCTCGAGCTCGCTGCCCAGGCCGAGCACGTCGTCGACGACCACCTCGCGGAGCCGGTCGAGCCCGCCCTCGAGGGAGTCGAGCCACGGCGCCGTGCGCTGCAGCCGGTCGGCGGTGCGGACGTAGTACATGAGGTAGCGGTCGAGGTAGCGCACGAGCGTCTCGTCGTCGAGGTCACCGGCGAGCAGCCTGGCGTGCGCCGGGGTGGCCCCGCCGTTGCCTCCGACGTAGAGGTTCCAGCCCTTCTCGGTGGCGATCACGCCGAAGTCCTTCGACCGCGCCTCCGCGCACTCACGTGCACACCCCGAGACCCCGCCCTTGAGCTTGTGCGGCGAGCGCAGCCCCCGGTAGCGCAGCTCGAGGTCGATGGCCATCTGCACCGAGTCCTGCACCCCGAAGCGGCACCACGTCGACCCCACGCACGACTTCACCGTGCGCAGCGACTTGCCGTAGGCGTGCCCGGACTCGAAGCCGGCGTCGACGAGGCGGCGCCAGATCACCGGGAGCTCCTCGACCCGGGCCCCGAAGAGGTCGATGCGCTGGCCGCCGGTGATCTTGGTGTAGAGCCCGTGGTCGCGGGCGACCTCGCCGATCACGATGAGCTTGTCGGGGGTGATCTCACCGCCCGGGATGCGCGGCACCACCGAGTAGCTGCCGTTGCGCTGGATGTTGGCCAGGAACGCGTCGTTGGTGTCCTGGAGCACCGCGCGCTGCTCGCCCAGCACGTGCTCGTTGACCAGGCTGGCCAGCACGGAGGCGACGGTCGGCTTGCACACGTCGCAGCCGCGGCCGGTGCCGTGGGCCGTCACCACCTCGTCGAAGCTGCGGTAGCCGTGGATCGCGACCACGTCGAAGAGCTCGGCGCGCGAGAGCGCGAAGTGCTCGCACAAGGCCCGGCTGACCTCGCGGCCCTGGGCGGCGAAGTGGTCCTCGACGATCGCCTTGACGGTGCCCACGCACGAGCCGCAGGTGCTGCCCGCCCCGGTGCAGGCCTTGAGCGCGGCCACGTCCCCACAGTGGTGCTCGGCTCCGTCGGGGCCGGGGTGGGCCACGTCGAGCCGCTCGAGGAGGGTCGCCTTGGTGACGTTGTTGCAGGAGCAGACCTGGGCCTCGGGCGGCAACGACGCCACTCCGGTCGTGGCACCACCACGGCTGGGCGGCAGGATCAGCTCCTCGGGGTTGTCGGGCAGGTCGATGCCGCTGGCCACCATCGGTCGCAGCACGCCGTACGCCGACGCGTCGCCGACCAGGATCCCGCCGAGCAGGCGCCGCCCGTCGTCGCTGACCACGAGCTTCTTGTAGAGCCCGGCGACCGCGTCGGAGAAGACCAGCTCGAGGGCGCCGTCGGTGGTGGCGAACGCGTCGCCGAACGAGGCCACGTCGACCCCGAGCAGCTTAAGCTTCGTCGACATGTCGGCGCCCACGAAGCGGCCGGCGCCGCCGAGCAGGGCGTCGACGACCACCTCGGCCATGTCGTAGCCGGGCGCGACCAGTCCGTACATCCGACCCCCAGGGGCGGCGCACTCGCCGACCGCCCAGATCCGCTCGTCGCTGCTGCGGCACTGCTCGTCGACCAGCACCCCGCCCCGCTCGGCGACCTCGAGCCCGGCCGCGCGGGCCAGCGCGTCGCGCGGGCGGATGCCGGCCGAGAAGACCACCACCTGGGCCTCGACCCGTGCCCCGCCGGCCAGGGCGAGCCCGTCGACGCGGTCGGTGCCGCTCACCGACTCGGTGGCCACACCGGTGTGCACCCGCACGCCGAGGCCCTCGACGTGGCGCACCAGCGTGGCGCCGGCCGCCTCGTCGAGCTGCACCGGCATCAGCCGGGGCGCCATCTCCACGACGTGGGTCTCGAGCCCGAGCTGCACGAGCGCGTTGGCGGCCTCGAGGCCCAGCAGGCCGCCGCCCACCACGACCCCGGCCGTGGCCGGGCCGGCCGCCGCCCGAATCGCGTCGAGGTCCTCGATGGTGCGGTAGACGAAGCAGCCGTCGAGGTCGTGGCCAGGCACGGGCGGCACGAAGGGCGCCGCGCCCGTGGCCAGCACCAGCTGGTCGTAGCCCAGCACCCGGCCGTCGCGGAGCGAGACCGTGCGCTCAGCCCGGTCGAGCGCGGTGACCTCGGTGCCGAGCAGCAGCTCGACCGCGGGGTCGTCGTACGAGCCGGAGGGCAGCAGGGAGAGCTCCTCGGGCCCGCTCGCGGCGAAGTACGACGTCAGCGCCACGCGGTCGTAGGCCGGTCGCGGCTCCTGGCCGACCACGACGACGTCGTGGGTGGCGGTCAGCCCGCGCTCGACGGCGGCCTGCACGAGGCGGTGGCCGACCATGCCGTGGCCGACCACGACCAGGCGGGGGCGGGGGGTGGTGCTCGTCATCGGTTCTCCCTCACGGGTGCGGTGCCCGGGGCGGGGCTCGGGTGGTGCGGGGACTGCCTGACCAGGCTGGACCGGCGAAGTTGCCCCGCGATGACCTCGTCGATGACGTCGTGTCACTTTGTCCGCACGACCTCACAGGTCGGGTCGGCCGCGGCGGTGCCGACCAGCTGCGCGCAGGTCGCGGCGCACGACCCGCAGCCGGTGGTGGCCCGGGTCTGCTCGCGCGCCTGCTGGAGGTCGGCGCACGCCCGCAGCCGCCCGGCGCTCACACCGGCGCAGGCGCAGACCTCCACGTCGTCCGGCAGTGCGTCGGCCGTCGGCGCCGCGGCGCCCTGCTCCGGCAGCAGCAGCTGGCCGGGCTCGTGCGGGCCGAGCACGGTGCCGCGGTCGTAGTGCTGGGTGATCAGGCCGACACGCGACAGGTCGCCGACCAGCGCGGCGGCCACCACGACGCCGTCGCGCACCACCAGCCGAGAGTGCTTGCCCACCACGGGGTTGGTCACCTCGACGACCTCGCCCTCGGCGCCGACCGGGTCGCCGAGCACCGCCACGTCGAGACCCGTGGCGCGCAGCCGGGCGACCCCCCGTGAGCCGGTGTGCTCGACGTCGTGGCCGCAGAGGCGCCGGGCCAGCACCCCTGCCTGGTCCCAGGCCGGGGGCACGAACCCGGTGGTGACCCCGCGGTGCTCGGCGCAGTCGCCGATCGCGTGCACGGTCGGGTCGGTCGGCGAGGTCAGGTGGTCGTCGACCACGACCCCACGGCGCACCGCCAGGCCGGCCGCGCGGGCCAGCGACGTCGCCGGGCGTCCTCCCGCAGTGAGGACGACGAGGTCGGTGTCGAGCACGGCGCCGTTGTCGAGGCGCACCCCGGTGACCCCCTCGCCCGAGGTCGGCTCGACCAACCGCACCGCGCGGGCGCCGGTGTAGACCGTGGTGCCGAGCCGGCGCAGGCTGCGTGCCAGCACCGCCCCGGCGCCCGCACCCACCTGCCGTGACAGCAGGTGCTCGGCGCCCTCCACGACCTCGGTGGCCACCCCGCGCACCGACAGCGCGCGAGCGACCTGCAGCCCCAGCAGCCCGCCGCCCACGACGACGGCGCGCCGGGCGTCGGGCACGGCGTCGAGCAGTCGTCGGCAGTCTGCCAGCGAGCGGAAGGCGTGCACCGCGGGGTGCAGCCGGCCCTCGGCGGTGACCAGCCCCCGCACGGGCGGCAGCGTGGGCAGTGAGCCGGTGGCCAGCACCAGGCGGTCGAAGGGCACGACGGTGCCGTCCACGAGCATCACGTCGCGGTGCCCGCGGTCGATCGCCAGCACCCTGCTGCCCAGGCGCAGGTCGATGCCGCGCTCGGCGTACCACTCGGGCCGGCGCAGCGTGATCGCGCTGTCGACGTGGGTGCCCTCGAGCACCGCCGAGAGCAGGATGCGGTTGTACGCCGGCACCGCCTCGTCGCCCAGCACCGTGACGTGCCCGGCGTACCCACCGGCGACCAGCTGCTCGACCAGCCGGGTCGCGGCCATCCCGTGGCCCACCACCACGAGGCGCTCGCGGCTCACGCCGCCGCCACGCGGGCCGCACAGACCTTGAACTCCGGCATCCGGCTGGCCGGGTCGAGGGCGTCGTTGGTCAGCCGGTTGACGCCGAGCCAGTGGAACGGCACGAACACGGTGTCGGGGCGGATCGTGTCGACCACGCGCGCAGGGGCACGCAGGGTGCCGCGCCGGGTCCCGACCTCGACGAGCATCCGGTCGGCGACACCCAGCCGGGCGGCGAGCTGCGGGTGCATCTCGACGAACGGGCCGGGGTCGGGCAGCGCAGCGATCCGCCTGGTCTGCGCCCCGGACTGGTACTGCGCCAGCACCCTCCCGGTGGTCAGGTGCAGCGGGTAGTCCGCGTCCGGCGCCTCGGCCGGCCCGCGGTGGTCGACGGCGTGGAAGTGCGCCCGGCCGTCGGGAGTGGCGAAGCGCTCGGCGAACAGGCGGGGGGTGCCCGGGTGGACCGGCTGTCCGTCCCCGGTCACCGGGCACGGCCAGAAGACGCCGTGCTCGGCCTCGATGCGGGCGTAGGTGATGCCGCTGTAGTCGGCGACCCCGCCCGCCGAGGCGCGCCCCAGCTCGTCGAAGACCTCCTCGGGGTCGGTCGCGAAGTCGACCGGGGAGCCCAGCCGTCGCGCCAGCCCGGCCATCACGTCGAGGTCGGAGCGCACCCCCTCGGGCGCCGGCACCGCCTGGCGGCGCAGCACGACCCGGCCCTCGAGGTTGGTCATGGTGCCGGTCTCCTCGGCCCACTGGGTCACCGGCAGCACCACGTCGGCCAGGGCCGCGGTCTCCGAGAGCACCAGGTCGCAGACGACCAGCAGGTCGAGCGCGGCGAGCCGCTCGGCCACGTGCGTGGCCCGGGGCGCCGAGACCACGATGTTGGAGCCCATCACCAGCAGGGCGCGGGGGCCGGTCGTGCTGCCGAGTGCGTCGAGCATCTCGTAGGCCGAGCGGCCGCGGCCGGGCAGCGAGTCGGGGTCGACGCCCCACACCCGGGCCACGTGGGCCCGGGCTCCGGGGTCGTCGATCATCCGGTAGCCGGGCAGCTGGTCGGCCTTCTGGCCGTGCTCGCGCCCGCCCTGGCCGTTGCCCTGGCCGGTCAAGCACCCGTAGCCGGCATGGGGCCGACCGGGCATCCCGAGCGCCAGCGCGACGTTGATCCAGGCCAGCACCGTGTCGGAGCCCTGGGCGTGCTGCTCGGCGCCGCGGGCGGTGAGCACCACGACCCGGCCCGCCCCGGCGAGCAGCCCGACGAGCGCCTGCTGCTCGGCGACTGCCACCCCGCTGACCCGCTCGACCCGCTCGGGCCACCAGCCCGCGACCGAGTCGGCGACGACGTCCCAGCCCCGCGTTCGCTCCTCGACGTAGGCCGTGTCGACGTGGCCGCCCGCGAGGAGCAGGTGCAGCACCCCCAGGGCCAGCGCCAGGTCACCCCCCGGCACCGGCTGCACCAGCACGTCGGCGTGCGCCGCGGTGGGGGTGCGGCGCGGGTCGACCACCACGACGCGGCCGCCCCGCTCACGCAGCCGGTCGAGGTGGCGCGCCGCGGGCGGCATGGTCTCGGCGAGGTTGGAGCCGACCAGGACCACGACGTCGGCCTCCTCGACGTCGGCGAGCGGGAAGGGCAGTCCCCGGTCGATGCCGAACGTGCGGGTGGCGGCCGAGGCGGCCGAGCTCATGCACCACCGCCCGTTGTAGTCGATCTGGCTGGTACCGATCGCGACCCGGGCGAGCTTGCCGAGCTGGTAGGCCTTCTCGTTGGTCAGCCCGCCGCCGCCGAAGACCCCGATCGAGTCGGGGCCGTGCTGCTCACGCAGGCCGGTCAGCCGCTCGGCGACCAGGTCGAGCGCCTCGTCCCAGGACGCCGCCCGCAGCTCGCCGGTGCCGCGGTCGCGCAGCAGCGGCGTGGTCAGCCGATCGCGACTGCCGCGAAGGCCACCGGCCGTCCAGCCCTTGCGGCACAGCGCCCCCTCGTTGACCGGGAACTCCGCCCAGGGCTGCACCTCGAGATCCCGGCCACCACGGCCCGAGCCGGTCAGGGTCATGCCGCACTGGAGGGAGCAGTAAGGGCAGTGCGTCCGGGTCTCCTGCGGGGTCGCCGCGCCGGCCATCAGGCCCGGGCCTGCGCCAGCGGCGCGGTGCGGCGGATGTAGGTCGCCCAGGTCACCAGCGCGCAGAGCACGTAGTAGGAGATGAAGAGGACGAAGGCCGTCTTGACCGCCGCCAGCGGATCTGTGATCCACGGGGCGCCGAACATCATCGGGATCAGGAAGCCACCGACGGCGCCGGCGGCCCCGATGATCCCCACGGCCGCGGACGACTCCTTGGTGGCCCGCAGCAGCGCACCGCGGTGCTCCGGCGTGCCCTCGACGGTGCCGGCGCTGTGCTGGAAGCGCCAGATCGTCGGGATCATCCGGTACGCCGAGCCGTTGCCGACCCCGGTGGCGGCGAAGACGCACAGGAAGAAGGCCAGGAACAGCGGGAACCACGAGGAGTTCGCGTCGGCCACGGTGAGGTCGCCACCGGGGTTGGCCACCACCTGGCCCAGCGTCCACAGCACCGCGCAGGTCGAGACGATCATCGCCACGAAGGCCGCCAGCGTCACCCGGGCGCCGCCGAACCGGTCGGCCAGCCAGCCGCCGAAGGGCCGGGTGAAGGAGCCGACCAGGGCGCCGAGGAAGGCGTAGAAGACGAAGTTGATGCCACCGGTGACCGCACCGCTGGCCGGGTCGACGACCGAGAAGTTGACCTTGATCAGCAGCGGCATCGCCGCCGAGTAGCCGATGAAGGAGCCGAAGGTGCCGATGTAGAGGAAGCTCATCACCCACGTCTGGGGGCGGCGCAGCACCGCGGCGCTCTCCCTGCTCGAGCCGGTGGCGGTGCCGAGGTTGTCCATGTAGAGGTAGGCGCCCAGCGCGGCGACCAGGGCCAGGGCGACGTACACCCAGCCGGCCCGCTCGAGGTGGATCCCGCCCTCCGCGGCCTTGACCAGCCCGAAGACCCCGGCCGCACCCACGATGACGGGCAGGAAGAACTGGATCACCGCGACGCCGATGTTGCCGCCGGCAGCGTTGAGGCCCAGCGCCGCGCCCTTCTTGGCGGAGGGGTAGAAGGCGTTGATGTTGGCCATCGACGAGGCGAAGTTGCCACCGCCGAGGCCGGCGGTGGCAGCGATCAGCACCATCACCCAGTACGGCGTGCCCGTGCGCTGCACCGCGACCACGAAGAGGAGCGTGGGCACCAGGAGCAGCAGTGCGCTGGCCACCGTCCAGTTGCGGCCGCCGAAGCGCGGCACCGCGAACGTGTACGGCACCCGGATCAGCGCACCCACCAGGTTGGGGGCCGCGACCAGGAAGAACAGCTGCTGGGGGCTGTAGCCGAAGCGGCTGCCCAGCATCGCTGCCGAGACGCTCCAGATGAGCCACACCGAGAAGCCCAGGTGCTCGGCGAAGATCGACCAGGCCAGGTTGCGGCGCGCCACCTGCTTGCCGCCACCCTCCCAGAAGTCGGGCTCCTCGGGCCGCCAGTCGTCGATCCAGCGCCGGGTACGACGACGAGGCGGGGCGGAGGGCGGGCTGGCTGCCGGTGCTGCGGCGCCGGGTGCGGGCTGCAAGGTGGTCATGGCGGTTCTCCTCGGGGGAGCACGGGCGGATGTCTGCGCCAGCCTCCCGAGCGCAGGTTTCACCCCGCGTGCGCCCGCCGCGTCGCTCCCGTCAACTTCCGCTCACGGCCTCACGCCCCTCACGACCTCACCCCGCCGCCCGGTCGGCACACTGGCCCGGTGCCGACCCGTCTGTTGATCATCGCCGACACCCACCTTCCCAAGCGCGCCAAGGCGCTGCCCGACGAGGTGTGGGCGGCGGTCGAGGAGGCCGACGTCGTGGTGCACGCCGGTGACTGGGTCGACGTGGCGCTGCTCGACGAGCTCGAGCAGCGCAGCCGACGGCTGGTCGCGGTGCACGGCAACAACGACCACGGGGTGCTGCGCGAGCGGCTGCCGCTGGTGGCCGAGGCCGAGGTCGAGGGGCTGCGGCTGGGCGTGGTGCACGAGACCGGCGACAAGCAGGGCCGCGAGAGGCGCTGCGACGCGGACTACCCGCACCTCGACGTGCTGGTCTTCGGCCACAGCCACATCCCGTGGGACACCACGACCCCCGGGGGCCTGCGGCTGCTCAACCCGGGTTCACCCACCGACCGGCGCCGCCAGCCGCACTGCACCTACCTGACGGCGCTCGCCGCCGACGGCGGGCTGCACGACGTCACCCTGCACCGGCTCCCGCCCCGCACCGCTCGCTGACCTTCAGGCGCCGAGCGCTCAGGCGCTGACCGGGCCGCGGTGCAGCCGCACCGCGCTCACGCAGGCCAGCACCCCGCCGCCGAGCACCAGCACCAGGCCCGGACCGGGCATCCAGCCGGCGGTGCCGACCAGGCTCAGCAGGTGCCCGACCTGCCACAGCGGCAGCGCGAGCGCCACCACGCCGAGCAGCGCCGCCTGCGCCACCGCGAGCGCGCGCATCGGCACCATCACCCCGGCGAAGCCGAGCATGCACGCGTAGAACGTCCACAGTCCGGCGCCCTGCCCGCCGAGCACGGTGCCGATCGGGGTGTCGACCCAGGGCATGAACGAACCGAAGAGCACCAGGAAGCTGGCTCCCAGCAGGCTGCGGCGCCCCGGCTCGCCGCCCCGACGCCCCCGCGTGCGCGTGCGGCCGGCGGGAGTCGTGGTGGCAGGGCTGCTGGTGGTGGCCATGTCGGGAGGCTACGACGGGTGACCCACGTCACGGCAGGGGTGCACCGCGCGCGCCGGCCGAGCGTCGTACGCCGCGCGGCGAACGGTCACCGCGACGCGACGAGCGGTCCACCCCGACCCTCACCAGCCGCTCGACGGGGGTCCCGGCACCGCTCGGCCGCCGCTCGTCGCAGCCGTCGTCCCGCTCGTCGCAAAGTGTGACCGCAGTCACTCTTTGCTCTTGCGACGACCCCCGCGACGGCGATTGCATCCCGTTCCGACGACCTGACGTGTGGTCCACCTCACGCGCCGTCGAGACGAGGAGGAAGCGATGGATGACGCACAGCGCCGGGAGTACTGGCGCCGCAACGTGCGGCTGATGGCCGTGCTGCTGACGATCTGGGCCCTGGTGTCGTTCGGCGCCGGGATCCTGTTCGTGGAGCCGCTCAACGAGATCGTGGTCGCCGGGTTCCCGCTCGGCTTCTGGTTCTCCCAGCAGGGCGCGATCATCACGTTCGTCGCGATCATCGCGGTCTACGTGTGGCGCATGGACAAGCTCGACGCGGAGTTCGGCGTGGAGGAGTACGAGCAGGAGGTGCACCACTCGTGAGCGACATCCAGCTCTGGACCCTGATCTTCACGGTCATCACCTTCAGCGTCTACATCTACATCGCCTACGCCAGCCGGGTCAGCACCACCTCGGGCTTCTACGTCGCCGGCGGCGGCATCCCCGCCGTGGCCAACGGCGCCGCGATCGCGGCCGACTGGATGAGCGCCGCGTCGTTCATCTCCCTGGCCGGCATCGTGGCCTTCGCCTACAACGGCTACGCCGGCAGCGTCTTCCTGCTCGGCTGGACCGGCGGCTACGTGCTGCTGGCGCTGCTGCTGGCGCCGTACCTGCGCAAGTTCGGCAAGTACACGCTGCCCGACTTCGTCGGCGACCGGTACTCCGAGACCGCCCGGCTCGTCGCGGTCATCGCCGCGATCGTCGTCTCGTTCGTCTACGTCGCGGGCCAGATGGCCGGCGCGGGCCTGGTCTTCACCCGGTTCCTCGGCGTCGGCACCACCACCGGTGTCGTCATCGGCATGACGGTGGTCTTCTTCTACGCCGTCCTCGGCGGCATGAAGGGCATCACCTGGACCCAGGTCGCGCAGTACTCCGTGCTGATCGTGGCCTACATGATCCCGGCGTTCGCGGTCTCCGCGAAGGTCACCGGCATCCCGGTCCCGCAGATCGGCTTCGGCGACATCCTGGCCGAGCTCGACGGACTGCAGCAGGACCTGGGCCTGGCGGCGTACACCGAGGCGTTCACGCAGACCTCGATGCCCAACATGGTGCTGATCACCGCGGCGCTGATGTTCGGCACCGCCGGGCTGCCGCACGTGATCGTGCGGTTCTACACCGCCAAGAGCGTGCGCGCGGCCCGCTACAGCGCCCTGTGGGCGATCTTCTTCATCGCGCTGCTCTACACGACCGCACCGTCGGTGGCCGCCTTCACCAAGCTGCAGATCCTGCAGGACCTCGACGGCACCGCGATCGGCTCGGAGCCGGGCTGGTTCAGCACCTGGTCGGAGGTCGGGCTGGTCTCGGCGACCGACGCCAACGGCAACGGCGTCATCGACTTCGCCACCGAGACCGTCATCAACAACGACATCATCGTGCTGGCCAGCCCCGAGATCGGCGGCCTGCCCGCGCCGATCGTCGGCCTGGTCGCCGCCGGTGCCCTCGCCGCGGCGCTCTCGACGGCCTCGGGCCTGCTGCTGGTGATCTCCTCGGCGGTGGCCAACGACGTCTACTACAAGAAGATCAACCCGGCGGCCACCGAGGCCAAGCAGCTGATGGTCGGGCGCATCGCCATGGCCGGCGCGATCGTCGTGGCCGGCTACTTCGGCATCAACCCACCCGGCTTCGTGGCCCAGGTGGTCGCGCTCGCCTTCGGCCTCGCCGCGGCCAGCTTCTTCCCGATCCTGGTGCTCGGCATCTTCTGGAAGAACTGCACCGCGAAGGGCGCCGTGGCGGGCATGGTCACCGGACTCACGGTGACGTTGGCCTACATGATCTGGACCATCGACATCTACGGGAACTCCGACGGCCTGTTCGGCATCCCCGAGACCGGGTTCGGCACCGTCGGCATGCTGATCAACTTCACCGTCACCATCGTGGTCTCGCAGTTCACCACGAAGCCCTCGCCGATCATGCAGGAGCTGGTCGAGGAGATCCGCTACCCCGGCAAGACCAAGCTCGTCGCCCAGCACCAGGCGGGCGAGATCGAGCTCTGAGCAGCACCCACGGTCGGGGGGGGGGGGGCGCCCCCCCCCCCCCCCCCCCCCCCCCCCCCCCCCCCCGCCCCCCCGGGGGGGGGCCCCCCCCCGCCCCCCCCCCCCCGGGGGGGGGGGGGGCCCCCCCCCCCCCCCCCCCCCCGTCCCGCCGGCGCTGCGGCGTTCGCCCTCGGGGGCGTTCCCACGCCGGCCGCCGGCGTCCTAGTGTGACGACGGCCGCACCGCACGCCGACGATCGAGGAGACGAAGAGACGTGAGCGACGAGACCCTGTCGAACCTGCTCAAGGAGGACCGCCGCTTCGAGCCGCCCGCCGAGCTGGCGGCCCACGCGAACGTCACCGCCGAGGCGTACGCCGCCGCGGAGCGCGACCCGGAGGGGTTCTGGGCCGAGCAGGCCGGGCGCCTCGACTGGGCCACCCCGTGGGAGCGGGTGCTCAACTGGGACGACCCGCCGTTCGCGAAGTGGTTCGAGGGCGGGCGCCTCAACGCGGCGTACAACTGCGTGGACCGGCACGTCGAGGCCGGGCGCGGCGACAAGGTGGCCTTCCACTTCGTCGGCGAGCCGGTCGACGACACCAGGGACATCACCTACGCCGAGCTGAAGGACCTGGTCAGCCAGGCCGCCAACGCCCTGGTCGACCTGGGCGTGCAGACCGGCGACCGGGTCGCGATCTACATGCCGATGATCCCCGAGGCGGTCGTCGCGATGCTGGCCTGCGCCCGCATCGGCGCCCCGCACACCGTGGTCTTCGGCGGCTTCTCCTCCGACGCCCTGGCCTCGCGCCTCGAGGACTGCCAGGCCAAGGTGGTCGTCACCGCCGACGGCGGCTACCGCCGCGGCAGCGCCTCGGCGCTCAAGCCCGCCGTCGACGAGGCCCGCACCAAGGCCGCCGAGCTCGGCCACACGGTCGAGAAGGTGCTCGTGGTGCGCCGCACCGGGCAGGACCTCGGCGCCGACGGCTGGGACGACGCCGTCGACGTGTGGTGGCACGAGAGCGTCGACGTGGCCTCCACCGAGCACACCCCCGAGGCCTTCGACGCCGAGCACCCGCTCTACGTCATGTACACCTCGGGCACGACCGGCAAGCCCAAGGGCATCCTGCACACGACGGGCGGCTACCTGACAGGGGCGGCGTACACGCACTGGGCGGTCTTCGACCTCAAGCCCGACGACGTCTACTGGTGCACCGCCGACATCGGCTGGGTCACCGGGCACTCCTACATCGTCTACGGGCCGCTGGCCAACGGCGCGACCCAGGTGCTCTACGAGGGCACCCCCGACTCGCCCGAGAAGGGCCGCTGGTGGCGGATCATCGAGGAGAAGAAGGTCTCGATCTTCTACACCGCCCCCACCGCGATCCGCTCCTTCATGAAGCAGGGTCGCGAGATCCCCGACGGCCACGACCTGTCGAGCCTGCGGGTCCTGGGCTCGGTCGGCGAGCCGATCAACCCCGAGGCCTACGTCTGGTACCGCCACGTCATCGGCGGCGACCGGACCCCGGTCGTCGACACCTGGTGGCAGACCGAGACCGGCCAGATCATGATCAGCCCGCTGCCCGGCGTCACCCACGGCAAGCCCGGCTCGGCGATGATCCCGATCCCCGGCATCAGGGCCGACGTCGTCGACGAGGAGGGCCGCTCGGTCGGCAACGGCGCGGGCGGCTACCTGGTGCTGACCAAGCCCTGGCCGGCGATGCTGCGCACCATCTGGGGCGACGACGAGCGGTTCAAGGAGACCTACTGGTCGCGCTTCGAGAAGCTCGGCTACTACTTCGCCGGCGACGGCGCCAAGCTCGACGACGACGGCGACCTGTGGGTGCTGGGCCGCGTCGACGACGTCATGAACGTCTCGGGCCACCGCCTCTCGACCACCGAGATCGAGTCGGCGCTGGTCTCGCACCCGAAGGTCGCCGAGGCCGCGGTCGTCGGCGCCCAGGACGAGGACACCGGCCAGGCCGTCTGCGCCTTCGTGATCCTGCGCGACGAGGCGGGTGACGGCGGCGAGGACATCGTCGAGGAGCTGCGCGCCCACGTGCGCAAGGAGATCGGCCCGATCGCAAAGCCGCGCCAGGTGATGATCGTCGCCGAGCTGCCCAAGACCCGCTCGGGCAAGATCATGCGCCGGCTGCTGCGCGACGTCGCGGAGCACCGCGAGATCGGCGACGTCACGACGCTGGCCGACTCCTCGGTGATGGACCTGATCTCCTCGGGCATCTCCAGCGACAAGGGCGACGAGTAGCACCTGCCCGCGAGCCGGCGCTACTTCCTGTCGAGCCGGCGCTACTTCCTCGAATGCTGAGGAACTGGCGCCGGCTCGCGAGGAACTGGCGCCGGGTCGGCGGTGAGGGGTGAGCTCGTACGCCGCTACGATGAGTGGCTGGTGCGCCGGGAAGTCTGGTCGGCAACGAGGCCGTCGACCCCTGTCGACGGCCTGGTCCATGACCGACCACCGCTCCGAGGAGCCCCCGTGAACTCCAGCAGCACCCCGCCCTCCACCTCCGGCTCGTCGCGGCTCTTCTCGCGCGGCAGCTTCCTCGAGGACTCGCGCATCGCGGGCGTGCTGCGGGCCGAGACCACCGGCGGGCTGCTGCTGATCGCCGGCGCGCTCATCGCGATCGTGTGGGCCAACACCCCCTGGTCGGGCACCTACGAGGCGATCCGCGACTTCAAGCCGATCTCCGAGCCCCTCGACCTCGGCCTGTTCAGCCTGCACCTCGACCTGAGCCTCGGCACCTGGGCCGCCGACGGCCTGCTGGCGATCTTCTTCTTCGTGGTCGGCCTCGAGCTCAAGCGCGAGTTCGTCGCGGGCGACCTGCGCGACCCCCGGCGGGCGGCGCTGCCGATGGCCGCGGCCGTCGGCGGCATGGTCGCCCCCGCCCTGATCTACCTGGCCTGGAACGTCACCGCCGCCAACGGCGGGCCCAGCGGCTGGGCGATCCCGACGGCCACCGACATCGCCTTCGCGGTGGCGATCCTGGCGGTCCTCAGCACCCACCTGCCCGCAGGGCTGCGCACCTTCCTGCTCACCCTGGCCGTCGTCGACGACCTGCTGGCGATCACGATCATCGCGCTCTTCTACACCGAGGAGCTCGACCTGGCCTTCCTCGGCCTGGGCCTGCTGCCGATCCTGCTCTTCGCCCTGCTGGTGCAGAAGCGCATCTTCCGCGGGATGCTGCTGATCCCGCTCGCCCTGATCGCCTGGGTGCTGGTGCACGAGTCCGGTGTGCACGCCACCGTCGCCGGCGTGCTGCTGGGCTTCACCGTCCCGGTGCTGCGCCGCGACGAGGACAGCGACAAGCCCGGCCTGGCCGAGCACCTCGAGCACCTCGTGCGCCCGATCTCGGCCGGCTTCGCGGTGCCGGTCTTCGCCTTCTTCGCCGCCGGCGTGACCGTGGGCGGCCTCAGCGGGCTCGTCGAGTCGCTGCAGGACCCCGTCGCCATCGGCATCGTGACCGGACTGGTCGTCGGCAAGGCGGTGGGCATCACCGGCTCGACCTGGCTGCTGGCGAAGTTCACCAAGGCCGACCTCGACGACGAGCTGTCGTGGATCGACGTGGTGGGGCTCTCGCTGCTGGCCGGCATCGGCTTCACCGTCTCGCTGCTGATCGGCGAGCTCGCCTTCGGCAGCTCCTCCGAGCGCGACGAGCACGTCAAGGTCGGCGTCCTGGTCGGCTCGCTGCTCGCCGTGCTGCTCGCCTCGATCGTGCTGCGCGCCCGCAACCGCGTCTACAAGTCGCTGTGGGAGGCCGAGCAGGTCGACAAGGACCACGACGACATCCCCGACGTCTACCAGACCGGCGACCACGACCCGGCGACGCCGCCGGCCTGAGCCTCACCCCCACTGGCGGCGCGGGTGGGGGGCCGGGCTTGTAGGGTCGGAGCCCGACACCGCACTCACCGCATGGGAGCAACCGCATGGCCATCGAGCCGGTCAAGGACACCGATCCCACCATCGGGCGTCTGGTCACCGACGCCAGCCGCGACATCTCCACCCTGATCTCGAAGGAGATCCAGCTCGCCAAGTCCGAGCTGAAGGTGAGCGTCAAGGCCGGCGGCATCGGCGCGGGGCTCTTCGCCGCGGCCGGCTTCCTCGGCGTGCTGGCCGTCATCATGCTCTCGGTGGCGATCGCCTACTTCATCCACTGGAACGGCTCGGGGCTCTCCCTGCACTGGGCGTTCCTGATCGTCTTCGGCGCGTACGCCGCCCTCGCCGGGCTGCTCGTGCTCGTCGGCGTGAAGAAGGTCAAGCAGGTGCGGGCGCCCGAGAAGGCCATCTCCCAGGGCAAGCAGATCCCCTCGGCGCTCAAGGGCAAGCACAGCGCCTGAGCCTCACCTGGGCCTCGACCCGCCCTGACCCGGGCCAAGCAGCGGGCTAAGCACACGCCCCGGTCGACACCGCACCGGTGGCCGACCGGCCCTGGTCGGCGGCCTGTTCCACCTGGTCGGTGGTCAGCGCGTAGCCGGTGTCGCCGTCGGTGACCGAGGCCGCGAAGATGACTCCCACGACGTCGCCCGAGGTCGAGACGATCGGCCCGCCGGAGTTGCCCGGGCGCACCAGCCCGCGCAGCGAGAACACCTCGCGGATCACGGTGCCGTCGCCGTAGATGTTGGGCGAGCGCAGCCGCTGCTCGGCGCGGATGCGGGCGGCGCGCACGTCGTAGGGGCCGTCGAGGGGGTAGCCCAGCACCGCGACGGCGTCGCGGGGTGCGGCGTCGGCGAACTCCAGCGCCGGGAGCCCGCCGGAGTCGAAGGAGACGACCGCGACGTCGATGTCGGGGTTGTAGTAGACGACCTGGCCGTCGACCGGCCCGTCGGCGGTCTGCACCTGCGGGGAGTCGACCCCGGCGACGACGTGGGCGTTGGTCATCAGCCGGTCGGGGGCGTAGACGAACCCGCTGCCCTCGACACCGCTGCCGCACGAGTTGGCGCCCCGGATCTTCAGCACGCTGGGGGCGGCGCGCTGCACCGCAGGGCGCTGCAGCATCTTCTCCGAGCCGGGGCCGACCTCGACGATGCGCTCGGGGGCGAAGGGCTCGAGGTAGCGCGGGAAGAAGCTGGTGCCGACCACGGTGTTGAAGGTCTGCAGCAGCCCGCCGGCCGACTGCGGCAGGACGGAGTCGACCTTCTCCAGCACCGTCGAGGCCCGCACCATCGGGGTCACGCCCGCGATCCGCGAGCCCGACACGGCCACGCCCAGCGCCCAGGCCACCAGCAGCACCGCGACGGCGCTGAGAGCCGCGCCGCCCACCGCGTCGAGGGCGCGCACCGGCTGCCAGGTGATCCGCGAGCGCAGCCGGGCGCCGACGTACTGCAGGGTGGCCTGGCCCAGCGAGGCGGCCAGGATCACGATGAAGAGCGCACCGAGGGTCACCAGCAGCGAGGGGTTGGCATCACCCAGGGCGATCGGGGCGAGCCAGATGCCGAAGAGGCCGCCGGCCAGCAGGCCCGCGGTGGCGAAGGCACCGGTGATGAAGCCCTGCCAGTAGCCCGACAGGGCGTAGGCGACGACGAGGAGGACCAGCAGCCAGTCGAGCAGGTTCATGTCGTCAGATGTCCTCGTGGGGTCGGTCGGGCTCGTCCTCGATGTCGAGGAGGCCCGGCGTGGGGCGGGGGTCGGCGGCCAGCATGTGCGCCGGCAGGTCGCGCACCCGCGTCTCGTCCCACGGCTGGGTCCAGCCCAGGAAGTCGAAGAGCTTGGCGATGATGCCGCCCGTGAAACCCCACAGGATCACGTCGTTGTCGGGCCCGATCATGAAGCCCGGGCTCTGGTAGCCGCGCGGGTGGCGCACGGTGACGCGGTGCTCGGGGTCGAGCAGCTCGCTGATCGGCACGTGGTGGATGGCGTGCACCTCGGCGCTGCTCGCGATGTGCACGCCCGTGGGGTGGGCCCACCAGCCGAGCACCGGCGTGACCGCGAAGTTGCTCGGCGGCAGCCACAGGTCGGGCAGGGTCGCGAAGACCCGGACCTCGGCGGGCTCGAGGCCCACCTCCTCCTCCGCCTCGCGCAGGGCCGCCTGCACCGCGCTCTCGCCGGGGTCGACGCCGCCGCCGGGGAAGGAGACCTGGCCGGGGTGCGAGCGCATGTCGTGGGCGCGCTCGGTCAGCAGCAGCTCGGGGCCCTGCGGTCCCTCGGCGAAGAGCATCAGCACCGCGCCGGGCCGGGCGCTGCCGTCGCTCGGCGGGGTGAAGCGGGTCAGGTGGTCGGCGGTGATCGCTCGGGCGCCCTCCTGCACCGGCAGCAGCCACGCGGGCAGCGGGGCCAACGAGCCGCTGGGTCCGCTCACAGCTCGACCCCCAGGTGCTGGGCCACCAGGTCCTCGAGCTGCTCGACGCTGCGGATCTCCATCGGCAGCACCGCCTCGACCTCGCCGTCGGCCCCGACCAGCACGGTGGTGGGGAACGCGACGGCGCGCACCACCGGGTCGAGACCCAGCTCGCCCTCGGTGTCGGCGACCTGGGGGTAGGTCACGCCGCTGTCGACGAGCAGCTCCATGGCGCCCTCCGTGATCGGGTCGGCGAAGTCGACGCCCAGGACGTCGACGCGGTCACCGTGCTGCTCGTAGAAGTCCTGGAGCACCGGCAGCTCGCGCTTGCACGGCGCACAGGTGGCGAACCAGGCGTTGAGGACCAGCGGCCCCCGCAGCGACGACAGGTCGACCGCCGGGCCTCCGCCGAAGCACGCGAGCTCGAGCTCGGGCAGCCCGCCCTCGACCGGCTCGCCGTCACCGGGACGACAGTCCTCGATCCCGGCCTCGGCCTTGGCCTCGCGCAGGGAGGGGGTGTCGACGTCGATCTGCGCCGGGCCGGGCGCGGGGACGAACGAGCCGTCCTCGCCCGAGCAGGCGCTGAGCACGAGGGCCGCCGCCGCCAGGACGGGGGCGATCCGGCGTCGGGTCACCGGCGCGCCTCGGTCTTGACGAGCGCGGCCGCGGTCTCGGGGTCGGTGGGCCCCTCGCCGTACGACGGGCACCAGCGCGCCACCGGGCAGGCACCGCAGGCGGGGCGCTGGGCGTGGCAGCGCCGGCGACCGTGCCAGATCAGCCGGTGGCTCAGCATCGTCCAGTCCTTCTTGGGGAACAGCGCGCCCACGGCGTGCTCGACCTTGACCGGGTCGGTCTCGTCGGTCCAGCCCAGGCGGCGCGCCAGCCGGCCGAAGTGGGTGTCGACGGTGATGCCGGGCACGTCGAAGGCGTTGCCGAGCACCACGTTGGCGGTCTTGCGCCCGACGCCGGGCAGCTCGACCAGGTCGACCAGCCGGGGCGGGACCTGCCCGTCGTGGTGCTCGACCAGGTGGGCCGAGAGCTTGAGCAGCGACTCGGTCTTGGCCCGGAAGAAGCCGAGCGGGCCGACGATCTCCTCGAGCACGGCGCGGTCGGCGGCGGCCATCGCGCGGGCGTCGGGGTAGGCCGCGAAGAGCGTGGGCCGCACCGCGTTGACCCGCCGGTCGGTGGTCTGCGCGGACAGCACGGTCACGACGAGCAGCTGGAAGGGGTCGTCGAAGTCGAGCTCGCAGCGAGCCTCGGGGTAGGTCTCGGCGAGGACCCGGTGGGTCTTGCGGGCACGACGCACGAGGGCGGTGGGGGTCTCGGCGGCGGGCACCGGGCCAGCCTACGAGACGGCACCGACACCCCTGACGCGGCGGGCGCCGCCGCGCCGGGCAGGGGCGATGGTGCCTGTGACCAAGTCCACTGGATAGCATTGCCCACATCCGTGCGCCCTGCGCGGCCGAGTCTCGAGCACCCGCACGCACTACAGGAGGTCCGGTGGACAACGACGTACTGCGTCAGGCACCACTCTTCAGCGCCCTGGACGACGAGGCGGCCTCCGCGCTGCGCACGTCCATGACCGAGAGCCGGCTGCGCCGCGGTGACGTCCTGTTCCGCGAGGGCGACTCCGGCGACAAGCTCTACATCGTGCTCGAGGGCAAGGTGAAGCTCGGCCGCACCTCCTCCGACGGCCGCGAGAACCTGCTGGCCATCCTCGGCCCCGGCCAGATGTTCGGCGAGCTGTCGCTCTTCGACCCCGGCCCGCGCTCGGCGACCGTCACCGCCGTCACCGACGCCTCCTTCGCCTCGCTGTCCCACGAGGACCTCCTGCGCTGGCTCGAGGGCCGCCCGGTCGTGGCCCGCGGCCTGCTCACCCAGCTCGCCGGGCGATTGCGCAAGGCCAACGACGTCGTGGCCGACCTGGTCTTCTCCGACGTGCCCGGCCGCGTCGCCAAGGCGCTGCTCGACCTCGCCGACCGCTTCGGGCGCACCGCCGACGACGGCGTGCACGTGCACCACGACCTCACCCAGGAGGAGCTGGCCCAGCTCGTCGGCGCCTCCCGCGAGACGGTCAACAAGGCGCTGGCCGACTTCGCCTCGCGCGGCTGGCTGCGCCTGGAGCCCCGCTCGGTGGTCATCATGGACCTCGAGCGGATGTCGCGCCGCGCCCGCTGAGCGCACCTGCTCGAGAAAAGTCCACGACGGCTGCCCCCTTTTCCGACCTGCACCGCGTCTGAGCAGGTGAGGACGAGGAGACAGCCATGGGGTCACGCCACGAGCGGCGCGAGGAGCAGCACGACGCCTTCGAGGCGTTCGTGCGTGCCCGCACCCCGGCGCTGACCCGCACGGCGTACCTGCTGACCGGCGACGCGCACCTGGCCGAGGACCTCGTCCAGAGCGCGCTACTCAAGGCCGCCGAGCACTGGCACCGCATCGAGACCTCCCCCGAGGCCTACGTGCGGCGCACGCTCTACACCCAGCAGGTCTCGATCTGGCGACGCCGTCGCGGGGTGCGCGAGCACGCCCTCGGCTCGTACGACGCCCCGGCCGCGAGCAGTGGCGCCCACGACCCCGACCTGCGGCTGAGCCTGGTCGAGGCGCTGCGGCGGCTGACCACCCGGCAGCGCACCGTGCTGGTGCTGCGCTTCTTCGAGGACCTGACCGAGCCGCAGGTGGCCGACGTCCTCGGGGTCAGCCGCGGCACGGTCAAGTCGACCACCCACCACGCGCTCGCGCGCCTGCGGGTCCTCGCCCCCGACCTGGCCGACCTCGTGGAGGACCCCGCATGAGCACCCACCCGCAGCTGAAGGACCTGCTCGAGCAGGCGGCCGAGACCGTGCCGCCCGCCGAGGTGCCGCGCGACACCTGGCGGCGCGGACGCCGGCGGCACCACCGCTCGCTGGCGCTGCGGGCGGCCGCGGTCGTCGGTGTCGTCGCGCTCGTCGCTGTCACCCCCGGCTTGGTGGACCGGGCCACCGACCGCTCGCTGCCGCAGCCCGCCGGGGACGGGTCGTCGTCGCTGGGCCTCCCCGACCGCCTGCACGAGGTGCCCTCCTACCTGGGCTCCGGTGGGGAGCGGGAGCGGTGGGCCGACGACGTGGTGAGTGACGATCTGGCCACGGGGACGGTGGCCGCCGCCTGGGTCACCCGGGCCGGGCTGCCGGTGCTCGTCGACGCCACCGACGGCACGTACCACCTGCTCGACCTGCCCGACTTCCTGCTGACCAGCGGCCTGACCATCAGCTGGTTCCCCGGCGACGCACCGCCGCTGGCCCTCTCCCCCGACGGCGACCACTTGGCCTACGCCTACGCATGGCCCGCCACCGACGACGGCACCGCCGTGCCCTCGGGCATCCGGGTGGTCGACCTCGCGACCGGCGAGGTGACCCGGGACCTGCCGCTGGAGGGCGGCGCCGGGGTGCTCGTCACCCAGGTGTCCTGGTCCCCCGCCGGTTCCTGGCTCGCCTGGTCCGGCTTCGAGACGTCGTACTGGACCACGTCCGGCCTCAACGGCAGCAAGGCGGTGACGGAGACCGTCGCGCCGGACGGGACCAGGCGGCGGCTCCCTGCCGGGGGCAGCACCGTCGTCGACGACGACGGCACCACCGCCGTGTTGACGGGCGGGCAGGTCCGGGTGCACCGCCCGGACGGCGCCCGATCGGCGCGCCGCCCGATCGACATCCTCGAGGCGACCGAGGCCGCCTCGCTCGCCCCCGACGGGAGCCGCCTGGCCCTGGGCGCCCAGGAGGGCTACGACCTGGTCACGGTGCGCCTGGACCGTGACGAGGTGTCGACGCGATCGGGCGAGGGACCGGGCGACGGCTCGTGGTCGGTGCGCCCGCTCGGCTGGGTGGACGACGCAGTCCTGGTGCAGCGCACCCCGCCGGCCAGCGGCGACGAAGGCCGGCTCAGCCTGGTCCCCGTCGACGGAGACCGACCGGTGCGCGACGTCGCTGCGCTCGACGGCGGCGTCGGCCCGCTGAGCGTGGCCACCGACCTGGTCACCGAGCAGCGGCCGACCGTGTCCCGGCCCGCGCCCGACTGGCCCTGGTCCGAGGAGCGGTGGGTGCTCACCGTGGGCCTGGGCGGCCTGGGTCTGCTCGTGGCCGGCGGGCTCGCCTGGCTCGTACGCCGCCGCGCTCAGCGCCGCTCGGCCAGGTAGGCCAGCTGGGCCCGCACCGACAGCTCGGCGGCGCCCCACAGCACCGGGTCGACGTCGGCGTACACGATCTCGACGACGCGCCGCGGCAGCTCGTCGACGGCGATGCCCTCGGGGTGCGGGGCGGCGCGCAGCGTCTCGACCGCGGCCTGCACCTGCTCGAGCCGCTCGCGGCGGTGGTCCTGGTAGTAGCCGATCGCGCCCAGCGCGTCGTCGATCACCGGGCCGTGGCCGGGCCAGATGGCGGCGACCTCCTGGGCCTCGGCCAGCGCGTGCAGGCGGCCCAGGGAGCCGAGGTAGGCGCCGAGCTCGCCGTCGGGGTGCGCGACCACGGTGGTGCCCCGGCCCAGCACGGTGTCGCCGGTCAGCACCGCGCGCTCGGCGGGCAGCACGAAGGACAGCGAGTCGGCGGTGTGGCCGGGGGTGCCCACGACGCGCACCTCGAGCCCGTCGACCTCGACGACGTCGCCGTCCTCGAGCCCCTCGGAACCCAGCTGGTGACGCGGGTCGAGGGCCCTCACGCCGCAGCCCATCCGCTCGGCGAACTCCTTCGCGGCCTCGGAGTGGTCGTGGTGGTGGTGGGTCAGCAGCACCGCTGCGACCTCGCCGGCCACCTCGGCCACCGCGTCGAGGTGGGCCAGGATCGAGGGACCCGGGTCGACCACGACCGAGCGGCGCGCGCCCGGCTCGCGCAGCACCCAGGTGTTGGTGCCGTCGAGGGTCATGTGGTCGGCGTTGGGCGCCAGCACGCAGCGGGCCCGCTCGCCGAACGACCCGCCGGCCCAGCCGGAGGGCCCCACGACGGGCGTGCTCACGGCTGCCTGCGCTCGGCGACCAGCGGTCGCAGCCGGTCGGGCATCGACAGGGTCCAGCCGTCCCCCAGCGGCTCCACCGTCGGGGTGAACATCTGCACCGAGCGCTCCCGGGCCGCTTCCAGCACCGCGGCCGGGTCGGCGTAGGTGCCGACCTCCATCGAGGTCAGGTAGGTCGGCGGCATCATCGCCAGCTCGCCGGCGTCGGCCTGGTCGGCCGCGACCCGCGCCGGCAGCCAGGTCACCGACGACGACTCGCTCGAGACGTCGCGGGTCACCTGCCCCGCGGGCAGCTCGGCGACGAAGAACCATGTGCGGTAGCGCTTCGGCTCGAAGACCGGGGTCAGCCAGGCGTCCCAGACGCCGAGGAGGTCGGTGCGCAGCACCAGCCCGCGCCGGTTGAGGAAGTCGGTCATCGCCAGCTCGCGCGTCTCGAGGGCGACCCGGTCGGCCTCCCAGTCCTCGCCGGTGGTGTCGGCGACCACGTCGCCGTCGGAGACCCCGGCCAGCAGCACCCCCGACTCCTCGAAGGTCTCGCGCACCGCCGCGCAGACCAGCGCGCGAGCGGTCTCCTCGTCGCAGCCGAGCCGGTCGGCCCAGGCCGCGGGGTCGGGCCCGGCCCAGCCCACCTGGGCGTCGAAGTCGCGCGGGTCGACGCCGCCGCCGGGGAAGACCGCCATCCCGGCCGCGAAGTCCATCGAGACCTGGCGGCGCAGGTAGTAGGCCTCCGGCCCGGTCTCACCGCGACGCAGCACGATCACGGTGGCCGCGTTGCGCGGCTCGACCGGCTCGCGGGTGCCGTCGGCGTACTCCGCGGCGAGCGCCACGACCTTGTCGGGCAGCGGCACGGGCGGCAGCGGGATCCGCATCAGGCGTCGGCCACCTCGACCACCAGCTCGACCTCGACGGGCGAGTCGAGCGGGAGCACCGGCACCCCGACGGCCGAGCGGGCGTGCACCCCGGCCTCGCCGAAGACCTTGCCGAGCAGCTCGGAGACACCGTTGGCGACCCCGGGCTGGCCGGTGAAGTCGGGGGTGGAGGCCACGAAGCACACGACCTTCACGATCCGCGCGACCCGCGAGAGCTCGCCGATCTCGGCGCGCACCGCCGCGATGGCGTTGAGCGCGCACTGCACGGCGCACTCGTAGGCCTCCTCGGCGGTGACCTCGCCACCGACCTTGCCGGTGCACATCAGCTCGCCGCTGCGCATCGGCAGCTGCCCGGAGGTGAAGACGTGCGCGCCCGAGCGGACAGCCGGCACGTACGCCGCCACGGGGGCGGCCACCTCGGGCACCGAGTGGCCGAGCTCGGCGAGGCGCTCCTCGGGAGTGCTCACAGCCCGCTCCTCAGCCCTGGGCCGGGCGCTTGAGGAAGGCCACGAGGCCGCCCTGCGCGTTGGTCTGGATGGTCACCAGCTCCCAGCCGTCCTGGCCGAAGTTGTTGAGCATCAGGGCCTCGTTGTGGAGCGGAATCGGCGCCACCTGGTATTCCCACGTCGTCATGGGCCGCACCCTACTCGCCGCGACAGCGCCCCCACCGCCCCCCGAGGAGGCGTCGTACGACGACACGGCCCCGACCGCGCGAGGTGCGCGGCCGGGGGCCGTGTCTGGTGGTGCTGGGTGGTGCTGGGTCGTGCTGGGGTCAGCGGCGGCGCTTCGTGGTGGTCGAGGAGTCCTCGACCGCCGGGATGGTGCCGCTGTCCTGCAGGCCCTCGGTCACCTCGTCGGCGATCTGCGTGGCCAGCCACTTGCGCTTCTTGCGCTGGATGACCCGGTTCTCGGCCAGCAGCGCCCTCGCGGTGGCGATCATCAGCAGCACCATGATGATGCTGAAGGGTGCCGCGACCAGGATGGCGCTGGTCTGCAGCGCCGCGAGCCCGCCCGCGCCGGCCATCAGCAGCACGGCGGCGACGACGCCCTCCATGCCGGCCCAGAACGCACGGCTCCACACCGGCGGGTTCGGGTCGCCGCCCTCGGCGAGCATGTCGACCACGAACGAGCCCGAGTCGGAGCTGGTCACGAAGAAGACCACGATCAGGAAGATCGCGACCACGCTGAGCAGGGTGCCCAGGGGCAGGGTGTCGAGCATCTGGAAGAGCGCCAGGTCGGTGCTCACGCCCTCCTCGCCGATCAGTCCGCCGCCACCGAACATCTCGGTCCAGATGGCCGTGCCACCGAGCACCGAGAACCACAGGAAGGTGACCATGGTCGGCACCAGCAGCACGCCGAGCACGAACTCGCGCACGGTGCGACCGCGCGAGATGCGCGCGATGAAGACGCCGACGAACGGCGCCCAGCTCATCCACCAGCCCCAGTAGTAGGTGGTCCAGCCCGAGAGCCAGCTCTGCCCGGCCTCGCCCTGGAAGGGGCGCACGTCGAAGGAGAGCTTGAGGAAGTTCTGCAGGTAGGACCCGATCTGGGTCACGAAGTCGCTGAGCAGGAAGACCGTCGGGCCCAGCAGCAGCACGGCGGCCAGCAGGCCGGCGGCGACGCCCATGTTGATGTTCGACAGGTAGCGGATGCCCTTGTCGACGCCGGTCACGACGGAGACCAGCGCGATGCCGGTGATGATGGCGATCAGCAGGACCAGCAGCGGGGTGCTGGCCTCGTCGACGACGCCGAGGAAGCTCAGGCCGGCGCCGACCTGCTTGACACCGAAGCCGAGCGAGGTGGCGACACCGAAGAGGGTGCCGACGATGGCGACGACGTCGACGACGTCACCCCAGAAGCCGAGGATGCGCTTGCCGAGCAGCGGCTCGAGGGCCCAGCGGATCGAGATCGGGCGGCCCTTGCGGTGCACGGCGTAGGCGATCGCGAGGCCCACGACCACGTAGATGGCCCAGGCGTGCAGGCCCCAGTGCAGGAAGGTGGTGTCCATCGCGGTGCGCGCGACCTGGTCGGGCCCGCCGGCGACGTCGGTGCCCGGCGGCGGGGTGGCCAGGTGGTTCAGCGGCTCGGCGACGCCCCAGAAGACCAGGCCGATGCCCATGCCGGCCGCGAAGAGCATCGCGAACCACGACTTGAGCCCGAACTCGGGGTCCTCGTCGTCCTTGCCGAGGACGATCGAGCCCATCGGCGAGAGCGCCATCCAGAAGGAGAAGGCGACGAACGACGTCACCACGAGCACGTACCACCAGCCGAGGTCGATGACGACGGTGCTGTTGGCCTTCTGCAGCAGCTCGCCCATCCGGTCGGGGAAGATCGCGGCGATCGTGGAGAAGACCACCAGGATCACGGCGGCGGGGATGAAGACGCGGGGAGCGGCCATCGGGAACCGGCGTCGCGTGGCCGCCTCGGCGCGGTTGGGCGCGTCGGGTGCCGGCTCGTCCGGATGAGCGGGTCGGTCTGTGGGCGGGCTGGACGTCATGACTGCCTCTCGGTCGGGATCACTCTGAGTCGGTCGTGCTCGGTCGGGCGTACCCACCGCGGGGCCCTGGGGGGGCCTGCCGGACCCCGAGGTCGGCGCGGGAGCAACCGACTACGTTACCGGCCGTCCGCCCTTCTCGTCACACCTGCGGGTGGTGCGCGACCACCCGGCGGGGTGCGAGGGGGCGCACTAGGCTCGGGGCCGTGAGACGTACCGACTGGTCCGAGGTGCAGCTGCACGTGGTGACGGGCAAGGGCGGTACCGGCAAGTCCACCGTCGCCGCCTCCCTGGCCCTGGCGCTGGCCGCCGAGGGCCGCCAGGTGCTGCTCTGCGAGGTCGAGGGCCGCCAGGGCATCGCCCGGATGTTCGACGTCGACCCGCTGCCCTACGCCGAGCGCCGCATCGCCACCGGTCTGGCCGGTCCCGGCGCCGGCAGCACCCAGGGCAGGCCTGGCACGGTGCACGCGCTGCACATCGACCCCGAGGCGGCGCTGCTGGAGTACCTGGCGCTCTACTACAAGCTCGGCCGGGCCGGGCGAGCCCTCGACCGCTTCGGGGTCATCGAGTTCGCCACCACCATCGCCCCCGGCGTGCGCGACGTCCTGCTCACGGGCAAGGTCTACGAGGCCGTGCAGCGCAACAGCCGCAACAAGGGCGCCGTGCAGTACGACGCCGTGGTGCTCGACGCCCCGCCCACCGGGCGGATCACCCAGTTCCTCAACGTCAGCGACGAGCTCGCCGGGCTGGCCAAGGTCGGCCCGATCCGGGCCCAGTCCGACACGATGATGACGCTCTTCCGCTCCCCGCGCACCGCCGTGCACCTGGTCACGGTGCTCGAGGAGATGCCGGTGCAGGAGACGGCCGACGGGATCGCCCAGCTGCGCGAGGCGGGACTGCCGGTCGGGGCGGTCGTGGTCAACCAGGTGCGCCCCCAGGACGTGGCGCCCGACGACCTGGCCGACGCGCTCGCCGGCCGGCTCGACCGGAGCCGGCTGGGCGCCGACCTGGAGTCTGCCGGCATCGAGGTCACCGACGCCCTGCTCGACGGGCTGGTGGCCGAGGCCCGCGACCACGCCGAGCGGCGGGCCCTGGAGGACGCGCAGCGCCGGTTGGTCGCCGACTTCGACGTGCCCGTCGTCGAGCTGCCGCGGCTGGCCGGCGGTGTCGACCTCGGAGGGCTCTACGACCTCGCCGCCACCCTCGACGAACAGGGGCTCCGATGACCCAGGGCACCAGCACCCGCCGCGGCGACCGCTCCCGACCGCGCGTCGGACCGCTCGCCGCCCACCCGTCGCCGGCGCCCGACCTCGACGTCGACGCCCTCATCGACGACCCGGCGACGCGGATCATCGTCTGCACCGGCTCCGGCGGCGTGGGCAAGACCACCACCTCGGCGGCACTGGCGCTGCGCGCCGCCGAGCGGGGCCGCTCCGTGGTGGTGCTGACCATCGACCCGGCCCGCCGGCTCGCGCAGTCGATGGGCATCGAGGAGCTCGACAACACGCCCCGGCCGGTGGCCGGCGTCGAGGGCCCGGGCGGCCTCGACGCGATGATGCTCGACATGAAGCGCACCTTCGACGAGGTGGTGGAGAGCCAGGCCACCCCCGAGAAGGCCCGCCAGATCCTGGAGAACCCCTTCTACATCGCCCTGTCGAGCTCGTTCGCCGGCACCCAGGAGTACATGGCGATGGAGAAGCTGGGCCAGATCGACGCCGCCGCGCGCCGCGACGGCACCTACGACCTGATCGTCGTGGACACCCCGCCCTCCCGCTCGGCGCTGGACTTCCTCGACGCGCCCGAGCGGCTCTCCAGCTTCCTCGACGGGCGGTTCATCCGGCTGATGCTGGCGCCGGCCCGCGGTCCGGCGCGCCTGGTCACGGCGGGGCTGGGGCTGGTGACCGGGGCGCTGATCAAGATCCTGGGCGCACAGGTCCTCACCGACCTGCAGACCTTCGTGGCCGCGCTCGACACCGTCTTCGGCGGCTTCCGGCAGCGGGCGCAGCGCACCTACGCCCTGCTGCAGGCCGAGGGCACCGCGTTCGTGGTGGTCGCCGCCCCCGAGCCCGACGCGCTGCGCGAGGCGGCCTACTTCGTGGAGCGGCTGCGCGGTGACCGGATGCCGCTGGCCGGGCTCGTGGTCAACCGCGCCAGCCCGGCGGCGTACGACGACCTCGACGCCGACGAGGCGATGGCCGCGGCGCAGCGGCTGCGCACCCGTGGCGACCACGAGCTGGGGGCCGGGCTGCTGCGGCTGCACGCCGACCGGGTGCGACTGGTGCAGCGCGAGGCCGGGCTGCGGGCGCGCTTCGCGGCCGCGCACCCCGACGTGCCGACCACGACCGTGCCGGCACTGGCCGGCGACGTGCACGACCTCGACGGGCTGCGCCGCATCGGCGACCTGCTGGGCAGCGCCCCCGCCACCGGCTGAGCGGTGGCGGGTCGCCCCGCCACCGCGCCCGGCAAGGGCTCAGCAGCAGGTCAGCAGCTGGTCAGCGAGCGCGGACCGGCTCGGCCTCGACCGCGCCGCGGGTGCGCGCGTTCTCGAGCACCGAGCGCCACGACGCGGCCGGGCGGCGGCGCAGCAGCGCCCGACGCTCGCGCTCGGTCATCCCACCCCACACGCCCCACTCGATCTGGTTGTCGAGCGCCTCGGCGAGGCACTCGGTGCGCACCGGGCAGCCCTGGCAGACCTGCTTGGCCTTGTTCTGCTCCGCTCCGCGCACGAACAGCTGATCCGGCTGCGCAGCCCGGCAGGCAGCGCGCGGTGTCCAGTCTTCAACCCACATGACGAGTCCCCACATCCTTGTCGCGAGAGCGTGCGCCGGTGGGCCCCGTTGCGTCCCCTGGGGGCCGACACCGACGTCGCTCTCATGTCCCTGCCTCTCAGTAAAGGGCCACGACACCCCGGGGGACAGGTCATTTCGACCCAAAGGACATGGCCCGAAATGACTAGACCGATGTGGTCAGGCTCACTGGGGTGCGCCACCGGACGACGTGGTGTTCTCGCCCCTCGACGGCCCGCGAGCGGTACGGTTCGCCCCTCGACGATGAGATCGGTGTGCCGTGCTCCCGTACGCTGGGCGCCATGCCCGCGTCTCGTCCTGCCAGCCGTGTCGCTTCCCACCTCGCCGTGATGGTCGCGATCTCAGCAGTGCTGGGCGTGGTCGTCGCGGGCCTCGCGATCCCTTTCGCGGGCGTCGTGGGCATCGGCGCACGCAACCTCGCCGACACCATGGACCAGCTGCCCGCCGAGCTCGAGACCGAGGCGCTGGCGCAGAAGACCACCATCCTCGACGTCGACGGCAACACCCTGGCCACGCTCTACGACCAGAACCGGGTCGAGGTCCCGCTGGCCCAGGTCTCGCGCAAGATGGTCAAGGCCATCGTCGGCATCGAGGACGCCCGCTACTACGAGCACGGCGCGCTCGACGTGCGGGGCACCCTGCGCGCCTTCGTGACCAACCAGGCGCAGGGTGACGACGTGCAGGGCGGCTCCTCGATCACCCAGCAGCTGGTCAAGCAGACGCTGGTGATCCAGGCCAAGACCGACGAGGAGCGCGAGGCCGCGACCGCGCCGACGTACGCCCGCAAGCTCAAGGAGCTGCGCTACGCGGTGGCCATGGAGCAGCGCCACTCCAAGGACTGGATCCTCGAGCGCTACCTCAACATCGCCTACTTCGGCGACGGTGCCTACGGCATCCAGGCCGCCGCCCAGCACTTCTTCAGCGTCAACGCCAACCAGCTCGACATGCAGCAGTCGGCGCTGCTGGCCGGCCTGGTGCGCAACCCCGTGGGCTACGACCCGGTCGACAACCCCGAGCGGGCCACCGAGCGGCGCAACGTGGTGCTGCAGCGGCTCTCCGAGCTCGGGGTGCTCAAGGAGAAGCGCGCCGAGCGGCTCAAGGACAAGCCCCTGGGCCTGAAGGTCCAGAAGACCTCCGACGGGTGCGTCTTCACCGCCGCCCCGTTCTTCTGCGACTACGTGCTGCGCTACCTGGTCACCGACCCGGCGCTGGGCCAGAACAAGAAGGAGCGCCGCGCGCTGCTCGAGTCGGGCGGCCTGACCATCCGCACCACCCTCGACCAGGACTTCCAGGACGCCGCCGACGCCGCGGTCCGCAACGCCGTGAACCCCACCGACCAGGCCATCGGCGGCCTCGCGATGGTCGAGCCCGGCACCGGCCAGGTGCGCGCGATCGCGCAGTCGCGCCCCGTCGGCGACGGCCCGGGCCAGACCTACCTCAACTACGTGGTGCCCCGGAAGTACGGCGACTCCGGCGGCTTCCAGCCCGGCTCGACGTTCAAGACGTTCGTGCTGGCCGCGGCGATCGAGCAGGGCATCCCGCTCAACACCCAGATCAACAGCCCCGAGGAGATCGAGGTCGCCCAGAGCTCGTTCGGGGTCTGTGGCGGCAAGAACTACCAGTCGACCGACACCTACCCGGTCAGCAACTCCACCAGCTCGGGCACCTTCGACCTCTACCAGGGCACCCAGCTGTCGGTGAACACCTTCTTCATCCAGCTCGCGCAGCGCACCGGTCTGTGCCAGCCCTACCGGCTGGCCAAGAAGATGGGTGTGCGGCTGACCGACAAGAACAACGAGATGGTGCCCTCGTTCCCGCTCGGCGTGGCCAGCGTGAGCCCGCTCGAGATGGCCGAGGCGTACGCGACGTTCGCCGCCCGCGGCACGCACTGCGCCTCGCGGCCGGTGACCTCGATCGAGGACGCCAACGGCAACGTGCTCAAGCAGTACCCCGCCAAGTGCCGCCAGGTGCTGAAGACCTCGACGGCCGACGCCGTCAGCGACATCCTGCGCGGCGTCATCGAGCCGGGCGGCTTCGCCCAGGCCGAGGCGCTCGACAGCCCGGCCGCCGGCAAGACCGGCACCACCCAGAACGGCCGCTCGGTCTGGTTCGTGGGCTACACCCCCGAGATGGCCGCCGCAGCGATGATCGCCGGCGCCAACCAGGCGGGCACGCCGATCACCCTGACCGGCCAGACCGTCGGTGGTCGCTTCATCTCCGCGGCCTCCGGCTCCGGCTACGCCGGCCCGATCTGGGGCGACGCGATGAAGGCGGTCGACGACCAGCTGCCGAACACCGCGTTCACCTCACCGGACGCCACCGTCGTCAACGGCGTCACGGTCTCGGTGCCGTCGGTGAGCGGGATGACCCTCGGCGGGGCCACCCAGGTCCTCGAGGACGCCGGCTTCGGCGTCAGCAACGGCGGCTACGTGAACTCGTCGTACTCCTCGGGCACCGTCGCCTACTCCTCGCCCAGCGGCACCGCGCCCTCGGGCTCGCAGATCACGCTCTACCTCTCCAACGGCACCCCCGCACCCCCGCCGCCTCCCCCGCCCAGCAACAACGGCGGCGGTGGCAACGGCGGCGGCGGCAACGGTGGTGGCGGCGGCAACGGTGGTGGCGGCGGCAACAACGGCGGCGGTGGCAACGGCGGTGGCGGCGGCAACAACGGCGGTGGCAACGCAGGCGGCGGCGGCAACGGCCGCCGCTGACCCGGCCCCAACTTCCCGCTGACCCGGCCCCAACTTCGCCCCGACCCGGCCAGGATCTCCGGCCGGGCGGGCGGGGGCCTCAGCCCAGCTGTCGACGCACCTCGGCGGCCACGGCCGCGCCGTCGGCGCGCCCCTTGACCTGGGGCTGCACCACGCCCATCACCTTGCCCATGGCCTTCATGCCCTCGCCGGCCGCCCCGGTCGACTCGACGGCGGCAGCGACGATCCGCTCGATCTCGGCGTCGTCGAGCTGCTCGGGCAGGTAGACCGCGATCACCTCGGCCTCGGCCCGCTCCTTGGCGGCGCTCTCCTCGCGCCCGCCCTCGTCGAAGGCGGCCGCGGCCTCGCGGCGCTTCTTCGCCTCGGCACCCAGGACGGTGACGACCTCGTCGTCGGAGAGCTCGCGGGCGGTCTTGCCGGCGACCTCGGCGTTCGCGACCGCGGCGAGCACCATCCGCAGGGTCGAGGAGCGGACCTGGTCGCGGGCCTTCATGGCGGTGGTCAGGTCGGCGCGCAGCTGGTCCTTGAGGGTGCTCATGACCGACATTGTGACAGCCTGTGCTGGTGAGCCTCCCCCCGCTTCTGGCCCGTGGCAGCGCTGCCCTCCTCGGGGCCGCGACGCTCGGCGGCGCCGCCGTGACGGCGTACGCCGTGCGCGAGACCCGGCAGTTCGTGCTGCGGCGCGTCGAGGTGCCGCTGCTGCCGCCCGGCGCCGACCCGCTGCGGGTGCTGCACCTCAGCGACGTGCACATGACCCCGCGACAGCGCCGCAAGCAGGAGTGGCTGGCGGGGCTCGCCACGCTGCGCCCCGACCTGGTGGTCGACACCGGCGACAACCTCGCCCACCAGGGCGCGGTCCCCTTCGTCACCGACTCGTTCGGGCCGCTGCTCGACGTGCCCGGCGTGTTCGTGCACGGCTCCAACGACTACTTCGAGCCGCGGCTGCGCAACCCGTTCCGCTACGTGCTGCCCGACGACGGCACCCGCCACACCGACGTGCCGCAGCTGCCCTGGCGCGACCTGAGCGCGACCTTCACCGAGCACGGCTGGCTCGACCTGACCAACACCCGCGGCCGGCTGCAGGTCGGCGGGCTCGACCTGGCCTTCGTCGGCGTCGACGACCCGCACCTGGAGTACGACGACCTGGGCGCGGTCGCCGGACCGGCCGACCCGTCCGCCGACGTACGCCTGGCCGTCGCGCACGCGCCCTACCTGCGGGTGCTCGACCAGTTCGCCGCCGACGGGCACGACGCGATCCTCGCCGGGCACACCCACGGCGGCCAGGTGTGCCTGCCGGGCGGGCGGGCGCTGACCACCAACTGCGACCTCGACCCGGCACGGGCCCGGGGTCTGCACCGCCACCCCGCCGCGTCCGCCCCCGGCGACCCCGGATCGGCGTGGCTGCACGTCAGCGCCGGCCTCGGCACCAGCCCCTACGCCCAGGTGCGCACGGCCTGCCGGCCCGAGGCCACCCTGCTCACCCTGGTGCCGCGCGGGCGGTGACGGGGTCCGGGGGCCCGATTGGGGTGCTCCTCGGCGCTCCGGTATGCTCCGGTGCTTGTGGGGTCAGCCTCGGCTGGACCCATGGATCGGGCTGTGGCGCAGCTTGGTAGCGCGCCTCGTTCGGGACGAGGAGGCCGCAGGTTCAAATCCTGTCAGCCCGACAGATCCGATGTTCCCGGCATCGAGCAGCCGGGCCCACGAGAGTGGGCCCGGCTGTTGTCATGTCGGGGCCGCACCGAGGCGTCCGCGCCGCGCACGGGCCGCCCGCCGGGGTGCGCGTGACAGAATGCGCGCATGGCAGACGACGACCGCTCCGCGGACAGCCCGTCCCTGGAGGCGCCCTCGCTCGGGCTCGGCCGGTGGCGCCGCAAGAAGCAGCAGGGCGCTGACGAGACGACCACCGACGACACCGACGACGCCACCGCGACCGTGCCGGTCGTCGAGCCGGAGCCGCTGCCCGACGTCGAGCCCACACCGGAGCCCGAGCCCGACCCGGTCCCCGAGCCCACGCCGGCTCCCGCACCGCCTCCCCCGCCGGCCTCCCGCGAGCCCGTACGCCGCCCCACCCCGGCCGCACAGCCGGCAGCACAGCCAGCCGCACAGCCAGTCGAGACGACGCGGACGGCCGAGACCGCGGGCGCACCCCTCTTCGTCGACGAGGTGGCCGCGGACGAGCCGCCCGCCGTCGAGCACGACGCCCAGCCCGACCAGCCGGCTGCCCGCAGCCGCTCGCCGTTCTCGAGCCTCCTCGGGCTGCACGGACGCAGCGCAGCCGCCGCCACCGGCGCCGTCGTCGGGGTGCTGGTCGTCGCGCTGACCTGGCTCTCGCTGCGCCTGTGCGAGGTGCTGCAGGGCACTCCCTCCTGCGGCAACCCCGGTTTCTTCCTGCTGCTGGCCATCATGGTGGCCATGGTGGTCCTGGGCGGCGCGATGCTGCGCGCGGCCGGAGCGCCCGACCCCACCAGCACGGCCTTCCTGGCGGTCGGCCTGCTGTGCGTGGTGGCGCTGCTGTTCCTGATCGACGCGCTGATGTCACCGTGGATGGCGGTCGTCATCCCGCTGGTCAGCATCGGCGCGTTCGTGCTCTCGCACTGGGTCACCACTGCGGTGGTCGAGCCCGCCCGCGACTGACACGTCGACCGGGCTCGGGCGGGGTCGCGACCGGGGTCGCGGCCCGGCCCTCAGCGGGCCGCGGCGACCAGCTCGGCGATCTGCACGGTGTTCAGCGCGGCACCCTTGCGCAGGTTGTCGTTCGAGATGAAGAGCGCGAGCCCGCGACCGCCGGGCACGCCCTCGTCGGCGCGGATGCGACCGACGTACGACGGGTCCTTGCCGGCGGCCTGCAGCGGCGTGGGGATCTCGCTGAGCTCGACGCCCGGCGCAGCCTCCAGCAGCTCTGTGGCGCGCTCGACGCCCAGGGGCGAGGCGAACTCGATGTTGAGGGCCAACGAGTGCCCGGTGAAGACCGGCACCCGCACGCAGATGCCCGAGACGGCCAGCTCGGGCAGCCCCAGGATCTTGCGCGACTCGTTGCGCAGCTTCTGCTCCTCGTCGGTCTCACCGAGGCCGTCGTCGACCAGGTTGCCGGCGAAGGGCAGCACGTTGTGGGCGATGGTGCGCCGGTAGACGCCCGGCTCGCCGAAGTCGACGGCCTCGCCGTCGTAGGCCAGCTCGCGGGCCTTCTCGCCCGCCGCCTCGACCTGCCCGGCGAGCTCCTCGACGCCGGCGACGCCGGAGCCCGAGACGGCCTGGTAGGTCGACGCGATCATCCGCACCAGCCCGGCCTCGTCGTGCAGCGGCTTGAGCACCGGCATCGCGGCCATCGTGGTGCAGTTGGGGTTCGCGATGATGCCGCGGCCCGCCTCGATCACCGCGGCGGCCGCCTCGGGGTTCACCTCGGCGACCACGAGCGGGATCTCGGGGTCCTTGCGGAAGGCGCTGGAGTTGTCGACCACGATGACGCCGGCCTCGACGAAGCGGGGCACCAGCGCACGCGACGCGGTGGCCCCGGCGGAGAACAGCGCGATGTCGAGACCGGCGGGGTCGGCGGTCTCGGAGTCCTCCACCACGACCTCGGTGCCGCGGAAGTCGAGCACCTTGCCGGCCGACCGCGCCGAGGCGAAGAAGCGGATCTCCTCGACCGGGAAGTCGCGCTCGGCCAGGATCTGGCGCATGGCGACGCCCACCTGTCCGGTGGCGCCGACCACGCCGATGCGCAGCCCGCTCATCGGCCGGTCCCGCCGTACACGACCGCCTCGACCTCGTCGGCGTCGAGGTCGAACGCCGTGTGGGTCGCAGCCACCGCGGCGTCGACGTCCTCGTCGGCGACCACGACGCTGATGCGGATCTCGGAGGTGGAGATCATGCCGAGGTTGACCCCGGCCTGGGCGATGGCCGAGAAGAACTTGGCCGTCACGCCCGGGTGGCTGCGCATGCCCGCGCCGATCAGCGAGACCTTGCCGACCTTGTCGTCGTAGAGCAGCGACTCGAAGCCGATCTGCTGCTGCAGCCCGGCCAGCGTCGTCATCGCGGTCTGGCCGTCGGTGCGCGGCAGGGTGAAGGAGATGTCGGTGAGGTTGGTCGAGGCCGCCGACACGTTCTGCACGATCATGTCGAGGTTGATCTGGGCCTCGGCGAGCGCGGCGAAGATGCGCGCCGCCTCGCCGACCTTGTCGGGCACACCGGTGACGGTGATCTTGGCCTCGCTGCGGTCGTGCGCGACGCCGGCGATGATGGCTTGCTCCATGGTGCCCTCCTCGGGCGCGGGGTCCTCGATGCTGCCCGACACGATGGTGCCGTCGAGCTGGCTGAACGAGGAACGGACGTGGATCGGGATGTCGAAGCGGCGCGCGTACTCCACGCAGCGCAGGTGCAGGATCTTGGCGCCGCTGGCGGCAAGCTCGAGCATCTCCTCGTAGGTGACGCGGTCGAGCTTGCGGGCGCTGGGGACGATGCGCGGGTCGGCGGTGAAGACGCCGTCGACGTCGGTGTAGATCTCGCAGACGTCGGCCTCGAGGGCCGCCGCCAGCGCGACCGCGGTGGTGTCGGTGCCGCCGCGCCCCAGGGTGGTGATCTCCTTGGTGTCCTGCGAGACGCCCTGGAAGCCGGCGACGATGACGATGTGGCCCTCGTCGATGGCGGTGCGGATGCGGCCCGGGGTGACGTCGATGATCTTGGCCTTGCCGTGCACCGAGTCGGTGATCACGCCGGCCTGGGAGCCGGTGAAGGAGCGGGCGCTGTAGCCGAGGTCGCTGATGGCCATCGCCACCAGCGCCATGGAGATCCGCTCCCCCGCGGTGAGCAGCATGTCGAGCTCACGCGCCGGCGGTAGCGGGCTGACCGCCTGCGCCTTCTCGAGCAGGTCGTCGGTCGTGTCACCCATCGCCGAGACGGCCACGACGACGTCGTTGCCGGCCTTCTTGGCCTCGACGATGCGGCGCGCGACCCGCTTGACCGCGGCGGCGTCGGCGACCGACGAACCGCCGTACTTCTGGACGACAATGCCCACGACAAACTTCCCGTTCCGGATGCGAGGGGCGTGGGCCGCGGGCCCACGATGACCGGGGTCGGAGTCTACCGGGGCCGGTGCAGCGACCCCGGCCCCATCTCACCGCACCGACGTCTCAGGGCTGGTCGGTGAGCAGCGCGTCGGCGGCCGCGACCTGGTCGGCGTCGAGGTCGACGTCGACGTCGAGCCGGTCGTGGGCCACCACCGAGAGCAGCGCGTTGAGGGCTGCGCCGGCGAGGTTGCCCCACGAGGAGACGTAGGAGAACTGCCACCACCACAGCGCCTCGCCGACGTTGCCGTCGCGGAAGTGGCGCAGCCCCGTGTCGAGGTCGGTCGCGATCGCGGCCAGGTCGTCGGAGAGCTGGCTCTCGACGACCTCGGGCACGTAGGGGTCGAAGACGAAGCTGTAGGTGTCGATGTTGTCGAGCATCTGCGCCAGACGCATCCGCAGCTCGTCGAGATCGGGCTCGGGCCCCACGTCGGGCTGGTAGCGCGAGTGCGGCGTGAAGTCCTGCTGGGCGCCCAGCCGGGCGCCGGCCAGCAGCACCTGGCTGATCTCCAGGAGCAGCAGCGAGATCGCCCGGCCGCCGTCGGCCTCCTTGGCGATCGCGCGCAGCGCGAGCAGGAAGCTGGCCACCTGGTCGGCGATCTGCTGGGCGAACTCCTCGGTCTCGGCGTCGAGCGCCAACGCCTCGACCAGGGCCTCGGCGAGTCCGCCGTCGGGCTCGCCGGTCGTCTCGTGCACGTCGTCCGTGCCGCTGCTGGTGCTGGTCATTCCGCTGCCCGCCTTCCCGCGAACGCCCGTCCGAGGGTCACCTCGTCGGCGTACTCGAGGTCCCCGCCCACCGGCAGTCCACTCGCCAACCGGGTCACGCGCAAGTCCATCACCTTCAGCATCCGGGTGAGGTAGGTCGCGGTGGCCTCGCCCTCGAGGTTGGGGTCGGTGGCCAGGATGACCTCGGTGACCACGCCGTCGGCCAGGCGGGTCATCAGCTCGCGGATGCGCAGCTGGTCGGGGCCGATGCCGTCGATCGGGCTGATCGCACCCCCGAGGACGTGGTAGCGACCTCGGTACTCGCGGGTGCGCTCGATGGCCACGACGTCCTTGTACTCCTCGACCACGCACAGCACCGCCGGGTCGCGGCGCGGGTCACGACAGATGCGGCACTGCTCGTCCTCGGAGACGTTGAAGCACACCGAGCAGAACTTCACCTTCGCCTTGACCTCGAGCAGCACGTCGGCCAGGCGGCGTACGTCGACCGGGTCGGCCTGCAGCAGGTGGAACGCGATGCGCTGGGCGCTCTTCGGCCCGACCCCGGGCAGCCGCCCGAGCTCGTCGATGAGGTCCTGGACGACGCCTTCGTACAAGGTCGCGCCCTAGAAGCCGAGCTGCCCGGGCAGGCCGCCCGGAGCGCCGCCGCCGGGCATGCCGCCACCGGCCAGCGGGCCCAGGGCCTCGCCCGCCATCGTGTCGGCCTGCGCCTTGGCGTCGCGGTAGGCCGCGACGATCATGTCGCCGAGGTCGTCGAGGTCGTCGGCGTCGCTGCCGTCGAAGCCGCCGGCCTTGATGTCGACACCGACGAGCTCGCCGACGCCGTTGACGCGCACGGTCACCGCGCCGCCGGCGACGGTGCCCTCGACCTCGGCCTCGGCGAGGCGCTCCTGGGCCTGCTGGAGCTGCTCCTGCATCTGCTGGGCCTGCTGCAGCAGCGCGTTCATGTCGAGACCGCCGCCTGCGCCGCCGAGCGACTCGAAGGGGTTCTGGCTCATGGGGGTCACCTCTGGGTGTCGTGGAGCTGGAGTGTTGCTGGAGTGGAACTGGGAGTGGTGCTGGAACAGGTGGTGCGGGGACGTGCTCAGTGTGACGTCTGCTCGCTCACCCGGCGGGTGCGCCCGGCCGGTGCCGTGCTCACTGGTGCCGGATCTCCTCGATGACCCGCGCCCCGAGCTCGCGCTCGAGCAGCGCGGCGCCGCCGAGGGCGTCGTCGTCGGCGTCGAGGTCGTCGGGGTGGGCGTCGGCGTCGGCGGCGCGCAGGTCGTCGGAGCGCGAGACGTCGACGCCTCCCACCCGGGTCTGCTGGATCGCGCCGCGGGCCGCGGCGATCGACCCGGGCCCGGCCTGGGGCCGCTGGGACGCGGCAGCCGGCTGCTCGTCGGTCGGGGGCGGTCCGGGCTCGCCCGGGTCGTCGTCGGGGGGCGGCTCGTCGATCCAGGCCGGCGGTCGCTCCGGCGCGGGTGCCTGCGGCGTCGGTGCCTCGGGCGTGGCCGGGGGCTGCTCGGACCGGACCGGCGGTGCGTCCTGCTGGGAGGTGGACTGCACAGGCTGGGCGGGCGGGGCGGGCTGCTCCAGGGGCGCGGACGGTGCGGCAGGCTGACGGAGCACCGGCGCCGAGTCGGGCGAGGCGCCCGGGTCGACGATCGTCTCGATGCGCCAGTCGGAGCCCACCACGTCGATCGCGGCCTGGCGCACGACCTCGGCGCTGCCGTTGCCGTCGAAGGAGTCGCGGGCACCGGCGTTGGCGAAGCCGAGCGTGAGCGTCTTGGCGTCGACCGCGACCACCTGCGCGTTCTGGGTCAGGTGGATCCAGGTCACCCGGCGCCGCACCTTGGTGGCCTCGACGATGTCGGGCCACAGCCGGCGTACCTCGACCAGGCTCAACGCGCCGGCGGCGGGCTCGGGCGTCGCGGGTGCAGCCGGTGGCGGCGACTGCTGCTGCTGCGACGGCTCCGGGGCACGCTGGGCCGACTGGGCCGGCTGGGCCGGCTGTTGGGGAGCCTGCTGCGGGGCCTGCTGGCGCGGGGCCTGCTCGTGCTGGGCCGGCGGCTGGGGAGCGGGCTGGTGGGGGGCGGGGACCGGCTCGGGCGCGGGCTCGGCGTGCGGGGCCGTCGCGGACGGCGCGACCGCGGCGCCGGCGGGCGCCTCGGCGACCTGGTCGGGCGCCCGGGTCGACGAGGCCGGTGCCGGACGGTCCTGCGCCGGCACGTGGGTCTGCGGGCGTGCGGGCGCGGTGGCCGGCAGCCCCGAGACCGACATCCGCTTCTCGATGCGGTCGAGGCGGGCGGTCAGCCCGTCGGTGGAGTGGTCCGCGCCCGGCAGCAGCACCCGCGCGCAGATCAGCTCGAGCAGCAGCCGGGGCGCCGTCGCGCCCCGCATCTCGGTCAGGCCGGCGGCGACGTGGTCGGCGGCGCGGGTCAGCTCGGCCGCGCCGAAGCGCGCGGCCTGGGCCACCAGTCGCTCGCCGGCGTCCTCGCTGACGTCGATCAGACCCGTGGCCGGGGCGTCGGGCACGGCGGCCACGATGACCAGGTCACGCAGCCGGCGCAGCAGGTCCTCGGTGAAGCGGCGCGGGTCCTGGCCGGTCTCGATGACCTTGTCGACCACCCCGAACACCGCGGCGCCGTCACCGGCGGCGAACGCGTCGACGACCTCGTCGAGCAGCGAGTCGGGCGTGTAGCCCAGCAGCCCCGTCGCCAGGGCGTGGGTGACGCCGTCTCCCCCGGCGCCGCCGAGCAGCTGGTCGAGCACCGACAGGGTGTCGCGCGCCGAGCCGGCCCCGGCGCGCACCACCAGCGGCAGCGCGGCCTGCTCGATCGGCACGCCCTCGAGCTCGCAGAGCTCGGAGAGGTACGACGACAGCAGCCGCGGCGGGATCAGCCGGAACGGGTAGTGGTGGGTGCGCGAGCGGATGGTCGGCAGCACCTTGTCGGGCTCGGTGGTCGCGAAGATGAACCGCAGGTGGGGCGGCGGCTCCTCGACGAGCTTGAGCAGGGCGTTGAAGCCCTGCGTCGTGACCATGTGGGCCTCGTCGATGATGTAGACCTTGTAGCGGCTGCGCACCGGCGCGAAGAACGCCTTCTCGCGCAGGTCACGGGCGTCGTCGACGCCACCGTGGCTGGCCGCGTCGATCTCGATCACGTCGATCGAGCCCGGCCCGCCGCGGGCAAGGTCGCGGCAGCTGTCGCACTCGCCGCAGGGGTCGGCGACCGGCGCCTGCTCGCAGTTCAGTGCGCGCGCCAGGACCCGCGCCGAGGTGGTCTTGCCACAACCACGAGGCCCGGAGAAGAGATAGGCGTGGTTGACCCGGTTGTTGGCGAGCGCGGCACGCAGCGGCTCGGTGACGTGGTCCTGCCCGATGACCTCCGAGAACGTCTCGGGCCGGTAGCGGCGGTACAGGGCGAGGGGGGACTCCACACCACGACCCTAACCAGCGGGTCCGACACTGGCCATCGCCAGGAGGGGGCCTGGGGAGGACGCCGCTCCGGCCACCGCCACCCGGGCATGAAAAGGCCCCCCGCGCACCCGACAGAGCTCGCTGACCCTTGCTGCCTCTCGGCCCTGGGGGAGTTGGGCAAGATGTCGCCACACGGGGGGTTGGCCCGAGTGTAGGCGAGGGTGCCGGGGGCCTCCAACACGAGGGCCCCGCCGCGCCCGGTGGACCCCGGGGACGGCCCCGGCAGCCGGGCGACGGGCCTCCGGACGCCCCGGGGTCGCGGGCCGGGCGAGACGGCGGCGTACGGCGGGCGGGGCGATTTCGCCGCCTCCCGGGGGCACCGGTACGCTCCTCGGCGGAGGATTCGCCTAGTGGCCTATGGCGCTCGCTTGGAAAGCGGGTTGGGTTAACGCCCTCAGGGGTTCGAATCCCCTATCCTCCGCCACTCGAACGGCGCCGCCCCCTCCGGGACGGCGCCGTTCGCATTGCCGACCCGGCCCCTATCTCGCGCCCACCCGGCCGGTATCTCGCGCTGACCCGGCCCGTCTCTCGCCCGCCTGGCCTGGATCTCCCGGGCTGCTGGCTCCACGGTCCAGGGGCGATCCGGGCCGGGTCGACGCGAAGTCCGGGCCGGGTCAGCGCGCAGATCGGGCCGGGTCAGCGCGAAGTTCGGGCCGGGTCGCGGCGGGCGAGGACGGGGCGCAGCACCAGCGCCAGCAGCAGCGCGCCACCGCCGAGCACGCCCCACCACACGGCGTCGTCGCGCACGGTCGCGAGCAGGTCGGGCTCGGGCGTCGGGGCGGTCGCGGGCTCGGCGGTGCCCGCCGACCTCGGGGCGCCGGGATCGGCACCGCCCAGGCCCCGGGCGAGAGCCTCGTCGGCGCGCACCACCCCGGCGCCGCGGGTGGGCGAGCGGACGTCGGCGCGGCCGTCGGCGGCGGGCACCAGCCGGTCGAGGACCTCCTCGGGGGTGTCGTCGGGGTAGGCCGACATCAGCAGTGCGACGACACCGGTGACCTGCGCGGCCGCCCAGGAGGTGGAGAGCTGGTCGACGCCGCAGGTGCCGCCGTTGAGCCCCACCGACACCCCGCTGGTCGTGGGGGCGGCGACGTCGACGGCGCTGCTGGGCAGCACGGCGTCGGTCGACGAGCCGGCATCGGCGACCGCGCTGACCGCGAGCACGTGCTCGCCCCGACCGTCACCTGCTCCCGCGGGGTGCACCCGCGCCGCGGCGTCCTGGCCGGGAGTGGCCGCTGCGAGCTCGTCGGGCAGCGGGTCGGCCTCGTCGACGGGCCGGTCGCCGGACTCGGCGACGACGACCACGCCCGCACGCCACAGCGCCTCGACCGCCGCGTCGATGCGCGGCTCGGGCGGCACCGCGACGGAGACGTTGACGATGTCGACGACGGGGCGGGACCCGCCGGCCCGGCGCACCTCGTCGAGCACGTGCTCGAGCCCCTCGGCCACCCGCACCGACAGCGGACCGGCCTGCCCCTCCTGCGGGGCGAACGCGTCGAGCACCCGCACGTCGACGAGGCGAGCACCCGGGGCCACGCCCACCGCCTCGCCGTCGGGGCGCGGCGGCGCGGCGACCAGCCCGGCGACGATGGTGCCGTGCGGGTCGACCGGCGCGCTGCGCGGCCCGTACGCCGCCACCCCGGGCGACTCGGGCAGCCGGGCGCGTGCCGCGATGCCGCTGTCGACCACGGCGACGGTCACGCCCTCGCCGGGGACCACGCCGCGGCGGCGCAGCAGCTCGTGCGCCGCGGGGACCCCCATCGCCTCCAGCGCCCGGCTCGGGGCGGCGTACGGCCCCACCTCGGGGTCCTCGGCGGCCACCTCGGTGCACGACCGGGTCTCGGGGGCGGCGCGCAGCGCCGAGGCCGGGCCGACCGCACCCACGGCCGGGGCGAGCAGGGCCAGGCCCCAGCACGCTGCCGCCGCGGCGGTCCGGCAACCGGCCCGACGGCGGGCCGACGGACCAGCCGGGCGGCTCACGCGCAGCCCTCGCCGGAGCCCGGGTCCCGGTCGGGCGGGCAGAGCGCCGCCTCCTGCGACAGCGCGACGCCGGTCTCGAAGAGCTCGAGCCAGGCGTCGGGCACCAGGACCGGCGCGTACCCGCCGTAACCGAGCAGGGTCGGCGTCTCGGCGCCGACCAGCGCGTTGGCGCGGCCCTTCTGGTCGACGGCCCAGCGGCTGTCGCTCTCGACGTCGCTCCACCCGCCGCTCATCACGTAGGCGCCGCCGCCGGGCTCGACCTCGACCTCGCGCTCGTCGGCGTCGAGACCCGCGGCCGCGGCGCCGTCGACGGGGTCGACCGCGACCTGGGCCCGCGGGGCCTCCCCCGGCGTGGCCTCCAGCAGGACGCAGTGCTCCCCCGGCTCGTCGTCGAGCACGTCCTCGGGCCACCGGTTGGCGGCGACCAGGGAGGAGCCGTCGCTGCCGGAGGGCAGCTCGGCCAGCTCGCGCGGCAGCCGGCCGCCGGGCAGCTCGGAGGCGGCCAGCACCTGCAGGGCGAACTCGTCGAGCAGCTCGGCGCCGTCGACGGTGACCAGGTAGCCGCCCCCGCCCTCGTCGACCACGTAGTCGCCGACGCGCCCCCCGCCGCCGGGCAGCGGGTCGCCCAGGTCGGGCACGTCGAAGCCGCCGGCGTCGAGGTCGGCGCCGCGCGGCAGGAGCGCCAGCCACTCGCCGGGCACCTTGGCCGCCGAGTCGAGCAGCGGCAGGTCGAGGGCGGCGAGGAAGGCGTTGCGCTGCGACCGGCCGGGCATCGTGAGCGCGTAGCGGTAGGCCTCGGTCTCCTGGCCGGTGCGCTCGGCGGTGGCCACGACCCAGTACGCCGGGTCGCTGGTGCTGCGGGTCGCGACCTTGACCAGGAAGGCCGTGCCGGGAGCGGCGGTGACCCCGGGGCTCTCGCCCAGCCGCGTGCGGATGCCCAGCCCGTCGCCGGTGCAGGCGCTCCAGCCGGTCTCGACCAGGGACCCGACCCCGGCGAGACGGGCCGGCGCGTCGAGGATGCCGATGTCCTCGCCCAGCGGGCGCGTCTCGATGGTCTCCTGCGACACGATCCGCGGCTGGAGGCCCTCGGCGCCGAGGATCAGGTGAGCGGAGGTGATGTTGAGGACCGGGCGCAGCAGGGGCCCCTCAGAGCTGCCGGGGCCGTCGATCATGTCGTTCTCGCCCGCGGCCCCCTCGTCGAGGATCACGTACGCCGCGCCCTGCTCCTTGCTGATCACCAGCCCCGGCTCGTCCCAGTCGGTGGCGGGGTTGTCGGTGAAGACCCCCGTGATCGCAGCACCGGCCACCAGCAGGACGCCGAGCGCCATGCCGCCGACGATGGTGCGGCCCGGCCGGGCCGGCTCGACCTCCCGGCCACCGGGGGCGCCGGAGACGAACGCCGTCACCAGGCGCCTCCTGCTGAAGGCGTGCGCCTCGACGAGGTCGCGCTTGGTGGCCACGCTCAGCCCGCGATCGCCGAGAAGACGCCGGTGGCGACCAGGGCCAGCGGCACCAGCGCGAGCAGGCAGACGCTCTCGGCGACGTCGCCCAGCCGGCCGCGGCGCACCGAGGTCTCGCCCGGCAGCAGCGTGACGGCCAGCAGCACCGCACCGGCGACCGCCAGCACGAGCGCGGTGGTGGGGCGCCACTGCGGCTGCAGCCACAGCAGCGCCACGGCGATCGAGGCCAGCCCGGCGATGCCGGAGACCAGGCCCACGAGGACCTCGCTGCCGGTGCGGTACTGGCGGGTGCGCAGCATCACCACCCCGCAGCAGACCAGCGCCAGCAGGGTGCCGGCGAGGCCCAGCGCCACGGCGACGGGGGCGACCAGGACCAGCAGCAGCCCGACCGTCGCGGTGATGGCGAGCAGGATCTCGTGGGCCAGCCGGGCCTCGCGGCCCACCTGCTCGGGGTCGATCTCGTCGGGGTCGGCGGTGATGTCGGCGGTGCTGTAGACCTGCTCGACCCGGGCCCCAGTCATCCCGAGCGCGAGCCACGGGAAGAGGCTGCCCATCAGCACCACCAGCACGAGCACGGTCGAGAGCAGCACACCCACGTCCGCGCCCGCCGCGACCTGCAGCACCAGCCCGACCACGCCGAACGCGGCGCCGACGACCACCGGCGGCAGCACGAGCGCGCGACCCTCACCGAGGCCGAGCAGCGCGACCAGACCGGCCAGCACGGCGCCCAGGCCGGCCGCGGCGACGGGCGCGCCCGCCAGGACACCCGGCCCGCCCGGGCCCCCGAGGAGCCCGGAGAGCCCGGAGTACCCGGGGTCGAGGGCCAGCAGCAGCCCTGCGACGGCGGCGTACGCCGTGGACGCCCAGGCGACCGCGACGGCGGCCTCGGGCTCGGCCTGGGTGCGGGAGAGCACGACGGCGCCGGCCACCAGCACGGTGGCCACGACGACCGCGGCACTGCCGGCCAGCAGCGTGTCGCCCTGCACCAGCAGCGCTGCGGCGCCCAGCGCCATCAGCAGCCCGGCCGCTCCGAGCGCGGTGCGCCGACCCGAGGCCGGCGACCAGGGACGCAGGTCGCGCTCGACCACGTCGGTCATCGCCTCGACCACGTCGTCGTAGACCCGCGGGGCGGGGTCGTCGACCCCGGCGGTCACCGTGAGCAGCGCCCCGTCCTCGACCCCCTGCCCCACCAGACCCGCGTCGGTGCCCAGCAGCCGGCCCTCGGCGGTGAGCACCCGGTAGCCACCGTGCACCGTCATCGGGTCGAGCAGCCCGACGCTGCGGGCCAGCTCGGGGACCAGCTCGGCCAACGGCACCGCTCCGGGCAGGACCAGGTCGACGCGTCGGCTGCCGGAGGCGACGGTCACGCGCACCAGGGCGGTCGCGCTCGCGGGCGCGGGACTCGTCTGGGGGCTCATCTCGTCTCCCTCTCGGGGGTGGGGCCGGACGGTGTGCTGGTGCTGCGATGCGTCACCAGGGGGCCGGCGCCTCGCGGCACCGGCCCCCTGGCCGTAGGACGTCGGGCTCAGCCGTTGAAGAGGGAGGCGCCCCGCTGGTCGGCTGAACGGTAGTCCTGGTTGGCCTGGGAGACGGCCAGGCTGGTCTTCTGCAGCAGGTCCTTCATCTCGAGGATCGCCTGGTCCCACTTGGCCTTGGCGATCGCGTAGGAGTCCTTCGCGTCGCCGACCCAGGCGCCCTTGAGCTCCTTGAGGTCGTCCTCGAGGCGGTTCATGCGGTCCTCGATCTGCTTGACGCCGGTGGCGAGGTCGCCGGCGCCGGTGTCGAGGCCGGCGTGGTTGACGCGGATGCCGTCGTTCATCATCGGTTGCTTCTCCTGGTCAGTGGGGGATCGTCGGGGGCCGGCTCAGCCGTTGGGCAGCTGGCCCAGGCTGTTCTGCAGCGAGGTCATGGCGGTGGACTGGGAGTCGTCGGTGGCCATGTTGTCCTTCTCGGTGGTGACCAGGTTCGACTCGAACTCGTCGAGGGCGCTGACGATCTTCTGCTGCTTCTCGCCCCAGGCCATCGCCAGCGTCTGGAACGCCACCGACCCCTGCCCGCCCCACTGCGCGCGCATCGCCTCGACGTTGCCCATCAGGTTCTTGCTGATGGCGTCGAACTCGCCGCGGGCCTGCGAGACCATGCCGGCGGCGCGGCTGAGGGTCTTCTCGCCCTGTCCGTACTCGTTGCTCATGTGTGCTCCTTCGCCCCGGGGGCGGCCGCGCCGTCCTCCGGAGCCTGTGTCGGGTGCGCTGGATGATCGCTCAGCCTGCGGGCCGATTCGTGTCGTCATCGCGGACCCGTCCTGGAGCTGTGGGCAGTCCTCTACCCCCGCCTTTACCCGCTAAACGTCGGGGATGGTTTCCCACAGGCTGCGGAAGAACCCGGACGCCACGACCAGGGCCGCGAGCGCCAGCGCCGTGGAGAGCCCCTCGGCCACCTCGGCCCGGCGCGCCCACCAGGGCGAGCGCCAGCCCCGTCCGGTGGCCACCGCCACCACCACGACCAGCGCCGCCGCCACCACCGCGGCCACGGCCAGCACCATCCCGGCGCTCGCCTGCAGGGCCGGCGCGGTCGTCGCGGCCAGCACGGCCCAGCAGCCCAGCCCGGCCAGGCGCAGCAGCACCCGCGCGGCCCGGTGCCGGTAGCTGCGCGCCGCCAGGACGATCGCTGCACCCGCGAAGAGCACCATCAGCCGCGCCCCGACGACGTCGACCTCAGCGGTGACGGAGCCGAGCAGGCCGGTCGCGGCGACCCCGGCCACCACCAGCACGGCGGCGCAGGCCGCCGTCACCGTGCGGGCACCGGAGGCGGCCACGGCGGCCACGGCGTCGGGCGCGACCAGGGTCCGCCCCCGCCGGCCCGCCGGGCGCTCGCGGGCCGACCAGGCGGTGACCGCCAGCCGCTCGAGGTCGAGCAGGAGCTGGTCGGGGACGTCGACCGCCAGCCCCGGCACGAAGCGCGGCGCGAGCACCGCGAGCACGAGCAGCAGACCCCACACCAGCGGGGTCGGCGCACCGACCAGCGCGCCGGCGACGGTGACCACGAAGACGACGACCCCCGCCACCACCCACACCCGCAGCGCCTCGTCCTGCGCCCGCGACAGGGCGCGCCCGACGGCTGCGGCCAGGGCGGCGACCAGCGCGGCCACGCCCACGGCGGTGGGGCGCAGCACGACGGCGGGCTCCCACGCCACGGCGAACGCGGCGGCCCCTGCAAAGGCCGGCGCCGCCGCCAGCCGGTACGCCGCCAGGCGCCCGAGCGGCAGCACCCCCACCACCGCGGCGAGCACGAGCACAGCCACGCTGAACTGGTGCAGGGCGCCGTCGACGCGGGCGGCGCCCCAGCCCGAGAGGAGGGCCAGCCCCGCGGCCACAGCCACCCAGGAGGCCGCACCCTGGGAGGCGCTCGCCGCCGGCGCAGGACCGGACCCGGGACCGGGCTCGGGACCGGGGCCTGACCGACCGGCGGGGTCGAGCGGCGCGGGCGGCGCGGGCCGCGCGGACGGGGTCACGGGCTCGTCGAGCGCCACCAGCAGCGCACCGCTGCGGACCCCCTCCCCCGCCAGCAGGGCGCCGGGATCGAGGAGGCGGCCGGCGGCGGTGCCCAGCGCGGGGACGACCCGCAGCCCGGCCTGCGCGGCGTACTCGCGCGCCACGTCGGCGGCGCTGGCGCCGAGCGGGACGACCAGGTCGACGGCCCCAGCGACCCCGTGCACCGTCAGGGCCACGCGGCCGGAGTCGTCGTCGCTCGTCATGACCACCTCGACTACCCGTCGGCCCCATGTGCGGGACGGTTTGGCACGTGGTGGGGAAGGGTAGTGCTTCCCGCGGGCGACGGGGCCACCCCAGCGCGGGCCCCGAGCAGCGAGGAGAGCCGTGACCACCACCTTGCGGGGCACGCGACTCGAGGAGCCCCGGATGCCCTCCGGGGAGATCCAGCTCCAAGCGCCGCCGGGCCTCGACCGCTCCGAGGGCGCCGCCGGCGTGCTGATGAACGCCATTCCGATGCTGGGCAGCCTCGGCTCGATCGTGCTGGTCGCGACCATGGGCCAGTCGTCGGGCAACGGGGGGCGCAGCTTCATCGCCGCTGGCATGTTCCTCTTCGCGACCCTGGGCTTCATCGTGGTGCAGGTCGACCGGCAGCGGAAGCAGCGGGCGCAGAGCGTCACCGGCTCGCGCACCGAGTACCTGCGCTACCTGGCCACCGTCCGCGAGGTGGCCCGCGACGCCGCCGACCAGCAGCGCCGGGCCCTGACCTGGCGCCACCCCGACCCGACCGCGCTGCCCGCGCTGGCCGAGGAGCGCACCCGCGTCTGGGAGCACGGCGTCGGCGACCCGGAGTTCCTGCACGTGCGCTACGGCCGCTGCAGCCAGGAGCTGGCACTGGCGCTGGTGCCGCCCGAGAGCGCCCCGATCGACCAGGTCGACCCGGTGGCGGCCTCCGCCCTGCACCGGCTCCTGGTGGTGCACCGCAACCAGCCCGACCTGCCGGCCTCGATCGACCTGCGCGCCTTCGACCGGATCGAGGTCTGCGGCCCCGCCGAGACGACCCGGTCCCTGGCGCGGGCTCTGCTCTGCTCGGCCACGACCTTCCAGTCCCCCGAGCACCTGGTGGTCGCGGTGCTGGCATCCGAGCAGAACCTCGCCCACTGGGACTGGGTGAAGTGGCTGCCGCACGGCCTGTCGCCCCAGCGCTCCGACGCCGCCGGGCCGCAGCGGATGGTCAGCACCTCGCTCGACGACCTGGCCGACCTGCTGCCCCCCGACCTCGGCGACCGGCCCCGCTTCGGCACCGACGAGCGACCCGCGACCCCCCACGTCCTGCTGGTCACCGACGGCGCCACGCTGCCGCCCGGCAACCACGTCGTCCCGCCCGACGGGCTGCACGGCGTGACCGTGCTCGACCTTCCGGCCCGCTGGGACGAGCTGGAGGACGCCACGCGACTGCGGCTCGAGGTGGCCGCGAGCCCCGACGCCACCGGCCGGCTGCCGCTGCTGGCGCTGCGGCTGCGCGAGGCGCCGGTGCGGGCCAGCGCCGACCAGTGCGACCTGGCCACCGCGGAGGCAGTGGCGCGCCGGCTGACCCCGCTGCACCGGACGTCGGGCGGGCCGGTGGAGGCCGGCGCCGGCACGGGCGAGATCGCCGGGCCCACCGACTTCATGGAGGTGCTCGGCCTCGGCGACGTGCACACCCTCGACCCGGAGGCGGCCTGGCGACCCCGCCCGGCCCGCGACCGGCTGCGGGTGCCCATCGGCCTCGACGAGTCGGGCGCCCCGGTGCACCTCGACCTCAAGGAGTCGGCGCAGCAGGGCATGGGCCCGCACGGACTGGCCATCGGCGCCACCGGCTCGGGCAAGTCGGAGCTCCTGCGCACCCTGGTGCTGGGCCTGGCGCTGACCCACTCCCCCGAGCAGCTCAACCTGGTGCTGGTGGACTTCAAGGGGGGTGCGACCTTCGCCGGGATGGCGCAGCTGCCGCACGTCTCGGCCGTCATCACCAACCTGTCGCAGGAGCTGACCCTCGTCGACCGCATGCAGGACGCGCTCTCGGGCGAGATGGTGCGCCGCCAGGAGCTGCTGCGCGAGGCCGGGAACTTCGCCTCGGTGCGCGACTACGAGAAGGCGCGCGCCGCGGGCGAGGACCTGGCGCCGTTGCCCTCGCTGCTCATCGTCGTCGACGAGTTCTCCGAGATGCTCGCGGCCAAGCCCGAGTTCATCGACCTCTTCGTCGCCATCGGGCGCCTGGGCCGCTCGCTCGGGCTGCACCTGCTGCTGGCCTCGCAGCGGCTCGAGGAGGGGCGGTTGCGCGGGCTCGAGTCGCACCTGTCCTACCGGATCGGGCTGCGCACCTTCAGCGCCCAGGAGTCGCGGGCGGTGCTGGGCGTGCCCGACGCCTACGAGCTGCCGGCGGTGCCCGGCCTGGGCTACCTCAAGCCCGACCCGACCAGCATGCTGCGCTTCAAGGCCGCCTACGTCTCGGGGCCGCCGACGGGACGGGTGCGGGTGCGCCGCGACGAGGGCGGCCACGTGCGCGGCATCCTGCCCTTCACCATTTCAGAGGTCCAGCAGCTCGAGCCGCCTGAGGAGCCGGAGCAGGCACCCGCCGCGAAGGTGCCCGACCAGCAGAGGAACCAGGAGGGCAACCAGCCCTCCCTCCTCGACGTCGCCGTGGCCCGGATGCGCGACCACGGGCCCGCCGCCCACCAGGTCTGGCTGGCGCCGCTCGACGTGCCCGACACGCTCGACGACCTGCTGCCCGACCTGGTCGAGGACCCCTCCCTGGGCCTGGTCTCGCCGTCGTGGCGCCGCCTCGGGGGGCTCACGATCCCCCTCGGCACCGTCGACCGGCCCCGCGAGCAGCGCCGCGAGACCCTGAGCGTCGACCTCGCCGGCGCGGCCGGCCACGTCGCCGTGGTGGGCGGCCCCCGCAGCGGCAAGAGCACCCTGCTGCGCACCGTCGTGACCAGCACCTCGCTGGTCAGCACGCCGCAGGAGTCGCAGTTCTTCGTGCTCGACTTCGGCGGCGGCACCTTCGCGCCGCTGGTCGACCTCCCGCACGTCGCCGGGGTCGCCACCCGCTCCGAGACCGACGTCGTACGCCGCATCGTCGCGGAGGTGCACGGCATCGTCGAGCGCCGCGAGGCCTACTTCCGTGCCCAGGGCATCGACTCCATCGAGACCTACCGGGCGCGCCGGGCCGCCGGCCGCGCCGACGACGGCTACGGCGACGTGTTCCTGGTCGTCGACGGCTGGAGCACCCTGCGTGCCGACTTCGACGACCTCGAGCTGGCCGTGCAGCAGCTGGCCGGCCGCGGCCTGGCCTTCGGCCTGCACGTGGTCGCCGCCGCGGCGCGCTGGTCGGACTTCCGCGCCGCGATGCGCGACGTGCTGGGCACCCGCCTCGAGCTGCGCCTGGGCGACCACATCGACTCCGAGGTCGACCGCAAGCTGGCCGCCCTGGTGCCGACCGGGCGCCCGGGTCGCGGCCTGGTGCAGGCGAAGCTGCACTTCCTGGGCGCGCTCCCGCGCCTCGACGGCCACCACGACGGCGCCACCCTCGGCGAGGGTGTCGAGGACCTGGTGGCGCGTGTGCGCGAGGCCTGGGGCGGGCCCCGCGGCCCCAAGCTGCGGCTGCTGCCCGCCCGCATCGACCTGTCCCGGGTGCGCGAGCTGGCGCAGGTCGAGCCTGTCACGGGCCAGCCGGGCCAGCCGGACCACGCCGGCAAGGCCGGCGGCCGGCTGCTGCTGGGCGTCGACGAGAAGGAGCTCGCCCCCGTCGCGCTCGACCCCGACACCGAGCCGCACCTGCTGGTCTTCGGCGACGGGCGCTCGGGCAAGAGCGCCGTGCTGCGCACCTACGCCCACGAGGTGATGCGCACCCGCAGCCCCCAGCAGGCGCAGCTCGTCGTCGTCGACTACCGCCGCTCGATGCTCGGCGAGGTGCCGGAGGAGTACCTGCTCAGCTACCTGACCTCCGCCACCCAGGCGGGTCCGGCGCTCACCGACCTGGCCGCCTACCTGCAGCAGCGGCTGCCGGGCCCCGACGTCACGCCCGAGCAGCTGCGCAGCCGGTCGTGGTGGCAGGGCGCCGAGGTCTTCGTGCTCATCGACGACTACGACCTCGTCGCCACCCAGCAGTCCTCACCGGTGCAGGTCCTGGCGCCGCTGATGGCCCAGGCGCACGACGTCGGCCTGCACGTGGTGCTGGCCCGGCGCTCCGGCGGCGCGTCCCGGGCGCTCTACGAGCCCGTGGTGCAGTCGCTGCGCGACCTCGCGATGCCGGGTCTGCTGCTGTCGGGCTCGCCCGACGAGGGCCCGCTCATCGGGAACCTGCGCCCGGCGCCGGCGGTGCCCGGCCGTGGCCGGCTGCTGACCCGTGACCGGGGCACCGAGGTGGTGCAGACGGCCTGGACCGACCCGGCGCTCTGACCGGCCGTCAGACGTGGGTGTGCTCACCGGGCCCGCGCACCCGCATGCCGGGCAGGTCGGCGAGCCGGTACGTCGCCTCGTACGTGCGGCGGTAGCCGGTGTGCGCGATCCGCCACCCCTGGGCCGTGCGCACGTAGCGGTCGTCGTAGATCGCGGCGCCCTCGAGCATGAAGCCGTGCTCGGCGACGATCACCTTGTCCTGCAGGTACCAGCGGCCGGTGGCGCGCTCGCCGTAGACCTCGACCTCGGGGTGGTGCGCCTGGTGCAGCGAGATCAGGCCCGGGCCCATGTGGGTGCGCATGTAGTCGACCAGCGCGGCACGGTCGCCGAAGACCAGCCCGTTGTAGTCACCCGTGGCCTCGGGCACGAAGCAGTCCTCGAACTCCTGCCACTGCTTGGTGTCCAGGCAGCGCAGGTAGCGGTGCTTGAGGGCGCGCACGTCCTCGAGGGCGTGCAGCCGGTCGAGCTCGGCCGCGAGGTCCCGGGCGCCGGCAGAACTAGAACGCGTATCAGTTTCGGTCACGGCCGCAACCTATGCCACCGACGTGGCGCAGGTCACGGCCTTCCCGCGAACCCGAAACCCCCGCGTCACCTGCCGTCAACACCCCGGCGACGTGGCGGGGCGAGGCTGGGCGCACCCACCCCGCCAGCGATGGCCGACCCGAGGAGAACTGATGACCCAGCAGCTCCGTACCAGCCCTGACACCTCCGACCGCACCCGGCGCGCGCCGGCCGCGCTGACGCTGCTCCACGGCGGGCGCGCCGAGGCCGCCCTGCCCGACCCGGCCCTCGAGCGGGCCCGGGCCCACGCCCTGCGCGACCGGCACGCCGAGGGCCTGACCCGGCTGCTGAGCGAGCGCGACGACCTGCGCGGCGTGCACGCCCTCGCCGACCTCGTCGACGACGCGATCCGCTGGTCCGTCTGAGCCTCCCGCCGTCGCACGGACGCACCACCGCGCGCTCGGGGGCCCACCCGGCTGGCTCGTTACACTGCCTGGTGTGACCTCCGAGCGCGTGGACCCCGTGGGCCGATGACCGAGATCCCGGCCGCGGCCCGCTCCACCCTGACCCTGGCCGTCCTCGGCCTGCTGCTGGTCGCGGGCGTCGCGTGGGGCTGGTCGGCAGTCACCCAGCCGCTGCCCGAGTCGACCGTCTCCTCCGAGGGCTGCACGCCCACGACGTTGAGCCCTGGCGACAAGCTCTACCCCGACCAGGTCGAGGTGAGCGTGCTCAACGCCGGCAGCCGCGGCAGCTTCGCCGCCCGGGTGCTGGCCCAGCTCTCCGCCCGTGGCTTCGCCGAGGGCACCAGCGGCAACGCGCCCGGCGACGCCGACGTCGAGCGGGTGCAGGTCTGGGCACCCGACCGCGATGCCCCCGAGGTGCGGCTCGTGCTCTCCACGCTGGGCAAGAAGGTGCCCGTGGTGGACCGTGAGGTGACCGCCCCCGGCATCGTGGTCGTCGTCGGCGACCGCTTCGACAAGGTCGCCAAGGGACGCAAGCGTATCAAGGTCAAGAACGAGGTCGAGGTCTGCGTGGCCCCGCCCCCGACCGCCGGCTGAGCAGCACCCTCGGCGCCCTGCGCCCCCGGCGCTCTCTGCGCCGTCAGCGCTCGGGCTGCTCGTCCTCGTGCAGCCACTGCGCCAGCCGCCCGCCGCGGCTGACCTGGCGCAGCCGCGCCTCGGTGCGCTCGCGGACCTTGCGCGGGGTGACCACCAGCAGCTCGTCGCCGTGGCGCAGCGACGTCGACCGCTCCGGCACCAGCGTGGCGCCCTCCCGGATCACCAGCGAGACCGACGCGCCCGGCGGCAGGCGCAGCTCGCCCACCTCGACGCCGTGCAGGCGCGAGACGGGACTGATGGTGATCTGCAGCAGGTCGGCGGCGATCCGCTCCAGCGGCGCGGCCTCGAGCTCGAGGTCACGCGGCTCGGAGCGCCGCGCGACGCGCAGCACCCGCGCCACCAGCGGCAGGCTCGGCGCGGTGACGACCGTGAAGACGACGACCATCACGAAGACCAGGTCGAAGAGGCGCTCGGCGCCCTCGACCCCCTCCGACAGCGGGATCGTGGTCAGCACGATCGGCACCGCGCCGCGCAGGCCCGCCCAGCTCATGAAGGACAGCTCGCGCAGCGGCATCGGCTGCACCAGGGCGCTCACGGCCACCGAGACCGGGCGGGCGACCAGGGTCAGCAGCAGCCCGGCCGCCAGCGCGAGCCCGACCGTGTCGAGCGTGATCCGCCCCGGGCTGAGCAGCAGCCCGAGCACCACGAACAGCCCGATCTGGCTCAACCAGGCGACGCCCTCGGCGAAGGAGCGGGTGGCGGCGCGGTGCGGCAGCTCGGAGTTGCCCAGCACCAGCCCGGCGACGTACACCGCGGCGAAGCCGCTGCCCTGGAGCACCGCGGCGGAGCCGTAGCCGAGCAGGGCGATCGAGAGCACCGCCAGCGGGTACAGACCGGCGGTGGGCAGCGCGACGCGACGCATCAGCCAGGCGCCGCCGAAGCCGGCGGCCAGGCCGACCGCGATGCCCAGCACGAGCTGGCCAAGCACGATCAGCGCCACCACGCCGGGATGGTGGTCGCCGACGGTGCCGACGGAGATGAGGGTGACCAGCACGACGGTGGGCGCGTCGTTGAAGCCCGACTCGGCCTCCAGCGCGCTGCTGACCCGGCGCGGCAGCGGCACCACCCGCAGCACCGAGAACACCGCGGCGGCGTCGGTGGGCGAGCAGACCGCGCCCAGGAGCACCGCGAGCTCCCAGGGCAGCCCGAGCAGGTAGTGGGCACCCACGGCCACCACGGTGATCGAGACGACCGTGCCGATGGTGGCCAGCGACAGCCCCAGCCGCAGCACCGGCCGGGTCTCGCGCCAGCTCGTGGTCAGACCACCCTCGGCCAGGATGATCGCCAGGGCGGCGAAGCTGAGGACCTGCGCGAGCATCGCGTCCTCGAAGGGGACTCCGATGAAGGACTCGCCGAGCAGCACGCCCATCAACAGGTAGACCAGCAGACTGGGCAGGCCGGCCCGGCTGGAGAGCCGCACCGCCAGGATGGCGAGCAGCAGCACCGCGGAGCCCACGAGGACGAACTCGTTGAGCGCCTGGACGTCGATGGTCATCTCATCCGATCTGGACGGTGGGCCGCGAGGTCGCAGCCTACCGTCGCCACAGACTGGAACATGTTCTAGATTTGGGCCATGGACAGCCCCGGCACCGCCATCCCCGCGACCCTCCCGGTCGCGAGCGCCCCGCCCGACGCCCCGGCGTACGACGTCGTGGTGGTCGGCTTCGGCATCGCCGGTGGCTGCGCGGCGCTGGAGGCCGCGCGCGCCGGGGCCCGGGTGCTGCTGCTGGAGCGCGCGGCCGTGCACGGCGGCACGTCGTCGATGTCGGGCGGGCACTTCTACCTCGGCGCCGGCACCGCGGTGCAGCGAGCGACCGGCCACGACGACACGGTCGAGGACATGGTCGCCTACCTGACCGCCTCGTCGAAGGCCCCCGACGAGACGAAGATCCGCGCCTACTGCGAGGGCTCGGTGGCGCACTTCGACTGGCTGGAGGCGCTGGGCTTCGAGTTCGAGCGCTCCTACTACCCCGAGAAGGCCGTCATCCAGCCCGGCACCGAGGGCCTGATGTACACCGGCAACGAGAAGGTCTGGCCGTTCCGGGAGCTCGCGCGGCCGGCACCGCGCGGGCACAAGGTGCCCGTGGCCGGCGACACCGAGGGCACCCGGCTGGTGATGGACCTGCTGCGCGAGCGGGTCGAGGAGGCCGGGGTCGAGGTGCGCTACGAGACCGGCGCCGCCGCGCTGGTGCTCGACGATGCCGGCGTGGTGCGCGGCGTGGGCTGGCGCAGCTTCGACCGCACCGGCGTGGTGCTGGCCGGGGCCGTGGTGCTGGCGGCCGGCGGCTTCGTGATGAACCCCGACATGGTCGCCGAGCACACCCCCGCGCTCGGCGAGAAGCTCTTCACCCTCGGCTCGACGTACGACGACGGGCTGGGCATCCGCCTGGGCCAGTCCGCCGGCGCGGCGCTGCAGCACATGGACGAGCCGTTCATCACCGCGCCGGTCTACCCGCCCGCGACCCTGCTGACCGGGGTGATCATCAACAACCGCGGCGAGCGGTTCGTGGCCGAGGACAGCTACCACTCCCGCACCAGCCAGCACGTGATGGCCCAGCCCGGCTCCGAGGCCTACCTCGTCGTCGACAGCGAGCACGTGGAGTACCCCACCTTCCCGCTGGCGCCGCTCCTCGACGGCTACGAGACCCTCGAGGAGCTCGAGACGTCCCTGGGCCTGCCCGACGGGTCGGTGCGCGCGACCCTGGCCCGCTACGACGAGCACGCCGCCCGCGGCGAGGACCCCGACCTCCACAAGGCACCGCAGTGGCTGGCGCCGCAGTCGACCGGTCCCTGGGCGGTCTTCGACCTGCGGCTGGGCAAGGCGCTCTACGCCGGCTTCACCCTCGGCGGCATCGCCACCGACGTCGACGGCCGGGCCCTGCGCGACGACGGCTCCCCCGTCGCCGGCCTCTTCGCCGCCGGCGCCTGTGCCTCCAACCTGGCCCAGGACGGCAACGGCTACTGCTCGGGCACCCAGCTCGGGGAGGGCTCGTTCTTCGGCCGCCGGGCCGGGGTCGCCGCCGCCGAGCTGGCCCGGGGAGCTTTGTCGGCCGGCCGCTGAAGCTGGCGGGTGGCCGATGAAACTTCATCGGCCACCCAGGAGCTTCGTCGGCCGGCCGATGAAACTCCTGGGTGCCTCGCCTAGCCTCGGGCGGGTGAGCCAGCCGGAGCCGCCTCCCACCCAACGCCTGCAGGTCGCCTCGCGGGCGAACGTGCCGCCCTTCCACGTGATGGACCTGCTGGAGGCCTCGACGCGCCGCCAGCGCACCCACGGCGACGTCGTCAACCTGCTGGCCGGGCAGCCCAGCACCGGCGCGCCCGAGCCGGTCAACGCCGAGGCGGTGCGGCTGCTCGGGTCGGGCGACCCGCTCGGCTACACCCCCGCGACGGGGGTGCTCGAGCTGCGCGAGGCGATCGCGGGCCACCACGCCCGCGCGCACGGCATCGACGTCGACCCCGACGAGGTGGTGGTCACCACCGGCAGCAGCGGCGGGTTCCTGCTGGCCTTCCTGGCGGCGTTCGAGGCCGGCGACGCGGTGGCCATGGCCCGGCCGGGCTACCCCTGCTACCGCAACGTGCTGGCCGCGCTGGGCTGCGAGGTCGTCGAGGTCGACACCGGGCCCGGGACCCGCTTCCAGCCCACCGTCGAGCAGGTCGCCGCGCTGCACGCCGACCTCGCCGCACGCACCGGCCGCGGGCTGCGCGGACTGGTGGTGGCCAGCCCGGCCAACCCGACCGGCACGATGCTGCTGCCCGAGGAGCTCGCCGCCCTGGCGCGCTGGTGCGAGGAGCACGGCGTGCAGCTGATCTCCGACGAGATCTACCACGGCATCGAGCACGCCGTCCTCGACGGCGGTCCCCGTCTGGCGCGCTCGGCGTGGGAGACCAGCCGCGAGGCGGTCGTCTTCTCCAGCTTCAGCAAGTACTTCTCGATGACCGGCTGGCGGATCGGCTGGATGCTGGTGCCGCAGCGGCTGCGCCGCGCCGTCGACGTGCTGACCGGCAACTTCACGATCTGCCCGCCCGTGCTGGCCCAGCGGGCCGGCGTCGCGGCGTTCACCGAGGCGTCGTACGCCGAGCTCGACGGGCACGTGGCGCGGTACGCCGACAACCGCCGCGTGCTGCTCGAGGGCCTGCGCGGGCTCGGCGTCACGGGGCTGGCGCCGGCCGACGGGGCCTTCTACGTCTACGCCGACGTCTCGCACCTGACCGACGACTCGATGGCCTTCGCCCACCACCTGCTGGCCACCACGGGGGTGGCGCTCGCCCCGGGCGTCGACTTCGACACGGTGCACGGGCACCGCTCGCTGCGCTTCTCCTTCGCGGGGCCGCGCAGCGACGTGGAGACGGGCCTGGCGCGGCTGGCGCCCGCCTTCACGACCCGCTGACGAGGCCGCGGGGGCGGTCGGCCCGGCCCGGCGGGCACGACAGGGCCGCCCTCCCGCACGCCCGTCCACAGGCGGGGCGGCGGCGGCGCCACCGGCGCGCGAGCCGGGGCCAGCATCGGGACACCGTCCTCGACCTCGGGAGGCCCGATGACCGCCGACCCCGCCGCCGTACGCCGCCTCGCCCAGCTGCTGCGCGAGCAGGCCGGCGACATCCGCGCCGAGGCCGACCGGCTGGTCGCGCTGACCGCGGCGGCCGGGTGGCAGGGCCGGGCCGGCGAGGCGCTGCAGGCGCGGGTGCGTGACCGGGGCGCGGCGCTGCGCCGCTCGGCCGCGCGGCACGACGACGCCGCGGTCGCGCTCGACCGGCACGCCGCCGTCGTGGAGGAGCGGCTGGCGCTGCTGCTCGCCACGCAGCGCCGGGTCGGCGAGCTGCTCGACGCGGCGGGCGCCCTGGCCGGGGGGCTGCCCGACCTCGTCGAGCGCTTCGTGCCGCCCCCGCCCGGCGACCCGGGCTGGCTCGGCGTCGACGTCGACGCCCTGGCCCGGGCCCTGGACGGGTGGGCCGGGAGCGCGGCGTGACCGGGTCGGACGGCGCCGTCGTGGTCTCGGTGACCGGCGGGGTCACCGGGGTCGCGGCGACGTACGAGCGGCTGCTCGCGCTGGCCGTCACCTTCGAGGCCGCCGCCGAGCGGATGCGTGGCTGGGCGGCCCGCGGCGCGGCGGTGCTGGTCGACTCCGACCTCTTGGCCTCGGGGCTCCTCGCCCCGCTCAGCCTCGCCGAGGCCGAGGTCGCGGTGGTGACGGCGACGACCGGCTCCGACGGGGTGCTGGGCGAGTCGGCCGGCTGGTGGCTCGACGCGGAGGCGCTGCGCCTGGCCGTGCGGCTGCTGCAGGAGGCCGACGAGCTGGCCGAGCACGCCCTCGACGCGCTCGACCACGCCTTGGGCCGCGCCCTCGGCCAGAGCCTCGCCCTGTCCCTGGGCCCCGCCGCCCCGCTGTGGCTGCCGGCGCTGGCCGGGGGCCTCGCCGTCACGACCGTGCTCTGGCCGCGGCTGCCGGAGCTCGGGCGCGACCTCCTGGTCGAGCGCCTAGGTGATGAAGGTGACGACCTGCAGGAGTGGGTGACCGACCACCCGCGGCTGGTCGAGCGGTTGGCCGCCGGGGGCGGGGGCCTCGTCGACGGGCTGCGCAGTCCCGTGGTCCCCCTGGGCCCGGTGGCGCCGCTGCCGCCCCTCGGCCTGCTGGGGCTGCTGGGCCTGCTGCCGCCCACCCGCGACACCGCCGCGGCCGCCCGGCTGCTCGCCGGCGCCTACGACCCCGGCCGGCCCCGCACCCGGGCCCTGCCCGGCGTCGCGGTGCCGGCCTCGGCGGCTCCACCCCGCAGCGTCGAGGACCTCGTCGAGCACCTCGCACAGCTCAGCGAGCTCTCCGCGCCGGGCCGGCCGGAGATGAACGGCACCATCGAGGTGCAGAGCTTCACCGGCGACGACGGGGTCGCGCGGCACGTGGTCTACCTGCCCGGCACCGACGACATGACCACCTGGCCGTGGACCCAGGACGACGACGTGCGCGACATGGGCACCAACCTGGCCCTGGTCGGCGACCTCCCGACCGCCTACGGCGCCGGCGTGCTCGACGCGATGGCCGCCGCCGGGATCGGCCCCGACGAGCCGGTGCTGCTGGCCGGGCACTCCCAGGGCGGGCTGCAGGCGGCCCAGCTGCTCGACGAGCAGCACGGCTACCGGATCACCCACGTGGTCACCGCCGGCTCGCCCACCGCCCACCTGGGTCCGTTCCCGGACGGCAGCCACGTGCTGTCGCTGGAGCAGCAGGGCGACGTGGTGCCGCTGCTCGACGGCGCCGCCAACCCCGACTCGCCCGAGCAGGTCACGCTGACCTTCGAGGCCGGCCCGCTCACCGGCCGTGACGTGCCCGGCCACCACGGCTTCGCGGCGTACGCCGCCGGCGCGGCCGCGGCCGACGCGAGCCCGCACCCGGGCGTGCGGGAGCAGGTGCGCAGCCTGCACGAGTCGGGCTTCCTGGGCGCGCAGCCGCCCGACGGCGTGCGGCACACCGTCTACCGGATCACCCGCGACCCGTGACCTCTCCCGGGGAGGGCCTCAGCGCAGGTGGCTCTTGCGGACCACGCCGTTGCGCACCCGCTGGGGGTGGTCGCCGACGCTGGTGGTGCGCACGATCTCGCCGGTGCGGTAGGAGACCTTGGAGACCTCGTCGGTGCCGCTCCAGGAGATGTAGCAGTGCTTGCCGTCGTGGCTGGGCGTCACCCAGTAGGGCTTGCCGTCCTCGCGCACCAAGAGCGGGGTGCGCTTGAACGAGCGCGCGTCGACGACGGTCACGTAGTCGGACATCGTGCCGGCGACGCAGATCCGGCGCCCGGTCGGGTCCATGGCGATGCCGTGGTGGGCGGAGTCGAGCAGGTAGAGCTCGCGCGGGGTCTCGGGGACCAGGTCGGGCAGCCGCTTGACCCGCGTGATCTCGCCGCTGCGCCGGTCCATCTGCACGAAGCCGTGCATGAAGGAGAGCTGGAAGTAGACCTGCTGCTCGTCGGGCGAGAGGGTCAGCGGGCGCACCGCGGTCGAGGTGTCCTCGAGCCCGGCGGCGTCGAGGGCGGCGCGCAGGTCGTAGCGGCGCTCGATCTCGAAGGTGCGCGCGTCGACGACCTGCAGCACCCGCTCGTCCTTCGTCGGGTCGAGGGAGGGGTGGTCGAAGGGCGAGTAGACCATCCCGATGCTGGCGTGCAGGATGCGCCGGCCGCCGTCGATGTAGACGCTCTCGTGGGGGGAGCCGCCGGACTCGAAGCGGCCCACCTCCTCGCCGGTGCGCACGTCGAGGGCGTGCACGACGTTGCCGGTGGAGGCCGAGACGACCACGGTGCGCCCGTCGGGCGAGAGGGCCATGTGGTCGGAGCGGTAGCCGTCGACGGCGAAGCGCCACACGATCTCGCGGGTGCGCAGGTCGAGGGCGACGACGTCGGCGAAGGAGGGCCGCGAGACCACCAGCAGGCGCCCGTCGTTGGAGGAGTACATGTCGTCGACCAGCTGGTCGTTGCCCTCGCCGATGAACTGCTGGATCGCGGCGTAGAAGGCCAGCCGCACCGGGTTGGAGAGGATCTCGCTCATCCGCTCCTCCCGGTCGGGGACCACGTCGATGCGGGCGATGCGCTTGAAGGACCCGGGCCGCAGCAGGTCGGCCGTGCCCTCCCAGTTGTTGCCGACGAAGACCACCCGCCGCTTTTTCCTCCCCACCCGCACCGCCTGGGTCGAGCTGCGCCCGGTCGTCGCGGGACGCCCGGCCGCGGGTCCGGCCCCGTCGGCGAGCGCGACCGCGGCGGGCGTCGTACGGGCCCGGTCGGGGGCGGAGCCGGCGACGGCCGCCCCCGGGCCGGCGGCCAGCGCCAGCCCGAGCGCCGCGGTCAGGACCCGTCGTGCGGGTGCGCCCGGACGGCGGGCGGAGGTCGGCGGGCGGGTGGCGAGCAGCGGCATGAGGGTCCTTCCACGGGTACGTCGGGGTTCCAACGACCGCGGGGGGTCGACGGTCACGCTGCGGTTTCCCCGGGTACCCGGGGATCCTGTAGGCGTTGGGGTGTTGCAACACCCGAACGCGTACGGCTTCCCCGGGTACCCGGGGAAACCGTCGCGCCTCAGAGCAGGTCGTGGACCAGCTCGGAGAGCTGGGTCAGGTTGCGGCACTCGACCATCGGCACCACGTCGGCGTACCTGCTCGCCGCGGAGTCGCCGGTGTCCCAGTGCCGCCGGTGCTCGGGGTTGAGCCACCAGGCGTGCCGGCACTGCCCGGCCAGGTCGGCGAGGGTGGTCAGGGCCAGGTCGGAGTAGTTGGAGCGGGCGTCGCCGAGCACCAGCAGCGAGGTGCGCGGGCCGATGGCATCGGAGTGCTGCTCGGCGAACTTCTCGATCGCGCGGCCGTAGTTGGTGCGCCCCCACAGCGCGGCGTGCGACGCGCTGGCGGCGAGGTCGGCCATCACGTCGACCACGTCGGCACCCGGCTTGAAGTGGTGGGTCACCTCGTGCACGTGGTCGATGAAGGTGAAGGCGCGCACCTTGGTGAACTGCTCGCGCAGCGCGAAGACCAGCAGCAGCGTGAACTGCGCGAAGTTCGCGACGCTGCCCGAGACGTCGCACAGCACCACCAGCTCGCTGCGGTGCGGCCGCTTGGGCTTGTGGTGCGTGGTCAGCGGCACGCCGCCGGTCGACACCGAGGCCCGCACCGTACGCCGGAAGTCCAGCGGACCGCGGCGCTGCGCGTGGTGCTCCTGGGTGAGCCGGGTCGCGAGCCGACGCGCCAGCGGGTAGATCTCGCGGCGCATCTGCTCGAGGTCGGTGCGCCGCATCGCGAGGAAGTCGAGCCGGTCGATGGAGGGGCGCAGGGCGGTGCGCGCCACGTGCTCTGCGCCCTTCTCCTCCCCGATCCGGCGGCGGGCGTCGGCCTCGACTCGGCGGGTGAAGCCGCCGATCTGCTGCGCCACGGCGCGGCGGGCCTCGTCGTCGCCACGACCCTGCGCCAGCAGGCCCTGCACCAGCCGGTCGACGATCTCGCCGGGCGCGACCCGCTGCAGCGCGGTGTAGGCCGACCAGGACGACAGCCCCGGCCCGCGCCCGGGCATCGCACCGAAGCGGCCGACCGCCTCGGCGGCCAGGCGCGCCAGCTGCTGCTCGTCACCCGCGGTCATCGCCGCCTCGAGCCGCTCGCGGAAGTCGCGCAGCGCCTCGGCGTTGTCGCGCGACCCCGGCACGTCACCGCCCTCCTGCCCCTCCGAGCCCTCGGCCCCGCCGCCCTCGTCGCCGTCGTCGCCGTCGTCGTCGGCGCCGAGCCGCGTGGCACCGTCGCCGACCAGGGGCGGGAAGTAGAGGTCGAAGAGCGCGTCGAAGGTCGGGCGCTGGGCGTGCTTCTTGACCACCGCGGCGGCGTACCCCTCACGCACCACGGCCCGGTCGTCCCACGGAAGGGCGGTCAGCACCGCCACGGCGTCGAGGTCCTCGGCCAGCGAGACCGGCAGGCCGGCCGCGCGCAGCGCCTCCAGGAAGGCGATGTGGCGGTCGAGCAGGCCGGACCTGGCCTGACCGCCAGGCTCGGACGCGGGATCGGGGGTGGTCATCGGCTCAGCGCCCGGCGCGGTCGAGGCGCAGCTCCTTGACCGCCCGCTCCTGGTCGGAGACGTGCTTGAGCACCACGCCCAGCGTGGCGTTGACGGCGTCGTCGTCGAGGTCCTTGATCTCGAGGGCGATCAGGGTGCGCGCCCAGTCGACGGACTCCGCGATCGAGGGCGCCTTCTTGAGCTCCAGCTCGCGCAGCCGGGCCACCATCGCCACGAGCTGGGCGGCCACCGCCTCCTCCAGGCCGGGCACCTGGGAGACGACGATCTCGCGCTCGCGGTCGGCGTCGGGGTACTCCAGGTGCAGGTAGAGGCAGCGCCGCTTGACCGCCTCGGACAGCTCGCGGGTCGCGTTGGAGGTCAGCACCACGAAGGGACGCCGCACCGCGGTCACGGTGCCCATCTCGGGGATCGTGACCTGGAAGTCGGAGAGCACCTCGAGCAGCAGCCCCTCGACCTCGACGTCGGTCTTGTCGACCTCGTCGATGAGCAGCACCGTGGGCTCCTCGCGCCGGATCGCGGTCAGCAGCGGGCGCGTCAGCAGGAACTCGTCGGTGAAGATGTCGTCGTGCGTCTCGTCCCAGGTGGCGTCGTTGCCCTGGTTGGCCTGGATGCGCAGCAGCTGCTTCTTGTAGTTCCACTCGTAGAGCGCGCGGGCCTCGTCGAGGCCCTCGTAGCACTGCAGCCGCACCAGGTCGGCGCCCGTCGCCCGAGCCACCGCCTTGGCCAGCTCGGTCTTGCCGACGCCGGCCGGGCCCTCGATCAGCAGCGGCTTCTCCAGCGCCCCCGCGAGGTACGTCGTCGTCGCGGTCGCCGCGTCGGTGAGGTAGCCGGTCGCTCCCAGGCGGTCGGCGGCGTCGGACGGCGAGCTGAACCAGGTCATGGGCCCCATCCTGTCCCACCCCCGGACCAGACCGGGCGTGACCCGGGTCACGCGGACTCGTTGGACACGTGTGCCCGCCTCCCCGACCGGCCCCGCCGCCGGCCCCGCCGCCGGTCTCGCCGCGCCGACCGCGCCGCGTGGCGTGCTGCGGGCGCTGCGGGCGCTGCGGATGGGCGCGCTCGCGGCCGTGGTGAGCGTCGCGGTCGGGGCGCACGTGCGCGCCGAGACCGCCACGCCGCCGACCCCGAGCGAGATCGGTGCCGCGCAGCTCGAGCGCTTGATGAGCGACCACCGTTGCAGCACCACCGGCTTCGCCGACGGCTCGTTGCCGGGCTCGGCCCTGCTGCGCACCGAGCGCGGGCAGCTGCGCGTGGTGGGCTTCGCCCGCGGCTGGCAGGCCCACGAAGGGCTGCTGCCCGGCACCCTGGTCGCCGTGTGCCTGGGCACGCGTGCCACCGAGCGGCCCTGAGCGGCCCTGAGCGGCCCGAGCGGTTACTGAGCCGCGGACGGCTACCACCGGGCTCGTAAAGTAAAGACGATGACTGCTTCCTCCCCCGGCCCCGTCCACCCCGCTCCACTGGCGGGCCGACGTCGCCTGCTGGGAGTCGTGAAGCTCGGTGTCGTGGTGGCGATCATCGCGGTCGTCACCGGCACCCTCGTGGGCGGGACGACGCCCTCGCGCTCGCCCGTCGACCCCAGCAGCGACCGCCTCGCCCGGCTCATGGAGGTCTACGACTGCTCCACCACCGGCCTCGACGACGGGGTGGTGCCGGGCTCGGCCGTGCTGCGCTCCACCGACGGCGCGCTGCGGATGGTCACCTTCGAGCGCGGCTGGGCGGCCTACGACGGCAGCGGGTCGGGCACCCTGGTCGCCGTCTGCGCCGCACCCCTGAACTGACGCACGACCAGCGGCCGGAGGCCAGCGGGCAGCGCTAGCTCGTCTCGATCCGCTTCGCGCCGCTCGCGTGGTGCCGGGCCAGCTCCTGGTAGCCGGCGGCGTTGTGCTCGACCCACTGCTGCGAGCTGGTGCCCTCGATCGGCTTGACCACCTTGCACGGCACGCCGGCCGCGACGACGCCCGCGGGGATCTGGGTGCCGGGGGTCACCACCGACCCGGCGGCCACGAGCGTGCCGCCGCCGATGCGGGCGCCGTCGAGCAGCGTCGAGCCGTTGCCGACCAGCGCCTGCTCGCCCACCTCGGCGCAGTGCACGACGCAGCCGTGCCCGATGGTGGCGTTCGGGCCGATCGACAGGTGCTCCCCGGGGGCCGCGTGCAGCACCGAGTTGTCCTGCACGTTGGTGCCCTCGCGCACCACGATCGAGCAGACGTCGGCGCGCACCACGACGCCGTACCAGATGCTGGCGCCCTTCTCGACGACCACGTCGCCGATCAGGGTCGCGGTGGGGGCCACCCAGGCCTCGGGGTGCACGGAGGGTCGCTTGCCGTCGAGCTCGAAGAGGTTCACGGGGCACATCCTGCCCGCGACGCCCGGCCCCTGCGCACGGGGTCCGGCGCACGGCCCGAGCACGACGAACGCCCCGGAGCGGTGCTCCGGGGCGTTCGGTCCAGCTGGCGGTGGCGGTGGGATTTGAACCCACGGTGGGTTGCCCCACACATCATTTCGAGTGATGCACCTTCGGCCTCTCGGACACGCCACCGCCGGTGAATGTACCGGAGGCGTCGTGCTCGGGCGAAATCAGCCTCTGTCGACGGCGGTCGCCGGATCGGCGACCAGCAGCACGTGCAGGCGGCGCGGGCCGTGCACGCCCTCGACGCGGTCGAGCTCGATGTCGCTGGTGGCCGAGGGGCCGCTGATCCAGGTCAGGGCCCGTCCCGCGCGCACCGCCGCGGCCAGCCGGTCCACGGCGTCGGGCACGTCGGGCACCACCTGGTCGGCGCGCACCACGACGACGTGGCGGTCGGGCACCAGGCTCAGCGCCCGGCGGCCCTGGCCGGGTCCGTGGTCGAGCACGATCGTGCCGGTCTCGGCGACCCCGACGCTCGCGCTGGTGAGCACCGCGTCGACGCCGTCGAGGTCGGCCCACGACAGGGCATCGTCGGGCACGGCCCTCTCGCCCAGCGCCGCCAGCAGCGCCTCGGCGGTCCCGTCCGGTACGACGACCCGGTCGGTCGGCGCGAACAGGCCCGCGACGTGGGCGGCCAGGTCGGCGACCGCCACCCGCTCGACGACGGCGCGGTAGTCGGCGACCCGCTCGGCGAAGAGGTCGAGCACCTGGGCGGGCGTGCCCACCGGGCCCACCGGCGCCGGGACCGGCTCGGGTGTGGGGACGACCCCGGCCAGCGCCGCGCGGACCCGGTCGAGCACCTCGGCGCGGGCGCCGGTCGGGTCGGCGGGGGCGCTCGGGGAGCGGTGGGCTGGCAACCGTTCCGGCTCCGGGACCGGTTGCCGGCCCACCGCCGACCCGGGCTGGGCGGCCGGCGGCTCGGGCGGCGGTGCGTCAGCAACCGGACGACCGGGCAGGTCGGTTGCCTGCTCACCGCCGACCCCGGGGCCGGGCTCGGTGCGGCCGCCGTCGGTGCGCGCCCACCACGCTCGGAACGACTCGCGGGGCGGGGCGGGCAGGTCGCGGGCGCCGGTCCAGGCCGCGGCGCCCGGCCCGGGCAGGCGTCCTGCGGCGGGACGACCGCCCGGCAGCGTCGTACGCGACAGGCGAGCCAGGACCCGCCCCGACAGCCCGGAGGCCTTCTCGACCAGGCCCAGCCGGGACGCGTCGGAGAAGGCCCAGGCCGCGGCCCTCATGGCCAGCGCCTCGGGCTTCGGGACCCGGTCGCCGCGGTGCGAGTCGACCACCTTGGAGCGCAGGTGCACCAGCACCTCGGGGATGTCGATGCGCACCGGGCAGGCCTCGAAGCAGGCCCCGCACAGCGACGAGGCGTAGGGCAGCGAGTCGGTCTGCGGGTCGCCCTGGCCGTGCAGCAGGGGGTTGAGGATCGCGCCGATCGGGCCCGGGTAGACCGAGCCGTAGGCGTGCCCGCCGGTGCGCTCGTAGACCGGGCAGACGTTGAGGCAGGCCGAGCAGCGGATGCAGCGCAGCGCCTGACGCCCGACGTCGTCGGCGAGCGCGCGGGTGCGGCCGTTGTCGAGGAGCACCACGTGCACCTCCCGCGGGCCGTCGGCGCCGCCGTCCCCGCCGTCCGGGTCGGTGACCCCGGACCAGGTCGAGGTGTAGGGGTTCATCCGCTCGCCGGTCGAGGAGCGCGGCAGCAGCCGCAGCAGCGGGTCGAGCTCGGCCCAGGTGGGCACCACCTTCTCGATGCCCACCACCGAGACCAGCACCTCGGGCAGGGTCAGGCACATCCGCCCGTTGCCCTCCGACTCGACCACCACGAGGGTGCCGGTCTCGGCGACGGCGAAGTTGGCGCCCGAGACCCCGACCTTCGCGCGCAGGAACTTCTCGCGCAGGTGCTCGCGGGCCGCCCCGGCGAGGACGGCGGGGTCGTCGCTCAGGTCGGCGGGCGCGGGGCGGCCGACGTCGGCCATCCGGCGCAGGAAGATCTCGCGGATCTCGGCGCGGTTGCGGTGGATCGCGGGCACGAGGATGTGGGAGGGCAGGTCGTCGCCGAGCTGCACGATCAGCTCGGCCAGGTCGGTCTCCCAGGCGGCGATCCCCTCGGCCTCGAGCGCCTCGTTGAGCCCGATCTCCTGGGTGGCCATCGACTTGACCTTGACCACCTCGTCGGCGCCGTGGGCCCGGGCGACGCGCGCGACGACTGCGTTGGCCTCGGCGGCGTCGCGGGCCCAGTGCACGGTCGCGCCTGCCTCGGTCAGGGTGCGCTCGAGGGTCTCCAGGTGGGTGGCCAGGTCGTCGAGGGCGCGCTGCTTGACCGCCGCCCCGGCCAGGCGGAGGTCCTCCCAGATCCCGGCCTCCTCGAGCTCGCCCACCACGGCGGCCCGCTTGGCGCGGATCACCCCGGTCGCGTGCGCCAGGTTGTGGCGCAGCTGGGTGTCGCCCAGCGCCGCCCGCGCCGCCTCCGGGAAGGCCGGCATCCCCACGAACGTGCCGCTCACGACTGTCCCTCCGTGCCCTCGGTCGCCGCCAGCACCTCGGCCAGGTGCACCACCCGCACCCCCGAGCGCTGCCGCGACAGCACCCCGCCCACGTGCATCAGGCAGCTGTTGTCGCCGGCCACCAGCACCTCCGCCCCGGTCGAGCGCACGTGCCTGGCCTTGTCGGCCCCCATCGCCACCGACGTGTCGGCGTTCTTCACCGCGAACGTCCCGCCGAAGCCGCAGCACTCCTCGGCCTTCGGCAGGTCGACCAGCCGCAGCCCCTGCACCGCCTCCAGCAGCTGCCGGGGCCGGTCACCCACGCCCAGCATCCGCAGCGAGTGGCAGGTCGGGTGGTAGGTCACGGTGTGCGGGAAGTAGGCACCCACGTCGGTCACCCCCAGCACGTCGACCAGGAACTCGCTCAGCTCGTACGTCGGCGGCGCGGCCGCCACCGCCCCCACCAGCTCCGGGTCGCTCCCGTTGACAGCCCCGCGGTCGGCCACCAGCGCGTGCTGGTGGCGCGCCGACCCGGCGCACGACCCGCTCGGGGTGACGATCGCGTCGTACCCGGCGAAGGCGTCGACGTAGGTGCGCACCACCGGCACCGCCTCGTCGAGGTAGCCGGTGTTGACCATCGGCTGCGCGCAGCAGGTCTGCGCGGCAGGGAAGTCGACCTCGCAGCCGAGCCGGCGCAGCAGCCGCACGACCGCCTTGCCGGTCTCGGGGAACATCGCGTCGTTGACGCAGGTGACGGACAACGCGACTCGCATGGGACCACTCTCCGGGGCGGGGGCGGTGCGTGTCACCAGTGCCGCGCCGGACGGACCCTCAGGCGAGGCCCACCCGCTGAACGAACTCGTTGACGAACACCCCGTCGGGGTCGACGCGACGTCGCAGCGACCGGAAGTCCTCGGCCCGCTCGTACGCCGCCGCCGCGGTGAACCCGGGCTTGAAGACCTTGCCCCAGTGCGGGCGCGGGGCGAAGGGAGCCAGCGCCGACTCGACCCGCTCGACCGCGGCGGCCACCTCGGCCGGCCGGTTGCGCCAGGTGAAGTGCAGCGCCAGCGAGTCGCGGCCCTGGGCCGGCGAGAGCCAGAGGTCGTCGGCGGCGACGGTGCGCAGCTCGCTGGCGTGCAGCAGCGGGTCGAGCTCCTCGCCCAGGGGGCGCAGCGCGGCGAGCGCCGCGCCGGCCTGCTCGAGGGGCACGAACCACTCGCTCTGGATCTCGTCGCCCTGGCTGGGCTCGCGGTCGTGGCGGAAGTGCGGGAGCCGCTCGATCCAGGGGCCGTCGGTGCCGCGCAGGGTCATCGAGTCGCCCAGGCCGAGCAGCGGGGAGCCGGCGCCCGCGGCGACGGCCTCCCCCATCAGCTCGGCGGCGCGGTCGAGGTCGCGGCCGGGGTCCGGCACCCGGGCCTTGACCAGCACCTCCCCCACGAGGTCGCCGGCCCAGCGGGTGAAGACGCTGGTGCTGAACCCGAGGTCCAGGACCCCCACGGGGTCGGCCAGCAGGTCGTCCCAGCGCAGGTCGAGGTGCAGCTCCTGGCGCAGGTCGTAGGGCGCCACCAGGTCGAGCTCGACCTCGACGACCACGCCCAGCGCCCCCAGTGCCACCACGCTGCCCAGGTGGTCGGGCTCGCCGCGGCGCACCGTGCGCAGCGCCCCGTCGGGCCCCACGAGCACCAGCGCCGCGACCGCGGCACCGAGCGACTGGTTGCCGGTGCCCGAGCCGTGGGTGCCGGTGGCCACGGCGCCCGCGGTGGAGATGTGCGGCAGCGAGCCCATGTTGGGCAGCGCCAGGCCGGCTTCGTGCACGGCGCGGGCCACGACGGCGTACCGCTGGCCGCCGCGGACGGTGACCGTGCGCGCGGGCACGTCGACGACGACCGGGTCGGGGAAGCCGGTCGTGCTGAGCAGGGTGCCGTCGGTGTCGCAGAGGTCGTTGAAGGAGTGCCGGGTGCCCAGCACGCGCACCTTCGCGGCCGCCGCGACCTCGCGCTGCACCTCGGCGACGCTGCGGGCCTCCACGAAGCGGCCGGCACGATAGGTGTGCGAGCCCGCCCAGTTGCGGATCAGCCCGACCGGGCCCGCGCCGTTCACGGCGGCGTCCCGGCCCCGCGCTGGGCGGCGAAGAACTCCTGCAGCAGCACGGCCGACTCGTCGGCCAGCACCCCCGCGAGCACCTCGGGCCGGTGGTTGAGGCGGCGGTCGCGCACCACGTCCCAGAGGCTGCCCACCGCCCCGGCCTTGTCGTCGTACGCCGCGAAGACGACGCGCTCGACCCGGCTCAGCACCGCCGCGCCGGCGCACATCGTGCACGGCTCGAGCGTCACCACGAGGGTGCACCCCTCCAGGCGCCACTCGCCGCGGGCCCGCGCCGCCTCACGCAGCGCGACCACCTCGGCGTGCCCGGTGGGATCGGCCTCGGCCTCGCGCACGTTGCGGCCGCGGCCCAGCACGGCACCGGTCGCGTCGACGACCACGGCGCCGATCGGCACGTCGCCGGTGGCCAGCGCGGCGCGCGCCTCGTCGAGGGCAGCGCGCATCTCCGGCTCCCAGGAGCCGGTGGGGCGGGCGGTGGTGCTCACGCCGAGGTCAGGCCGACCACGTCGTCGAAGAGCTCGCCGAAGCCCAGGCGGCGCGCGACCTCGGAGAGCAGCTCGTCGGGGTAGAGCTCCTCGTCGTCGATGAGCTCGGCCATGGTGGCGGCGCTGACGCCCAGGTCGGCGAGCAGCCCCACCTCGCCGGCGGGCTCGGGCTCGTCGTCGTCCTCGGGGTCGGGCAGGTGCAGGTGCTCGAGCACCGAGGCCGCCAGCTCCCACTCCTCGGCGGCGGTCACGTCGGAGAGCAGCACCCGCGTGGAGCCGCCCGAGACGCGCACCAGCACGAAGAAGTCCTCGTCGATCGCGACCAGCCCCAGGGTGCCGGCGTCGCCGGGGAAGCGTCGCAGCGCGCTCGCGAGCACGTCGACGTCCTCGAGGTGGTCGTGGGTCAGCTCCGCGACGACCCACTCGCCGTCGGTGCGGTAGGCCGCCAGCGCGAAGTCGACCTCGTCGAACTGCTCGGCCATGGGGGCACCCTCCGGGGACGGACGAACCACGCTGCTGCACGGACGTGCGGCACTTCCTACAGTGACAGACGTCCGGGTGCGGCGACCAGTCCCTTTCCCGCGCTCCACCCCTCCGGGGAGGCGCACTAGGGTGTCGCCATGCGCACCCACGTCGTGGACCACCCGCTCGTCACCCACAAGCTCACCACGCTGCGGGACCAGGGCACCGACTCGCCGACCTTCCGGGCGCTGACCGACGAGCTGGTCACCCTGCTGGCCTACGAGGCCACCCGCGACGTGCGGGTCACCACCGTCGAGATCCAGACCCCGGTCTCGGCCGCCACCGGCGTGCGGCTCGACTCCCCCAAGCCGCTGGTGGTGCCGATCCTGCGCGCCGGGCTGGGCATGCTCGACGGGATGATGCGCCTGCTGCCGACCGCGGAGGTCGGGTTCCTGGGCATGGTGCGCAACGAGGACACGCTCGAGGCGTCGACGTACGCCGAGCGGCTGCCCGACGACCTGTCGGGTCGCCAGTGCTACGTGCTCGACCCGATGCTGGCCACCGGCGGCACCCTGGCCGCGGCGATCCGCTTCCTCACCGACCGCGGCGCCGACCACATCACCGCGATCTGCCTGCTCGCCGCCCCCGAGGGCTGCGAGCGCCTGGCCGCCGACCTCGAGGACCTCGACGTGCCGGTCACCGTCGTGACCGCGGCCATGGATGAGCGGCTCAACGAGAAGGGCTACATCGTGCCCGGGCTCGGCGACGCCGGCGACCGGTTGTACGGCGTGGCCCACTGAGCCACCCTGCCCCACCCACGGTGGGTTTCATCGGCCGGCCGATGGAACTGGCGGGTGGACGATAAAATTTCATCGGCCACCCAGGAGCTTCGTCGGCCGGCCGATGAAACTCCCCCGGGCGGTCCTCAGAGCGACTTGACCGCGGCGAGCAGCTTGGCCAGCGAGTCCTTGGCGTCACCGAAGAGCAGGGTGGTGCGGGGGTCGAAGAGCAGCTCGTTCTCGATGCCGGCGAAGCCCGGGCGCATCGAGCGCTTGAGGAAGACCACCTGCCGAGCCTGGTCGACGTCGAGGATCGGCATCCCGTAGATCGGCGCCGAGGGCGTGGTGCGCGCGGCCGGGTTGACCACGTCGTTGGCGCCGACGACCAGCACGACGTCGGTCTGCTTGAACTCGCCGTTGATGTCGTCCATCTCGGCGAGCTGCTCGTAGGGCACCTGGGCCTCGGCGAGGAGCACGTTCATGTGGCCGGGCATCCGCCCGGCGACGGGGTGGATGGCGTAGTCGACCTTCGCCCCGCGGGCCAGCAGCAGCTCGACGAGCTCGCGCAGCGTGTGCTGGGCCTGGGCCACGGCGAGCCCGTAGCCGGGCACCACGATGACGCGGTCGGCGTAGGCCAGCAGGATCGCGACGTCCTCGGGACCCGAGGAGCGCACCGGGCGGTCGGAGGCCTCGCCGGCGCCGAGCGTCGAGCCGCCGCGCAGCGCCCCGAAGAGGATGTTGGCCACCGAGCGGCCCATCGCCCGCGCCATCAGCAGGGTCAGGAAGGTGCCGGCGGCGCCGACCAGGGTGCCGCCGACCAGCAGCACGACGCTGCCGAGCACGTAGCCGCCCGCGGCGACCGTCAGGCCGGTGAAGGCGTTGAGCAGCGAGATCACGATCGGTACGTCGGCCCCGCCGACCGGCAGCACCAGCAGGACGCCCAGCGCCAGGCCGACCAGGGCCAGCACGACACCGAGCGCCAGCGACGCCTCGAGCACCACCAGCACCGAGAGCCCGACGCCGCCCAGCAGCGCGGCTGCGAACGCGACCGGGAGCCCGGGGAAGACCACCGGGCGCGAGGTCATCAGCTCCTGCAGCTTGGCGAAGGTGATCGCCGAGCCGGCGAAGGAGACCGAGCCGACCACGATCGTGAACGCCGTCGCGACGAGGTCGAAGGCGGGGGTGCCCGCACCCATGTGCTGCAGCTCCAGCAGCGCCACCAGGGCCGCCGCGCCACCGCCGACGCCGTTGAAGAGCGCCACCATCTGGGGCATCTGGGTCATCTGGACCTTGCGCGCGCCCACGACGCCGACGCCGGAGCCCACCGCGATCGCGGCCAGCATCTGCGGCACGTGGTCGAGCTCGAGGTAGAGGAACGGCACCGTCACCGCGACCACGGCGCCGCCCGCGCCGACGAGGTTGCCCAGCCGCGCGGTGCGCGGGCCGGAGAGCCCCTTGAGGGCCAGCACGAAGCAGACCGCGCAGCCCAGGTAGACCAGCTGCACCCAGGTCGGCATCAGCGCTCCGTCCGCTCGGCGGGCGCGGGGCGCGGCTTGCGGCGCGAGAACATCTGCAGCATCCGGTCGGTGACCACGAACCCGCCGACCATGTTGATCGCGGCCAGCACGATCGCGACGAGCCCGACGACCAGCGCCACGGTGGACTCGGTGGTGCCGGTGACGATCACCGCGCCGAGCAGGATGATCCCGTGGATCGCGTTGGCCCCCGACATCAGCGGCGTGTGCAGCGTCGAGGAGACCTTCGAGATCACCTCGGTGCCCACGAAGACGCTGAGCACGAAGATGGTCAGCCAGACCACGCCCTCGCTCACTGGACCTCCCCTTCCGCCGGGCCCTCGACGAGCACCCGGGTCGGCTCGTGCCGGATCACGCCGGCGTGGGTCACGCAGGCGCCGGCCAGGATCTCGTCGTCGAGGTCGAGCACCAGCTCACCCTCGGGCGCCAGCAGCGTGACCAGGTTGACGACGTTCTGGGCGTAGAGCCGCGAGGCCGGGCCGGGCATCTGGGACGGCACGTTGCGCCCGCCCCACACCTGGGCGTGCCCGATGCGCACCACGTCGCCGGCGACGACGCCCTCGACGTTGCCGCCCGAGTCGGCCGCGAGGTCGACCACGACCGAGCCCGCTCGCATCTGCTCGACCATCGCCCGCGTCACCAGCACCGGGGCGGTGCGCCCGGGCACGGCCGCGGTGGTGATCAGCCCGTCGGCGTTGGCGACGTACGGCGCCAGCAGCTCGCGCTGCAGCCGCGAGCGCTCCTCGCTCATCTCGCGGGCGTAGCCGCCGGCGCCCTCGAGGGTGGGCAGGTCGAGCTCGATGGCCTGCGCGCCCATCGAGCGGATCTCCTCGGCGGCGGCCGCGCGCACGTCGTAGGCCTTGACGACGGCGCCGAGGCGCTTGGCGGTCGCGATCGCCTGCAGGCCCGCGACGCCGGCGCCGAGCACCACGACCTCGGCCGGCGGGACGGTGCCCGCGGCGGTCATGTTGAGCGGGAAGAAGCGGCGCAGCAGGCCGGCGCAGACGATCGCGCAGCGGTAGCCGGCCACCAGTGACTGCGACGACAGCGCGTCCATCGACTGGGCGCGCGAGATGCGCGGCACCAGCTCCATCGCCAGGCTGGTCACCGACAGGTCGCGCAGGTCGCGCACCAGGTCGGGCTCGAGCGCCGTCGGCAGGAACGAGACCGTGACGGCGCCGCTGGGCAGGCGCCGGGCGGCCTCGCGGGTCAGCGGCTGCACCGAGAGCACCAGCCCGGCGTCGGGCAGCGGGTCGTCGACGACGCTCGCGCCCGCCTCGGCGTACGCCGCGTCGTCGGCCAGCGCGCCCAGCCCGGCGCCGGTCTCGACCAGCACCTCGTGGCCCAGCGCGGTCAGCTTGGCGACGAGCTCGGGCACCAGCGCCACCCGGGCCTCGGACTCCCGTGTCTCGCGCACGACTGCGACTCTCACCCTGGTCAACCTAGGGGAGATCGCCGACGCCCGCGCGTCACTCGCCGGAGCCGACCCCGACGTGTTCGAGCACCTCGTGGCGGGGTCGGCGCCGGGCGCCCTGGCCCAGGTGCGAGGCCACCAGCGCCACGCTGGTCGCCCGCCAGGCGGGCCCGCGGTAGCCGTCGAGCAGGCGCACCCAGTCGTCGACGTGGTCGGCGCGCCGCAGCCGGGCCACCGTCACGTGCGGGCGGAAGCGCTGGCCGTCGACCCGCGCACCGCTGACCGCGCCCGCGGTGCGGCAGCCCGCGGCCAGGCGTTCCAGCTCCTCGTGGGGCTCGGCGTCGACACCGGCCCACAGCACCCGCGCCGCGGCGGGGTCCGGGAACGCGCCGCCCCCGGCCACGCGGGCCTCGACCGGCGTACGCCGCGCGGCCGCGGAGCGCAGCCGCTCGACCACCTCGTCGAGGCGCCACTCCTCGACGTCGCCGTAGAAGGCCAGGGTGACGTGGAGGTGCTCGGCCAGGCTCCACCGGAAGTCTGCGGCCCCGCGCCGCACCTCCAGGAACGCATCGAGGTGCTCGACCGCCTCGGTCGGTGGCACCAGTGCAGCGAAGAGACGCACCCCGCCAACCTAGCCCCGACCGCCCGCCGTGGGTCGAGCAGCGAGGGCCGAAGGCTCGAGCGTCGTCGAGACCCCGCAACCACCCGGCGTACGGCGAGCGCGCACCTCACCGGGTCTCGGCGACGCTCCTCGCTGGCGCTCGTCGCTGCTCGACCGACGGAGGTGGGTCAGACGACGTGGGCGCCGAGGAGGGTGCCGATCAGGTAGGTGACGGCCATGGCGAAGAGGCCGCCGCCGACGTTGCGCAGCACGGCACGGCCGGTGGGGCCGTAGCCCAGCTTGGCGCTGGCCCAGCCGGTGAGGGCCAGGGCCAGCGCGACCGCGCCCATGGTGACGCCGACGCGCAGGTCGGCGACGACGAGGAGGATGGTCAGCAGCGGGAGCAGCGCTCCCAGGGTGAAGGAGAGCATCGAGGCCCACGCCGCGTGCCAGGCGCTGGTCAGCTCGTCGGGGTCGATCCCGAGCTCGGCCTCGGCGTGCGCGCCCAGCGCGTCGTGGGCGGTGAGCTGGGTCGCGACCCGGAGGGCGAGGTCCTCGTCGAGGCCCTTGCCGACGTAGATGGCGGCCAGCTCGGCGAGCTCCTCCTCGGGCTCCTCCTCGAGCTCGCGCCGCTCCTTCTCCAGCAGCGCGCGCTCGGAGTCGCTCTGGGTGCTGACCGAGACGTACTCCCCCGCACCCATGCTCAACGCGCCGGCCACCACGGCGGCGACACCGGCGACGAGGATCGCGTTGCGTTCGGTGGTGGCGCCCGCGACGCCGACCACGACGCCGGCGGTCGAGACGATCCCGTCGTTGGCGCCGAGCACGGCGGCCCGCAGCCAGTTCAGGCGCGAGCTGATGCCCCCGCCGTGCGGCTCGTCGTCGTGCGGGCCGACATCGATCGGGGCGTGCTCGAGGTCGGAGGTCATGGGCCCATCATCGACGGGCCCACGACCCCCTCGCAACGAAGGTGAGGCTCTGCTGGGCGGCCCCGGTCACACCCCGGGCCACCCCGCTCAGAGGCCGAGATCGCGGCCGATGAGCTCCTTCATGATCTCGTTGGAGCCGGCCCAGATCTTCGAGACGCGGGCGTCGCGCCAGGCGCGGGCCACGCGGTACTCGTTCATGAAGCCGTAGCCGCCGTGCAGCTGCACGCAGTGGTCGAGCACGTCGTTCTGCACCTGGCTGCTCCACCACTTGGCCTTGGCCGCGTCGACCGGGGTCAGCTCGCCCTTGTCGTGGGCCACGACGCACTGGTCGACGTAGGCCTCGGCGACCTCGATGGCGGTGAACTGCTCGGCGAGCAGGAACTTGTTGTGCTGGAACTGTCCGATCGACTGGCCGAAGGCCTTGCGGTCCTTGGTGTACTGCAGCGTCTCGACCAGGATCTGCTTGGCGTGGTGCACGTTGGAGATCGCGCAGCCCAGGCGCTCCTGGGGCAGCTTCTGCATCATCGCGATGAAGCCGCCACCGAGCTCGCCGATGACGTGGTCGTCGCCCAGGCGCACGTTCTCGAAGAACAGCTCGGCGGTGTCGGACTCGTCCTGGCCGACCTTGTCGAGCTTGCGCCCACGGCTGAAGCCCGGGGCGTCGGACGGGATGGCGAACAGCGTGATGCCGCGCGCGCCCTTCTCGGGGTCGGTGCGCACCGCGGTGATCACCAGGTCGGCGGAGTAGCCGTTGGTGATGAAGGTCTTGGAGCCGTTGATGACCCACTGGTCGCCGTCGCGCACGGCGGTGGTCTTCAGCGCGGCCAGGTCGGAGCCGCCGGAGGGCTCGGTCATGCCGATGGCCAGCAGGATCTCGCCGGCCGCGACGCCGGGCAGCCAGCGCTGCTTCTGCTCCTCGGTGCCGAGCTCGACGATGTACGGCGCGGTGATGTCGGCGTGGATGCCCCAGCACGAGCCCAGCGCCGCGTTGACCTTGTTGAGCTCCTCGGCCGCGACCGCGTTGAACCGGTAGTCCCCGGCGCCGACGCCGCCGTACTCCTCGGGGATCTCCAGGCCCAGGAAGCCCTGCTTGCCGGCCTCGAGCCAGAACTCGCGCGGCAGGGCCTTGTCGGCCGCGTGCTGCTCGACGTTCGGGATCACCGAACGCTCCAGGAACTCGCGCACAGACGCGCGGAAGGCCTCGTGGTCCTCGTCAAAGATGCTCCGCTTCATGTCACACATGCTACCGGCGGGTAGGGCGTGTGGCACAGCAGCGAGCGGGGAAGGCCCCCTTGCGGGTGGAGGGACGCCGCCGCAGACCGTGCTTTGATCGTTCCAAGACCCGCTCGAGCAGCCCGCTCGACCACACCGCACGACACCGCAGCACGACACCGCACCAGCCGCCGCGGCGGCAGAGGGAGCAGCACCCCATGGAGACCTGGCCCGGCACCGCCTACCCGCTCGGCGCGACGTTCGACGGGAGCGGCACCAACTTCGCGCTCTTCAGCGAGGTGGCCGACAGCGTGGTGCTGTGCCTCTTCGACGACGACCCCGCCAACCCCGACGGGCCGCTGCTCGAGACCTGCGTGGAGCTGCAGGAGGTCGACGCCCACGTCTGGCACTGCTACCTGCCGACCATCCAGCCCGGGCAGCGCTACGGCTACCGCGTGCACGGCCCCTGGGACCCTGAGCAGGGCCTGCGCTGCAACGCCAACAAGCTGCTGCTCGACCCCTACGCCAAGGCGACCTGGCGCGAGATCGACTGGGACCCCAGCCTCTTCGCCTACACCTTCGGCGAGGAGGACTCGCGCAACGACGACGACTCCGCGCCGCACATGACCCTCGGCGTGGTCATCAACCCGTTCTTCGACTGGGAGGGCGACCGCCGCCCGCGCGTCGACTACAACGACACGGTCGTCTACGAGGCCCACGTCAAGGGCCTGACCCAGCTGCACCCCGACGTCCCCGAGGAGCTGCGCGGCACGTACGCCGGCGTCGCGCACCCCTCGGTCGTGGAGCACCTCAAGAAGCTCGGGGTGACCGCGGTCGAGCTGATGCCGGTGCACCAGTTCATCCAGGACAACACGCTGCTCGAGAAGGGGCTGCGCAACTACTGGGGCTACAACACCCTGGGCTTCTTCGCCCCGCACGCCGACTACTCGGCCTCCGCGCACGCCGGCATCGGCCGCGGCCAGCAGGTCCAGGAGTTCAAGGCGATGGTCAAGGAGCTGCACGCCGCGGGCATCGAGGTGATCCTCGACGTGGTCTACAACCACACCGCCGAGGGCAACCACCTGGGCCCGACCCTGAGCATGAAGGGCATCGACAACCAGGCCTACTACCGCCTGGTCGAGGACGACCCGCGCTACTACATGGACTACACGGGCACCGGCAACACGCTCAACGTGCGCCACCCGCACTCGCTGCAGCTGATCATGGACTCGCTGCGCTACTGGGTCACCGAGATGCACGTCGACGGCTTCCGCTTCGACCTGGCTTCCGCGCTGGCGCGCGAGTTCTACGAGGTCGACCGGCTCGCGACGTTCTTCGAGCTCGTCCAGCAGGACCCGGTCGTCAGCCAGGTCAAGCTGATCGCCGAGCCGTGGGACGTGGGCCCCGGCGGCTACCAGGTCGGTGGCTTCCCGCCGCAGTGGACCGAGTGGAACGGCGCCTACCGCGACACCGTGCGCGACTTCTGGCGCGGCGAGCCGTCGCTGGGCGAGTTCGCCAGCCGGCTGTCGGGCTCCTCCGACCTCTACGAGCAGTCGGGGCGCCGCCCCTTCGCCAGCATCAACTTCGTCACCGCCCACGACGGCTTCACGCTGCGCGACCTCGTGTCCTACAACGACAAGCACAACGAGGCCAACGGCGAGGACAACAACGACGGCGAGAGCCACAACCGCTCGTGGAACCACGGCGTCGAGGGGCCCACCGACGACGCGAAGGTCCTCGAGCTGCGTGCCCGCGCCCAGCGCAACTTCATCACCACGCTGCTGCTGAGCCAGGGCGTGCCGATGCTGCTGCACGGCGACGAGGCCGGGCGCACCCAGGACGGCAACAACAACACCTACGCCCAGGACTCCGAGATCGCCTGGATGCACTGGGACCGCCTCGACACCCCGCTCGTGGAGTTCACCGCCGCGGTCTCGCGGCTGCGGGCCGAGCACCCGACCTTCCGCCGCAAGCGCTTCTTCACCGGCAACACCGTGCGCACCGGCCCGGAGGGCGCCGAGCGGCTCAACGACATCGTCTGGCTGCACCCCTCCGGGCGTCCGATGGAGGACGAGGACTGGGAGGGCGACGACCGGGTGCTGGGGATGTACCTCAACGGCCACGGCATCGCCGGGCGCGACCCGCGCGGCCAGGTCATCGAGGACGACCACTTCCTGCTCTACTTCAACGCCGCCGACTTCGACGTCGAGGTGACCCTGCCCCCCGAGGAGTACGCCGCGCGCTGGCAGGTGGCCATCAACACCGCCGGCAACGGCGACCGGCCTGAGCCGATCGACCCCGACAGCGTCGTCACGATGGCCTCGCGCAGCGTGCTGGTGCTCCAGGAGTACGCCGCTCCCGAGGCCGACGTGGACCACTCGGTGGCCGCCTCGATGGCCGCGCAGTCCCAGACCGCGACCGGCGAGGAGGCCTGACGTGGGTGGTCCCACCCGCCGGCCGGTGTCGACCTACCGCTTCCAGGTCAGCGCCGACCTCGACCTGCCGGAGGTCGCGCGCCGGCTGGGCTACGTGCACGACCTGGGAGTCGACTGGGTCTACCTCTCGCCGCTGCTGGCCGCCGAGCCCGGCAGCAGCCACGGCTACGACGTGGTCGCCCACGACCACCTCGACGAGTCGCGCGGCGGCGAGGAGGGCCTGGACGCCGTCAGCGCCGAGGCCCGTCGCCTCGGCCTGGGCGTGCTCGTCGACATCGTGCCCAACCACGTCGGGGTCGCCACCCCGAGCGAGGACCCGTGGTGGTGGGAGGTGCTGCGCGACGGCCGCGACGCCGAGCACGCGGGCGCCTTCGACATCGACTGGGACACCGCCGGCCAGCGGCTGCGGATCCCCGTCGTCGGCGACGACGACCTGCTGCCCGACGGCCGGGTCGACCACCTGCGCCTCGTCGCAGGCGAGCGTGGCCTCGAGCTGCACTACTGGGACCAGGCCTTCCCGGTCGCGGCCGGCACCGCCGAGGGCGTCGACGACGACCCGCAGGCCGTGCACGCCCGTCAGCACTACGAGCTCGTCGACTGGCACCGCGCCGACGACGCGCTGAACTACCGCCGCTTCTTCGCCGTCAACACCCTGGCCGCGGTGCGGGTGGAGGAGCCCGAGGTCTTCGACGAGACCCACGTCGAGATCCGCCGCTGGTTCACCGAGGGGCTCGTCGACGGGCTGCGGGTCGACCACCCCGACGGCCTGCGCGACCCGAAGGGCTACCTCGACGACCTCGCCGAGCTCACCGGGTCGGCGTACACGCTGGTGGAGAAGATCCTCGAGCCCGGGGAGCACCTGCCGACCAGCTGGGCCACCGACGGCACCACCGGGTACGACGCCCTGGCCTGGGTCGACCGGGTGCTCACCGACCCCGCGGGGCAGGCGCCGCTCGACGCGCTCGAGGCGCGGCTGCGCGGGCTGCCCGACGGCGAGGTCGTCGACTACCCCGCGATGGTGCACGACCTCAAGCGCGAGGTGGCCGACGGCATCCTGCACAGCGAGGTGCGGCGCATCGTGCGCGACCTGCGCCGCGACGTGCCCGAGCGGGTGCCCTCCAGCACCGCCGACGCCGTCGCCGAGCTGATGGCCTGCTTCCCCGTCTACCGCTCCTACCTGCCCGAGGGCGCCGAGCACGTCGACCAGGCGTTCGCGGCCGCGCGTGAGCGCCGTCCCGACCTGGCCGCCACCTTCGACACCATCGAGCCGTGGCTGCGCGACCCGTCGCTCGACGCCTGCCGCCGCTTCCAGCAGACCAGCGGGATGGTGATGGCCAAGGGCGTCGAGGACTGCGCCTTCTACCGCTACTCGCGGCTGACCTCGCTCAACGAGGTCGGCGGCGACCCGCACGAGTTCTCGCTGCCCGTCGACGAGCTGCACGAGCACCTCGCGGCGCGCCAGCGCGACTGGCCGCACGCGATGACGACGCTCTCGACCCACGACACCAAGCGGGGCGAGGACGTGCGCGCCCGCATCACCGTGCTCGCCGAGGTGCCGCAGCGCTGGGAGCAGGCGCTCGACCGGCTGCTGGCGCTGGCGCCGCTGCCCGACCCGGGCTTCGGCTCCCTGCTGTGGCAGGCCGTGCTGGGCGCCTGGGGCTCCGACCCCGACGACGTGCTGCGCGAGCGGCTGCACGGCTACGCGATGAAGGCGATGCGCGAGGCCGGCGACCGCACCACCTGGACCGAGCCCGACGAGACCTACGAGGCGGCGGTGCACGCCGCCGTCGACGCGGCCTTCGACGACCGTGAGGTCCGCGACGTGCTCGAGGCCCTGGTGTCCGAGGTCGTCGACGCGGGCTGGTCGAACGCGCTGGCCGCCAAGCTGCTGGCCATCACGATGCCCGGGGTGCCCGACGTCTACCAGGGCTCCGAGCTGTGGGAGCAGTCGCTGGTCGACCCCGACAACCGGCGCCCGGTCGACCTCGACCTGCGCGCCCGGCTGCTCGCCGAGATCGACGCCGGCCAGCGCCCGGCCGCCCCGTCGGGCGTCGACGACCCCGGCGCCGCCAAGCTGCTGGTCACCGCGGCCGCGCTGCGGCTGCGTCGCGACCGGGCCGAGCTGTTCACCGGCTACACCCCGGTCACCGCGACCGGCGAGGCCGCCGACCACGTCGTCGCCTTCGACCGCGGCGGCGCGCTCACCGTCGCGACCCGGCTGCCCCTGGGGCTCGCCACCCGCGGCGGCTGGGGCCGGACGCGCCTCGACCTGCCCGCCGGACGCTGGCGCGACGTGCTGACCGGCGAGGTGGGCGACGGCGACCTGGCGACCCTGCTGGCGACCTACCCCGTCGCCCTGCTCGTGAAGGAGGACTGATGACCGCGACCACCCCACCGAGCCACGCCCGCGGCCGCTTCGACGTCTGGGCGCCGCGCCCCGAGCGGGTGCGGCTGCTGGTCGACGGCGAGACCGTGCCGATGCGCCGGGGCGACGACGACTGGTGGACCCCCGACGCGCCGGTGCCCGACGGCGAGGTCGACTACGGCTACCTGCTCGACGACGACCCGGCACCGCGCCCCGACCCGCGCTCGCGGCGCCAGCCGGGCGGCGTCCACGAGCTCTCGCGCACCCACGACCCGTCGTCCTTCGCCTGGACCGACGAGTCCTGGACCGGACGCCAGCTCGCCGGCTCGGTCATCTACGAGATGCACGTGGGCACCTTCACCCCCGAAGGCACCCTCGACGCCGCGCTCGGCCGGCTCGACCACCTAGTCGACCTCGGCGTCGACCTGGTCGAGGTGATGCCGGTCAACGCCTTCAACGGCACCCACAACTGGGGCTACGACGGCGTCGCCTGGTTCGCGGTCGCCGAGTCGTACGGCGGCCCGGAGGCCTACCAGCGCTTCGTCGACGGCTGCCACGCGAAGGGCCTGGGCGTCATCCAGGACGTGGTGCACAACCACCTGGGCCCCTCGGGCAACTACCTGCCGCTCTACGCGCCGTACCTCAAGGACGGCCGCAACACCTGGGGCGACCTGGTCAACCTCGACGGTGACGGGTCGGCGCAGGTGCGCCGCTACATCCTCGACAACGTCGCGATGTGGCTGCGCGACTACCACGTCGACGGGCTGCGCCTCGACGCGGTGCACGCGCTCTCCGACGACTCCGAGGTGCACCTTCTCGAGGAGATGGCCGTCGAGGTCGCGGCGCTCTCGGCCCACCAGCGGCGCCCGCTGACGCTCATCGCGGAGTCCGACCTCAACGACCCGGTGATGATCAAGCCCCGCGAGGCCGGCGGCCGCGGGCTCGACGCGCAGTGGAGCGACGACTACCACCACGCCGTGCACGTCGCGCTGAGCGGCGAGACGACCGGCTACTACGCCGACTTCGAGCCCCTGACCGCGCTGAAGAAGGTCGTCGAGCAGGGCTTCTTCCACGACGGCACCTACAGCTCCTTCCGCGGGCGCGACCACGGGGTGCCGATCGACACCGACCACACCGCCACCTGGCGGCTGGTGGTGGCCAACCAGAACCACGACCAGGTCGGCAACCGGGCCGTCGGCGACCGCCTCAGCGACCCGGCGCCGGGCCACCTCGACGACGACCAGCTCGGCTGCGCGGCGATGCTGACGCTGCTGGGGCCCTTCACCCCCATGCTCTTCCAGGGCGAGGAGTGGGCGGCCTCGACGCCGTTCCAGTTCTTCACCAGCCACCCCGAGCCCGACCTCGGCACCGCCACGGCCGAGGGCCGGATCGCGGAGTTCGAGCAGATGGGCTGGGACCCCGCCGTGGTGCCCGACCCGCAGGACCCGGCCACCTTCGAGCGCTCCAAGCTCGACTGGAGCGAGCGCGAGCACGGCCGGCACGCGCGGCTGCTCGACCTCTACCGCACGCTGGGCAGGCTGCGCCGGGAGTGGCCCGAGCTGACCGACCCGTCGTTCGCGGCCACCCGGTGCGAGGTCGACGAGACCGCGAGGCTCGTGGTGCTGCACCGGGGTCGGCTGCAGGTCGTGCTCAACCTGGGCGAGGTGCCGCTCGAGGTGCACACCGGGTCCGGGCAGGTGCTCGCCGCCACCGCGTCGGGCGCCGAGCTCGACGAGCAGGGCCTGCTGGTGCTGCCCGGGCACGCCGGCGCGGTCGTCCACGCCTGAGACCGGGCCGGCCGGCGCTCGCCGGCCGGCCCGCTGCCGGACCTAGAGCGAGTCGAGGTCGACGGTCTCGTCGTCGGCGGGGGCCTCGACCTCCACCGGCTCGTCGAAGTCGGTGAAGGTGACGCTGCCCTGCTCGTCGCCCTCGGTCCGCTCGATGCGCAGCAGGTGGTGGGGCTCCTCGACGGCGATGTAGCCGGTCGAGGACTCGCCGTCCTCGTCGGTCGAGACCACGGCCACCGCCTCGGTGCCGTCGACGTCGGTGACCTCACCGGTCTCGTAGGTGGTGGCCTCGTCGGTGTCCTCGAGCAGCTCCTCGAGCAGCTGGTCGAGGTCGCAGAGCTCGGCGAACCCCTCGTCCTCGCCCAGCACGACCCAGCGGCCGTCGACGACCTCGATGATCTGGTCGGCCTGGGGGCCGGCCGAGGCGCGCCAGAACTCCTCGCTGGGGCGGAACCAGGTCTGCCCGTCGACGCTGAGCACCTCGGCGTCGGCGCCCCCGAAGCCGACCGTGCCGGAGCAGTCGCCCCCGCGGCTCGTCGCGATCTCGATGGAGACCTCCTCGCCGTCGACGGCCACCTCGCCGCTGACGCGCAGGCTCTCGAGGTCGCCCATGGCCGTGGCCGCCGCGTCGCGGATCTCGGCGCCCTCCTGCTCGACGAAGGCCGACGAGCTGGCGGAGTCGCCCGTCTGCTCGTCACCGGTCGACGAGTCGTCCCCGTCGTCGCCACAGCCGACCAGGGCCGCGCTCGCTGCCAGCAGCGCCGCCGCCCCCGCCGTACGTCGTGCCCAGCCGGCCATGTCGTGGTCCTCTCGTCGCGCGTGGTCGTGGGGAGATCACACCACGTGCGCCGCCGGCTCGCGAGGGCTCTGCACAGGCGGCTCCCCCTGCCTCTCCCCCGGGCTCTCCCCCGGCACGGGCGGCAGCTCGTCCCGGAAGCCGTGCCGGCGCCACCACGAGGCGAGCGGGGCGGGGGCGTACCAGTTCCACCGTCCGAGCAGCTTCATCGTGGCCGGCACCAGCAGGGCGCGCACGACGGTGGCGTCGATCAGCAGCGCGACCAGCATGCCCACCCCGAGCATCTTCATGAAGACGATGCCGCTCATCCCGAAGGCGCCGATGACGACCCCGAGCAGGAGCGCGGCGCTGGTGATGATCCGTCCGGTCTTCTGCACCCCGGCCGCGACGGCGAGGTCGTTGTCGCCGGTGCGGTCCCACTCCTCGCGCACCCGGCTGAGCAGGAAGACCTCGTAGTCCATCGAGAGGCCGAAGAGGATCGCCAGCATCAGGATGGGGTTGGTGGCGTCGAGGAAGCCCTGCGGGGTGAAGCCGAGCAGGTCGGCGAGGTTGCCGTCGCTGAAGATCCAGGTGACCACGCCGAAGGCGGCGGTGATGGAGAACAGGTTCATCACCACGGCCTTGAGCGGCAGCACCACCGAGCCGAAGGCGACGAAGAGCAGCACCAGCATCACCACCACGACGATCAGGCCCATCCACGGCAGGTGCGCGCCCACCGAGTCGACCAGGTCGACGGTGTCGGCGCTGAGCCCGCCCACGAGTGCCGACCCGGTGGCCGGGTCGACCGCACGCAGCTCGCGCACGATCTCCTGCGAGCGCTCGGTCTGGCTGTTGCCGGCCCAGGTCGCGCGCAGCAGCGTCGCGTCCCCGCCGCGCGCCTCGTCGGGCCCGGCCACGGTCTCGACCGCGAGCACGCCGTCGACCTGCTGCACCGCGGCGGCGTACGACGCGACGTCGCCGTCGTCGCTGCCGCGCAGCAGCAGGGTGGCGCTGGAGGTCTCGGGGCCGAACTCGTCGATCAGCAGCTCGGCCGTCTGGTGGGCCGGGGCGTCGTCGGGCAGCACCCGGTGGTCGACGCTGCCCCACCGCACCCCGAGGAAGGGGCTCGCGATGGCGAGCAGCACCACGACCGTGACCGCGATGACCGCGACCGGGCGCCGCATCACCGCGTGCGCCAGGGCCGCCCACCGCCCACCGTCGGCGGCCTCGGCGCCGGCGCGGCGCCACGGCATCCGGCCCGCGTCGACCCGCCGGCCCAGGAGCCGCAGCACGGCCGGCAACACGGTCAATGCGGCCAGCATCGCCACGACGACGGCGGCGATGCCGCCGTACCCCATCGAGCGCAGGAAGCCCTGGGGGAAGACCAGCAGGCTCGACATCGCGGCGGCCACGGTCAGGCCCGAGAACATCACGGTGCGACCGGCGGTGGCCATGGTGCGGCGGATCGCGGTGGGCACGGCGTCGGGGTCGTCGAGCGGCAGCGTCGCGAGCTCCTCGCGGAAGCGGCTGACCACGAAGAGCGCGTAGTCGATGGCCAGACCGATGCCGAGCAGCGAGATGATGTTGACCGAGAAGACCGACACGTCGGTGAACCCCGCGATCACCCGCACCACCGCGAGGGCGCCGAGCATCGCCACCAGGCCCACCATCGCCGGCATCAGCGCGGCCACGACCGAGCCGAAGATCAGCAGCGCCAGGAGCACCACCAGGGGCAGCGAGACCAGCTCGGCGCGCTTGAGGTCGTCGGAGGTGATCTCGTTGACGTCGCTGTAGACGGCGTAGGAGCCCGTCAGCCCGGTCTCGAGCCCGTCGGCCTCGAGCAGCGGGGCCAGCTCGTCGTAGGCGGACAGGAAGTCGTCCTGGCTCTCGCCGGCCAGCGAGACCAGCACCTGGGCGTGGTGGCCGTCGGTGCTGACCAGGCCGCTGTCGGGCCCGGCCGCGTAGTAGGGCACCACCTGGGTCACCAGGTCGGCCGGGACGGCCTCGACGACGTCCTGCACCGCCGAGCGGAAGCCCCGGTCGGTGGCCACGCGGTCCTCGTCGGAGTAGACCGCCACGACGTCGACGGTGCGGTTGCCGAAGAGCTCGCGCTCGGCCACCAGCTCGCGCGCGGTCTCGGACGACGCGTCGTCGAAACCGCCCTGCTCCAGCGAGTCGAAGACCCCGGCGCCGTAGGCGCCGGCAGCGAGGGTCAGCACCAAGCCGAGGAGCAGCACGGTCACAGCGTGGTGGGCCACGACGCGGCCCCAGCGATCGATCATCGGGTACCCCTGCTCCGGTCGGCGCCCGCGCGCCGGTGATGCTGCATCAGGAAAGTGAACGGCGTTAACCGTAAACGGTGTAAACTGCGGGTGTCAACGGTCCTCGGGAGCGGCCGCTGACGAGGGGCCCAGCGCCCAGGAGGAGCTCGGATGACCACGACGGACCAGCGCACCCGCCGCGAGCGGCAGCGCGAGGCGACGTACGACGAGATCGTGCGGGTCTCGCGCGCGCTCCTCGGCGAGGGCACCGAGCTCTCCCTGCGCGCCGTCGCGGCCGGCATGGGGATGACCGCCCCGGCGCTCTACCGCTACGTCGCCAGCTACCAGGACCTGGTCGACCTGGTCGCGCTGGAGGTCGACCGGGCGGCCACCGAGACGTTCGCCGCGGCAGCCGACACGCTGCCCGTCGACGACGTCGCGGGGCGGCTGGCCATGTCGACCACGGAGTTCCGGATGTGGGCGCTGACTGCCCCCCGCGAGTTCGGGCTGGTCTTCGCCAACCCGGTGGCCGACACCTCCTGCTCGCGCCGCGAGGCCCTGACCCTGTCGGCCTCGGGGCACCTGTTCACCGACCAGATGCGCGCCATCTGGGAGCGGCGCGGCTTCCCCGTGCCGCCGGTGGAGTCCCTGCCCTCGACCGCCCGGGCCGCGGTCCTCGACCCGCTTATCCCGGCTGAGACCGAGTCGATCGCCGCCGCCGACCGTGGTCTGGTGTGGGTCTACATGCAGGGCTGGACCCAGCTGTACGGCGTCGTGGCGCTCGAGGTGTTCGGCCACATGGACCCGCGGCTCATCGAGAGCGGCGACATGTTCGTCGACGTGATGCGCCGCTTCGCGCCCACCATCGGGATCACCGACGAGATGGACCGGCTCGAGCCGCTGATGCGTGCCCGGATCGCCCGCGGCTGACCTGCGGCGCGCGGCGTACGCCGGCGATCAGCCCGTGCGGGCGCCCAGGACCTCGTCGACCCAGGCGGGCACCAGCTCGCCGGCCAGGCCGTGGCGGGAGTCGTGGAACCACATGGAGCCCTCGGAGGGCACCAGGTTGAGCTCGAGGGTGCGCGCGCCGTTGCGGCGGGCGTGCTGCACGAAGCCCGCGGCCGGGTAGACCGCGCCGGAGGTGCCGACCGAGACGAACGTGTCGGCGCGGCCGAGGCGCTCGAGGATGAGGTCCATCTGGTAGGGGATCTCGCCGAACCACACCACGTCGGGGCGCAGCTCGGCGTGCCCGCAGCCGGGGCAGGGCGGGTGGTCGAGCAGCTCGCGCTCCCAGCGCACCCGGCCCTCGCAGGCGCGGCACAGCGCCGAGAGCAGCTCGCCGTGCATGTGCACGACGTGGCGCGACCCGGCCCGCTCGTGCAGGTCGTCGATGTTCTGGGTGACCAGCAGCAGGTCGTCGCCCAGCGCCTCCTCGAGACGCGCCAGGGCGAGGTGGGCGGCGTTGGGCTCGACACCGGCCAGCGCGCTGCGTCTCTCGTCGTAGAAGCGCAGCACCCGCGACGGGGCCAGCTCGTAGGCCTCGGGGGTGGCGACGTCCTCGACGTGGTGGCCCTCCCAGAGCCCGTCGGCGTCACGGAAGGTCGGCACCCCGCTCTCGGCGGAGATGCCGGCTCCGGTCAGGACGACGACGCTCACCGGCCCAGGGTAGGCCGAGCCTGCGCCGGGTGCGGCTCAGGACACCACGGTGAGATCGAAGTTCACGACCAGCCCGTCCACCGTCGTGGTGGTCGCCTCGACCGTGACGTCGCCCTCGCTGGAGGCGATGTCGCAGGTCGTGGTCGCGCCCTCCTCGCCGACCAGCTCACCGGCGCAGGTCACCTCGTCGATCGTGAGCCCCGGGTCGGCGTACGTGCGCTCGACGGCGTCGGCGACCTCCCCGGCGGGGATGAAGAGGATCTGGTCGAACTCGACCTCGTCGCCCTCCACCGCGGTGACCACGAGCCGCACGCCCGTCGTCGACCCGTCCTCGCTGAAGGTGATCAGGCAGTCCTGGGTGGCCTCCACCTCGGCCTCGAGGTCGCCCTCGCAGGCCACCTCGAACTGGTCGGCGTCGGGACCGCTCATGTTGGCCGAGAGCTCGGCCTCGAGGTCGGCGCGCTCGACGGTGGCAGGGCCCCCGACGGAGACCTCTCCGCTGCAGGCGCTCAGCAGCAGCGCCGGCGCCAGCAGCGCGCCGACCACGGACGGGGACAGGACGGACAGACGCACGGTGACCTCGCGGGGGACGGGGCGCGCACGACGGCGCCCGACCCCTCAGCATCCAACGCCGGCAGCGCGGCCGCACGCTCTTCGCCGCCACGTCCGGGCCCCGGTCTGGACCAGGACCGGAGGTTCGGGCCGGGTCGGCGCGAAGTTCAGGCCGGGTCGGCGGGAAGTCTGGGCCGGGTCAGTAGTACCAGGGGTAGGGCGACCAGTCGGGATCGCGCTTCTCGAGGAACTGGTCGCGCCCCTCGGCGGCCTCGTCGGTCATGTAGGCCAGGCGGGTGGTCTCGCCGGCGAAGAGCTGCTGGCCGACCAGGCCGTCGTCGATGGCGTTGAAGGAGTACTTCAGCATCCGCTGCGCGGTCGGGCTCTTGCCGTTGACCAGTCGGCCCCACTCCAGGGCAGTGGCCTCGAGCTCGGCGTGCGGCACGGCCTTGTTGACCGTGCCCATCGCGGCGCCCTCCTCGGCCGAGTAGGTCTGGCCGAGGAAGAAGATCTCGCGAGCCTTCTTCTGCCCCACCTGGCGGGCCAGGTACGCCGACCCGAAGCCGCCGTCGAAGGAGCCCACGTCGGCGTCGGTCTGCTTGAAGCGGGCCTCCTCGAGGCTGGCCAGCGTGAGGTCGCAGACCACGTGCAGCGAGTGGCCGCCGCCGGCGGTCCAACCGGGAACCACGCAGATGACGATCTTGGGCATGAAGCGGATCAGCCGCTGCACCTCGAGGATGTGCAGGCGTCCGAGACGGGCCTTGTCGACGGTCTCGGCACCCTCGCCCTCGGCGTACTGGTAGCCGGCTCGGCCGCGGATGCGCTGGTCGCCGCCGGTGCAGAAGGCCCACTTGCCGTTCTTGTCGCTCGGGCCGTTGCCGGTCAGCAGGACGCATCCGACGTCGCTGGTGGTGCGGGCGTGCTCGAGCACCCGCAGCAGCTCGTCGACGGTGTGCGGACGGAAGGCGTTGAGCACGTCGGGCCGGTCGAAGGCGACCCGCACGGTGCCGTGGGCGTGCGCGCGGTGGTAGGTCAGGTCGGTCAGGTCCTCGAAGCCGGGCACGACGTCCCAGGCCTCGTCGTCGAAGATCTCCGACACCCCGTCGATGGCGCTCATGGCCAGCAGGGTATCGGCGCGCCGCAGAGCTGTCGGTTCGGGCCGGGTCGACGCGAGATCCGGGCCGGGTCGACGCGAGATCCGGGCCGGGTGGGCGGCCCTGCTCAGGGCCGGGCGATGCCGACCGCGAGTGCGGCCAGGTGGCCGACCCGGGCCAGCTCGGAGTCGAGGAACTCGGGACCGCCGCGACGGCCCAGCAGCACGACCTCGCCGTCGCTGAGGTCGACGGCGGCGTAGACGTTGTTGTCGTCGCCGTCGATCTCGGCGCGCTGAGCGCGCTGGGAGCGCACGACCTCGACGAACGGCAGGTCCGCCGGCGCCGCGTCGGTGGCGTGGAGGATGCCGTCGCTGCGGTGCACCCGCGCGGCCCAGTCGGCCCGGAAGGTCACCGGCAGCAGGTCGACCAGGCGGTTGATGGCCTGCTTGGGGTTGGCCGTCAGCTCCTCGACGGCCTCGAGGTCGAGGAAGAGCTGGCCGCCGGCGGCGTACCGGCTGATCCACAGCACGCGGACCCCCGGTGTCGCGTGGCAGGCCGAGACGATCGTGTCGGGCATGGTGCCGGGCACGAGCTCGAGCAGCACGTCGTCGACGGCCACGTCGTCGCGCTTCTCGACGATCTCGATGGCCTCGATGTCACCGCCGGCCTCACCGATGCGGGTCGCCAGGCGCCCCAGCGATCCGGGGACGTCGGGCAGCTCGACACGCAGCAGGAAGGACACACATCGACCCTAGCCCGCCCGTGTTGCGGGCGCGTGTCACGCGCGCCCGGCATCCAATCGCTGGGACAACCGCTGGGCCAGCCGGTCGCGCAGGCCCGACGCGCGCTGCGCCTCCCGGGCGACCGCGGCCCGCACCGCGGCCTCCGAGGCCACCACCCGCACCTGCTCCTGGGCGCGGGTGATGGCAGTGTAGAAGAGCTCGCGGGTCAGCAGCCGCGAGTCGGCCTCGGGCAGCAGCACGGTGACGTGCGCGGCCTGGCTGCCCTGGCTCTTGTGCACCGTCATCGCGTGCATCGTCTCGACCGCCTCCAACCGGGCGGGCGCGAAGTCGCGCAGCCGCTCGGAGCCGGAGATCCAGGCGCGCAGGCGGCCGTCGGGTGCGCGCACCACGGCCCCGGTCTCGCCGTTGTAGACCTCGAGCGCGTAGTCGTTGGTCGTCACCAGCAGCGGGCGACCGACGTACCACTCCCCCAGCACCGGCTCCCCGACCTCCTCGGCGAGCCAGCGCTCGACCTGCCGGTTCCAGGAGCGGACGCCGAACGGCCCGTCGCGGTGGGCGCACAGCAGCCGGTGGGTGTCGAGGGCGGCCACGGCCTGCTCGTGCTCGCCGGCGACGGCGTGGCGACGCACCCGCAGGGCGAGGTCGAGGGAGCGCTCGCGCAGCGCCTCGCCCACGGCGTGCCCCAGCGCCTGGCCCGACACCTGGCCCGACGCCTGGGCACCGGGTCCGTCCGCGGACGAGTCGACGGCCGGGAGCTCGACCAGCTCGACCTCGTCGCTGGGCCGGCGCAGCGTGGCCAGCACCTCGTCGGCGTCGCCCGCGCGCAGCGCCTCGGCCAGCTGCTTGATGTGCTCGGTCGAGCGGAAGTTCTCGGTCAGGGAGGCCACCGGCGACTCCGGCGCGTCCTCGCCGAAGTGGTCGGCGAAGCCGCGCACCACGTCGGCCAGCACCGCCCCGGCCCCCACCGAGGTGAGCTGACGGGGGTCGCCGACCAGCACCAGCCGGGCCTGCGGGCGCACCGCCTCGAGCAGCCGGCCCATCATCGTCAGCTCGACCATCGAGGACTCGTCGACCACGACGAGGTCGTGCTTGAGGCGGTTCCCGCGGTCGTGGCGGAAGCGGGTGGCGTTGTCGGGTCGCCAGCCGAGCAGCCGGTGCAGGGTCATCGTCTCGGGGCGCCCGACCCGCTCGCGGTCGGCGGGGTCGAGGTCGGCGAGCTCGGCGAGAACGGCCTCCTGCAGCCGGGTGGCGGCCTTGCCGGTGGGCGCCGTCAGGGCGACCGAGAACCGCTCGCCGCGGGCGGCGGCCTGGTCGGCGAGCAGCACCAGGAGCCGGGCGATCGTGGTGGTCTTGCCGGTGCCGGGCCCGCCGGTCAGGACCGTGGTCGAGCGCCCGACCGCGCCGACGGCGGCCCGCTCCTGCTGCTCGCTGAGGCGGTGCCCGCGGATGCGGGCCCGGGCCGCCTCGAGGGCGGCGGCGTCGACCGGGGGCGCGGGAGCCGCGACCCGCTCGACCAGGTCGTCGCAGACCTGGCTCTCGAGACGGTGGTAGCGGTCGAGGTAGACGGTGCCGCCCTCGAGGTGCAGCACGCCCTCGGCCACCAGCGGCGAGCCGGCCACCGCCTCGACCCAGGCGGCGGGCTCGGGCCAGCCGTCGTGGTCGAGCAGCGCCGGGACGGCGGCCAGGTCGACGCAGGTCGAGCCGGAGCGGACCCCGCGCACGGCCAGCGCGAGCGCCAGCTGCACCTGCTCGTCGGCCTCACCGGCCAGCGCGGCGACCCGGCGGGCGACGTGCACGTCGGCGGCCTCGAGCAGACCGGTGTCGTTGAACCCGGCCAGCAGCCCGCTCGCCGAGCGGGCCCGGCGCCGGTCGTGCGGGCCGAGCGGCTCCGCCGGCGCGACGGCACCCGCGGCGGCCGTCGTGGCGGTGGTGGGCGTCGTCGTCATGGCCGGGCTCCGTCCAGAAGGTCCGAGACCGCCTCGAGCAGCGGCACCGGCGGGGTCCAGCGGAAGACCCCGCACGGCTCGCCGTCGACGAGGGGCGTGCCGGCGCCGCACATGCCGCGAAGGTAGAGGTAGAGCACCCCGCCCAGGTGCAGCTCGGGGTCGTAGCCCGGCTGTCGCCAGCGCAGGAAGCGGTGCAGCACCACCGCGTAGAGCAGCGCCTGCAGCGGGTAGTCGGAGTGCACCATGGCGGCGTCGAGGGCCGCCGGGCGGTAGGCGTGGGCGGTGAGCGGCTCGTCGGGCGGGCCGAGCCAGTTGGTCTTGTAGTCGACGACCAGGTAGCGCGGAGCGGGCCGCGCGGCGCCACCGCCCGTGGCACTTGGACCACCACAGTCACCGGCGACGCGCAGCACCACGTCGACCGAGCCCGTCAGGTAGCCCCGCAGCGGCTGGTCGCCGAGAGCGGGCTGCTCGAGCGCCGCGGCGTACCCGCGCACGGGGTCGGTCTCGGGCAGGTGCCGCCGCAGCAGCGGGGCCAGGTCGACCAGGCGCACCTCGTGGCCCGCCGGTCCGGCCTCGAGCGGCGCGGCGAGGTCGCCGCCGGAGAGCGGCAGCTCGAAGTCCATCTCGCGCAGCCGGTCGCGCAGCCCGACGTCGCGCAGCCGCAGACCGGGCGCGGCGCCGCCCAGCGGGGAGTCGCAGACGGTGACCAGTGCGTCGGCGAGCGCCTCGGGGTCGACGTCGACGGGCCACCACACGAGCTGCTCGTGCACGTGGGACAGCAGCTCGGCGCGCAGGTCGGCGGCCCCCGGGTCGGCGTGCTCGAGCACCGCGTGCACCAGCGAGCCGAAGGTCGCCCCGACCGGGAGGTCGGCCATCGGCGAGGGCACCTGGAGCTCCACGGGCACCGGAGCCTCGCCCGGCCCGTCGATCGTCGCCGGGACGGCGTCGGGCCGGGTGGCGGGCTCGTCGTCCTTGGGGGTGACCTCGGGCTCGCTGCCCACCCCGTCCACGGCAGCACCGCCGGACGGCGTGGCACCCGTGGTGCCGGCCCTGCCGGTGTCGCCGCCGTCGACGCTCGGTGTGGCGGTGAGTGCGGAGTACGACGTGCGCCGCCAGGCGGTGTCGACCTCGCGCCCGAAGCGGCGCGCCTCCAGCCGGTCGGGTGCGGCCCTGCGGGGGGCCGGCGGCGGGTCGCCCCACAGGGCGGCCTCGGGCACCGGCCCGCCGCGGCGCGCCCAGGCGCCGAAGAGCCCGACGACCTCGTCGTCACCCGGCACCGGCGGCGTGCGCGGCACCACCGGGTCGCCGTCGGGCCGGCACAGCAGCCGGTGCAGAGGCGAGGCCAGCGCGTTCTTGGTCGGCGCCCACCAGCACACGACCTGCGCCTGCGCGCGGGTCATCGCCACGTAGAGCAGCCGCAACCACTCACCGGCCTCCTCGTCGCTCCAGCGCCGCACGCTCTCGCCCCAGCCGTCGGCCGCGGCGTCGCGGGGTCCGCCGACGTCGAGGCAGCGGTGGCCGTCGTCGTCGTGGAAGAGCGGGCGCACCGGCTTGGGCACGAACCGGTCGGCGAGGGCCGGCAGGTAGACCACGGGGTACTGCAGGCCCTTGCTGGCGTGGATGGTGACCAGCTGCACCGCGGCCGCGTCGGAGTCGAGGCGGCGGGTGCGCTCGGCGCCGCGGCCGGCGCGGCCCTCGGCGACCTGCTCACGCAGCCAGGCCAGCAGCGAGACCAGACCCAGGTGCTCGCGCTGCGCGGTCTCGTGGAGCGCCTCGCCGATGTGGCGCAGGTCGGTGAGGCGGCGCTCGCCCCCGACCTCGCGCAGCACCCGGGCGGGCAGGCCGGCCGCGGAGGCCGCCTCGAGCACCGCCGCGACGCCACGGCGCGCGGCCAGGTCGGCCCAGCGGCGCAGCACGTCGGCCACCTCGTCGGTGACGTCGTCGCGGCTGCGGCCCCCCGGGCCGGGGTCGCCGTCGAGCTCGGCGGCGCTGCGCCCGACGAAGCAGGTCAGTGCGGCCGCGCGCACCCGGGCGCTGCGGTGCGGCTGCTCGAGGGCCTCGAGCAGGCTCAGCCACTCGACGGCCGCCGGGGTGGCGAAGACGCTGCCGCCGCCGGCGATCACCGCCGGCACGCCCTCCTCGACCAGCGCCCGCTGGGCGGCGGCCAGGTCGGCGTGGCGGTAGGAGATGACCGCGACGTCGCGGGGCTCGAGCTCGCGGCCCTCGAAGGTGGCGCCCGAGGCGAGCAGGCGGCGTACGTCGAGGGCCAGGTCGCGCGCCACGTGCGGGCGGACCTGGCCGACGGCGAGCGAGGTGCCCGGACCGCGGCCCAGGCTGTCGCGGCGCACCGCGCGCAGCCGCAGCGGCGCCGCGACCGGGGCACCGACGAGCCGGCGCTCCTGGTGGTGGGCGCTGACCGGGTGCACGACGATCTGCTCGTCGCCCAGCTCGGCGGCGGCCAGCAGCGCCTGGGTGGCCTCGAGCAGGGCGGCGTCGCTGCGCCAGTTGACCCCGAGGGTCTCGTGCCGGTCGGCGCTGCGCGCGGCCTGCAGGTACGTCGTGACGTCGCCGCCGCGGAAGGCGTAGATGGCCTGCTTGGGGTCGCCGATCAGCACCATCGTGGCCACCCCGGTGAAGGCGCGGTCGAGCACCTGCCACTGCACCGGGTCGGTGTCCTGGAACTCGTCGACCAGCACCAGCCGCCAGCGCTCCTGCATGCGGGCCCGGGCCGGGGAGCCGGGCGCCTCGAGGGCGCGGGCCAGCTGCAGCAGCAGGTCGTCGTAGGAGAGCACGCCGAGGCGGCGCTTGCGCAGGTCGAGCTCGTCGCGCACCGCCTGGGCGAAGGCGACCCGCCGACCGGCGGGGGTGGCCGGGTCGGCGTCGGCCGGCTCGAGGCGGGCCTGGGGGTCGCCGACCGCGGCCCGGGCGATGGCGAGCGCGTCGGCGTGGCTGAAGACCGGGTCGCCGTCGGCGTAGGCGAAGGCGCGCAGGTAGAGGTCGTCGACGACCTCGCGCAGCAGGTCGTCGAGGTCCTCCACGAGCCGGGCGCGCGTGTCGGTGTCGCCGGCGGTGCCGAGCGACTCCAGGACCAGGGCGCAGAACTGGTGGGTGGTGGCGATGGTGGCGCCGTCGAAGCCCGCGAGCGCCTCGAGCACCCGGCGGTGCCGCAGCTCGCGGTCGGCGCCGTCGCCCACGACCAGGCGCAGCAGGTCGGTGTCGGCGGGCACGTCGGGGTCGCCGGCCAGCGCCCGCTCGGCCTCGACGAGCTGGGTGCGCACCCGCTCGCGCAGCTCCTGGCTGGCAGCGCGGCCGAAGGTCACCACCAGCATGTCGTCGAGGCGGGCCGTGCCCTCGACGACGTAGCGGGTCACCAGGGCCCCGATGGTCCAGGTCTTGCCGGTGCCGGCGCTGGCCTCGAGCAGCGTGGTGGTGCCGGGCGTGGGCAGGTCGGGGGCGCAGACGTCGAAGCCGGGGGCGCTCACAGCGGTCCCACCCTCTCGGCGCCGGTCAGCAGCGGCTCCCAGACGGCCCAGGCGTGCTCGCCCAGGCCGGCGGCCAGCAGCACGTCGAGGTCGGCGCCGTCGCCGAAGGCGCGCCGGTGGTAGGGGTCGGCGTCCTCGCCCTCGATGCCGTAGGGGTGGTGCGGGTCGGTCCCCCACGCCTTGCGCGCCAGGTCGTCGGGCGACACGTCGTCGCCCATCAGGCTGCGCGCGTGGCCCTCGGCCCAGGCCGCCGCCGTGGCCACCGGCAGCGGCAGCGGGCGGCGCAGCCCGAGGTCGCGCAGCTCGACGAGGCGGCGCAGCCACTCCTCGGCCCGGTGGTCGAGCGGCCCGGCCAGGGCGCGCCGCGGACCGGCGCGCTCGCGGCCCACGGCGTGGGCGGTGAAGACCTCGTCGGGGTGGGCGGCCGACAGCGCGAGCAGGTCGATCCACGAGGAGAGGCGCTGCTTGGGCTTGAGCCGGGAGTAGCCCAGCGACAGGACCTTGGAGCCGTGGACGCCGGTGACGGTGCCGGTCAGGCGCCGCCCGCCGCCCAGGTCGACGTCGACGTCGAGGGTGCGCGGCGCGCCCTGGCGCAGGTCGGCGGTGCGCTCGAAGAGCTTCTGCGACTCCTCGACCACGCCGCGCAGGGCCTGCTCGCCCAGCACGCCGGGCGGCAGGGTGCCGCGCAGCTGCTCGGCGGTCATCACCGCCACCGGGTCCTGGCCCGCGAGCACCTCGCGCAGCAGGTGGTCACCGACCGCCCAGGCCTCCAGCGCGTCGAGGGAGACCGGGATCGCGTCGCCGACCTCGTCGGGCTGCAGCGGCGCCGACACGTCGAGGCGCTGGCGCAGGAAGCTGCGCACCGGGTGCAGGAAGAAGGAGCGCAGCTCGGCCAGGGTGACGTCGCCGGGCTCAAGGGCCGGCAGGTCGCCGGCCAGCAGCGGCGGGGGCGGGACCCGTTCGGCGACCGCGGCCCGGGCCCCGCCCAGCGCGGCGGTGTCGAAGCTGAAGGGTCGCGGGTCGTGGGCCAGCAGCGCGCCGGGGGCCAGGTTGCGGGCGTCGTAGGGCTGCAGGGGGTGGTGGGTGAGGACGTGCTCGCGCACGGGGGCCGCGCAGGTGCGGTCGGCCGCGTCGAGGACCTCGCCCAGCGGGACCGCGGGGGGCCGGGAGGCCCCCGAGTGCTCGTTGGCGCCGGTGTAGGTCACCACCAGGGTCTCGGTGGCCGAGAGCAGGGCGTCGAGCAGCAGCTGGCGGTCCTCGCTGCGCACGTCGCGCTCGCCGGTGAGCGGGTCGCGGGCCAGCACGTCGTCGCCGTCGGGGGCCAGGCTGCGCGGGAACACGCCGTCGTCGAGACCGACGAGGCAGACCACCCGGTGCGGCACCGAGCGCATCGGCACCATCGTGCAGACGGTCAGGGTGCCGGTGCGGAAGTTGGCCCGCGTGGGTCGCCCGCCCAGCCGTGAGACGAGCAGCGCCCGCACGTCGGCCAGGCGCAGCCGCACGCCAGGGCCGTCGGCGGCCGCGGCAGCGGCCCGCGAGAGCTCGGTCTCGAGCTGGGCCAGCTGCCAGGCGTCGTCGGGGGCGACGTCGCCGAGGCTGCGCACGCCGTCGGTCAGGGCGCTCATCCACGACGTCGCGTCGTCGGCCGTCGAGAGTGCCGTGACACAGCCGTCGAGGCGGTCGACGAGCTCGGCCAGCCGGCCCACCAGGTCGATGTCGGAGCTGCCGACGTCGTCGACCGGGAGGCCGCGCCCGACCCTGCGGTGGTCGTCGCCGCTCATCGCCACGCCCAGCAGCACCCGGTCGAGCCCGGCGCGCCAGGTGTTGTGCTCGAAGCGGGCCATGGAGAACGCGGCACGGTGCGGCGCGTCGAGGCCCCAGCGGATGCCGGCCTGGCCGACCCAGCGCGCGATCCGGTCGAGGTCGTCGTCGCCGAGGCCGAAGCGCAGGCGGCAGGGCTCGGAGCCGGCCAGGTCGAGCACGTCGGAGGCGGTGACCCGCCCGCCCGCCAGCTCGACCAGGCGCCCCGCCAGGGCGAGCAACGGGTTGGTGCTGCTCAGCGCCCGGTCGGCCAGGCGCACCCGCAGCCGGTGGGCGGGGTGCCCACCGCCGGGGCTGTCCTCGACGGCCTCGGCCAGGCCGAAGCCGGCGGAGACCAGCGGCGCGTAGGTCTCGATGTCGGGGCACATCACGAGGATGTCGCGCGGCTGCAGGCTCGGGTCGTCCTCGAGGAGCCCGACCAGCACCTCGCGCAGCACGTCGACCTGGCGGGCCGGGCCGTGGCAGGCGTGCACCTGCAGGCTGCGGTCGGCCGGGTCGTGCAGCCGGCCGGCCCGCTCGTCGGCGCCCGGGGCGCGGTTGGCACGCAGGTCGTGCTGGAGCCGGGCCAGCAGCGTGGACGGGACCACCTCGGGCTCGGCCAGCGGCTCGTCGAGCGGGGCGAGGGGCGCCAGGGTGCGGGCCAGCTCGCGGGTGTCGCGGCCCAGCGAGGCCAGCAGCGGGTGGCCGGCCTGCTCGGCCGAGCGGTCGGCACGGCGCCGCACCGGGCCCTCGACGTCGCCGAGCGCCTGCCACAGCGCGCCCGAGGGCTGGGGCAGCCACAGGTGCACGTCGCGGCGCCCGGCCAGGGCGCCGAGCAGCGCGACCTCGCTCACCGGCAGCCGGGTGTGGCCGAAGAGCGAGAGCCGCCCGGGCAGCTCGAGGTCGTCGCCGCCGGCCTCGAGGGCGGCCACGGTGCGGGCCAGCCGCACGTCGGGCGGGTCGGCCGGGACCCGCTCCAGCAGCCGGCGCCACAGCTCGGGCTGCCAGGCCAGGTCGTCGGGCAGGCCCCGTCCCGCGCCGTCGGTGTCGCGCCCCTCGCGCCAGTCACCGGCCAGCGAGGGCCGCTGCACGGCGTACGACGAGAGCAGGCCGGCCAGGCGGCGCGCCACCGACCAGCGCCGGTCGCGCCGCAGCTCGGCGTCGTCGCCGCGCAGGCCGTGGCCCAGGTGGTGGGCCAGCGTGGCGCACCACGGCTCGTCGAGGGAGTCGTCGATGGTGGCCAGCAGCGGCCAGACCAGGCGGTCGGGTTGCCACGGGTCGTCGCGGTCGCGGTCGAGCAGCAACGAGACCAGGGAGTGCGGGGTGAGGAACCGGACGCCGGCGCAGATGCCGTCGCCGCCACGGGGACCGGCACCCAGGGTGTGGGAGAGCCGCTGGGTCAGCCACCGCTCCACGCCCTTGGCGGGCACCACCACGACCTCCTCGGCGAACGGGTCGTCGAGCGGCGCGGCGAGCAGCTCGCCGAGTCCGTCGGCGAGCCGGTCGGTGCGCGTGGCGCGGTGGAGGTGGAGCGGCACGGCGGCAGCATCGCACGACCCGCCGACACTGCGGCCGGGCACTGCCGGCGCGCGTCGGGTCAGACCGTCTCGCGCTGGGAGTCGCTGACGCTGATGTCGCGCTCGAGGTCGGCCACCGCCTCGGGCTTGCCGTGGAAGCGTCGGTAGCTCCAGACGATCAGGCCCAGGGCGATGGCGGCCGAGACCACCTGGGTGACACCGGTGGCGGCGCCGCCGAGCAGCCACCACGAGTCGTCCAGGATCCACCAGCTGGGCGCCTCCGGGCCGACGATCCACACGACGCCCATGCCGGCCACGACGAGGGCCGCGGTCGCGGAGCCGAGGATGCGCGGCCACGTCTTGACCCCGTCGGCCGCGCCGCGCATGGCCCGGTACTTCACCGGGGCCAGCCGCTTGGCCGCCCAGTCGTACTGCTGCGAGAGCACGGCCATGCCGGCGAAGAGCATCAGCAGGCCGGGGCCAGGCAGCACCAGGGCTGCGATGCCCATCACGACGAGGGTCCAGCCCACGACCTCGAGCGTGACCCGGCGGGCAGCGGACTTCATGGCCCTACGATCCCAGAGTGCTCCAAGCACCGCCAGACCCTTGTGCACGCGACGCGGTCGCGGCCAGCCGCAGGCGCGACCAGACCACGAGCGCGACGGCCACCGCCCCGGACGCGACCTGGGCCACCCCGGCCCAGGTGCCGCCGGGCAGCCACGCCCAGGCGGGCAGCGCCCACCACGACGGAGCGGCGGGGTCGACGAGCCACAGCACCCCGGCCGCGGCCAGCGCCGAGGTGCTCAGCAGCGAGACCAGCGTGCGCGGCCACGTCGCCACCGAGCGGGCCGCGGCGCGCAGGCCCCTGGCCCGCCACGGCGCGAGCCGGGCGGCCACCCGCTCGTCGGCGCGCGCGAGCACGTGCACGCCTCCCGCGAGCACCAGCAGCCCCGGCCCGGGCAGCGGGTAGAGCACGACCCCGAGCAGCACCAGGCCCCAGCCGAGCACGAGCAGCAGGCGGGGACGCATCGGGGCAGCCTGCGCGGGCGGGTCGACGGGCATCCCCACCCCGGGCGGCCGCCGGGTGCCCGGGCGGTGAACTCCTGTCGCAGCGCCCTCGGCACCGAGCGCGGGAGCCCGCTCAGTCCTCGGTCGGGCTCGGCAGGGGGTCGACGAGGCGGCTCCCCGTGCGGGCCCACCAGGCGGCGGCGCCGCGGACCTCGTCGGACCACTCGGGGTCCGCGAGGATCTCGGAGAGCAACGGCGAGCCCGACAGCCCCATCGCGACCAGTACCCCGAGCGGGCCGAAGAGGGGGACCTGCTCCGAGAGCGCCCGCTGCAGGACGTCGGAGGACAGCCGGATCCCGGCCCGGGCCGCCCACCGCAGCTCGTCCGGGGTCAGCTCGTGGGCGGACACGAGCCGATCACGGGTGGCGTGCGGCAGGTGGTCGACGACCAGCATGTTGACGCGGGAGGCAGCCCTCCGCCGCATCGCGGGATCGGGGTGGTTCTCTGCCATGTGGATGATGGCGTCGACGCAGGCGTCGCGCACCGCCGGCAGGGCGCTCAGGAGCACCACGCTGGCGTGGGAGCGGCTGGAGCGCCCTTCCCCGACCACCTCGAAGAGCAGGCGGGCCAGCAGCGGCTGGTAGGGCAGCTGGAGGGCGGCGGCGGCCTCCTCGGCCTGGCGCTGGCACTCGTGCACCAGCGCGTCGCGCCCCTCGGCCCGTAGTGACTCGCCCACCGGGGCCGGGGCGTGGTCCAGCAACGACCGCACGGTGGCGAGCTCGGCCGGCGGCAGCAGGCGCATCAGGTGGGAGAGCCATCGCCACCGCTCTCCCTCGGGCCCGGCGTCGTTGTAGAGCCGGACGAGCTCGGGGAGCACCGGCTGCCAGAAGTCGGCTGCTCCGTGCACCTCGGCCATGGCACCCAGCCCGATCGCCGCGCCCTGGGCGACGACGTCTCGCGGGTCGGCGAGCAGGCCCACCATCCATGACCGGGTCGGGTCGTCGTAGGCCTCCCCCACCGCGCTCATCGTGTCGTTCGCGATCTGCACATGTGGGTCGCAGAGCTCCTCGGCCACGGCCTCGCGCACCACCGAGCCCCACGAGCTGCGCCGCAGCGTGGCGAGGGCGTCGTACCGGGTGAAGTAGCCCGTGCCGGCCACCCGCACGAGCTCTCGAGCCAGGGCAGTGGTCCTCTCCATCGCCGTCTGGACGGGAAGGCCCACGTTGCCCTGCTGCGCCATCGCGCGCGCCCACTCGCGCCACTGACCACCCACGGCGACGCCCGCGAGCACCGGCTCGTGCAGCCGCGACATCTCCTCGGGCGAGGAGACGCGGTGCACCGGAGCGCGGTCGACCGGGCTGTAGGGGAAGGTGCGGCACACGATGTCGATGCTGGCGCGCAACGAGTGCGGCGCCAGCGCGAGCGCCTCCTCGTACGCCGCCACCACCCGGTCGTCGCGCACCGCCCCGGTCTCGACGCGGTGCAGCGAGGAGGTGCTGGTGCGCAGGCCCTGCCACTCCAGCCGCGTCACCATGTCGCCCAGACGGTGGGCGGGGCGCTCGGGCGCAGTCAGCCGCGCCATCCGCAGCAGCCAGCCGATCCGCACGCCCACGTCGATGGTCGGCCCGGTCAGCGGGGTCGGGTCGTCGAGCGGCTTCAGCGGCACACCCCGCGACTGCTCCGTACCCACTCGACCCCCATGTCCCAGTCGTGCGGTCCCGGCCAGGACCGGTCTGTGGCCGGCTGCGAGCCGACCGCGAACCAGCTGTGGGACAAGGGTAAAGAGAACACCGCCGCGGGCGGACCCAGCCGCAGGGGTGGGACCGGCTAGCAGTCGGTGGGACTCGGCAGGGGGTCGACCAGGCGGGCGCCCGTGCGGGTCCACCAGGCGGCGGCGCCGCGGACCTCCTCGGACCACCCGGGCTCCTCGAGCAGCTCGCCCAGCACCGGCGAGCCGGAGAGACCGATCAGGTTGAGCACGCCGCCGGGCCCGAAGAGCCAGTCGCCGGCGTGCATCGCCCGGCGCAGCACGTCGTCGTCGACGTGCACACCGGCGGCCACCAACCAGACCATCTCGTGCGTCGACAGCTCGCCGGCGGCCCGCAGGCGTCGACGCAGCGCCGGTGGCAGGTAGTCGGCGATCAACGAGGCGGCGCGGATCGTCGCCCGGTCACGCAGCCAGGGGTCGGGGTGGTCCTCCGCGATCGAGACGACGGCGTCCACCGCGACCCGTCGCAGCCCCGGCAGCGCCCCGAGGAGCAGGGCGCTGGCGTGCGAGCGGCTGGAGCGCCCCTCCCCGACCACCTCGAAGAGCAGGCGGGCCAGCAGCGGCTGGTGGGGCAGGCCCAGGGCCGCGGAGCCCTCCTCCGCATGGCTCTGGCAGGCGCGCACCAGCGCCTCGCGGCCGGCGGGGCGCAGCGACTCGGCGACGGGAGCGGGCGCGTGCAGCACGTCGCCGCGCACCACCGCGAGCTCGTCGGCGGGCACCAGCCGCAGCACGTGCGACAACCAGCGCCACCGCGTCCCCTCCTGCGGGGCCGCGGCGTTGTAGTGGGCCACGACGCGGTCGAGGACCGGCGCCCAGAAGCCGGGCGCGGCGTGCGCCTCGGCCATCACGCTCAGCCCGATCGCGGCGCCCTCGACCAGGAGCTCACGCGGGTGCCCGAGGAGGTCGACCATCCACGACCTGGTGTCGTCGTCGTAGGCCTCCCCCACCGCGCTCATCACGTCGTTGACCAGCTGCACGTGGGGGTCGGCCAGCATCGCGCCGGCCGCCTCGCGCACCACCCCGCCCCACGAGCTGCGCCGCAGCGTGGCGAGGGCGTCGTACCGGGTGAAGTAGCCCGTGCCGGCCACCCGCACGAGCTCTCGAGCCAGGGCAGTGGTCCTCTCCATCGCCGTCTGGACGGGAAGGCCCACGTTGCCCTGCTGCGCCATCGCGCGCGCCCACTCGCGCCACTGACCACCCACGGCGACGCCCGCGAGCACCGGCTCGTGCAGCCGCGACATCTCCTCGGGCGAGGAGACGCGGTGCACCGGAGCGCGGTCGACCGGGCTGTAGGGGAAGGTGCGGCACACGATGTCGATGCTGGCGCGCAACGAGTGCGGCGCCAGCGCGAGCGCCTCCTCGTACGCCGCCACCACCCGGTCGTCGCGCACCGCCCCGGTCTCGACGCGGTGCAGCGAGGAGGTGCTGGTGCGCAGGCCCTGCCACTCCAGCCGCGTCACCATGTCGCCCAGACGGTGGGCGGGGCGCTCGGGCGCAGTCAGCCGCGCCATCCGCAGCAGCCAGCCGATCCGCACGCCCACGTCGATGGTCGGCCCGGTCAGCGGGGTCGGGTCGTCGAGCGGCTTCAGCGGGGCGCCGCGCGACTGCTCCGTACCCACTCGGCCCCCATGTCCGCTGATGTCCCCAGCCCCCGCCGGGGGTCGTGACCTGCCCGTGACCGGTCTGTGAGCCGACTGTGAGCCGGCTGTGGGGACAAGGGTAAAGACCAACCCCCGTCGGGGGCCATCCGCGGGGGTGAGCGGGCCCGGCTCAGGTCGGCGGGCGCACCAGCCCGCCGACGACCACGTCGGCCAGCGAGCGGTAGGCCTCGGCGTCGCTGAGCCCGGTCGCGGCCCCCACCCGTCCCGCCTGGATGCCGGTCATCACCTCGGCGACCGCGGCCCCGACGAAGACCGCGTCGACCGGACGCAGGGCGCCGGCCTCGACGCCCGCGTCGACCAGCGCGCGGACCCGCCGGGCGGCGTACCGGGTGTTCTCCTCGTAGACCTCGCCCGCCGGCGGGTGCGCCAGGAGGTCGGCGTAGAAGGCCGGGGAGGCCGGCGCGAGCTCGTCGGAGACGGCGAGGAGGTAGGTGCGCAACCGGGTGGCCGGGTCGGGCTCGGCCAGCACCCGTCGCTGGATGCGCTCGGCGGCCCCTCGGAACCACGCCCGCAGGGTGACGAGCACGATCTCCTGCTTCGACCCGGCGACCAGGTAGAGCGAGGACCGGGAGCAGCGCAGCCGGGCCGCGAGGTCGCCGACCCCGAAGCCGAGGAAGCCCTCGGCCAGGAACAGGTCGGCGAGGCGGCCGAGCAGCTCGGCGCGCCGGCGCTCTGCTCGCTCGAGGGAGTCGGTGGTGCCCACGTGCCGGAGCATAGGGTCGCGGCCCGCTCGTCGGGTACCGGATCCCGTACTCTGGTACCCGACCGTCTCCCCGTCCTCAGGAGGACCCATGCCCGCCCGCCGTGTCCTGGCCACCGACGAGTCCGCCGAGCTGCTGGCGCTCGTACGCCGCATCGCGGCCGACGAGCTGGCCCCCCGCGTGGCCCAGGCCGAGGCCGACGAGCAGTTCCCCCGCGACGTCTTCCGGCTGCTGGGTCGCAGCGGGCTGCTGGGGCTGCCCTACCCGGAGGAGCAGGGCGGCGCCGGGCTGTCCTACGAGGTCTACCTGCAGGTCCTCGAGGAGATCGCGGCCGTGTGGTCCTCGGTGGGCGTGGGCGTCTCGGTGCACGCACTGAGCTGTTTCGGGCTCGCGCAGTTCGGCACCGACCAGCAGCGCGAGCAGTGGCTGCCCGACATGCTGGGCGGCGACCTGCTCGGCGCCTACTGCCTCTCCGAGGCGCACGCGGGCTCCGACCCCGCCGCGATGCGCACCACGGCGCGTCGCGACGGCGACGACTACGTCATCGACGGCGCGAAGGCCTGGACCACCCACGGCGGGCACGCCGACTTCTACAAGGTGATGGCGCGCACCTCCGAGGACCGCGGCGGCATCTCCTGCTTCCTGGTGCCGGCCGACACGCCCGGTCTCGAGGCCGACCCGCCGGAGCGCAAGATGGGCCTGACCGGCTCGGCGACCGCCACGATGCGCTTCGACGGGGTGCGGGTGCCCGTCGAGCGGCGCCTGGGCGCCGAGGGCGAGGGGCTGCGCATCGCCCTGGCCGGCCTCGACGCCGGCCGCCTGGGCATCGCGGCCGCCGCCACCGGCCTGGCGCAGGGGGCGCTGGACCACGCACTGGCCTACGCCCGCGAGCGGGAGACCTTCGGGCGCCCGATCATCGAGCACCAGGGCCTGGCCTTCGTGCTGGCCGACATGGAGGCCGCGGTGCAGAGCGCCCGGGCCACGGTGCTGCACGCCGCCCGGCTCAAGGACGCAGGGCAGCCCTTCGGCCGCGAGGCCTCGATCGCCAAGCTGGTGGCCACCGACAACGCCATGAAGGTCACCACCGACGCGGTGCAGGTGCTGGGCGGCTACGGCTACACCCGCGACTTCCCGGTCGAGCGCTACATGCGCGAGGCCAAGGTGATGCAGATCTTCGAGGGCACCAACCAGATCCAGCGGATGGTCATCGCCCGCTCCCTCGACAAGTCCGATCCCGGCGCGATCACCCACCTCTGACGCACCTCGCCGACCCGGCGCCAGTTCCTCACCGAGCCGGCGCTACTTCCGCGCGAGCCGGCGCTACTTCCGGAACTGGCGCCGGGTCGCGGGGAACTGGCGCCGGGTCGGGTCGGGGGACGGCCGGGTGGGAGGCTGGGCCGGTGGACCTCCCCGCCGCCGCCGACATCGACGCCGCCGCGCACCGGCTCTCCGACATCGTCAGCCCGACGCCGCTGCACCGCAGCGACCGGCTCTCGACCCTGCTCGGGCTCGAGGTCTGGCTCAAGCGCGAGGACCTGCAGCCGGTGCGCTCCTACAAGCTGCGCGGCGCCTTCACCCTCATCGACCAGCTCCCGCCCGAGGCGCGCGAGCGGGGGGTGACCTGCGCCAGCGCCGGCAACCACGCGCAGGGGGTCGCCTTCGCGTGCGCCCGGGCCGGGGTCCGGGCGCGGGTGCACCTGCCCCGCACCACCCCGCGCCAGAAGCGCGAGCGGGTCGCGGTGCTCGGCGGCGGGCTGGTCGAGGTGGTGATCGTCGGCGACACCTACGACGAGGCGGCCGCGGCCAGCGCGGCGTACGCCCTCGAGAGCGGCGCGACGCCGGTGCCGGCCTTCGACGACCCGCGCACGATCGCGGGCCAGGGCACGGTGGCGCGCGAGGTGCTGGCCCAGCTCGACGCGCAGGTCGGGCGGGCCCCCGACGCCGTGGTCGTGCCGGTCGGCGGAGGCGGCCTGGCCGCGGGCATGCTCACCTTCCTCGCCGAGCGCGCACCGCAGGTGCGGGTGGTCGGCGCGGAGCCGGCGGGGGCAGCCAGCATGGCCGCCGCCCTCGAGGCCGGCGAGCCGGTGACGCTGGCCGACCTCGAGAGCTTCGTCGACGGCGCCGCCGTACGCCGGGTGGGCGCGTGGACGCACGCCGTGGTCGCCGCGCACCGGCCGCCGATGGTCGCGGTGCCCGAGGGGCTGGCCTGCGTCGAGATGCTCGACCTCTACCAGTCCGACGGCATCATCGCCGAGCCCGCCGGGGCGCTGGCCAGCGCCGCGCTGCGCCTGCCGATGGAGTCGGGCGGCCCGGTGCTGGCGCCGGGGTCGCTGGCCGTGGCGATCGTCTCGGGCGGCAACAACGACGTGAGCCGCTACGCCGAGGTCGTCGAGCGCGCACTGGTGCACGAGGGGCTCAAGCACTACTTCCTGGTCGAGTTCCCCCAGGAGCCGGGCGCGCTGCGCCGCTTCCTCGACGAGGTCCTCGGGCCCGACGACGACATCACGCTCTTCGAGTACGTCAAGCGCAGCAACCGCGAGACCGGCCCGGCGCTGGTCGGCGTCGAGCTGGCCGCCGCCGGGGACCTCGAGGGCCTGCTGGCCCGGATGGACGCCTCGCCGCTGCGCGTCGAGCAGGTCCCGCCCGAGAGCCCGCTCTTCCGCTGGGTGATGTAGCCCCGACCGACCGCCTAGCCGGGTGTCTGGTTGGAGTCGTGCCGAGTGCCCTCCGGGTCCTCGGTGCGCTCCTGGGAGTCGGCCAGGATCGCCTCGGCCTGGGCCTGCGGGTCGGCACTGCCGGCCTCCTTCTCCTCGGGCAGCAGCTCGGCGCGCGAGGCGACGGCGTCGGCGTCCGGGTGGGAGCCGGGATCGGAGCCGGGCTCGGGGGTCTGGTCGGTGGCGTCCATGGCTCGACGCTAGCGCGGTCGCACCCACCCCGACCGGATGCCGGACACCACCCGGTCGGTGCGTAACCCCGGGCGCCTGTGTGCAGTTTGACCAGTGACCACCCTTCGGCCCCCCAGCCGCGGGTTTCTCGGACCTTGACACCAGGGCGCAACTGCGCCCGCCTCGGAGGACACGGACATGACCCGCAAACCCGCTCGCGGACTGGCGCTGCTGGCCACCGGCGCGCTCGTCGCCCTCTCGGCCGCCCCCGCCACCGCCGCCGCGCCGGTCGCCCAGGCAGACGCGACCGCGCTGACCCTGACCGTGGCGAGCACGCCGAGCGACTCCGGGTCCTTCTCCTCCACCCACGACGGCGACAAGGAGAGCACCTCCGGCTCGAACGCGCCGGCGCTCTCGGCGGCCACCGGCCAGTCCTTCGCCCAGGCCGGCACCCTCGCCCAGGACGCCCGCACCCGCGTCGAGCAGCGGCTGGGGTACGCCGAGGCGTGCGCGGGCCTGGCCGGCGACGGCGCCACCGTGGTCGGGGTCGGCGAGGGCGGCTGCCTCACCCCGGGCCAGAACGTGCGGCTCAACGCCGCCACCGTCGACCTCTCCGGCCTGCGGTTCGTCGAGGCCGAGTTCCTCGCCGGGCTCGACCAGCAGCTGCAGGACGGGCTCGCCCCGGTGCTCGACGAGCTCCTCCCCGCGCTCTCCGACGGCCTCGAGCAGGCCCTGACCGGCCTCGGCGACCTGGGCGTCTTCCTCGACGCCGGGGTCATCCAGAGCCAGTGCACCGCCGGGCCCGGCACCTCGGCGGGCTCCGCGCAGATCGTCGACGCGGCGGCGTACGTCGAGGTGGACGGCACCCGCGTCGACCTGGTGGCGCTGCCGGTGAACCCTGCCCCCAACACCCACGTCGTGACCGACCTCGGGGCGGTGACCCAGGAGGTGCTCGACGCCGTGCGCACCCAGCTCGAGACCGCCATCGACGGCGCGCTCGGCCCGCTGACCGGCGTCGTCGACGGCGCCGAGGTGCTCGCCGAGGCCCTGGGCCAGGTCGGCGAGGGGCTCGCCCCGCTCGAGGACAACGTCATCGACATCCTGCTCAACGAGCAGGTCCAGGTCGCCGACGACGAGATCGAGGTGACCGCGCTGAACCTGTCGGTGCTGCCGGCCGCCCAGGAGTTCGACGTCGACCTGCTGCGCGCCGAGATCGGCCAGTCGCACTGCGGGCCCACCGGCCGCGTCGGCGACCCGGCCGAGCCGGAGGCGACCCCCGACCCGCCGGCCCCGGTGCCGACCTCGGTGCCGGCCGGCGTCGAGACCGCCGCGGCCGACGGTGGCATGGGCGCCGCCGGCAACCTGTCCCTGGCCGCGCTGCTCGCGCTGGCCGGCGCCGCGGGTGTCGCCAGCTGGCGCCGCAGCCTGCGCGGCTGACGGGCCCGGGTCGTGGAGGTCCTGGAGGCACGACTGCGGGCGCTGACCTCGGCGCTCGGCGTGCTGGCGCTGGGGATGGTGCTGCTCGGCGTCGTGCTCCCCAGCGGTGACGACGACGGCTACACCTCCCTCGACCCGGCCGCCCCGGTGCGCCTCTCGGTGCCCTCGCTCGACATCCGCGCGCCGGTCAACGCGATCGAGGTCGGCGACGACCGCGTGCTCGACCCGCCGGCCGACGTGCTCGACGTCGGCTGGTGGGACGCCAGCGCGCTTCCGGGCCAGGCGACCGGGAGCACCGTGATCGCCGGCCACACCGTCAACACCGGCGGCGGGTCCCTCGACCGTCTCGCCGACGTGCGTCGCGGCGCGGTCGTCGACGTGCTGACCCGCAACGGCGTGATGCGCTACGAGGTGCGCCGCACGAAGGTCTACGACAAGGAGCAGCTGGCCCGCAACGCGGTCAGGGTGTTCGGCCAGGACGCCGGCGACGGCCGGCTGGTGCTGGTCTCGTGCGCCGACTGGGACGGCACCGCCTACGACAGCAACGTCGTCGTCTTCGCCGACCCCGTGGGCAGCCCGACCCAGGACGCCTGAGCAGCGCAGGTCAGCCGGCCCGGCCGTCGAGGAACATCCGCAGCCGGGTGCGGGTGGAGCGCAGCGAGTCCGGGTCCTGCGGCACGTGCCCGTTGACCGCGCGGCAGGCCCAGCCCAGTCGCCGGGCCACCCGGCTCGCGGCCACGAGCTGCTCGTGGCTCACGGTGCCCGCCCAGCCGGCGAGGTAGCTCTCGAGGTAGGGCGCGGTGTCCTCGGAGGCCTCCTCGTCGTCGAGGCCCCAGGCCAGCACCCCGTCGAGGGTGACCGCCAGGGTCAGGAACGGGTGGCTCAGGCAGGCGTCGCCCCAGTCGAGCAGGCGCACCCGCCCGTCGCGCACGAAGACCTGGGCGTCGTGCAGGTCGTCGTGCTGCAGCGTGTCGGGCAGCCCGCTGGCCGCCAGCTCGGCGCACAGGTCGCGCAGCAGCGGCACGGCCCCCAGCGCGGCCGCGCCGACGTCGCCGAGGTCGGGGGCGAGCCGGCCGACGAGGTCGGCGTACAGGTCGGGCAGGCGCGGCAGGCGCAGGTCGGGCAGCCCGTCGGCGAGCAGCTCGGCGGCCTCGTCGGCGAGGTCGCGCTGCACCGAGGCGTAGAGCCCGAGCGCGTCGTGCCACGGCGCCAGGGTGCGCTGTCGGGCAGCGACCTCGCGCAGCGTCTCGCCGGCGTCGGCGAGCAGCAGCCAGCCCCGGTCGGCGTCGGCGCCCAGCAGGGGTGCCACGGCATCGGGCCGGCGCCGCGCCAGCAGCGTGGTGACGGCGACCTCGTGGCGCAGCGACGGCTCGACCGCCTTGGCCCACACCGGCCCGCACGTCGTCGGCACCCGCACCACGACCCCCCAGGGGCGCACGTGCGGGCGCGTCACCTCGCCCGTCACGCCCAGCCCGAAGACCTCGAGCCGAGCGTGCACCCACGCGAGCAGGTCGACCTGCTCGGCCGGGTCGTCGTACGTCGTCACCGGCCCAGGTTCCGCCGCCCGGGCTGACGGTGCCACCCATTTCCGCCACCCACCGTGCACTTCGGGGTGGTCGACCCGTCACCAGTCCTGCGGCAAGGTGGAGGCGGACGCGTCATCGGGGCGTGCCCTCACACCGGAACCGAAAGGACTGCCGGCAGATGACACAGACCACCGCCAACGAGGCCACCACCGAGGCCACCAGCAGGGCCAGCACCCGGGCCAGCACCAGGCCCAGCACCAGGGAGTGGGACGCCGAGTCGCTCGGCCGGCGCTTCGAGGAGGTCCGGGGCCACACCGAGGCCCTCGCCGCACCCCTCTCGCCCGAGGACCAGACGGTCCAGTCGATGCCCGACGTCTCGCCGACGAAGTGGCACCGCGCCCACGTGACCTGGTTCTTCGAGACGTTCCTGCTCGCCGAGAACGAGCAGGGCTTCGCGCCCTTCCAGGACAAGTACTGGTTCCTCTTCAACTCCTACTACGAGACCCTGGGGCCCCGCTACGCGCGCCCCGACCGCGGCCTGGTCACCCGCCCCGGCGCGCACGAGGTCGGCGACTACCGCGCCAACGTCGACGCCCGGGTGCGCGACCTCGTCGACACCCTCGACGGCGGCAGCCTCGAGAAGCTCACCCCCATCATCGAGCTCGGCTTCCACCACGAACAGCAGCACCAGGAGCTGCTGCTGATGGACATCAAGCACGTGCTCTCGCGCAACCCGCTGCAGCCCGTGTACGCCGGCAGCCCGGTCGAGCGCTGCGAGCCGGACCGGCTCGGCTGGGTCGAGGTGGAGGGCGGTCTCGTCGAGGTCGGCCACGAGGGCGCGGGCTTCTCCTTCGACAACGAGCTGCCCCGGCACCGCCAGTGGCTCGAGCCCTACCGGCTGGCCGATCGGCTGGTCACCAACGGCGAGTGGCTGGCCTTCATGGCCGACGGCGGCTACGAGCGCCACGAGCTGTGGCTCTCCGACGGCTGGGCCAAGGTGCGCGGCGAGGGCTGGTCGGCGCCGCTCTACTGGAGCGAGCACGACGGCGTCTGGTTCGAGCACACGCTGCACGGCACCTGGCCGGTCAACCCCGGGCTGCCGGTGGCCCACGTCAGCTTCTACGAGGCCGAGGCGTTCGCCACCTGGGCGGGCAAGCGACTGCCGACCGAGGCCGAGTGGGAGCACGCTGTCGTCACCGACGGCCAGGGCAGCCAGCACGGCCGCGACGAGCAGGTGGTCGGCAACCTCGCCGACGGCGGGTCGTTCCACCCCCGGCCCGCGCAGCCCGCGCCGGCCGGCAGCCGGCTGCGCCAGGTGCACGGCGACTGCTGGGAGTGGACCTCCTCGGCCTACCACCCCTACCCCGGGTTCCACCCGCCCGAGGGCGCGATCGGGGAGTACAACGGCAAGTTCATGTCCAACCAGATGGTGCTGCGGGGCGGGTGCGCCCTGACCCCGGCCGGCCACGCGCGGGCGTCGTACCGCAACTTCTTCCCGCACGGTGCCCGCTGGGCGCTGTCCGGGGTGCGTCTCGCCGACGGCGGGGCGCCCGCATGAGCGCTCCGGAGCCGGTCGTGCAGGTGCTCCTCGACTCCGACTGGGCGTCGGGGTCGCTGGTCGCCGACGTGCGCCAGGGGCTGGGCTCGCGCCCGCTGCGGCTGCCGCCGAAGTGGCTCTACGACGACGAGGGCTCGCGGCTCTTCGACCAGATCACCCGGCTGCCGGAGTACTACCCGACCGAGGCCGAGCGCTCGATCCTCGCGGCGTACGCCGCCGACATCGTCGCGGCCTGCGACGCCACGACGGTCGTCGAGCTGGGCAGCGGCACCAGCGACAAGACGCGGCTGCTCCTCGACGCCTTCGCGGGCGCGGGCGCGCTGCACCGCTTCGTGCCGGTCGACGTCTCGGAGCAGACGCTGCGCGACGCGGCCGTGATGCTCACCGAGCGCTACCCCGAGACGGCCGTCGAGGCGATCGTCGGCGACTTCACCCTGCACCTGGGCCACCTGCCCGAGGGGCAGCGCCGGCTGGTGGCGTTCCTGGGCAGCACCATCGGCAACCTCTACCTCGAGGAGCGCGGCGCCTTCCTGGGCGCGCTGGCCGACTCCCTCGACCCGGGTGACTGGCTGCTGCTGGGCACCGACCTGGTCAAGGACGCCGACCGGCTGGTGGCGGCGTACGACGACGCGCAGGGCGTGACCGAGGCGTTCGTGCGCAACTGCCTGGTGGTGCTCAACCGCGAGCTCGGCGCCGACTTCGACCCCGACCGCTTCGACTACGCGCCGCTGTGGGACTCCCGGATGGGCCGGATGGACCTGCGGCTGCGCTCGACCGCGCCCCAGACGGTCAGGGTGCCGGGCGCCGACCTGGTCGTCGAGATCGCGGCCGGCGAGGAGGTGCAGGTCGAGATCTCCACGAAGTTCCGCCGCGAGCAGGTGGCGCGCGAGCTGGGCGCGGCCGGGTTCGAGGTGCGCGAGACGTGGACCGACCCGGCCGGCGACTTCGCGGTCACCCTGGCCCGGTTGACCTGAGTGGCGCGACCGCGATGAGCGGGACCGCCGACGTCGCCGAGCTGGTCGACCAGCTGCCCGGCACCGCCCGGTCCGACCGCGGCCGCTACGTGAAGCTCAGCGTGGCCGGGCGCACCTTCGGCTACGTGTGGGAGCCGACCGTCACCGTCGGGCTCAAGCAGACCATCGCCGAGCAGCTGGCCCTGGTCGCGATGCGTCCTGACGTCTTCGAGGTCCAGTTCACCGCCGGCGGGTTCGGCTGGGTGGTGGCCCACCTCGAGCACGTGGAGCGCGACGAGCTGGCCGAGCTGGTCTTCGAGGCCTGGCGCCTCACCGCGCCCGCGGCCCTGCTGGAGCAGCGGGGCGAGGTCCTGCCCCGCTGAGACACGAGCAGGTGACCGGTCGAGGGTGCAGGAGTGACCGGTCGGTGGGTCATTCCTGACTGCTCGTGAGGGCGGCGAGGCCGGTGAGGAGGCGCTCGACCTCCTCCGGGGTGGAGTAGGGCGAGAGCCCGACCCGCACGCCTCCGGCGTCGCCGAGGCCGGCGTGGCGGGAGGCCTCGAGGGCGTAGAAGCTGCCGGCGGGGGCGAGCACGCCGTGGCCGACCAGGTGCTCCTGCACCGCGACCGGGTCGTGGCCCTCGACCGAGAGCAGCACCGTCGGCGTACGCCGCGCGGGGCTGCCGTGCACGTGCACGCCCGGCAGCGCGTCGAGGCCGTCGAGCAGGCGGGCCAGCAGCGCGTCCTCGTGCTCCTCGACCGCCGCCATCGAGGCCGCCAGCCGCTCGCGGCGCGGCAGCTCGCCGCCCTCGTGGGTGGGCTGCTCGAGCAGGTCGGCGAGTGCCTCGACGCTCGCGGTCACGCCGGCGAGCAGCTCGTAGGGCAGGGTGCCGAGCTCGAAGCGCTCGGGCACCGCGTCGGTCGAGGGCAGCAGCTTGTCGGGCTGCAGGGTCTCGAGCAGGGCGGGGTCGGCCGCGACCGCGCCGAGGTGGGGCCCGAAGAACTTGTAGGGCGAGCAGGCGACCAGGTCGGCGCCGAGCGCGGCGCGGTCGACCAGGGCGTGCGCGGCCAGGTGCACGGCGTCGACGTAGACCAGCGCACCCACCTCGTGGGCGGCCGCGCTGATCGCGGCCACGTCGGGGCGGGTGCCGAAGAGGTTGGAGGCGGCGGTGACGGCCACCAGCCGGGTGCGCTCCGAGAGCACCCCGCGCACGTCGTCGAGCTCGGCGGTGACCGGGTCGAAGTCGAGCCAGCGCACCGTCGCACCCACCCGTTCGGCCGCGAGCACCCAGGGCCGGATGTTGCTGTCGTGGTCGAGGCGGGTGACCACCACCTCGTCGCCGGGGCCCCAGCCCTGCGCGAGCGTGCGCGCCATCTCGAAGGTCAGCGCGGTCATCGACCGCCCGACCACCACGCCGCGCGGGTCGGTGCCGAGCAGGTCGCCCAGCGCGGCGCGCGCCGCCCCCACCGTCTCCTCCGTACGCCGCTGCAGCGGGGTCAGCGAACCGCGCTGGCACATGCCGGCGGTCATCGCGTCGGCCACGGCGTCGGCCACGCGGCTCGGCACCAGGGAGCCGCCGGGGCCGTCGAAGCGGGCCTCCCCGGCACCGGGGCCGGACCACAGTGCGGGGAACCAGGTGCGGACACGGTCGAGGTCGAGGGCAGCCATGCTCCGCATGCTGCCACCCGTCCCCAGCCACCCGGGTGTGACCGCCCGGGTGTGCCCACCGCCCGGTCACCCCCTGACGCACCGGGCCCGCACCCGCCAGACTGGTGCCATGGCCGACACCGACCAGCCCGACGTGACGCGCTTCGCCACCGGCGTCTCCTCCGACGAGCACCACGCGGCGCTGCGCGCCTCGGTGCGCCAGCTGGCCGCCCTGCTGGGCGAGGCGCTGACCCGGCACGAGGGGCCCGAGCTCCTCGAGCTGGTCGAGCAGGTGCGGGCGCTGGCCCGCGAGCCCGACGACGGGGCCCTGCACGACCTGCTGGCCGGGGTGGACGACGACACCGCGGTGGTGCTGGCGCGCGCCTTCACCGGCTACTTCCAGCTGGTCAACGTCACCGAGCAGCTGCACCGCTGGCAGGAGGTGACCGCCGAGGACGAGGGCCCCCTGGCGGTGGCGGTCGAGCGGATCGGCAAGGCCCTGGCCGACGGCAGCGTCGACGTCGACCTGGTCTCCGACGTGCTGCGCCGCGTCGAGTACCGCCCGGTCTTCACCGCCCACCCGACCGAGGCCAGCCGGCGCACGGTGCTGCGGCTGCTGCGCAAGATCGCCGACGTGGTGCACGCCGCCGAGGACCCGCGCGCCCGCCCCGGTGACGCCGAGCGCCACGAGCGTCGCCTGGCCGAGCTGGTCGACCTGCTGTGGCAGACCGACGAGCTGCGCATCGCCAAGCCCGACCCCAAGGACGAGGCCCGCACCTCGCTCTACTACCTGGGCCAGATCGCCCGGCGGGTGGTCCCCGACCTGCTCCAGGAGCTCGACCGGCGCCTGGCCTCGATCGGCGTCGAGCTGCCGGCGACGGCGCGCCCCCTGCGCTTCGGCAGCTGGGCCGGCGGCGACCGCGACGGCAACCCCAACGTCACGCCCCAGGTCACCCTCGAGGTGCTGGCGCTGCAGCACGACACCGGCCTGCGCGAGCTGGTCGCCCAGGTCGAGGAGATCCTCACCGAGGTCTCCGCCTCGACCCGGGTGGTCAGCGCCAGCGCGGAGCTGCTGGCCTCCCTGGAGGAGGACGCGCAGGCGCTGCCCATCACCTACTCGACGATCCGGCGGCTCAACGCCGAGGAGCCCTACCGGCTCAAGCTGTCGTTCGTGCGGGTGCGGCTGTTGCGCACTCGCGACCGGCTGGCCAACGCCACCGCCCACGAGCCGGGCCGCGACTACCTGCACCTGGGCGAGCTCGTCGACGACCTGTGCCTGGTGCGCGACTCGATGCTGGCCGACGGCGACCGGCTCACCGCCGACGGCTCGGTGCTGCGGCTGCTGCGCACCGCCACCGCGATCGGCACCGGCATGGCCACCCTCGACGTGCGCGAGCACTCCGAGAAGCACCACGAGGCGCTCGCCGAGCTCTACGACCGCCTCGGCGAGCTCGAGCGGCCCTACGGCGAGCTCGACCACGCGGCGCGCACCGAGGTGCTCAGCGCCGAGATGGCCGGGCGCCGCCCGCTGGTGGGCGCCGGGCAGGTGCCGCCCGACGGTCCCGCGGCCGCCTCGCTGGGCCTGCTGCGCACCCTGCGCACCGCCCAGGACACCTACGGCCCCGACGTGGTCGAGACCTACATCGTCTCGATGACCCACGACGTCGACGACCTCTTCGCGGTGGTGGTGCTGGCCCGCGAGGCCGGCCTGGTCGACCTCGGCCCCGACGACGGGCCCGCGACGGCCCGCATCGGCTTCGCGCCGCTCTTCGAGACCGTCGCCGAGCTCGAGACCGCGGGCCCGCTGCTCGACGCCCTGCTCGGCGACCCGTCGTACCGCCGGGTGGTCGCGGCGCGCGGCGACGTGCAGGAGATCATGCTGGGCTACTCCGACTCCTCCAAGGACGCCGGCATCGCGGCCTCGCAGTGGCAGATCCACCGCGCCCAGCGAGCGCTGCGCGACGTGGCGCAGCGCCACGGCGTGCTGCTGCGGCTCTTCCACGGCCGCGGCGGCTCGGTGGGCCGCGGCGGCGGCCCGACCGCCGAGGCGATCCTGTCGCAGCCCAACGGCAGCCTCGACGGGCCGATCAAGGTGACCGAGCAGGGCGAGGTCATCTCCGACAAGTACCTGCTGCCCGAGCTGGGCCGCTGGAACCTCGAGAACGCCCTCGCCGCCGTCGTCGAGGCCTCGGTGCTGCACCGCGACCGGCTGCTGCCCCGCGAGGTGCTCGACGGCTGGGACGACACCATGGACGTCGTCGCCGGCAGCGGGCAGACGGCGTACCGCGCCCTGGTGCGCGACCCGGGGTTGGTGGGCTTCTTCGTGGCTGCCACCCCCGTCGACGAGCTCGGCAAGATGAACATCGGCTCGCGCCCGGCCAAGCGCCCCGGCGGCGACGGCGGGCTCGACGACCTGCGCGCGATCCCGTGGGTCTTCGGCTGGACCCAGTCACGCATCATCCTGCCCGGCTGGTACGGCGTCGGGTCGGGGCTGGCGGCCGCGCGCGAGGCGGGCCGCGAGGAGGTGCTGCGCGAGATGTACGCCTCGTGGCCGTTCTTCCGCACCTTCCTGTCCAACGTGCAGATGACGCTGGCCAAGACCGACCTCGACATCGCGGCGCGCTACGTGCGGACCCTCGTCGACGACGACTCGGCGGCGCTCTTCGAGAAGGTGCGCGAGGAGCACGAGCGCACCGTCGCCGAGGTGCTCGCGGTCACCGGCCAGGAGCGGCTCCTCGAGGGCGCGCCGGTGCTGCGCCAGACCCTCGAGCTGCGCGACTCCTACCTGGCGCCGCTGCACGCCCTGCAGGTCTCCCTGCTGGCCCGGGTGCGGCAGGTGCCCGAGGGCCAGGAGCCGCCGGCGGAGCTGCAGCGGGCGCTGCTGCTGACCATCAACGGGATCGCCGCAGGCCTGCGCAACACCGGCTGAGGCCGGTCGAGCCCGGGTGATCCCGGCCGCGGGAGCGTCGTCCTGGGGGGTGTAGACGGCGCGTGCCGGCGCGTCCGAGATTGGTGGCCGTCCCGCGACCCCCAGGAGGCGACCACCGTGTCCGAGCCCGCCCAGACTCCCACTGAGGCACTGCTGCTCATCGACCTGCAGCGCGACTACTTCGCCGACCCCGAGCTGGAGCGCTGCCGAGGCGACCTGGTGGCGACCTGCAACGAGCTGGTCCGGGTGGCCCGCGAGGTGGGGGTGCCGGTGGTCGAGGTGCAGACGGTCCACGAGCGCGACGGGAGCACCTGGACGCTGACGATGCACGAGGACGGCCAGGGGGTCGCCGAGCGCGGCACCGAGGGCGTCCAGCGGGTCGAGGGGCTCGAGCCCGGCGGCGCCGAGGTCGTGGAGAAGACCCGCGACAGCGCGTTCTTCGGCACCGACCTGGCCGAGCGGCTCCAGCGCGCCGGGATCGACCACGTGGTGCTCTGCGGGGTCTCCACCGAGTCGTGCATCGCGGCGAGCGCCCGCGACGCCTTCGCCCTCGACCTGGGCGCCACCCTGGTCTCCGACGCCACGGCCTCGGTCGACTGGTCGGAGCACGACCACACCCTGTCGATGCTGCGGACCCAGCACCGACAGGACGTCGTCACCGGCGCCGCGGTGGTCCGGCGGTGGCGGGACGGGGCTGCTGGGGCCGAGGGCGACCGGGCGGCGGGCTAGCTGCGCCGCCGGCGGCGCGCCCCCCAGGGAGACCAGCCGCCGCGCAGCCCCTCGAGCTCGGGGCGGGGCCGCTCGACGTTGCCGGGGTGCGCCTCGACCCGCGGTCCGCGCAGCGCGACGCGCCGCACCAGCAGCGGGGCCAGCCGGTCGTAGACACCGGGCAGCAGCCGGAAGCCGAGCACGGTGATCCGGTTGGCGGGCCCGACGTGCACCTGCCGGCGCGGGTGGTCAATGGCGCGCAGGCAGGCGCGCGCGACCCGGTCGGGGCCGACCACCGGCGGTGGGGCGTGCCCGGCGCGGCCGGCGTACGTCGCGGACTGCTGGTAGACGGGGGTGTCGACGGCGCCGGGCAGCACCAGCGAGACGCTGACCCGACGGTCGCGGCGCAGCTCGGCCTGCATGCCGCGCACCAGCGCGAGCTGGCCCCACTTGGCGGCGCAGTAGGCACCCATCGAGGGCACCGCGATCTGGCCGAGCAGCGAGCTGACCACGACCAGCGCGCCCCCGTGCTCGCGCAGGGCGGGCAGCACCGCGCGGGCGACGTGCTGGGTGCCGAGCACGCCGGTGTCGAGGATCCGCGCGAAGATCTCGGGCGGCACCTCCTCGACGGTGCCGTAGGCGACCACCTGGGCGGTCAGCACCACCGCGTCGAGGCGGCCGTGCGCGGCGAGGCAGTCGGCGACGGCGCGCTGCACGCTGGCCTCGTCGGTGACGTCGGCGGCGCTGCCGGTGGCCGTGCCGGGGCCGGTGCGGGCCAGGTCGGCCACCACCTCGCCGACCCGGTCGGCGTCGCGGGCGACCACGACGGCGGTGCCGCCCTCGGCGACGACCCGCTGGGCGGTGGCCAGGCCGATGCCCGAGGTGCCGCCGACCAGCATCACGACGCGGCTCATGCAGCGCCCTCGGTGCCGGCGTCGTCGCCGCCCGACTTGCGCCGCGAGGCGAGCTGGAAGAGCGGGCCGACCAACCGGTCGTAGGCCGCCGCCGGCGCCAGCGTGAAGACCGCCATCAGCCCGTAGTTGCTCAGCGCGGTCTGCCGGGTCGCGCGCCGCGAGCCCACCTGGGCCAGCACCACCCGCGCCACCCGCTCGGGGCTGATCGACGGCGGCGGCGGGGTGTTGACCGCCCCGGCGGAGTCGAGGGCGTTGTCGTAGATCGGGGTGTCGACGCTGCCCGGCGAGACGTGGCTGATCCGCACCTGCGGCAGGTCGACGTTCTCGATGCGCAGCTGACGCACCAGCGCCCGCACGCCCCACTTGCTCACGACGTACGGCGTCATCTCGGGCACCGCGATGTAGCCCAGCAGCGAGCCGACCACCACGAGGTCGCCCCGGCGCTGGCGACGCAGCACCGGCAGCACGTGGCGCGCGACGGCGGCTGTGCCGAGCAGGTTGGTCGACACCACGTCGGCGAAGTCCTGGGCCGAGGTCTCCTCGGTGCGTCCGTAGGACACCACGCCGGCGCAGTGCAGCACCGTGTCGATCCGCTCGTGGCTCTCGAGCACGGTGGCGACCATCGCGGCCACGGCGTCGTCGTCGGAGAGGTCGGCGGGCACCACCAGGGTCGACGCGGCGCCGGCCTCGTCGCAGTCGCGGGCGACCTCGCGCAGCTTCTCCTCGCGGCGGGCCACGAGCACCACGTCGTGGCCCTCGGCGGCGGCGCGCAGCGCGGTGGCCTGGCCGATGCCGCTGGTGGCGCCGGTGATGAGCACGACCCGGGGGTCGTCGACCGGCTGGGCGGGCAGCGGCAGCGCGCTGGTCAGCAGGCCGAAGGGGTCGAGCAGGTTCACGGTCGCGTCCTCGTGGGTGCAGGGCCCGGCGCCCGGCGTCGGGAGGTCGCTCTCCACGGTAGGCACGGCCCGCCCGGGGCGGCATCACCCCGGGTGAGCCGGCTGCCGCCACCTACGGGGGTGCCGCGCACGGGCCGAGGGGCCTAGGTTGCTGGCGTGCCCCCGACGTATGCCGCCCCCAGCCCGCGCCGCCCCCTCCTGCGACCCCAGGGGGCCGGCGCATGAGCCGGGTCCTGGTCACCGGGTCGACCGGGTACGTCGGCTCCCGGCTGGTGCCGGTGCTCCTCGAGGCCGGCCACGAGGTGGTCGCCGCCACCCGCGACGAGTCGGCGCTCGAGGCCTACCCCTGGGGCGCCCAGGTCGAGGCCCGCCGCTTCGACATCACCGACGAGGACCTCGTCGCGCGCGCCGTCGAGGGCGTCGACGCCGTCGTCTACCTGGTGCACTCCATGGCCTCGGGCGAGTTCGTGCGCAAGGACCGCGAGGCCGCCGAGCGGGTGGCCCGCGCCGCCGCGGCCGCCGGGGTGGGCCGCGTCGTCTACCTCTCGGGCCTGATCCCGCCCGGCGAGCTGTCCGACCACCTGCGCTCGCGGGCCGAGGTCGAGCAGGTCTTCCTCGACGGCGAGGTGCCGGCGACCGTGCTGCGCGCCGCGATGGTCGTCGGCTCGGGGTCGACCTCCTTCGAGCTGCTGCGCCGCCTCAGCGACCGGCTGCCCGTCATGCCGGTGCCGGCCTGGATGCGCAACAAGCTGCAGCCGGTCTCCGTCGAGGACGTCGTGACCGTGCTGGCCGCGGCGCTCGAGGGCGAGCCGCGCAACCGGGCCTACGACCTGGGCGCCGACGAGGTCCTCAGCTACCCCGACCTGCTCGGCCGCTACGCGAAGGTCGCCGGGTTGCGCCGCTGGCGCCCGCTGGTGCCCGGGGTGCCGATGTGGGTGGTGGGCCGGGCCAGCGCGCTGCTGACCGGGATGCCCCGCGGCACCGTCGTCGCGCTGGCCGAGAGCCTGTCGCACGACATGGTCTGCGGCGAGGACGACGTGCGCCGCGACCTGGTGCCCGGCCACCAGTTCCTCAGCCTCGACGAGGCCATCGCCCGCTCCCTGGGCACCAGCGGCGGCACCTCGCGCGTCGGCGACGTGCAGGCCGCGGCGCCCACCGACCCCGCCTGACCCGCGAGCCGGCCGGTCCGAACCGGCCGGGTCGCGAGCCGGCTGGTTCGAACCGGCCGGGTCGTGCTCAGAGGTGGTCGGGGACGATGAGCGCGTCGGGGTCCTGGCGCGGGGGCACGGCGGCCAGCGCGGCCTTGACCAGCGCGATCCGGGTGCGCACCAGCACCGTGCGCTGCAGCCGGCCGACCTCGTCGCCGACCCCGGCCTCGACCGTCTCGCGCACCTGCTCGTCGGTGAACGTGGGCCGGGTGCCCGGCTCGACCTCGACGTCGGGCAGCGCGACGAGCACCGGCAGCACCTGGTCGCCCAGGGCGTCGAGCACCTGGAAGCGCTCCCAGCGGGTCATCTGCTCCCACACCTCGTCGACGTCGAGCTTCTGCTTGCGCACGTCCTTGCGCGTGGCCAGCACGGACTTGGCCGCACCCGCCATCGCCTGGGTCATCTCGTTCTCGGTGAAGCGCACACCCCCATCATGGCTGCTGCGCCTGTGGAGGACCACGACGGGCGTCGGTGCGACCGGGTAGGAAGGACCCCGCACAGCAGCCGCGACCCGACCGCCCGACCGATCGACCCACCCGACCGCCCCACGAGAGGACACGTCCCGTGAGCACCACCCCCGCGCCCCGCGACCGGCACCGCTCCACGGTGTACGACGCCGAGGACGCCGTGGGCCGGGTCCTCGAGCGGGGCGGCACGATCGAGCACTACGGCTCGACGCTGGTGCTGCCGGGGCTGCGCAAGTTCGGCGACGTGGCCGACGTGCCGGCCTACCTGCGACGGGTCCTGGCCCACCCACCGGTGGCCGCGCTGCCGCGCGCCGGGGTGCCGGTCGCGGTGCGCGAGCGCCGCGGCGCGCGGGCGGCGCACTACGAGCCGGCGGGGGCGGCCGGGCCCACGATCGCGGTGCCGCCGTACGCCGCCGGCGGGGGCTGGGCGCTGAGCGAGACCACGGTGCTCCACGAGCTGGCCCACCACCTGGGCCCCGACCGGCCCGCCCACGGGCCGGTGTTCCTGGCCCACCTGCTGCACCTCTACGAGCACGTCATCGGCCCCGAGGCCGCCCACCTGCTGCGCGTGGCCCTGGCCGAGCGCGGCGTCACGACGGGAGCACCCCTGTGAGCACGTTCATCGACAAGCTGGCCAAGGTGCTGGCCCAGGCCGAGGCGGCCTCCACCCCGGAGGAGGCCGACGCCTTCCTGGCCAAGGCGCAGTACCTCTCGACCCGCTGGTCGATCGACCTGGCCACCGCGCGCCAGCACACCGCACGCCAGGAGCAGCGTGCCGAGCCGGTGCAGCGCACCATCACGATCGGCGAGGCGCGGGCGATGGGCAACTCGCGCCTGGTCGCGCTGTTCCTGGCCTGCGCGCTGCCCAACGACGTGCGCGCCGACGTGGCGCGCAACTCCACCACCGTCTACGCCTACGGCTTCCCCAGCGACCTCGAGGTCGTCGAGGCGCTCTACGTGCACCTGGCGCTGCAGATGGTCCACGACGCCGGGGTGTTCCTGGCCAGCGACGCCCACCTGGTCGGCGGCGCGGTGTGGAACCCGCGCACCCGCAGTTTCGCCCCGCCCAGCAAGAAGACGGCCCGGCTGGCGTTCTACGAGGCGTTCGTCGAGCAGATCGGCACCCGGCTGTGGGCGGCCCGGCGCGACGCCGAGCAGCGGGCCGAGCGCGAGCGGCTCGCGAGCCAGGAGCCCGAGCCGGGCGCCTCGACCGCGCTGGTGCTGGCCCAGAAGGAGGCCGAGGTCGCCGACTACTACACCCGCACCTCCACCGCCCGGGGCTCCTGGCAGGCCGGCCGGCGCCGCACCGGGCTCGACGGCGGCGTCGCGGCGTGGGAGGCGGGGGCGCGCTCGGGCGCCGAGGCCCGGCTCAGCGCCGCCCAGCGGCTCCCGGGCGGGCGCACCCAGATCGCGTGAGAACCTGGGAGCGATGACTCCCACCGACTCCTCACCGACCCCGCAGCCCTCGGGCCGCACCTGCCTGGTGCTCGACGCCGGCGGTGCGCGCTCGGCGTACCAGGTGGGGGCGCTGGGGGTGCTGCTGCCCGCGCTCGAGGCCGACGGGCGCCGGCCCACGCTGCTGGTGGGCACCAGCGCCGGGGCGCTGCTCAGCGCCGCCCTGACCTCCACCGCGCACCTCGACCCCGAGGAGCAGGCGGTGCGGCTGCATGACGTGCTGGCCCAGGCCACCAAGAAGAAGGTGATGCAGCCGCTGTGGCGCCAGGCGCCGGTGGTGCTGGCCCGCTACGCCTCCGAGACCCTGGGCCTGACCGGGTTCCGGCTGCGCGGGCTCTTCGGCACCGCGCCGCTGGCCGCGACCCTCGAGCGGGCCATCGACTGGGACGCGCTGCACGACAACCTCGACGCCGGCCGGGTCGAGGCGCTGGCGCTGACCGCCACGGCGGTGCGCACCGGGCGGGTCACGCTCTTCACCGAGACCAGTGCGGCGTACGGCGACCTGCCGGCGCCGCTGGCCCAGCACCACCGCGCCTACGTGCGCACCCGCATCGGGGTCGAGCACCTGATGGCCTCCTCGGCCATCCCCGCGCTCTTCCCCTCGGTGGAGGTCGACGAGCCGGCCGAGGCCGCCGGCTGGTACGTCGACGGGGCGACCCGGCGCCGGGTGCCGATCGCGCCCGCGGTCGAGCTGGGCGCCGACCGCCTGGTCGTCGTCGGCACCGGCGCGATCCGGCCCGCCGAGGCCGACGCCGAGCGCGACCGGCAGCCCGTCGACCTCGGTGACGGCGGCGCGACCCTGCTGGGTGCGGTGATGGACGACCCGCTGCGCCACGACCTGCGCCGCCTCGCCGACACCAACGTGCTGGCCGGCGACCCCGACCTGTCGCCGCACCTCGACCGGCACCGCCGCGAGCGCGGCCGCTCCCCGCAGCGGCTGCTGCCCTACGCCGCCGTCGCCCCCGAGCACGGCGAGGAGCTGGCGCAGCTGGCGATGGACGTCTTCCGCAGCAACCACGGCACCCTGCGCCGCACGATCGGCGACCCCGACCTGCAGGTCATGCACCGGCTGCTCGGCAGCGACAGCCCGCTGCAGGGCGAGCTGCTGTCCTACCTGATGTTCGACCCCGACTTCTTCGACGAAGCCGCCGCGCTGGGTCGCCGCGACGCGCAGCGCTGGCTCGAGGTCAACGACGGGCTGTGGCGCACCGGCCACCTCGACCCGCCCAGCGGCGCCCAGACCTGACCGCGAGCCGGCGCCAGTTCCCCGCGAGCCGGCGCCAGTTCCGGAGCGGGTGTGGGTCCGGGCCGACTCGGCGCGAAGTTCGGGCCGGGTCAGCGCGAAGTTCGGGCCGGGTCAGCGTGAGATCTGGGCCGGGTCAGCGCTGCGGCAGGACGACGGTAGCGCCGCCCGCGCCGGCGCCGGGCTCGCCCAGCGCGGCCAGGCGGCGGGCGCCCTCCTCGAGCCCCACCCGGTCGCGCAGCAGCAGGTCGGGGCGCAGGGTGCCGTCGGCGACCAGGTCGAGCAGGTCGGGGTAGCCGGCGGCCGAAAGGCCGTGGCTGCCCAGCACCTGCAGCTCGCGGGCGACCACCAGCCCCAACGGCGCGCCCGCCGCGGCGTCGGCGCCGCCGAGCAGGCCGACCTGCACGTGCCGGCCACGCGGGCGCAGGCAGTGCAAGGAGGCCCTGGCCACCGCGGCGGCCCCGAAGGCGTCGAGCGAGACGTCGGCGCCACCACCGGTCAGGTCGAGCAGCGCGTCGACGACCGGCGCGGCGGTCGGGTCGACCGGCACCGCCCCGAGGCGCTCCGCCAGGTCGCGGGAGGCCGGCGCCGGGTCGACGGCGTACACCTCGGCCCCCAGCGCCCGCGCCACCATCACCGCGGCGAGACCCACCCCGCCGCAGCCGTGCACCACGACCCGCTCACCGGCGCGCACGGCGCCGACCTGGGCCACCGCGCGGTACGCCGTCGCGACGCGGCAGCCGAGCCCGGCGGCGACGTCGTCGGCCACCTCGTCGGGCAGGCGCACCAGGTTGGTGTCGGCGCGCGGCAGCGCGACCAGCTCGGCGAAGGAGCCCCAGCCGGTGAAGCCGGGCTGCTCCTGCCGCTCGCAGACCTGCTGGTCGCCGCGGCGGCAGGTCGCGCACGTGCCGCAGGCCAGCACGAACGGTGTGGTGACCCGCTCCCCGACCCGCACCGACGTGACCGTCGGGCCCACCTCGACCACCGTGCCGGCGAGCTCGTGGCCCGGCACGTGCGGCAGGCGTACGCCGTCGTCGTGGCCCTGCCAGGCGTGCCAGTCGCTGCGGCACAGCCCGGTCGCGCCCACCCGCACCACGACCCCGTCGTCGGGGCAGGCCGGGTCGGGCAGGTCGGCGACCGCCAGCGGTCCGCCGAAGGTCTCCATCAGGACGGCTCTCACGGCGCGGAGCCTACGGTCCGGCTGGGCACAGGACCGGGCCGGCCGACCGGGCCGGAGCCCTCAGGACGCGTCGAGCGCGGCCAGCTCGTCGGGGGTCAGGTCGATGTCGGCCGCGGCGGCGGAGTCGGTGATCGACTGCGGCCGCTTGGCGCCGGGGATCGGGATGACGACGGGCGACTGGGCCAGCTCCCAGGCGAGGGCGACCTGCTGGGCGCTGACGCCGCGGTCCTGGGCGACGCGGGCGAAGGCCGGGTGCTTCTCGGCGAGCTCCTTGGCGTCGGACAGCCCGCCCAGCGGGCTCCAGGGCAGGAAGGCCAGGCGCAGCTCCTCGCAGACGTCGATCTCGGGCTGGCTGGAGCGGAAGGCGGGCGAGAACTGGTTCTGCACGCTGACCAGCGCGTCGCCCAGCACCGAGTGGGCGAGCCGGATCTGGGCCGGGTCGGCGTTGGAGAGACCGACGCGGGCGACCTTGCCGGACTCGGCGATCTCCTTGAGGGTGCCCATGACGTCCTCGTAGGGCACCTCGGGGTCGGGGCGGTGGTGCTGCCAGAGCGCGATCTGCTCGACCCCGAGCCGCTCGAGGCTGGCGTCGACGGCCGAGCGCAGGTGGCCGGCCGAGCTGTCCAGGGCCCAGGCGCCGCCGCCGGCGCGCACGTGGCCGCCCTTGGTGGCCAGCAGCACCTGGTCGCGCACGCCCAGCTCGTCGAGCAGGTCCGCGACGAGCCGCTCGTTGGCGCCCTGGGCGTCGGCGCCCAGCTCGTCACCGGGCCCGTAGGCGTCGGCGGTGTCGAAGAGCGTGACGCCCGCGTCGAGAGCGGCCCGCATCGTGTCGAGCAGCTGCTCGCGCGGCTGGGTCCCGGACTGGTCGAAGGTCATCAGGCCCAGCCCGATGGCGCCGACCTGGACGCGTCCGACGGTGTCGTTGCCGATCTCTCGTGTCTGCATGCCCCCTGTCTACCCGCACCCGGCGACCGGCCCCGGTCACCCCTGGGGGTGTCGAACGGCCCCACGACGGCTGGTGCAGTGGAAGCACCGAACGACGCGGGCCCCGACGGCCCCACCCCCAGGAGGACATCGTGAGCACCGACCTGACCGGCAAGCGCGTGGCATTCATCGTCGCCCAGTCGGGCGTCGAGCAGCCCGAGCTCACCCAGCCCTGGCAGGCGATCGAGGACGCGGGCGCCGAGGCCGTGCTGATCGCCCCCGAGACCGGCAAGGTGCAGGCCTTCGAGAGCGACGTCAACGAGGCCGGCACCTTCGAGGCGACCCTGAGCCTGGCCGACGCCGACCCGGCGACCTTCGACGCCGTGGTGCTGCCCGGCGGCACCACCAACGCCGACCAGCTGCGCGTCGAGGAGGACGCCGTGGCCTTCATGCGCGAGATCATCGATGCCAGCAAGCCGGTGGCCTCGATCTGCCACGGCCCCTGGACCCTCGTGGAGACCGGCCGGCTCGAGGGCAAGACCCTCACCAGCTTCCCCAGCCTGCATACCGACATCCGCAACGCGGGCGCGACCTGGGTCGACGAGGAGTCCTTCACCTGCCCCAGCAACGGGTGGACGCTGGTGACCAGCCGCAACCCCGGCGACCTCGACGCGTTCTGCGAGGCAGCGGTCGCCGCCTTCGCCTGAGCGGCCCCGAGCAGCCCCGAGCAGCCCTGGGCGCCGCGGTCAGCCGATCAGGATGCCGGCGATCGCGGCGCTCATCAGGTTGGCCAGGGTCGCGGCGAGGATCGCGCGCAACCCCAGCGAGGCGATGTCGGGACGACGCTCGGGGGCGATGCCGCCCAGGCCGCCGAGCAGGATGCCCAGCGAGCCCAGGTTGGCGAAGCCGGTCAGCGCGAAGGTGACGATGGCGGCGGTCTTGTCGCTGAAGCCGCCGATCACCTCGCCGAGGTTGGCGAAGGCGACGAACTCGTTGACCACGACCTTCTGGCCCACGAAGCTGCCGGCCTCGACCGCCTCGCTCCACGGCACCCCGATGGCTGTCATCAGCGGCGCGAAGACGTAGCCGAGGATCTCCTCGATGGTCAGGTCGTCGGCCCCGAACCAGCCGCCGACGCCACTCACCCCCAGGTTGACCAGGGCGATCAGCGAGATGAAGGCCAGCAGCATCGCGCCGATGGTCGCGGCCAGCTTGAGCCCGTCGGCCGCGCCGTTGGCGGCGGCGTCGATGACGTTGCGCGCGCGCATCCCGTCGTCGGCCGGCCCCTTGCTCTCGGCGGCCTCCTTCTCGGCGCGCAGGATCTCGTCGGCGCTGGCCCAGTCGCCGTCCGGGTCGCCGTCCGGGTCGGCGACCGACGACCCGTCGTCGTCGGAGCCCTCCTCGTCCTCGTCGACGCGCTCCTCGGGCAGGATGATCTTGGCCATCAGCAGCGCCCCCGGCGCGGCCATGAAGCTGGCGGCGATGAGGTAGTCGAGCCGCGCCCCGAGCAGCGAGTAGCCCACCAGCACCGATCCGGCGACGGTCGAGAGCCCGCCCACCATCACGGCGAAGAGGCCCGAGCGCGACAGGCCGGCGACGTACGGCCGGATCACCAGCGGCGCCTCGGTCTGGCCGACGAAGATGTTGGCCGCGGCGTTGGTCGACTCGGCCTTCTCGGTGCCCAGCAGCCAGCCCAGTCCGCCACCGAGCACCCGCACGACGCGCTGCAGGATGCCGAGGTGGTAGAGCACCGCGGTGAGCGAGGCGAAGAAGACGATGACCGGCAGCACCTGGAAGGCGAAGACCTGGCCCTCCTCGGGCAGCACCGGCCCGAAGAGGAAGCCGATGCCCTCGCGGGAGGAGTCGATGATCGTCTGCACCGCCCTCGAGGCGGCCTCGAGCGCGCGCTGGCCCACCGACCAGTAGAGGACCACGACCCCGAAGGTCACCTGGAGGCCCAGCGCACCCAGCACGGTGCGCGGTCGGACGGCTCGCCGGTCGCTGGAGACAAGGAAGGCGATGGCCAGCAGCACCAGCATGCCGCCGGCTCCCCAGAGGAGGTCGATCATCAGTTCACCTCTCGCACCCGTGGGCCGTCGACCGGCCGGCCGACGCGTGGGTCATGCTGGCACGAGCCCGCCACGAGTTCACCGAGAGCCGGAGGAGCCACCCCGATGAGCGAGCGCACGAGCCTGGTCGCCGACGTCCTGGCCAGCACCCAGCGCCTGCCGCTGGGCGTGCAGGTGTGGGTGTTCCTGGTGCTGATGCCGGTCAACCTGGCGGCGCTCGTGGCGCTGGGCCAGCCCCTCGGCCCGCTGGTGGCCGCCCTCGCGGTCGGTGCGTTGGCGATCAACGGCGTGGTGATGGTCCTCGACCGGGGCTTCTCGCTGGCGATGGCGCTGCCCCACGTCGCGCTGTGGGTGCCGCTGCTCGGCGTCGTCGTCTACCTGCTGCTCGGGCGCGACGACATCGGCGCCGCGTACGCGGCGTACCTCGTGGTGCTGCTGGTCGTCGACGCGGTCTCGCTGTGGTTCGACGTGCCCGACGCCAAGCGCTGGCTCGACGGGCAGCGCGACACCTTCTGAGACCCCCGCCCGTACGTCGCCCGCGATCGGCTCAGCCGGCGCCGACGAGCAGCAGCGTGGAGATGAACACGACGCCGGTGATTACCAGCACCACGCTGGTGTAGCCCATGATGTCGCGCACCCGCAGCCCGGCGACGGCCAGCAGCGGCACCGCCCAGAACGGCTGGATCATGTTGGTCCACTGGTCGCCGTAGGCGATGGCCATGATCACGACCGGCTGGGTGACGTCGAGCGACTCCGCCGCCGAGGCGAAGATCGGCGCCTGCAGGGCGAACTGGCCGCCGCCGGAGGGCACGAAGAGGTTGAGCAGGCCCGCGGAGAGGAACGCGAAGACGCCGAGGGTGCCGGGCGTGGCCGCGTCGACCACCCAGCTGCTCAGCATCTCGGCCAGCCCGCTGGCCGCCATCATCGCCGCGATGCCGGCGTACAGGGGGTACTGCAGCAGCACCTCGACGACCGTGCGGCCGCCGCGGGCCACGAGCGCGGCGAGCTGGCGGGCGTTGGCCACCACGAGCAGCACCAGGCACAGGAAGGTCCAGTTGACGATGTCGAGGGTCAGGTCGAAGCCGTTGTCGAGGAAGTACAGGACCAGGTAGAGGCCCAGCGCCACGCCCATCACCGAGGTGACCAGCCGTGAGGTCTCGAGCCGGTCGGCGGGCGAGCCCTCCTCCTGGGCGCCGCCGGTGCCGGCCGGCTCGGCGGACTCCTCCAGCGCGGCGTCGGGCGCGGCGCGCACCGCCTCCCCGTCGCCGGGCGCCATCAGCGGCATCGCCACCGCGATCACCAGCAGCGTCACACCGATCGCCAGCAGGTTCCACCAGGCGAAGATCGTCTCGGAGACCGGCACGACCCCCATGCCGAGCGTGGTGGCGTAGACCCCGGTCTCGGTGGCGGCGTTGAGCGGCCCGGAGCCCGAGTAGCCCATGTGCCAGACCACGAAGCCGGTGTAGGCCGAGGCCACCAGCAGCGGGTAGTGCAGCGGGGTGCCCCGCTCACGGAAGCGGCGGGCCACCTCGACCGCGACGACGCCGCCGACGATGAGCCCGAGGCCGAAGCTGAGCAGCGAGGCCAGCCCGGCCACCACGGTGACGAACGCGTACGCCGCCCGCGGCGAGCGCGGCAGCCCCGCCACCCGGGTCAGCAGCCGGTGCACCGGCGGCAGGTTGGCCAGCGTGTAGCCCAGCAGCAGCAGCACCAGCGCGACCTGGGTCATGAACGCCAGCAGGCCGGTCAGCCCGGCGCCCCAGGCCAGCGTCAGCTCTCGAGGACCGGTGTCGGTCAGGGCCAGCGACAGCACCGCCACCAGCAGGGTCAGGGCGACCGCGAACACGAAGGCCCCCGGCATCCAGCGTTCGACGAGGCGGCTCGCCGGACCGGCGATCTTGCGCAGCATGCATCCTCCCGAGAGGCCACGCCCGAGACGGCTGTGGCGTGGCTCACCCCACCGTGTCGCGCACCCCGCCGTCAAGCGCGGCGTGCGCCGATCGGGCTCATCGCCCCAGCAGCCCCCGCACGTACGCCGCCTGCCCGGCGTGCTGGGCGCAGTCGTCGACGACCGAGACCAGCCGGACCCCGAGCGTGACCGGCGGGTCCCAGCGCTCGTCCACCACCCGGTCGAGGTCGGAGGCACGCAGGTCGTGCACCCACGGGCGCATCTCGCGGTGCACCGCGCGGAAGTAGTCGCCCAGCAGGTCGGCCGGCACCCGCACCGCGGCCACGTCGTCGTCGCCGTGGCCGTAGCCGGTGTCCGCGGCGTCGAACGGCAGCCCCAGCCGCTCGGCGTACCCCGACGCGACGTGCACCTGCTCGCGCCCGGCGGCCGCGGCGACGTGGTCGTCGTAGATGCGGGTCAGGTGCCAGACCAGCCACCCGATGGTGTTGGCCCCCGGCCCGGGGCGGTGCGTCAGCGCGTCGACGTCGAGACCGTCGAGGACCGCCTCGACGTGCTCGGCGACGCGGTCGAGGGAGTCGGCCAGCAGCTCACCAGGCGTCATGCCCCGACCGTACGCCGCTCACGGCCCGTCGTCAGGGCCCCTCGTCAGTGCACGTCACAGCACCTTGGAGAGGAACTCCTGGGTGCGCGCGTGCTGCGGGTTGGAGAGCACCTCGGCGGGGTCGCCCTCCTCCATGATCACGCCCTCGTCCATGAAGACGAGCTTGTCGCCGACCTCACGGGCGAAGCCCATCTCGTGGGTCACCACCATCATGGTCATGCCCTCGGAGGCCAGCGACTTCATCACCGCGAGCACGTCGCCGACGAGCTCGGGGTCCAGGGCGCTGGTCGGCTCGTCGAAGAGCATCAGGTCGGGGTCCATCGACAGCGCCCGGGCGATGGCGACGCGCTGCTGCTGGCCGCCGGAGAGGTGGGCGGGGTAGGCGTCGGCCTTGTCCTCGAGCCCCACCCTGGCCAGGTTCTTCAGCGCGCACTTCTCGGCCTCGGCCTTGCCGCGCTTCTTGACCCGGCGCTGGGCCAGGGTCAGGTTGGCGGTGACGGTCAGGTGCGGGAAGAGGTTGAAGGACTGGAAGACCATCCCGATCCGCGAGCGCACGTCGTTGAGGTCGGTCTCGGGGTCGCTCATGTCGACGCCCTCGACCAGCACCCGCCCCTTGGTGGGCACCTCGAGCTGGTTGACGCAGCGCAGCAGCGTCGACTTGCCCGAGCCGGAGGGGCCGATCACGCAGACCACCTCGCCGTCGTCGACGTGGAAGTCGATGCCCTTGAGCACCTCGTTGTCGCCGAACGACTTGTGCAGCTGCTGGACGTCGATCGCGTGCTCGTAGGCAGGTGTGCTCGTCACGGGTTCAGCGTCCTCTCGCGCCGCGGCGCTCCATGTAGGCCACCAGCCGGGTCAGCGGCAGGGTGACGGCCAGGTACATCAGGGCCGCGATCGTCAGCGGCGTCGAGTTGCCGACCGAGGAGACACCGTCGCGGGCGAAGGTGGTCAGCTCCTGCTGCGACAGCGCCATGCCGGCGATGAACAGCAGCGAGGTGTCCTTGATCAGCACCACCAGCTCGTTGGTCAGCGGGGGGATCACGATCCGGAAGGCCTGGGGAAGCACCACCGAGACCATCGTCCACCCGGCCGGCATGCCGAGGGAGTGCGCCGCCTCGACCTGCCCCTTCGGGACCGCCTGGATGCCCGCGCGGATCGTCTCGGCGATGTAGGCGGCCGAGACGATGATCAGCGCGAGCAGACCGGCGCCCGCGCTGCCGCCGGGCGGTCGCCACTGGAAGGCGATCGGCACCGCGAAGGCGAACGTGAAGATCACCAGCAGGGCGGGCAGGCCGCGGAAGAACTCGATGTAGGCCGTCGCGACCCACCGGTAGGGCGCCACCGGCGAGAGCTTCATCAGCGCCAGCACGAGGCCCAGCACCATGCCGCCGGCGAAGGCGATCGCGGTGTAGATGATCGTGTTCTTCGCCGCGATGACGACCACGTCGGGGAAGAGCTCCCGGGCGATCTCGACGTTGAAGAAGGCCTTCTGGATGGCCGGCCAGTCGGCGGCCAGGACCAGCGCGGCGACGGCGGCCACGAAGATCGCGTACATCACCCCGCGGGTCAGGCGGGTCTTCGTGGTCCTCTTCACGAGGGACTCCTCAACGGTTCGTTGCTACGGACGAGGACGCCGCGGCGTCAGGAGTCGGAGAAGTACTTCTCGTAGATGGTGTCGTACTCGCCGCTGTCGCGGAGCTCCTGGAGGTTCTCGTTGATGGCCTCGAGGAGGTCCTCGCTGCCCTCCTCCTTGACCGCGAAGCCGTAGGACTCGTCGGTGTCGTACTCCTCGACGATCTCGTAGGCGCCGTCCTCGGTGTGGTCGAGGTTGACCGGGAGGTCCTGCAGGACCGCCGCGACGCCGCCGGAGTTCAGGGCCGCGTAGAGCTCGGCGTCGCTGGGGAAGGAGACCAGCTCGGCGCCTTCGGGCACGTTGTCCTGGGCGTACTGCGCTCCGGTGGTGCCCTGCTGGACGCCGACCTTCTCGCCGTCGAGGTCGTCGATGGAGGCGATGTCGCCGCCGGCCTCGGCCAGCAGCGACTGCTTGGAGTCGTAGTAGGGGTCGGAGAAGTCGAGGTTCTGCTCGCGCTCCTCGGTGATCGTCATCGCGCTGGCCACCATGTCGCACTGCCCGGCGGCCAGGGACGCACCGCTCTGCAGGCCGTCGAAGCCGGCGTCCTTGACGGTGACCTCGAGGTCCATCCCGGCGGCGATCGCGTCGACGATCTCCATGTCGAAGCCGGTGTATCCGGTCGGCGAGGAGTCGTCGGGGTACTCGAACGGCTTGTACGGCGCGTCGGTGCACACCGTGAGCTGACCGGCCGAGATCAGCTCCGGCTCACCTTCGGCGGCCTCGGGCTCGTCCGACCCGCAGGCGGACAGGCTCAGCGCGAGGGCGGTGGCCACGGACAGGGTCTTCAGTGCCTGGGACTTCACTCCTCGATCCTAACCCCGCACCGAGCCCGGAAGGCCGCCCGGGACCGGCCGCGGGCAGGGGGGACCATCCCCTCTCCCGGAGCGCACCCGGTGTCCGGCGACAATGATCCCGTGAACCCCGAGCGTCGCGCCGCCATCGTCCAGACCGTCCTCGACCTGCCGCTGCACCGTTCCCTCGGGTTGCGCCTGGCCGTCGACGGCGACCCCGCGGCCGGTGTCGAGATGGCGGTCTCGGAGGCCACGACCAACCCGTCCGCCGTGCTCCACGGCGGGCTCGTGCCGCTGCTCCTCGACGTGACCTGCTTCCTGCGGCTGCTCGACTCGCTGCCCGAGGGGTCGCACGCCGTGACCGTGAGCTCGACGGCCTCGGTCATCGCCGCCGCCCGCGACGGCGAGGTCGTGCGCTGCACCGCCCGGGTCGACCGGCTCGGCCGCACCCACGCGTTCCTCTCCGGTGAGCTGAGGGTGGGCGACAAGGTCGTCGCGACCGGACAGGTGGTCAAGGCCGTCGTCTGAGGAGACGACGGCTGGCGCCGTGCGGTCGACAGCCTGAGGCCGATGTGCCGCGACCACGAGGATGTGGCCCGAAGATCTACGCGCGCGGGTCCGGGTCGTAGAGGACTGCCAAGCGGCCCCCGGGGTCCAGTTCCCGCAACAAGGCATCGCCGATCTCGTGCAGTCGTTGGACCTGGGTGGGCGTCAGGGGGTCGAGGACGTGGCGGCGGACGGTCTCGACGTGTCCGGGGGCGGCGGCCACCACCGTCTCCCAGCCATCTGCGGTGAGGTGCGCGTCGGTGGCTCGACCGTCGTCCGGGCACGGACGCCTCTCGACGAGCCCGCGCTCCTCCAGGCGGCGTACGACGTGAGAGAGCCGGGGCAGCGTGGCGTTGGTGCACTGCGCGAGCGCCGTCATCCGCATCACCCGCTCCGGGGCCTCCGAGAGCATGGCCATCACCAGGTACTCGAAGTGGGTCAGTCCCGACGTCCTGCGCAGCTGGCCGTCCAGCACCCCGGGCAGCAGCTCGACCACGGCCACCAGTCGTAGCCAGGCCGCCCGCTCGTCCGCGCTCAGCCACTGGGTCTCGTCCACGGGCCCATCGTAACGTTTGGTTGTCACAACAACTTAATACTGTAGGGTGATGGTTGAAACTACAACCATTCAGGAGTGCGCCATGACCGTCAGTGCCGTCCGCCTCAACCACGCCGTGCTGTTCGTGGCCGACCTCGAGCGCAGCCTCGACTTCTACAAGGCCGCCTTCGACATGGAGGTCGTGGCCCGAGAGCCGCGGGCCAACGCCGCCTTCTTGAGGCTGCCCCGGTCCGGGAACCACCACGACCTCGGCCTCTTCGGGGTCGGCGCGCAGCCGCCCCGACCGCGCGGCGCGCTGGGGCTCTACCACCTGGCCTGGCAGGTCGACACCATCGAGGACCTGGAGGCGGCGCGACTGACCCTGGCCGAGCTCGGCGCCTTCACCGGCGACTCCAGCCACGGTGCGACCAAGAGCGTCTACGCCGCCGACCCCGACGGCAACGAGTTCGAGGTGATGTGGATGCTGCCCAAGGCGGAGTGGGGCGCCTACGCCAACGCCGCACCCATCGAGCACCTCGACCTGGCCGGGGAGGTACGCCGCTGGGGTGGCGTGCGCACCGCCGGTGAGCTGGTGCCCCTGGATGCGCGATGAGTGCGGCAGCGTTGCTCGCTCCCGTGTGCGCACACGGCAAGGGGGACGACCAGGCCCTGCCGCTGGTCGTCCTGCTGCACGGCCGCGGTGCGGACGAGTCCGAGATCGTCCGGCTCGCCGACCACCTGCCTGACGGAGCCCAGTACGTCGCCCTGCGCGCACCGATCGCCGAGAACGGGGGGTTCGCGTGGTTCGCCAACCGTGGCATCGGGCGCCCCGTGGCCGAGTCGCTGCGCAGCACGATGGACTGGTTCCGGGCGTGGCTCGACGAGGTCGCGCCACCTGGTCGCCCCGTGCTGCTGGTGGGCTTCAGCGGCGGCGCCGCCTTCGCCGGAGGCTTGGTGCTCGACGACCGTCCGGCGTACGCCGGGGCTGCCGTGCTGCACGGGACCCTCCCGTTCGAGGCGGGTCTCCCCGTCGACGACGGCCGACTGGCCGGCCTGCCCGTCTTCCTCGCGCACAGCGACGAGGACCATGTGATCCCCCGCGACCTGCTCGACCGGACCTGGGAGTACCTCCTGACCCAGTCGGGTGCGCACGTGCTGGCCCACCGGGTCGCCGGCGGGCACCAGGTGACCCCCGAGACCGTCGGCGAGCTGGCCGGATGGATCTCGCGCACCCTCTCGATCGCTGACGGCGCGTCGAGCGGAGCGACACGATGAAGCCCGCCGCCGCCGAGGCCGCCCTGCGAGCGGCTCGTGAGTCGCAGGGCCACCTGGCCCCGTTCACCGACACCCACCCCCACCTCGACGAGGCGTGGGGCTACACCGTGCAGGGACTCGACCGCGCGCACCGCCTCGCATCCGGGGAGAGGGTCGTGGGGGCCAAGCTCGGCCTGACCAGCACGGCCAAGCAGACCCGCATGAACGTCGCCCAGCCGGTGGTCGGCTTCCTCACCGACGCCATGCAGGTCCACCCCGGCCGCGGTGCCCTGGACCATCGACGCTGGGCCCGGCCTCGCATCGAGCCCGAGATCGCCTTCATCACCGCCACCGACCTGGCCGAGCCCCTCGACCTCGATCGGGCGCACGCAGCCGTCGAGAGCGTCGCCGTGGCTGCAGAGGTCATCGACTCCAGGTTCGCGGACTTCCGGTTCCGCCTGCCCGACGTGCTGGCCGACAACACCAGCGCAGCCGGCTTCGTCGTCGGACCGCCACGCCACCTCGACGATCCCGACGCGCTGGTCGGCCTCGACTGCCATCTCGAGGTCGACGACCGGATCGTGCAGCGGGCCACCGGAGCGGCCATCCTCGGCCATCCCCTGCGGGCGCTCGTGCGGTTGTCCGAGCACATGGCGCGGCAAGGCGCGATCCTGCCCGCGGGCTCGGTGGTGCTGGCCGGCGCCCTGACCGACGCGGTCCCCCTCACCCCCGGCAGCCGCTACACCATCCGCATGGGCCCGTTGGGTGAGCTGTCGCTCGACGCCTGATCCGTCAGCCGGCGCCCTCGGCAGAGCCCTCGGCGTCGCCGGAAGTGGCCCCAAGCCAGGGCGTCGCACAAGCAGAACAGCCGCTGACCCGTGTCTTGCCAGGTCAGCGGCTGTTCGTGTCTTGCGCGCCTGTAGGGATTCGAACCCCAAACCTTCTGATCCGTAGTCAGACTATTGACCGCTCGGATGGGTCTGCTGCACGAACTGGTGACAGGTTGGGTTAGGCCGCCTGGGTGGCGGTTGTGGTCATGATCAGTTCGTATTCGACTGGGGTCAACCGGCCGAGAGCGGCTTGGCGACGGCGGCGGTGGTAGGTCCTTTCGATCCAGGTGACGATCGCGATTCGCAGCTCTTCGCGGGTGTTCCAGACGCGGCGGTCGAGGACGTTCTTCTGCAGCAACGAGAAGAACGACTCCATCGCGGCGTTGTCGCCGGCGGCGCCGACTCGTCCCATCGAGCCGACCATCTGGTGGCGGTTGAGCTGGTGGACCAGCTTCCTGGACCTGAATTGCGACCCGCGGTCGGTGTGCAGCACGCAGCCGGCCACATCGGCGCCCTCGGCTGCTCGGTGGGCTACGGCGTTGTTGAGGGCGGCGACGGCGATGCGGGATTTCATCCGTGAATCGATGGAGTAACCGACGATCCGGTTGGAGTAGACGTCCTTGATCGCGCAGACGTAGAGCTTGCCCTCACGGGTCCAGTGCTCGGTGATGTCGGCCAGCCACAGGGTGTTGGGTGCCGTGGCGCTGAAGTCTCGCTCGACCAGGTCGTCATGGACCGGCGGTCCTGGCTTCTTGCCGTTGCGACCGCGCTTCTTCCCGAATACAGACCACCAGCCGAGGTCGGAGCAGATCTTCCACGCGGTGCGTTCAGCCATCTCCTCGCCTGCTTCACGCGCTTCGTCGAGCAGGAACCGGTAGCCGAACTCGGGGTCGTCACGGTGGGCGTCGAACAATGCGTTGGCGCGATAGGCGGCGACGAGTTCGGCGTCAGTGACCGGGCACTTCAGCCAGCGGTAATAGGGCTGGCGTGCGATCTTGAGGACCCGGCACGTCACCGCGACGGGGACCCCGTCAGCGGCCAGCTCGCGGACGAGCGGGTACATCATTTTCCCGGCAGGTGCGCCTGCGAGAGATAGGCCGCCGCCCGGCGAAGCACCTCGTTTTCCTGCTCGAGCAGCTTGATCCGCTTGTTCGCCTCACGAAGCGCATCGGACTCACTGCCCGACGTGGATGAGCCAGACGACCGGGTCGAGTTCCTCTCATCGATGGCCAGCCATCGTTTCAAGCACGACGCCGAGATCCCGAAGTCTTTCGCGACCTGGGCCATCGAGGCATCGGAGTCGCGGTAGACCCGGACCACGTCCTCGCGGAACTCCTTGGGGAATGCCTTGGGCATGGTGCACATCCTTCCAGCGCCGACACATCGACGCAGATCCGATGTCACCTATTCGTGCAGCAGACCCACCTCGCGTATCGGGAGGCCATGTCGCCGCAGGGTGGCAATCCGCTGTCGTTCCAGCAGTGACAGGTAGCGGCCAGAGTGCTCGCGCTCGACTCGTCGCAGAGGTGGCAGGCCGCCGCGCTCGGCCCGCCACCGATACCCGGTCTTTCGACCGACGCCAACCAGTTTGCAGGCCTCCACCGTGCCAACCCCGGCCAGGATCAGCTGCCAGTACTCGTCCTCGAGTCCCAGTCGCCGCTTACGTCCTCGTCTTCCCATCGTCATGCCCCTTCATCTAGCAGGGGTGTTGCGACGTGGTCTGGAACCCGCCCGGCAGCAGGGGGTCAGTTTTCGGCCGGCGTTGACAGCTGCTACCAGGGTCCTGGCCGGGCGCATCAGACGGACAGCGGCATGCGCTCGACGAGTACCGAATCAGGTGCTGACCGGCCGGGCGGAACGCACCGGTAGTCTGCTCGCGGTAGTCGGCGACCGATCGCGGCAGCTTCCTCAGTCGTCGGTGACCCGGATGCCTGCATGCGCCTTGTAGCCCCGATTTGCGCTACTCAGGTTCGCGGTCAGCGCCTCGACCTAATGGGCATTGCGCAACCGGCCACCGGAGATCCCTCGCGCCCCAGGGATGGCGCCCGCGATTTCCTGGACCAGGCCAGTGGCGTCCCGGTCGTCGCCCAGGACGAAGGCGTCGGTGTCGATGGAGGTGACATCGGGGTCCTTCAGCAGCACCACTGAGACGTGTGGGAGGCAGCGATGACGGTGGGCTCCGGGAGGACGGCACATGTCAGGTGGCCTGACCTGTCGACTCGGCCCCACGTCGCGAACCCGTGGCGCCGCTACCCCTCGTAGGTGATCTCGGCGCGCCATCCGTCCTCGTCCTGCCGGGCGGCCACGAAAAGGGCGTCTGCCACGCGATCGGGCGTGAAGGCACCCTCGGTCGACAACGTGCCGCACACCGTGACCGACACCGCTCGGACGCCGTCCCCCTTCAGGGTCGCGTCGAGGCTGTGCACGAGATTGCGGACGCCAGCCTTCTGCACCCCCAAGGAAGCAGCCTCACTCCAGGGCTCGTCCGCGGCCATGCTGCCGGTGACCGTCACCCGCGCGCCTGCGGACATGAAGGGCCGGACGGCCTGCACGGCGGTGAGGAGAGCCCCCACGCCGAGCGCCACATCGGCAAGGAGCTCGTCGACCTGGAGCTCAAGGGGGTTCTTGTGCCGAAAGGCGCTGGGGTTGAAGTGCAGTACATCGACCCGGCCGGCCTGGGCGGCGAGGTCGGTGATGGCGCTTGCCGCAGCCGTGGTGTCGGTGACGTCGGCCACCGCCCACTGCACCGCGGTGCCGCCCGCCTCGAGCTCCTCGGCCAGCGCCCGCACCGGGGCCTCCTCGTTGCCCACCAGCGCGACGGAGTACCCATCACGGGCGTAGCGGCGGGCCAGGGACCCGCTGACCCCGGGGCCGGCTCCGACGACGACGATCAGCGGCGCGTTCACGAGGACTCCTGGATGGCGGGGTAGAACGGGGACGCGTTCACACCGGAGCGCCGAAGCGATCGACGACGTGACGCCGCACCAGCTTGCCGGTCTCGGTGCGGGGGAGGTCGGACCAGATCACGATCTCCTCGGGGGTCTTGCTGCCGCGCAGTGTGGACCGGGCGAAGTCGCGGAGCTGCTCGAGGTCGACCTCTTCGCCCTCTCGCAGCACCACGGCCGCAACGATCCGCTGGCCCCACTGCTCGTCGGGCAGTCCTACCACCGCGACATCGGAGATCGCTGGGTGCCGCATCAGCACGTCCTCGATCTCCGCCGGTGCGACGTTCTCGGCCCCACGGATGATCGTGTCGTCGGTCCGACCGCCGATGAAGAGGTAGCCGTCCTCATCGAGGAAGCCCTCGTCGCGGGTGTCGAAGAAGCCGCGCTCGTCCACCTGGCGGCCCTTGCCTGCGTACTCCGCCGACACCTGGTCCCCCGCGACCCAGATCCGTCCCGGAACACCAGAACCCAGCGGCACGCCGTCCGGCCCACGGATCTCGAGCTGGACGCCGGGCAGGGGACGGCCCACCGAGCCGAGCCGCGCCCGGACGAACGGGTCCTGCGACGCTAGTACGTCGCGGTGGTCCTGCGGGGTGAGCACCGCGATCGTCGAGCTGGTCTCGGTGAGTCCGTAGGCGTTGACGAAGTCAAGGTCGGGCCAGGTCTCCAGCGCCTTGCGCACGACGGACGATGGGGCAGGCGCGCCCCCGTAGGCGAGCGTCCGCAACCGTCCGAGCGAGCGGTCGCCGCGAACGTCGAGCAGTCGCGCGAGCATGGTCGGCACCACCAGCGCGTTGGTGACTCCCTCCGAGCGGACCAGCGCGAGCCACTCCTGGGGATCGAACCGCTCCAGGGTGATCAGCCGGCGCCCGGCGTACAGGCTGGTGATCACGTTCGCCACCGCGGCGATGTGGTACGGCGGCACGCTCATCAGGGCGGCCTCGTCATCACCCGCCGAGGCGAACTCGACCGAGCCGAAGACGTACGAGACCAGGTTGCTGTGCCTGAGCAGCACGCCCTTCGGCTCGCTCGTCGTGCCGCTGGTGTAGATGACCACGGCCGGAATGTCCTCGTAGCCGGGCTCGACGGCGTCGAACGGGTCGGTGGAGGTGGTGACGTCCAGCCAGTCCTGCGCCGGCAGCGCACCGGCCCCCGGGCCCACGACGAACGCTCCGGGATGCCGGGCGCGCAGTGCGTCCAGCTGCTCGGCGCCGAGCCGGTAGTTGAGCGGCACGAGCGGCACACCGGCGTAGGCTGCGGCAAACATCGCAACCGGGAAGCCCAAACCGTTGACGTCGGTGTAGACGATCGCGTCCGCCCCCCGATCGGCAACGAGACGGGCCCCGCGCTGAGCGGCATCGCGTAGCGCAACGGCGGTCAGCCCGCTAGTCCTGGTGCCGACGATGACACGGTCTCCGAATCCGTCGGCGGCCATGTCGAGCAACATCGTGAGGTTCATCGAGAGACTCCCGTCTCAGTCGGAGGACGGCAGCGCCTTGGCTTCGGCCGTGGCCAGGAGGACACCGTCGAGGGCCAGGGAAGCAGGTCCGGCCTTGGTGCAGAGAACCTCGACGGTGCCGTCTGCGTCCACGTAGCGCTTGCCCAGCAGGCTGCCCTGCAGGTGCGCCGGATCGGCGTCGGCCGGCGTGACCTCGGATCCCTTGGGTACCAACGGCGCGCCGCCGCACGTAAGTACGACGTCGCCGTCGGGCACCTTGGTCGCGATGACCGCGGTGTCGTCGACGACGCTGACAAGGGCCTGGCCCACCTTGAGCTTCATGGTTGCACTTCCTTCGGTTCTCATCGTTGAGTTGTTACGCGCCGGTCCACACGGGACTCCGCTTCTCCGCGAACGCAGCCGCACCCTCGCGGGCGTCGACCGAGGAGAACACCGGCATCATGAGCGGTTCCTGCTGCTTCCAGCCTTCCTCGAAGCTCCAGTCGGGTGCCGAACGGGCGATCTGCTTGGTCACCGCGACGGCAAGTGGTCCGTTCGCCGCGACCACACCGGCCAGCTCGAGGGCAGCGCCCACGGCCTCGCCAGGTGCCACCACCCGGTTGACAAGCCCGAGCTCGGCGGCCCGCGAGGCCGTGATCGGGTCGCCGGTCAGCAACAGCTCCAGGGCGATGGCCAGCGGCAGTCGCCGCGACAAGTGCAGGGCGGCGCCACCTCCTGCGACCAGGGCGCGCTTGACCTCCGGCACCCCGAGGCGGGCATCCTCGGCGGCGACGACCATGTCGCAAGCCAGGAGCAGCTCGAAGCCTCCGGCGACCGCCCACCCCTCGACCGCCCCGATCAGCGGCTTGCGGGGTGGGGCCATCGTGATGCCGCACAGTCCCCTGTCGCCCACCAGCGGCGACTCGCCCGCGAGGAAGGCCTTGAGGTCCATCCCGGAGCTGAAGGTCCCGCCGGCCCCAGTGAGGACCCCGACGAACAGCGAGTCGTCGGCGTCGAGCTCGTCGATCGCGGCCGCCACTCCGAGGGCGACCGCACCATCGAGCGCGTTGCGGGCGTCGGGCCGGTTGATGGTGACTAGCAGCACCGAGCCGTGTCGTTCGGTCAGAACGGCGTCCTCCGAGCCCATCAGAACCCCAGGTCCCGTCCGATGATCTCCTTCATGATCTCGGTGGTGCCACCGAGGATCGTGGAGATGCGGACGTCCTGGTAGTCGCGGGCCACCGGATACTCGAGCATGTAGCCCCATCCTCCATGGAGCTGCAGGCACTGGTCCACAACTTTTTTGTGCAGCTCGGTGCACCACCACTTGGCCTTGGCCGCGTCGACGGCGGAGAGGTCGTCGGTCAGCACTCGTCGGATGCAGTCGTCGATGTAGGTCTGAGCGATGTCGAGCTCGGTCGCCATCTCGGCAAGCATGAACCGGTTGGCCTGGAAAGACCCGATCGACTGCCCGAAGGCCTGTCGGTCGTGAGCATACTTGACGGTGTCGTCAAACGTCCGGCGCGCGCCGGCGACCGCCCCGACGCCGATCGAGAGCCGTTCGGACGGGAGGTTCTCCATCAGGTGTCGGAAGCCCATGCCCTCGGTGCCGAGGAGGTTGGTGACCGGCACCCGGCAGTCGGCGAAGAAGAGCTCTGCAGTGTCCTGGCTCTTGAGGCCGATCTTGTCGAGCTTGCGGCCCTTCTCGAAACCGGGGGTGCCGTCCTCGACGACGATCAGGCTGAAGCCCTTGTGGCCGGCGTCCGGGTCGGTGCGGCAGAAGACCACGACGGCATCACAGAGAAGGCCGCCGGAGATGAAGGTCTTCTGGCCGTTGAGCACCCAGTGCTCGCCGTCGCGCACCGCAGAGGTGCGAGCCCCTGCCAGGTCGCTGCCGGCACCGGGCTCGCTCATCGCGATCGAGAACAGCAGCGAGCCGGAGGCCATCGGACCCAACCAACGCTCGCGCTGCTCCTCGGTGGTGAGGCGGAGCAGGTAGGGCGCGAGGATGTCGTTGATGAGTGTCAGGGCCAAGCCGTTGGCGCCCGAACCGGCGATGTTCATCTCCTCGGCAACGATGGCGTTGTAGCGGAAGTCGTCGATGCCCAGGCCTCCGTAGGCCTCGGGGACGTTGAACCCCATGACACCAGCCGCCGCGGCCGCCTTGTAGACCTGCTTGTCGACCATGCCGGCGTCGTTCCACTCCTCGGCGTGGGGGGCGACCTCGCGGGCGATGAACTCACGGACCAGCGCTCGGAAGTCGTCGTGCTCGGTCTCGAAGATGCTGCGTCCGGCGCTCATCAGGCGGGCACCATCTCGGCGGGGTTGCGCACGGGCAGACCCAGGAACCGCCGGGCGTTGTCACCCATGAAGTCGTACATCCGCTTCTCGCTGAGGTCCTCTTCGTTGTAACGGAAGATCCCCTTGGGCTCCTCGAGGCCCTCCGGGTGCGGGAAGTCCGAGCCGAACATGACGCGGTCCCAGCCGACGGTCTCCACGACGTCCTCGACCGAGCCCTCCCAGAACGGGCTGATCCACACGTTACGACGGAAGACGTCGATGGGGTGCTCGGGGAATGCCTGCGGCATCTTCTTGTAGTAGAGCTCGAAGTCGTCGAAGAGCGGGTGAAGCCACGAGCTTCCGTTCTCGACGCTGGCGATACGCAGCTTGGGGAAGCGCGTCAGGGTGCCGTGGGTGATGAGGCTGGTCAACATGTCGGTGATCTCGCGGTGGCCGAGCGCGATCCAGCGGAAGGCGCTCATCTCGGTGAACACCTGGCTGTTGGGCGGCTCCCACATGTTGATGTAGGAGTCGAGCGGCGGCTGGCTTGCGTGCAGGACGACGGGCATGCCGCTGGCCTCGACCTCGCGCCAGAACGGGTCGAACTCGGGCAGTGCGGGCGAGCGCCAGCCCTTCCAGTTCTTGACCGGCGACGGCTTGATCAAGATGACCTTCGCACCGTTCTCCTGAACGTACTCCAGCTCCTTCAGGCCCTCGTCGAGCTGGCCCAGGTTGATCACCGGGGTCATGAAGAGGCGGTCGGCGTGGGTGAATCCCCAGGTCTCGAGCATCCAGCGGTTGAGAGCGTGGATCATCGCCGAGCAGAGCTCGGGGTCCTCGCTGGCCGAGGCCTCGACGAGATTGGCCAGCGTCGGGTAGACGATGGCCTCGTCGACGCCCTGGGCGTCGATCGCCTCCAGGCGTGGACCCGGCTCCCGGAAGGCTGGGATCGAGTCCATCGACTTCTCCACCGCCATCTCGCGCAGGGAGCGCCCCTCCTCGTTCTGGCCGGCGAAGAACTTCTCCCAGGCACCCGGCGCTGCCACCCTGTCGAACGTCGGGTTGGGGATGTAGTCGCGGATCTTGCCCAGGATCGAGATGCGGGTCTGACGACCCACCTGGATGAACTGGACGGCCGACTTGTACTTCTCCGGGAGGAACTTCGTGAGCGCCTCGGTGGTCTCGTACATGTGGGTGTCGGCATCGAAGATCGGCACATCGGTGAACGTGGTCATGACCCGTTCCTCTCGCGGTCGCGCAGTCGTTGGAGTCCTCAACCTAGACGTGTTTGACGAAAGCGTCAACAAAGCCGGTCCGCCCACTTTTGTGACCACACTGGAGGACTGCCAACGGGCCGGTTCGACGATCTGAACGAGCGTCAACGAACCCGTCACATAACATGGGGTCGACACATGACCAGGCGTGGCGACCAGCCACTGCGCGCACCGGATCGAGGACCATGACCACCAGCGAGACTGCGGAGGACGCTGCCCCCCATCCCGACGTCGACGCGACCGACCCCCCCGCCGTCGAATCGGACGACGAGGACGGCGGCCTCGGCTTGCGGGCGCTGCGCACACGCCAGACCATCATCGATGCGGCTCGGCAGCTCTTCCTCGAACGCGGTTATGCCGGCACCCGCATCAACAACATCACCGACGCGTGCGGGATCTCGCGTGCTGGCTTCTACACCTACTTCAAGGACAAGCGCGCGATCGCGAATGTCCTAGGTGAGTCGGCCTACGCCGACATCCTCGGGGTGCTCGGCGAGTGGGACCGGATCAGCCGCCCGGCGCAGCTCGACGAGATCGTGGACTGGGTGCACCAATACTTCCGGTACATGGACCGCCACGGCGCATTCGTGTTCTCGGCCAGCCAATTCGTTCCCAAGGACGGGGAGGACGATTACCGGCAGCAGGCCCGCCGGATGCAGATGCGCGCCGCGTTCCTCTTCGGGGTGGCGCTTCGCTCGCGCCAACCCTCTCCAACCCCGGCACCCGAGGCCCTAGGGCTGATGGTGATCGCGATGCTCGACCGTTCCTGGTTCTTCGTGCGCGCCCAGGCCTTGCCGGTCAGCGACGACGACATGATCTTGACCATCGCCCACTCGATCATGGACATCCTCGGCGGCCGCGACCACGACCAGTCATGATGCAGTCGGCCGACCGGTCCCTCAACGCGGCTGGAAGCGTTGCGCCCCGTCGAGTCGGATGGTCTCGCCGTTGAGGTAGGTGTTGGTCAAGGCGTGCACGGCGAGGTCGCCGAACTCGCCAGGACGGCCCAACCGCTTCGGGAACGGCACTGCCGCACCGAACTTCTCGAGCATCTCCGCACCGACCGACTCCATGATGGGGGTCCGCATCGTGCCGGGGGCGATACAGACGACCCGGATGCCGACCGCAGCGAGGTCGCGAGCCGCGACCAGGGTGAGGCCGGCGACCCCGGCCTTGGCAGCGGCGTACGCCGACTGACCCATCTGACCCTCGTACGCTGCGATGCTGGCGGTGGTGACGACAGCGCCTCGCTGACCGTCCGCAGTGTCCGGCTCGCTCGTCGCGATCGCAGCGGCCGTGAGCCGTAGGACGTTGTAGGTGCCGGTGAGATACAGATCGAGGGTCTTGGTGAAGCCCTCGAGCCCGGCGGGCGAGCCGTCGCGCTGGACGATCTTCTCCGCCACCCCCCACCCACCGTGCGCAGTGACGGCGTATCGCAGCGGGGCCAGCTCGCCAGCGGCGGCGATGGCGCCCTGCACGGTGTCGTTGTCGAGCACGTCGGTGCGCACGTAGCGAACGGCGTCTCCGAGCTCGACGGCGAGGGCCTCGCCCTTGGCGTCGGCCAGGTCGGCGATCACCGCGTGCCCGCCGGCCGCGACGACGGCACGCACCACGGCCTCGCCGAGGCCGCCGGCACCCCCGGTCACGATGGTCGACGTGTTGCTCAGCTTCATGCGTGGTTCCTCTCGGTTGCTCCGACGGTCGCCGGAGGAGTCTCAGGAGCGCCGAACCGGCGCTTGAGCTCGGCCTTGGCGACCTTCGCCAGACCGGTGCGCGGCAGCTCGTCGACGACCTCGAGCCGCTCGGGCCACTTCTGCCGCATGAGTCCCGCGGCGGCAAGGTGTTCGGCGAGGTCGACCAGGCTCGGACGGGGGTGGCCCGGACGGACGGCGACGACGGCACACACGAGCTCGCCGCGCTCCTCGTCGGGCAGCCCCACCACTGCCACCTCGGCCACACCGGGGAAGGTGCCGAGAACCAGCTCGATCTCGAACGGGACGAGGTTCTCGCCCTTGCGGATGATCACGTCCTTCAACCGTCCGACCACCTCGACGTGACCGCTGTCGTGGACGATGCCCAGGTCGCCGGTGCGGAACCAACCGTCGGCGGTGAAAGCGCGTTCGGTCTCGGAGTGATCCAGGTAACCCCGACAGACCCCCCGTCCGCTGACCTGCAGCTCACCGGACTCGCCAGGCGGCAGCGGCTCACCGGAGGGACCCACTGCGCGCACCTCGTTCCCAGGCACGACGCCCCCATCGGTCCGCGCAAGGAGATCACCGGGGTCGTGCGGGTCACCTACCGCGATCATCGGGACCTCGGTCATCCCGTAGTCGTGGGCCACGACGGTCCCGAGGACGTCACGCACCTGCTCGAACAGCTCGACCGAACAGGGCGCGCCCCCTCCCTTGAGCACGCGTAGCGACGGGAGGAACGGCTGAACATCAGCGTCCTGCGCCAGGGCCACGAGCGCCTGGTAGAAGGGAGGAGCGCCTCCGGTGACGGTGACGCCGTGCATGTGCATCGCCTCCGCTGCCGGCCCCGGCACGAAGGCCTCCTGGAGGAGGATCGGGTAGCCACCGCCGAGCGCTGCGATGAGGTAGAGGACTCCTCCGACGTGGGCGATGGGGAACGCGGCAGCCGCGAGCTCGTCGGGCTCGGCGCCGAGCCGCCCCCTCCCGGCGAAGCCGAGGCCGCCGGTCAGCAGGCTGTCGTCGGTGTGACGCACTCCCTTAGGCATGCCCGAGGAGCCCGAGGTGAAATAGATCCACCGGACGTCGTCGGGGTCAGCCGCCGGTGCCGTCACCGTGGCTGCCTCGTGATCGGCGCCGGTCGGGTCGAGATCGATGACGATCACTCGGGGGCGCACGCTCTCCGGGAGGTCCAGACGCTCCGCCATGGCGACGAAGTCGTGTCCGTTCCAGGTGCCGGGTACGAGGAAGTGCTCGGCCTCGACCGCCACGAGGCAGGCCGTCACCTCACGCTCGCGGTAGAGCGGGATGATGGGCGCCTGCACGGCGCCCAGCCGACGCAGCGCGAGCATGACGGCGTACGTGCTGATCCTGGTCGGGAGCTGCCACGCCACGCGGGTCCCGGACTCGATCCCCAGCTCCGTCAGCAGCGCCGCGTACTGCTCGACCAGGCCGAGGAGCTGCCGACAGGTCACCCTCCGGCCCTCCTCGTCGAGGAGAGCCAGGGCGTCCGGCGTAAGCGCGGCCCGCCGCTCGAGCAGCTGAAGCACCGTGTCGGCCTCGATCATCCACGGCCACGAACCCGTGGTCGACTCGCTCATCGACTCTCCTCGAAGTGATAGCGCGACACCAGGTCGGCGACGCACGCAGGCTTCGCGCCGCCCTCGACCTCGACAACGACCCGGGTCACGAACTGAGCCGAACTCGACGACAGCTCGTCCAGCCCGGTCACGGTCATCCGGGCTCGCACCCGACTACCGGCCAGGACCGGGCTGGGGAACCGGACCCGGTCGAGCCCGTAGTTGACTCCCATCAATGCCCCGTCGAAGCGTCGCAGCTGGTTGACGAAGTACGGCACCAGCGACAGCGTCAACAGCCCGTGGGCGACCGGCGCCCCGAACGGGCCCTCGGCCGCACGGATCGGATCGACGTGGATCCACTGGTGGTCCATGGTGTCGTCGGCGAAGCCGTCGATGCGCGTTTGGTCGACCGTCAGCCACGCGGTCGGGCCCAGCTCGCGCCCGACGATCCTACGGAGCCCCTCGAGGCCCGGGACGACGAGCGCGCCACCGGCCGAGCTCACGTCGGTGAGGTCGATGCGTGGCTCAGCCATGACTTAGGAGCATCGCCCCGGCCACAGGCCCTCCACCGACGGCGACGACCGCGACGTCGGGACGTGACCCCACCGCACCCCCGACCTGGCGCTCCTGGCCCTCGCCCCAGAGCTGCACGCACGCCTCGTGGAGTAAGCCCATCCCGTGGAGCCGGCCACCCGAGAGCTGCCCACCGGAGGTGTTGAGCGGGAGGTCCCCGTCCAGAGCGAGGAGTGCGCCGTCCTCGAGGAGTGCGCCGACCTCGCCGTGCGCGGCGAAGCCGAGCGCATCGAGCCACTGCACCGTCAAGAAGGTGAACCCGTCGTAGAGCTGGGCCACGTCCACGTCGGCGGATGTCAGCGTCGTCCGGTCCCACAGCGTGGCGGCCGCGTCGTGCGCGGCCATCGTGGTCAGATCGATCCGCTGGTCCCACGTGGCGCGCTCGAACATGCCGGTGCCAGCTGACTCGACGGTGAGCGGATGCCGCGGCAAGCCGGCCGCAGCATCACGCCTCGACACGATCACCGCGGTGGCCCCGTCACAGGGCACGTCGCAGTCGTAGAGGCCGAACGGCTCGGAGATCATCCGCGCACCGAGGTAGTCCTCCATGCTCAGCGGGTCACGGAAGACCGCGTCCGGGTTGAGTGCCGCGTGGCGACGCGCCGTCAGCGCGACCGTGCCCAGGTGTTCCCGGGTGAGGCCGTGGTCGTGCATGTAGCGCTGCGCGGGCAGGGCGAGCCAGTTGGCCGGCGAGAGCGCACCGAAGGGGGCGGTCCAGGCCATGTGCGGGGGCAGCTTCCCCCCGTCGAAGAGCACCGAGGCGCGGCCGCCGTCCGCCTGTGCAGTCGACTCCCAGACCGACCGGAAGACCAGGACGTGGTTGGCGAAGCCGAGGGTGACTGCCATGCAAGCCTCGATGACGGGCCCGATCTGCCCGGCAGTCTCGATCCCGCTCATGTACCACGACGTCCGCAGGCCCAGGGCGTTGCGGACCTCGTGCACGTCGGCGCCGGAGAAGCCCCGCTGCGGCGCCCCGGGGCCGGGGTAGCTTGCGACCCCGTCGATGTCGTCGGGGGTGAGCCCGGCGTCGGCGATCGCCCGCAGAGATGCCTCGAGGGTCAGGTCGAGACCGCCGCGCATCAGCCTGCGGCCGACCTGGGACTTGCCGGCGCCGGTGATCACGGCCTTGCCGTCGAAGGGACCGCCGCTCATGCGTCCTCCCCCGAAACCGTCGCCGCGTCGACCGAGGGAGGCACCGGGCGGAAGAGCGGCAGCCACACCTCGGTGCCGCCCTCGGGGGCCCAGTGCTCGAAGAACACCTCGACCTCGTCGCCGATCCGGACCTCCGCGGGGTCGACGTCGACCAGCTGGCTGAAGATCCGGACGTCGGGCTGCTCCTCGAGCTCGACCAGCACGATCACGTAGGGGGGCGGAAGGGTCGGCAACCACGGCTGGCGGTTGACCGTGAACGTGGCGACCCGGCCGCGTCCGCTGACCGGCTCCGAGGCGACGTCACGGCTGCGGCACCGGAAGCACGCGGGCGCCGGCGGATGGAAGTACTGCTCACAGCTGCGACACCGGTGGATCATCAGCCGGTCGTCCTCGCCGCCGGTCCAGAAGACGACGTCATCGCCCTCGGGCGTAGGTGTGAGCCGGAAGTCGGGGCGGGTGTAGGTCTGGGCCATCAGTCCTTCTCCGTGCTGAGGATCGTCACGGCGGAGACGGCCGTCGGCCCGCCGATGTTATGTGCGAGCGCGTACGTCGGTGTGTCGAGCTGGTTGTGCGCGTCGCCACGAAGCTGCTCGAAGAGCTCGACGTTCTGCGAGACGCCCGTGGCACCCGGCGGGTGCCCCTTGGCCTTCAACCCACCGCTGAGGTTCACCGGCCGACTCCCCTCGAACGTCGTGGCGCCGCTCTCGACGAGCGCGGCCGCACCGAACCTGTCACAGAACCCGAGGTCCTCGTAGCTGATCAGCTCGACGGCGCTGAAGCAGTCGTGCACCTCGGCCACGTCAATGTCGGCGGGCCCGATCCCGGCCATCGCGTAGGCGGCCCGGGCCGCTTTCACGGTCGGGGGGAAGGAGGTCATGTCCTGCTTGTGCTGGTGCATCACCCGGTCGAGGCCGAGCCCGACGCCGCGCACCCACACCGGCCGGTCGGTGTAGCGGTCGGCCACCTCCTCGGAGACGAGGAGGACCGCGGCGGCGCCGTCACTCTGCGGCGTGCAGTCGTAGAGGCCGAACGGTTCGACCACCGTCGGCGCGCGCAGGACCTGCTCAACGGTGATCTCGAAGCGAAGCTGCGCCTTGGGGTTGGTCAGCGCGTGACGGTGGTTCTTCACTGCGACCATCGCCATGTGCTCACGAGTGGCGCCCGACTCGTGCAGGTAGCGGGCGGCGTGGAGGGCGAAGTTGGCAGGCGCGACCAGGCCGAGGGGATAGTCCCACGCCACGTCGCGCGTGAGCGCCGCCCACTCCCAGAACGTGCTGCGCGAGGACGACTCACGCACCTTGTCGGCCCCCACGACCAGGGCGACGTCGACGATGCCCGATGCCACGGCGTACATCGCGTTGCGCACGGCGTCGTTGCCGGTCGCGCAGGCGTTCTCGACCCGGGTGACGGGGATGTCGAGCAGTCCGCAGCTGTCGGCCAGGATGCCGGCCGGGAAGCCGTCGCTGGTGGTGAGCTCGCCGAACCACGCCGCCTCGATGTCGGAGCGGTCCAGGCCCTTGTCGACCGAGGCAGCCATCTCGGAGACGGCCATCGGTACGAGCTCCTTGATGCCGAGGTCGAAGTGCTCCTTGAACTTGGTCATCCCAGCCCCGACCATCGCTACGCGCCTCATCAGATGTCCTCCGTCGTCGGATCGGTGTCGGTGGGCAGCAGCGCGTAGCCGTAGTCGGGGATGCCCGATCGCAGCGCCACCCGGCGCAGCACCAGGCGGCCTCGGTCGCCGATCGCGGTGCCACCGGCGGGTGCACCGGTGACCTTGACCAGCGCGCGGACGTCGACCCCGTCGAGCTCGACGATCGCCAACGAGTAGGGCGTCGGCAGCCCGGGCACGGGGACGTGCACGGTGACTGCGGTGTAGACCGAGCCGGTGCGGGGCAGCGGGGCGAGCGACCATCCCTCCTCGGAGCCGCACTCGAGACAGCGCAGCCGGGGCGGGAGCGCGAGGGTGCCGCAGGCGTCGCACGCGCCGGCCTCCCACCGCAGCTTGGCGTCGAAGGCACGGGCGTAGGCCGCCAGCGAGATCGCGATCTCGGGGCCGGGTGTCTCACGCAGCGTGGCAGGTGACTGCGCGGCTGGCTCGTCGCGGGCCAGGCAGAGGCTGGTCGTGCCGCGGCCGGTGCGTACCGCGGTGGCGGAGGCCTGCTCGACGGCGACTGCGACACCGGTCTCCCCGAGGTCGTCGAGCGCGGCGAGCGCGAACAGTGCAGCGCTGGCACCGGTGACCGGCAGCGCCGGGGCAGGTCCCCGGGTGAGGACACCGGCCTGGCGAGCAGTGGCGCCGGCCACCACGACCGGCTTCTCAGCAAGATCGAGGGCGCTCACCGCAGCCAAGCCGCCACGGTCCCAGCCGAGCCGGGCGTCCTCGTAGTCGCGCGCGACACCGTCCCTGCCGCGACTCTGGACGGGCAAGCTGCCCACCCGACGGGCGCACGGCAGCACCTCGAGCCCATCGGAACCCACAAGGGCGGCCGCTGCCCCGGCGGGTGCCAGATCGGCTGCCAGGACGAGGGTGCCCGGTGCCGCGGCGGTGAGCACGTCGAGCGTGGCAGGGCACCCGCCCACCTGCTCGGTCACCGGGAGGTCCGCCGGTAGGCCCAGACCCGCCAGCAGCGCCGCGGCGTTGCCACCCTCGAGCAGCGGCAGGTCGCGTGAGACCAGCACCACCTGGTCGACGTCCGGCTCGTCGAGACAGCCGAGGGCTGCGCGGCCCGCCGCAACGGCCAGGGTCACCGCGTCCTCGTCGGGGCCGGGTCGGCGATCCTGCTCCTCGCCCCAGGTGGGGAGGTAGGTGCCGAGGGCGGCGAGGTGACTCATCGGGCACCGCACGGAGCGACGAGGCCGGCGAGGCCCGGGGGAAGCACGCCGAGCGTGCGACGGAGGCCGGCGTCGAGCTCTTGCGCCTCCAGACGTGACCCACCCTGGGCCCGATAGCCCTCCTGGACAGACCATCCGCGCACCGGGTGGACGGTGCCACCGTCGATGCGGAGCACCTGCCCGGTGAGCCATCCCGACTGCTCCGAGCACAACCAGGCGACCACCGGGGACGAGTTCGCAGGGTCGAGCCGGTCGAAGCCATCGCGGCCGCCGGCGTCGATTCCTACGCTCGCGGTCATCCGCGTCGCGGCGACCGGCGAGATCGCGTTGGCGGTCATCCCGTAGCGGGTGCCCTCCAGGGCCGACGTGATGGTGAGGTTCGCGATAGCGGCCTTGGCGGCGCCGTACGCCGCCTGGCCGACGTTGCCGGCCAACCCGGTGCCGGAGGTGGTGTTGACGATCCGGGCAGCGACCGGGCGCCCCGCCCGGTACTCGGCGCGCCAGTGGTCGCACAGGTGCTTGGTCAGCGTGAAAGTGCCCTTGAGATGGACGTCGACGACGGCGTCCCAGTCGCGCTCGTCCATCGAGGTGATGGTCTTGTCGCGCAAGATCCCGGCATTGTTGACGACAGCGTCGATTTGTCCGTGGTTCGCTACGACGTGGCCGACCAGGTCTGCCATCGCCGTCCAGTCGCTGACGGAGCCGCCGACCGCGATGGCACTGCCGCCGGCTGCCTCGATCTCGGACACGACCTCGGTCGCGGGATCCTCTTCTGAGTCCTCCCCGCCAAGGCCGACACCGAGGTCGTTAACCACGACCGTGGCGCCGTGTCGTGCCAGCTCGAGGCAATGAGAGCGCCCGATACCGCGACCACCGCCCGTCACCAGGACGACCCGACCGGCCAGCAGGCCGTGCGTCGTCCCGGGATCGGCGACCGCTTCGACCTTCACCCCAACGCTCACGTGCTCGGCTCCCTCGTCTCGACCGGATCGCACCCGGTCGAGTGCTTCCAGATCGGACGCTAACGTCACTTGACAGATTCGTCAATTGACGTTGGACTGCGACTCACGCCGTGACCGCGGCCACCTTTGGAGGACTCATGGATCACCCCTTCGCACCCGAGCTGCTGATCGAGGAGATCGGCGCCGTGCGCCTCGTGACACTCAACCGCCCCGAGGCGATGAACGCCACGAACGAGGCCCTGCACGGAGCGCTCATCGGGGTCTGGAGGCATCTCGCAGCCGACCCGGACGCACGCGCCGTCGTCCTGACCGGAGCCGGCCGCGCCTTCAGCGCCGGTGGTGACATGGAGCACTTCGTCGAGCTGTGGAACGACCCGGCGAGCCGGCAGAAGGAGATCGAAGGCGCCGGCCAGCTGCTTCGCGAGATCCTCGCGTTCCCGTTGCCTCTGGTCGCGGCGGTCAACGGGCCTGCCGTCGGACTGGGGTGCAATCTCGCCGCCAGCAGCGACGTCGTCCTCATCGCCGAGTCGGCGTTCCTGCAGGATCCGCACGTCGGTGTCGGGCTCACCGCCGCCGACGGCGGGGCGCCCACGTGGCCGCTCCTCATGGGCATGCTGCGCGCCAAGGAATACCTGCTGACCAGCAAGCGCATTCCAGCCGCCACCGCGGTGGAGCTGGGCCTCGCGACGAGGATGGTGCCCGACGCCGACCTGCTCGCCGAGGCCGTGAAGGTCGCCGAGCGGCTCGCGGCCCAACCCCCGCAGGCGATCCAGAGCACCAAGCGAGCCTTGAACATGCACCTGGAGCGGGCGATCAGCGGCGTCATCGAGTACGCCCTGTCGGAGGAGTTCAAGTCCTTCGACACCTCCGAGCACCAGGCTCTGGTCACTTCGTTCCTCGAGCGGAGCAAGCAGAAGAGCGCGGCCTCGGCGTGAGCACCTCGACAGCACCTCTCGGCCCCCGAGCCGCGGAGCTCGCTGTCGACCCCGTTGCCTACGCGCTGGCCCTGCGCGAGCACCTGGCCGACAACTCAGCGGACTACGACCGATGGCGCGGCCACGAGCCGATGACGGTCGCGGAGCGCAACGACCACCACGCAGCCCTCCTGCGAGCCCTGCACGACGACGGCGGTTGGACGCGGTACGGATGGCCCGAGCCGGCCGGACTCGGCGGCGACCCCCGCCACCGCGCCGCGCTCTACGACGAGCTGTCGAGCGCCGGACTCCCGGTGCCCGACCAGTGCCTAGTGCTCGAGACGCTGGGCAACCCGGTGGTGCACTTCGCCCCCTCCCTGGCCGCGGAGGTGATGCCGGCACTCTTCACCGGCGCGCAGTGGTGGGGGCAGGGCTTCTCCGAGCCCGAGGCGGGAAGCGACCTGGCCGCCCTGCGGTGCCGTGCACGGCGCGACGGTGACCACTACGTCGTGTCCGGGCAGAAGCTCTGGATGAGCTTCGGAGCCACGGCCCACCGCTTCGTGTGCCTGGTGCGCACCGGGACACCGGAGGCGCGCCACCGCGGGCTGACCATGCTGATGATCGACGCCGACGCGCCCGGTGTCTCCCGACGTCCGGTTGCGTTGGCCAGTGGCCAGGAGGAGGTCTCCGAGGTCTTCTTCGACGATGTCCGCGTGCCCCTCTCGCGAGCGATCGGCGCACAGGACCAGGGCTGGGCCGTGGCGATGTACCTCCTGCAGTTCGAGCGCTCGATGTTCGCCTGGCAGAGCGCCGGGATCGCCCTGCGGCGACTGCGCGACCTGCGCGGCCGACTGGCTTCGTCGGGCACCCCGCTGCCGGACGGGACCACGGGCCGTCTTGGGTCGACGTACGCCGACATCGTCACGCTCCGCTCGCGCTCGGCCGCCACGATCCGCCGCCTCGCCGCAGGCGACACCGTCGGGCCGGAGGCCAGTGTCGACAAGATCCTGCTCGCCACGGTCGAGACCGGTCTGCACGACCTGGCCCGCGACGCGCTCGGCGCCGACTTCCTTCTGGCCGATCCCCAGGACCCGCACGCGCTCGACTCCACAGCCTGGCGAGCCGAGTGGTGGTACAGCCGGTCCTCCACGATCCTCGGCGGCTCCGCTGAGGTCCAGCGCACCATCCTCGCCGACCACGTGCTCGGCCTGCCCCAGGAGTCGTCGCGATGAGCCTGGACGACGCCACCGTCGAGGTCGTGCGCGGCTCGCTGCGCGAAGTCTTCGCCACAGGACGGCCGGTGGCCCCAGCGCTCGACGAGCTGGGCTGGGCCGAGGTCCTCGAGGAAGACCCGGCCATCGCCACCACCGTGCTGTTCGGCGAACAAGGACGAGCCCTGGCCTCCAGCGGCCTGCTGGCCGACACCATGCTGGCCGAGCTCCCGGGCTACGCCCCGGGGACACACACCCTGCTGCTACCCCACCCCCGACTCGGCGCGCACCCAGGTCCGACGGGTGTTCTGCTCGCCTCGACGGCCGAGGTGGTCGTGGTGCCTCGCGCGACCCCCGACGGCGTCGTGCTGGCAACCATCGAGCGTTCTTCGCTGGTCACCCGTCCTGCCGGCGGCTTCGACCCGGGCTCGGGCTGGCAGCTCGTCACCCTCGGCGCCGCGCTCCAGCCCGACAGCGTTCCGGTCGGCGCCGCATGGGAACGCGCCGTCGCTACTGGTCGACGCGCCCTGGCCGCCGAGATCATCGGCGTGTGCACGGCAGCCCTCGAGCTCGCGGTCACACACACCAGCGTGCGTCACCAGTACGGCCGGCCGCTCGGGTCCTTCCAATCGGTGCGACACCAGCTCGCCGAGGCGCATGCCGCGCTCGAGGCGGCCCGGGTCACCCTGGACGTGGCGTGGAGTGCCGCCGAGGACGTTGCCGCCTGGGCAGCGACGGTCGCCAAGCTGCGCGCCGGTGCGACCCAGTCCACGGTGCTGCGCCGCACGGTCCAGGTGCTCGGTGCGATGGGCATCACGCTGGAGAGCGACATGCACCGCTACGTCAGCCGGGGCGCGGCGCTCGACGCCCTCCTCGGCGGCCACCTCCGACTTGCCGACGAGGTCGGTTCTGCCGCGCTCGCCGGCGCAGACCTGCACCCCGTCGTCACCATCTGAGAGCGAGAGCGACACGTCATGACAGCATCCGCACCTGCCACACCGGCCACCCCGGCCTCCCCGACCGCTTCGTCGTCGTCGATCGAGGCCTTCGTCGAGGAGGCCAGCGCGTTCCTCGACGAGCACGCCACCCGGCGGCCCACCGGTACTGGCCGCGTCGTCTGGGGCGAGGGCGAGGACCGGATCTCCTACTTCGGCGACGAACCGCCCGAGGTCGACAGGGCGAAGGTCGACGCGGCGCGGGCGTGGCAACGAACCCGCCACGAGCACGGATTCGGCTGGATCACGGGCCCCACGGAGTACGGCGGCCGCGCGCTCAGCCCCCTGCACGACCTGGTGTACGACCAGCTCGAGGCGGGGTACGACGTGCCGGACACCGGCGTGATCTCCCTCATCGGGCTCGGCATGATCGGGCCCACGATCCTGGCCCACGCTCGCGAGGAGATCAAGCAGCGCTACCTACCTGCGATGTTCCGCGGGGACGCGATCGCCTGCCAGCTGTTCAGCGAGCCCGGTGCCGGCTCCGACCTGGCCAACGTCGCGACCAGGGCTGTGCGCGACGGCGAGGAATGGGTGCTCAACGGCCAGAAGGTGTGGACCTCGGTAGCGCACCACGCCGAGCTCGGGATGGCGGTCTGTCGCAGCGACCCGTCGCAGCCCAAGCACCGGGGGATCACCGCCTTCCTCGTCGACATGTCGCTGCCGGGGGTGGAGGTGCGGCCGCTGCGCCAGATGACCGGCGGCGCGGAGTTCAACGAGGTCTTCCTGACCGACGTCCGCGTCCCCGACGACCACCGCCTGGGCGAGGTCGACGACGGCTGGCGGGTCACGATGACCACGTTGATGAGCGAGCGGGCCAGTGTCGGCGGCGAAGGTGCCGGTCCGGTCGAGCGGGCGGTCTCACGCTCCTACCTGACGGCGATGCTGGAGGCGATGGGGCTGTCCCGGGACGCCGCAGCGCGACGCCGGCTCGCCGAGGTGCTGGCCGACCTGACGGCGACCGGCTACCTCAACCAGCAGTCCCTGCGCACCCTGCTCGACGGGCGCGCGCCGGGACCGGAGGCATCAGCCAGCAAGCTGATGTTCTCCCACAACCTGGCCGCCGCCTCCCACCTCGCCGCAGAGATGGTGGGCCCGCGGATGATCGCCGAGACCGGCGACTGGGGAACCTTCTCGTGGAACGAGCTGCTCCTCGGCACGCCGGCCCTGCGCATCCTGGGCGGCACCGAGGAGATCATGAAGAACATCATCGGCGAACGCGTCCTGGGCCTTCCCAAGGAGCCCGGCACCGACACCAAAGCGCCGTTCCGCGCGCCGACGGGAGAGCAGTCATGACCGTGACCACCACAGCTATCGCCGGCGCCGAGGAGCTGGAGGACCTGCGGCTCTCCGTGCGGTCCCTGCTCGCCGACAAGTCCGACGAGTCGCGGGTCCGCGAGGTGATGGAGTCCGACCTGGGCTACGACGCGAGCGTGTGGCGTCAGCTCGCCGATCAGGTCGGGGTGCAGTCGCTGGCCGTGCCCGAGCATCACGGGGGTGCCGGGTTCGGTCAGGTGGAGCTCGGCGTAGCGCTGCGTGAGCTCGGCCGGGCCCTCGTGCCAGGGCCGTTCTTCTCCTCGGTCGTCCTGGGGGCTGGCGCGCTGCTCGCTGCCCAGGACGAGTCCGCGATGGCCGCGCACCTTCCCGGAATCGCCGCAGGCACCACCCTCGCGACGCTCGCGGTCATCGAGACCGACGGCCAGTGGCGTACCCACGGGTTCACGACCCGCGCCCGCGAGGACGCGGAGGCTTCGTGGACGCTCGACGGGGAGAAATCTCTTGTGCTCGACGCCGTGGGGGCCGACCTCTACGTCGTCGCCGCCGATACTCCGCACGGACCCGGACTGTTCCTGGTCGAGTCGGGTGCGGCCGGCCTCGAGGTCACCGGCCTCAGGGCCTTGGACCCGACCCGTCGTGTCGGCCGCCTGACCCTGACCGGGACGCCGGCCGCCGCCCTCGGTCGGCCGGGTAACGGCACCGCGGCCCTCGAGCACCTGCTCGACCGCGCCACCGCCGCCCTGGCTGCCGAGCAGGTCGGAGCGGCCCGCGCCTGCCTCGAGATGAGCGTGGCCTACGCCCGCCAGCGTGTGCAGTTCGGGCGACCGATCGGCTCCTTCCAGGCGGTCAAGCACATGTGCGCCGACATGTTCACCCGGCTTGAGGTCGCCGAAGCCGCTGCAACCGAGGCCGCCCGCGCTGTCGACGGCCTGCCCGACGCACCCCCCGCGGGGGAGGCCGCAGCAGTCGCACACGCCGTCTGCTCCGAGGCGTTCATGTTCATCGCCCAGCAGACCATCCAGGTGCACGGTGGCATCGGCTTCACCTGGGAGCACCCGGCCCACCTCTACTTCCGGCGGGCCAAGGTGTCCCAGCTGATGTTCGGCGGACCGGCGGTCTACTACGAGCGCCTGCTCGAGCGCTGGGGCGTCTGACGCGGGTCACTCCCAGAGTGTGGTCAGCGCCCGCGACCGGCCGACTCGGTCGAGACCGCGGAGGTCTGCCGTGCCTCGTTCGGTGACCACGACGTCGACGTCGTGACCGGGCGTCGTCACCGGCCCCGAGAGCCGGTCGACGAGCGCCGGCCGGCCCCGGTGGGCGGTCGGCAGGGCGATGATCGACAGCCCCTCGGCGGATCGGGCTCCGGCTGCCGCGTAGTCGGGGTGCCCGCCCGGGCTCGCCACTGGCTTGTCGGGGGGACCCTCGATCCCGACGTTGCCCTGGGTATCGATCTCGAGCGCGGTGTTGATCGAGACGAAGGGCTCCCCGGTGCTCAGTCTGGTCGGGTCGTGGGTGTGCTCGACCGGGTGGAGCAGGCCGCGGCCGTCAGCCCACGCGAGCAGCTCCTCGCCGCCGGCCAGGTAGGTGCCGATCGGGGTCCCGAGCAGGAGACCGCGCCGCTCGAGGTCGAGGATCCCGTCGACGAGCAACCCGGAGTCCACGCGCACCGGCACTGTCACCGCCGCCATGATCGCGCTGCCCAGCGCTCCTGGCCCGACCTGGATCCGGGCGCCCGCCGGCACCAGACCGGCAACCCGGTCGGCGACCTCGCGGTGGACGTCGTCGGGCGCAGTGAAGCCCAACGGGGTCAGCGGCACGCTCGACTCCCCTACGACCACGACGTGCTCGGCCGGCAGCGACGGACCGTCGTACGCTCGGGGTGCGCCATGGTGGACGACCGCTGCGACCTGCGCGCCTGCGGCGACCGCGGCGTGCATCCACGACACCTCAGAGCCGAAGGTCAGGCCACCGTCGCGGGCGGGGACGACTCCGGCGAGCAGGATGTCGGGCCGCAGGCGGCCCTGCATCAAGCCGGGCACCTGCGACCAGCGCACAGGGATGCCGCGCGCGGAGCCCGCGCGAATGGCGTCCCGCATGCCCCAGCCGCCCATCAGGGCCGCTACGTCGTGGTACGACGTCAGGTCGAGGTCGGGGTCGGGTGTCGGGAGCCACCCGAGCACGAGCTGCACACCACCGACCCCGGCGGCCGCCCGGCTGAGCTCGGCCGACGCTGAGCGCGGCGCGCCGAGGCCGTCCGCCACCGCGACGCGGCACCCCGGCGTGAGGAGTGCGGCCAGGCTCACTGCTCCGCCATCATCGGGTGAGTTGGGGCTCGCGAGGCAGACCGAGCAGGCGCTCGGCGAGGATGTTGCGCTGGATCTCGCTGGTGCCACCGAGCAAGGTCTGGGCGTGCCCCACGAGCATCCGCTGGACGAGCGGCTCGTGGTCCTCGCTGACCAGGGCGTCGAGACCGAGCATCTCCACGCCGGCGTTGCCGATGTCGCGGTAGGTCTCCGAGGCCATCACCTTGAGCACCGAGAACGAGGCGTCCCCGGGCTCGGCCCCCTCGGCGATCGCGCGCTCCCAGGTCGTGCGCAGGATCCATGTCCTGACCCACAGGTCGGTGAGCGAGGCCTGTTGCGCCGCGCCCAGGCGGCCGCGCTCGCCCGCGGCGGCCGCCATGTCGCCGAGCGCCCGGAACATCCCGACGGCGTTCGCGCCCAAGGACAGCCGCTCGTTGCCCAGAGTCATCATCGCCACGGCCCAGCCCTGGCCCTCGTCACCGATGAGGGCGTCGTCGTCGAGACGCACGTCGGTGAGGTAGACCTCGTTGAACTTGCTCTCCCCGTCGATCTGCACCACCGGACGCACCTCGACCCCGGCGGCACGCATCGGAACCACGAACGCCGACAGCCCGCCGTGCCCGGGACCGCCGGTGCGGGCGAGCAGGATGCCGAATTCTGCGCTGGCTCCCCCGCTGGTCCACACCTTCTGACCGTCGACCGCCCAGCCGCTGTCGGTGCGACGAGCGCGGGTGCGGACGCCCGCCAGGTCCGAGCCGGCGTCGGGCTCGCTGAACAGCTGGCACCACATGTCCTCGCCGCTGACGATCCGCGGCAGGTAGCGCTCCTGCTGGTCCGGGCGCCCGTAGCGCATCAGCACCGGACCGACCAGGTCCGGCCCGACGATGTTGAGCTGGCGTGGCACGTCGGCGTAAGCCGTCTCCTCGGCGAAGATCGCCTGCTCGGCCACCGAGGCACCCCGCCCACCGTGCTCCACGGGCCAGCGCAGGCAGGCGTAGCCCGCCGCAGCGAGCTGGGCATGCCATGCGCGGGCGGCCACCATTTCGGTGTCCAGCGGGGTGGGACCGTAGTCGTGCAGCCCCTCGGGCCGCGGCGCCTGCGAGAGCCACTCGCGCAGCTCGGAGCGGAACGACTCGGCGGTTTGCATATCCACTTCAGGTGGAGACGATCGTGACGGCTGCGGTGCCCGGCGATCCGTAGAGCTGGGCGTACCCCACCCTGGCGTCGCTGACCTGCCGCTCGCCGCAGCGGCCCCGCAGCTGGTTGGCGAGCTCGTAGACCTGGCGTAGCCCGGAGGCGCCGACGGGCTCGCCGTTGGCGATCAGGCCACCGTCGGTGTTGATCGGCAACGACCCGCCGATCTCTGTCTCACCGTCGGCCAGCAGGCGCTCCTGGTCGCCGTCGGCGCAGAAGCCGTTCTCGGCCATGTGGATGATCTCCGAGCCGGCGTCGGTGTCCTGGAGCTGAATGACGTCGACGTCGCTCGGCCCGAGGCCGGCCTGCTCGAAGGCGGCCTTGGAGGCGAACACGGTGGGACTCGGCTGGGCCGCCAGTGGCAGGGACGGGCTGAGGAGGTCGAAGGCGCCGTCCCGGCCGCTGAACAGCGTGCTGGCACGCAGGTACAGCGGCGTGTCGGTGTACCTGTGTGCCTGATCGGCGCGGCACAGCACGACCGCGGCACCGCCCTCGTCGGGGTTGCAGTACATGTACTGGCGCAGGGGATAGTTCAGCACCGGCGAGGCCATGATCTCCTCGACCGAGAGTGGCTTGCGGCGCCACGCGTGCGGGGTGCGCTCGCCGTTGCGCGTCGCCTTCGCCGCCACCCGGGCCAGCGTCTCGTGGCTGATGCCGTGGTCGTGCAGGTAGCGGTTGGCCTTGAGGCCGAAGAAATGGGTCGTCAGGAACAACCCCGCCTCGCCGTACCAGTCCGGAAGCCCGGCCACCGAGGGGTGGGCGGAGAACGCCCCACGAGGGTGCTTGTCCATCCCGACCGCCACGGTGATGTCGGCGTCACCCATGCGGATCGCGTTGGCGGCCTGGGCGAGCACGGTGCCGCCGGACGCGCAGCCGGTGAACGTCGCACGTGCCGGGATGCCCGTGCGACCGAGGAGACCGAGGATGGCCTCGGGGTTGGTGACCTCCATGCTGGAGGCCCACAGGGCCTGGACCTGCTCCCAGGCCACGCCGGCGTCGGCGAGGGCCTCGATGACCGCGTCCTCCCCCATCTGGAGGGCGGACTTTCCCTCGTAGCGGCCGAACGGGTGCAGGCCGGTGCCGATGATGGCGACGTCAGGGGTGCTCATCAGTTCGCTCCTCGATCCGCGGCGCCGACCGGCGCGAAGGCGTAGATCATCGTTTCGTTGCCGTCGGCGTCAGTGCCGAAGGGCACGATCCGCAGCTCCATCTTCTGGCCGATCGAGAGCTTCTCGTGATCGGGCTCGGTCAGCCGCGCCTCGATCAGCAGGGCGTCGGGCAGCTCGACGTAACCCACCGTAAACGGCTCGAAGCTCTCGGCGTCGTCAGCGCCGGCGTACGGCGGTGCGGGCGGCCGGAAGCGCTGGGTGGTGAAGCTCCACAAGGTGCCGTGGCGGGGCAGCTCGACCTTCTCCAGCTCCTCGCGAGTCCCCTCGACGAGCTTCTGCTTGCGGTAGGGGAATACGAGCACGCCGTCCGACGAGCGACCTGCGATCAGGGCGGGGTCGTCCGAGGGCCAGGTGAACAGATCGGGAGCGATGGGCACTTGAGTCATCAGCCGGAACCTTTCGTGGTGGTGAGCACCGGCACCAGGCCGGTGAGGAGCTCACGGTTGTCGAGCGCGGAGCCCAGCAGCACGGCGGAGCCACGGGACCGCTTGAGGTGCAGGTGGGCGGGGTGCTCCCAGGTGAAGGCGATGCCCCCGTGCACCTGGACGTTGGTGGTGGCGCAGAAGTCGTAGCGCTCGCTGCACACCGTGCGGGCGATCGCGGTGACCAGGCCCAGGTCGTCGGTCTCGGCCTGGACCGATCGCAGCAGGCCCCAGGCGGCGGCCCTGGCCGTCTCGATGGCGACGAGCATGTCGGCGCACAGGTGCTTGACGGCCTGGAAGGAACCGATCGGACGGCCGAACTGGTGGCGCGTGCGGGCGTGGGCGACGGCCATGTCGAGCGTGGCACTGGCACCGCCGACCTGCTCCCAGGCCAGCAACAGGGTGGCGATCTCGCGGGCGCGGTCCACCAGCTGCAGCCCGTCGTCGACGGCGCCGACCACAGCGGCCGGTGCGTGGTCGAAGGTGAGGTGTGCGAAGCGGCGGGTCTGGTCGGAGGTCCGCACCGTCTCCACGCTGAGCCCTCGGCCACCTTCGAGCGCGAAGAGCCCCACCTGGTCACCGCTGCATGCGGGCACCAGCACCAGGTCGGCGCCGGCGCCGTCGAGGACGTAGCGCTCGGTGCCGCTGAGGAACCACTGACCCCCCACCCGCTCGGCCGTAACCGGCACGTCGTCGGGTCCGGTTCGGGGTGCGCCCAGGACCGCGGCGGTCGCGACGAGGGTGCCGTCAGCGATCCCGGGGAGCCACCGCGTGGCCTCGCCGCCGGCGGCGATTAGTGCGGGGAGCGCCAAGCCGACCGTGGCCAGGAAGGGGACGCAGGCCGGTGCACGGCCGAGCTCCTCCATTACCACTGCTACCTCGGCCCAGCCGGCACCGGCGCCGCCGTGCTCCTCGGGAACGGCCAGTCCCTGCAGACCGATCTCGCCGGCCATGGTGGCCCACAGCTCGACGTCGTGGCCGGTCGACGACGCCATGACCCGGCGTACGTCGGGCTCGGAGGAGCGCCTCTCGACGAGCTGGCGCACGACCTCGCGCAGCTCGGCGCGCTCGGCGACGGAGATGCTCATCCGGCAGGCTCCATCGGTCGTCGCACCTCCGCGCGGGGGCGCGAGACCAGCTCGACCATGGTGCCGTCGGGGTCACGCAGGACTGCGACACTGAAGCCGCCGGTCGGCACGTCCGGCATCGCGGTGAAAACCGCGTCGGGCGCCTCGACGCCGGCGGCCCGCAGCAGTTGCACCGCCCCGGGCACGTCCTCGCACCCGAGGGCGATGCGGAAGACCCCTTGCGTGTTGGCCTGCATCGTCGAGGGCACCGCGTCGGGGTCGACCTCAAGCTCCAAGGAGAAGGTCGGGTCCTCGTCGACCACGAGCGAGACCCCGTCGACGCGAGGTTCGCTCGGCTCGACCACGCGCCACCCCAATCGCTCATACCAGGCGACGGTGGCCTCGAGATCGGTGCAGCGCAGGCGCGCGTGCGAGAAGGCCGCGCCCTGGTCCTCCGGATCGCCCGCGGGCGGGTCGATCTCGACGACCTCGACCGTCACGCCGTCGGGTGCGGCGACGTGCTGGGCCTGGCGCAGCCGCCCACGCACCCAGGCCGCGTGCCGCGGCTGCTCACTGACGTAGGCCGAGTCCCCGGTCTCTTCGCCCAGCGAGGCGACGCGGACACCGAGTCCGGTGAAGCCCACCGCGCGGGCGGCCTCTCCGGGCGTCCGCGGCTCGACGGGCGGGTCGGTCCACTCGCAGATCTCGATCGCCGGAGCCGCGCGCGGTCCGCGGACGTCGTACATGAACCAGGTGTCGGAGGCGGTGTGCTCCCCGAGTCCGAGGAACCGGGCATCGGTGTCGTCGCTCTGGTTGCGCATCCGCCGGGTGAAGGCGAGCTGCTCCCAGAAGGCGGCTGCGCCAGCGGCGTCGGGGCTGTTCAAGTTGCAGTGCAGCACCGCGTGAACGGCGGCCGCGTGCGGGTCGACCTCGACGCTCGCCTCCGACGGGACCGTCATCGGATGGCGCCGGTCTTCTTCAGCTCGGCGATCTCGTCCCAGTCGTAGCCCGCCTCGACCAGGGCCAGCTCGGTGTGCTCACCGTGCTCGGGGGCACGAGTCTTGGCGTTGGGTCGGAGGTCGAACTGGACCGGGCTGTCGACCAAGGCGAACGTGTCACCGTTGCCGGAGTCGATCTGGGGCAGGTAGCCGTTGGCGATCGCAGCCGGGTCCGAGTGCAGCTCGACCGGCGTCTTGACGACGTCCCAGACTCCATCGAAGTCGGCGAAGGCCTTCTCCCAGTGCTCCAGCGGGTGCTTGGCGAACTCGCCGCGGATCTCGGCGATGCACTCTGCCCGGTTGACGAAGCGCGGCCCCATCCCGTTGAACCGCTCGTCGGCGACCATGTCGGGTCGACCGATCCGGGTGCAGAAGCCCTCCCAGAACCTGTCCGCCTGGAGCAGCACGAACGAGACGTGTCGATCGTCACCTGTGCGGAAGATGTTGGCTACCGGGTTGGGCATGTCGGCCAGGTCGAACTTGGGGATGGCGGAGCCGGTCACCCCGGCGCCGACGATGTCGGTCGAGACCTGCCACATCGCCAGGTGCAGCAGGGAGACGTCGACGACCGACGGCTCGCCGGTGCGCTCCCGCTTGAACAGAGCCGCGGCGACGCCCGAGGCGATCGCGAACCCGCCGAACAGGTCACCGAAGGCAGGCCGCTGCGCAGGCGGGTACTCCGCGCCGATGCCCGTGTAGCCGTCTGCGATGCCGCCGCGCGACCAGTAGGCGGCGAGGTCGTAGGCGCCCCGGTCGGCCTCATCCCCCTGGGGTCCGTAACCGCTCCCCCGGGCGTAGATGATCTTCGGGTTGCGGGCCTGGACCGCGTCGACGTCGATCCCGAGCTTCTTGCGCGAGCTCGGGAGCATGTTGGTGATGAAGACGTCGGCGGTCTCGACCAGGCGCATGAGGACCTCGAGGCCCTCCGGGGTCCGCATGTCGATGCCAACACTGCGCTTGCCGCGGTTGGGCTGCTCGACGAAGTGGTTCACCGACCCCGCGCCGGCTACGACGCCGGAGCTGATCAGGGCACGCTGCGGGTCGCCGGTCTCGGGGTGCTCGACCTTGATCACGTCGGCGCCCCAGTCGGCCAGCACGGCGCCGGCGGTCGGCACGAACGTCCAGGCGGCGACTTCCACCACCTTGATTCCGTCGAGGACGGGGGACGGGGTCTGCTCTGTGTTCATGTCAGGCACCTCTGGGTCGGTCGACGCACCGTTGCGCCGGGTTCGAATGGCCGAGGCGACGCGTCTCGGTCACCTGTGACTCAGGACACTAGCCAAACTTGACGAAACTGCCAAGTAGTTCGTGACGTGAATCTCAAGGCGCCGGTGAGGTCGGGGCCCGGGAGGCCCTGCCGCAGTGCTGACGACATGGTCAGAGCCGATCTTGAGGGGGCACAGGTCGGTCAGCCCAGTCAGCCGTCACGGTGCTCAGCTGACCTGCGGGTGAGCGTGTGCTCCGCATCGGCGGGGAAGAACTGGTCGGCCCACCGCCGGATGGCGCGGAACCCGCGACCCTCCGACGTCGCGAGCGCGAGCGGGTCGACGAAGACCTGGCGGTTCCGGATCGCGAGGTCGTCGGGCAGTGCGCCCTTGGCCTCGTCGAGACGGCGCCGGTAGCCGTCGGGGCCGTCGGTCTCGCGCTGGTCGATGGAGTAGGACGCGAAGATCTCGCTGCGTCCGCTGCAGCGTTCGAGGCAGGTCCGGCTCAACCGGTGACCAGACTCCACAGGGCGTCGTCGTCGTCCCCGGCCAGCGCGAGCTCTCCAACCCGCCGCTCCCACGTGTGCTGGCTGCCGTCGGCGTCACGCCACGACCACAGCCGTCGGGTGAAGTGGTGCAAGGAGTGCTCGCGGGTGGTTCCCATCGCGCCAAGGAGCTGGTGGGCTGCCGAGGCGACCTGACCTGCCGCTGCTGCTGCCGCGGCGCGCGCCGCCTCAGCCGGTCCCGGCCCGCCGCGGTCCAGTGCCTCGTCGATGCCGGCCCGGACACGGTCACGTTCGAGCACCATGGTCGCGAGGGCGTGGGCGACGGCCTGGTGCGAGGCGAGTGGACGGCCGAATTGTTCGCGGCTCTGCACGTGCTCGCGGGTGAGCTCACAGGCTGAGTGCATCGCGCCGTGAAGGGCTGCGGCCCGCAGCAGAGCCCCACGGCCCCGGATCTCCTCGGCCAGAGCGGTATCGAGGGACACGCCGCCGATGTCGCCCGGGGCCGCGGCGTCGCGGTCCAGGAGACCGGCGGGCTCCCCCGCCAGGGTTGCGGAATCGGGTGCGATCCTGCATCGCGCCGGGACTCTCATGAGCGAGTCGGCGTGCACCAGCAACACCACGGTGTCGTGATCGCCCCACGCGACCGCGCGGGAGGGGTCGGTCACCACGACCGCAGGCTGACCGCGCTCAGGCAGCTCGAGCCCTGCTCGAGTCATCGCCCACGCCGCGTGAGCGGTCTCCCACAGTGGGATCCCGATCGCGTGGCGCCCGGCGCCCCCGGCGAGCTCCGCCTGGTCGCGCACGTCGCCTCCGGCGCCTCCGGCGGTCTCGTCGACGCCGACGGTGGTCCAGTCGAGGGCGACGACGGTCTCCCAGAGCCGTTCGGGGGGCGTGGCGGACAGGACGTCGTCGACCACCGGCGCCAGGTCAGCACTCCAGGTCATCGGCCGACCTCTGCTCTCGCCACCACGGTGCGCATGATCTCGCTGGTGCCGCCGCGGATGGTCGCTCCGGGTGCCACCTGGATGGCGTCGTGCAACAGGGCGAGGTCCTCAGGCTCGGCCCCGCAGACATCGAGGACGTAGCGCGCCGTCTCCACTACGTCCTGCTCGAAGAGCGTGCCGAGCAGCTTGAGCCGAGCCCCCTTCTGGCTCGGCGCCCGGCCAGAGTCAAGCTCGTGGGCCAACTCCAGCCCGAGCCGCCTCAGCCCGACCAGCCGAGCGGTGAGAGCCCCCAGACGCTCGGTAGCCGCCCGGTCCGGCGCACGTCGCAGCCGGCGCAGCATGGCGCGCACCAGCGGGTAGGTGCTCAGGTAGCGATCCGGCCCGCCGCGCTCGAAGGCAAGCTGGTCGGTGATCTGCTTCCAGCCGGCACCGACCTCGCCGAGGACGCGGGCGTCGGGCGCGAAGACCCGGTCGAAGTGCATCTCGTTGAAGTGGTGCTCGCCGGTGAGGTCCAGAATCGGGCGCACTTCCAGGCCCGCAGCGCCGGCGTCGATCAGGAACTCGGTCATCCCGTCGTGCCGTGAGCCCGAGGAGTCAGTGCGAGCCAGGACGTAGACATGCGTGGCGTGGTGAGCCGAGGACGACCAGATCTTGGTGCCGCTGATCTCCCACCCTCCGTCGACACGCTTCGCGCCGGTGCGCAGGGCGGCCAGGTCGGAGCCGGCCTCCGACTCGCTGATCCCGAGCCCGACGACGACCTCCCCACGCCGGATTGCGGGGAGCAGCTCAGCCTGCAAGGCCGGCGTGCCGAAGCGGAGCAACGAGGGGCCGGTCTGGCGGTCGGCCGTCCAGTGGCCGGCCACCGGGGCGCCCGCGCGCAGCAACTCCTCAGCCACCACCCACCGCTCGACGTTCGAGGAGCCTCCACCTCCGCGCTCGGTCGGCCAGGTCATCCCGATCCAGCCCCGCTCCCCCACGGCTCGGGAGAAGCCCGGGTCGAAGCCGCGCACCCAGGGGTCGCACCGCGGGGTGAACGTCTGGCCGGCGAGGAACGCCCGGACCTCCCCGCGCAGCTCATCGAGCGTCGAGACCGGCCCCGGGGCGACGTCCAGCGAAGTTGACACCGTCGTCAGTCCTGGCCCTTCGTATTGCGCTTGGCGAACCCCGGGTACCCGAAGAACCGCTCGAAGTTTTCGTCGTTGATCGGTTGGCGAGAGTTGCGGTCGGCCGCCTCCTGCAAGCCGCTCAAACGCGTCTCGGCTGCGTCGACCCCGGGCGACCCGGCTTCGCGAAGCCGCTGTACCAGGGCTCGCTGGTCACGTACTGCTTCGTAGAGGCGGAAGCCCGCCTCGCCGTAGGTGAGCAGGTCGTGGTCGTCCTCGTCCTCGCGCTCGACCGGGGTCGGTTCACTCATCGCAGCCTCCTGGAGAGAATCCTGACGGGTATGTGACTAAATCGTCAACTGCCTCTATGGTGGACGTGACTCACACCACATGTCCAGCACATCCACCCATCAATCCAGGGAGACGGATCCGCCATGCCGCTGCAGGAGCACCACCAGATCGTGTCGGTCGACGACCACCTCATCGAGCACCCCCGCGTCTGGCAGGACCGTCTGCCGGAGAAGTTCAAGGAGCGTGGCCCGCGGATCATCGAGAAGGACGACAAGCACATCTGGGTCTACGACGGCAACGTCTTCCCGACCGTCGGACTGAACGCGGTCGCCGGCAAGCCGCCGGAGGAGTGGGGGCTCGACCCCGTTCGCTACGAGGACATGATCCCCGGGTGCTACGACCCGGCCGCCCGCGTCAAGGACATGGACCTCGACGGCGTCCAGGCCGCGATGCTGTTCCCGTCGTTCCCGGGCTTCGGCGGTGGCGTCTTCTTCCGCGCCGAGGACAAGGAGCTCGCCCACCTCGGGGTGCAGGCATGGAACGACTACTACGCCGAGGAGTGGTGCCAGGCCTACCCGGACCGCTACATCCCCATGAGCATCGTCCCGATCTGGGACATCGAGCTCGCCACGGCCGAGGTCTACCGGACCGCGGCCATGGGGTCGCGAACCATCTCGTTCCCCGACAGCCCTGTCCCGCTCGGCCTCCCCAGCTTCCACAGCGAGGAGTGGACCCCCTTCTTCCGGGCCTGCGAGGAGACCGACATGGTGCTCTCCCTGCACTTCGGCTCCTCCGGGTACGTTCCCGGGTTCTCCTTCTCCGGCATGCAGGCCGTGCCCGGACAGATGCGGATGCCGGACGCGCCGTTCGCCGTCGCGATCACACTGTTCTCCAGCAACCTGATGTGGACGACGGTCGACCTGCTCTTCTCCGGTGCGCTGCAGCGGCACCCCAATCTGAAGTTCTCACTTGCCGAGGGTGGCATCGGCTGGATCCCCTACATCCTCGAGCGGTCCGACTTCGTCTGGGAGCGCCACCGGCACTACATGAAGAACATCGACTTCGACAGCCGACCCTCGGAGCTGTTCAAGAAGCACCTGTGGGGCTGCTTCATCGACGACGAGTTCGGGGTGAAGAACCTCGACCTCATCGGTCACGACAAGGTGATGCTCGAGATCGACTACCCCCACTCCGACTCCAACTGGCCCAACAGCCGCAAGCGCGCCGGCGAGGTCCTGGCCGACGTGCCCGACGACGTCGTCACCAAGATCGCCGAGACCAACGCCCGCGAGCTGTTCCGCTTCCCGCGGACGTCCTGACCTCACCCTTCGCGACCGCCTCCACCACTGCGGTGGAGGCGGTCGCGCTCGTCGTGACCCATGAGGAGCCTCGATGCAGATCAACTTCCAAATGCCGACCCGCGCCGTGAAGCACTACGCGGAGTGGACCGGGACCGAAGGTCTCGGCGAGCTCGCCGCCGCGGCCGAGGCGGCCGGGTTCGCTGCCGTGTCGACGACCGACCATCCCGTTCCGGCCGAGTCATGGCTGGCCCGTGGCGGCCACCACTCCTTCGACCCGTTCGTCGGGCTCGCCTTCATGGCCGCCAGCACGCGTCGAACCACCTTGTTGACCAACCTCGCCATCGCCGGCTATCGCAGCCCCTACGTCACGGCCAAGGCCGCTGCGAGCCTCGACCTACTCTCCGGCGGTCGGGTCGTCCTCGGCATGGGTGCCGGCTACGTGGATTCCGAGTTCGCGGCCCTCGAGGCCGACTTCGCCGGACGTGGCGCTCGCTTCGACACTGCCATCGCCAACCTGCGCACGGCGTGGTCGGGTGAGCCTTTTCAACCCACGGGCTCGACCGACTCCCACGTCATGCTGCCGAGGCCGGCGCAGGCCGGAGGGCCTCCGATCTGGATCGGCGGGAACAGCAAGCGCGCACGACGACGCGTCGCCGAGCTCGCCGACGGGTGGATGCCGTTCGAGCAGGGTGCAGCCTCCGCGGCAGTGACGGGCACCGACGTGCTGTCCTCGGTGGACGAGCTCGCCCGCGGCGTGACGGAGATCAAGGCCGAACGCCGAGAGCTGGGTCGCGACGAGCAGGTCGAGGTCTGCTTCGCCCCGTACGGCGTCGGGACCGCGGACGCGCTGGTGTCCTACCTCGAGCGCCACACCCCGGCGCTTCGCGACGCCGGCGTCGGATGGCTGACCTGGCAGTGCGCATCGCGGTCGATGGCTGACTGCCTGCAGGAGCTGGAGCGCCTCGGCCCCCACCTGGTCACACTGCGATGACCGACCCCCGCTGCGAGATCGAGAACCTGCTGGCGCGCTACACCGCCTACGGCGACGCCGGTCGCGTCGAGGAGTTCGCCTCGCTCTTCGCCGACGACGGCGTCCTACGGGTGGCCGGCCGGGCGTTCGTCGGGCCCGCCGGGGTGATGGCCTTCGCCACGGAGCAAGGAATCCAGATGGCACAGGCAGGACGTCTCCTTCCGGGCTTCCACCACGTGGGCTCCCGACTGGTCGAGGTCGAGGACGACCACGCCACCGCCAGCAGCGTCTTCGCCTTCTTCGCCCCGCACGGCATCGACCACTGGGGCACCTACCGCGACCACCTGGAGCGCGCGGAGGGCCGGTGGCAGTTCCGCGAGAGATCGGTGCGGTTCAGCGGTTTCACCACGGGCTCCACGGCTCAACAGATCGTGGCTGCTATTGTCGCGGAAGCGCCATAGTTGACGATATCGTCAATTGAAGCGATGCTGGATGTGCCCGTGGTGTTAAGACGCACCGCGCGATCACGCACCCACCCCAGGAAGAGGTAGCTCGCATGTCCGAGGCCGTCATCGTCAGTGCCGTACGAACTCCGATCGGGGTGGCCTTCAAGGGAACCCTGCGGGACACCTCCGCCGAGCACCTCGCCCAGGTGGCTGTCGGCGAGGCGATCGCCCGCTCTGGACTGTCGGCGGACCTGGTCGACGACGTGATCCTTGCCGAGTCGCTCTACGGCGGTGGCGACCTGGCTCGCCACGCCGCGGTCGGTCTCGGTCTGACCCGGGTGCCCGGGCAGGCCGTCAACCGGCACTGCGCGGGCAGCCTGACCGCGGTGGGCAACGCCGCGGCGAGCATCCGGGCCGGGATGGACCGTGTCGTGGTCGCCGGCGGCGCGATGTCGACCTCGATGATGCCCACCATGCACTGGCGCGTCCCTGGATCGACTGAGCCGCGCGTCGGCATCCCGCCGACGTACCCGTACGCCGAGGGTCCCGGCGACGACGTCACCATCACGACCGGTTGGGCCCCCGCGATCGAGGTGGGGCTCCGTCGCGACGAGGTGGACGCCTGGGCCTATCGCTCCCACATGCGCGCCGTCGCGGCGATCGACGCCGGCACATTCGACGACGAGATCGTCACGGTCAAGGTGCCTCAGGCCGACGGGTCCGTGGTCGAGTTTGCAGTCGACGAGGGCCCGCGGCGCACCACCACGCTGGACAAGCTCGCCGCCCTGAAGCCGCTGCACCCTGAGATCGATGGCTTCAGCGTCACCGCCGGCAACGCCAGCGGCGTCAACGACGCCGCGGCGGCACTGACCCTGACGAGCGCCGAGGTCGCCAGTCGTGAGGGGCTCGAGGCCCTGGCTCACGTCCGTGCCTGGGGGGCCATCGGTGTCGACCCGTCACTTACCGGGATGGGTGCCGTCGACGTGATCCCCTTCATCCTCGACCGCGCCGGCCTGACGATGACCGACGTCGAGCTCTGGGAGATCAACGAGGCCTTCGCCTCCGTCCCGCTCGCCGCATGTCGCGTCCATGGCATCGACGAGGACCGCGTCAACGTCTTCGGCAGCGGCTGCAGCCTCGGCCACCCGGTCGCTGCCAGCGGCGCCCGGATGCTCACCACCCTTACCCACGAGCTCGGCCGCCGTGGCGGCGGCATCGCGGTTGCCGCGATGTGTGCGGGCGGGGGCCAGGCCGGCGCCGTCGTGATCGAGGTGGCATGACCGCCGCCGCACCGTTCGCCGACTCCAGCTGGGTCCCGGACACCGAGCCACTCACCGACCCCTCCGACGTGACGGCGTACGGCGACCTGCTCGCCTCGCTGCGCAGCGTCCAGGACGCGATCGTCGACGCGGAGCCGGATCGCGCCACGATGCTCGAGCTCACCGACAGCCTGAGCACGATCAGCGAGCAGCTCCGAGCCTCGGCGGGCGTGGGACCGGCACCCTTCGCACGGCAGCTCGGGTTGCCGGACCGTGGCCAGACCCTCGTGCCGCCCCTGACGATCGATCGCGTCAGCGCCGACCGCGTTGAGGCGACGGTGACGTTCACCGAGTACTTCCACCTCGGCGGGCAGGTGGCGCACGGCGGCGCCGTGGCTCTGGTCTTCGACGAGGTGCTCGGACTCCTGTGCAGCGCTGGGGGGCGGCCGTGGTCCCGCACGGCGTTCCTGCACGTGGACTACCGCAACCCGACGCCAGGCGACGTCCCCCTCGACCTGGCCGTGTGGCTGGACTCGGAGGACGGCCGCAAGCGGGTCATGCGCGGAGAGATCCGGCACGGTGACGTGGTGTGCGCCGAGAGCCACGGGTTGTTCGTCGCCGTGCGAGCTTCCTGATCCGCTGACGCGGAGCCCACGTCGGAGGCCTCGTCGGGGCCGTCAGACGTCTGCCGTGGCCGGGAGGCCGAGGTAGGCGGTGCGCACGGTCGGATCGTCGCTGACCCGGCCGGGCGCACCAGTGAAGATCGTGCGTCCGAAGTCGAGCACCACCACGTCGTCGGAGGTCCGCAGCACCATCGCGACGTCATGCTCGATGAGCAGAACTCCCATGCCCCACTCGTGGGCCAGACGCCGGATCAGGTGACCCAGCTCAGCGGTCTCGGACTCGTCGAGGCCCGCTCCCGGCTCGTCGAGGAGGAGGACCGAGGGCCGCGTGGACACGGCCCGAGCGATGGCGACCAGGCGGCGTTGCCCGTAGGAGAGCTCGGTGGGGAGCTTGTCGAGGACGTCGCCGAGACCGAGCTCCTCCACCGCAGCCGCGGCCGTGGTGGTAAGTCGACCGCGACCCGGCCAGAACAGGTCGGTGACGTAGCCCAGCGCGTCGCGCTGGTCCGAGGCGGCGAGAAGGTTCTCGCGCACCGAGAGATCGTCAAAGAGCTCGAGGCTCTGGAAGGTACGGCCGAGGCCGGCGCGCGCCCGCTTGGTCGCAGACCACGAGGTGATGTCGCTTTTCCCGAGCAGCACGCGTCCCTGCGCCGGGCTGGCGTAGCCCGTGACGACGTCGACGAGGGTGGTCTTGCCGGCACCATTGGGTCCCAGGAGGCCCAGGACCTTGCCGGGCTCCACGAACAGGGACACCTCCGAGAGGGCGGTGACCCCACCGAATCGCTGGACGACGCCGCTGACGGTGAGTGAGTGCGACTCGATCGGTTCGACCTGGCGAGGTGTCGCGACCTCGTGAACCGGGCGGCCCCCGAGCGGCAACCTCCAGGCGCGCAGTCGGGCGGGAATCGCTGCGCTGATGGCTGCGGCAGCGCCGTTCTGGCTGGCGATGAGCAAGAGGATCAGGATCACGCCACCGGCGAGCGGGACGTAAGCATCGATGCTCTCGGAGAGTTGCGCGGCGATGATGGTCCCGACCCCGCCCGTGACCAGCGGAACGCCGAGTGCGGGCCCGAGGGCGTATCCGACGCCCCCGACCACGGCCACCGTCATCACGTTGATCGAGGAGAAGGGCCCGAACAGGTTGGCATAGAGGATCGTGGAGTACGAGAACGCCAGCAGCACCCCACCCAGTCCTGCGATGGCGGCAGCGAGGGAGAAGGCATAGAGCTTGGCCGCGAAGACACTCACCCCGATGGAGGCCGCCGCCCGCTCGTTCACGCGGACAGCCAGCAGCCGGCGCCCGACGCGACCGCGACGCAGGTTCGCGATGAGCAGCGCGACGAGCGCGAAAGCGACCACGCACACACTGGCGTAGGTGTGCAGGTGGAGGACGGGGTCGATCTCGAGGCCGAACAGGGTCTGGAAGGGAATCTGTGTCTGGTCGGTTCCTCCGGTGAGCTCGGTGCTGCTGAAGAGGACGGCGTAGACGGCGAAGCCCAGCCCGAAGGTGACCACCGTCAGGTTGACCCCGCGCGTGCGCAGGGCCGGGAGGCCGAGCAGGAGACCGACCAGTCCGGCCGCGACGATACCCGCCACCAACGCCGGTCCGAAGGTCCAGCCCTGTGCGTCGACCAGCCGGCCCGCGGCGTAGGCGCCGACGCCCGCCAGTGCCATCTGGGCCAGGCTCAGCTGCCCGGCGTACCCGGTCAGGACGACGATGGAGAGTGCCACGATCCCCACCGACATCGAGACCACGATCGCTTGGAGCAGGTCGTAGTCCAGCTTCCAGGTGGTCTGCATCAGGAGGACCAGCAGCCCGGTCGCGACCAGTGCCGGCACCGCCCGCACCCGTCCGTTGCCCACGCTCGGGAGCCGGTCGGCGGTCGTGCCGCGCACCGGGAGACCGCGCCCCCGGATCACGAGCATCACCACGATCGCGATGAACGGGATGGCGTCAGAGACGCCGGTGATGTCGGTGTACTGCATGGCCTCGCTCTGCACGATCGCGAGCAGCCACCCGGCGAGCAGCGCCATCGGATAGGACCTGAACTGGGCGAACAGAGCCGCTGCCAGCGCGCCGACGATGAGCAGCGAGAGCCCCCCCAGCGTGAAGTAGCCGGAGGTCGTGGAGAAGACCAGGGACCCGGCGAGGCCGGCGAGCGCGCCGCCGACGATCCACGTAGCCATCGCGAGGACCTCGGGTGACCACCCCAGGGCGCGGGCCGCCCGGGGGTTCTCGGCGGAGGCGGTGAGTGCCAGGCCGAAGCGGGTGCGGGAGCTCGCCACGAGTGCGGCGACGACGAGCACGGCGATCACCGCGAGGTAGAGCGACTGCCGTCCGAGGACGACGCCCGCGACCTGCACGGTCTCCGTGGGCAGCAGCGGCTCGGTCGCCTGCTGCTCGGCACCGAACGCGAGAGCCAGGCTCTCGTTGACGACCGTGAGGACCCCCAGCGTGGCGATCACCCGCGATATCGGGCTGGCCCCGCGCAAGGGCCGCATCACGCAGAGTTGCACCAAGCCGCCGACCGCGGCGGTGAGGAGGACGACCAAGACCAGGGTCACGGCGGTGCTCAGGCCCCGGTTGTCGCGCAGCTCCACGAAAAGGAAGGCGGCGAGCACGGCAAAGTGCCCGTGAGCGAGGTTGATGGTTCCCGAGCCGCGGTAGATCAGCACCAGCCCGACGGCGAGCAGGGCGTAGACCGATCCCAACCCCAGTCCCAGGGCTGCGAACTGGACGAAGTCACTCATGAGGCACGCTCCTCGGCGCGGTCGAGGTAGAGCTCGGCGATGGCGTCGGGGGCACCGCGCAAGGGTGCGGCGGCCCCGTCGTGGACGACTTTGCCGCGGCGCAGGACGTAGACGTGGTCGGCCGCCTCGATGGCCAGGTGGACGTGCTGCTCGACGAGCAGGACGGCAACCCCGCTGTCAGCGGCAGCGCGCACGGCTTTCAGCAACCGCTGGACGATCACCGGTGCCAGACCCAGCGACAGCTCGTCGGCAAGCAGCACCGACGGCCGTGCCGCCAGCACCCGGCCGAGCGCGAGCATCTGCTGTTGACCACCTGACAGCAAACCTGCCGGACGGTCGACGTGGTCGTGCAGCTCGGGGAACAGGTCGAGGGCATCCGACACACTTCCACGTCCCAGGCGGAGGTTGTCGCGGACCGTGAGGCCGGTGAAGACGCAGCGTTCCTCGGTCAGCAAGCCGATGCCCTGCCGCACGCGCCGGTGGAGCGGTGCCGAGGTCTTCTCTCCACTGACCAGCACCGTGCCGCCGGCGGCCGGCACCTCTCCGGCCAACGCGTGGATGGTCGAGGTCTTGCCGGCGCCGTTCGCCCCGAGCAACGCGACGACCTCGCCGCGGCGTACTTCGAGGCTCACGTCGTGCACGGCCGCATTCCCCGCGCCGTAGCGCACCACGAGGTGGTCGGTCGAGATCGCCACGGGCGCCGGGCGACGTGTGCTGAGCTCCTCGGGCGGGTTCGTGACGTGACTCGGTCCCACTGCGACTCCCACGGTTGTTGCTGACTGGGCGGATGGTGCCGGCGACGGCGGGGTCAGGTGACCCCGCCGTCGTCGGAGCTCCTTGGTGTGCTGGCGCGGGCCTCAGCCGCCGAGAGCCGCCGCGATGGCGGGCCCCAGGTCGACGGGGTCGCCTTGAGCGACCAGCTCGCCGCCGCTGACCGTCTTCGGGACCGCCGTGGTGTTGAAGGTGCGCGCTAGCGGCGGCACGGGCAGCGGAGTGGTGAAGTCGATGGGCGGGGTGATGCCGCCGGTGTCGACCGCCGAGGCCGCGCTCATGGCTTCGGCAACGGACTCGGCGGTGACCTCGCCGTCGATGGTCGCAACCACCTCGCTGAACACCTTCATCGCCACCCAGGTGAGCTGGAGGACCTCACCGCTGAAGTCGAGGTCGCTCGGTACCGCGGCCACCGCATCGGCCCAGGCCGGGTCGTCCAGGGTCGGGAAGTTGCCCGAGATGACCGATCCCTCGAGCTGCTCGCCGAAGCTGTCGACCACGGCGTTGTCGAAGGTCGCTGCCGGCGCCAGGATGCGCGAGCTGACACCGAGCTGGTCCATGGCAGCCACGAGCGGCGCGTACATGGAGGTCGGCAGAGCAGTGAAGGCGCAGTCGGCGCCGTCAAGGGCCTGGGCGACCGGCGTGAAGTCGACGGTCGTCTGGGCGACCTTGACCGGGTCGGCGAAGGACTTGCCCGCGGCCGCGAGCGCGCCCTCACCGAAGGTGAGCACCCCTGCGGCGGCAGCGGTGTCGAGGATCACCGGCGTCGGCGACTCGCAGGTCTGAGCAGCCACGCCGCCGAGGTAGACGTAGCCCAGGGCGCCTGCCCAGACCGGGAACGAGAGCTCGCTCGTCAGCGCCGCCGGCGTGGACGACGGAGCGCCGATCCACGGGATTCCGGCCGGCTCGATGACCTTGAAGACCTCCTCCTCGAAGCCGGCGAAACCGCCGACGAGGGCGACGACGTCCTCCTGCACGGCCTCGCGGGCGCACGCGGTGGCCTCGTTGGGGTCGTACTTGCCGTTGCAGTAGACCATCTCGACGTCGGCGCCGTTGATCCCGCCGTCGGCGTTGAGCTGGTCGATGTAGGCCTGGGCAACGGTGTCGGTGGCGAAGTTCGTGGCCGGCGTGCCGGTCGGCCCGATATTCATGATCTTGATCGTGGGCTCGCCGCTGCTCGCGCTGCCGTCACCGGGGTCGGTGCCATCGGCACCACCGTCGTCTCCACAGGCGGTGAGCAAGCCGGCGGCCAGCGTCAGTGCGGCGACTGCGGCTGCGTGCCTCGTGCGGTTCTTCATCGGGGGCTCCCTTGCTTCCTCAACGGAAAGTCATGTGACGTGCTGGCGAAGGATCACTCGCCCGAGAGATCGAGCGTGAGCAGAGTCACACGTTTTTGACGTTGTCGTCAAACGATACTCCCAATTGGGTCGTAATGCCGCCCAAAGAGGCAGATGCGGGCGTGCTCGCGACGTCAATTAGGCGTGCTGAGACACCGGTTCTGGTCCGCATCCGAAGACCAAGTGACGGTCAAGTCAAGCGGGATGCGCCTGCCGCGAGCGCCTAGCCTGAGGTCAGTGCTGCTGAGGTCCGAAGCGGGGCGCCCGCTTCTCCACGAACGCGCTGACGCCCTCGCGTGCGTCCGACGTGGTCGCCGCCGCGCGGATGCCGATGGCCTCGAGCCGCATCGCACCTTCGGGCGCCGGCTCGGCCACGTCGCGCAGGAGCCGCTTAGTGAGCGCGAGGGCCACCGGTGCGCTGGTGAGCACTCGCGCGACGACGTCGTCGACTGCGGCGTCCAGCTCGGCGGCAGGCACCACCCTCGCCACGAGCCCGGCCAGGTGTGCCTCCTCTGCTGTCATCGTGTCGTTGAGGAGGGCCAGACGCAGTGCTCGGTGGAGTCCGATGCTGTGCACGAGCAGGCTGGTGCTCCCGTCGACGCTCAACCCGACCTTCGTGTAGGCACAGGTGAAGGAAGCCGCGTCGGCCGCCACCACGAGGTCGGCCGCCATCGCCAGTGGGAATCCGGCCCCCGCCGCCGCTCCCTGCACCACCGAGACGACGATCGCCTCCGAGCGCACCAGCTCGGAGATCACCTGGTGCAGCTCCGCTGCGAGGTCGTCGACGAGCTCACCCATGTCGGCAGCACCGGCGAAGGCCGGCAGGTCGCCACCGACGCAGAAGAAACGACCCGTCGCGGCCAGCACGATGACCCGAGCCTGATCGGCGCCCGCACGACGTACGGCGCCACGAAGCTCGTGCACCGACGCTGGGTGGAGCGGGTTGCCGCGCTCGGGGTCGACCAGCGTGATGCGTGCGGTGTCATCGGCGAAGGAGTAGTCCACGAGGCCCATGCCGGTCACACTGCCACGAGACGACCACATGGGCCCAGGGACGCCGCGGGCCGGCTCGCCCCGATACTGATGCGCATGCCACCCACCGACCTGAACGAACTACTCGCTCTCGAGCAGGTCGCGCCCCGGACCTTCCGCGGCCAGACGAAGCCCCCTCCGGCACGGCGCAGCTACGGCGGTGAGGTCGCCGCCCAGGCGATCTGCGCGGCCGGAGGCACGGTGCCGGATGATCGCTCCCTCCACTCCGCCCACATGATTTTCCTGCTGCCCGGTGACACCACCCTGCCGATCGACTTCGAGGTCGAGGACGTGCGCGACGGGGGCTCCTTCAGCGCCCGTCGTGTGGAGGCGCGGCAGGGGGACCGCGCGATCTTCGCGATGTCGGCTTCCTACCAGGCACCGGCCGCAGGACCCGAGCACCAGCCCGAGCTCCACGACGGACCTGCTCCGCTCGACTCCTCCGCACCAGGAGAGCTGTTCGCCGCGGACTCTGTCAACCGTGCGTGGGCCGACCATCTCGCGGACTTCCTCGACGTCGAGCTGCGCTTCCCCTACCCGCCGGTCCGCGTGCCCGCCATGCGGGGAGTCGCGGTGCCCGCTCGACAGCAGGTCTGGGCCAGGACCCGCCAGACAATCGGGAGCGAGCCTGTCCTGCGGGATGCAGGAGTGGCTTACCTCAGCGACATGCTGCTGCTGGCCACTGCACTGGGTCCGCACCGGCTGACCCTGCAAGACGAGCGGATCGCGTTCGCGACCATCAACCACACGATCTGGTTCCATGCGCCGCTACGAGTCGACGAGTGGTTTCGCTACGACCAGGAGTCACGATGGGCCGGACGCGGCCGCGCCCTGTGCCACGGGGAGATGTACGACGAGGCCGGCAAGCTGTGCGCCACCACGATGCAGGAGGGCCTGGTCCGCTACCGCTGATCCTCGCGCGACTCCTCGTGCGGGACGAGCTCGACGACGGGAATCACCCGAGGCGCCGCGGAGGTCTCATGGTCGTGGAAGAACGGGTGTGCCGCGGTGATGGACGACCAGGCGCCTGCTCGCGCCGCCCCCTCGAGCACGACGGCCGAGGCCCGGTAGGTCCCCCGTCCGATCTCCACGGTCACTGTCGGTCGAGCTCGCAGGTTGTGGCACCAGCTCGGGTCGCGACGAGCCCCGTTGGCGGAGCCGATCACGAAGAGGCGCTCACCCTCGCGGTGGAACATCATCGGACTCGTCCTCGGCTCGCCCGAGCGAGCGCCGATCGTGGTCAGCAGCAACAGGTCGTCGCGCCGCATGCCCTCGATCTCCTCCCCCGCGCGAAACTGGGCGATGACACGGCGGTTGATCTCACGAATGTCGATGGCGGCTCTCCCATACCCGTGCAGCAGCTCCTTCGGTGCGAAGAGCTCGCTGTCTTTCGTCCGACGATATCGTCAGAAACCGACGGGCGACAACGGGGTCTGCCTCGTGAGCGGGCTTAGTCTCCTGCGTTTCAGCCCTGCCATGCGTTCCATGCGCCTACTGACGCCATCGCCAAGTGAACGCCACGGTTGCGGCACCCGGACCGCCACCGGCGAGCTCAGCGCGACTCTCTCGGCAGCCGGCTGCGCCGGGAGAACGCCTGGACGGCGGGTGGGTTGCCCGCGCCTCAGGTCAGCGCCGTGCCGGCAGGCCCGCCCGATCGCACCCCGCTACACCAGACCGCTCTCACGACCTCGTGACGGGGAACGGCCAGCGCCTCGTCGAGGGTCGTCGACAGCAGCACCAGGTCGGCAGGCTCTCCGGGCCGCACCCGCCGGGGACCACCGTGCTCGTCGGTCAGGTAGCCGGCCAGGGCGACCCGCGCGGCGACCCGCTCGGCCTCACCCAGCACCACCCCGGAGCCCGTGCGCCGGTCGCGCGCGGCGGCGATGACGGCCCAGGGGTCGAGCGGGCCGTAGGGCGCGTCGCTGCTGGCCGCGACGTCCACCCCCGCCGCGAGAAGACTGCCGAAGGGGTAGAGGTGCGGCAGGTCGTCGGGGTGAACCCGGGCGCGGTAGTCGTCGCCCCGGTCGGCGAGGAAGCCCGGCTGCGTCACCACGCGCAGGCCCCGCAGGCGCTCGGTCACGCCGGGCGGCACCACCGCCGCGTGCTCGATCCGGTCACCTGGCAGCCTGCCCACCTCGTCGAGAGCCGCGAGCGTCAGCAGCAACGACTCCCGCGTCACGCAGTGCACGGCCACAGGCTCCCCTGCGCCATGACGCTCCGCGATCGTCGCGCACAGCTCATCGAAGGAGGGCAGGTCGTGGTCGCGGAGCAGCAGCTTGCGTCGCCCGAGGAACCAGACCCGCTGGGGCAGCAGGTCCTGGCCCTCGAAGCCCTCGAGGCCAGGGGTGGCGTCGGTGACCGAGGTGATGCCGAACGCAGCAAGCTCGCGACCCAGGGCACCGAGGTCGAGTGCGGTCTCCGGCAGGGCCGGCCGGAGCCGGTCGTCATAGCGCCACAACCGACCAGTCGGCGCACCCGACGGGTCGCGCTCGACGTCGAGACTGTCGTCGAGCACGTGGTCGACCGCCGCCAGGGCCGCCGAGTTGAGGACCCACAGGGCGCCGCTGCGGTGCTGCACCCGCACCGGACGACGGGCCTGCACAGCATCGAGGTCGTGCCGGTCGGGCGACCAGGGGAGGCCGACTCCGCGAACCCACCCGTCGCCCGGCGCCGCAGCCAGCGCGGTCAGCCCGTCGCGGCAATCGACCGAGGCACGAGCCGCGGCGAGCGCCAACAGGTGCAGGTGGTGGTCGTGCAGCCCCGGTAGCAGCGCTGCCTCGCCCCCGTCGACGACCTCGTCGGACTCCTCGGCAGCCAGTCTCGGTTCGAGGTTGACGATGCGATCACGGCGGAGCCGTACGTCGACCAGCTGCCCCGCGACCTCGACCCGCGTCAGGAGCGTGGTCCTCACCGGCGCCTCGTCGGATCGGCGACCGGGAACTCACCGTCGGCACACTCGACCCACCAGGCGTCGTCCCGCTGACGTACGGCGTGCTCGGCCGCGGCTCCGGGCGCGGCCTCGGCGGCGACGTGGAGCATCGAGACGTCGACCAGCCGAGCCTCCTCCGCGGCCATCGCCTCGACCGCGTGCAGCGCGGCCGTCACACCACCGAGGGGGTCGGCGACCGCGTCACCGACCGGCACGGGGCACGCCCCTTCCCGCAGCCATAATCCACCGGCGACAGCCACGTCGTCGCCGAAGCCCACGGCGTCGGAGTCCCGTCCGCGCGCGGTGATCGACAACCAGGAGGTCCCCGCGGCCACGACCTCCTCCGCGATCAGCCCGAGCTGCCTCAGCGCCCTGGGACGTGAGGCCTCGAGCACGAGGTCCGCCCGCGCCACCAGGGCTCGCAGGGTGTCGAGCTCGGTGTCGAAGTCGAGGACCAGGCTCCGCGACCCGGCGTGCAGCAGCTCGAAGAAGACAGGAGGCCCGGACCTCGCCCCGTCGGGTCGCGAGCGGCTCTCCACCTTGACCACCTCGACCCCCCGCAGCCCCAGCAGGTGGGCGCACAGCGGGCCCGCCCACAGACTGGTCAGGTCGACCACCAACGGCCGCTCCGCCGGACGACGCTGCCCCAGGACCGACGTCAGCACGGGCGGCCGGTCCGTCGGCGGCTGGGCGGGCACCACTCCCCCAGCCATCCCCAGCAGCCGCAGCCGCTCCTCGGCGTCGGCGCCAGGGCGTGCCGCAGCCCAGCCGGCAACCGCTTCCCAGGGGTCCACGTCGTCCCCGAGGTCCTCCTCGACCAGCGCGGGCACCAGCGACCGGTCGCTGGCGCGCGGCATCGACAGCACCAGGTGCCCGTCCGCGGTCGGGAGCGTCCGCGCCGCACCGCCGCACGACCACGGAGCGTTGCGCCGCAGCCCGGCGTACGCCGCCCGCTCACCGAGCAGCCCCGGGATCTCGTACCCGACGACTCGCTGCACCGCGTCACGGACCAGGCTCGCGGCGCGGCCCGGCGCCGCCCGGGGCGGACCGTCCGGCCACCCGGTCAGAGCCATCGCCCCCGACGCGGCCCAGTCCCGCAGGGCACCCTCCGGGCCACTGTCCGCCGTTCGCTCATACGAGCTCATCGACCAGCCCCCACGCCAGGGCTCGATCGAGACCGAGCCGGTAACCGGTGAGGGCGAGCCACGCCGTGCGCCAGCGGCCGATCCGCCGGGTCACGCTGACCGTGCCACCGGCTCCGGGCACGAGCCCGAAACCGGTCTCCGGCAGGGCGAATGACGTACCCGGTCGGGCCCGCACCCGCGACGCAAACGCCGGCACCTCGATGCCGGCACCGATGCAGGCACCGTGCAGAACCGGCCGGACCACGTCGCGCAGCCGGTGCACCGCGAGCCCTGCGCTCGCAGCCAGACGCACCACGTGAGCCGTCGCGACGTCCGGGGTCGTGCCGAACTCGTCCAGGTCACCCCCGCTGCAGAACGAGGGACCCGCGCCCGACAGCTCGACTCGGGCGATGCTGTCGTCCAGGCGCGCCACCTCGAGCGCCTCGAGCAATCCGTTGCGGACCTCGTGGCCGAAGGCGTTGTGCCGCGCCGGCCGGTTGAGCACGACCTGCAGGACGGCCCCCTCGCGGGTCACCACCACCGGGGAATCGCCGGTCGGGACCTCGCGACGAGGCGTCGTCGCACGCCACTGTCCGAACTCCGGCCCGGCCAGCAGTGTCGAGTAGGCCAACGACTCAGCGACCAGCCCGCGCTCGACCGAGCAGGACGACGTCACGTCGAGGACGTCGATCAGCGTGAGCGCGGCCAGCGGCGCGTTCGCGACCACGGAGCCGACCTGCTCCAGGACCGCGTCGCCGGTCGAGCCGGCATCGATCCACGACCGTCCGGGACCTCCTGGAGCAACCGTGAACGCCAACGCCTTCATCAGCCCGCGCGCCGCAGGCGGCAACGGCGAGCTGGCGACACCGACCAAGATCTTGTGATGCTGCGTGCCGAGCGCCTGCACCGCGCGCGGGGCCAGCGACCAGTCGGCACGGTCCAGATCGACCGCAGCAACCGGTCGATCGACGGTCCCGTCGGCTCCCAGGTCGAGACGAGCGGCGCCGTCAACGAGGTCGGTCACATCAAGACGCTGCACCAGGCCAGCATGGCAGGGCACGCGCTGATAGCGCGTGCTCGCCTTCAAGGTGGTCACCGTTCGACGGCGACGCGATACTGCGTGGCGGGTCCGATGCACGATCACTGCCTTCCGCGTGACCGCTGTCGCTCTCACCGCGCGTCTGCGGGTGAGACGGTCGCCCGAGGTTGGGCCTGCTGGGGCGTGTGCCTAGATGCCTATGGGTGTTCGTGATGGCTGCGAGGCTGCGGATACCTTGGCCTCACCCCGCTCCCCAAGGCGGGGATTGCCTCCTGATCGCTCTGCACCAGATGCGGAATACCCATCAATCGCGAGTTCAGGCCCTGCGCGGTCCGGTGAAAGACTCGCAACCGTCGACCCTGACACCTTTGATTCGTCCACAGAAGCAACTGCGTCTCCTGACCGCGTGCGTGTCTTTCCGCCGCCCACCGGCGTGGGTGCCCGTCCGGAACGGCCGACGAGCGGGTATGGGGAACGGACGGTTCAAGCAGCTTCCGTCTGACTGCAGATCATGCTGGGTAGAACCGACCTCCAGCGGACAGGAGAAGACGATGGACGACAGCAACATCGCCGGGTGGGAGCCGAAGCTCTTGAGAGGTACCGACACCTGTGAACTCAGGGTGAGGTCCTTGGTCGGATGGCGCAGCAGGCTCGAGCGGTACGGCGGGTAGTCGAGGCGCGGTTGCTGCTCCCCCGGCCCTGCGAGCCCGCCGTCAGCCTCGTAGTCGGCGGCAAGGGCGGCGATCTCGGCGCTGACCTCGGCCTGGGAGGTGGCGGCCGCGTCGGAGCTCGCGACCGGTGGCGTGACCTGACTCATGGATCGGACCCTAGGCCGGGGCGTCGAGCCTGCGACAGCAGTCACTTCCGCTCAGCGGAAGGTAAGCACGACTTTAACGACTAGCATTCCGGAGCGATGCGCGCGTTGAGGGGTGCACCCCCGCCAGCGCGAACTGAGGTGGTGCCAGCCCGGCCACAACAACGATCAGTTTTACCGGGACCCCACCGCCGCTACGGATGACCCCCTCGGCGGCAGCGCGCGTCGCTGGCGCGACAACACTCGCCCGACCGGGCTCACGACTGTGTCCCAGGTGTGTCCGCACCCGACCCCAAGCCAGGGCGTCGCACAAGCAGAACAGCCGCTGCCCCGTGTCTTGCCAGGTCAGCGGCTGTTCGTGTCTTGCGCGCCTGTAGGGATTCGAACCCCAAACCTTCTGATCCGTAGTCAGATGCTCTATCCGTTGAGCTACAGGCGCCCGTCGCGCGGCATGCCGTGCGACCCAAGGAGATTAGCGCAGACGTCGCGCGAGCCGAAATCGGGCCCGGGTCGCGGGCTCACCCACCCTCCACCCGTGCGTACGCCGCTCGCCCGGGGCTGCCGGTCAGGCCGTGCACGAGGGTGCTGCCGACCACGACCGCGGTGCCGGCGGTGACCACCAGGTCGCTGCCGGGCACTCGCTCGCCGACCTCCAGCAGGTAGTAGATCGCCGAGACCCCGATCGGGCCGAACCAGCCGAGGAACAGCGCGTCGCGGCGAGCCAGCCGCAGGGCCGGGGAGAGCGCCAGCAGCCAGGGCAGCCGCCGCAGGAGCAGCACCCCGACGACCAGCAGCACCAGCGCCCACCCGATCTCGGCCCAGGCCGACCACGGCAGGGCGACGCCGAGCAGCACGAAGACCGGCAGCACGGCGTACTTGTTGAGCGCCTCGTCGATGGTCAGCGCGCGCACCCGGTCGTCGCTCGTCCAGGTCGCGTTGAGCGCCAGCCCGGCCACGAAGACGGCCAGCACCGCCCCCACGTCGAGCAGGTGCGCGGCGGAGAGCACACCGAGCGCGAGCACCAGGGTGAACAGGACCGCCTGCGCCGGGCTGGTGTCGCTGTGCTGCTCACCCAGCCGCACCGCCCGGCCGGCGCCCCACCCGGCGGCGACGCCGAGCACCAGGGCGCCCAGCACGCTGCGCAGCACCTCGAGCCCCGCCTCACCGCCGGTCAGCGGTCCGGCGACCGCCACCGCCACCACGACCAGCGGCAGGGCCAGGCCGTCGTTGGCGCCCGACTCCAGCGACAGCAGCTGCCGGGTGCGCTCGGCGATGTCGCGCTCGGCGGGCCCGCCGGTCACCACGCTCGAGCTGAGCACCGGGTCGGTGGGGCAGACCGCGACGCCGAGCAGCAGGGCCGCGGCGGCGCCCAGCCCGGCGGTCGGCCCCAGCACCGCCCAGGCGACGCCGGCCGACGCCAGCGCCATCACCGGCATCAGCACTCCCAGGAGGAGCCCCACCGAGCCCGCGCGGCGGCGTACGTCGCCGATCGGGTAGCGCAGGGCGATCGCCATCATCGAGACGGCGAGCAGGACCACCGCCACCTCGCGGAGCTCGTGGGGGCCCGCGCCCAGCTCGGGCAGCACCACCCACCCGAGCGCCTGGGGCCCGACCAGCACCCCGGCCACCACCGCCAGCAGCGGCTCGGAGACCGGCAGCCGGTCGAGGCTCGAGGACAGGGCGGCGACACCCAGACCCAGCACCGCCACCACGACGACGACCACCTCGACGTGCATGACGCCACCCGACCCGACGGCTGCGAACCCGCGCCTCACCCGTCCGTGTGTAGCTCCGCAGTCCCCGAGATCGCCCGTGTGACCGGGCACACACGGCGTTGAACGTTCCAATATGCGGGGTTAAAGAGCGGCGGTACATTCGCCGAAGTCCCAGGCGGGGACCCTCACCGGCACCGCACCAGGACCCTACAAAAGTCGCCGGCAACGACGCCACGCGATCCACACCAGCTCCACGACACACCGTCGATACGCTCGACGGCCGGGGCGCCGTCCCCGCATCCGCGAGGCCAGTTCCCCGCGAATGCGCGAGAGGTAAGAGGCAGATGACCGCCGACCAGGCACTCACCGACGCTCCCACGACCCACCAGGGAATCCTGGACTTCGTCGCGGAGGTCGCGGCGATGACCAAGCCCGACGAGATCTACTGGTGCACCGGCTCCGACGAGGAGTGGACCCGGCTGACCGACGCGCTCGTCGGCACCGGCACGTTCACCCAGCTCGACCCGAGCATCAAGCCGAACTCGTACTACGCGGCCTCCGACCCCATCGACGTGGCGCGCGTCGAGGACCGCACCTACATCTGCTCGGTCGACGAGAAGGACTGCGGGCCCACCAACAACTGGATGGCGCCCGACGAGATGAAGTCGATCATGCGCGGTCTCTACGACGGCTGCATGACCGGTCGCACCATGTACGTCATCCCCTTCGTGATGGGTCACCTCGAGGCCGAGAAGCCGATGTTCGGCATCGAGCTCACCGACTCCGCCTACGTCACCGCCTCGATGCGCGTCATGGCCCGGATGGGCTCCAAGGTCCTGGACCGGATGACCGAGCTCGACGCCGACTTCGTGCAGGCCGTGCACTCCGTGGGCCACCCCCTCGCCGAGGGCCAGGCCGACGTGAAGTGGCCCTGCAACGACACCAAGTACATCGTGCAGTTCCCCGAGGAGCGCGCGATCTGGTCCTTCGGCTCCGGCTACGGCGGCAACGCGCTGCTGGGCAAGAAGTGCTACGCGCTGCGCATCGCCTCGGTGATGGCGCGCGACGAGGGCTGGCTCGCCGAGCACATGCTGATCCTCAAGCTCACCAGCCCCCAGGGCGTGACCAAGTACGTCGCCGCGGCCTTCCCCAGCGCCTGCGGCAAGACCAACCTGGCGATGCTGCAGCCCACCATCCCGGGCTGGAAGGTCGAGACGCTCGGCGACGACATCGCCTGGATGCGCATCGGCGAGGACGGCCGGCTGTGGGCGGTCAACCCCGAGTACGGCTTCTTCGGCGTGGCGCCGGGCACCAACGAGCACACCAACCCCAACGCCATGCGCACCATCAACAAGGGCAACTCGGTCTTCACCAACGTCGCGCTCACCGAGGACGGCGACGTGTGGTGGGAGGGCCTGGAGAACCCGCCGGCCAAGGCGACCTCGTGGAAGGGCGAGCCCTGGACCCCCGAGTCCGACGAGCTCTCCAGCCACCCCAACAGCCGCTACTGCACCCCGATCAAGCAGTGCGACATCCTCGCGCCCGAGTACGACGACCCGCGCGGCGTCCCGATCGACGCCATCCTCTTCGGTGGTCGCCGCAAGACCACCGTCCCGCTGGTCTTCGAGGCCCGCGACTGGACCCACGGCACCTTCCTCGGCGCGACCCTGTCGTCGGAGACCACCGCCGCCGCGACCGGCGCGGTCGGCGTGGTGCGCCGCGACCCGATGGCGATGCTGCCCTTCATCGGCTACAACGCCGGTGACTACTTCAGCCACTGGATCAACATCGGCAAGGACAACGACGCCTCCAAGCTGCCGCGGATCTTCTACGTCAACTGGTTCCGCCGCGACGACGAGGGCGGCTTCCTGTGGCCCGGCTTCGGCGAGAACAGCCGCGTGCTGAAGTGGGTCGTGGAGCGCATCGACGGCCAGGCCGCCGCCGTGGAGACCCCCATCGGCCACGTGCCGACCCCGGAGTCGCTCGACACGGAGGGACTCGACATGAGCGAGGAGGCGCTGGTCTCCGCGCTCGAGGTCGACCCCGAGGAGTGGAAGGCCGAGATCCCGCAGATCCAGGAGTGGTTCGAGAAGTTCGGCGACGACCTGCCGGGCGTGCTGTGGACCGAGCTCGACGGTCTCAAGGCCCGCCTGGGCGTCTGAGCCCCGGGGCGCCACCCGCGCCCAGCACCGGACCCCGCTCCCCCACCGGGAGCGGGGTCCGTGCATTCTGGTCCGTTCCACGGGGTACTGCCGTGTGACAGGATCGCCCCCTCGGAGTCCCGCCCCCGTCCGCCCCCACCCGGCCCGCGCGGCCCGCCAGCACAGGAGGAACAGGTGTCGAGCTACGGACCCGAGCACCGTGCGCTGCTGGAGTCGCAGGCCGCGCCCCTGTACGAGGCCGCCGTCGCCGAGGGCGGGCTGCGCACCGACGACCCCCGCCTCGCCGAGGGCGCCGAGACCCGCCCGGCGTTCGACCTGCTGGTCGAGCTGGGGCTGCTGCACCTGGACCCCGAAGGGGCGTCGTACCTGCCCGAGGACCCGACCAGCGTGCAGTCGCGGGTCGTCTCGCCGCTGAGCCAGGACGCCGGCCGGCTGCTCGAGGAGTCCTCGCAGTGGGCCCGGGCCTTCGGGAGCCTGGCCCAGACCTGGCGCCGGGCGCCGCAGAGCGAGCGCGGAGGACCGTTCACCTACCTGCGCGACCACGCGATCAGCACCTACCTCGACGGTCTGGTGGCCGAGGTCGAGACGGAGATCCTCACCGCGCAGCCGCAGGCCGGCCGCGACGCCGCCACCCTCGCCGAGGCGGCGCGCCGCGACATCGCCGCCCTCGAGCGGGGCGTGCGGATCCGCACGCTCTACCAGCACTCGGCCCGGCGCAGCACCGTCACGCACCGCTACGTCACCTCGGTGACCGAGCGGGGCGCGGAGGTGCGCACCCTCGACGAGTTCTTCAACCGGATGATCGTCGTCGACCGGCGCGTCGCGGTGATCCCCGGCGCCGAGGACCTGCGCGTGGCGATCGCGGTGCGCGAACCGTCGGTGGTGGCCTACCTGGTCGACGTCTTCGAGCGGGCCTGGGAGCGGGGCCGGGCCTTCAGCAACAAGGACAGCTCCATGCTCAAGGACATCGCCGCGGAGCAGCGGCAGATGACCATCCGGATGCTCGTGGAGGGCCACGCCGACCCGGTCAGCGCCAAGCGGCTGGGGGTCAGCCCGCGCACCTACGCCGGCTACGTGGCCGACCTCAAGGACGAGTACGAGGCCGAGACCCGCTTCCAGCTCGGCTACACGATGGGGCGCCTGGGGCTCTCGGGCACCGAGACCGACGGCAGCCGGCCCGCGGGCGGCGCCGAGGCCGCCGACAAGGGCTGAGGACGCACCAGAGGCCCCACCGGGACGGATGGGGCCTCTGGCACGCGGCGACGCCGCAGCGGGGGCGCTGGGGTCGGTTCAGCAGGGACGACTCTGGGGAGAGTCAGGGACGCGACCGAGCGGGACGACTCAGGGCGCCTTGCGGCAGTAACCGCCGCAACCCCAGCTGGTGTCCATGGCCTGCGCGGGGGCCACGAAGCCGAGCATCCCGACGGTGACAGCGGTGGTGGCGACGACGAGCCCGGCCTTGCGGACGATCTTCATGGTGAACCTTCCTCATGCTCCCGGTCGGGCCAGGTCGTGGCCCGTGAGATCCGAGTGTGCCCCAGGTCGGGGCCGGCGACGCCGTCCCAGCCGGGCCATGTTCGTGCAATGCACAAACATGCAACGCGTACGCCGGCTGCAAGGCGCACTGGTCCGGACGTGGCACGACCCCCGCAGGTCGAGGACCTGCGAGGGTCGTGCGCTGGCGGAGGCGGAGGGATTTGAACCCTCGATGGGGTTGTAGCCCCAAACCCGCTTAGCAGGCGGGCGCCATAGACCGGACTAGGCGACGCCTCCCGGCAGCGCCGACAGGCTACAAGGCCGGAGCCGCCCGCCACCAATCAGGGCGGCTGCCGGTCGGTCGCCGGCTGTTCGAGGGGGCTCAGCCGAGGGGGCGGTGGCCCTGGCCGGCCCGTAGGCGGCGCTGCATCTCGCGCACGAACTGCTCGCGGTCGACCGCCAGCGCCTCGACCGGGATCGTGGTGCTGCGCCCGTCCTGCAGGTGCAGCACCAGGCAGTCGATGTCGTGCACGGTCGTGGTCGCGGCCTGGCTCACCTCGCTCCAGCGGGCCCGCTTCACGCCGGCGCCGCGCACCGGCCCGACGACGTACCCGTCGTCCTCGGCGCGCAGCACGTAGGCGCGGTTGCGCAGCCACCAACCCAGCCAGAAGACGGCCCCGACGCCCACGCCCAGCAGCACGACCAGCACGTCGGCGTTGATGCTCGCCAGGGCCACGACGGCGGTGCCGGCGAACATCACCAGCGCGAGCGCGACGAGGCTGAGCCCGACCAGACGCACCGCGAAGGCCGGCGCGAAGCGGTAGTCGTGCGGCGTGGGCAGCGTCGTTCCGGCCATGGCCCGATTCCACACCACGGCTCTCGCGGGGCGCCACCCGGGCGCCCGGGCGCGGTCTTCTAGAGTGACCTGGCACGCGCCGGGCTCGGCGCGGGCACGGAGGGGTGCCGGAGTGGCCTATCGGAACCGCCTTGAAAGCGGTCGTAGGGAGACCTACCGCGGGTTCGAATCCCGCCCCCTCTGCCAGGCCTCCCGATGCTGACGCTGGTGCTCAGCGGGTGAGGGTGAGCAGCAGGTCGCCCTCCTGGACGACGTCGCCGGGGGCGACCTTGACCGCCACGACCGTGCCGGCGCGCTCGGCGATCACCGGGATCTCCATCTTCATCGACTCCAGCAGCACGACCGTGTCGCCGACCTCGACGTGCTCCCCGGCGGCGACCGCCACCTCGAGCACGTTGGCGACCATCTCCGCCGCGATCTGCTGCACCTGTTCACGAGCCACGTCTCGAACCTAGCCGTTACCGGCAGGTACGCCGGATCCGCTCGCGCGTCGGTGTCAGCCGACGTGTCGGGAGCGGGTCAGAGCAGGGCCTGGCCGCGGGCCGGCTCGGGCCGCCCGGCCGCCTTCTCCTCCGCGCGCCGCGCCCGGCGCCCGCGGGGTCCGGTCAAGCGCAGGTCGAGGCGGATCAGCGCGGCGCCGATCAGCACGCCGATGACCAGGCCGTAGGCGATGGAGAGGCCCACCTCGAGCAGCGCGACCGAGGGGTTCATCATCGAGCTGGCGACCGAGGCGGTGGCGGCCACGCCGAAGGCGCTGACCCACCAGCCCTGCCGTCGCCGGGCCCGCATGTGGCAGCCCCACACGATGGCGGGCACACCCAACACCGTGGCGATCGGGCGCGGAAAGGCGCCCAGGTTCTCCCGCGACCAGCGCACCACGTCGAGCAGGTCGGTGACCATCGCGCCGGGGCCGTAGCGGCGCAGCAGCTCGGCGTAGGCCAGGGTCAGCAGCAGCAGCGCGCCGCCAACCAGCACGATCAGCAGCCCGCGCCGGCCCAGGCCGTGGAAGCCGGCGCCGAGCCGGAAGACCAGTCCGAAGACGCCCAGCAGGGCCAGGCCGAGCGTGGCGTACTCGAAGCTCACCACGCTGCTGACCGGCTCGAAGCCGACCACGGCCAGCGCCCCGACGGAGGCCACCAGGGTGGCCAGCAGCGCCTCGCGGGCCGCGTGCCGCAGCCGACGCGCCGGCACCGTGCCCATCACCGCGAGCACCGCGGCCACCACGCAGGTCCAGGCCGCGGCCCCGGTGCGCAGCCGGTCGTCGTCGAGCACCAGCACCGCGACGCCGATGGCGACCGCGAGGGTGCCGAAGACCACCGGGCGACCGCCGGTGCGGGCCGCGAGGGCCCAGGTGAAGGCACCGGCCACGGCCACCGACCCGGCGCCCGGCAACCAGCCCGGCCCGATCTCGAGCACGCCCAGGACCAGGACCGCCAGCCCCGCGGCCACGGCCACCGCCCAGCCCACCAGCGGCCAGCGCGAGACGGCCAGGCGGTCGACCGAGGTGCTGACCTGCGCGAGGCGGAGGGAGACGGCTGACGACACGTCGACGAAGGCTACAACCGGCGGTTGGCCAGCGACGGGTTGGTGCGCCGCACCTCGGCCAGCCGAGCGAGATCGACCACACCGTGCACCAGCCCCGCGTCGGGGCCGGCCTCGGCGAGCACGTCGCCCAGCGGGTCGACCAGCATGGAGTGGCCGCTGTAGCGCGGCGCGGGCTGCCCCGCGGCAGCGACGTACACGGTGTTCTCGATGGCGCGGGCGCGCAGCAGGGTGCGCCAGTGCTCGACCTTGCGCTCGCCGGCCACCCAGGCGGCCGGCACCAGCAGCAGCTCGGCGCCCTGGTCGACCAGCAGCCGGGCCAGCTCGGGGAAGCGCAGGTCGTAGCAGGTCATCAGGCCCACGCGGACCCCGCCGACCTCGACCAGCGCCGGGGTCGGGTCGCCGGCGCTGAGCCGGTCGGACTCGCGGTAGCCGAAGGAGTCGTAGAGATGGATCTTGCGGTACTCGGCGTGCGCGGCGCCGCGCACCAGCAGCGTGTTCCACGGCCGCTGCGGGTCGGGGCCGGTCTCGAACATGCCGGCCACGACCGTCGCACGCCGCTCGTCGGCCACGCGGGCCAGCTCGACCCCGAAGGGACCGTCGACCGCCTCGGCGTCGGCGCTGACGTCGGCGCCGGCCGGGCCGAAGTCGCGGGCGAACGCCTCGGGCAGCACGACCAGGTCGTGGCCCTCGGGCACCACCTGCGCCAGGCGGGCGCGGTTGACGGCGGGATCGGTGTCGGAGGCCTCCTGGACCAGGGCGACGCGCAGCGTGGTCATGGACCCAGCCTGCCAGCCGTGGGCGCTGCTGCCATCCTGCTGGCGTGGAGCCCGACGACCTGAGCGACCTCGCGGACCCCTCCTTCAGCGCCGTGGTGCTGGCGGGGGGCACCGCCGTGCGACTCGACGGAGCCGACAAGGCCTCCGTCGAGCTGCACGGACGCACCCTGCTGACCCATGCCCTCGACGCCTGCCTCGACGCCGCGGAGGTCGTCGTGGTGGGCGACCCGGTGCCGACCCACCGGCCGGTCACCTTCACCCGCGAGGACCCGCGCCACGGCGGCCCGGTGGCGGCCCTGCTGACGGGGCGCGACGCGCTGCTGCGGCCCGTGCGGCTGGTCGGGGTTCTCGCCGTCGACATGCCGCACGTGGGCCCCGAGACCTTCGCCCGGCTGCGGCGGGCGGTCGGGGACGGGCCGGCCGGGCGCGACGGGGCGGTGCTGGTGGCCCCCGACGGCCGGCACGCGCTCGCGCTGGTGCTGCGCACCGACCGGCTCGACGGCGTGCGTCCCACGCGCGAGGGGCAGCACGGCATGGCGCTGCGGCGCCTCCTGGCCCGCCTCGACCTCGCCGAGGTCCCCGCCGTAGGCCGCGAGCACCGCGACGTCGACACCTGGGCCGACCTGCGCGACCTCGCCGACGACTGAGCCTCCGGCCCGTCCGGGTCGTGGTCCGGGTCGTGGTCCGGGTCGTGGTCCGGGTCGTGGTCCGGGTCGTGGTCCCCTGGCGCGTCATGGCGCGTCCCCAGGCACACGACCCGAGCCACGACGCAGACCACGACTGGAGCCACAACTGAAGCCACGATTGGGACCACGACCCGGGCGGCGGTGTTGCGCCGGGCGGGCCGGGTCGCGAGGCTGGGCCCGTGAACCTGCACGACTGGATCGACGAGCTCTGCGACATCCTCGACCTCGACGCGGAGGTGGACGAGACGCTGCTGCTCGACCTGGCCCGCGACGTGGCGCACGCCGTGGCGCGGCCGGCCGCGCCCCTGTCGACGTACCTCCTCGGGCTCGCCGCGGGCGCCAAGGGTGGCGACCCGGCCGTGGTCGAGGAGCTCGCCGAGCGGGTCCGCTCGCTGGCCGACGGCTGGGACCAGCCGGCGACGCCCGACGAACCGGTGGCTGCGGCCGACGACCTCGGCACCGACGCGGCCCAGGACGACCTCGACGGGGCGACCGACCCGCTGACCGAGATCGAGGACCTCGACGAGCTCCTCGGCCGCGACCCCGAGCCCGACTCTGGACCCGACTCCGGGCGCGACCTCGAGGCCTCCGAGGAGGAGTAGGCGCGGCCCCTAGGGTGAGGCCATGCGTGCTGTCGTCGCCGACGGGTCCGGCGGACCCGAGATCCTGTCCGTAGCCGAGCTGCCCGACCCCTCCCCCGGGCCTGGTGAGGTGCTGGTCGAGGTGGCGGCGGCGGGGCTCAACCGCGCCGACCTGCTGCAGCGCCAGGGCTTCTACCCGCCCCCGCCCGGCGCCTCCGAAGTCATCGGCATGGAGTGCTCGGGCACCATCGCCGCGCTCGGCGAGGGCGTCGAGGGCTGGGCGGTGGGCGACGCGGTCTGCTGCCTGCTCGCCGGCGGGGGCTACGCGTCGTACGTCGTGGTGCCGGCCGGGCAGGTGATGCCGGTGCCCGACGGGGTCGATCTCGTCACGGCCGCTGCGCTGCCCGAGGTGGCGGCGACGGTGTGGTCGAACGTGTTCATGGTCGCCGGGCTGCGTCCCGACGAGACGCTGCTGGTGCACGGCGGGGCCGGCGGGATCGGGACCTTCGCGATCCAGCTGGCGCACGCGCTGGGCGCCCGCGTGCTGACCACGGGCGGCACGCCCGAGAAGCTGGCGTTCTGCCGCGCGCTCGGGGCCGACGTGGCCATCGACTACCGCGAGCAGGACTTCGTCGAGGTGGTGCGCGAGAGCACCGACGGCGGGGTCGACGTCGTGCTCGACAACATGGGCGCCAAGTACCTCGCACGCAACGTCGCGGCCCTGGCCACCGAGGGACGGCTGGTCGTGATCGGGATGCAGGGCGGCACGAAGGCCGAGCTCGACCTGAGCGTGCTGCTGCGCAAGCGGGCGGCCGTCATCGCCACCTCGTTGCGCTCGCGGCCGGTGAGCGAGAAGTCCGCCATCTGCGCGGCCGTCGTGGAGCACGTGTGGCCGCTGGTCGCCGACGGGTCCGTGCGCCCGGTGGTGCACGGCACGATGCCCCTGGAGCAGGTGCGCGAGGCGCACGAGCTGATGGGCTCGGGCGCGCACACCGGCAAGATCCTGCTCACCCTGTAGGGCCACAGCGCCGTACGCCGCCGCCTCCTAGGCTGGGGTCATGAGCCAGCACCCCGACGAGCAGCCCCAGTCCGACGCCCCGTCCGAGGCACCGTCCGGTGATCAGTCCGGCGACCAGGGCTCCCCCGCCGGGGAGCAGGACCAGCACGTGGTCATCGTCGGCCCCGACGGGCAGCCGCTCGGCACCCTGCCGGCCTCGGCGCTCGCCCAGGCCCAGCAGGACGACGACGCCGGCGAGCGCTCGATCACCGAGCTGGTCGAGCAGCCGGCCAAGGTGATGCGCATCGGCAGCATGATCAAGCAGCTGCTGGAGGAGGTGAAGGCGGCCCCGCTCGACGAGGCGAGCCGCCAGCGCCTCAAGGGCATCCACCAGGCGTCCATCACCGAGCTCGAGGACGGCCTGGCGCCCGAGCTGGTCGAGGAGCTCGACCGGCTCTCCCTGCCCTTCACCGAGGACGGCACGCCCAGCGAGGGTGAGCTGCGCATCGCCCAGGCCCAGCTGGTCGGGTGGCTCGAGGGCCTCTTCCACGGCATCCAGACCGCGATCTACGCCCAGCAGATGGCCGCCAAGGCGCAGTTCGAGCACATGCGGCGCAGCCTGCCCGCAGGCTCCGGCGCCCACCCGGGCCAGCCGGGTCAGCCCGGGCAGCCCGGTCAGGCCCCGGGCGCCGACCACGGCGACTCGGGCGGCATGTACCTCTGACCCGGCCCGAACCTCCCCGCGACCCGGCCCGAGCTTCGCCCCGAGTCGGCCCAAACTTCACCCTGAGTCGGCCCGTACTTCCCACGGTGTCGCCCCAGGTCCGCAGTCGGTACGCGCCGGCCGGGTCGGCGGGAAGTTCAGGCCGGGTCGGCGGGAAGTTTGCGCCGGGTCGGCGGGAAGTCTGGGCCGGGTCAGGGGCGGGCGAGGCGGCGGGCCAGCACCAGGCCCAGGGCGCCGATGAGGACCAGCGCGGCGCCGGGGGCCAGGGCGCGGGGCAGCGGGGTGGGCTCGTCGAGGTCGAGCCGGTCGAACTCGGCCATGGGGGGCTCGGCGTCCACCGGCGGCTCGGGGTTGGGGAAGATCTGCTCGACGTCGCGCACCAGGGACGCGTCGCGCAGGGCCGTGCCGCTGTCGCCGGTGGCGATGAACCGGCCCTCGGTGTCGGGGTCGGCGCTGACGAAAAACATGTAGGTGTCGTCCTGCAGGCGCCCCAGGTCGCAACCGCCCGAGCTGCGGGTGGTCACCACCTCGACCTCGATGTCGTCGATGCGGCTCGCGCCCTTGTAGACCAGGTCGACCGCGACCTGGTGGGTCAGCTCGACACCGCGCTGGCCACCGGCCCGCTGCTCGGCACTGCTCGAGACGACCGAGCCGGAGAAGACGGCCTGGGCCTGGCGGGCCTGCGAGCTCACGGAGCTGTCGCTGTCGCACTTCTCGCCGGTGGCCCCGGCGGGCGCCAGGAGCGCGCCGGCGCCGAGCAGCAGGCCCGAGCCGAGGAGCACGGCGAGCACGAGGCTGCCCACCACCGCGAACGGCCCAGCGGGGCGCGCGGTCAGTCGTCGAGGGCTCGGCACGGTGACATGAGACCAGATCACAGGTCGAACACACCAGCCAGGACCCGCGCCACGCCGTCGTCGTCGTGACCTGGGGCGACGTGGTCGGCGACCTCGGTGACCGTGGGGTGCGCGTCGGCCATGGCGTACGACGTGCCGGCCCACCCGAGCATCGGCAGGTCGTTGGGCATGTCGCCGAAGGCGATCACCTCGTCGGCGGCGATGCCTCGCTCGTCGCAGAGCAGCTCGAGCGTGGAGGCCTTGGTGACCTGCGGCCCGCTGATCTCCAGCAGCGTGGTCGACGACGACCAGGTGGTCACCAGCCGGCCGCCGGTGACCTCCTCGGCGACGTCCCAGAACTCCTGGGGCGCCAGCTCCTCGTGGCGTGCGAGCAGCTTGAGGGCGGGCCCGTCGAAGAGCTCCTCGATCGGGGCGCGCCGGGCGGCGTCGGGCACCTGGTAGCGCTCCATGAAGCCGGGCTCGAGCTCGATGCCGCGCATCGTCTCGACGGCGTACGCCGTGCCCGGCACCGCCTCGCGCAGCGCCGCGCAGACCTCCAGCCCCAGCCGCGGCTCGATCGGGCGCTCGAGCACGGCGCGGTCGCCGGTGACGTCCCAGACCAGCGCGCCGTTGGAGATGATCGCCAGCCCGTGGGCGCCGACGTGCTCGAAGACGTCGGCGGCCCAGCGCAGCGGGCGGCCGGTGACGAAGACGACGGGCACGTCGCGGCGGTCGAGCTCGAGCAGCACCTCGCGCGTGTACGCCGACACGGTGCCGTCGCTGCGCACCAGCGTGCCGTCGAGGTCGGTCGCCACGAGCCGCGGCAGCCGGGCAGCGCCGCTCACGGCGCGGCCACCGGCAACGGACGCACCATCACCAGGCGCCCGTCCTCGTCGGAGCCGCGCAGGCCGGTGAAGCCGCAGCGGGCGAGCACCCGCAGGCTGGCCCGGTTGTCGGGCTCGGCCGCGGCGCGCACCCGCACGCCGACGGCCTCGAGGGCCGCCACCAGCCCGGCCAGCGCCTCGGTGGCGAAGCCCCAGCCGCGCGCCTCGGGCACCAGGCCGAAGCCGACCTCGACCTCGCGCACCCCGTCGTCGGCGGCCGTCGGCGCGCCGAAGCAGCCGATCGAGCCCAGCACGGTGCGACCGCGGACCACGTGGCGCGGGCTCCACGGGCTGTGCGGCTCGTAGAGCGTGGCGGCGTCGCGGTCATCGGGCTGCGGGTAGTCGGCGTGCCACTCGGGGCGCCGGCGCCCGGCGGCGATGTCGGCGGCCTCGCCGGGGCTCCACACCACGAGCAGCAGCCGTTCGGTGCGGACCTCCAGCGGCAGCACCGCCGGTTGCGGCGCGGCGCCGCTCACGCGGGCCACCAGCGCGACATCTCGACCGCCGCGCCGTCGTCGTCGACGGTCGCGGTCACCGCGTCGGCGGCCTCGCGGACCTCCTCGACGGCCTGGCCCATGGCCACGCCGCGCCCGGCCCAGGTGAGCATCTCGATGTCGTTGCGCCCGTCGCCGATGGCCAGCACGTCGCCCTCGGCGACCCCCAGCTCGCGGCACACGACCTGGAGGCCGGAGGCCTTCGAGACCCCGACCGGCGCCAGGTCGAGCCAGGCGGTCCAGCCCACGACGTAGTCGGTGCCGTGCAGGCCCAGCCGCCCGGCCAGCGCCACGAAGTCCTCGACGGTGGCCTCGGGGTCGCGGATGATCACGCGGCTGACAGGCTCGGCGACCATCGACTCGACCTCGCTGAGGATCATCTCGCCGGACAGCTCGCCCATCGGGAAGTGCCGGTTGACCCGGTAGCCCCGGCCCCGCTCCTCGACGGCGACCAGCGCCTGCGGGTGCTCGGTCAGCACCGCGGCGACCGCGGCGCGGGCGTCGAAGGTCTCCTCGTGCACCACCTGCATCGGCGGGTACCGGAAGACCACGGCCCCGTTGGAGGCCACCACCCACACCGGGGAGTCCTCGGTGGCCAGGCCGAGCAGGTCGGCGACCCCGGTCATCCCGTCGGGCGAGCGGCCCGAGGCGAGCACGACGTGCGCGCCGGCCTCCTGCGCGCGGCGTACGGCGTCGTGCACCGCGGGGGTGATCTCCTCGTGGGAGGTGCCGGTGCCGTCGATCCAGCGCAGCAGGGTGCCGTCGATGTCGAGGGCGACCAGCCCCGGGGTCCAGGAGGTCATCGGGCGACCGGCTCGAGGACCTTCAGGCCGCCCATGTGCTTCACCAGCGCCTCGGGCACCCGCACCGAGCCGTCGGCCTGCTGGTGGGTCTCGAGGATCGCCACGATCGTGCGGGTCATCGCGCACAGGGTGCCGTTGAGGGTGGCGACGGGGCGCATCTCGGTGCCCTTGTCGGTGGCGAAGCGCCCGCGGGTGTCGAGGCGACGGGTCTGGAAGTCGGTGCAGTTCGAGGTCGAGGTCAGCTCGCGGTACTTGCCCTGGGTGGGGATCCAGGCCTCGCAGTCGAACTTGCGGATCGCCGAGAGCCCCAGGTCGCCGGCGGCCACGTCGATGACCTGGTAGGCCAGCTCGAGCTTGTCGAGGAACGCCTTCTCCCAGCCCAGCAGCCGCTGGTGCTCGGCCTCGGCGTCCTCGAGGGTGGTGTAGACGAACATCTCGACCTTGTCGAACCAGTGCACCCGGATGATGCCCTTGGTGTCCTTGCCGTGCGAGCCGGCCTCCTTGCGGAAGCAGGGGCTGAAGGCGGCGTAGCGCAGCGGCAGGTCGTCGCCCTCGAGGATCTCGTCGGAGTGGTAGGCGGCCATCGGCACCTCGGAGGTGCCGACGAGGTAGAGCTCCTCGCCCTCGATGCGGTAGACGTCGTCGGCGGCCTGGCCCAGGAAGCCGGTGCCCTCCATCGCCCGCGGACGCACCAGCGACGGCGGCACCACCTGGGTGAAGCCGGCCTCGCGGGCCTGCTCCATGGCCAGGTTGACCAGCGCCAGCTCGAGCTGGGCGCCGACCCCGGTGAGGAAGTAGAAGCGGCTGCCCGAGACCTTGGCGCCGCGCTCGATGTCGATGGCGCCGAGCATCCGGCCCAGCTCGACGTGGTCGCGCGGCTCGAAGCCCTCGGCGGCGAAGTCGCGGGGCGTGCCGACGGTCTCCAGCACCACGAAGTCGTCCTCGCCGCCTGGCGGGGTCTCCTCGGAGGTCAGGTTCGGCATCGAGGACAGCGCCTCCTGCCAGGTCGCCTCGGCCTCGCCCTGGGCGGCCTCGGCGGCCTTCACGTCGGCGGCCAGGGTCTTGGTCTGCGCCAGCAGGGCCTGCTTCTCCTCGCCCTGGGCCTGCGGGATCTGCTTGCCGAGCTGCTTCTGCTCGGCCCGCTTCGTCTCGTACGCCGCGATGGCGGCGCGGCGGGCGGTGTCGGCGGCCAGGGCGCGGTCGACCACCTCGGCGGACAGGCCGCGCTTGGCGAGCGAGGCTCGGACGCGGTCGGGGTCGTCGCGCAGGATGCGGGGATCGATCATGGGGTGAAGGCTATCGCCGGGCCGCGCAGCGCCTCACCCCCGTTGTGGACAGCCACGTCACCCATACTGGTCGGCGTGCTGGACCGCTCCCGATACGTGCTGCTGAGCTGGGCTGCTGCCTGCTTCGTGGTCTTCGCCCTGCTCGCCCTCGCCGTGACCGGTGGCTGGGGCCCGCTCTCGGGCCTCGACGAGAGCGGTGAGCCGCTGGCCGCTGACGCCGTCGACGCCGACTGGCTCCAGGGCCCGCTGCGCGTGGTCGAGGCCGCGCTCGGCACCATCGCGATGACCGTGCTGACGATCGTGCTGGCGGTGGCGATGTTCGCGCGCGGGCACCGTCGTGCGGCGGCGTACGCCGTCGTGGTGATGGGGCTGACCGCGCTGGCCACCACCGGGCTGAAGCTGCTGATCGCGCGCGAGCGGCCCGACTACCAGATCGACGCCGGTTCGCTGACCAGCTATGCCTTCCCGTCCGGGCACGCCTCGTCGACGGCCGCCTACGCCACGGTCTGCGTGGTGCTGGCGATCATGCTCGTACGCCGCCTGGGCACCCGCCGCCTCGTGTACGCCGCCGCCGCGACGCTGGTCGTCGTGGGCGCGCTGCACCGGGTGCTGCTGGGTCGCCACTACGCGACCGACGTGGTCGCAGGCGTGCTGCTCGGCATCGGTGTCGGCCTGCTGGTGCTGGCGCTCTACTCGCCGCTGCCGCGCAGCCACGCGGTGAAGTCCGAGCCGCTGCCCGAGGCGCTCCCGACCCAGCGCTGCCTGGCGGTGGTGCTGAACCCGATCAAGGTCGAGGACGAGGGCGCCTTCCGCCACACCGTCTCGACGATGGCGCGCGAGGCCGGCTGGTCGGAGCCGACGTGGCACCTGACCACCATCGAGGACCCCGGCACCGGGATGGCCGCCGAGGCGGCGGTCGCGGGCGCCGACATGGTGCTGGTCTGCGGCGGCGACGGCACCGTGCGCGAGGTGTGCGCCGAGCTCGCCGGCACCGGCATCCCGGTGGGGATCGTGCCGGCCGGCACCGGCAACCTGCTGGCCCGCAACCTGGGCATCCCGCTCTACCTGCGCGCCGCGATCGACGTGGCGCTGACCGGGCAGGACCGGGCCATCGACATGGTCGCCGTCGAGGGCGACGGCATCGAGGGCACGCACTTCATGGTGATGGCCGGGATGGGCTTCGACGCCGCGATCATGGAGGGCGTCAACGAGGACATCAAGAAGCGGGTCGGCTGGCTGGCCTACGTGATCAGCGGGCTGAAGTCGCTGATGTTCCCGGCCATGAAGGTGGAGGTCTCGGTCGACGGGGCTGAGTTCACCACCCACCGCGCGCGCACCGTGGTCGTCGGCAACGTCGGCTTCCTGCAGGCCGGGATGCCGCTGCTGCCCGACGCGACCATCGACGACGGCCAGCTCGACGTGGTGATCCTGCACCCGCGCAACTTCTTCGCCTGGATCCCGCTGGCCTGGCGGGTGCTGCTCAAGCGCAAGCACACCGACGAGCTGGTCGACCGCAAGACCGGCGCCACCGTGGTGGTGCGCACCAAGGAGGAGACCCCCCGCCAGCTCGACGGCGACTCGATCGGCCCGGGCCGCGAGCTGCGGATGGAGTGCATCCACGGGCGGTTGCTGGTGCGCGTGCCGCGCTGAGCGCCGGGCGCGGTTTCCCCGGGTACCCGGGGAACCCGTTCGAGTGACCCGCCAGGCACGCCCAGGCCGGCCCAGGGGGTGCCTGGGGGGTCACTCGACCCGGCGGGGCCGACGGCCTCAGCCCCGGGCGGCGGAGATCGCCTCCTCCTCCTCGGGGGAGAGCTGCTGGTCGCAGGTCCAGCCGGCGACCGACTTGGCGTAGGTGCGGGCCTCGCTGCGCCCGTGGATCGAGGTCAGCACGATCCCGTTGCCGGCGTCGTCGAGCAGCGCCACCGACCACGACAGGTGCCCGCCCATGTCGCCGAAGGCGTCGTAGCGCACCACCGCGAGGTGGCGCAGCGCGTCGCGGGCCTCGGTGCGCAGCGCCGCGACCTCCTGGCGCAGCCCGACCACGTCCTCGGGCAGCGCGTCGGCACCTCCTGCGGAGCCGGGCGGCGTACGCCGCAGCGCGTGGGCTGCGAGGGCGAGGGAGGTCAGGGCGACCACCAGGGAGACGACGGTGAGGGCGAGCACCCGGCCGACCCTAGACTCACCGCGTGCCCACCGTGCGACGCATCGCCTACCAGGGCGAACCAGGAGCGAACTCCCACATCGTGTGCCAGGAGCACTACCCCGAGTGGGAGGCGATGGCCTGCGCCTCCTTCGAGGACGTGTTCGCCGCCGTCGAGGGCGGCGAGGCCGACCTGGCGATGATCCCGATCGACAACTCGATCGCGGGCCGGGTCGCCGACATCCACCACTTCCTGCCGGCCTCGCCGCTGCACATCGTGGGCGAGCACTTCCTGCGGATCCGCTTCCACCTGATGGCGGTGCCCGGCGCCGACCTGACCACGATCCGCACCGTGCACAGCCACGTGCACGCCCTGGGCCAGTGCCGCCGGATCATCCGCCAGCACGGCCTGTCGCCGCAGATCTCCGGCGACACCGCCGGGGCGGCCCGCGAGGTCGCCGAGGCCGGCGACCCGACCCAGGCGGCGATCTCGCCGCCGCTCGCCGCAGGCATCTACGGCCTCGAGGTGCTCGCCGAGGACGTCGAGGACGAGGAGCACAACACCACCCGCTTCGTGGTGCTCTCCCGCGACGAGAAGCCCGCCGAGCAGGGCTCGGGGCCGCTGGTCACGACCTTCGTCTTCAACGTGCGCAACCTGCCCGCCGCGCTCTACAAGGCGCTCGGCGGGTTCGCCACCAACGGCGTCAACATGACCAAGCTCGAGAGCTACATGGTCGGCGGGCACTTCACCGCCACCCAGTTCCTGGCCGAGGTCGAGGGCCACCCCGACGACCCGCCGCTGCGCCGCGCGCTGGAGGAGCTGGCGTTCTTCACCACCGAGGTGAAGCTGATCGGCACCTACCCGGCCGACGCCTTCCGCGCCGAGTAGCCAGGCTCACGGCCCGCGCTAGGAGACCAGCACCTGGCGGACCGGCTCGTGCAGCGAGGGCGTCAGGGCCGCCCGCGGCCGCTCCCGGTAGTCGGCGAACGGGTCGTGCCCGCGGTCGTGGTGCTCCTGCAGCCGGCGCAGCAGCACCTCGATGGCACGCTCGTGGGGCTGGGCGCTGCCCGGCACCGTCTCGACGCTGAGCAGGGCGCACTGCAGCCAGTTGCGCAGCGTCTGCTCGTCGGCCGCGATGCCGACGGGCGTGGCGCCCACGGGCCGGAAGGTCAGCGTCTGCGCCGACCGGTCGAAGGCGAGCAGGCTCGCCGAGACGCGGCGTACCTCGTGAGCGATGTCGAGCTCCACCAGCAGACCCCCATGTCCTCCGTGGACCGCCGACGGCGGTTCTGGGGTCCATACCCCGGCTCCGTCAGCGGAAACCCCGGAGCGTGAAACTTGCATCAACACCGAGTCGAGGCCGAGACGAGTAGGTTCGGCGCCGTGGACCCCACCGAGCCCCGCACCCAGGACCTCGGCTTCGCCCGCCTCGACGTCGACCGGGCCGCCCGCACCGGCGACCCCGAGGTGGTGCTCGGCCAGGGCAAGCGGCCCGAGCAGGTGGTCACCCTGCTCCGCACCCTGCACCACGAGCACCCCGACCGGGCGGTGCTGGCGACCAGGCTGGCCCCCGAGGCCCTCGACCTGGTGGCTCGAGAGCTGCCGGAGGCCACGGTCGACCCGGTCGCCCGGGCCGCCACGCTGGGCCCGCTGCCCGCCCCGCACGGGCTCGTGCTGGTCGTGGCGGCCGGCACCTCCGACGCCCCGGTCGCCGCTGAGGCCGCGCTGAGCGTGGCCGCGCACGGCGCGGGTGTCCGCCGCGTCGACGACGTCGGCGTCGCGGGGCTGCACCGCCTGCTCGCGGTGCGCGACGAGCTCGCGGCCGCCGACGCGCTGGTGGTGGTGGCCGGCATGGAGGGCGCGCTGCCGTCGGTCGTCGGCGGGCTGGTCGGCGTGCCGCTGGTCGCGGTGCCGACGAGCATCGGGTACGGCGCCTCGCTGGGCGGGGTCTCGGCGCTGCTGGGCATGCTCAACAGCTGCGCGCCCGGCATCGGGGTGGTCAACATCGACAACGGCTACGGCGCCGGCGTGCTCGCCGCCCGGATCGCCCGCCAGAGCCGGCCACGCGACACCGGCGAGCCGCCCCGGGAGCAGCCGTGAGCCTCTGGGTCGACGCCACCGCCGGCGCCAGCGGCGACATGCTGCTGGGCGCCCTGCTCGGCGCCGGCGCGCCGCTGGAGGTGCTGCAGGGCGCCGTCGACGCGGTCTCGCCCGAGCCGGTCACGCTGCGGGTCGAGGGCGTCCACCGCGCCGGCCTGGCCGCGACCCGCTGCCACGTGGAGGTCGCCGACAGCTCCACGCACCGCACCTGGCGCGACGTACGCCGCCTGCTCGCCGCCGCCGACCTGCACGCGAGCGTGCGCGTCGCCGCGCTGGGCGTCTTCGCCCGGCTGGCCGAGGCCGAGGCCGCCGTGCACGGCCAGGAGGCCGACGACGTGGCCTTCCACGAGGTCGGCGCGCTCGACTCGATCGCCGACGTCGTCGGGGTCTGCGCGGGCCTGACCCACCTGCTGGGCCTGCACGGCGGCCCGGTCGTCGTCAGCCCCGTCGCCGTCGGCTCGGGGCGCGTCGACGCCGCCCACGGCTCGCTGCCGGTTCCGGTGCCGGCGGTGGTCGAGCTGCTGCGCGGGGTCCCGTCGTACGGGGGCCCGGCCGGTGCGCCGCCGACCGAGCTGTGCACGCCCACCGGCGCGGCGCTGCTGGTCGCCCTGGCCGACGACTGGGGCCCGCCGCCGGCCATGGCCGTGGCCGCGGTGGGGGTCGGCGCGGGCGGGCGCGATCCCGGGACGCACGCCAACGTGGTGCGGGTGCTGGCCGGGGCTGCCCCGGGCGGTGCCGAGCACCAGGACGCCGAGCAGGAGCTGGTGGTCGAGGCCAACGTCGACGACCTCGACCCGCGGCTGTGGCCCGGGGTGCTGGAGGCGCTGCTGGCCGCGGGTGCCGCCGACGCGTGGCTGAGCCCGATCACGATGAAGAAGGGCCGCCCGGCCCACACCCTGTCGGTGCTGGTGCGACCGGGGCTGGCCGAGCGGGTGCGGGCGGTCGTCTTCGCCCAGACCTCCACGATCGGGCTGCGCGAGCACGCGGTGACCAAGCGGCCCCTCGAGCGCGAGGTCGCGGCCGTCGAGGTCGACGGGGTGCAGGTGCGGGTCAAGGTCTCGCGGCACGGGGGCCACGTCGTGACCGCCCAGCCCGAGTGGGACGATGTCGCGGCGCTGGCGCAGGCCACGGGCCGCCCCGCGCGCGACGTGCTGGCCGAGGCGCAGGCCGCGGCCCGGTCGCTGGGCGAGTGACCGGCCCGGAGATCGGCCGTTCGCACGCTGAGAGACAGGTCGAGGAGGACCCCAGGTGGAGCTGAGCGCCCTGCTCATCACGTTCGGCACCATCTTCCTGGTCGAGCTGCCCGACAAGACGTTCCTGGCGACGCTGGTGCTCAGCACCCGCTACCGGCCGCTGCTGGTCTGGCTCGGCGTCGGTCTGGCCTTCACCGTGCAGACGGGCGTGGCGGTGCTGCTGGGCCGGGCGGTCTCGTTCCTGCCCGACGACCTGGTGCGCGGGCTGGCCGCGGTGATGTTCCTGGTCGGCGCCGCGCTGCTGGCGCGCGAGGCCCGCCAGGCCCGTGCCGACCACACCGGTCAGGCCGACGCCGAGGCGTCCGAGGGCGCCGAGATCCTCGAGCGCGCCGCGCCGGCCACCGGCTGGCGCGCGGTGCTGGCCTCGTTCCTGGTGCTCTTCGCCGCCGAGTGGGGCGACCTGTCCCAGCTGCTCACCATCACCCTGGTCGCGCGCTTCGACGCCGTGCTGCCGGTCTTCGTGGGCGCCCTGGCCGCACTGCTGACGGTCAGCGCCCTGGCGGTGCTGGTCGGCCGGGCGCTGACCCGGCGGGTGCCGGTGCACGTGCTGATGTGGGGCGGGGCGAGCGTCTGCCTGGCGCTGGCCACCCTGACGACGTACGAGCTCCTGGCCTGACGCCCCGCCCGGCCACGGCACTAGGGTGTGGCCCATGACTGCGAGCCCGCACCCGAGCGCCGACCGACCCACGCACGGCGCCGACAGCGAGGTCGGCCGGCTGCGCACCGTCATGCTGCACCGGCCCGGCAACGAGCTGAAGCGGCTGACCCCGCGCAACAACGACCGCCTGCTCTTCGACGGCATCCCGTGGGTGGCCCGCGCCCAGGAGGAGCACGACGCCTTCGCCGACGCGCTGCGCGCCCGCGACGTCGAGGTGCTCTACCTGACCGAGCTGCTGACCGAGACGCTGCAGGACGAGATGGCGCGCAACCACGCCATCACCGCCGCGCTGTCGGGGCTGCACCTCGGCGACACGCTGCGCAGCTACCTGGGCCGGTTCCTGAAGGACGCCGGCCCCGAGGAGCTCACGTCGTACCTGACGGCCGGCATCCGCAACGACGAGGTGCGCGGCGGCTTCGGCCTGGTCACCTCGCTGCTCTCGCCCTACGACTTCCTGGTCGACCCGCTGCCCAACCTGCTGTTCACCCGCGACTCCAGCGTGTGGGTGCGCGACCGGGTGGCGGTGACGTCGCTGGCGATGCCCGCGCGCACCCGCGAGACCCAGCTGACCGAGCTGATCTACACCGAGCACCCGCGCTTCCGCGGCACCCGCAAGATCCACGGCTGGCACTCCGAGCACGTCGAGGGCGGCGACGTGCTGCTGCTGGCCCCCGGCGTCATCGCCGTCGGTGTCGGCGAGCGCACCACCCCGGCCGGCGTCGAGCGCTTCGCCCGCCAGGTCTTCCACGCGGGGCTCGCGCGCACCGTGCTGGCGGTGCCGATCACCCAGGAGCGGGCCACCATGCACCTCGACACGATCTGCACGCTGGTCGACGTCGACAAGGTCGTGATGTACCCCAACGTCGCCGACTCGCTGCAGGCCTACACCGTCACCCTGGTCGAGGACACCGACGACGAGTCCACCCTGCGCCTCGACGTCTCGGGCGCCGAGCCGTTCCTGGTCGCCGCGGCCAAGGCGATGGGCATCGACGAGCTGCACCACATCGACACCGGCCTCGACCCGGTCACCGCCGAGCGCGAGCAGTGGGACGACGGCAACAACACCCTGGCCCTCGCGCCGCGGGTGGCGGTGGCCTACGAGCGCAACGACGAGACCAACGACCGGCTCGAGGAGGCCGGCATCGAGGTGGTCCGCATCGCCGGCTCCGAGCTCGGCTCGGGCCGGGGCGGCCCGCGGTGCATGAGCTGCCCGATCGTGCGCGACCCGCTCTGACCCCCGAGCCGGCGCCAGTTCCGCGCGAGCCGGCGCCAGTTCCGCGCGAGCCGGCGCCAGTTCCGCGCGAGCCGGCGCCAGTTCCTTCACCACCTGAGCCCCTGTGACGCTCGCGACGGGTGGTTGCCAGCCCGCAACGGGTCCGCGAGGATCACGGCGGGAGGGACCCCGAACCCCGAAAGGTTGTGCCCGTGGCCGGCTCGTTCTTCAGTGCGTTCACCCCCGAGGAGATCGCCAAGATCTCCTCCGCAGGAACCCGCGTGACCCTGCCCGAGGGCTGGGCGCCCATCTCGGAGCGCACCGGCGCCGACAAGGCCTACATCATCTTGTCGGGCACCGTCTCGGTGCGCCAGCACGGCGAGGAGATCGCCCAGCTCGGCCCCGGCGACATCATGGGCGAGGCCGCGATCGTCAACCACTCGCTGCGCACCGCCAGCATCGTGGCGCTCAGCCCGCTCGAGCTGATCCACTTCACCGCCGAGGCGCTCAACAAGCTCGCCGTCGAGCTGCCGAGCTTCGGCGAGGCGCTCGACAACGTCGCCAAGGAGCGGTTCGAGGCCGACCGCGCGAAGCACCCCTGAGCCGGTGGCCGAGGCGTCTGGTCCCGAGGGGCCCGGGCCCGGGCGAGGCGGTACGCCGCCCGGCGACGGTCCGGCGGGAGCCCCGGCCGGGGTCTCGACGGGGGTCTCGGCTGGGGTCTCGGCCGACCGCGTCGAGCAGCTGCTGCTCGGCCACGCCCCGCACCTGACCCGCATCGAGGTCAGCGAGCGGGCCGGCGTGCCCCTCGAGCTGGCCCGCGAGCTGTGGCGGCTGCTGGGCTTCGCCGAGACCGCCGACGACGACGTCGCGTTCACCGAGGCCGACGTCGAGGCGCTGCGCCTGAGCGCCGAGCTGACCGGGCTGGGGGTCCTGGGCCAGGACTCGCAGGCCGCGCTGGTGCGCACCTGGGGTCGCTCCTTCGCCCGCCTGGCCGAGTGGCAGACCACGCTGCTGGCCCGGGTCGCGGCCGAGCACGCCGCCGGTGAGGCCGGTGCCGACGGTGACCCTGCCGACCCCGCTGGCACGGTGGAGGCGATGGCGGCGCTGGTCGCCGAGGTGCTGCCGCGCGTCGAGCAACTGCAGACCTACGCGTGGAAGCGGCACCTGGCCGGCGCGTCGAGCCGGCTGCTGGCGCTCAGCGACCAGGCGGCCAGCGCGGGCCCCGACGCGCCCGGTGAGACGGTGCTGCCGCAGGCGGTCTGCTTCGTCGACATCGTCGGCTTCACCTCGCGCTCCAAGTCGCTGCGCGAGGCCGAGCTGGTGGCCTGGATCGAGGAGTTCGAGCACGTCTCGAGCAGCGTCGTCGTCGAGCGCGGCGGGCGGGTCATCAAGAACATCGGCGACGAGGTGCTCCTGGTCGCCGACGACGTCGCCACCGCCGCCGAGATCGCCCTCGAGATGCTGCGCCGCGGCGACGACCCCGACGATGGGTTCCCCGCGGTGCGCGCCGGGGTCGCCTACGGCGACGTGGTGCTGCGCCTGGGCGACGTGCTGGGCCCCACCGTCAACATCGCGGCCCGGCTGACCTCGCTGGCCCGGCCCGGCACGGTGCTGGTCGACGAGCGCGCCCACGAGCGCCTGGTCGCGCTCGACGCGGAGCGCGACCGGGCGTCGTACGCGTTCCGGCGCCCGCAGCGGGCGTCGGTCAAGGGCTACTCCCGGCTGCAGCCGTGGGTGCTGCGCCGGGCCTGACCCGTCAGCGGATGGTGACCTGGCGGTTCGCCAGCCCGGAGCGCGCGGCGCGCTCCTCGGCGCTCAGCGGCGACTCGTCGGCCAGCGCGGCGGCCAGGTCGGCGGCGAACTGCGCGGCCGGGTCCTCGAGCGCCTCGGGGCCGGTGCCGACCGGCAGGTCCCACACCGGGGCCAGCAGTCCGTGGGCGCGGAACATGCCGACCAGCCGCGAGCCGGGGGCGATGTCGTCCTTGCCGGCGGCGTGCAGGCGGGCCAGGGCGTCGAGCAGCTGGTCCTCGGGCTCGGGCATCACCCAGCGCAGGTGCTCCTTGGTGCCGACGTTGGTCCAGTACGCCGCCTCCACCTGGGTCAGCCGGGCCGTCGGGTAGGCCGCCTCGTTGGCCTGGTCGAGCGCGCCGGCCATCGAGTCCTTGTCCTCGACGTCGGCGATCCAGTAGTCGAAGCCCTCGTGGACGGTGACGTCGAGCTCGTCGCCGGTCACCAGGTCCTGGAGCCGGGGACCGGCGCCGGGGGCGTCGGTGAGGCCCACCACGCCGGTCTCGCCGGCCTCCGCGGCGGCCAGCGCCTTCGTCAGCACGGCACCCAGGTCGCGGGCGGGGTCGCCGAAGGAGTGCTGGACCTGCAGGCCCAGCCAGATCTCGCCGCTCTCGCGCACCATCGCGGGCGCCGCCATCGGCAGCAGCGAGCAGAGGGTGACCTTGCGGTCGGAGCCCTCCACCGAGGGGTCGAGGGTCAGCGGGGCGGTGCCGGCGGGCACCAGCTCGCGCAGCGCGATGATGTCGCACTCGGAGGGCAGGCCCTCGAAAGGACGGTTCACGAACGCGTCGGCGCCGCCGCCGGGCGCGCCGTGGCAGGCCTTGTAGCGCTTGCCCGAGCCGCAGGGGCAGGGCTGGCGGGGGCCGACCTCGCCGGGGGTGGACTCGGTCGAGCGCTGGTCGCGGGCCTTGGTGCGGGACTTCTTCGCCATGGGCGTGAACCTACCGGGCCCGCGGACGGCTAGTGGACCCCGAGGTCGTCGAGCAGCTGCAACACGTAGGCCGGCCGGTCGCTGATCACGGCGCTGACGCCCAGCTCGAGGCACAGCTCGAGGTCGCTGCGGGTGTTGACGGTCCACACGTGCACCTCGTGGCCGCTGTCGGCGATGCGGCGCGCGGTGCGCGGGTGCTCGCGCAGCTCCTGGATGCCCGGGCCCAGGATCCAGTCGCGGCCCACGCTGCGGCGCACCAGCGGCCAGGCGGCCATCTGGTCGACCAGCTGGACCACCCGCACGTCGGGGGCGCGGCGGCGTACGCGGCGCAGGGCCTGCCACGAGAAGCTCATCACCCGTGCGGGCCCACCGGGGGCGGTCCAGCCGAAGTCGTCGAGCAGCTCGACGACCCGCTGCTCGACGAGCCCGCCGTAGCGGGTGGGGTGCTTGGTCTCGACCGCGAGCTCGACGCGGCGGTCGTAGTCGGCGGCGACCTCGAAGAGCTTGCGCAGGGTCAGGACCTTGCCGTGCTCCTCGTCGACGTCGGGGCGCTCGTCGTCGAGCTCGGCCCACGGGTGCTTCCAGGTGGCGAAGTCGAGCTCGGAGAGGTCGGCCAGGTCCATCGTCGACACGGTGCCGCGCGTGGCCGCCGTACGCCGCAGGTCGCGGTCGTGCACGCAGACCAGGTGTCCGTCGGCGGTCAGCCGCACGTCGCACTCGAGACCCTGGGCGCCGTCGTCGAGCGCGGCGATGTAGGCCCCCAGCGTGTGCTCGGCGTGGTCGTGGCTGGCGCCACGGTGGGCAAGGACCTGCGGCCTCATGCGGCGATCATGGCGCACCTCGCCCGATGGGGCGAGCACGAGTCAGCGGCTGCCGTCCTCGCGCCGCCCCTCGCTGATCGCGGTGGCCGCGGCACGCAGGTTGGCCTCGGGCGGTCGCGACCCCTCGGGCAGGCGCCGGTGCAGCTCGGCGAGCACCTCGTCCTCGGGCCGCCCGGACAGCTCGTCCCCGACGCTGCGCAGCACCCGCTGCAGCTCCACGGTCGGCTCGGCCTCCTGGTCGGCCAGCCCCGCGCCCCGGTCGGGCTCGTGGCGCCGGGCGTCGTCGGTGGGGCCCATGGAGTGGTCGGCGGGGTCGTGGGAGGTCATGTCCCCGACGCTGCCACGGCACCTCCGGCGCCCACTCCCCCGGAGGGGTGCGGGTCGTGGCTCGGGTCGTGGTCTGGGTCGTGGCTTGGGTCGTGGCTTGGGTCGTGGCTTGGGTCGTGTGCCCAGGGACGCGTCAGGGCGCGTCCACGGACCACCACTCGACCCACGACCCGGACCACGACCCGGACCACGACCCCCGTGCCCTCAGCGGGAGATCCGGGCCGGGTCAGCGCGAAGTACGGGCCGGGTGGGCGCGAAGTACGGGCCGGGTGGATGGGAGATTCAGGCCGGGTCGGCGTGGTCGCGCAGGTAGCGGCCGAAGTGGGGGACGGTGAAGGCAATCCGGCCGCGTTCGCCGGAGTAGATGAGCCCCTTCTTGAGCAGGGCGTCGCGGGCCGGAGAGAGCGACTGGGGCTTCTTGCCCAGCACGGCGGCGACGTCGGCGGTGGCGACCGCGCCGACCGGGTCCTCGCCGAGGTCGGCGGCGGCGTCGGCCATCGCGCAGAGGTAGTCGCGCTCCCCCGGCGTCGCGCGCTCGTAGCGGGAGCCGAAGAAGCCGACGGCCAGCTCGCGCTCGGCCTCGGGCGCGGCCACGGCGACGTCGTCGGCGCTGATCGGCGAGCGGGGCGCGTGGTCCCAGACCGCCTTGCCGTAGGCCTGGATGAAGTAGGGGTAGCCGCCGGTGGCGGCGTACATCGCGGCCAGGCCGTCGTCGGTGAACTCGGCGTCCTCCTCGGCGGCCGGCGCGCACAGCGCCCGGTCGGCGGCGTCGCGGGAGAGCCGGTCGATGCGCTGGTAGCTGAAGAGCCGCTCGGAGTACGACTTGCTGGCGCTGAGCACCGCGGGCAGGTGCGGCAGGCCCGCGCCGACGACGATCAACGGCAGGCCCGACTGGCTGATCTCGTGGCAGGCCGCGCAGAGCGCCGAGACGTCGGCGGGCCCGAGGTCCTGCATCTCGTCGATGAAGACACCCACGCCCTTGCCGACGTCGGAGGCCAGGCCGCCCACGTCGGTGAGCAGCTCGACGAGGTCGATCTCGATGTCGCCGGAGTCGGCGCGGCCCCGGGCGGCGGGCACGTCGATGCCCGGGCTCCACCGGTCCTTGAGCTTGGCGTCGGCGCCGGCCTCGCGCTGCGCGAAGGCGCGCAGCACCGCGAGCACCTGGTCGACCTGGTCCTGCTCGGGGTGGCCCAGCTCGCGGATCGCCTGGTGCAGCGCGCTCGACAGCGGACGCCGCAGCCCCTGGTCGGGGCGCGCCTCGAGCTTGCCGGTGCCCCAGCCGCGGCGTACGGCGGCCGAACGCAGCGCGTTGAGCAGCACCGTCTTGCCGACCCCGCGCAGCCCGGTCAGCACCAGCGAGCGCTCGGGTCGCCCGCGGGCGACCCGCTCGAGCACGACGTCGAAGGCGCGCAGCTGCTCGTCACGGCCGGCCAGCTCGGGCGGTCGCTGGCCGGCGCCGGGGGCGTAGGGGTTGCGCACGGGGTCCACGATCGGACGGTATCGGGATCTCTAGTCCTCGCGGCATACATCGCTAGCGAGTCGTAGCCCCACCTGCCTCCGGCCCGCGTCCTAGAGTGGGGGCGTGCCGGAGCTGCCCGAGGTGGAGGCGCTGGCCCTCGACCTGGGGGGCCGGCTGGCCGGGCGTGCGTTCACCAAGGTCCACCTCGCGCAGTTCAGCGCGCTGAAGACCTTCGACCCGCCGCTGGGCGCGCTCGAGGGCGTGCTGGTCGACGGCGTCTCCCGCCACGGCAAGTTCCTCGACATCGACCTGTCGGGCACCCACCTGGTGATGCACCTGGCCCGGGCCGGCTGGGTGCGCTGGCGCGACGAGGTGCCGGCCACCCCGCCGAAGCCCAGCCCGAAGTCGACGATCGCCGCCCGCATCGTGCTCGACGACGAGACCGGCCTCGACGTCACCGAGGCCGGCACCCGCAAGAGCCTGGCGATGTACGTAGTGCGCGACCCGCAGGAGGTGCCCGGCATCGCCAGCCTGGGCCCCGACCCGCTCAGCGAGGACTTCACCCGCGAGCGGCTCGGCGAGATCCTGCAGGCCGAGGGCCGCAAGCAGCTCAAGGGGGTGCTGCGCCACCAGGGCACCATCGCCGGCATCGGCAACGCCTACTCCGACGAGATCCTGCACGCGGCGCGGATGTCGCCGTACAAGCCGGCCTCCTCGCTCGACGACGACGAGCTCACCGTCCTCTACGACGCCCTGCGCGAGACCCTCGGCGCCGCGGTCGACCGCTCCCGGGGGCTGGCGGCCAGCGAGCTGAAGAGCGAGAAGAAGACGAACCTCGCGGTGCACGGGCGCACCGGTCAGGCGTGCCCCGTCTGCGGAGACACGGTGCGCGAGGTCTCGTTCGCCGACTCGAGCCTGCAGTACTGCCCCACCTGCCAGACCGGCGGCAAGCCGCTGGCCGACCGGCGGATGAGCAAGCTGCTCAAGTGAGCCGGGTGTGACCTTTCACTTCAGTTGAGCAGCGCGGCTGCCGCGATGAGCGGACGGGTGGTCACTGTGCGCAGCGGCTTGTCATCACACATGAGCACCACTGCGCTTCTTGGTCACTTTAGTTGAGCAGTGCTTGGCCGTGTTGGTCACTTCAGTTGAGCAGCGGTCGGTTCGCGGGTCCGCCACCAGCGCAACGGTCCTCCCTTGTGTATCACGGTCAGTCGAAGAGGGCGAGTTGGTTTGAGAGCGCAGTGGCGGCGGTACGCGAGGGTCGCACGAGTGGCTTTGCTCGGTCGGCTGAGCGTTGGGCGATGATCCGGGCAAGGTCGTGTTCGCCCTTGGCGCGCGGTGACTTCGCGACGGTGTAGGTGCCGTCCTTGTTGTCCACGGCGAGCCCGGCGGAGATCAGTAGCGCCATGGTGCTGCGGACATCGTTGGCCGTTCCTGCCCGGTACAACTTCTGCAGGGTCCGGGCAGTTTCTGCGGGGGTCACGCGGGTCTCTGCGACCTTGCCCTTCTGTTCGGTGGGCCAGACCTGCGTGTAGAGGATGACGGCGAGGTAGAGCGGCTTGATGGGGTCGTTCATGAACTTTGATGTGGCTTTGATGGCGGTGAAGCCGGAGGCCGGGACGTTGATCTTGCGGATGCGAGCGCCCAAGTGAGGTTCGCGCCCGTGGCCGTCGATGCTGCCGTTCTTGGCGTCGTTGATTCGCTGGAACATGTACCGGTCGGGGTCACGGGCGAACTGGACGATGCAGGGTGCCTTCGAGGGCTTGTAGGGGTGGGTCGAGTCGAGCATGCGCTCGTAGATGATGCGGTCGACGGCGTCGGGGCCGATGTCGAGCGGCACGAACAACACGACGTCGACGTCGGTGACGTTGGCGAACCCTGCGGCGTCGTGCACCCTCGTGAGGTTGTTGTAGCGCAGTAGTTGGTCGCAGGCGGAGTCCACGCTCTTCGGCTGCAATGAGAGTCGGGCGACTTCGCCGACAAGGGCGGTGCCGTCGGTGAAGAGGACGGTGAGGTCGGGTGTGTCCGGGTCGGATGCACCGGTGGGGATCTTGGGGAACCGTTCGAAGTGTTGGACGGTGGCGGCCATGTCTTTGGGAAGAGTGAAGAGGAACTCGAAGGCCGAGACGACGTCGACTGCTTGGTCGTAGGTCTCGTACTCGCGCATGAGCCGTTGCACGGCGGCGCGCGGATCCTCCGGATTCTTCGACATTGACCGTGTGACCCGTCTGATCGCTTGTGTCAGTCCGCGTAGGAGTCGACGAGGTCGTAGAAGGACAGGGGTCCGGGGGCGGGCTCTTCGCCGAGCGCGACGGCCTCGAAGCGGTCGCCGAGGACCTGTGAGAGGCGAGTGAGGGAGCCGAGGCTGGCACGAAAGCCGGGGTGAAGTTCGATGGTGTCGGGCCGGGTGATGAACAGGTCGTAGTTGGAGCCGTCGGTTTCGTCGGTCAGTGCCACGTGCAGGTAGGGGTTGCGGTGCATGACGGCGTAGGCGACGTGGTTGGCGGCGATGTCGAGTTCTTTGAGGACCTCGCCGGTGGCCTGGGCGTCGAGGAAGGTGGGGCTGGCGAGCCGGATCTGGATGGGCCGCTTGGGTGCCTGGTTGACCACGCGCTGGCGGTTCGACATGAGTTCGCGTCGGTTGTGGGCGGCGAGGGCGAGCCGGTTGAGGATGCTGGATTCGAACACGTCGAAGTCGCCGTGGACGAGGGTGGCTCCGGCTTGGCGGCGGATTGCCACGTCGACCACGTTGCCGACGTGAAGGTGCATGGTGCGGACGGCTGCGCCGTGCCGTTCGGCCTCGCCGATGATTTCGTGGTGGTCGGGGCGCAGGTCGTCGCCTGCGAGTGCCGGGAAGGACCGCCCGTAGGAGGAGTGCCCGGTGCGCATCCGACCGGTGAGGCGTTGGACTTCGACTTCGGCGTGTTCGGACAGGGCGGTGCCGATGTCGGTGAAGTCGTCGTGGTCGAGGAAGCAGCGGACCACGTTGGGGGCCGCGTTGCTGATCCAGCCGCCCACGGTGCTCCAGCGGGGGTCGGCGGCGGGCACGCCGCCGACGAGGTGGAAGACGCCGTCGTAGGCGGTGGGCCATGCGCTGACGGTGAAGGGGCCACGGTGGTCGTTGACGTGCATGACGGTGACGGCACCGAGGGACTTGATGGTGCAGTGCCCGTCCTTGGCCGGGCGGATCGCCTCGATGGGGTTCGCGTCTTCGACGATGAGCGTCTCGAAGACGGTGTGCTCCTGAGGCTTGCCCTGGGCGGACCGGACGATGTCACCCAGCGGCGATAGGTCGCCGGTCTGGGCGAGATCCCAGACGGTCGCGTCGAAGCGGCTCATCGCCTGCTCGTCGCGTGTCATCTGATGGCCCCTCGTCTCGGTCGGGCTTGCTGTTCGTATGGTCTCGCGTCTGGCTTATCGACGGTTCGGGTGGGTCGCTTGATGCTGGTCAGGCGACCCTAGCGGGGTGTAGCCGTCGGGTGCAGCGGTTCGCGCAGGGGTGCCTCGGCGCTGCGTGTTTCCTATCGGCACGGCACTCGGACGCGTTTTGGCTCGGGACGCTTGGCAGGTTCCCGAATGGCCGCGTTTTGGTGCCGGTCGGGCCATGGGCCCTTGCGCTTGGAATCGCATGGCCGGATGCTGTCGACGCTGGTCCGGTCGGTGCGATGTTGGCTGGCGCACCGGCTGGTCGGGTGGCCGGGGTGGCCCGAGCCGTGCTGACAGGCGGCTCGGGCCACAGTGCGGCTTGCGCTCCGGGGTCTAGCCACGGGCTCAGGGGCCGCGCTGTCTACCCCACCGGGCTGGCGGTAGGTGCAACCGCGACGCCGCCGACGTCGAGGACGGACAGTGGTTCGGTGATGTCCCGAGCGTAAACCTGTACCTAGGTCCCGGATGCAAGTCGTGGTCGCAGGTGCTGTCGGTGAGCAGCCAACCGCGCGCTGGCGCTTTACGAACCGGAGTTGGTCAATGCGCGCCGACCCACACGCCCATAAGCAGCCACATACGTGCTGTCAACATCTAAGGTCGGCGGCTGTGACGACAACAGGCGCGCCCCGTCGAACCAAGCAGCCCACCGGGCCTCAGAAGTGGTGCAATCCGCCCGACGCTTTCGGCCAACTGAATGTGAAGAAGCGCGAGTGGCTGCCGCCGAGAGGCAACGACCGCGTCGAGGTGGCGAAGTTCCGCGCCGCCGTATGGCAAAACGCCATCTGCGTCTACGTTCGCACCGCCAAGAACCTCGCCCAGTACGGCGAGGACGGCGACAAGATGATGACGCAAGAACAACTGGCGGCGCTGGACCCTCGACCGGACACGCAAAAGAGGTGGAACGCGCGGCTGTGCGGTCGAGCAAATCTCACGACCGCTGACATCGCTACGTTGATGCGAATTCTTCCTGACGCACTTCCGCCGGAACACGAAGTGCAAATGTTTCTCGATGTCGCCGAGAAGCGAATCAGTGCACCGGACTGGTGGGAATGGCCGGACACGTGATCCGGCACCGGGGACCCCGCCTCCCGGTTTGCTCCGCTGTCAATCGGCAAAATATGCCGAGGCGTCGCATGCCACGGCGAAACCCGACCCGCTCTCACCCGTCCGGCTGGACGGAGCGTCTACAGCCACATGCACCAGGGGAACGGTTCTGCCAATAGGCGAAATATGCCGGGGCAGCAAATGCCACGGCGCGCCTCTACAGGGCATATTTCGCGGATCGAAGCTGGACGGAAACAGCCTCAGGATTTGAGGCATGAACATTCCTGCCGCCGCCCGATTCACCGACTCGCCCATTGACCTCGCTTGCGCGATTCAGTTCGCCGGACCCGTTTTCAACACCGACGGCTACAACAATGCCGCCGAGTCCCTGACCTATTGGGTTAACCAGTACGCCGCTGACATCAGCGCCGAAGACGCCAAGGTCGCGACCCACGTCGCGGACCGTCCGGCGAGCCAGCACGCCGAGATGCTGACCGAACTGCGACTGTTCCGTCCGACGTTCAGCCGGGGCCTCGTCGAAAATCTCATCACCGACGCCATAGTGTGCGAGGTCCTGAGGGCCGTCACTGGCGAGGTGCACGACCTCAATGACGCTCAGCGCGGCGACTATGTCGCCCAACTCATCGCCACTTGCCCCACGCCCGGCCCTGCCGGTTGGCTTCGGTTCCGGCTCGGCCACCTGTTGGCGGTCTACTTCGCCATGCTGCCGACCACGGACGCCTTCGCACTCGACCCGCTCGACTACTTCAACGCCGACGGCGACGAACTGACCGTCCTCGGCTGGGGCACCAAGCACGGCGTCTTCCTCGACCTCGTCCACTACGCCCGGCTCAGTGACGAGCATCTGACCGGCGACATCACCAGCGTCCTCGCCGATGGAGCACGGTTGTGGCCCGACACCTTCGAGGGAGTGCGCTACCTCCCACTCGATGACCTCGCCAACGCCCGGCTCTACACCCCGGACGGCTAGTGGGAGTCCGTCCTCGAACGCGACCTCCTGCACCTGCTCGACCACTAAGCCAGTTCCAGCCAGCCAGCCACCCAGCCCGCCACACGCAGAAAGCCACCGCCGTCCACGCCCACCGGCGTCCCAACGGCTCACGAGAACCCACCATGACGAACGAACACCCCGCCCTCACCGGCCCGCGCCGCCCAGCCGCTATCCCCCCTAGGACCGACTCGACCGGCCACACGACCATCCACTCCTCCGCCGGGGGGACCATCGAGTGGACCGCGCGGAATCTCGATGACAGCACTCTTGACAGCACCAGCGGCCCGGACGCTACCCTGACCGAAATCGAACACAAGTTCGACGACAGGAGCCGGGCCGACGACCCAGACCGGAGTGATGACAGTGCCGACACCGACAGCGACCAGGACCCACAGAACCCGCGCCTGACCCTGCTTCACGGCGGGGTTACGCGCACCCTGTCCGTCCCTGCCGTTGGAGCACCGGTGTCCATCACAAGCCCTAGCCCTGCCCTGCGCGACACGACGCGCCGCCACGCACCGCTCAGCCGCTACAAGGCCCCGCCCGCCGGTCCGCCGGTCTGGTCCGCCGACGCAGGCTGGCACGACCTCACCATCCGCCGCGACGTGCCGCCACCCTCACCCGCACTGGCAGCCGCGCTCACGCCCGGCTGGACCCACCGCTGGTTGGTGACTTACCGCCACGGCAAGAACGACTACACCGCCTCTGCCGCCAGTGTTGGCGAGGCTGACCTGTTCGCCGGTGACCCCATCCGGGTGAACTCGTGGCACAAGAACAAGACCGCCCGCGCCGGACTTCGGTTCATGGAAGCCACCGGACGGTTGCACGCCCACGAGTCGCTCTTCGAGCGCAAGTTGTTGTGCGCGCTGGACTTCCACGGAGCCAGCAACATCTACAGCCAACCATTCACCCTGACGTGGCACGACGGCGTCCGCGAACGCAACCACACCCCCGACTTCCTCGTCGTCACCGACGGCAACATCGTCATCGTCAACACGCGGCCCGCTCACCTAGTCCGGGACCCGCTTCTCGACGACTGCACCGCCGTCGGGGAACTGGCGATGAGCAGGGGTTGGGACCACGCCCTGGTCGTCGGCTACCCGACCCCGGCGTTCACCATCATCGACACCATCTCCGCGCACAGCGACACCCCCGACCATCTCGGTTACACCGACGACATCCTCGACTTCCTCGACCGCCGGGGACCGACGCCCTTCGCCGACGTGTGCGCTGCCCTGTCCTCACCCATCATGGGTCGCGCCGTGCTGCAGCGGCTCATCTGGGAGCGGCAGGTCAGCATCGACCTCGCGGTGCCCCTCGAAGACCATTCGCTGGTCGCGCTCCCCGGACGGGAGGTCCGCTCGTGACCGCCGGGTTCCGTCCCGCGCCGGGCGCGGAGTTCTATCTGCACGGCCAGTGGCACCAGATGCACGAGGCCGACATCATCGAAGGCTCCGTCACCATCGTGGACGCCGATGGCGTGCTCACCAAGATGAGCCTCGAAGACCTCGTTGAGCACCCCGGCCTGAGCATCCGAGGCCAGCGCCCTGCCCCGGTTGACTTGGTGAAGTACCTGCCCGAGACCGAGCGGGCACTGGTCTTGCGCCGCATCGCACACGTCAACGAGGTCCTCACCGGCTACCGCTCCGGAGAGCCCAACATGGCGCTGCCCGGCGAACCCAAGCCCCAGTATGACCCCAGCCGGTGGCTCAAGGACCGGTACAAGGCCAAGGCCGAGGAACTTGACCACGAGGCGTACGCCTTGCTCGGCGAGAAGATGAGCGTCGGCACCATGCGCCGCCTTGCCCGCCGCATCGAACTTGGCATCGCGTTCGAAGGTGCCGTCGACGGTCGCAAGCACCGCCGCTCACCGGGTCGCTACCGCATGCCCGAGGTCATCGCCGAAATCACCGAGGACGTGGTGGAGAACCAGCGCGGCAAGTCCACCGTCACCAAGTCCACCCTGTGGGTCGAAGTGCAGCGCCGTGCCCGGTTGCGCTTCGGCAAGGACTGGACCGAGGAGAACCTCCCCTCCGAGAGCACGTGGCGTCGCTGGCTCCGGGACCGCTACACCGACAGCCAACTCACCGGGAAGGCCCGCACCCGCGCCAGCGCCACCAGTGCACCCGACGGGGGGTTCTCCATCAACGTCCCCACCCGTCCGGGACAACTGGTGTGGATGGACACCAACAACCTCGATGTGCTGCTCAAGGGCACCGACATCGAGGACGCCGTGCGCGGCTCCCTCATCGTCGGTCTCGACGCCTACTCGTGGTCGGTGTGCGCCGTCCGTGTCGTCGAGCAGGCCGAGAAGGACATCGACATCTCCTTCGCCATCACCGACCTCGGACGTCCCAAGCAGATGATGCCCGGTTGGCCCGAGGAGGCCCGGTGAAGCGCCCCAGGTTCTCGGCCGTTCCTATACGGGGTGCGGCTCTCGGTTGAGAGCAGCGTAGTGGGCTTGCTCGTACTCGACGGGCGGGATGTTTCCCAGGGTCGAATGGAGCCTGCGG